>CAWBOP010000017.1:0-109396 GCA_963790465.1 Terriglobia bacterium | reverse complement strand
GCAAGGGAGACGTAGCGCCCCGGCTCCATCGTCGGAATACCATCGGCCTGCTCGTCGTTGAAGCTCCGGAAGAGCAACGAGCCATCGGTGTCGTAAACGTCGAAGAAGACCCGCAACCCCGTGGTCCGCTCCAGCACCTCGTATCCGATCTCGATATCGAGAGGCAACCCGTTCGTGGCGCGCTCGATCGGCCGCCCGCGCTGCCGGATCTCCACGTTCTCCAGGCGGAAGGCGGGATCGGCCGGCAGCGCCCGAACAATCTCCGGTATGTTCCGGAAGCTGTGCGCCGCGGGCCCATCCTGGAGGTAGGCCTCGATCACGTCATTGGTGGCTCCCTCCTCCTCCACCGAGCCGGCCCGAATCCAGATGGCCCGGCCGCAGAGATGCCGCA
Organism: Terriglobia bacterium; assembly: GCA_963790465.1. Taxonomy (GTDB): domain Bacteria; phylum Acidobacteriota; class Polarisedimenticolia; order Polarisedimenticolales; family JAIQFR01; genus JAIQFR01. The sequence continues at coordinate 109,005 of CAWBOP010000017.1, read as the reverse complement.
CCGCCTGCATGTTATGGCTGACGAACAGGACGGTGCGGCCCGCGTTCGCGACCTCGCCCATCTTGCCCAGGCATTTCCGCTGGAACTGAGCGTCGCCGACGGCGAGAACCTCGTCGACGAGGAGGATCTCCGATTCCAGGTGCGCTGCCACCGCGAAGGCAAGACGCAGGTACATCCCGCTGGAGTAGTGCTTCACGGGGGTCTCAAGGAATTTTTCGACCTCGGCGAATGCGACGATCTCGTCGAAGCGCCGGTCGATCTCCGCCTTGCGCATGCCGAGGATCGCCCCGTTCAGATACACGTTTTCTCGACCCGTGAGTTCGGGGTGGAAGCCCGTGCCGACTTCCAGTAGGCTCCCGACACGGCCCCGGATCTCCGCCCGACCCTCCGTCGGCTCGGTGATGCGAGAGAGGATCTTGAGGAGCGTCGATTTCCCTGCTCCGTTGCGCCCGACAAGCCCCACGACCTCGCCCGCGCGCACCTCGAAGGATGCGTGCCGCAACGCCCAGAAGGAGGAACCCTCAATCGCCGAGCGACCCAGGCCGTGAAGCGGGTGGGCTGCCCTGAACACGATGGCGTCGCGGAGGGTCCTGTAGGGAGGGCGCTGGACCAAGCGGTATCGCTTGCCCAGGTCGTCCACCCTCACCGCGAGTACGCCCATGAAGCCTCACACCACGTCGGCGAAGCTGCGCTCCATCCGCCGAAAGTAGAACAGGCCGCCCACAAGGAGGACCACGACGGTCCCCACCGAGACAAGGAGCATCGGACCCGGAGCGGGAGCGCCCTTGAGGAGTGCCCACCGGAACCCATCAACGACACCGACCATCGGGTTGAGGCCGTACACCAGCCTCCAGCGCTCGGGGACCAGGCTGCTCGGGTACGCGACCGGGGTCACGAAGAGCCAGAGCTGGGTGAGGAACGGCAACGTGTGGCGCACATCGCGGTACTGCACGTTCAGGGCGGAAAGCCACAGCCCCACCGCAAACGCGGTGATCACCACGAAGAGCACCAGCAGCGGAAGCACGAGGATGGCCGCGGTTGGCGGAATCCGGTACCAAGCCGCGAGACCCAGGAACACCGCAAACGCGATGCCGAAATCCGCGAGCCCGGACAGGACGGAGGACATGGGGATCAGGAGCCGAGGGAAGTAGACCTTCGTGAGCAGACGCTCATTGGCCACCAGGCTGTTCCCTGACTGAGTGAGCACGTAGCTGAACATCTGCCACGGCAACAGGGCCGCGAAGGTGAAGACCGGATAGGGCAGGCCATCCGACGGCACCCGGGCCAACCGTCCAAAGAAGACGCTGAAGACCAGCATCGTGAAGACCGGTTGGAGCACGGCCCACGCCGCACCCAGCAAGGTCTGCTTGTACCGGACTTGGAGATCGCGGAGCGCGAGGAAGAAGAGGAGGTCCCGATACTGCCACAACTCCGCGAGGTCGGGGAGTTTCCAGCCGGTTGCCGGTTCGATGACCGTGACGGGGGCGTCATGGCCCGCGACCGTGGGTGCGACCGGGCCACTCAAGGGGTTTCTCCGGAAGCCTCATGAGCAGTGCCGCCTCCGGCGCTGATGGACGATGCCAGCGCCTCCGCCACCAGCCGCATCATCGCCTCGCACATGACGCCGACACCGAATTCCTCGCTCGCCCGCCTGCGGTTCGCCTGACCCAAGCGCGCCCGCAGGCCGGGGTCGCTCACGGCCGTCAGAAGACACTCCGCGAGCGTGTCCGCGTCGCCCACCGGGGCCAGGAGAGGCGCGCCCTCAGGTCCCACAGCTTCCCGAACACCTGGGATGTCGCTCGCGACGACGGCGAGTCCTTCGGCCATGCACTCGAGAACGCCGTTCGGCACCCCCTCGAGCCGGGAGCTGAAGACGCCAAGATCCACTGCGCCGAGGAGGCCCGCGACATCGTCCACCTCACCCAGGAATCGGACATTCCCGCCGAGGCGAAGATCCTCCGCGAGGTCTAGAAGACCCCGGGCCTCGGCGTGCATCCGTCCGGCGAGAAGCAATACGCCAGAATTGACAGTCGGGGGCCAGCGGTCCAACGCCAGTCTCCAGGCGTTCAGTAGCGTGCCGTGGTCCTTGAAGCGGTGGAGGTTTGACACCATGCAGGCGAGGAAAACGTCTTCGCCGATGCCGAGCGACGCGCGCCAGCTCCGTCGGTCTCTACCGATCCGGGGTGGCTCCACACCGTTCCGTACCACCCGGATCCGGGCCGGGTCCACGCCCAGCACCTCGGAGAGAAAGAGAGATCCGTGGCGAGAGTTTGACACGAAGTAGAACGTGTGCGCGAGGGCCAGCCGCTCCAGCGTCCTGCCGAAACGGCCGCGGCCCTCGTCGCGCTGGTTCCAGACGAACACCTTCGCGCCCGTCCAAGGGAGCACGGCGCCACAGAGGACGTTGGGCGCCATGGTGTACGAGAGGATCGCATCGAAGTGCGCGCACCGGAGCTTGAACAGAAAGGCGGCCAGAGCGGACCATCGCCTCACGCGACCGACGGCATACGGCACCGATACCGATCGGCACGGGATCGCCGCGCCCTTGCACATTTCCGCGACGCGCCCCGGCGGTCCCATGCCCCATACCTCGACATGGGCTCCGGCCGGACCTGCAAGATGACGCGCGAGCAGCATCGCTTGTCGCTCTGCGCCGCCGAGATCGAGGTGCTCCAGGACGATCAGGACACGACGTCCGCGTAACGGGAGAGACGGGAGATCTCGGTTCGTAGCGGTCCCAGCGACTCCGGAGATCATCGCGCGCCTCCTAGCGCGGCGCCGGTTTTGTGGCGACAGCCACGAGGTGTGGGCCAGTGCCCCCGCACAAACCGAAGAACCGCCCTTCGGGAAAGGGCCGCGGCCACAGCCGGTCGGCAAGGCGGGCCCCCGCACGTTCCGCCCGCCTGTAGAGATACGCGGGGCTCCAGTGGCGAGGCGGACGCCGAGACGGCTCCTGGAACCTGCCCAGGTCGAGCGCACGACAGAAAGAAACATCCAGTCCGCCGGAAGACAACAGGGACGATAGCGAGTCGGCGGTCCAGGAGGTGAGGTGCTGAACCTTGTGAAATTCTTCGCCACAGGCAGGGCAGAATACCATGGACCGGGAGAGGTCCTCCTCGTTGGGCGTGGTGAACAAGGCCCAGCCGCCAGGCACCAACACCCGGACGACCTCCTCCACCAGCCCGCCGAGGAATTCCTCCGGCACGTGCTCGATCGTCTCGATGCAGCAAATGCCGTCAAACGTGCGATCGTCGAAGGGCACGCGCCCGCCGCGGATCTCGAACGCCCCTTCCCAGCCGGGCTTGTCACCGCACCGCTCGGCGGCGAGGCGAACCGAGTGGGGCGATGCATCGGCGCCGGTCACCTTTGCGTCCGCGTGGAGGAGGTGCTGGATGAGGAACCCTGGGCCGCAACCGAAGTCAAGCACCCGAGCGCCCCGCAACGGAACCGCCTGTGCGAGAAACACCGCCACCCCGACGCCAACCTGGAAGGTGAAATACTCGCCCTCGGCGGCGGCGCTCCTGGACCAGTGCTCCCAGAAGGCAGCGATGCGCTCAACTGTCCAGTCCATGGACGGACATGATACAGGCTCCCGCGACGCGGGGATGTCATCCATTCACGTCAACTGAATGCCTTACCGGAAGCGGATCTCGCGGTTCTGCCGCAGCCAAAGGCCGAGCACCAGAAGGAGCCAGAGCGTACCAGACCGATCTCGACCCGGGCCGTGCGCCTCCAGAATGCCGCGAATCTCCTGGACCCGGAACCAGTCGTGAAAAGGTGAACGTTCGGGGAGCAGCATATCCTCGAGCATCGCCCTTCCAGGGCGGCCCAGGAAGAACCACTCGGCGCGCGGCGGGGCGAATCCCTGCTTGCGGCGGTGGACGAACTCGCGAGGAAAGTCCCTCAGGAGGGCCGCTTTCGGGAGGTACTTGAGGATCGGGACGCCGTCCTGCCCTTTCCGATAGCGCATTCTAAGCGGCAGACGTGCGGCCATTTCCATCATTTCCACGTCCGCGAAGGGAGTCCGGACCTCGAGCCCGTGGCACATGGCCGCAACATCCACCTTCGTGAGGATATCGCATGGCAGGTAGGTTCGGATGTCGAGATACTGCGAGTAGGCTAGCGCATCAGTCCGAGGCGCCTCCGCGGCGGCCTCGGCGAACAGCGTGCAGGGCTCGGACGGGAGCCATCCGAACTCGGGGCGCCAGAGCGCTCGGCGCTCGTCCTCGGCGACATATTCGATCCGGCTCTGCCATTCCCGTAAGACGCTCCAACGAGCCTGGAGCAAGCGCCGGGCGGCCGCCCACGCCACCGACCGGGCGGTCGTCAGCGACGGACTGTGCGCGAAGGACCGGAGGTGCCCGCGCACGGAAGGGCGCATCCACATCAGATAGGAATCGTATCCGCCAAACCCCTCGTCGCCGCCGTCCCCCGACAAGACCATAGCCACGTGGGTCCGGGCCAGACGGGCGACGTGCCATGTCGGAACGGCCGACGCGTCCCCGAACGGTTCGCCGTAGTGAGCCACGAGCCCGGGCAGCAGATCCTGCAACTCGTCGCGGACCGTCTCTATGTAGAGTTCGAAGCCGCATTCGCGAGCCACCTGCTCTGCGTGACGGGCCTCCGAGAGCGCGGCTTCCGAAAAATTGATACAGAACGCCTTGATGCGCTTGTCGAGAAGCCGGCTCAGCCGGTGGGCCACCAACGTCGAGTCGATCCCTCCAGACAGCAGGACGCCGAAGGGAACGTCCGAAATCGTGTGGACACGGACCGACGATTCGAGAGCGGAATCGAACCGCTCGAGCCACTCCTCATCGGAGGGCCCAGGGTCAGGGTTGAACCGCAGGTCCCAGTACCGCGTGGGACCGCGGCGACTCCCGTCGAATCCCACAAGGAGGTAGCTCGCCGGCGGCTGTTTGAACACCTCCCGGTAGATGGTGTGCGGCGCCGGGATGTACTGGTAACGCAGGAAGAGCTCCACCGCCCCCAGGGATCCCTCAGGAGGATCGTCGTCCACCTGGCGCAGCGCGGCCAACTCCGACGCGAAGGCCAGATACCCGATACCGGTGCGGTAGTAGAGGGGCTTGATACCCAGATGGTCGCGCGCGAGAAGAAGCCGCCGCCGAATCAGGTCCGCGAGCCCAAACGCGAACATGCCCCGAAAGCGCTTTACGCAATCGGAACCCCACTGCTCGTAAGCATGCACGATCACTTCGGTATCCGAGCGGGTCCGGAACCGATGTCCCAATGATCGCAGCTCCTCGGTGAGCTCGCGGTAGTTGTAGATTTCTCCGTTGTAGGTCACCCAGACGGTCCCGTCTTCGTTCCCCATGGGCTGGTGGCCGGTCTCGAGGTCGATGATGGAGAGGCGGCGATGACCGAGGGCTAGTCCGTCCCGAACGAAGGAGCCCCCGCCGTCCGGCCCGCGATGCGCGACGGCCCCCGTCATTCGCTCGATCTCCCCGCGGCGGGAAGTGTTTTCGCCCCACCTCAGAATGCCCGCGATGCCGCACATGGAGATTCTCCGCCACCGATCCGAAATCGGCATGCCCCGCCGACCCTGCAACGCGTCCGAGCGCCGAGGAGCGATGATAACGTGGGCTCCCCCGTGGTGGCACGCGATTCCGGCGTTTGTTCGCCGACGCATCTCCCCGCGACTCTCGGAAACGCCGCGGAGTCTCGGTCGGCGTCCCTTCATCCGTTTTTCAGGCGTTCCCGGATCGCGCGGGCCCGGGCCGGGTCGAGCGTGAGCAGATTCCGTTCGTAGGGGCTCGCCTTCGGATCGCCCGACCCGCGATGCGCGATCCCCTCGGCCTCGCTCAGGAGAACGGCCGCGCGGCGGCGCGCCGCGGGCGTATCTTCGGCCAGCGCCGCCTCCGCGAGCAACAATCGAGCGGGAACCGCCTCAGGCTCGATGCGAAGGGCCTGCTCGGCGGCGCGGCGCGCCCCTCCCGGGTCGCCCGCGTCGAGGAGGAAGCCTGCCTTCTCGAGCCAGGGGTAAGGGTCGTGGAGCGAACGCTCGGCCGCTTCGTCATAGCGGGCGGACGCCCTCGCGCGGGTCGCCTCGTCGCGGAACAGCGTCGTGCACGCGAGCGCCTCGACGCGCGCGACGCCGACCCGGTAGCGGGCGTCGGCGGGGGCCAGCACGACCGCGCGCTCGGCGGCTTCCCGGGCGCCCGCATAAACCGGCGGGCTCCAGCCGGGCCCCGAGGCGAGGTCCTCGGCTCTTCGTAGCCACAGATCCGGGTGGAGCGGGTTCCATGAGAGCGCCGCCGCGAGCCGCGACTGACCTGCGGCATCGAGCCGCCCCCGGGGCAATCCGTGGACGGCTCGCCAGGCCAGGTAAGGCGCCACGTCTCCGATCGCGAACAGCAGCAGCAGCGCCGACGCCGCCGCGGACCGCAGGCTCCGTCCCGGATGCGGAGCGCGGTGCGCCCGATCCGTTGCCAGGAGGCTGCCGAGCAGCGCGGCGACGAGCAGGTGAAGAGCCGGCCTCTCGCTCAGGTTGTCCACCACGGCCTGCACCGCTAGCGCGACGAGCGCCGCGACCGCGCCGTCGGCCACCGCGGGAATCGCGCCCGACCGCCTCCGCCGCGCGATCTCCCTTCCCGCGAGCGCCAGCCCTGCGAGCGCGGCGAGGGCGGCGGGCAGGCCGAACTCGGCGGGAAGCCGAAGCAGGTCCGAGTGGGTCGTCTGGAAGGAGCGGGCGAAGCGGAGGGGCCCCTCGAAGAGTGGAAAATTCAGGTTGGCCGCGGCGGTCGAGAACTGGCCCGGCCCCGCGCCGGTCCACGGAGATTGCGCCACCGCCCCCAGGCTCGCCTTCCAGATCGACAGACGCTGGTAGCGGAGCGCGTCTCCCCGGTCAAAACGCGCGACAATCCCGGCCAAAGCAGCGACGGCCAGAACGGCCACCACCAAGACGGCCGTCCGTCGCCACCGGCGCCCGAGCGCGCTGAAGCGTCGGGCGAGTAACCACCCCGCTCCCGCAAGGAGGCCAAGGAAAGCGCCGCGAGAACCTCCCAGAACGAGAGCCGCGAGGCCGGGAACGGCGAGCGCGAAGCGTCCCAGGAGACCCGCCCGCCCCGCGGAAACCGCGGCCCCCGCGCCGATCAGCAGCGCCGCCGAGAGCCACGCCGAGAGGTGGTTGGGGTTCAGGAACGTCCCGGCCGGCCGAACCTCTCCACCGAGGCGTTGCACGAGCGCGACGCCCCCTTCGAACGCGGCGCCTGCAAGGAGAGGCCATCCCAGCCGCGCGGCAAGCGACGAACCGCACCTCGCCGCGACGAGCGCGACGGCCGAGAACGCGGCGATCTCCTGGAGCACCAGAAACGCCGCGAAGCGGTACGGCGCGACAGCCGCGCCCGCGACGGCGAGCAGCGCGAACGCCGACAGCGCCCAGGCGGCGGGCCCGGCCAGTACGCGTGCCTCTCCGGCGGATCGCGAATCGAGGATCGCGGCCAAGCCAAGCGCCACGACCGCCGCGTGAACCGCCAGGAGGCCGGCGGGAGACGCGCCCCCCTCGCCGAACATCGAGAGGAGGAGCATCGCGGCGAGACCCGCAAAGAGCGCCGGGAGTTTCACGGCTCTCCTCCCTGTGTCGAGCTTCGGGGGAGCGCGGCGGCGGCGGCGTCCCTCCCGCGGGCATACTCGGTGCGCAAGGGGTACCGGCGCGCCGCTTCCGCGAGATCCGAGTAGGCGCCGGGGAGGTCGCCGAGCGCGGTGCGTGCTCGGGCCCTCAGGTCCCTCAGCCCTGGGCGGGCCGGGTCGAGAGCGACCGCCTGATCGGCCGCGGAGAGCGCCTCGCGAAGGTCGTCCCGCGATCCACCCGGGGCGGTTCCTCGCGCCAGGAGCGCCCACGCCAGGGTGGCACGCGCCTCGGTGCTCCACGGGGCGAGCGCGGCGGCGCGCCGACCGATGGATACCGCGGCCGGGAGATCTCCTACCGCGAGGAATTCACGCGCGTCGACCCTGGCATTCCAGCCGAGTCCCCCGAAGACGCAGGCTACCGCCGCGAGCAGCGCCCCGCCCGCGAGAGACCACCGGAGCGCTCTCGGAGCCGCTGGGGGCGATTGCGCCTCCTCGCCGGCGCGACCGCCGACCGCACCGCGAAGGAGCGCGGCGAGCCATAGCGCCGAAGGCAGGAACGCGGTGAAATCGCCGAGATTCTGGAGGGCAAAGGCCGCGAGGCCGATGCGCGCCCCGCCTTGCCAGGGCGGTCCGGCGCCGGTCCGGCGCGAAAGCACGGGGCCCAGGAACAACACGAAGAAGACCGAAGAGAGGACCACCGAAACGGGGAAGCCGGTTTCCGCCGCGAGGTGCAGCGGGAGGTCGTGAGCGTAGCGGGTCTCGTTGTCCCCCGCGCGCAGGTATCCGGAAAGCTCGTCGCCGAATCTCCCCGGAGAGACCCCGGCCCAAGGATGGTCCCGCGCCATCTCGAAAGCCGCGCGGAAATTCCCCGCCCTCAGCGTCCACGGGCTGCCGGGATGCCGAGCGTCCAGCACTTCCCGGCCACGGAACGTCGCGATCGCCGCCACGACCGTCAAAAGGACGGCCGCCCCCACCGCGACGGCGCGCGCCGGGACCTTGCGGGAGATCCCGGCGAGCGCCAGGGCGGCGAGCAGCGCGCCCACCGCGGTCATGGACGCCGCGCAGAGGAGGCCTCCGATCTCGATCGCTGCCGCGACGAAAAGCGCGATTCGAGCCCTGCGTCCCGCTTGAAGCGCGAGGGCCACCGTGACCGGAATCGCGAGCGAGAGAAATCCCCCGAGGGCGGCCGGCGTCGCGAACGCCGCGAACGCCCTCCCTTCCTCGAGACGGGTGAGAATCGCTGCCCGATTGGCGATCCACGGCGAGGCGCTCACCTGCTCGGCGAGGGCGTGGAATCCCCAGAATTTCTGGACCAGCGCATGAAGGGACACGATCGCGGCCGCGGCCGCCAGGGAAGCTGGAATCCGGACGCTCGACCGGAACGCCTCCGGAAGCGCGGCGGCGTGCACCCCGGCCGCGCCCGCGAGCAAGGCGATCGCCAGAGGCTCGACGGCCGCCGGAGGGTACAAGAACACCGCCGCGGCCGACGAGACCGCGAGCGCGAGCAGGAGCGACCGCGCGCCGCCTGGGCCTGCGGGAGGAACGAGCAGCGCGAGCAGCGCGATCAGCGCCGACGCGCCGGAGAGCGATTCGCCGCGAGTCTCGGGCGGGAGAAGAGGAAGGAGAACGACGAGAATCGGGAGAAGGAATCCCGCGGGGCGGAGAATCCCTTCCGGCGAGGCCGCCGGCAAGCGATTACTGCGGAGCGGCCACGAACTGGCCATTCGAAATGACGATGTCCCGCATGAAGTCGTCCTTGGTGGCCACCGTGATGTCCTCGCCAGCGACGCCGTCCTTGCCGTAGGACTCGATCGTGTAGTCCCCCGTGTCGGCGCGCGCGTAACTGTACAGGTGCCCCCAGGCATCCCTGACCGGAATCGTGCTGCTCTGATAAGGGGTCAGGACCGACTGAAGCTCCGTAAACCCTCCGCCCTCGGCGAACGGGAGAAATCCATGGTCGGCCGAGTAGATCTCGATCGCCTTCGAAAGGGTCCTCATGTCCGCCATGGTAGCCCGTTGCTTCGCTTTGTCCAGGGCGTTCATGACAGCCACGATCCCGATGCTGGCCACGATCCCGATGATCACAAGGACCACCAGCAGCTCGATGAGCGTGAATCCCTGTTGCCGCCGCTGCGATTCGGATTCCATCGGGGGCCTCGCGCCGGACCGCGACGCACCTAGCGCCCGGTTTCTCCCGGAGCCGATCATGCCGATTGCAATCACGTTGCCACCTCGCGCCGCGACCTCGGTAGACTGCCGATCTCCAGCCGTTTCAATGAGTTGCAACCATCTTCCCTCGCGAGCACGCTCGAGCCGCGTGCCCGACCCTCCGCCCTCGTGCCACCTGGGGGCCAAATACCCCGAGGCGGTGACGATCCGCGTCAGCTCGGGTCCTCTCCGGACCGTGCGACCCACGCTCCTCCCTCGTCCACATCGGACCCGGCCTCCGAAGCCGCCGTCGCGTCGCGTCCGGTCAGACCGTATTTCTTCGCGAAATATCTGAACGAGCGGAACGTCATCCCCAGCATTTCGGCCGCCCGCGTCTGGACGCTCCCGCTCCTCTCCATCGCCTCCGTCATGAACTTGCTGCGGAGCTCCTCGAGGTGCCGCTCTAGGTCGATGCCCGACTCCGGCAGCACGACGTCCACCTCCCCCCGGCGGAACTTGCCGCTCCTTACTTCGCGCGGCACGCTCTCGGACTGGATCGTCTCGCCGGCCTCGAGCGCCACCGCGCGCTCGATCACGTTCTCGAGCTCCCTCACGTTGCCGGGCCACGGGTACGACTCGAGGCACTCCATGGCAGCCTTCGAGATCCCTTCGATTTGCTTCCCTATCTGCCTCCGGTACTTCTGGAGAAAGTGCTCCGCCAGGGCGGGAATGTCCTCGGGTTTCTCGCGCAGGGCCGGCATCCGGATCGGGATCACGTTGATCCGGTAGAACAGGTCCTCGCGAAATCGCTTCTCGCGGACCAGCTTCTCGAGGTCCTGGTTCGTGGCGGTGATCACCCGGACATCGACGTCGATCTCCTCGGTCCCACCCACCCGGCGGATCTTCCGCTCTTGCAGGACGCGCAGCAGCTTGATCTGCATCGCGGGGGAGGTCTCCCCGATCTCGTCCAGGAAGATCGTCCCCCCGCCCGCGACCTCGAACAGCCCCTTCTTGCTCGCGGTGGCCCCGGTGAACGATCCCTTCATGTGGCCGAACAGCTCGCTCTCGAGCAGCTCGTCGGGAAGCGCGCCGCAGTTGATGGAGACGAACGCACCGTCCTTCCGTCCGGAATTGTAGTGAACCGCCCGCGCGATCAGCTCCTTTCCGGTCCCCGACTCGCCCGAAATCATGATGGTGCTGCCGGTGGTCGCCACCCTCTCGATCAGGTCGAAGATCGACTTCATCTTCGAGCTGCGCCCCACGAGACCGTCGAACCGGTACTTCCCCTGGAGCTCGGCGCGAAGCCCCTGATTCTGCACCTTGAGCGCCTCGTTCTCGGCCGCGAGGCGCTTCTGCTCGAGGGTCTTCCGGACGACCGCCCTGACCTCGTCGAGGTCGAACGGCTTCTCGACGTAGTACAGCGCCCCTTCGTTGAGCGCCTCGATCGCGGTCTCCTTGGTGCCATAGGCGGTCATCAGGATGACGGCGGTCTCGGGCATCCCCTTCCTAGCATAGCGGAGCAGATCGAGCCCGCTCATCCCGGGCATGGAGATGTCGCTGATCACGAGGTCGAAAGGACCTTCGCGTCCGCTCTCCATCCGGTCGCGCGCCTTGAGCCCGGAATCGGCGCTCTCGACAGCGTACCCCTCCTTGCGCAGCATGAGCGCCAGGAGGTCCCGCATGCTCTTCTCGTCCTCCACCACCAGGATCCTGTTCAACGCGTCGCTCCTTCCGCGTACGGAAACTCGTCCAGCGCCGTCGGCGCCCAGGCCACTTCCCCCGGCTGCGCCGGCAGGAGGATCCGCACGCGGGTTCCCTGGCCCGGCCGGCTCTCGAGCGCGATCCGCCCTCCGTGCTCCTCGACGAGCCGGTACACGATCGCCGCGCCGAGCCCGGTCCCCTCCTCGAAGAGGCTGTGGAACGGCTGGAAGTACCCCGCGATCTCCTTCTCGTCCATCCCGATCCCCTCGTCCTCGAACAGAATTTCGACCTGGCGGGGCGCGGTGAGCAGCGTGACCGCGACGGTCAGCGTGCCACCCGAGGGCATCGCCTTCAGCGCGTTGGTGGCGAGATTCCAGAACACCTGTTTGATCCGGTTGGGATCGACCTCGCAATAGACGCTTGGGCTCGCCCAGCGCGTCTCGAGCCTATGCGCCTTGCCGAACTCCCGGCTCTTCTGCAGCAGCTTGAGCTGGTCGTCCAGGACGCGTACCAGGTCGCACCGCTCCGGTGCGAACCGGCCCGGGCGGGCGAAGGTCAGGAAGTCCCGAATCGCCCGGTCGAGCCGCTGCGACTCGCGGAGGATGATGTCCATGAGCTCCAGCGTCTCCCCGTCCGGCTCGAGGCGGCCCTGGAGGTACTGCACCGAGCCGCTGATCGCCGCCAGAGGGTTACGAAGCTCGTGCGCCATGCCGGCGGCCATTTCCCCCAGCGCCGCCATGCGTTCCTTGAGGCGGACCTCCTGCTCGAGGGCCTGGATTTCGGTCAAGTCCTGGAAAATGAAGATGTAGCCGAGCGGCCGCCCGGCCCGGTCGTGCAGGTTGGACACCGCGATTCCGATGAAGATCCTCCGGCCGTCCGGAGTCTCGAAGTGCCGTTCGAATCGGTACCGGCGGTTCGCGAGGAGGAGCCTGCGTATCTCCTTGAGGAATTCCGGGCCCGCGCCGAGCCACTCCCCGAAATACCGTCCGAGAGCCTCGGAGGGGCAGCAGGTGGTGATCTCCGACGCCCCCCGGTTCATGAAGTTGATTCGCCCCTCGAGATCGGTCGTGACGAGCCCGCTGTTGATGGACTCGATGATGTTCTCATTGAGCGCCTGCAGGCGGACCAGCGCGCCGCGGCGTTCGGCCAGTTCACGCCCCTGAATTCGCAGGCGCTCCGAGAGGTAGCTCGCGAGCAGCGCGACCGCCACGAACGCGACGAGGTGCACCACCAGGAAGTAGCCGGTCCTCCCGGGTTCCCTGGAAACCGGAGCGGTCCGGGCCCACGGCACGCTCAGCCCGAACAGCACCAGTGCGCCGTACATCGACCAGCAGACCCCGGCGAACGCCATGCCGCCTTGCCGGTAGAGGAGCATGGAGGCCACGATGATCGGCAAAAGGTAGAGGAACGACATGGGGCTGTCGAGGCCCCCCGTGATCCTCACGAAGCCGGTGATCACCAGGCTGTCGCCCGCGAGCTGGAGATAGACGAACACCGACCTTCCCCGGAGCCACGGGTCCAGCGCCGCGTACAGCAGCACGGTCCCGTAGGCGAAGGCCGAGAGCACGAACAGCGGCCGGAGGGTCTCCCCGGGGCGGAGCAGCAGCTCGATGGTGAAGGCCGAGATGAGGATCGCCGTCACCGTGACGACCCTCAGGATCATCAGCCAGCGGAGCTGCCGTTCCGTCTCGTCGCGGTGCATCGGCCCGTCGGTCCGCCCTAGCCGATCTTCGAGATCAGGTCGAACATCGGCATGTACATCGAGATCACGATGCCGCCGATGACCCCCCCGAGGAACGTGATCATGATCGGCTCGAGGAGAGCCAGGAGGTTCGCGGTCGCCTCGTCCACCTCGTCCTCGTAGAAGTCGGCGATCTTGTTGAGCATCGTCTCGAGGGCGCCGGTCTGCTCGCCGACCGCCACCATCTGCACGACCATCGGCGGGAAGACGTCGGTGTTCTTGAGCGGCTCCGCGATCGTCTTCCCCTCCTCGATGCTCTTTCGCGTCGCCATGATCGCGTCCTCGACCACGGCATTCCCCGCGGTCCGGGCGGTGATGGCCAGCCCTTCCAGGATCGGCACGCCGGAGGAGACCAGCGTTCCGAGGGTCCGGCAGAACCGCGCCACGGCGATCTTGCGGAGGACCCCCCCCAGCACCGGCAGCTTGAGCAGAAGGCCGTCCAGCACGCGCCGCCCCTGGTAGGTCTTGTGGTAGCGGTTGATGGCGAACACGGTCCCCCCGATGCCGGCGAAGACGAGCCACCACCAGGCGCCGATGAAGTGGGACAGCCCGATCGTGATCCGCGTCGGCAGCGGGAGCTGCGCGCCGAGCCCTTCGAACAAGGTGGCGAAGGTCGGGATCACCTTCCAGAGAATGATCCAGACGACACCGACCGCGATGAGGATGACCGCCACCGGGTACACCATGGCCGACCGGACGGCGGCACGCAGCTTGACGATCTTCTCGATGTACTGGGAGAGCCGCTGGAGGATCGATGTCGAGGATGCCGCCCGACTCTCCGGCCGCCACCATGTTGGAGTACAGGTCGTCGAACGCTTTCGGGTGCTTGCGCAGAGCTTCGGCCAGCGTCGTTCCGGTCTCCACGTCCTGCCGGACATGGAACAGGATCTTCTGGAATGTCCGGTTCTCCTGCTGCGACCCGAGGATCTCGAGACACTGGACCAGCGGCAGCCCGGCGTCGATCATCACCGAGAACTGCCTCGTGAAGATGGCGATCTCCTTCCGGCTGATCCCTCCGCCGAACTTCGGGAGCGCGATCTCCTTTCCCTTCTCCGTCACCGCGGTCACCATGATCTGCTGCTTGCGCAGCGCCGCGATCACGGCGTCCTTGGTGTCGGCCACCAGGACCCCTTCCTGGACCTTGCCGGCGCGGGTCCGCCCCTTCCAAGTGTAGTTGGGCATCGTCGATTCCTCCTCGAGAGCGCTGCGTCAGCGCCGGGGCGCCGGAGCGCGCGGGGCGACGGCGATCGTGGGGGCGATCAGCCCCGCCCCCCGGTTCATCATCTCCTGCAGCTCGTCGGGGTTGGAGCTCATGGAGAGGGCCAGCTGCACGGTGATCTGCTTCTTGAAGAACAGCGTGGCCAGGGATTGGTTGAAGGTCTGCATCCCGAAGTGGGTCTGGCCGGTCTGCATCGCGGAGTAGATCTGGTGGACCTTGTCCTCCCGAATCAGGTTGCGGATCGCCGAGTTCGGGATCAGGACCTCCATCGCCAGCACCCGGCCGTGGCCGTTGGCGCGCGGCAGCAGCGACTGACACAGAATCCCCTCGAGCACGAAGGAAAGCTGCGCCCGGATCTGCGACTGCTGGTGCGCCGGGAAGACGTCGATGATCCGGTTGATCGTCTGCGCCGCCGAGTTGGTGTGCAGCGTCGCGAAAGTGAGGTGGCCTGTCTCCGCGATCCTGAGCGCCGACTCGATGGTCTCGAGGTCCCGCATCTCGCCGATCAGCACGACGTCGGGGTCCTCCCGGAGGACCGACCGGAGCGCGTTGCCGAAGCTATGGGTGTCCGAGTGCAACTCTCTCTGGTTGATCAGGCACTTCTTGTGCGAGTGGAGGTACTCGATCGGGTCCTCGATGGTCACGATGTGCTCGTGCCGCTCTTCGTTCACCTTGTCGAGCATCGCGGCCAGGGTCGTGGACTTCCCGGATCCGGTCGGCCCGGTCACCAGGATCAGGCCGCGGGGCTTCTCGCAGAGGCTGGCCACGACCTCGGGTAGCCCGAGATCCTTGAAGGTCCGCATCTCCCACGGGATGGTCCGGAACGCTCCCGCCACCGCGCCCCGCTGGAAGAACACGTTGGCGCGAAAGCGCGCGAGCCCCTTGACGCCGAACGAGAAGTCCAGCTCCAGCGTCTCCTCGAGCCGGTGCTTCTGGCTGTCCGTGAGCACGCTGTAGGCCAGCTGCTTCGTCTCCGACGCGGTGAGCGGCGGGAGCTGCAGCGGAACCATCTTCCCGTCGATGCGGATCTGCGGTGGGGAGTTGGTCGTGATGTGCAGGTCGGTCCCACCCTGATCCACCAGAGTCTTGAGCAACTGGTGCATCGTGACGCCCATGACGCCTCCTCCAAAACGGCTGCTAGAGCCGGCCTCGAGCCGGCCGGCCCGCTAGAGCACGGTTTCGCGAACAACTTCCTCGACGGTCGTCTGCCCATCCCGTAGCTTTTGCAGGCCGGAGGCGCGCAAGGACAACATCCCCTCGTCGATCGCCTTCCGCTTCAGCTCCATGGCCGACGCGCCGGACAGGATCAGCTCGCGGATCTCGTCGGTGATCTCCATGACCTCGAACAGGCCGAGGCGGCCGCGGTAGCCGGTGTTGTTGCAGTTGGCGCACCCGCGCCCCTTGAACAACTTGAGCCTCGGCGACTCCTCGATCGTGAACCCCACGTCCGCGAGCGCCTGGGTCGGCATGTGGATCTCCTCCTTGCACTCCTTGCAGATCCGCCGGACGAGGCGCTGCGCGCAGATCAGATTGACCGACGTCGCCACGAGGAACGGCTCGATCCCCATGTTCATCAGCCGGTTGATGGTCGACGGCGCATCATTGGTGTGAAGTGTCGACAGCACGAGGTGCCCGGTGAGCGCCGCCTTGACGGCGATCTCCGCGGTCTCGAAATCCCGGATCTCGCCCACCAGGATGATGTTCGGATCCTGGCGCAGGAACGAGCGGAGCGCGGTGGCGAAATTCAGGCCGATCTGCTCCTTCATTTGCACCTGGTTGATCCCGTGGAGATTGAACTCCACCGGGTCCTCGGCGGTGAGGATATTGGTTTCCGGCGTGTTGACCCGCGCGATCGAGGAGTAGAGCGTGTTGGTCTTCCCGGACCCGGTGGGCCCGGTCACGAGGACCATCCCGAACGGCTTCAGGATCGCTCGCTCGAACTTCAGAAGCGACTCCGCCTCGAAGCCGAGCCGGGTCATGTCCAACACCAGGTTGTCTTTGTCCAGCAGCCGGAGCACGATCTTCTCCCCGAACAGCGTGGGGAGCACCGAGACCCGGTAGTCCATCTCCTTCGCCTTCCCCTGGAGCTTCATCTTGATCTTGATGCGCCCGTCCTGTGGAAGGCGATGCTCCGAGATGTCCATCTTCGCCATGATCTTGAGGCGGCTCGTGATGGCGTCCTTGAGCTTGAGCGGCGGGTGCATGATCTCGTAAAGGACCCCGTCGATCCTGAAGCGGACCCGGAAATCCTTCTCGTACGGCTCGACGTGAATGTCCGACGCGCTTTTCTTGATGGAGTCCGTCAGGATGATATTCACCAGCCGGACGACCGGCGCATCCTCGGTGGCCGCCTCGAGCTGGTGGGAGTCGAGCTCTTCTTCGTCCTCGAGCACCTCGAGCGCCTCGGCCTCCGCCTCGGCCATCTCGTCCATGACCTTCTTGAGCTCGAGGGAGTGGTTGGATCCGTAGTAGCTCTCGATCGATTCGCGGATCGCGATCTCGCTCGCCACCACCGGCTCGACGGTGTACCCGGTCATGAACCGGATGTCGTCCATGGCGAACACGTTGGTCGGGTCGGCCATGGCGATCGTGAGGGTGGCCCCGGTGCGGTTCACCGGCAGCACCAGGTACTTCTGCGCCACCTCGGACGGGATCAGGTTGATGACCGACTCGTCGATTTCGAAGTGCCGGAGGTTGATCGAGGGAACGCCGTACTGGTCCGAAAGAAGCTGGGTGATCTCATCTTCCTTGACGTACCCGAGCTTCACCAGGTTGTACCCCAGCTTCCCCCCGTTCTTCTTCTGAGCCTCGAGCGCTTCCTGCAGCCGGTCCTGGGTGATGAGGCCCGCCTTGAGGAGCATCTCTCCGAGTTTGACCGCCATCGATCGTCAAGCCCCCATTCGCCCGATCGGACGAACACCGATCGAAGGATTCCCGTCGCCACGCCGCATATGCATTACGACCAGGACACATCCCGACTTCCACGGGAAGTCCTTTGGAATCTAGGTTCCGTGAAAATAATTGTCAAGGGATCCAGGCGAGTGACAAATTCCCTCACTTTTCGAGGGACTTCAGGAAGGGTTCGCGGGAATTCCGGGATTGTCGGGGAACGGAGCCGGGAACCGAAGGGAACCCCGTCGCGAGCCGCCGGGCCGGTCCCGCGCGATCGGTCCGCCTGCCGGTCTCAGGCGCCGGGAGTCTTTTTCGGCGCCGCGAAACGCTCCATGAATCGTGTCGAGAGGCGTCCGCGCACGAAATCCTCGTCGGTCAGGATTCGCTGTTGCATCCTCACGTTGGTCTTGATCCCCTCGACGACGAACGACTCCAGCGCGCGCCGCATCCTGAGAATCGCCTCCCCCCGCGTGTTGCCGTGGGCAATGACCTTCGCGATCATCGAGTCGTAGTGGGGCGGCACCACCGCCTCCGCGTAGCAGGCGGTGTCCACGCGGATCCCGGGCCCTCCGGGGAGATGGAACGACCGGATCTTCCCGGGGCTCGGCGTGAAGGTGTCGGGGTCCTCCGCGTTGATCCGGCATTCGATCGCGTGACCGGACACCACCACCTCGTCCTGAGTGAACGAGATCGGCTCGCCGGCGGCGATCCGGATCTGCTCCTTGATCAGGTCGATCCCGGTGACCATCTCGGTCACCGCGTGCTCGACCTGGATCCGGGTGTTCATCTCGATGAAGAAGAACTCCCCTCGCGGGTCGAGGAGGAACTCTACCGTCCCGGCGTTGACGTAGCTCGCCGCCCGGGCGGCCTGGAGCGCCGCAGCCGCCATCGTGGCGCGAAGCCCCACGTCGAGCGCGGTGGACGGCGACTCCTCGAGAAGCTTCTGATGCCGGCGCTGTATCGAGCACTCTCTCTCGAAGAGGTGCAGCAGATTGCCGTGGGTGTCCCCCAGCACCTGGAACTCCACGTGCCGCGGCTCGGTGACGTACTTCTCGACGTAAACGTCCGGCACGCCGAACGCCGAGTCCGCTTCGGAGCGGGCCGCGTTGAACATCCGCCCCATGTCGGCCACGGCGGGAACGATCCGCATCCCCCGTCCGCCCCCGCCCGCGGACGCCTTGATCAGTACCGGGTAGCCGATTTCCTCGGCGAGAGCGAGAGCGTGCTCCTCGTCCTCGACGATCCCGTCGCTCCCGGGAAGGACCGGCACCCCCGCGCCGATCATGGTTCGGCGCGCCTCGGCCTTGTCCCCCATCCGGCGAATGACCTCGGGGCCGGGACCGATGAAGATGAGGCCGCACTCCCGGCAGACCTCCGCGAACTGCGCGGACTCGGCCAGGAAACCGTAACCGGGGTGGATCGCCTCGGCCCCGGTGATCTCCGCCGCCGAGATCACCGCGGAAATATTGAGATAGGACTCTCGGTTCGACGGGGGCCCGATGCAGACGTCCTCGTCCGCGAAACGCACATGCAACGAGTCGGAGTCGGCGGTCGAATGGACAGCCACCGTCTTGATCCCGAGCTCACGGCACGCCCAGATGATCCGGAGGGCGATTTCCCCCCGGTTGGCGATCAGGATCTTGCGGAACACGTTCCTTCCGGGGGGAGTCCGGAACCGGCTCCCCGTGTCAGACCATCGGCCTCAGCTTGAACAGCTTCTCGCCGTACTCGATCGGTTGCCCGTTCGCGACGAGCGCCTCGACCACCTCGGCGTCGAACTCGGACTCGATCTCGTTCATGAGCTTCATCGCCTCGACGATGCAGAGCACCTGTCCCTTGGCGATCTTGCCGCCGATCTCGACGAACGCCGCCGCGCCGGGACTCGGCGCCCGGTAGAACGTGCCGACGATCGGCGAGGTGACCGTGATCAGCCCGTCGTTCACCGCTGCCGGCGCCGAGAACGGCGCGCTGCCCGTCGCCCCGACCGCCGGCAAAGGCTGCGGGGCGTCCGATGGGACCTGCCCAGCTGCCGGCTGGATCACCACGGTCGGACCGGCGTCGGAGCCCTTCACGAGCTTGAGTCTGAACCCCTCGCGCTCCAACTCGAACGTCGTGAAGCTGCTCCGGGAGATGACCTCGATCAACTCGCGAAGTTCCTTGGCTTCCACAATGCTCCTCACAGATGACCTGACGTATCGCCTTGCGAAGCGTTGAGCCTACCACTGGGTCCGGGGAGGAGTCGAGGGGGAGCGTGGAGTATCGCTTCGCAAGTGACGAAAGTAAAGCGATTGCGCCGGCCCCACAACGTGGAGATGGAGCGTCCTCTATGCCGCGAGCTCCGGCTGAACTCGGCTCGCCGCCTTTCGCAACTCGAATCGCGCCCGGCCGAGGCTGCCACCGGGGCCGAGCGCCACGAGAAGCGCGTACTCCGGGGTGACCGTCCTCAGCACGAACATGGCGTCCGAGGCGGTGACGACCAACTCCGCGGGATCGTCGATTCCGGCCTCCCGGTTCGCGGCGCCGATACGGCGGAGCAGGTCCGCGTACGAGGCGACCACGAGTTCCCAGGACAGGTCCGCGGCGTCTCCCTTGCCGGCAACGATCATCCCATCCATGCCGAGCAGGAGAGCCGCACGAGCTCCCTCGATCGACCCGAGAAGCGTCGCCAGGGTTTCATCGAGCACGGTCCACCCACCTGCTCTCGGCGATGTTCTCGAGAAGCCGCTCGAACCGCCGAGCGATCCGCCGCTCCAAGGGAGCTCGCGGGGTCCCCAGGATCGCCTGGAACCGCTCCCGCAACGCCCCAGGGTCCGCGGCCACCGGCGCCGACGGCGCCTCCTCCGGTACTTCGAAGACGGCTCCGTCGCCGCGTCCGGCGAGGTTATCGAGAAGCATCCGCGCCCCGGGATCGTCCGGACGTTCCGCGAGGATCGAGCGCAGGATGCAGCGCGCGCCCCCGACGTCCCCCTGGGCCAGTCGCACGTTCGCGTGAGTCAGTGTCGCGAATTCCGGCGCGTCGGCGCTTCCCGTGAAGGTCACTTACCCGTTCTCCCGACACGCCAGGCCCCGCAGGCGCTCTATTCCGCGGTAGGAACGCACGCGTTGATCTGCAGCACGCTGCCCCCCGGGCTGTAGGGCAACGAATCGATCCGTTTCCCGTCCACGGTCCTGCCGTGGAACATGACGACCATACTCGCGCTGTGCCCGGCGCGATCGCTCATGGAGGCGCCAGGCGCGATCGGGCTGAACGGGACCGATCCGCTGCTCCCGACCTTGATCAATCCCGCGGTGCTCTGCTCGTACGGACCGTCCCCCACACCGACCGCGTCGTCCCAGTAGTAGGTCACGGTCGCACTCTCGACCGACACGTCGCTGAACGGGCTGGCCGCGAGCGAGTTCTTCGCCTGGTTCGTGAGCGACACGCCGACGGACGCCGGGGCCGTCATGACACACTCCAGCAGGACGTCGCTGTAGGTCGTCTGGATCGGCGGGATGGCCGGGAACGTCGACACCGCCAGGACGACGTTCGGACCGTTCCCGTCGTCCAGGGAGCCGCCGGCGCAGCCCCCGAGGAACAGGACCAGCCCGACGGCGAACGCCACGATCAAGGGTCGATGAGCTGCACGCATGATCCGACCTCCCCTAGGAGACCTTGAGGATCTTGGGAGTAATGAAAATCAGGAGTTCCCGGTTCTCGTTGGTGACGTTCTTTTGCTTGAACAGCCAGCCCAGAACGGGCATTCTGCGGAACCAGGGAACGCCCGTCTCGCTCGCCGCTTCGTTGATCGTGAAGATCCCGCCGATCACGGTGGTGCCGCCATCGCCGATCAGGATCTTGGTCTGGGCGCGCTGCGTCCGGATCGGGGGTACGTCGCCGACGCGGTTGGAGAAATCCGGCGAGTTGTTCTCGACCTGGACGTCCAGGATGATGGTCCCCTCGGCGGTGATCTGCGGGGTCACCCCGAGCTTCAGCGACGCCGACACGAACTCGACGTTGATCTCGGTCGCCGTGGTGTTCACGACCGGGATCCGGACGCCCTGCTCGATCTCAGCGCGCTCGTTGTTCTGCGTGGCGATCTTGGGCGAGGACAGGATGCGGCCTCGTCCCTCGGTCTCGAGGGCGTTCAGCGCCACGTCCAGCGTGAACGAATCCAGCACGTTGCCGAACTTGAACGCCAAGTTGCTCGCTCCTCCCCCTCCGGGAAGGTTGAGGCCGTACTGCATCGACGCGTTGTGCGGGAAGTTGAGCGCCGTGGCCGTGCCGCGAGAGGCGTCGGCGATGGCGGAAAGCCCCCACTTCACGCCGAAGTCCTGCACGAACTCCCGCGATGTCTCGACGATCCTCGCCTCGATCATCACCTGCGGGGTCTCCGCGTCGAGGGTCGAGATCAGTTTGTCGAGCGGCTCGACCTTCTTCGGGATGTCGCTGATGATCAGCGTGTTCGTCCGATCGTCGACGATGACGCGACCGCGCGCCGACAGTACGCCGCCATCCCGGATCACCCGCTCCACGTCCTTCGCCTTGGCATAGGAGAGCGTCCGGGTGATCGTCGTCGGCTCGACCTCGAGTTCCTTGGCCTCCTTGAGTTGCTTCCTGCCCGCGGCCTCGGCCGCGAGTTTCTGCGTCGAGGCGATCCGGATGACGTTGCCCTCCATCACCTTGTCCAGGCCGTTGTTCTTCAGGATGATGTCCAGCGCCTGGTCCCACGGCGTGTTGTCGAGGACGATGGTGACCCGCCCGTCCACGCTCGGGTCGAGAACGAAATTGAGACCCGACAACTCGTGGAACAGCCGGAACACCTGTTTGATGTCGGCATCGACGAGTTGCAGCGAGAGCCTCTTCCCGCTGAACTGCACCTGGTCCTTCGCGATCGTCTTCGTCTCGAAGGACGTCGCCGCGGCCGTCCTCGGCGCGGCAGGAGCCGCCGCCGACGCCTGGGCCGGCGCCGGGGCCGCCATCACCGGAATCGCCTGAAGAAGGACCTCCATGGACTCCGGCGCGACGGGGCGAGAGGGGTCCTCCGCCGGAAGCGCGGCCTGCGGAACGAGCTCGAGGCGGGCTGCGGCGAGCGCGGCCTCCACCGGGGCCACGGACGGCAACGCCGGCGCCGTCCTCGGAATGGGCCGTTCCACGGCGGCAGGCGCCGCCGCCGGATCGGCCGACCGGGAATCGGCGAGGGCCGGCGCGGCGGCCGCGACGGGGGTCGCCGGGCCGCCAAACGTCACGACCAGGTTCGACCCTTCCCGCGAGATGGTGTAGGGGACCGCCTGATCGAGATCGAACACCACACGGGAGACCGGTTCCGGCTCGCTCCGGTACTGCGCGGTGCGAACCCGGGCCACGCCCCCCTTCCCGACCGGGATCTGGCGCGTGGTCAGGCGACTGATCACGCCGGGCAGGTCGAGCACCAGCCGGGTCGGCCGCTCGACGAGCAGGGGCTCGTAGGCCAACGCCCCGTCCCCCAAGAGCGTGACGACCGGGTGCCCGCCGGAGTCGGTGGAGACCTCCACGGCCTCGAGATTGCGGGCCCCCGCCGGGTCCTCGGCGGCGCCGGACCCGGAGACGCCATCCCCGGCCACGGCGGACCCCGCGACCAGCAACAGCGCGGCCAATGCCGCCAGGATCAACACGCCGTGCTTACTCATTGGCCTTGTCCTCCTCCACGGGAACCAGCTTCTTCACCACGTCCCGGTAAGGCTTGATCAGCCGGGGGTCGTCGACCTGCTGGCGGAAAGTGACGGCTCCGGCCTTGGGGTCCACCGCGATGAGCGTCCCGTCGTAGACCTCGTCGCCGACCCTCAGAAAATACCCCTTGTTGTCCGAGCCCATGAAGAGAGTCATGTCGCCGCCGGACGGGTCCCGGACGATTCCCGCGAGAGCGACTTCCGAGACGAGCATCCCGGCCACTCCCTTGGGACGCGGCCCCTTCCTCTTGAACGAGATCTCCTCGAATAGCGAGCGGAACGGATCGCGCCTCCCGCCGGGGTCGTACGAGAACCGCTGACCGCTCAGGATCTGCTCCTGCTGGCGAAGGATCGTCTCGACGGTCTGGTTCCCTTCCGCCTCGGCCCGCTTCGCCTCGCCGGCGGCCGCCGCGGCGTCCTGCGATTCCTGCGCGGGAGCCGGAGGCTCCCCTTGCGGGAATGCCGGCGTCGCGGCCATCGCCACGAGGATCAGCCCCGCCGCCGCGAGGAACCAGCACGGATGTCGACGGTTCATGGTTTGGCCTCCTCGACCTTGCCGGTCGGCGCCTCCTCGTAGACGAACGTGGTCGCGGTGAAGCTGGAGCGGATCGTCTTGTCGGAGCCGCCGGGCATCGCCGACAGCTTGAGGTTGTCCACGTTGATGATCCGAGAGTACTTGCTCACGCGATCCAGGAAGATGCCGAGGTCGTGGTAGCGCCCCACCACGTCCATCTCGATCGGAAAGACCTTGTAGAAATCGACCGGCTTCAATTCTCCGGGGCCGAAGGACTTCAGATCGAGGTTGGACTGGTCGGTCATGTTCTTGATCCAGCGGAGCAGGTCGCCGGTCTCGGGCCCCGTCGGAAGGATCTGCTGGATGTCGCCGAGCTTGCGCTGAAGATTGTTGATCTCCCGCTCGAACTCGGGAAGCTTCTGCTCGATCGCCTGCCCCTCCCGGATCTTCCGCTCTTTATCGGTGTAGTCGGACTGGATGCGCTGGATCTCCTCCCCCATGTTCTTCAGGCCGGGCATGACCCAATAGGCGACGCCGACCAGAAGGGCGGCGAGCATCACCATCGTGAGAACCTGGGCGTAGAACGGCAGTTTCTGCATCGCTTCGACTCCCCGTTACGGGCAGAACCGAACGGCCTCCCGTCCCGTGGACGGGCGCGGCGCGGTGGTCGGGCTCGTTGCGCGTTCCGGCATCGGGCTCATGCTGCGATCAACCCTGTGGCGCCGGCAGGCTCGCTTCTCTGGCCGGCGCGAACCTGCACGACAGGACGAAGGAAACCCCTTCCGAAACCTCGGAGGTCTTTCCCAGCACGACATTGGCGAAGTAGCCCGACCCGGTCAGATTGTCGTAGAAATTCGATACTGCGGTGTACGTGGTCGCACGACCGACGATGCGGATCTGGTTCTGGACAGCCGACATCGAATCGAGCCACAGGAAGTCCGGCAGGCTCCTCGAGATCTGGTCGAGAATGTACACTGGCACCGACTGTTTTTTCTTCAACTCGGTGATCAGGTTGATCTTCCGCTCGAGGAGTTCCTTCTGCTTCTTGAAGAAGTCCGCCTTCTTCCGGACCTCCTGAAGACGGACCAACTCGACCTCCGCGGCGACCTGCTTCGCCTTCCAACTCTTCAACTCCGACGCGCGCACCCACCACCAGGTGCCCGCCACGATGAAGCCGAGAGCGAGGATGCCGGCGAGAAGAAGGTTCTGCGTGCCGCCGAGTCCCTCGAACTTCAGCGTCGACGGAGCCTTCGCCTTTGCCTGCTTCTTCTCGGCCAGCAGGTTGATCTTGATCATGGGCTCAATCCCCCATGCGTCGGAGCGCCAGTCCAACGGACACCGATGCGGTGGGCAACATCTCGTTGACCATTTCCGGCGTCGCCTCGCGCCCGGAGGGCGCGATCTTCCGGAACGGGTTGAACATCTCGACCTGGGTGCGGAGCCGGTCGGCGAGCGATTCCTTGAGGTGGACGGCCTGAGAGGCTCCACCGGTCAGATACAGCCGGTCCAACGGCTCGTCGGCCGCCGAGATCTGCTTGAAGAAGTCGAGTGTCTTCTGAATCTCGGTGCCGATGTCCTCGTTCACGGCCCCCAGGATCGGGAGGATCCGCTCGAAAGGGATCCCGTCGATCTCTTCCCCGCGCTTCAACTGTTCGGCCTGCTCCGCGGAAAGGTTCAGCTCTTTCTGGATCGCGTCGGTGTACTGGTTGCCGCCGATGTTGATATCGCGCCAGTACACGGAGCTGCCGCCGTGAAGCACGGTGATGGAGGCGACAGCCGCCCCGAGATCGACCAGGGCGATCACCTGATGCGGCTCGAACTCGTAGTTGACCTCGAACGCGTTCTGAAGCGCGAAGGCGGCGATGTCCACGACAACCGGGTTGAGACCGGCCTGGCTGATCACGCCGGCGTAGTCGTTGATCTTGTCCTTCTTGGCGGCCGCGAGGAGCACGTCCATGTTCCCTTCGCCGGACAGGCTCGTCGACCCCTCGAGGGTCTGGTAGTCCAGGTTCACGTCCTCGATGGCGAACGGGATGTACTGCTCCGCCTCCCAGTGGATCGATTCCGCCAGTTCCGCCTCCGCCATGGTCGGAAGGCTGATCCTCTTCACGATCACCGAGTGGCCGTAGAGGGCGGTCGCCACGTTGAGGTTCCGGATCTTGAGGCGCTGGAACAAGCGCTGCACGGTCTCGATCACCAACTGGGAGTCCATGATCGCGCCATCCACGATCGCTTCCGCCGACAGCGGCTCCCATCCGAGTTTCGCCAGCTGGTACCCCCGCCCTTTTCCCAGGTCCTTCAGCTCGACGACCTTGATGGAACTGTCGCCGATGTCCAGTCCGACCAGGCTGCGGCTGCGTCCGAAGAGCATGTTTCCCTCGCCACCCTCTCGAGGCCGACGTGACCGGAACCTCGAGTAGGACTTCAAGCTAAGTCACTCATTCCTTGCGAGTCAAGCGAAAACCATCGGCGCTCCCCAGGCGGGTCTCTCCGCGCGCTTCATCCGGAAATTCCAGACTGGCCTCGCCCGCCATTCGATCTCCAGGGCCTCCGGGCCGGACAGAGTCGCGACCTTCCGGGTTTTACGGACCTTCCGGATGACGACCGAGGTTGTAATATAGATGCGCGCGGCACGAAAGCAACCATGGACCCTTTGGGGGGGGGGCGGGGGGCCGGTGCGCGCGATCCGTCGGGATACCTCGAAACGGCAAGTCGCCGTCGATCGTCGTCGGCCGCTCCGCCCCGCTGCTGCTGCGGGCCAGGGGCATTCTTGACAGGACCGCGGCGCTCCAATACGATGCCGGTTTCGCGCGGAGGCTTTCGGAAGAGAGCGACCGGATTCGCCGAGGGGACGCGATGGCTCGAGTATGCGAGGTCTGCGGGAAGAAGACGATCTTCGGAAGGAACGTGTCGCACGCCCACAACGTGACGTCACGCAAGTTCCTGCCGAATCTGCAAGAGGTCCGCGTGTCGGTCGAGGGAGGCGGAACGAAGCGGTTACGCCTCTGCACCCGCTGCCTCCGCAGCGGTACCGTTCAGAAGGCCGTCAGCTGACCGCTCCGCGCAAGGATCGCCGTTCCTCGGATTCCCCTGAATCAGCCTGCCAGCGCGACCGCGTCGATCTCGACACGTGCGTCCCGCGGAAGACGTGAGACCTGAACACAGACCCGAGCGGGCGGCGGCGAGGGCATGAACTCGGCGTAGACGCGGTTCACCCGTTCGAAGTCGGCGAGGTCCGTCAGGTACACGGTCGCTTTCACGACCCGGTCGAATCCGCTCCCGGCCGCCTCGAGGACTGCCCCAAGGTTTCGTAGAGCCTGCCGGGCCTGCTCCTCGACACCCCCCTCGACCACGAGCCCGGTCGCCGGGTCGAGCGGGATCTGTCCGGACGCCCACACCATCCCCCCCGCCCGGATGGCTTGCGAGTACGGCCCCACCGCCGCCGGGGCACGATCGGTTTGCACCGCGTTCTTCATTCCTTTCCCTCCCGTGACCCGGATCGAGCCCGAACTCAGTTCCGCACCCGTTCCACCTGCCGCACGCCGTCGATCTTCCGGATGCGCTCGATGACCCGTTGCATCTGCTGCCGGTCGGAAACGACCAGGACCAGGCTGACCCGCGCCTCGCTCCCCTCGAAGGTCTTCGCGTCCATGTTCTTCACGTTGCTCTTCTCGTCGGCGATGGCCGCGAGAATCTTCGCGAGAACCCCGGGCTGGTCGTTCACCCCGAGCGCCAGCCGGACGTCGTACACCGGGATGGCCCCCTCGGCGTTGCCCCACTCCACGTCGATCCGCCGCTCCGAGTCGAACAACAAGCGGGTGACGTTGGGGCAGTGCACCGAGTGGATCGACACGCCTTTCCCCCGGGTGATGTAGCCGACGATCTCCTCCCCTCGGACCGGATTGCAGCAGCGCGCCAGGGCGATCATCACGTCGTCCATGCCGCGAACCTTGATGCCGCGTGCGCCGAGGCCGAGGGCGCGCCGGACCACCCGGGCGACGACTCCGTCCGGCCTCGGCTGGAGTTCGGACGGCGGGACCACCGCGACCAGCAGCGTGTGCGGCGTCACCTTGCCGTACCCCACAGCGGCGAAATAGTCGTCCAGGTCCGCGAGCCCGAGCTTCCGCAGCCCGTCCGCGACCCGCGCGTCGTCCGACAGGGCGCGCAGCGACATCTTGTACTTGCGGCATTCCCGCTCGACCAGTTCGCGCCCCAGGGCGACGGAGCGCACCCTCTCGTTCGTGTTGAGCCACGCCCGGATCTTGCTGCGCGCGCGAGTGGTGCGCGCCAGGGCGAGCCAGTCGCGGCTCGGGTTCTGGCCGGGCTGCGTCAGGATCTCGACGATGTCACCGTTCTGGAGCGGGGTCTTGAGCGGCACGATCCGCCCGTTGAATTTCGCCCCGACGCAATGATGGCCCACCTCCGTGTGGATCGCGTAGGCGAAGTCCACGGGCATCGCCCCCCGCGGGAACGAGAGCACCTTCCCTTTCGGCGTGAACGTGTAAACCTCGTCGGGATAGAGGTCCACCTTCACCATCTCCAGGAACTCCCGGGGATCCTTGAGATCTTGCTGCCATTCGAGGATCTGCCGGAGCCAGGCGACCCGCTCGACGTCCTGGCCGGAAAGGCGC
This sequence comes from Terriglobia bacterium, assembly GCA_963790465.1. Lineage (GTDB taxonomy): Bacteria > Acidobacteriota > Polarisedimenticolia > Polarisedimenticolales > JAIQFR01 > JAIQFR01. Next base: position 80,887 of record CAWBOP010000017.1, on the reverse strand, counting down.
CCCCCCTCCTTGTACTGCCAGTGCGCCGCGATCCCCTCCTCGGCGATCCGGTGCATCTCGTGGGTCCGGATCTGCACCTCGAACGGCTGCCCCTTGTCGGTCATCACCGAAGTATGGAGGGACTGATACATGTTCGGCTTCGGCATCGCGATGAAGTCCTTGATGCGCCCCGGCACCGGGCGCCAGAGCGAGTGCACGATCCCGAGCGCCCCGTAGCAGTCCTTCACCGACGACGTCAGGATGCGGAACGCGACGTAGTCGTAGATCTGCTCCACGTCGATCCGCTGCCGCCGAATCTTGCGCTGGATCGAAGCGGTGCTCTTGATCCGCCCCGGGATCTCCGCCTCGATGCCGGCCTCCGCCAGCGCCCCCTCGAGCTTCGCGCGAATCCCCTCGATGAAGTCCCCCGCTCCCTTGCGCCGCGCCTCGAGCGCCTCGGTCAGCGCCTTGTGGGCTTCCGGCTCGAGGTGCTCGAACGCGAGGTCCTCGAGTTCCGACTTGATGCGCCCCATGCCGAGACGGTTGGCGATGGGGGCGTAGATCTCCAGAGTCTCCCGGGCAATCCGCTCCCTCCGAGTCGGGTCCAGAAATCCGAGGGTTCTCATGTTGTGGAGCCGGTCCGCCAGCTTCACGAGGATCACCCGGATGTCGTCCACCATCGCGAGGATCATCTTCCTCAGGTTTTCCGCGTCCGCGTGTTCCTGCGACGCGAACTGCAACTTGGAGATCTTCGTGACCCCCGCCACGATGTGGGCGATGTCGGGGCCGAAGTACTCGCCGACCGCGTCGAGCGAGGTCAGCGTGTCCTCGACCACGTCGTGGAGAAGCCCGGCGACGAGGCTGGCGGTGTCGAGGCGGAGCTCCGCGAGGGTGTACGCGACTTCGAGAGGATGGACCAGATAAGGCTCGCCGGACCGGCGAACCTGACTACGGTGCTCCCGCGCGGAAAAGACGTACGCCCGCCGCAGCAGATCGAAATCCGCGCCGGGGTTGTACTCCTCGACGCGCTCCAGGATGTCCTCGAACCGCCGCACCATCGGTCCGCCTCCCTCCCGCGCGGAGGATTATACGGGGCGGCCGGGCGTCGTGTCGGCAGATCGCGGCGCGATCAGGAGGCCCGGACCTTCCTCGCGCCGCTCCTCGCCGCGGGGCCGGAGAACTTCCCCTTCTGCTTGAAGTAGTGCTTCCAGACGACGAGAATCGGACTCGCGATGTAGATCGACGAATAGGTTCCGATGACGATGCCGATGGTCATGACGAACGAGAACGGGCGTAACGCCTCGCCGCCCAGCGCGAGCAGCGCCACCACCACGATCCAGGTGAGTCCCGACGTGATGATGGTCCGGCTCAGCGTCTGATTGATCGAGTCGTTGATGATGCCGATCAGGTCGTCCCCCCCGCGCAGTTTCATGTTTTCCCGGATCCGGTCGAACACCACCACCGTGTCGTTGGTGGAGTAGCCGACCAGGGTCAGGAAGGCGGCCACGACCGGCAGGCTCATCTCGAACGGGGAGAGCGAGAACAACAGCAGCGTCACCGCGGTGTCGTGGATCAGGGCGATCACCGCGGCGAGGCCCCACTGGAACTCGAACCGGATCCAGATGTAGACCAGCATCCCGGCGAGAGAACCCAGGATGGCGAGCACCGCCTTACGAACCAGCTCGCGGCCGATGGCGGGGCCGATGTAGGACTCGCTCCGGACCGCGAAGGGACCCGTGAACGCGCGGGTGCGCAGGAGCTGCATCGCCTCGGGCTTCATCGCGGGCTCTCCGGCGAGCTCCTCCACCGAGCGGAAGAGGGCCTTCTCTTTCCGGGCCGCGACGATCCCCGCCGCGATCTTCTGCGCGTCCTCGCGCGCGAGATCCGGGGAAGACTCGAGAAGCGTCTTCAGGGACGCCTCGTCGGCGACGTTGACGTCCAGCAGGCCGGACGCGGTCTTCTTCCGGAATTCGCCGGTCCTCAAGGCCGCCACGATCTTCGGCGTGAGGTTCTCCTCCTTCACGGCGGAGACCAGCCCGAGCCGGATGTAGACCTCGTTCTCCTCCGGCTTCCCGATGGTCGTCACCAGGTGGTTCGTGAACCCCGAGCGGTTCAGCTCCGAGCGGATCGCGTGGAGATCGGGGGATGCGGCGTACTTGACCTGGACTTCCGTCCCGCCCGTGAACTCGATCCCCTGCTTGATGCCGTGGATCGGCACGACGATCGCCGACCCCAGCACGAACACGATGGACAACCCCACCCAGAGGTTGCGCTTTCCCATGAAATCGATCTTGGGATTCTTGAAGAAATGCAGCACGACCCACTCCCGGCTCCCGGTCCGGAGCCCCCCGCCGTCAAATGCTGAGCGACTCGACCGGCCGGCCCTGCCCCAGCACCAGGTCGAAAATGACCCGCGAGACGAAGACCGCCGTGAACATCGAGAAGATCAATCCCACCGTCAGCGTGACGGCGAACCCCTTGACCGGCCCCGTCCCGTACGTGAAGAGGAAGAACGAAGAAACCAGCGTGGTCACGTGGGTGTCCACGATCGTCATGAAGGCCCGGCTGAACCCGAGGTCCACCGCCGAGCGGACCGTCTTCCCGAGGTTCAGCTCCTCCCGGATCCTCTCGAAGATCAGCACGTTGCTGTCCACCGCCATGCCGACCGTGAGGATGAGCCCCGCGATCCCGGGGAGCGTCAGCGTGGCCTTGAAATACCCCATGGCGCCCATGACCAGGACCACGTTCAGCAACAGCGCGACCACCGCGTTGATTCCGGAGCCACGGTAGTACACCAGCATGAACAGCATCACCCCGACGAATCCGACCAGGGAGGCGAGGATGCCGGCTCGGATCGAATCGCGTCCCAGCGACGGACCCACGGTCCGCTCCTCGATGATCGTGACATCGGTCGGGATCGAACCCGACCGCAGCTTGAGCGCGAGATCCTCCGCCGTCTGGAGGTCGAAATTCCCGCTGATCTGGCCTCGGTCGCGGATCACGGACTGGATCACCGGGGCGGAGATCACCTGCTTGGTCTCGACCCCCCCGAGCACGATCGCCATCTTCCGCTGGAGGTATTCTCTCGTCGCGGTCTCGAAACGGCGTCCGGCGTCCTGGCTGAGCTGGAACCCGACGGTGACCTCCCCCCACTGGTTCTGCTCTCGGTTGGCGTTCTTCAGGTCGTTCCCCACGATCGTGGAGACTTTGTTGAGCGGCCACCAGAGGGTCGTGGTCCCGGTACCGTCGCGCGCCCCCACTCGCTGCGGGTAGAGCACGACATCGGGCGGGAGTTGCCCGCCGAACAACTTGATCACCTCTTCCTGGGAAACGGGGGGCATCCAGCCCTGGTAGTCCGTGACGCCGGGGGGGTAGGCAACCGCCTTCCACTCGAGCACCGCCGGGTCTTGCATGACCTCCTTGGCGCGCTCGGGATCCTCGACCCCGGGCAGCTGGATCAGGATCCGGTCCCCCTTGATCCCTTCCTTCTGGACGATCGGCTCGCGCACGCCCAGCTCGTCGATCCGGTTCCGGAGGGTCGTGAGCGTGGTCTCCACCGCATTCGTGGCGATCGCGTTCTGGATCGCCGGCGGCATGGCGACCCGCCAGTTCCCCGCCCCGCCGTCCCGGATCTCCCACTGCCCGACGTGGTCCTCGAGCACGCGACGGATGTCCCCGCGCCGGGCCGGGTCGGCCCCCTTGAGATCCAGCACGCCGATCGAGGGGCTCGAGACCGACCCGAAGGTCAGCCCCTTGTCCTTGAGGGCCTGCCCAATCCGGCTGATCGTCAGATCCATCTCGTACTTGACGGCGGACTGGGTCTCCACCTGCATGATGATGTGGGACCCGCCTCGCAAGTCGAGGCCAAGGTTGATGCGGTCTTGCGGCGGATAGAGATAAAACGCCGCAAGACCCACGACCACGACGATGAGGGGGATCTTCCAACTCATGCTCTTGGGCATCGAACCGACCTCTCTGCCTTCCGCGCTCGAGAAGCGCGGACCGACGACTTCCTACTGCATCACCTTGTCCGAGATCGACCGTTTGTCCACCTCGACCTTGACCTGATCCGCAATCTTGATCTGGACGACGGCATCGCTCACGCCGGCCACGGTCCCGTAGATCCCCCCCTGGGTGATCACGCGGTCCCCCGGCTTGAGTTCATTCAACATTTGCTGGTGTTTCTTCTGCTTCTTTCTCGCAGGCGCGATGAGCAGGAAATAGAAGATGACGAACACCAGCACGACGGGGCCGAACGACCACCAGAGCGGCTGCTGCGGAGCGCCGGGTTGCTGCGGCGCCGCCAGGATACTTGCCAGGGCTGGGCTCATGATCTTCGGCCTCCTCGGGCGCACGCCCCCATCCTCGGGGAGGGCCCGAGGGCCCTCGCCATTCCAACTCTCACGGGCGAAGTCGGGGATTGTGACCTACCGGGACCCCGGCGTCAAGTTTCCCCCGCCGGCGAATCCGTCGAGGCGGGGCCGATGCACGCCATCATCCGTCCCGCGGCGGCCCCCTGGCCCCGGTACGAGTAGAAGAGCTCGGGGTGGCATCGGGTACACCAGGGCGCCAGGTGGATGGACTCCTCGAGCACCCCCTCCGCCAGGAGCTGGAGGCGGTTTGCGGCATGAAGATCCGCCCTCGCCCGCCCGCGGGAGTCAGGCCGAGCCACCGCCTCGGGTCGTGCGCCGGGCACGATTCCGGCGAGCGCCTCGGCGACCTCGTCCCCCACTTCGTAGCAGCAGGCGAGGATGGCGGGACCGAGCGCCACTACCAGCGACTCCGGCCGGATCCCGGCGGCGGACAGCCATCGCACGGCCGCGACGGCGATCCCCGCGGCGGTCCCCCGCCATCCCGCATGCACGGCCGCGACGGCCGCTCCCCGCCGGTCCGCGAGGAGGATCGGAACACAGTCCGCGGTGCGAACGGCCGGAACGAGCCCGACGGGCTCGCCCGCGCTCCACGCCACGCCGTCGGCGTCGGGGACCGAGTGCGAGTCCGCAGCCCGGACCAGGTGCGTCCCGTGCACCTGTCGGACCATGGCAGCTAAACGCCCCGCGAATCCGCCGGTCTCGAGAAATCTCTCGCGGCGATCGAGGATGGCGGGGTCGGCCGTGCGCGCCGGTCCGAGATCGAATTGCGTCGCGCCGTCTGCCCGTGCCGTCGAGAAGGCGTGAGCGATCCCGGGGACCGCGCCGAGCGCCCGGCATCGAAGCAGGACGACCCCTCGCACCTCCTCGAGATCGAACGCGCCGGTCACGGATCCCCCCTCCCCGCGACCGCATGACTCGCTCGACGGTGCGGTACGGGGGCGGAAGACTCCGTGCCGCATCCCCTCCCCGGCCTACTTCTTCTTCGTGAGGCTCCTGACGAGCGACTGGATCTCGCCCGCGTCCGACGCCTTCGGTTCCAGTTCGAGGTACTTCGCGAGATCCTTGCGCGCCCCGTCCGAATCTCCGCTCCTGAGAAGAGCGAACGCCAGCTCTCGGTGCGCCGCCGCGTATTCGGGCTTGAGTTCCACCGCCTTCCGAAACGCCTCGGTGGCCTTCCGGTTGTCCGCCTCCAGAAGGTCCGGCTTGTTCGCCAGCACCACGCCGATGTTGTAGAAGGTCTGCGCCGCGTTGACGGGATCCAGTTCGACGACTCTCCGGAATGCCTGCTCCGACTTCTCGGCGTCGTTCTTCTGCGCGTAAAGGCTGCCGAGCGTGATCCATCCGTCGGGCTCCCCGGGCTGCAACCGCGTGACCCCCTCGGCGGCCGAGATCGCGTCATCGACCTTCCCCATGTCCGATCCGAGCGCGGCGATCCGCTCGAGGACCCGGACGTTGTCCGGCGCGAGCGAGCGTTCCTTCTGGAGAGCCCCCCAGGCCTTCGCGTTGTCCCCCTTGGCCTTGTACACTTCCGCGAGAATCAAGTTCGCACCCGCCTTGTCGGGTGCCAGCTGGGCGGCCTTCACGCCCTGTGCCTCGGCCTCCCCCAGCCGGTCGAGCCGGAGAAGAGCGTAGGCGAAGAGCTGGCGCCGCTCGGGATCTTCGGGCGCCGCTCCGATCGCCTTCTCGAACAGATCGACCGCTCCTTGAAAATCGCCGCTCTGGACCTTGCCCCGGGCGACGTCCCAGGGATTCTCGGCTTCCGCCCCCTGGGCGACCGGAGCCGACGCGGGTTTGTCCTTCGAGAGCTCGAAATCCATCGAGGCCTCGCCGAGACCGGTGATCCGCACCTGACACGCCGTCGCCCCGACACGCAGCTTCGACTCGAACTCCCCCAGCAGCGTCCGGTCCGCGGTCCGGCTGACCGCTTTCACCTTGCCGGTGAAGTACCCTTCGGCGTCGATCCGCACGTCGTAGTCCCCCGGCGGCGTGTACAGCATCCGGGGAATCCAGAAGCCGCCGTTCTTGTCGGACTTCGCGTCGTACACGGCCTTGGGAGGCGCCACCATGGTGAACGTCACCGAGGCGCCGACGATCGGCTTTCCCTCTGCGTCGAGAACCTTCCCCTTGGCGGACCCGCCGAACGCCGGAAGGGAAACGCAAACCGCCAGCAGCGCCGACAGCAGGATTCGCTTTCTCATGTTCTTCCCGTGCCCTCCCGGTTCCCTCGCCTTCGATTATAGGCGGGAGAAGTTTCGGGGGGCAATGGCGGTGCCGGCGGCGCTCGCGAGGAAGTAGTCCTTGCTGTCGCCGGACTCCATGAACGCGAACACGGCGAAAAACCCGCCGACCACCAGGAACCAACGGCCTGTTCGGCTCACGCATCCATCTTGTCGGCCGCCACCGCGGCTTCGCGATGGATCGAAGGCGCCCGCCCCGGGGGCTCAGGCGCTGGAAGGCATCAAAACGCGAGAATGTCGAACCGATCCGCGCGAACCACGGGGTCCTCCTCGACGCGGATCCGCGCCACGAGTCCGGGCGCGAGGAGCGGGCCTGCGGTCTCGAGGGCGAGACGGAGTGCGGCAGCGCAGTCCGGATGGACGCGGACGACGATCGACGACTCCAGGAGGCCGGGGACGAGCCGCAAAATTTCCGACAGCGCCTCGCGAGCCACGGTTTCGGGTGCCTTGACCCGGCCATGCCCCCCGCACTGCGGGCAGGCACGCGTCAGCGCCGCGCCCACACCCGGGCGGGTCCGCTTGCGAGTGAGCTGCACCAGTCCGAGCTCGCTCAGGCCCACCACCTTCGTTCGGGCGCGGTCGCGGCGCAGGGCTTCCTCGAGCGCCTCGAGGACTCGCTTCTGGTTGTCCACGGACTCCATGTCGATGAAGTCCACGACGATAATGCCGCCGAGGTCGCGGAGCCTCAGTTGCCGCGCGATCTCCGCCGCGGCCTCGAGATTCGTCCTGAGGACGGTCTCCTCCGGCCCCGAGGCGCCGACGAACTTCCCGGTGTTGACGTCGATGCTCACGAGCGCTTCGGTCTGCTGGATCACGACGTACCCGCCCGACTTCAGCCATACCTTGGGCCGGAGCGCCCTGTCGACGTCCTGGTCGATCCCGTGGGACTCGAACAGCGGGGCCGGCCCGGGGTGCAGCCGGACTCGCGCCGCAAGCGCGGGCGCCAGCGCCGAGAGATACGCGATCGCCCGATCGTGGTCGTCGGGGTCGTCGAGCACGATGCGGTCGAGCCCTTCCCGAGGGGCGTCCCGCAGCAGCCGCAGCAGCAGGTCGAGTTCGGTGTGCACGACCGCCGGGGGGATCGCGGAAGCGGCGCGCCGCTGGATCGAATCCCACTCCTCGCGAAGCATCTCTGCGTCCGCCTGGAAGGCCGAAGCCTCCGCCCCCTCCCCGGCCGTGCGCACGATGACCCCGCCGGGCGACGCGGGAAGCGTCTCGAGAATCGCGCGCAGCCTCGAGCGCTCGTCGGGATCGGCGATCTTCCGCGAGATCCCACGGAACGCGAGTTGCGGCATGTAGACGAGATACCGGCCGGGCAGCGCGATGAAACAGGTGACCCGCGCGCCCTTGGTGCCTATCCCCTCCCTCGCCACCTGGACGAGAACCTCCCGCCCTTCCTTGAGGCGGCTCTCGATCGGCCCCGCGCGCACCGAGGGCCGAGGCCGGGGCACCACGCGAACGAGTTCCTCCCCTTCGTCGCCGTCGTCTTCCCCGGCCGGGTGAAGATCGGGGAGGTCGGATTCCGGGGGAGGCTCGAGCACGCGCTCGCCGGGGAGCACCAAGTCTCCAACATGGAGAAAGGCGTCGCGCCCGACGCCGACGTCGAGAAACGCGGACTGGATTCCCGGAAGTACGCGAGTGACCCGCCCCTTGACGATGCGTCCCACCGCGCCCCGGTCCCCTTCCCGCTCCACCCGCAGTTCGACCGTCGCGCCCTGCTCGCGGAGCGCCGCCCAGGTCATCCCTCCGAGCCGGCTAACCAGCAGTTCGCCTGACATCCGATGCCGCCACCGTCGCCGCCAGGAGCGGGTTCAGGAGTTTGCCGCGCCAGTCCAGCAGGATATCCTCGCGCGTCACCTCCAGGTTTCCTGCACGATCTCCGAAGATTTCCCGGAGCACGTCCTCGGGGCGCACCGACGCCTCGCCGCCGCCGAGCGCCAGCGTGAGCCGGATCCGGTCGTCACCCGAGCGCTCGAGAGCGAGGATCTCGTCGTCGAGGTTCCACGACCGGGTCTTGCCGCCACGCTCTCGATGGACCGCGACCGGCCCGCGCGCCCGAAACGCTACGAGCGCCTCGTCGACGCCGCCACCGTCCCCGTCCACGACGCGGTAGCACGCCGCGCGAAGCGCTTCGCCCAGCGCGGGAACGTCGCGGCGGATCTCGCGGACGGTCGAGAATCGGACCCCTTCCGGAAGCGACGCATTGAGATTGAAAGCCGTTTCCTCGGAATCGAGGCGCCCCGAGGTCTCGAAGTCGAGGTACTCTCCCTCGGACGAAACCCCGACCGGCAACGCCGGACCGAACGACACGCGCGGCTTCGGATTGAACCCTTGCGAATAGACCAGCGGGAGCCGGGCGCGCCGCATCCCGCGCAGGATCGCGCGGCTCAAGTCGAGATGACCGAGGAACGCGAGCCGCCCGGCCTTCGAGAACCGGGCACGGTACCGGTATCTCGGCGCCGCGTCCGGAGCCGGTCCGTCCTCCTCCGCCGTCGGGGAATACGGGAACGGCGTCTCGGCGGGTTCCGCCGGCGCTTGGCGTCCGGGAGAAGCCGGAGTCGAAAGGAGAGGCGGCGGCCCCTCCAGCCCGCGGCCGGTCGTGGCGGCCACCACACCGCTCACGCACTCCCACGCGAACGGCGCGCAGCCGTGGCAGCTGTCGGGCCCGCAGACCGGAAGCGGCTCTCCGGCCATGGCGCGCCGCAACTCGCGCGCGAGCCATCGCTTTTCGACGCCGGGGTCGACGACGTCCCACGGCAGGCGCACCTCGAGGTCCCAATCCCCGTGAGCGTATTTTTCGGGATCGATCCCCTCGGCGGCGAACGCTTCCCGCCAGACCGCGGGACGAAACTGCTCGGCCCAGCCGTCGAAGCGCGCCCCTCCTCGCCAGGCGCGCTCCAGCACGGCGGAGAGGGCCCGGTCGCCCCGGGAGAACACCGCCTCGAGAAAGCTCGTCTCCCCCCCATGGTGCTTGAACCGGATCCCTCTCCGGATCCGGGAGGCGATCCGGTCCTGTTTCCGGAGGATGTTCGCAAGCCGATCCATGCCGAGCCACTGGAACGGCGTGACCGCCTTCGGCACGAACGAGGAGGCCGAGAGCGTGATCTCGACCTTGCGCCCCCTGGAAGTCCGACGACCGAGGCCGAGGATCTCGTTCGCGAGATCGGCGATCCCGTCGACGTCCGCGTCGGTCTCGGTCGGCAGCCCGATCATGAAGTAGAGCTTGAGCAGGTCCCACCCGGCCTCGAAGGCAAGACGGCAGGCCTCGACGATCTGCTCGCCGCTCAGGTTCTTGTTGACGACGTCGCGCAACCGCTGCGTGCCCGCCTCGGGTGCGATCGTGAACCCGGACTTGCGGACGCGGCGCACCTGCTCGGCCACCTCACGCGTCAGGGTCGAGGCGTGCAGCGACGAAAGGGAGGCCGAGACCGACTCGGGCGCGAAGCGGTCCATGAGGTCGAAGAGCAGCGGCCGGATCGCCCCGTACTCGCCGGTGTTGAGCGAGGAGAGCGAGAACTCGTCGTAGCCGGTCGCCCTCACCGAGCGAATCACCGTGTCCCGGACTTGCCGGGGATCGCGCTCCCGGGTGGGCCGGTACAGGTAGCCGGCCTGGCAGAACCGGCAGCCGACGGGACAGCCGCGCATCAGTTCCACCGAGATCCGGTCGTGCACGATCTCGCCGTGGGGCACCACGATCCGGTCGGGAAACGGGAAGCGGTCGATGTCGAAGACGATCCGGCGCCGGACCGGCCAGGGCGCCCGCCCCGAGTCGACGGGCACGAGAAGACCGTGCGCCGGCTCGATCTCGACGTCGTACAGCGAGGGGGCGTACACCCCCTCGATCCTGGCAAGCTCCCGGATCCGCTCCTCCCTCGGAGCGCGCGCGCGGACGAGTTCCCGGAGCCGGTCGAGCATCTCGGGAAGCGCTTCCTCGGCGTCCCCGAGGAGAACCAGATCGAGATGCGGGGCGAGCGGCTCGCAGTTGAACGCCACGGGGCCCCCCGCGACGATCAGCGGATCGCCTTCGCCGCGGTCGGCGGCACGGAGAGGGATTCCGCCGAGATCCAGCATCTCGAGCACGTTGGTGTACGACAGTTCGTACTGCAACGAGAAGCCGACGGCGTCCAGGTCTCGGAGCGGTATCCCGGTCTCGAGGGTGCGAAGCGGCTCGCGGTGACGGCGCAGCGCATCGGCCATGTCGGGCCAGGGGCAGAACACGCGCTCGGCGGCGGTGTCCTCGCGGGCGTTGAGAAGCGCGTAGAGGATCCGGAATCCGAGGTGAGACATCCCGATCTCGTACGCGTCCGGAAAAGCGAGCCCGAACGTCACGTCCACCGTGCGGCGGTCCTTCACGACCGCGTTCCACTCTCCGCCGATATACCTCGACGGACGCTGGACGCCGGCGAGGATCCGCCGAAACAGCGATTCCAGGTCGCGCTCCCGACCGCCGTCCTTCAGCATGAGAGGCTCCGCGGAGAATCCGACCGACGCGGCCATGGTAACAGATCGCACTCGGCCGCCTCCCCGCGAGCCGGGTGGGCGGCTCGGAATCGCCCGGGCGACCGGACGGCGGTCAGTTGACGAATCGGCGGGAGCGGACGTTGACGATCAGTCCCACGCCGCTCAGCACCGCCACGAGCGCGGTCCCCCCGTAGGACATCAGGGGAAGCGGCACCCCGATGGTGGGAAGGAGTCCGAGCACCATCCCGATGTTGATCGCCATCTGGCCCGCGATCCAGGAGACCACGAGCAGGGCGAGGTAGCTGCCGAGCCGGTCCTGCGCCGATCGCGCCGCCAGAACGCCGCGATGGAGCAGCGAGTAGAAGAGAATCAGCACCGCCGCCGATCCGGCGAAGCCAAGCTCCTCGGACAGGACCGCCAGGATGAAATCCGTGTGCTGTGCCGGAAGGAAATTCAGGTGGCTCTGGGTTCCCCGGAAAACTCCCTTCCCCGCGAGTTTCCCCGAGCCGATGGCGATCTTCGACTGCCGCGTCTGGTAACCGATCCCCGAGGGATCTCTCTCGGGATCCATCGCGCTCAGGATCCGCTCTTTCTGGTACTCCTTGAGGTGCGACCAGCCGACGGGCGCGAGCGACGCCCCCAGGAGCACCGTCACGAGGATCACCCTCCAGCGCAGCCCGCCGAGCAGCAGCGCGGCGAAATACATCGGAAGGAACGTAAGCGCGGTGCCCGTGTCCGGCTGCGCGGCGACGAGCCCCGTCGGAAGCCCCACGATCGCCCCCATCTCGAGGATCTGACGGAGCCCCATGCTTCCCCGGACACGCTCCGACAGGTAGGCCGCCAGCACGAGGCAGGTGGTCCACTTGGCGATCTCCGACGGCTGAAAGGTCATCGAACCGATCGCGAGCCACGAGCGGTTGCCGGCGACCTCGCGTCCGACGAAGAGCACGGCGACGAGACAGAGCGCGACCGCGCCGTGCAGCGCCAGAGAGAACTCCGCCCAGACGTGGTAGTCCACGGCGACCACGACGAACGCCGCCACGATCCCGATGACCAACCAGAGGAGTTGGACCTTCCACAGTCCGATCCGCGCCGGCTGTCCCATGGTGGCCGAGGCGATGGTCACGATGCCCAAAGAGCCCAGCGTCAAGGCCACGAGCATCGTCGGAAGGTCGAAGCTATCGAGGAACCGGCGCCCGAACACGCCCCTCCTCCCCTCCCCGGTCGAGTCCCGCCCGCAGGGCTCCCGGGAGCTGCGGCTTCGGCGGAAGGCGATCGGCGAAAAACGTCTCGAGAACCCGCTTGACGATCGGCGCCGCGGTGGTCCCGCCGTGCCCGCCGTGCTCCACCACCACGGCGAACGCGATCTCCGGCCGTTCGGCCGGCGCGTACCCCACGAACCAGGCGTGATCGCGCTCGTTCTTGGGGAGCTTGTCCGCGTCGATCCCCGCCGACTTCTTGAACACCTGCGCGGTGCCGGTCTTTCCCGCGACCGTTATCGGGCCGATCGCGGCGCGCCGGCCGGTCCCCTCCTCGACGACGTCCTGAAGCGCGCTCCTCACGATCGCGAACGTCTCCGGGGACACCGGCAGCGGCTTCGGCTCCGGCAGCACGTCGCCACGGACCAGATGAGGCCGCGGCAGCCGGCCGGTCGCGATGCCGGACATGAGCACCGCCATCTGGATCGGGGTCGCTCCCAGGATCCCCTGGCCGATCGAAACCGAGATCGTCTCGCCGGCGTACCAGGGCTCGCCGCGCGTTCGCATCTTCCACTCGGGGGACGGGAGCACCCCTGGAACTTCTCCCGGCAGGTCGATGCCGGTCGGTCTCCCGATGTTGAAGAGATCGGCATACCGCGCGATGGTCTCGATCCCGGCGGCGCGGCCGACCTGGTAATAGAACACGTTGCACGAGTGCACCAGCGCGCGGTGGACGTCCACCGCCCCGTGCCCCCCCTTCTTCCAGCAGAGGAACGGGCGACCGTACATGTTGATCGATCCGCCGCAGTGCAACACCGTCGACGCAGAGATCGCACCGGATTCGAGCCCGGCCACCGACATCAGCACCTTGAACGTCGAGCCGGGGGCGTAGAAGCTCCCGACGACGCGGTCCTGGAGCGGTTTTCCGGGGTCCTTGACCAGCGATTGCCAGATCGTGGGGGTCACGTGGGAGGCGAACACGTTCGGATCGTACCCGGGAGACGACAAGAGGGCGAGCACGTCGCCCGTCCACGGGTCGAGAAAAACCGCCCCGCCCCCCTCCTGGCCGAACGCCTCCATGAGCGTCCGCTGCAGTCCGACGTCGAGGGTGACGCGGAGCTGCCGCCCGTCCTCAGGCGCTCGTCCGTTCTGCGCCTCGCCGAGCTGCCGCCCGAGACTGTTCACCGTGACGAGCTTCCAGCCGCGCCGCCCGCGAAGGCGTTCGTCGTAGAACTTCTCGACCCCCGACTTGCCGACGATGTCCCCCATCTCGAGCGTCCCGGCGCCGGACTGGCCGGCGAGCTGCGACTCCCCCACCTCGCCGACGTACCCGACGGCGTGGGCCACCGCCTGCCGGTTCGGGTAGTCCCGGCGGGCGAACTGCTCCACCTCCACCGACGGGAACCACTCCCTCCGCGACTCGATTCTTGCGAGGTCGGCGAGATCCACGTCTTCCTTGATCGTCAGCGGCTCGAACGTCGGCCGGGCGCGCATGCCGTCGAGCGCGTTGCGAAGTCCGGCGTAGGAGACGCCGAGCGCGGTCTCGAGCCTGCGGAGCTGCCCATCGTCGTCCCGCAGCCCCTCGCGACGCAGCACGAGGTTCAGCGACGGACGCGTGGAGGCGACGACCTCGTTGCGGCGGTCGAAGATCACGCCGCGGGTCGGCGGCAGCGGGACGCGCCTCAGCCGGTTGTTCTCGGCCAGCTGCGCGTACTCCGCGCCGCGGACCACCTGGAGGTACCAGAAGGTCAGCAGAAAAGAGCCGAGCAAGAGGATGAGCGCGACGTGGAACACGATCACCCGCCGGGCGAACCGCCGCTCGAGCAGGTATTCCTTGTGCGCCCATCGCTCGCGGTAGTCCATCGGCTCAGCCAGCCTTTCGCCGGGTCGCTTCCTTGCCCCTCACGCGATTCAAGACGGCGAAGACCAGCGCCACGAGCAACCCGCCCACCGCGGCGCGGACCAGAATCTCGACCGGATCGAGCGGACCGGCCGCCCGGTCCATCAATTTCAGAAGCCCGGCCTCGAGGAAACGCCCCACCACCGCCAGCACCGCGCCCGAGACGAAGCGCCCTGCCCCCTGGTTCAGGTCGAAGGTGCCACCGAGGCCGCCGAGCGCCCAGCCGAGCGAGGTCTTGACGAATCCGTTGAGCCCGAAGACGCCGGTCTCGAACCAGGTGTCCTGGAGCAATCCGGCGGCGCACCCGGCGAACATCGCCGAGCGCTGCGAGCGGGCGATGCCGTACCAGGCGACGGGCACCATCATCACGTCCACGTACGCGCGGACCGACGGCGCCCACCTGCCGAGCGCGATCTCGACGGCGAGGCCGAGGCCGAGGGCCAGAAGGGCTCGAAGGAGCGTCAACGCGGGGTCTCCGCTTCCGGCGGCGCGAGGACGGCCCCGGCCACCGGATCGAGAAGCGTCAGGACCTCTTCCAGAGAACGAAAATCGACCTCGGGCTCGAGGCGGATCGACTTGGTCGCGCCGGCGAGGTCGGCCACCAGCGTCACCCTGCCGACGCCGAATCCACGAGGGAACACACCGTCGAGGCCGGACGTCACGACGCGATCCCCGACCACGACGTCGGCATACTTCGGAACGTAGAGCATCTCCAGCGAGCCGTCCCCCCGGCCGAGCACCATCCCCGCCGCACGGCTCCTCTGGACGAGGCCGGCGACGCCGCTGTTCGGGTCGGTGAGCAGCCGCACCTTCGCGAACCGCGAGTCGGCGGCGATCACCCGCCCGACCGCTCCGCCCCAGGCGACCACCGACTGGTCGGCCCGGATCCCCGACTCGGTGCCGCGATCGAGAACCGCCATCCTGGACTGCGACGTCAGCTGGGTCGTCACCACCGAGGCCGCCACCGAACGCGGAGCCAGGTCCTCCCGCATGCCGAGGAGCCGCCGCAGCCGCTGATTTTCGAGCGACTGCTCCCTGAAGCGCTCGAGGTCGACGCGGGTCCGTCCGAGTTCGACCTTGAGGCGGACGTTCTCGTCACGGGTCGTCCGGATGTCCCGCCAGAAACTGAAGAAGCCTGCGACCCCTCCCGAGAGGGCCCGGGTCGCGCCGGCCACGGGCCGGCTCACGCGCGAGAGAGCGTTCTCCAGCATCGAGATCCCGGCGTCACTCCTCGCGCTTCCCGACATCAGAAGAAGCTGGCCGAACAGGAGCGCCGCGAGCAGCACCAGGTTGGTCCGGGCGCGCGGGGGTCCCCGCATGTCACGCCTCATTCCCGCGGCCGGCCCGGCAGCTCAATCCAGGGCGACCCTGCGAAGCAGGTTGAAGTCGGTGAGCATCTTTCCCGTGCCCATGACCACGGAGGTGAGAGGATCGTCCGCGATCGACACGGGAAGGCCGGTTTCCTCCCGAAGGCGCTTGTCCAGGTTCTTGAGCAGCGCCCCTCCCCCGGTGATGACGATCCCCCGGTCGACGATGTCGGCCGAAAGCTCCGGCGGCGTCTGCTCCAGTGCGACCCGGACCGCCTCGATGATCGTCGCCACGGTTTCCGCCAGCGCCTCTCGAATCTCCTCGTCCGAGACCACGATCGTCTTCGGCACTCCCTCCACGAGGTCGCGCCCCTTGATCTCGAGGGTCAGCTCCTCGTCCAGCGGGAAGGCCGAGCCGAGCTTCATCTTGACCTCCTCGGCGGTCCGCTCGCCGATCAGGAGGTTGTACTTCCGCTTGATGTACTGGATGATCGCCTCGTCCATCTCGTTGCCGGCCACCCGGACCGATCGCGAGTAAACGATCCCCGCCATCGAGATCACCGCGACGTCCGTCGTCCCACCGCCAATGTCCACCACCATGTTCCCCGTCGGCTCGGTGATCGGAAGCCCGGCGCCAATCGCGGCCATCATCGCCTGCTCCACGAGGTAAACCTCGGTCGCCTTCGCCTTCATGGCCGAGTCGCGCACCGCGCGCTTCTCGACCTGGGTGATCTCGCTCGGGACGCCGATGACGATACGCGGCCTCACGCCGATCGATCGGTTATGCGCTTTCTTGATGAAGTAGTCGAGCATCTTCTCGGTGTGCTCGAAATCGGCGATCACGCCGTCCTTCATCGGGCGGATGGCGATGATGTTCCCCGGCGTCCGGCCCAGCATCTCCTTGGCTTCGCGGCCGACGGCCTCGACCTTTCCGGTCTTCTGGTTGATCGCGACGATCGACGGCTCGCTCACGACGATGCCGCGCCCCTTGCTGTAAACGAGGGAGTTGGCGGTCCCGAGATCGATCGCGAGATCGTTCGAAAACAGCGACAACAGGGACTTGGGACTCCACGCCATGCTCGCCTCGCGTTGCCCGGTGCGCCCGGTCACCTGAAGCCCCTTGCGGGTCCGGCGCGTCAGCGGACGCCCTCGGTGGCTAACCTTTACAAAAGACGAATCTTATTCCACTGCCCCGGGTACGGCAACCCCCCGCCGCGCCTCAATACGATTCCACGTAGGCTCGATGCGTCAGGCGCGTCTCGTTGCCCGCCGCGTCCTGAGCGACGAGATGAAGCTCGTTCACCCCCTCCTTGCGGAGGCGGATCACCGCGTAGAACGAGCCGTCCTCGTACGCGTCCACCTTGTCGTTGTCGATCCAGAGCAGGGCGCCCGGCTCGGTCTTGCCGTTGATGATCAGCATCGGGCCGGTCTGGACGAAGTCGGTGATCTCGAGTTTGGGCGGCGTCTTGTCCTCGCGGTCGCGGATCTTCTCGCTGGTCACCCGGAAGTGCCGGGGCTCTCCGAACGGGCCTCGAACGCCCGACGCGGACACCGCCGCGACCTTCCAGTAGTACTGGCCGGATGCGACACCGTCGATCACCACGGACGCGTCGTCGCGGTCCGCGTCGTACAGCAGGCGGGTGAAGAGCACCCTGTCTGAAATCATGAGATGGTAGCGCGCGGCGCCGGGCACCCGCTCCCAACTCAGCGTTGTCGTGGACTTCGCCGGGTCGTCATACACGAACACCCGCTGATCCGAGGGGGCCACGAGCCTCGGCACGCCCGGCAGCACGTCCTTCGCGGACAGACCGCCGAGGGTCGATGCCTCGACCCTCTCTCCGGCGTCGAGCACCTCGCGCCGCCCGAGCCCGGCGACCTCGACGCGACCGGAGAACACGTCGAACGTCGCCTTCTTGCTCTCCTTGTCGTACGCGATCCGGGTCTCCCCGGCATCGCTGATCCGCGCCGATGCCATGTCGGTCGTCACCTCGTGGAACGATCCCGCGACATTACGCCGCTGCGTCGAGGCGTTCACCTCCCCCCAGTTCAGCTTCTCGCGCACTTTCCGGACCTTGGTGGCCGGGTCCTCGAAGAGATCCCGGATCTCCAGAAGGGAGCCCGGCTGCACCGTCGTCACGGTGCCGTCGAAGTAGATGAGCTGCGCCGACGCCGATGACGAGGTCTTCACCTGGTCGCCCAGGTGGAGCACCATCCTGCGGTCCGCCGCCTCCCAGGCGAACTCCCCGGCGCGCTTCACGCGAGTGTCCCCCTCGATCCGGTAGAACCGGACCTCCTGCGAGACGAGACCGGCCCCGCGCACCATGTCGATCGCCTTCTGGGAAAGGTTCTCGGACCGGATCGCCGCGACCCGAGCGGTGTCCCACCGCTTCGCGTCGAATTCGGACCTCGCCTCCTCGAGAGCCGCGCGAGCGTTCGAGCGCACCTCGTCGAACCGCTCGTCCCCCTTGTAGGTTGCCGCCTCGGTGAATCTCGCGGCGGCCCGAGCGATCGCCTCCTGCGCGTCGGCCTTCGGCCCCGCCCCCGCGAAGAACAGCCAGTACACCGCCAAGCCCACCGCGACGAGGACCGACGCCCCCCCGACGGCCAGCGTCAGGCTGCGGTAGGAAACGTTGACCCAGTCGAGGATGACGTTCGACTTCTGGCGTTGTAGGGTCATTCCGGGTGGCTTACCTTCCTCTCGACACCGCCGTTTCGGCAGGCGGAATCTAACACGCGCCGACGGCCGGGGCCACCGGAAAATAGAGAAAGCGTCTCTCGCAGCCTTGCCGCATCCCTCTGTCTGCGCTAGACTTCGTCGGTTTTAGCCGAACGAAACGGAGCGCGACCGATGCTCAACGTGATGCGGGAGAATCTCAAGCACCTCAAGTGGGTCCTGTGGATCGTCGCAATATCCATGGTGCTTTACCTAGGGGTTTACTTCACCGGCGACTCGAAACAGGGAGGCGAGGACGCGGACTGGGCGGCGAAGGTGGACGGCCGCTCCATCCCGACGCGGCAGTTCCTGGACGTCGCGCGCCGCGCCGACGAGTACTACCGGAAACTGTTCGGAGCGCAGTACGACCAGCTCCGGCCGCAGCTCCAGCTCGGACGCCAGGTGGTCCAGCAGCTCGTGGACGAGCAGGTCGTGCTGTTCGAGGCGCGCAAGCTGGGGCTCGAGGCCTCCCAGGCCGAGGTGGCCCGGCAGATCTTCGCGGACCCGCAGTTCCGGGACGCCGACGGCCGGTTCGTCGGCAAGGACCGGTACACCGCCGTCATGGAACGGATGTGGCCGGGCGGCGTGGCGACCTACGAGAAGAAAGTCGCCGACGACATCAGCATGACCAAGTGGAAAGATCTCGTCACGGAGCCCGTAGCCGTGTCGGACGCCGAAGTCCTCGAACTCTTCCGAAGCCGCAGCGACAAGGCCGCCATCGACTACGTGGTGGTCCCCTCGTCGAAGCAGAATCTCGTGACCCGGATCTCCGACACCGAGAGCCGGTCCTGGTACGAAGCCCACAAGGAAACCTACCGGCGCGGCGAAGGGCGGCGGATCCGCTACTTCGTCGTGGAGCGGCAAGCGCAGGTCCCGAAGGTCAAGGTGACCGACGACGACGTGAAGAGCGCCTACGAAGCGAACCGGGCGCAGTACAACCGGCCCGAGCAGCGGCGCGCGCGGCAGATCCTGTTCCGCGTCGATGCGGGCGCGGCACCGGCGGTGAAGGATCAGGCCCGGAAGCAGGCGGAGGCCGCGCTCGCGAGGATCGAGAAGGGGGAGGACTTCGCGGCGGTCGCCCGCGCGCTGTCGCAGGACACCGGGTCGGCGCAGAAAGGCGGCGACGTGGGGTTCTTCGGCACCGGACAGATGGTGCCCCCCTTCGAGAAGGCCGCCTTCGCGACGCCGGTGGGCCAGCTCGCCCCGCTGGTCGAATCGGAGTTCGGATTCCACGCGATCCAGGTGACCGACTCCCGCCCGGCCGGCGTCGTGCCGATTGACGAGGTTCGCGACGGCATCCGGCGCCAGATCGAGATGCGGCGCGCGCAGGAGATCGTCCAGTCGGAGGCGCAGCGGATCCGCGCCGGGATCGCGTCGGCGAAGGACCTCGACGCCGTCGGCGCGAAGGAAGGCCTCAGGGTCGAGGAGAAGGTCGTGAGCCGCGAGGACATGCCCGGCGACCTCGGCGCGGCGCCCGAGTTCGTGGACGCCGTCTACGCGCTTTCCCCGGGGAGCGTCAGCCAGCCTCTCGGCGTCGCCAAGGGACTCGCGATCGTCATCTCCTCGGGCTCCGTGCCGCCGGCCATACCGGCGCTCGCGGAGATCCAGGACCGGGTCCGGTCCGATCTTCTCAACGCACGAGTGCGCGATTCCGCATTGGCGGAAGCGCGCCGCGCGTTCGGTTCGCATCCGGATCTCGCATCGGCGGCCAAGGCGCTCGGACAGGAAGTCCGCAGCTCGGGCGACATGACCCCCGGGCGCAGCCTCCCCGGCACCGGACGCTCGCCGGAGCTCGAAAAAGCGGTCTTCGCCCCCGGCACGAAGGTGGGCGACCGCGGCGTCCTGGCGGTTCCGGCGGGCGCGGTCCTCTACACGGTCACCCGGCGCGAGATGTTCGACCCCGCGCAGTTCGAGGCGACGAAGGCGGATCTGCGCGCGGAGCTGGCCGCGCAGCGACGGTCGACGGTGCTTCAGTCGATCCTGGAAGGGGTCCGTCAAAAGCACAAGATCGAGATCAACTCGGAGATGGTGGACCACCTCTAGGGCTGATTTCCGCTCGGGACCCAAGGACGGAGCGACGGGGCGAGCGGCTATTCCGGTCGGATCACGATCGCGTCATCGCGAGCACGCAAATCGGCGTGGATTTCTCTCCCCCGCGGGGCCGATATTGTCTCCCGATGCCTAGGGGGGCGAGGGTTCCGCATGCTGATCCGTCCGGCCGAAGAAAGTTTTCGCAAGGGGATCGTGGCGTTCCGGCAAGGTCGCGGCCTGGAAGCGCTCGCGCTCTTCGAAGCGGCGGTGGTCATCGAGAAGCGCCTCGGAGCCGACACGCCGCAGGCCCGCTATCTCTCTTTCTACGGACTTTGCCTGGGGATCGAGGCTCGGCAGATCGCGGAGGGGATCCGGCACTGCCGCAACGCCTTGTCGCTCGAATTCTACAACGCGGATCTTTGCTGGAACCTCGGCCGGCTCCTCGTTCAAGCGGGTGAACGGGCCGAGGCCCACGAAATCTTCGAGAAAGGGTTGCGACTCCATCCGGCCCACCCTGGAATTCTCCGCGAGCAGCACCGGATGGGGGTGCGGCGGCGCACGCCGGTCCAGTTCCTGGCCCGGCACAACCCGGTCAACGTGATCCTCGGCCGGATGACCTACTCGGCTGGGGAACCGGGGCGAGAACGGGAGCCAGTTCGCATTCCGTGAGTCCGAGGCCGAAACGAGGAGGTGCAGCCCCTACGCGACCTCGAGGAGGCTCCGCACGGCGCTCAAGACGTCCCGGATGTCGAACGGCTTCGACAGGAAGCCCGCGCTCTGGTTCGAGTAGTAGCCGAGGTTGCTGTCGGACTGCACCAGTCCCGACATGAAGAGGCAGTGCCGGGCGAGATCCTCGTCCATTTGGCGGATGCGGTGGTGCAACATCACGCCGTCCATGTCGGGCAGGTTGAAGTCGAGCAGCGCCCCGTCATAGATATTGGCCTTGATGAACTCGAGAGCGGAATCGGCGGTCGACGCCGCGTCGACATCGAACCCCTCGGACGTCAAGATATCGCGGAGGAGCTCCACGATCTCGGTCTCGTCGTCCACCACGAGAATTCGCTTGCTCAACGCCCCGTCCACCCTCGAGGGACAATCCCTTGCCGCCACGCCGGCCCCGGCGCCGCCGCGGCCGGGTAGATTACCTCATGCGCGCGCGATCGGGAAGCCGCCGGCGTACTCCCGGCTCTCTCTCCGCACTCACGCCCTCACGGTCGGGTCGAACAATCGCCGGTACTCCTCGGTGGCGTACCGGTCGGTCATCCCCGCGACGTAGTCGGCGATGGTCCTCTCGAGACCGTCCACGACGATGCGCCGCCGAGTGTCGTCGGAGAGGAGCCGAGGATTCGCGAGGTACCGCTCGAAGAGCGCCTCGAGCACCCGGCGCGCCTTGTCCTTCATCCGCTCGATCCTGGGGTGCCGGTACAGGTGCTCGTGGAGGTACGCCTCGAGCGTCCGGTTCCGCTCGCCCGCCGCGCGGGACAGGCCGACGAACGGCCGCCCCGCGAGGCGGATCTCCTCGACCGTCTCGACACCCGCCTCCCGCACGCGGCGCCCGGTGGAGTCGATCAGGTCGGTCACCAACTCGTTGATGAGCCCCCGGAGCGCCTCGTTCCGGACCTGCCGGAGGTCGGACGACCTCCTTCGACCCGTGGCCGCCCGGAGGGGCTCTCCGAAGATCGGGACCTCCGCCGCGAGGGAATCCATGTCGAGGAGCCCCGACTCCAGGCCGTCGTCGATGTCGTGGTGGTTGTAGGCGATCGCGTCCACGATGTCGATGAGCTGCGACTCGAGCGGCGGCATGGAGGAGGGCTCGTACTCCGCGAACTCCGGCGCGGCGGCCAGGTTGATCGGCCCGGAGTGCTTGGCGATCCCCTCCCGCACCTCCCAGGTCAAGTTGAGCCCCGGGAAGTCGGGATACCGTTCCTCGAGATGCTCGACGATTCTCAGCGTCTGACGGTTGTGATTGAAGCCGCCGTGCCCGCGCAGCCGCTCCCGCAGTACCTCCTCCCCGAGGTGGCCGAACGGCGTGTGGCCGAGATCGTGCGAGAGCGCGAGCGACTCCACCAGGTCCTCGTTGAGGCCGAGTGCCCTCGCGACGGTCCGGCCGATCTGGCTGACCTCGATGCTGTGCGTCAGGCGGGTCCTGAAGTGGTCCCCCTCGTGGTTCACGAATACCTGGGTCTTGTACTCGAGGCGCCGGAACGCCCGACTGTGGATGATCCTGTCCCGATCGCGCTGGTACGGGGAGCGGTACGCGGCCTCGCTCTCGCGGTGGCGCCGGCCGCGGGACTCCGACGCCTTCTGCGCGAAGGACGACAGATGCGATTCGGCGGCCGCTGAAGAGCAGGACATACCGTTGAGATTAGCGGAAGGCTCCCGGTGGAGTCAACGCGCCGGGCCGCCCCTCAGGGGGCGGCTCCGGCGTGGGCGCGCTGGAATCAACCCTGGGAACTGTGGCCGCAGCCGCAGGTTCCGGTGGCGTTCGGATTGTCGATCTTGAAACCCGACCCGTCGAGGCCGTCCACATAGTCGATGTTCGCCCCGTCGAGGTACATCACGGACATCGCGTCCACGTACACCTTGAGGCCGCTGACCTCGATCACTTGGTCGTTGGCGTTCTCGGTGTTCTCGAACGTCAGGCGGTACTGGAAACCGGAGCAACCGCCCCCCTGAACGGCCACCCGCAGTCCGAACCCTTCCCGGTTCCCGGCCGCGAGAAGTTCCTTGACCTTGCTCAGCGCCGTCGGAGTCACCTGGATCATCGTCCTCACCTCCCGATTCCCATCGTCGTTGTGCGGGCCCGGCCGGAACACGACCCGCGGTGGCCCGCCGGACAACGTTAGGGCACGAAAGGCGGGATGTCAAAAGCCGGAGCCGCGGCCACGCGACGAGAACGGGTCAGCTGCCGTACTTCGCGAGGATCCCCTTCTTGTCCAGGCCGAGGATGCCGTGTTTCTTCCCGACCTTCTTGAACGACTCGAGCGAGCGAGCGAGCATCGGGATGTCGTGGTCGGCGGAAAGCTGCGTCCGGATGCGCGCTTGCCCCGCGGGGACCACCGGGAAGAAGAACCCGACCGCGTAGATCCCCTCCTCGAACAAGTCCCGCGAAACGTCCTGGCTCAGCTTCGCGTTGAACAGCATGATCGGGACGATCGGGCTGTCCCCGTCCTTGATCACGAAGCCCGCCTCCTTGAGCCCCTGCCGCCAGAATTTCGCGTTGGCCTCCAGCTTGTCCCGGCGCTCCGTGGTGGCGCTCAGGATCTCGAGCACCTTGAGCGCGGCCATGGTGATGGGGGGCGGAACCGCGTTGCTGAACAGGTAAGGACGCGCCCGCTGCCGGCAGAGTTCGACGATTTCCTTCCGCCCCGACACGCAGCCGCCGCTAGCTCCGCCGAGCCCCTTCCCCAAGGTCGTCGTGATGATGTCGATCTTCCCCATCACGCCACAGTGCTCGTGGGTTCCGCGGCCGGTCTTCCCGATGAATCCACTCGCGTGGCTCTCGTCCACGAACACCATGGCGCCGTGCTTTTCGGCCAGCTCGCAGATCCGGTCGAGAGGGGCGAGGTCGCCGTCCATCGAGAAAACGCCGTCGGTGATGATCAGCCGGATTCGTCGGTCCTTGTGCTCCTCGAGCTTCTCTTCGAGGTGAGCCATGTCGGCGTGCTTGTAGGTGTCGCGCATCGCCTTGCAGAGCCTGATGCCGTCGATGATGCTGGCGTGGACCAGGCGGTCCGAGATCATCACGTCGTCGGGACCCAGGATCGCCTCGAACACCCCGGCGTTCGCGTCCATGCAGCTGGGGAAGAGGATCGTGTCCTCGGTCCCCAGGAACCGGGTGAGTGCCTTCTCGAGGTCGCGGTGGATGTCCTGCGTCCCGCAGATGAACCTCACGCTCGACATCCCGTACCCCCGCTCATCGAGGCCGCGGTGCGCCGCCGCGATCACGTCGGGATGGCTCGAAAGGCCGAGATAGTTGTTGGAGCAGAGGTTGACCACCCGCTTCGGCTCGGCCCCGGCGGGGAATTCAACCAGGATGCCGGCCGACTGCGGCGAATGGATGAACCGCTCTTCCTTGAAAAGCCCCTGGCCCCGGATGGAGTCGAGCTCCGTCCGAAACGCCTGCTGCGCCCTGTCGGGATAAGCCATGTCACGCGCCCTTCTGGAACCGGAGGACCAGTTCGATGATCCGTTTCACCGAGTCGAACGCCTCGGGGGTCGCCTGGTCGTCCGGAATGCTGATCGAATACTTCTTCTCCAGGAATCGCTTGAGGCTGACCATGCTGAAGCTGTCGACGATGCCGCTGGAGATCAACGGGGTATTCTCGTCGAGCTTCATGTCCTCCGCCTCCTCCTCGTCGAGGTACTCCTTGCGAACGTAATCCAGGATCATGTCCTTCATGGGTCGTCTCCTCCGGGGGGCGCCGGGCGGCCTCCGTCAATCGTCGTCAAGCGTGCTGGTGTCTCCGACCTCCTGGCCCATCTCCTTCGCCCTGAGCATGCGGCGCATGATCTTGCCGCTGCGGGTCTTCGGGAGCCGGTCCACGAATTCGATCTCCTGCGGCATGGCCAGGGGGGACAGCCTCTTGCGGATGAAGTTCATGATGTCGAGTTCGAGGTCGCCTCCCGGCTCGAAACCGGGACGGAGCGCGACGAACGCCTTCACCACCTCCATGTTGATCGGGTCCGGTTTGCCGACGGCCGCCGACTCCGCCACCGCCGGGTGCTCGAGAAGGGCGCTCTCGATCTCGAACGGCCCGACCAGGTGCCCGCCGGTGTTGATCACGTCGTCGTCGCGGCCGGAGAACCAGAAGTACCCGTCGGCATCCAGGCTCGCCCTGTCGCCGCAGATGTACCACCCGTTCAGGAACTTCTTCAGGTAGGTGTCGGTGTTGTTCCAGTAGGCCCTCATCATCGAGGGCCACGGCGGGCGGATGCCGATCATCCCAACCCGGTTCGGTTCCCGGATCTCCTCTCCGGTCGAAGGATCGACCACCGCCGCCACCAGCGCGGGGAACGGCCGCCCCATGCTCCCGGGTTTCACCGGCATTCCGGGAAGGTTCGTCACCATGATCGCGCCGGTCTCGGTCTGCCAGAACGTGTCGTGGAAGTCGAGGCCGAACGCTTCTCTTCCCCAGTGAACCCCTTCGGGGTTGAGCGGCTCCCCCACGCTACACATGTGCCGGAGGGCGGAAAGATCGTGCCGCTTGACCGGCTCGATCCCGTCTTTCATCAGCATCCGGATGGCGGTGGGCGCGGTGTACCAGACGGTCACGCGGTGCTTCTCCATCGTCGCGTACCAGCGGTCGCTCGAGAACCCCGCGTCGAGCACCACCTGGGTCACCCCCAGCGACCAGGGACCGAGGATCCCGTAGCTCGTTCCCGTTACCCACCCCGGGTCCGCGGTACACCAGTAGATGTCGTCGTCCTCGAGATCGAGCACCACTTTCGAGGTCAGGTACTGGGCGAGGATGCTGGAGTGGACGTGGAGCGCCCCCTTCGGCTTCCCCGTGGTGCCGCTGGTGTAGTGGAGGATGCTGGGGCTCTCCGCGTACGTCGGGAACACCGGGAACCCGTCGATCCCCCGATCCATCATCGAGAACGCGACCTCACCCTCCCTGAGGGGCCGCTTCGTGTCGTCGTGGTCCACGACGATCACGGTTTTCAGATCCGGCAGCCGTTCGCGGATCTTCCGCACCTTCCCCAGGTGCTTGTGCTGCGTGATCACCGCCACGGCGCGACTGTCGTCGGCCCGCTGGAAGAACGCCTCCTCGCCGAAGGCCGAGAAGAGTGGCTCCACCACGGCGCCGAGCCTCAGGATCCCCATGAACCCGATGTAGAGCTCGGGGATCCGTTCGAGGAAGACGCAGACGCGGTCCAGACTGCCGATCCCCTCCCGGCCGAGGAACTGCGCCCAGCCGCAACTCAATCGCATGACGTCCCGGTAGGTGAACCGGCGCACCGTCCCTGCGTGGTTCTCGTGGACGAGGGCGAGCTTGTCCCCCGCCCCTGCTCCACGTTGCGGTCCACGCAGAGGTAGGCGAGGTTGATCGGCTGTCCCTCGCCGAGGCCCAGCTCCCGCCGGGCGACGTCCCAGGTGATCTCGCGCCGAAGACGATCGTAGTCGAAGTCCTGGCTCAAGTCGCGTCCCCCCGTTGAACTCGGTTTGGACTGGGGGAAGAAGTTAGCACAGACGCGACGGCCGGAAAACGGACGGAAAGGGGTCCCGAGACGCGGGAACGGAGGGACCGGCCTACTTCAGCGCGGCGCTCCTCCGGGGTCTCCCTCGCCCTCGAGATTCAGGAAGGCTTTCATCTGGGCGATCAGGTACTCGAAATGCTGGGGATCCGCCGGCACCAGGCGGTACTCGTTGATCACCCGTACCTGCGTGCCGAGCCACTCGCGCCAGCATGCCGGGCAAACGTGCTCCTGAATCCGCGCCCCGACGGGCCCGGGCAGCGGTGGCCGCTCGAGACGATCCGACAACGAGGCGCCACAACGGGAACAGCCGGATCCTTCCATCTCGCACCCCCCGGCCCGCGAGGCACCTCGAAACGGGCCCGCGGGACCCCTTAACTTAAAACCTCGCGCATCCTCTTGCAAGGCGCCGGGGGAGGGAAGCTCGAACGATGTATCATGCCCGTAGCCGGGAGGTGTCAGTCATGCGCGTCGAGCGGCAGGAAGTGGACGGGGTCACCGTGGTTTCCGTGGCCAATCCGGTCGAGGTGGACATCGGGAACGCCGAGGAGTTCAAGACCAAGGCGATCGAGGCGATCGGCGCCGCGCGACACGTGGTGCTCGACGCCGCCCTGGTGGAGTTCTTCGACTCCGCCGGGATGGCGGCCCTCCTATCGATCCAGAAATCGGTGGCCGCGCGCCAGGGGACGCTGGTGCTGGCCAGCCTGAACCGGCCGGTCCTCGAGATCTTCAGAATGATCGGGTTCGACGTCGTTTTCGTGACGTTCCCGGACGTCCCCCAGGCCGTGGCCGCCTTGAAGGCCTAGCCCGCATTATTCATGAAGACTCCGGACTAAGCGACGGGAGGTATTCCTTTGGCCGACGAGCGCGAGATTCCCATCAAGATCCCGGACGATATCCTCCGCGGCGTCTACGCGAACCAGATGGTCGTCGCTCACACTCGGGAGGAGTTCCTTCTGGACTTCATCAATCTGTTCCCACCCGGCGGGATGGTGAACGCCCGGATCATCGTGAGCCCGGGGCACCTCAAGCGAATGATCCGCGCCCTGCAGGACAACCTTCAGCGCTACGAGGCGAAGCACGGACCTCTCGACGAGGCGCCGCCGCCGGGCGCGGGCGAGTTCCAGAACTGACGTCGCGGCCTCCCCGGCCGGACGGGAAGATTCAGTTCGCTGCGGGTCTTCCGTGGGACAGCGCCTCGAACGCCTGCCGCTCGAGGTGCTCGGGGGTGAGGCCGACGAGGTCGAGGAGTTGCGAGCGGGTCCCCTGCGGGGTGAACCCGTCGGGAATCCCGAGACGGAGTATCCCTTCGAGCGGAAGCTGCTGCTCTGCGAGCGCCTCGAGAACGCCGTCGCCGAAACCGCCGACGAGCGTACCTTCCTCGACGGTGATCAGGATCGGAAACCGTTTCCGGAGCCGGCGCAGCATCGCGGCATCCACAGGTTTCACGAAGCGGCAGTTGACCACGGCGGCGTCCACGCCTCGTCCCGCGAGAAGGCGGCGCGCCTCGAGGGCCACCCCGACCATCGGCCCGACGGCGAGGAAGGCGACCTGCGAGCCGTCCTCGACCTCCTCCCACGAGCCGATCGGGAGGATGCGCGGCGTCCGCGACGGATCGAAACCGGCCGGCACCGTGTCCCGCGGAAAGCGAAACGCGAACGGGCGGGCCTCCTGGGTCAGCGCCGTCCAGAGAAGGTCCCGCAACTCGTTGCCGTCGCGAGGGGCCGCGATCACGAGTCCGGGCACCGTCCGCATGAAGGCAAGATCGAGAACGCCGTGATGGGTCGGCCCGTCGGCGCCCACGAGCCCGCCGCGGTCCATGGCGAACACCACCGGCAACGACTGCAGCGCCACGTCGTGGACCATCTGGTCGAAGGCTCTCTGGAGGAACGTGGAATACGCCGCGACGACCGGACGGGCGCCGTCGCACGCCATGCCGGCGGCAAAGCAGACCGCGTGCGCCTCGGCGATTCCGACGTCGAAGAAACTCGAGGGGTGCTTCTCTCTGAACGGAACCAGGCCGGTCCCCGAGGCCATCGCCGCCGTGATGGCGACCATCCTCGGAAACACCTCGGCCGCGTCGAGCATCGCCGCGCCGAACACCGCGGTGTAGGACGGCAGGGATCCCACCGGACCGGTGAGCGTCTTGCCGGTCGCCTTGTCGAACGGACTCACGCCGTGGAAGGATTCGTCGTCCTCTTCCGCCGCGGCGAGTCCCTTCCCCTTCCGCGTGAGCACATGCAAGAGCACGGGTCCCGGCCGCTCCAGCACCTTCGGGATGATGTTCATCAGTCCCGGGAGGTCGTGGCCGTCGACCGGGCCGAAGTAGTTGAATCCCAGCGAGTGGAACACGCCTCCCGGCGCCAGGGCGGAATCGATCGCCGCCTCGATCCGCTCCGCGAGCCCCCGCATTTGGCCCCCCTTGGGGAGCTTTCGCAGGAGATTCAGACTCTCGTCCCGGATCTTCTTGAGCCGCGGGTTGGTCTTGATGCTCGTCAGATACTGCGCCACCGCACCCACGTTGGGACCGATCGACATACCGTTGTCGTTGAGCACGACCAGGATGTCGCGTCCCGAGTGGCCGGCGTTGTTGAGCGCCTCGTAAGCGAGCCCGCCGGTCATCGCGCCGTCCCCCACGACGGCCACGACGCGCCGCTGCTCGTCGGCGAGGTCGCGCGCCGCCGCCATGCCGAGGGCGGCCGAGATGGCGGTGGACGCATGCCCCGCGCCGAACGCGTCGTACGGGCTTTCGTCCCGTTTCAAGAAACCGGAGATCCCGCCGAATTGCCGGATGGTCCAGAGCGCTTCCTTGCGGCCGGTGAGCACCTTGTGCACGTACGCCTGGTGCCCCGTGTCCCACACCACGCGGTCCCGGGGAAGGTCGAGACAGGCCTCGAGCGCGACGGTGAGTTCGACGACCCCGAGGCTCGCACCGAGGTGCCCCCCCTTCCGGGAGACCACCTCGACGATGTAGTCCCGGATCTCGTCGCAGAGCCGGGCGAGCTCGTCGTGGGAAAGCGGCTTGAGATCGGACGGGGACGCGATGCGGTCCAGAACGGAGCCGCCGGCCCTCGCCGCGCGCTCCGCAGCTTTCTCGCGGATCACCTCTTCCATCCTCGGGGCTCCCTCCGCCACCGCCGCCGCGGCACTCTATCGGAGACCCTGGGGAACCGCCAAGGGCTGGAAAGCGCCGCCTACGCTCGCCGAGATCTCGAGCATCCGACTCAACGCCAGACGGGCACGGACCGCGATCTCCCCCGGCACGTCGATCTCGTTGACGATCCGCCCCGCGGCCAACTCGTCCAGCGCGAACAGGAGATGCCGCGGATCGATCCGGTTCATCGTCCCGCACACGCACGTCCCGGCCACGAGCGGAAGAATTCTCTTGCCCGGGTGCGCCTTCGCGAGGCGGGAGACGAGATGGAGCTCGGTACCGATGGCGATGACCGATCCCGCCGGCGCCTCCTCGACGCAGCGAATGATGTGCGAGGTCGACCCGACGTCGTCGGCGGCCAGGACGACGTCGAGGGTGCACTCCCAGTGGACCATCACGCGAAGCCCGGGGTGCCGCGCCCTCAGGGCGTCGATCTGGGAGACCGCGAACCGGGCGTGGACCTGGCAGTGCCCCTTCCACAGCAGCACGCGCGCGTTCGCGATCCCGGCGGGGGTCAAGCCGCCCCGTTCCACCGCGGGATCCCACAACCGCATCGCGTCGGGCGGGATCCCCTTGACGATCCCCATGTTCCGTCCGAGGTGCTGGTCCGGAAAGAAGAACACCGCTTCCCCGCGCTCGAAGGCCCAGTCGTAAACCGCCCCCGCGTTCGACGACGTGCAGACCGTCCCGCCGCGCTCGCCGACGAACGCCTTGACCGCGGCCGAGGAGTTGACGTACGTGACGGGAACGACCCGGGCAGGGTCCCGCTCCGAGGCCATCTCCTCCCACGCCAGCTCGACCGCGTCGATCCCCGCCATGTCCGCCATCGAGCAGCCGGCCTCGAGGTCGGGAAGGATCACGCGCTGCTCCGGAGTGGCGAGGAGGTCCGCGGTCTCCGCCATGAAGTGAACGCCGCAGAATAGGATCCACCGCGCGTCGGAGCGGCCGGCCAAAGCCTTGGCCAGTCCGTACGAGTCGCCGGTGACGTCGGCGAACGCGATCACCTCGTCCCGCTGGTAGTGATGGCCGAGGATCACGAGCTCCCGCCCCAGGCGGCGCCTCGGCTCCGGAATCCGCAGGACCGCCTCGGCGTCCGTCATGGAGGCGTAGGGCTCGGGAAGCATCTGCATTGGGCTGGCCCCCGGGGAGCGGGGTGGCCGGTCCTGCCACCTGCCGGAATCGCCGATTATAGCAACGGCCGCGACCTGAGCGCGGCGAGCACCCGGTCGATCTCCGCACGGAGCGCCTCGACCGACCCGCCATTGGTCACGACGCGATTCGCGAGGCCCAGCGTGGCGGCGAGCTGCTGCGCGTCGGGATCCGACGAATTTTCCTGGCGCTCCCGCTCCAGGAACTCCTCGAACGTGACGGGATCGCCCGGCCGGCATCGCGCGAGGGAGCGCGCGAAACGGACTCGCGCCGGCGCGTCCACCCCCAGCAGCAAGAAGACCGGCATCCGGCGCAGCACCGCGACTTCCGACGGGTTCCGGATGGAATCCACCACGTCGCGATCGCCGAGCCTCGGCAGGATCCGCTCCGCGAGGACCCCCGCCCCTCCCTCGCGCCGCAGTTCGTTCCCGATCCGGATGAGGTGCTCGCGTTCCGGCGGAAGCCCCCGCGCGGCGGCTTCATCCCGAATCACGTCGGACAGCGAGTGCACGGCAAAACCGAGCACTCGAAGATAAGCGACGACCTCCCCCTTGCCGGCCGCGTTCGGTCCGGTGAGGCCGACGATCATCGTGACGCCACGGAGCCCGAGCGCGTCACTCCGTGGACGGCGAATCCGTCGGCGGCGTATCCTCCGACGGAGGGGTGTCCGACGGAGGGGCCTGCGCAGGATCTTCCTGGGAGGAGGGAGTCGATTCCGGTGGCTCCCCTCCCTGATTCGCCCGGGGCTGGAAGTGCGCCAGGTTGCTCCTCCCGTTTGGGATGCTCCGACCGGAATTCGCGGGAATCACCGTATGCTGGTCCGCGCCCACGCCGGTCTCGACATTCCCGGACTGCCCCTGGGAAAGCGACGATCGATTGCCGAACGCCTTCATGCCGCGCTTCGCCGAGTTGACCCGCGAGTTGCCCGTGGCTCCCCCGGCGGCACCGTCGGGGGTGCTCCCGAGCGTCTCGAACCCTCCCTGGGGCATCCCGCCGGGACCGCTCGAACGTGCCCTGTTCCGACGGCTTGGAACCGACCCTTCACCCGTGACCGGATAGACCCCGCTCGGGGTGCCACCCGCTTGCGCGGTTCCCGCGACCGCCTGGTTGGCGGGCTGGTAAACCGGATTGGTGTACACGCTACGCCCCGAAGACTCGATCCTGTCGACCATGTACAACGGGAACCCCATTCGCGAGTTCCCGCCCAGGCCTACCGAGATCATCTCTTTCTCGACCCGATGGTCCGTGATCGGGAGGGACGTCCCGTTGGTGAAGAACACGATCTCGTCCGCCGCCGCGACGGTCGCGAACAGCACGCCGAGAACAAGCACCCACAACCGTACTGGCCTTCCCCTCACGACGGCCTCCTCCCCCCAACCCGACCCCACGATCTCTATCGGGAAGTGTACCACCATATACTGCCCGCGGCAACCGAACAGTGCGGCTTGCGCGTTCCGCGACCCGTGCCTAGAATCCTCCCATGCGCAAGAACGACTCTCGGCACTCTCGATGTCCGACGATTCTTGCGGTGTTGCCTGGCGGCGCCTTCACCGAGCGCCGCCCCCAGAGGCCCTCGGCCGAGGACGCGGTCAAGATCGAGGTCTCTGTCGCTCCCGCGACGATGGCCGCCGGGACCGAGGCCGAGGTCGCGGTGAAGCTGTCCGTGAACCCGGGGTTCAAGCTCAACAAGTACCCGAAGATCAAGCTCTCGATCCCGAACGTCGAGGGGCTCCTCACGGGAGGAGACGCGACGCTCGGAAGCGACGCGCCGCCGCCGCCCGAGCAACTCGACACGAACTACTTCAAGTCGATCGAGCCACTCAGGGTGAAGATCGCCGTGGAGAAGGGCGCGAAGCCGGGCCGCCACGACATCGACGCCAAGCTGTCGTATTTCTACTGCGTCGCGGCCAGCGGATTCTGCGCGCCGGGGAAGGTCCCGCTCGAGATCCGGCTCGACGTGCGTTGATCGAGGGCGGTCAACGACCCGGGACGGCGCTCCATGTTCTCAACCCGGTCCGGGCGATCCGAAACGGCAGGACCTGGGCGCCCGCGGCCTCGAGCGCCTTGGCGACCGCGGCGGGCTTCCCGTCGCGCGCGAACGCCACGAGGCATCCTCCTCCGCCCGCGCCGCACACCTTGACGCCAGCCGCCCCGGCTC
The DNA here is from genome assembly GCA_963790465.1 of Terriglobia bacterium. Taxonomy (GTDB): domain Bacteria; phylum Acidobacteriota; class Polarisedimenticolia; order Polarisedimenticolales; family JAIQFR01; genus JAIQFR01. The sequence continues at coordinate 48,028 of CAWBOP010000017.1, read as the reverse complement.
GCCGGGCGGCACGGCCTGCGAGCAGCAGCGTGGGGGTGGCCACCGAGGGAGCAAGGCGGTAACGCAGGCGTCCTTCCTCGCCGAGCGCCCTGCCCGCGGCGTCGAGGTCGCCGTCCCGCAGAGCGGCCCGGAGTTCCCGCGCAACCGCCGCGATCGCCCGCATCCCGCGAACCGTCGTCCGCTCCCCTTCGATCGCCCGCCGGTACATGTCCCAGTTGCTGAAGCCCGAGCCGCGAGGTTCGCCGGTGTACGCCAGCACGAGACGCGCCTCGAGGCCCCGGGGGATCTCGACCGGCTCGCGCACGGTCCCGTCGACGCCGTGGTGGAAGGCCGCGAGCCCTCCGTGGAGTGCCGCGAGGTAGTCCTGGTTCCCCGTCGGGCGGCCGATCTCGAGCGCCTCGACGTTCATCACGCGGCGTAGCAGCGCATCGCGGCCGAGTCCGGCCGAAAGGTGCCGGTTCAAGGCGGCAGCGACCGCGATGCCCAGCGCCGACGAGCCGCCGAGCCCGGCCCCAGCGGGAGCCTCGGCCTCCGTGACGAGCGCGAGCCCTTCGTCCGGCTGGAACGCGGCCACGAGACGGCAGAGGTACGACAATGGCCCCGAGGCCTCGTCGGGATCGAGGGGAAGGCGCCCCTCGAAGCGCCGACCCCGGTCCGACGAGACGATCACGACACGGCGGTCACGGCGCGACGTCACCCGGGCGCGAGCCCGCAGATCGACCGCGAGGTTGACCGTGATCGCCCCCGGAACCAGGAGCGAAAGCGGCCAGATGTCGAGCGTCCCGCCCGCCAGGTCGATCCGCGTCGGCGCCGAGGCCTCGGTCGAAGGGGTCTTCACGGCATCCCCGTTCCCAGGGGGCGCGCCCCTAGGGGCCGCCCGCGATGTCGAAGGTCAGGTAAACTCGACCGGACGGGACAGTCGCTCGCCGACGAACCGAGACAGACGCGCACAATCGGCCGGCTCCATCCCTCGGAACTCGACCCCGAAACCGACCGATCCGCCGGCGACCCGCCCGGGATCGCGCGCGCCTCGCACGACCCCGTCGCAGGCGATCTCGCCGTCGTCCCCCGGAAGCCGGAAACGAAGAGCGAGCATCGCGCCGGCGGGAGGGAACCGCTGGGCCCTCAAGAACACTCCCGTCTCCGAGAGATCCAGGCTGAACGCCTGGATCTCCCCGCCATCGTGGACGAACGTGAACCGCGCGTGAATGGGGTAGCGCGGACTCCGGCGCTCCGCTAGCGGAAGGAACCGGCGGACGACCTCGAGGAATTCGCGACGGACCAGCGGCTTGAACACGACCGCGTCGGCTCCCGATCTTTCCGCCTCGAGCCGCAGCGTCGGCGTGCTCAAGAGAATCACCGGAATCCGAGCGGTCCCGGGGTCCGACCGGATCGCCTCGCAGGTGCCCAGACTCGCGCGGTTCGCGGCGTGAAGATCCAGCACGACGAGGTCGGGACACTCCCTGCGCACGGCGTCCACCGGATCGCCGCCGGCCGGCGCGAACACCAGCGCGATTTCGGGTCGCTCCAGAAACGTCTTCTCGAAGTCGAACTCGAGCGCGAGCGGCTCCGCGTCCAGAACCAGTATCTTTCGGATCGTCTCGGTTCGCATCCCACCGCCATGCTCGCGCCCGAGGCCGCATCGAGCCGGCGCCCCGGGCCGGGACTCCCCGTGCGTGCGGCCTGTCAGCGCACGATCAGTGTAGCGCAGGCGCCCGGATCGAGGTACCCCTTCACGACCCGCGCGACGTCCTCCGCGCGGGCACGGCGCGGGTATCGGGCTCGACCTCCGCTTCCATGGCGGCGTCCGGTTCCAGCCGGTCAGCGACCACTCCACGTTTTTCGAGGCCGGGATTCCCATCGTCGATCCGTTCGCCGGGTAATTCACCGACGACCACCGGCCGGGCGACACGCCGGACAGGATCGACCTGCCCCGCGTGGCGATGTCGGCCCGCTACGTAGCGAGGCTCGTCCGGAAGATCGCGAACCACGCGGAGCCGATCCGGCTCGACCCCTCGATCAAGGACGCGCTGCCCCTCGATCCCTTCGAGCATCCGGACTTCTGACTGAAAGTGGGGGCAAGCGCCGGTGCCACGCGGCAGTACGCGCCCAAACGGGACATTGCGTATCGCCGTTCACACTTGAATCGCTGGACACGCGCGCGGTGGAGTGGATACTATGGCGCATCCCACGGCGAGATGCGTATGCTTCCGCGGCACGTTCGATGTCAACGCACCGCCCTGGGGTGGTCGGATCCCGCGGCAAGGGTGCGGCCGGAGCGAGGGGCCGAACGACCGTAAAGGGGAAGCGTCCATGGCCAAGCGTCAGGGGACCGTCAACGTCGAGGCGAACAAGTGCAAGGGGTGCGGCCTGTGCATCGCCGCTTGCCCGACGAAATCGCTCCGCCTCGGCCAGTCGCTCAACCGGCTGGGGTATCACCCCGTCGAGTTCCTCGAAGGGACCGGCTGCACCGGATGCGGCGTGTGCTACTACGCGTGCCCGGAACCGGCGGCGATCGCCGTGTTCCACATCGTGGACGAGGTGGCCTGAGCCTTTCGGCCGGGAGGACCGCGCATGGGTTACGAGCTGATCAAGGGGAACGAGGCGATCGTGAAGGGGGCGATCCTCGCGGGTTGCCGCTCTTACTACGGCTACCCGATCACTCCGGCGAGCGAGATCGCGGAGGCCGCGGCAAGGTACTTTCCGCTCGCCGGCGGGACCTTTGTCCAGGCGGAGTCCGAGATCGCGTCGATCAACATGGTTTTCGGCGCCGCCGCCTCCGGCGAGCGCAGCATGACCGGCTCCTCGGGCCCGGGGCTCTCGCTGATGCAGGAAGGGCTTTCCTACCTCGCCGGCGCCGAGCTCCCGTGCGTGGTCGCGGACATCATGCGCGGAGGGCCGGGACTCGGGAACATCGGCCCGGAGCAGGGCGATTACAACCAGATGGTCAAGGGGGGCGGCCACGGGAACTACCACAACATCGTGTACGCCCCGGCGTTTGCCCAGGAGATGTGCGACTTCACGATCAAGGCGTTCGACGCCGCCGACCGGTTCCGGAATCCCGCGATCATCCTGACGGACGGCTTCACCGGCCAGATGATGGAGCCGGTGCAGTTCCCGGGGAAGGCGGCTCCCCCGCCCCGCCACGACTGGGCGACGCGAGGCGACGCCGAGACACGGAAGAACCTCATCTCGTCCATCATCCTCTCCCACGAGGATCTCGAGAGGCACAACCGCAAGCTGATGGCGAAGTACGCCAAGGCCGTGGAGGAGCTTCCGGAGTGGCGAACGTACCGGATGGAGGACGCCGAGGTGGCGCTCGTCGGGTACGGCATCGTGGGGCGCGTGTTGCGCACCACCGTGGATCTCGCCCGCAAGGACGGGATCAAGGCGGGCCTTCTCCGTCCGGTGACGCTGTTCCCGTTCCCGACCAAGGCGATCCGGGAGGCAGCGGACCAGGTGTCGCGCTTTCTGGTGGTCGAGATGTCGGACGGCCAGATGGTCATGGACGTCCGGCTCGCCGTGAGGGAGAGCCGCCCCGTCGGGTTCTACGGAAGACAGGGCGGGATGGTCCCCACCCCCACCGAGATCCTCGAGGTCCTCAAGGGCACCCGGGAGGAAGACCATGTCTATCACGCCGGCCTTTAACTGTCCCGACACCTTCTACGAGAGCTTCGACCGGAAGGACGGGGACAAGGGGACGACGCACTACTGTCCCGGGTGCGGCCACGGGCACGTGCACAAGTACATCGCCGAGGCGCTCTTTGATTTCGGCGTGAAGGACCGGACGATCCTGGTCAACCCGGTCGGCTGCTCGGTGTTCGCCTACTACTACTTCGACATCGGAAACGTCCAGGCGCCGCACGGCCGCTGCCCCGCGGTGGCGACCGGCGTCAAGCGGGCCCATCCCGACGCGATCGTGCTCGGCTACCAGGGGGACGGCGACCTCGCGGCGATCGGCGGGAACGAGATCGTCCATGCCGCGAACCGCGGCGAGAACATAACGATCTTCTTCATCAACAACGCCATCTACGGCATGACCGGCGGGCAGATGGCGCCGACCACCCTGATCGACATGCGGACCACGACGAGCCCCCGCGGGCGCCACGCCGAGAACGAAGGGTTCCCGATCAAGGTCTGCGAGTTGCTGAACGCCCTCACGGCCCCCTATTACCTCGAGCGCGTCGCGGTGGGGGACAACAAGAACAACATGAAGGCGCGCAAAGCGATCCGCAAGGCGATCGATTATCAGGTGCAGAACAAGGGATTCTCGCTGGTCGAGATCCTCGCCCCCTGTCCGACCGGCTGGAAGATGCAGCCGGTGGACGCGGCGGCGTGGACGCTCTCCACGATGACCCAGGTCTTTCCCCTCGGCATCTACCGCGACGGGCACGAGCTCGACCTCGGCCACCCGCGCCACCGGACGGCAACGCCTCTCGAGAAAGTTCCGGAAACGCTCGGCCTCACGGGGGACGCCTCCGGCCTCGAACTCCCGGACCGAGGCCGTTCCATCGAGGAGCAGCGGTTCAAGGTCTCCGGGTTCGGCGGCCAGGGAGTGCTGCTGATGGGGGTGGCGATCGCGCAGGCCGGCATGCTGGCGGGCCGGCACGTCTCCTGGATGCCCTCCTACGGCCCCGAGATGCGCGGCGGCACCGCGTACGCGAACATCACCGTCTCCGACGAGGAGATCGGCTCGCCGCTGATCCAGCACCCGACGGTGCTCGTGGCGATGAACGGCCCGAGCCTCGATCGGTTCGCCGGCGACGTGGTCCCCGGCGGCGCGATCTTCTACAACTCGTCGCTGATCCCCGAGGGTCCGTCACGGACCGACGTTCACGCGGTCGCGGTGGCCGCGAGCGCGGTCGCCGATTCCCTCGGGAACGCGAAGGTCGCGAACATGGTCATGCTCGGCGCCATGCTGGCTCACGGGATCGGCATTTCGAAGGAAGCCATTGTGGCCGCACTGCCGACTGTGGTTAAATCGCACGCCAAGCTGATCGAGTTGAACAAGAAGGCGATCGACGCCGGCTTCGACGCGGCGAAAGGAGTTCCGGCCGGGGCGTAACCCCCTTCCCCTCTAATTGGCCCCTCGTGCTCCGGCCCTGTGCCACCCCCCGGGACCCCAAAATCCCGGGGGGTGGTTCTTCCCCTCGTAGTTCTCCCGCTTGCCCGAACTCGTGCTTCCCTTTAACCTTCGCGGGTGGCGAACCGATCCTTGCTCGGGATTTTCAAGACGAAGAAGCTGGACGACATCCTGGCGTCCGCGGAGGCGTCGGGCGTGCACCTCCGCCGCGCGCTCGGACCGGTCCACGTCACGCTGCTCGGGATCGGCGCCATCATCGGAGCGGGGATCTTCGCCACCATCGGCACGGCGGCCGCGGGAGACGCGGCGCGGCCGGGCGCCGGCCCGTCCCTCGATGCTCTCGTTCGTCCTCACCGCCGTCGTCTGCGCGTTCACCGCGCTCTGCTACGCCGAGTTCGCCTCGATGGTGCCGATCTCCGGCTCGGCCTACACCTACGCCTACGCGACCCTGGGCGAGCTCGTCGCCTGGATCATCGGCTGGGACCTGATCATCGAGTACGCGGTCGGCAACGTCGCCGTGGCCATCTCCTGGGCCAACTACTTCCGCACGCTTGCTCGAGGGGTTCGGGATCAGCATTCCCGACTGGCTGTGCACCGACTACCGGACCGCGGCGCAGGATCCCGGGCCTCTTCGAGAGCGCGCCGCACCTCTTCGGCGTGCCCGATCGTCTTCAACCTGCTGTCGCGTGTCGGCATCGTCGCCCTGATCACCATCGTCCTCGTCTGGGGGATCCGCGAGTCGGCGCCGCTTCAACGCGGTCATGGTCGTGCATCAAGATCGTCGTGCTGCTGTTCTTCATCGGCGTCGCGATCTACTTCGTCCCGCCGGCGCGCCAGAACTGGACCCCGTTCCCGCCCAACGGCTGGGCGGGCATCTGCGCCGGGGCGGCGATCGTCTTCTTCGCCTACATCGGCTTCGACGCGGTCTCGACGGTCGCCGAGGAGACGCGCGAACCCGACGCGGCGACCTGCCGATCGGCATCATCGCGTCGCTGGTCATCTGCACGGTCCTCTACGTCGTGGTCGCCGCGGTGTTCACCGGCATCATGCCGTACCCGGACCTGATCCGGCGGCTCGCCACGGAGCAGGCCGAGCCGCTGACCATGGCGCTCCAGCACGTGGCGCCGAGCGCGGTCTGGGCCAGCGCGATCGTGGCGTTCGGCTCGGTGGTCGCCCACACGGCCGTGCTGCTCGTGTTCCAGCTCGGCCAGCCGCGCATCTTCTTCTCGATGGCCCGCGACGGCCTGCTGCCGCCCGCGTTCGCCGCGGTGCACCCGCGGTTCCGCACGCCGCACGTCACGACGATCCTGACCGGCGTCGCCGTGGGCGGGGTGGCCGCGTTCGCCAGCATCGACGAGATGGTGGACCTGACCAACATCGGCACCCTCTTCGCGTTCGTGCTGGTCTGCATCGGGATCCCGATCCTGCGCTACCGCGACCCGAACCGGCGGCGGCCGTTCCGGGTCCCGCTCGGACCGCTCCTCCTCCCTGTTCTTGGGGTCGCCTCCTGCCTCTTCCTGATGTTCTACCTTCCGCCGGCCTCCTGGTGGCGGTTCGTCGGCTGGCTGACGCTCGGCCTCTCGATCTACACGGCGTACGGTTGGTCCCACAGCACGGTCGGCCGGCGCGACGGACGGCCGCCGAGAGCTCCGTGGACGCTCCAGGCGGCGGGGGCGGGATTCCTCCTGGCCGCGGCGGGTCTTTTCGCGATGCCGCACGGCCTGAGTCCCGCGGACATGCTGGCGGCCGCAGGCGATTCCGGCGCGGGAGAGCACGGCCGCGCCCTCGCCGGGATCCTCCTCGTCGCGATCGGGGGGACCGTGGGCGCCGCCGGCTCGCTCTCGGGATTCCGGAGTGGCGGGAGATGAGTGGGCTTCCCCGTGTTCTCGTGGTCCGGAACGTGCTGTCCAGTCTCCGCACGAACGGGGTCCGGGAGCAACTTCCATTGGCATCCCGACCTTCGATTCTGCTACACTTCGCGACGAGGTCGGCGATTCGATGTCGACGATCGAGGATGACGATTGAGAAGTGCGCCAGGGCATCGTTCTCGAGTGTGGAAGCGTGAACCGTTCCCCCACCGGGTCGCGCGGTCAAGCGCCGGTGGGGCGTGATATCGCAAGCGTTGCCGCACCGCTGACCCCAGGAGCTTCCATGAGCCGCAGATTGATTCCGCTCTTCCTGCTCGGCGTCCTCGCGCTCGCGCTGCCCGGCTGCGATTCCGTCAAGGTCCGGTACTACATGAACGAGGGGAACAAAGCCTACAAGGGGCAGAAGTACGAGGAGGCGATCGGCCTCTACAAGCAGGTCCTGTCGGTCGTACCGAACGACTGGGACGCCACCTACCAGATCGCGGTTTCCTATCTCGCCATGTACCACCCGAACTCGACGCACCCCAAGGACCTCGAGTACGCCGACAAGGCGATCGCGGGGCTCGAGAAGCTGTTCGCCTTGAAGGCGCCGGACACGGCCACCCTGGACAAGGTGCGCGGTTTCTACGTGGGGCTTCTGCTGGCCGCGAACAAGATCGACATGGCGATCGCGTTCTACGAGGGTCTCGTCACGAAAGAGGCGAACAACAGCCTTTACGCGGCCCAGCTGGCCGGGCTATACGCGAAGAAGCCGGACTTCGCGAACGCCCTCAAGTGGTTCAGGCGGCGCGCCGAGCTCGAGCCGAGTAACAAGGAGGCCTGGTACACGATCGGCGTGCTCTGCTGGGAGCGCTCCGCCAAGGGCGGCCTGCTGGTGTCCGACCAGGAGCGCCAGGACCAGTTGATCCCGGATGGCATGAAGGCCCTCGATAAGGCGATCTCCCTGGATCCCGACTACTTCGATTCCTTGGTCTACATGAACCTCCTCTACCTCCAGAAGGCCACCCTCGCCCGGAATGCGGGAGACGAGGCCGGCTTCGAGGCGGCGAAGGAGAAGTCGACCGAGTTCAAGAACAGGGCCACGGCGGCCCGGAAGAGGCAGGCCGCAGCCAAGGCGTCCTGAGCCACCGGAAGGGCGGGCATTCCCATGTTCGACGAGATGATCGAAAGCCGGAAAGGCAGGGGCGAGAAGGACAGCCCGTGGGCGTTCCCGGTCGCCCTCGGCCTGCACTTGTTCCTGATCGGGGCGATCATCGGGGCCTCCTACATCATCGTGGAAGCGGTGCAGGATCCCGACCTGATGATCACGTTCACCGGAGCGCTTGCGCCTCCCCCGCCGCCCCCCCCGCCGCCCCCCCCGCCAAAGCGCGCGGTGCAGCAAACCGTGAAGACGGTTGAGATCAAGCCGGTGACCCCGACGGAGATCGTCCAGCCCAACGTCGTGCCCAAGGAGGTTCCCAAGGCTCCGTCGGCGCCCGAATCCGACGGTGTGGACGGCGGTGTCGACGGCGGTGTCGAGGGGGGTGTCGAAGGCGGTGTCGAAGGCGGCGTGGTCGGTGGAGTCCTCGGCGGGACGCTCGGGGGGGTCCTCGGCGGCGTCGAGGGCGGATCCTCGGAGCCGATCCCGCTGGCTCCCGACATGGATCAGCCGGAGCGCATTCTCAAGGTCGAGCCGGTCTACCCGGAGATGGCCCGCAAGGCGCGCATCCAGGGACGCGTCGTGCTCCAGGCGATCATCAATGAGGAAGGGGACATCGAGGGGGTGACCGTGCTCAAGGGGAACCCCATGCTCGAAGAGGCGGCCATCCAGGCCGTGAAGAAGTGGAAGTACAAGCCGGCGCGCCAGAACGGTCGTCCGGTCAAGATTTATTTCTCGATCGTGGTCGAGTTTACGCTCAACTGACGGAAGCCGGCAGGAGCCGAGTCCTAAGGAGTCAGCCCATGAACTTGTCCTTGACCCAGATGTTCGCGGAGTCGGGCTGGGTGGCGAGGTTGGTGATCATCTTCCTCCTCATCCTCTCGGTCTATTCCATCGCCGTCATGATCGAAAAATTCATGACGTACCGCGCTGCGAGGCAGCAGTCCATCGAGTTCCTCCCGATCCTGGTGAAGTGCCTCAAGGACGGGAACCTCCAATCCGCCGTGGACAAGTCGAAGCAGTACAACAAGTCCCACATCGCGAAGGTGGTCTCCGCCGGCCTCCTGGAATTCCTGAACCAGAAGGACGAAACGGCGGCCAAGAGCTTCGATGTCGTCGCCGCCGTCACCCGCTCCCTCGAGCGCGCGACCGCGATCACCTCGGCCGAGCTCAAGAAGGGGCTCGGCGGCCTCGCGACGATCGGCTCGACCGCCCCGTTCATCGGCCTGTTCGGCACGGTGATGGGGATCATCAACGCGTTCACCGGCATGGCGCAGAGCGGCTCGGGCGGCCTCGCGGCCGTGTCCGCCGGTATCGCCGAGGCGCTGATCACGACGGCGTTCGGCCTCCTCGTGGCGATCCCCGCGGTGATGATGTTCAACCACTTCACCAACCGCCTCGAGCGGTTCCAGATCGAGATGACCAACTCGTCCGCCGAGCTCATCGACTTCTTCCTGAAGAAGCACGGGGCGTCCTATGGAGCCCATTAAAGCGGGAGCGGTCAAGGCGGAGATCAACGTGACGCCCCTCGTGGACGTCGTGCTGGTGCTCCTGATCATCTTCATGGTCGTGACCCCGATGCTCCAGAAGGGCCAGGCGGTGAAGCTCCCCTTGACGCTGAACCCCGACAAGCAGGCGGAAGACAAGAGCCAGATCATGGTCGTGGTCTCGGTCAACAAGGAGTACTGGATCGAGAAGATCAAGATGACGGAGGCGCAGTTCACCTCCGGCATCAAAGAGGCGTTCGAGCGGAACCTGAACGCCAGCGTCGTCATCAAGGCGGACGGCCGCCTGACTTATGGCGACGTCAAGAAGACCATGATGAAGATCCGCGACGCGGGGTTCAACAACGTGGGCCTCGTCACGGAAAAACGGCAGAAGGCCTAGCAGGACGGTGACGCCATGTCCATGAATGTCGGCGGCGGCGGCGGGCTACAGTCGGACATCAACGTGACTCCCCTCGTGGACGTCGTGCTGGTGCTGCTCATCATCTTCATGGTGATGACCCCTCTGTCGCAGCGAGGATACGACGTGCAGATCCCGCGGGAGACGAACACCCCTCTTCCGCCGGATCCGACGGATACGCAGGTGATCATGTCCATCTCGGAATCCGACTGCCCGATCGCCGGGCCGATCGGAAGCGCCGGGCTCCCGCCCGGCTGCCAGGTGAAGCTCAACAAAGAGCCGGTCCGCGTGGACGCGCTCGCGTCCAAGATCGAGGAGATCTTCAAGAACCAGAAGGCCTCGAAGCGGATCGTCTTCGTCGCCGCCCAGGAGAAGCTCAACTACGAAGGGGTGATCCAGATCCTCGACGTGGCCAAGAGCGGCGTCGAGGGGCTCAAGATGGCGATCGTGACCGACGAGAAACTCGCCTCCGGCCAGGAATGACTCCCTGAACTCGACCGCCCCGGGGACGCACTCCTCGTCCCCGGGGCCGGTTTCCCACCCCCTACGAACGATCCGCGGCGCTTGACTTTAGCCCGGATGATTCATGAAGAACCGTAGCGAGACCGCGGAGATGCCCCCCCGGAACCCCGCGTCGGGTGGGGTTTGGGGAGTCGACTTGCGGAGATTGCGATTCGCCGGGGGGGTTACCGGATTCGATGACTCCGCGGGCGAACGCCCGCGGCAACAGCACGTAAGCACGGCAGAGGACTGCCGTGCTTACGTGATGTTTCTATTGCGGAGTCCGGAGGCGAACCCCGCTCGGAACCGAGGTCTCCACGCAAGAGTCCGATGTCGCACCCCCGCTCGGGTCGGGTTGGCCGATAGAAACCACCGTTCGCAGAGATCGGTCCTCCGATCCCTGCGAACGGTGGTTGCCGGGGGTCCGGGGGTGCCCCCCCGGAACCCCGCGTCGGGTGGGGTTTGGGGGGTCGACTTGCGGAGATTGCGATTCGCCGGGGGGGTTACCGGATTTGATGACTCCGCGGGCGAACGCCCGCGGCAACATCACGTAAGCACGGCAGAGGACTGCCGTGCTTACGTGCTGTTTCTATTGCGGAGTCCGGAGGCGAACCCCGCTCGGAACCGAGGTCTCCACGCAAGAGTCCGATGTCGCACCCCCGCTCGGGTCGGGTTGGCCAATAGAAACCACCGTTCGCAGAGATCGGTCCTCCGATCCCTGCGAACGGTGGTTGCCGGGGGTCCGGGGGTGCCCCCCCGGAACCCCGCGTCGGGTGGGGTTTGGGGGGTCGACTTGCGGAGATTGCGATTCGCCGGGGGGGTTACCGGATTTGATGACTCCGCGGGCGAACGCCCGCGGCACATTCACGTAAGCACGGCAGAGGACTGCCGTGCTTACGTGATGTTTCTAGTGCGGAGTCCGGAGGCGGAGCGCCACTGCGGTCATGGGATTCCCGATGCAGTCGCGACAACTAGCCCGGATGATTCATGAAGGATCCGGGCTAGGGCTTCGTCCCGGCCGGCGCCTTGGCCGCGGCAAGCTCGGCCATCGTGCTGTGGTGGCGGCCGTAGAACCAGTAAATGGCGAGCCCCGCCGCGAGCCAGACGAACAGTCGCAACCAGTTCACCCATCCCAGCGAGAACATCAGGGCCACGTTGAAGACGACCCCGAGGACCGGGATCACCGGCGACCAGGGACACCGGAACGGGCGGTGGTGGTCGGGATTGGTTCTACGCATGATCGGGACCGCGATGCAGACGATGACGAACGCCAGCAGCGTCCCGATGTTCACCATCTTGGCGATGTCCTCGATCGGCGTCAGCGCGGCGACGAGCGACACGACGCCCCCCATGAGCATCGTCGAGCGGTGCGGCGTCCGGAATTTCGGGTGGACGACGCCGAACACCTTGCGCGGCAGGAGCCCGTCGCGCGCCATCGCGAGGAAGACGCGCGGCTGGCTGAGCATCATGACAAGGAGCACGCTCGTGATCCCCGCCACCGCGGCCACCGAAATCACCAGGACCGCCGCGGTGAGCCCGTGGGAGACGAACGCCGAGGCGATCGGCGCCGAGATGTCGATATCGGAGTACCGCTCCATCCCCGTCATGACGGCCGCCACCGCGATGTAGAGCACGGTGCAGACGCCGAGCGAGGTGAGGATCCCGATCGGGACGTCCCTCTGGGGGTTCACCGCCTCCTCGGCGTGCGTCGAGATCGAGTCGAAGCCGATGTAGGCGAAGAAGACGTACGCGGCCCCCGCCATCACCCCCGAGAAACCGAACGGCAGGAACGGCGACCAGTTCCGGGGGTCGATGTAGAACGAGCCGACGGCGATCACGAACAGCACGACCGCCAGCTTGATGATCACCATCGCCGCGTTGAACGAGGCGCTTTCCCGGATCCCCTTCACCAGGATCGCCGTTACCGCGAGGATCACGAGAAACGCCGGCAGGTTGAAGGCGATCGGGATTCCCAGGACGACGGGGATATCGAGGTGCGAGAAGCTCGCCAGGTGTGCCTGCGCCGACGCCAGGCCCTGCAGGGTGACCACGACCTCCCTGAGGTTCGCGGTCGCCGCAAGGGTCAACCCCTTCACGGCCGCCGTCAAGCCGTCGATGTCGTGTACGTTCGGCATCCTCGCGATCAGCGCCTGCGCCTGGTCCGCGCCGATCCCCATCCCGGCGAGCTTCTCGAGGAGCGCGAGCGGGGCCGCCTTGGCGCCGACGCAGGTCCAGTAGTCGTTCGCGAGCCAGAGAGGGATCTTCACATGGAAGAGCTGGAGCAGCTTGAGCACGTACCCCGACCACCCGACCGCGACGGCGCTCGACGCCATCGAGTACTCGAGGATCAGGTCCCATCCGATGATCCACGCCATCAGTTCGCCCATCGTCGCGTAGGCGTATGTGTACGCGGACCCCGCGACCGGGAGCATCGAGGCGAACTCGGCGTACGAGAGGGCGGCGAAGGCGCAGCCCAACCCCGCGACGACGAATGACAGGATGAGCCCCGGCCCGGCGTAGTTGTGCGCGGCGAGCCCGGTGAGGACGAAGATCCCGGCGCCGATGATCGCGCCGACCCCCAGGCTCGTGAGGGCCACGGGCCCGAGGATGCGGCGGAGGCGTTGCTGCCCCTCCATCTCATCGTTGAACTGCGAGATCGGCTTGACGGTGAACGGGTGAACGGGCATGCACACCTTCCGTTGGACGATCGAACGTGAACGAGCCCACGACACGGTTTCCGGAAAGTCGCACGCGGCGCGACACCGTTTTTTTCGCGGCCACCGCCACGCTGCATCGGCCTCCCGGGGCGGCATTCTCGCCCAGATCCCACCGGAATTTCAATCGGCCGGCCGCGCCGGCTCGCCCGCGGCGCCGCGCGAGAGATCCCCCGCCCCGCTCCGCGGGCTCGAGCGGTGTCCTACACAGGACGCGCGCCGAACCGGCGCCACGCGGCGTACACCGGCACGCCGGTCACGACGATCAGCAGCCCGGGCCAGGTGGTGTCCGGCCGGTAGAGCACCAGAACGCTCAGGATGACGGCCGCCGCGGCGATGTAGAGCGCTGGGACCACCGGGTAGCCGAACGCGCGGTAGGGGCGCTCCGCATCCGGGCGGCGGCGCCGCAGCACGAAGAGGCTCGCGAGGGTCAGCACGTAGAAGATCAGGACCGCGAACACGACGTAGTCGAGGAGGTTCCCGTAGAGGTTGCCGTAACGCTCCGCCCCGCCGGGGCCGGCCCCGAGGCGCGTGCGCGGCAGCACGAGAACCGACGCCCATGTCCCCTGCCACCAGAGCCCGACCGCGGGGACGTGCCGGTCGTTCAGCTCGCCGACCTGCCGGAAGAAGAGACGATCTCGCGCCATCGCGTAGTAGACGCGCGCGCCGGCGAGGATCAACCCGTTGTTGCAGCCGAACGTCGACACGACGATCGCCGCGGCCATCACGGCGGCTCCCGCGGGCCCGAGGAGCGTCCCGAGAAAAGCGGTCCCGACCCGGTCGTCCGGAGCCTGCTGGATCGCGGAGAGCGGAAGCGCCAGCGTGTACGCCACGTTCGCGAGAAGGTAGAGGAGCATCACGAGACCGGTCCCGAGCGCCATCGCGAGCGGGACGTTGCGGCGCGGGGACTTCACCTCGCCCGCCGTGAACGTCACGTTGTTCCACGCGTCGGCCGAGAAGATCGACCCGACCTGCGCGACGCAGAACGCCACGAGCAAGCCGAGCGCGCCGGCGGCCGCGGACACCGCCGGCACGAACGGGAAGTCCGACCGGATCGGCGCCGTGGAGGCCGCGACGCCCCAGAAGTCGTGGAAGTTCGCGGCGATCGCTTCCGGATGACGGCCCCAGACGAGGCCAAGCACGATCACGGCGGCGAGCGAAACCGTCTTCACGATCGTGACCGGGTTCTGGATCAGCTTCCCGAGCCGGATCCCGCGCGTGTTGATCGCGGTGAGGGACAGGATCGAGAGGATCCCGACGAGCTGCTGCGACGACAGGCTGACCGCGTAGCGCGCCGAGAGGTGGACCGGCGGGACGATCCAGGTCTCGGGAGAGATCCACGGGACCAGCACCCCGAGAAATCGCGCGAACGCAACGCCGACCGCGGCGATCGTCCCGGTCTGGATCACGAGGAACAACGTCCAGCCGTAGAGGAACCCCCAGAGCGGCGAGTACGCCTCGCGGAGATAGACGTACTGCCCTCCCGCCTCGGGCATCATCGACGCAAGTTCGCCGTAGGAAACCGCCGCGGCCACCGTCATGAGGCCGGTGACGAGCCACGCCAGGATCAGCCAGCCCGCCGAGCCGAGGAGACGCGACATGTCGGCGGAAACGATGAAGATCCCCGACCCGATCATCGAGCCCGCGACGATCATCGTCGCGTCGAAGAGGGTCAGCTCGCGGACGAAGCCGCCCGAGCCCTCGCCACCGCTCGCACCCGAAGACCCGCCGATCGCCGCGCCCCGTTTCCCGCCGGCCTTCATTCCGTCCCCAATCTCATCGCCGCCTCTTTGCGCTGTGATCGGGCGTAACGATCCGGCCGGGGCCCACCGGCGCTAATACCAGTTCTTGTCCCATGCGTGCTCGCGCAGTCGTTCCAGCATCAAAGGAGACAGCGGGCGACCGTCGGAAACGGCGGCGTTGGCGCGCGCGTGTGCGGGACGCCTCATGCCCGGGATCACCGTGGAGACCTCGGGACGCGACAGGACGAAACGCAGGGCCAGTTCGGGGAGGGTCTTCGCCTCGTCGCCGAGAAGCTTCGCGAGCGCATCGGCGCGGCGAGCGGCCTCGGCCTTGCGGTCTCCGCGAAAGTACCGGTTCCGCCAGTCCTTCGGCGGGAACACCGTGTCCGGCCGGACGGCGCCCGTCAGCGCCCCCTCGTCGAACGGGACGCGCACGATGATCGCAAGCTTCTTCTTCGCGGCGTGCCCGAACAGGTCCTTCTCGGGCGAGCGGTCGAAGAGGTTGTAGATCACCTGGGCCGATTCGATCAGCGGGTCGCTCACGAGGCGGAGCGCCGTCTCGGGGGCGTGGTCATTGATCGAGACCCCCCAGTGCAGGACCTTCCCCTCCCGCTCGAGCCGCTCCATCGCCCCGCGCGTCTTCTCCCACTCGGGCGAATCGAGCCACGCGTCCTGCCAGACGTGGAACTGCTCGAGGTCGATCGCGTCGGTCCCCAGGTTGCGGAGCGACGTCTCGACGCATTGTTCGACCCATGACGCGGGGAACGTCTCCGACAGCGGCGTCGCCGCCTTCCCCGGCCAGACGTAGTCCTTGGGGGGGATCTTCGTGGCGACCGAAACGTCGCCTGCCGCGCCGCGGTTCCTGAGCACCCGGCCGATCTGCCGCTCGCTGTGGCCGTCCCCGTAGACGAGGGCGGTGTCGACGAAATCGACGCCGAGGCTCAGGGCGGTCTCGAGAGCCGTTCTTCCCTCCGCGTCGTCGACCCCCAGCCACATCGCTCCGCCGAGACCCCAGGCTCCGAAACCGATCTCGGACACCTCGATCCCGGTCCCTCCCAGTCGTCTCTTCCGCATCGAAATCTCCTTCCGGAGCGAAGAGTTTTCCTCGCCGCCCGACCCAGGATACCAGGGGCGAAGGTCGCCGGCTGGAGCCGGTCGCTGGCACACGCCGCAAATCGGCAACGGATGCACCTTGACCCGGCACATCGCGACGCCCCATATTGGACGAAGTCTGGAGGGCCCATCACGATGATGGATTTCATGGATTCTCGTTGGATCGCGACGGCGCTGGCGATCGCCATCGTCCTGGCGCCGATTCCGACGGCCGCCGCGAGCGCGCCGGGCACGCTGTCGGGCCGCCTCGTCGCCGCCGACACCAAGGCGCCGCTTGCCGGCGCGCGCCTTCACGTCGGCGACCCGAGGTCGAACGCCGTCCGTTCCTCGGCTCCCACCGGCGCCGACGGCAGTTTCGAGATCGCCGGCCTTCCCGCGGCGGCGTACGAGATCGCGGTGGAATCCCGCGGTGGCCTGTACGTCGTCGACTCGCCCCTCCGCCTCGAGCCGGGCGAGCATCGCACCGTCCAGCTTTCCGTTGCGTCGGGCAACGCGGCGCCAACCGCGCCGGCATCGAGCGCTCCGAAGAAAACTGCCGCGACGTTCTGGAACAACCCGCTCACAGCGACGATCGTCGTGGTGGGGGCTGCGGTGATCGTCGGCGTGATCGTGGAACGGACGACGAGCAGCGACACAACGAGCCCGTCCAACCCCTGAGGGCGACGGCGACGAGTAGAATTCCGACGGCGGAGAACAACTTCGGACTTGACTCCGCTCGCGAATCGAAGTAATTAATCTGGTGACCTCCTTCTTAGGAGGCCTCGAAACTCGGGCCCGCCGGCGTAGTCCCGGCCGCCCCGGGTTTCACTTCGTCTAGCGGGTCAGAACCTCAGGCTCCCCAGTCGTTCGCGCTCGTCAGCACGGTCTCGCACGGCCGACCAGCAGGACAGTTCCCGCGCCGACGCGCGATCGCGGCAAAGATTCACGCGAAGCGTCGCGCCGGGAGCCGGAACGCCGCCGATCGTCTCCCAGGGGATCGCCACTTCCGCGATCCACTCATTCACGCCGGCCGCGACAGAGCTGCGCCAGCCGGAGCCCGCGAGCGGGCGTTCCCGGCGCGCGTTCCCGGCATCGACGACCAGGGTCCTCGACGACACCTCGTCCACGCCCGGGCCGATCCATATCTCGACCCGGTCGGCCGGATGCCCGCCTACCCCTCCACCCCGGATCGCCGCCTCCAGTTTTTCCGGGTCCGGCTCCTCGCACCGGAACGCCAGATAAAGCGCCCGGTCGTCGTAAGCGGCCCACGCCGTGGTCGCCGCGTCCGGCCTCTCCCCGAGAGCCTTGCCCCTCGGAAGAAACATTCCGAGCGGCGCGCGCGCCCTCCAGACAGGGTCCTTCAGCATCCCGTCGAGACGCGGCGGCTTCTCCTTCGGACCGAGACGGAACGCGGCGGCCGATCGTGCCACGAGCCGGGAGGCGATCCTCGCCTCGAGATCGGAACGCGCCTTCGCCATCGCCGGCTCGATCTCGAACCCCAGCGGGGCCCCGCGATCGTGCTTGTCCCGCGCCGACCGGATCGCCGCCTCGACGCCGTCCGGCACCTCCCCCTTCCACCAGTGCATCGCCTCGCCGTAGCACCAGACGTACTCGTCCGACGACCGGAGCGCCCAGTAGACGTCGTGCTCGAACCAGCGGAGCCGGTCGGCCGGCGACAGATGGCCGCCGGCGGAATCGTCCACCGGCTTCCCGATCGCCATCGTGTGATCGACGTAAACCGCCATCCCGGCCTGCACCTGCGCCGCGTAACGCCCCCGCAAAGAGGGCGCGACGAGCGCTTGCGAGCGCTGCTTCATCAGGTGGTAGGCCCGCAGGTAGTCCGCGGAACCGGTGTAGTAGTACGACGGCTCGTTCCCGTCCACGATCCGCACGCCGGGCGCCGCCCCCTCGAGCATGCCGTTCACGAACGCCGGCAGCAGCGCGTAGATCTTCCCCGCGAGCCTCGACGCCCGCGCCGCGCCGTCCGGCTCGTCCACGAGGTCGCCGAAGATCCCGAGCTCAAACAGCGTGAGGAGCCGGAGCTCCGGCATCTCCGCCTGAACCCCCTCGACGAACTGCGCCCCACGCTTCCGCACCTGCTCCTCGACCTCCGCAAACGTCCGGTCCGGGTACGGCCCCGGATACGCCCACGGGTTCGGCCCGTACGGCTCCGGGTCGAACGCCACCCCGGCGCACCTCCCGGCTGCCGCCGCTCCCGAGACGAGCCGCAGATTGTGGACGATCGTCGTCCACTGCGCGTCGTCGAACCAGTCCATCCCCCACGAGTCGGTCGCGTTCAGGACCAGGAAATTGTCGGTGAACCGCCCCCACGCGATCCCGCGCAGCGTCTCGATCTGCGGCGCGAGGCGCGCCTCGTCCCACCGGCGCGTGTCGAACGCGTGGTGGTACTCCCGGAGCCGGAACAGCACCCCGTCGAACGGCCGCTTCTCCATCTCGCGAACGTTCTCCTTCACCTCGTCCGGAAACGGCACGTCCCAGCCGTACTCGACCAGCTTCTTCCGCGGGCGGTCCTGCGCGAGCGTTCCCTCCACGAGGACCGCCGCGAACAGCAACGAGATCGCGATCGCGCGTTTCACGGGGGATAGGCTACTTCACCTCGCCGGCCCGTTTGAAGCCGCAGTCCGAAAGATCTCGCTCGGGTCGGGCTAACTCAAATGCGGATGCGGCCTTGTGCCGCGAAGCGCGCCCGGCGACCGGCGCCGCCTGGATCCGGGTCCTCTTGACGCACACCTGCCCGCCGAAGATCGCGGGGTCGGCGTCGAGTCGCTCCATGTGGGCCTCGGCATCGGACCCTGTCATCGTCGCGCCCCCTGGGTCTTCGACTTCTGCCGGGCCAAGAGTCCGTCCAGGATGAGCAGGACCGCCGAGTACCCAGAATCCTCTTGACATGAGTTTACGATGATTGTGTACCGTCCGGATCGGTCTCCGGAAGGGACAGCCGGCCGCCCCGCGCCGCGCAAGCGCGCCGCTCAGGATTCCCGAAGCGCGCGCGCAACGGGAATCCGGGTGGCGCGGATCGCCGGGAACAGGCCGCCGGCGAGCCCCATCAGCAGGGCGTAGCCGATGCCGCGGACCATCAGAGAGAGGGTGATGGCGAAGGCGAACGCCACCTGGCTGAAGCTCTGCCAGTTGAGGGTCGAGGTCTGGTAGCCGTTGAACGCGAGATACGAACCGGACGCTCCCAGCATTCCGCCCGCGAGCGCGAGGAGCAGCGACTCCGCGAGCACCGACGCCACGACAGCACCCCCGCCGAACCCGAGCGCGCGAAGCGTTGCGATCTCGCGCGTTCTCGCGGCGACCGCGGAGTACATGGTGTTCAGCGCTCCGAACACGGCGCCGATCCCCATGAGCCCCGCGACGAGCGTCCCGAGCCCGGTGATGATCCCGGTCAAGAGCCTCGGCGGCTCCTCGAAGTACTCCGACTCCCGCTGGACCTGCACGCTGAGACGCGAGTCGGTCGTGAGGGCGTCCTTGAACGCGGCGAAGGATCCGGGGGCATCGAGCCGAACGTCACCGACTCGAAGCTGTTGCCACGCCGGTACGCGGGCTGGAGGACCGCGACGTCGCACCAGAGCTCGGTGTCCGCCACCCGCCCCACCGCGTCGAAGATGCCGACCACGGTCCAGGTGTTCTCCCCCCAGCAAAGGTGCGAGCCGAGGTCGAGCCGGCAAACTGCGACGCCGCCTCCCGCGGAGATCGGGGAGACCATCTCGCCGAGCTGCGCGTCCTTGGTCACCGCGATCCCCCCGAACGGCGCGCGCACCACCGTGTCAGCGCTAACTGCGGGGTTCAATTGTTTTCGACCCGAAGATCGGAATCTACCTGAGACTCACGCCGCCGTCTCCCTCCCTGAGCGGCCGTGACGATAGACCCCGCACTACGACAGGAAAGAAAACGGCGCCTGACAAGCAGCTTGAATTCACCCGGGCACCGGGCGCACACACGGCGTATATTGAGTTTGGGTGGTGGACGTGCGCGGGGATAGGCAGGATGACAGAAGGCTTCATTATCGGACCGGCCGTCAGGCCGAAAATGCAGATTGAATACCTTATCCGTAGCTGCGCGCGCTCATGGAAAAGTTTGGCATGACCTTTCCCCCCAAATGGTGCTCGTTCCTTGGTTCCCTGTTTATGGCGATGGGAATCGTTGCTAGCCTCTGGCTTCTATTCGCCGGCGTAGAAACAGCCATGCCCTACATCCAGCCCGGGGCGGATCTAGTTTCCGCAGCCAAGGCCCAGACGATCCGCAGCGGCCCCTTGTTCCGGCGCGAGGCGCCCGTCAAGGTCGTGATCTTCGGCGACAGCAAGGTGCTCACCGGCTTTCAGCCAAAGCTGTTCGATTCTCTCTCCGGCGGAACAGTCAGCTCCTACAACCTCGGGATTCCTGACGACCTGCTATTCATCGAGAATCTGGAGAAATTGTGCGTGCGCGGCGAGCGGCCGTCGCATGTCCTGATGATGTTCCCGTGGCCGAACACGCCCGCGAAGACCTTCAGCCTGTTCAGGTTGGACATTCAAGGACAGCCGCGTCATGGACACCATGTTTCCCTTCCGCTTGCTCCCGCGCAACCTCGTGCAGTTCGCGACCCGCTCTTGGAGCCGCGGTGGCCTCCTGGCCTACTACGAGGAGTGCCGCCGGCAGACCCAAGCGATGCTGGCGCAGAAAGGCTACTACTTCATCGAAGGGCAGAGCCACTACCCTGGCCATCGCCTGCCCGATAACTTCCGGCTCCAGACGGACGACCCGAGCCAGCCCTTTCTGCGTTCGGCTGCCACCTACGTTCCGACGTTTCAGCGCCTGACTGCGCTGATGGAACGCTACGACATTCGAGGCATCTTCGTTCCCTGCTACTTCCGAGAAGGGCAGGTTGCGCCACCGGAGCCGCAGTCCGCGCTCGCCGCGAGTCTGGCCCAATATCCGAGATTCTCCGTGAAGGGGCCCGACTGCTGGCTGCTGCCCAACCGCTATTTCTCTGATATTACCCATCTCAACGAGGACGGAGCCGCGTACTACACGCGGCGGTTATGGACGTTGGTCGGCCCCACGCTGCTGCCTCCAGAACTCGCGCCATCGGAATGATCGCCGAAGCCGACGGCCTTACGTTAAGGAATCGCCCTCGCCATGCTGTTCAACTCATTCCAGTTTGCCATCTTCTTCGCGGTCATCGTAGCGACGCACTTCGCGCTGCCCCAGCGCTACCGCTGGGCGCTGCTTCTCGCCGGAAGCTGCTATTTCTACATGGCCTTCATCCCGGCCTACATCCTGATCCTTGGCCTCTCCATCGTCATCGACTACGTGGCAGGCATCTGGATCGAGGACGCGCCGTCGGCACGGCGCAAGGCGTTGCTCGTCGTAAGCGTCGTCGCCAACGTCGGCCTGCTGGGCGTCTTTAAATATTTCAATTTCATAAACGACAACCTGGCGACGCTCGCCCGAACGCTCCACTGGAACTACGGCGTCGAGGGACTGTCGATCATCCTACCCATCGGACTATCGTTCCACACCTTTCAGGCCATGTCGTACACGATTGAGGTGTATCGGGGGCACCAGAAGGCTGAACGGCACTTCGGCATCTACGCGCTCTACGTGATGTTCTTCCCGCAACTGGTCGCGGGACCGATCGAGCGGCCCCAGAACCTACTGCGCCAGTTCCGCGCGTCGCATCGGCTTGACGCCGAGCGGTGGCGCAGCGGCCTCAAGATCATCCTGTGGGGTCTGTTCAAGAAGGTGGTCGTGGCCGACCTGGTGGCTCCGATCGTGGCCACTGTCTACGCATCGCCAAGCCATCACAGCGGACCAATCCTGATTCTGGCGACAGTCTTCTTCGCCATCCAGATTTACTGCGACTTTTCTGGCTACTCCGACATCGCCATCGGCGCGGCACGGTTGCTGGGCTACGACCTGATGACGAACTTCACGCAGCCGTACTTCGCGCGATCTGTCGGCGACTTCTGGCGCCGGTGGCACATCTCGCTGTCCACTTGGTTCCGCGACTACCTATTCTTGCCTATGAGCTACTCCCTCTCGCGGCGGATCGAAGACGTCCGCTGGCTGGGCGTGCGCGCCGATGTCTGGATTTACGCGCCAGCCACGATGGCAACGATGGTGATCTGCGGGCTGTGGCACGGCGCGGCCTGGAACTTCGTGCTTTGGGGCACGCTCCATGGCTGCTACCTAGTGCTGAGCCAGTTGCTTGCGCCGACGCGGCGGGTTTGCGCCCGCGCGTTGGGACTGTCACGGGTGCCCGGCCTCATGGCCTGGGCGCAGACACTGTGGGTTCTCATGCTGGTGCTGATCGGCTGGGTGTTCTTCCGGGCACAGTCATTTGCGGACGCCATGCACGTGCTGACCCACGCACATATTCTCCGAGGCTTCCGCGTGGACGACCTATTCGCCCTGGGGCTTCCGCGGTTTGAACTGGCGCTGGCGTTCATGATGATCGGCACCGTGATGATGGTGGACTGGCTGCTAGTACGCCGCCCAGCCTTCGTTATGACTTTCTGGCAGAGGCGCTCCTTTCGCTGGACCTGCCTGGCCGGCTGTTTCTACGGCATCGTGTTTTTCGGCGTCTTCGACAAGGTTCAGTTCATCTACTTCCAGTTCTAATTCCGCGCACGGCTGCGCGTGGTGGAGGACATCAACCGCCTAGCCCGACTGAAAGCAGGAGCTGTTACAAGGAGGCCGCCTCTAAACTTACCGGCATCGGGGCTAGCTCTCGAGCACGCGGGCGAGCCAAGATCCGGGCCGGACGACGCTCTGCTCCCGGTCGGGGCCGACGCTGACGAGGCCGATCTCGGTGCCGATCACCTCACCGAGCCGGTCGAGATACCGGCGTGCCTCGTGCGGCAAGTCCTCCCAGCGACGAGCGCCGGTCGTGTCGCGCCGCCATCCCGGAACGGTCTCGAAGGTCGCCTCGACGCGAGCCGCGTCGCCGGTGGATGCGGGCATCGAAAGGACCTCCCGGCCGTCGAGCCGGTAGCCGGTGCCGATCGTGATCTCCTCGAATTCGTCGAGCACGTCGAGGAGCATGATGCACGCCGCGTCGAATCGGTTCAGGCGCTGAGCGTAAGCGGCCGCCGCCCCGTCGAACCACCCGCAGCGCCGGGGGCGGCCGGTGGTCGTGCCGTACTCCCTCCCCCGCTTCCGGATTCTCTCGCCGATCCCCCCGGGGCCGTCCGAGAGTTCCGTCGGCATCGGACCCGCGCCCACGCGCGTCGTGTAGGCCTTGAACACGCCCAGCACGCCGTCGACGCGGGTCGGGGAAATCCCGAGACCGGCGCACAGCCCCCCCGCGACGGTGTTCGACGACGTCACGAACGGATACGAGCCGTGGTCGAGATCGAGCAGCGTCCCCTGCGCGCCCTCGAAGAGGATGCTCTGCCCCTCGTCGATCCACCGGTTCAGGAGGAGCGACGTGTCGGCGACGAACGGCGACAGGCGATCCCACGGTTCGCGCGCGCGCCGGACCAAGGCGTCGAGGTCCAGCGCCTCGGCTCCGGGTCCGAGGAGCCTGAGGCGCCACCCCTCCACGAGCCCCCGCGCCCGCTCTCGTAGAGCCCCCTCGTCCGCGAGATCGGCCATACGAATCCCGAGCCGCGCGGCCTTGGCCTCGTACGCGGGGCCGATCCCTTTTTGGGTCGTTCCGAGGAGCGTCCCGCCGGGGCCGGATGCCTCGGCGAGCGCATCGAGCCGGGCCATCTCAGGAACGATCACGTGCGCGCGGTCGCTGATGAACAAACGCCCGGCAAGGTCCACACCGGCGGCGGCGAGCCCGTCCAGCTCCTCGATCAGATGGGCGAGGTCGAGAACCGTGCCGTTTCCGATCACGATCTTGACCTCGGGGCGAAACGCGCCCGAGGGGATGTGGTGGAGCGCGTGCCGGCGCCCGCCGATGGTCACCGTGTGGCCGGCGTTCGGTCCTCCCTGATACCGGGCGACGACTTCGAAGCTCTCCGAGAGGAGGTCGACGACCTTTCCCTTCCCCTCGTCGCCCCACTGGGCACCGATCACGGCCACGTTCGGCATGGGCGACCCGCGCTTTCCGGCCTCAGACGGGGCTCGTCGAGGGCAAAATCCCCAGGACGCGAAAGACGAGCGTCTCCTCGAGCTGTTCTTTGTCGAGGAAACCCTGAGCGCCGAGTTGATGAAGGAACTCGAGCACATTGTCCTTGTAGACCCCGCTCATGGCGAGTACGGGAGTGTCCTTGATCCTCTCGTCCGACCGGATCTCACGCAGGACGTCGAAGCCGGTCATGCGCGGCATCAGGAGATCGAGCACCACGAGATCCGGGTGCTCGTCGCGAAGGATCGTGAGCGCCTCGACGCCGTCGGCGGCGAGCAGCACGTTGAAGCCGACTTCCCCTAGGAGCCGCTCGGCCGCGGCGAGCACCGCCGGCGAATCGTCCGCCACGAGCACGGTCCGCCGTCGCTCGAGGCTGCGGTAGGAGCCGGCCGACGAGGAGGTGCGGACCTCGTCCTGCTCGAGATCGAGACGGACGATCTCCCTGCATCCCGGACACAGGTACTTGACCACCCTCTCCGCGGGGCCATAGTCGACCAGACGAAACTCGATCTTGCACTGTGGGCACCGGACGAGCATGCGTGATCTCGCGCGGGCGGCCGGCGCCCGCCGACAGAGGCGCAAGTATAGCATCCGGACGGGGGGACCCCGGAGGCCGGTCGCGGCCCCACGGAGCGTCCAGCGGCGGGCTCGAGTTTGGTGGACGGCAAGGGATTCGAACCCTCGACCCCGGCGTTGCGAACGCCGTGCTCTCCCAGCTGAGCTAGCCGCCCGTATTCGAACCCGACCTGGTGGGGCGTGCAGGATTTGAACCTGCGACTTCCACCGTGTGAAGATGGCACTCTACCGCTGAGTTAACGCCCCTGCCCGAGCCCTGAATGTCCGGGCAAGCGGGATCTTATAGCACACGGATTTCGAAAGCAGCAAACGGCTCGGATCGAAAAGCGTCCCGGATCTCGCTCCGGGACGACGGCGACGCGCCGTTCTTCAAGACCTCGCGTACCGACCATCTCGGCGCGAGGCAGATCCCGGCCCGCCCCGTAACGCGCGGCCAGCAGGCCGTCGAGCCCGCCCGCCGGCAGCGCCAGCGCCTTCACCGCGGCCTCCCCTCGCCCGGGGCCTCCATGCAGCCGGGGTATCACTCGAATGCTCGAAAATAGGCCGCTCCGCGGCGCTCCTCTTGACCCCCATCCCCGTATGCCTATATTTTCAGCCCTTCGTCGGGCTCTGTTCGGGTCCTTCGCCGGGATGCGTGGCGAGAGGGAGAGCGGCGGGCACATGCAGCCGGTTCCGGTCCGTGGCAACGTGCTGGTCTTCACCGCCGACAGGGATTCCGGCGAGCGCCTCTGCCGGTGGATCGCAACGGCCGGAGAGGAGCCGGTGCTGCTGTCGGGACCGGAGAGATTCCTGGTCGATCGCGGGGACGACGAGTCGGTGGACCTCGTGGTCGTCGATCTCGACACCGACGATCCCGCCGCCCGTGTCCTGCACGATCGGCTCCAGTCCGGAGAGTTGTTCGCGCGAGTCCCCCAGATCCACGTGCTGCGCGACCTCGCTCTCCGCCACGACATGGAGAGGCAGAACCCGGCGCTCGCCGCGATCTCGATGCTCAATCCGCCGGAAGCCAGCGAGTTCCAGGCTCGGGTTCGCCTCACCGCCGAGGTCGGCCGGTTACGGCGGGAACTCGAGAGAAGCGCGGTCCGAGACCCGCTCACGGGATTGTACAACCGACATCACCTGTTGCACCGGCTCGAGGAGGAGTTCTCGCGGTCCCGGCGCTACCGAAGCCCGCTGTCGTTCGTGCTCTTCGACATCGATCAGTTGAAGACCATCAACGACTCCCTGGGTCAGACCTCCGGGGATTCCGCGATACACCAGGTCACGGAGGTCCTTCGCCATCAGGTTCGGAGAGAAGACATCCTCGGCCGGACCGGAGAGGAGTCGTTCGGCACGATCCTGCCCGGCAACCGGTACCGCGGAGCGGCGGTGTTCGCGAGCAAGGTGCGAACCCACACCGAGGAGATCCTGCTCCGGCACGAGGGGGGCAGCTTCCAGGTCCGGGTCTCCGCCGGGATCTCGAGTTACCCGGACAACCGCTCCACCCGGAGCGCGGAGGACCTCGTTCGGGCCGCGGAGAACGCATTGGTCGAGGCCAAGGCGCGCGGTGGCAACCGCGTTTTCATCGACGAGGCGGTGCTGCGCCACGAGCGCCGGGTGATCCTGGTGGCGGACAGCGACCCGACCCTCCTCGACCTCGCCGAGGACCTGCTCTCAATGGACGACCACCGGGTCCTGAAAGCGGGCTCGGTTCGGACGGTGATCGAGGCTCTCCGATACCGGCGACCCGATCTCCTGATCCTCGACCTCCGAATGGCCGAGGTCGAGGGAGGGGTGCCGCTCGTCGAGAGGATCCAGGAACTGTTCTCTGGCACTCGGATTCCGATCATCGGCCTCTCGTCGGACTCGAAGGCCGACCCCGAGAAACTCAGCCTCCTCGGCGTGGATCGGTTCATCACGAAACCTTTCAGCCTGAGCCTGCTTCGAAGCGTCGCGCGAGACCTTCTGGACGCCTACCGGCAAAGCTGAGGCGCTCCCTCGTCGATCGCCGTTGCTCGATCATGCCGTTCGTTTGACAGCGAACGCTCCCCCAACCTATCCTCGCGAGGGAGGGTCGGCGTGAGCCGTTTCGCCTGGATTTTCATGCCTCTCGCGCGCGCCGCGTTCCCCGGAGCGCTCGTGACGGCTCTTCTGGCCACGGCGCTCCTCGCCACCCCCTCGAGCCAGGCGGCGACCGGCGAGGAGGAGGCACGCAAGTCGGCACGCCTCTTCGGCCAGGCGCTGACCACCGGCCAGGCCTCGCTTCTCCGTTCGATTCTTCCCGTCGACGGGAAGATCCACCTCGCCGTGACCCGGCTGGTTCCGGAGGAGGGGTACTTCGGGGCGAGCCAGGTGGAGGCGCTCCTCGGAGACTTTCTCTCGCAGGGATCGGTGCGGTCATTCGAGGTGCTCCGCCTCGAGTCCGACGGGAAGACGAACGCGCTGGCCCGCGGCCGGGCGGTACTGACCGACCGGCAGGGACGTCCGGCTCGCCTCGGCATCCACCTCTCGTTTCAGGCCGAGGACGACCACTGGGTCCTGAGGGAGATCAAGGAAACCCTCGAATGACAGGGAGGCGGAACAGCCGATGAGCCGGCGGGTCGCCAGGGTCGCGATCCTCTTCGGGCTTCCGCTCGCCCTTCTCGCCGCCGGAGAGCTCGCGGCGCGCGTCTCCTCGCGGCGAAGCCCCGAGACGGCGCGGCTTGGACTCGAGGCGGAGGCCGGCAGGCTCGACGCTCTGTTCCAGGACGCGCTGAACCGGGCCGTCGAGGTGGCGGACCGCGCGGTCCACGATTCGCCACGAGCGGCCTGGGAAGCGTCGTTCACGGGGTCGCTCGCGGGACGCCTCGAGGGGGTCGGGGTCATCGACGCGGCCGGCGCGTATGCCGCCTGGGAAGGACGCCCGGACCGTTTGCGCTCGCAACCGGCGGCGGCGGCCGTTGCCTGGGAGATCCAGATCGAGGGGCTCGTCACGCGCCTCGTCGTCGCTTCCCCCTCGAGCGCGCCGGGACGAGCCGGAGTCGCGACCTTTCTTCTCGATTCGCCGCAGCATGGACTCGCGTTCTCAGGGCTCCTGCCGGGATCGTCGGACTCCGGATCGCTTCGCGCCGTCGATTTCCTCGACGCGGACGAGCCAAAAACCGACGCGTCGGGCGCGATCGGGGACGGCCGCCCCCTCTTCCGCGGCGGACCCGCCGCCACCCTCTACCTCCCGCTCCGATCCCCTTCGGGA
This sequence comes from Terriglobia bacterium, assembly GCA_963790465.1. Lineage (GTDB taxonomy): Bacteria > Acidobacteriota > Polarisedimenticolia > Polarisedimenticolales > JAIQFR01 > JAIQFR01. The sequence goes on along the minus strand of CAWBOP010000017.1, from coordinate 20,115 downwards.
ACGGTGCTGGCACTCGCAACGCTCGAGGAAGTGCCTGCCGCCCATCGTGCGACCCGGCGCCGCGCCTCGGCGAGCGCCGCCGCGGCGGTCCTGTTCTGTCTTCTTCTCCCCTGGCTGCTCGACGCGAGACGCCCGGATTCCTGGGGCGCCCTCGCGCGTTCGTTCGGGGGGATCGCGGCGGGACGCGCGGTCCTGCTCTTCTCTCGCGCCCCATTCCGGCTGCTGCCGAGGGAACTCGGTTCCGCGAGCGTTTTCGGATCGCCCGAGGCGCTCGGACTGTTCGCGTCTCCCGCCGACGTCCTGCTGACCTGCCTCGCCGCGTTTCTCGCGGCGTTCTCGCTCTCCCGTGCGCTTCGCGCGGCGGCGGCTTCGAGACCGCGCGCCTCGGGAGGCGCGGCGGCCGTGGCGGCTCTGGTCTTCGCGTCGGGGGTCGGCGCGCTTTCCGCCGATCTCGCCCGGGACGCGCGCGTTCCGCTGCTCGACATCGGCGCGGCCGGACGGACGCCCGGCCAGGCGGCTCTCCTGCTCGGCCTCGGCCTCGTCATTCTCGGAGCGGCGGAGATGGCGGCGCTCGCCTGGTCGCTGCTCCGTCCCGCGCGCGGCTCGCCGTCGTCGAGGCCGGCGCGCCTCGCCGTGGCGGTCGCCTCGCTGCCGATCGTCGCGATCGCCAGCGCCGCTTTTCTTTCCACCTCCGACCACGCGGCGCGAGACCGTCTGCGATCGGAGTTCGCGCCTCAGGTGATCGAGCAGGCATCCCGCCGCCGCGTGGCTCTCGCCGCCGCGCTCCGGGAAGCGGCTCAATCCGAGAGGACGTTGGCGGGAGTGTCGGGACCGGGCAGCCCGAAGGACGAGTATGCCGCCTACCTCGTCTGGGTGGACGGCGACCTGTTCCACGCGGGGTACAAGTCCTCCCTGGATTTCTACGACGCGTCCGGCCGGGTCCGGAGTCGCTTCGGTTTCGACCTGCCTCGCCTGGCCGAGGAGGCGCCTTCTCTCGATAGCCTGCCCGGGATCGTGATCCGGGAGGAGACCTCACCGCTGGGGGCGATCCGGCAACGTCTCCTCCACGCGGAGGCGCCGATCCTCGACGCGAAGAGGACACGGATCGGCACGGTGGTCGGACACGTCCTCGACGAGCCGGACAATCTCCCCTTCCTGCCGGGCTCCTCGACCTTCCTCGCCGCGCTCGGACCCGGCGCGCCGCAAACGACTCTCGGCGAGTCCGGCGGCGCGCCGGACTACATCCTGTACGGCGCCGACGGGGCGGTGCTCGTCTCGACCGTGAACCAGCCTCCGGCCGTGGATGGCACTCTGCGCGAGGCGGGCCGGGCACGGCGCGCGGTAGGGCTCGAGGTGGCGCGACAGCCGTTTCTCGCGCTGCCGCTCGCGGTGGGCGATCGGCTGCACGTCCTGCTTTTTCCGAAGCTGACCCTCCTCGACGGGCTGGGGGCGTTCGCGCGCCTCGCGCTGGTGTCGCTCGCGCTCTTCGCGATCCTCGAAGCGTCGAGCTTCGCGGCGGCGGGCGGCGGAATCCGCGCGCTGATCCGGGGGGTGCGGGCGTCGTTCTACCGGAAGCTTCTCGCCGCGCTTCTCGCGGCGTCGATCCTTCCGCTCCTAGGGCTCGCGTTCTTCGTCCGCAGCGCGATCGAGCGGCGGGCCGAGGCGGGATTCGTCGAGTCGACGGCACAGATGGCCGGGATCGTCAGCCGCGTGGTCGCGGACTGGGTCGCCCTTCAGGAAGAGCGCGGCGGCACGGGAACGGGGATCAACGACGAGATCCTGCAGTGGCTCCGCCGGATCGTCGGCCAGGACATCCACGTCTACGAGAACGGCGTTCTCGCCGCGACGTCGCGCCGCGAGCTGTTCGCTTCCGGATTCCTCCTTCCGATCCTGCCCGGGGACGTGGAACGGCGCGTCGCGCGAGGAGGGCTGGCCTATCGCCTCCGCGCGAGCGAGGCCGGTTCGATCCCGATCCCGACGGTGTACGCCCGCGTGCACCTTCCCGGGCCCGATCGGGGGACGGTGGTCGCGGTTCCGGTGGCCGTCCAGCAACAGGGGGTCGCTCGCGCGGTGGCGCGAATCGTGGAACTGCTGTTGCTCGCGACCGTGGCCCTTGCGGGCCTTCTCGCCGCCGCCGCCGCGCTCATCGCGGGCACCGTCGCGCGGCCGGTCCGAGAGCTGGTGGGCGCGACGGCGAGGATCGCCGCGGGCGACTACGGCACGCGGCTCCGGGCGAGGACGAGGGACGAGGTCGCCGGTCTCGTGGAAGGGTTCAACACGATGGCCGCCGCGCTGGCGGCGCAGCGCGCCGACCTCCTGAGGCGCCAGGACTACATGGAGGCACTTCTCCGCCACGCCACAACCGGGGTGGTCTCCACCGACGAGGGGGGGCGCGTCGTCACGCTGAACCCCGCCGCGGTCGAGCTTCTCTTCCCCCGAGGCGCCCCCCCGCGAATCGGCGAGGTGCTGGCGGAGGAGGTTGCGCGGAGCCCCGAGCTCGCGCCACTCGCCGCCGCTCTCGACGCCCCGCCCTCCGTTCCCGGCGAGCCGTGGGAGGTCAACCTCCTCAGAAACGGCAAGCCGCTGCGCCTTCGTCTCGTCCGGGTCGAGCTGCCCGATCCGGCGGGAGGGCCTCCGGGCTCCCTTCTCCTGCTCGACGACGTCACCGACCTCATGCGGAGCAACCAGCTCGAGGCCTGGGCGGAGATGGCTCGCGCGATCGCCCACGAGATCAAGAACCCCCTCACGCCGATCCAGCTCTCGACCGAGCACCTCGCGCGCCTGCTCAGGGAGAAGCTCCCCGAGCCCTCGCTCGAGGTGGACGCCTGCATCGAGACCGTGATCAAGCAGGTGCGCGCGCTCCGGGAGATCGCGGCGGAGTTCTCGGCGTACGCGAAACTTCCGGCCCTTCACCTCGAGCCGGTCGACCCGTCGACGTTCCTCGGCGAGATCGCCGCGACGTACCGTTCCGGTGAACCTCCCGGCGTCACGGTCGAGGAGCGCTACGAGCCCTCGCCGCGCATCGCCGCCGACCGGCGCGTCCTCTCCCGGGCGATCGTCAACCTCGTCGAGAACGCGCTCCAGGCGATGCCCGACGGCGGCCGTCTGACCTTCGCGGTGCGCCCGTCGTCCGAAGGGGGCGCGATCCTGAGCGTGGCGGACACGGGCGTGGGGCTCGATCCCGCCGCCCGGCGGCACCTCTTCCAGCCCTACTTCTCGACGAAGTCCTCGGGTACGGGGCTCGGCCTCGCCATCGTGCGGCGCGCGGTGGAGGCCCACGGCGGCGCCATCGAGGTCGAAGGCGCCCCGGGCGAGGGGACCGCGTTCCACATCCGCCTTCCAGCCTCGTGACCGCACGCTCTCGCACGGGCCGAACGTGGCGCCTTTCGCCGGGCCCTCTGTCGTCGCGCCCGGTGTCGCCCTGATTCCCCGGGCGCGACGACAGCGGAGCGAGCCCGAGCGCACCGACGCGAACGGGCGAGCGTGCCCGGCGAGGGGCGCCACGTTCGGCCCGCGTGACGGCAGCGCGCTCGACAGGCCATGAGACCCGGTCGGCACGGTATACTGCGATCGATGTCCGAGAGCGAAAAGCCGCCGCGATGCCCGACCGCGCGCCGTCACTGGTACGCCGAGGGACTCCGTTTCACGTGCGTGAGAGAGTGCGGCGCCTGCTGCACGCGGCACGGCGACTGCGATTATGTCTATCTCGAGCCTGAGGACGTGGACGCCCTCGCGTCCCACTTCGGCCTCGACCGCGAGGCGTACCTCGCGGGACATACCGCCGAGGACGACGGGCTGGTGATCCTGCGGATGCCCGAACCCGATTGCCCGTACCTTTCAGGAACCGCGTGCTCGGTTTACGACGCGCGGCCGGCGCAGTGCCGCACGTTTCCGTTCTGGCGAGAGAATCTCAGGAGCCGCGTCTCCTGGGAGCGGCTGCGCTCGTTCTGCCCCGGCATCGACGAGGGGGAGGTCCACGACGTCGCGACGATCCGCGCCATCGCGGCGACGAAGCCCGATCGTTGACGGATCCGGGCCGGCTTCGGCCCGGCCAGGCTACAGCCGGCTCTCCGCGCGGCGAACCGCCGCCACGAAGTCCTCCAGCCGGTCGAGGTTCTTCTTGCCGGGCGCTACTTCGATCTCGGAAGTGGCGTCGACACCGTAAGGGCGGGCCTCCTCGATGGCGGCTTCCACGTTGCCGGGGCCGAGCCCGCCGGAGATCAGGATGCGCCCGTGGACGGAAAACGCCCTCGCGTGGCGCCAGCCCGGAATGCCGCCGTCCCCCGGCGCGCCGCCGGCCGAGGACCAGTCGAGAAGGAACGTGCTGCACGCGTAACCCTGAAACGCGTCGCTCGAAAAACCCGGCCCGACCCTGAGCGTCTTGTACCAGCTGAAAGGCCGGAGCGCCTCGCAGAAGGCGGGCCCCTCCTCTCCGTCGATCTGGAACGCGGTGAGCCCCACCTTGCGCGCGATCTCCAGCACGCGGATCAGCGGCTCCCCGGCGAAGACGCCGACCTTCGCGACCATCGCGGGAAGGCGCTCGATGATCCGGCGCGCTTCCTCCGGTTCGACGCGGCACGGGCTCCCCTCGGAGAAGTGGAACCCGAGCGCGTCCACGCCGAGGAGCGCCGCCTCGATGGCATCCCGCTCCTCGGTGATCCCGCAGACCTTGACGACGAGCCGGCTCACAGTACCGCGAATTTCACGAACACCGGATCGGGCAGCTCGGGCGCTTTCAGGAACAGCTCGAAGCGCTTGCCCACGACACCGGTCTTCGGTGTGGGAAAATAGATGAAGTCGAGGATGAATCCGAACTTCGGGAGGCCGACGGAGTCCCGCACGAGCGTCGACTCCGTGAGAGAAGAAGCGATCGAGCGGGTCGGGCTGAACTTGCTCGGGTATTGCGTGTACGCGCCGAACCGGTTGAAAACAATCTCGCGCAGCTCCGCGAGCTGCCGGTCCAGATCGAGGAAATCGTACTTCTCCATCAGCTCCCGAGGACCGGCGCACGGGTACTCGTTCCCCTCCTCGTCCCGCAGCGTGAACGACTCGCGGGTGAGGGAGATCTTCTTGACGCCTCGGTTCGCGACACCGATCTCGATCGGAATGTAGCCCCCTTCCTCGCGGTATCGCGTGGGATGCGTGTCCACGATGAACGAGACGAGGTTCCCCTCCTCGATGAACGCGAACGTCGAGAGTTTCCGGTCGAGCCCCCTGAGGTCCACCTTGACCTTGGGGGTCGCTCGGCGCTCCCCGCAGGACGCGGCGAGGACCACGAGCGCCGCGGCGGCGACGAGCCGTTTCGGGAATCGCAAAGTTCACCTCCCCGGCGGCTCCTCGCATAGGGAGCACTCCCGTGTGTTGAGGTTATGCCGCGCCGCCCGGGATCGTCAAGACGCGGGCGGCGAGAGCGCGGTGCGCTTGCAGCCGCACGCTAGCCCGCATTATTCATGAAGAACCTACTGCGACCGCGTATCTGCGCGCCCTGCTCGGCGTTCTCGGGCCTCGGACCCTCCACGTACGGTACAGTACGCGTCGGGTCCTCGGTCCTGCGAGCGCCAAGCATGACGGGCATCTCCGCGGTCTCGCTACGGTTCTTCATGAATAATGCGGACTAGAGGAGTGAGACGGGGTCCACGTCGACGCGAATCGCACGCGGGGGGACGCGCCCCTCGATCGACGCGAGAGCCCGGTCCACGGCGTTCACGAGGCGCCTGCGGCCGGACGAACGGACGAGGATCTGGCTCCGGTAGTTTCCCTTGAGACGCTCGATGGGAGCCGGTCCCGGCCCGGAAAGGATCAGCCTGCCTTCCCCTTCCCCCACGAGGGCCTCGGCGATCACTCCGGACCAGGCCGCGGCCCTGGAGGGATCGCTCGACTCCACGATGATCTCGACGAGCGCCGTGAAGGGAGGGTATCGCAGCGCCCTCCGGTAGCCGATCTCTTTCTCATAGAACGCCTCGTAGTCCTGCCCCGCCGCCGCCCGCAGCACCGGGTGCCCGGGATCGAACGCCTGGACGACCACGCGGCCCGGAGATCCGCCGCGCCCCGCCCGGCCCGCGACCTGGGTGAGCAGCTGGAACGTCCGCTCCGCCGCGCGGAAATCCGGGAGGCCGAGCGCCTGGTCGGCCGACAGAACCCCCACGAGAGTGACCCGCGGGAAGTCGTGCCCCTTGGCGATCATCTGGGTGCCGACCAGGAGGTCGATCTCCCCGCGGTCGAACTCCCTGAGGAGCGCCTCCTGGGCGCCGCGGCGGCGCACCGTGTCCCGGTCCATGCGCGCGATCCGGGCGCCCGGAAGCGCCTCCTTGAGGTCCTCTTCGATTCGCTCGGTCCCCTCGCCGATCGCAATCAGCCCCTCGGCGCCGCAGGAGGGACAGCGGTCGGGCAGAGGCCGCTCGAGGTCGCAGTAGTGGCACCGCAGCCGCCTCGCGGAACGGTGCCAGGTCATCGTGATGCTGCAACTCGAGCAGCCGATCCGCCCGCCGCACGACGGGCAGTGCAGCGCGGAGGCCCAGCCCCTCCGGTTGCGCAGCACCAGCGCCTGCTCCCCGCGCCCCAAGCACTCGCGAAGCGCCGCGACCAGCTCGCGGGACAGCGGCTTCACCCCCTTGACCTCGCGGAACTCCCGCCGCATGTCCACGATGCGCACCGTGGGCAGCGGCCGGTCCTCGACGCGCCCGCCCAGCCGGATCAGCTCGTACCGCCCCTCGCGAGCGTTGCGGAACGACTCGATCGACGGGGTCGCCGAACCCAGGAGCAGCGTGGCGCGCGCTTCCTTCGCCCGCACCACGGCGAGATCGCGGCCGTTGTACCGTGGGGCGTCCTCCTGCTTGTAGGAGCCGTCCTGCTCCTCGTCCACCACGATCAGGCCCGGGGCCGCGAGCGGCGCGAACACCGCGGAGCGCGCTCCCACGACCAGCCTCGACGCGCCGCTCCGGACGCGATCCCAGGCCCGGGCCCGCGCTTGCCGGGGCACGCCGCTGTGGAGAACCGCGAGCGACTCCCGGAACCGGTGAGAGAGGCGCGACACGAGAAGCGGCGTCAATCCGATCTCGGGGACGAGGTAGATCACGCCGCGCCCGCGAGCGAGCGCGACCTCGGCGGCCCGGAGATACACCTCGGTCTTTCCCGAGCCGGTGGCGCCGAACAGGAGAAAGGGGGCATACGCGTCCCCCGCGACCGCCGAAAGAATTTTCTCGAGCGCCGCCGCCTGGCCCGGGGTCGGCACGAGCCTCGGCTCGCCCGGGACGACGGGCTGCAAGCTGGAAGGGGAACTCTCGTCCGCCGCGTCCGCGGCTCGAGCACGCGGCAGGCGGGGCTTGGCCAACGACGCGCGGCGGGCGGGAGGAGTTGCGGCCTCGATCGCCTCCCCCCACGAGCACAGATAGTAGTCGGACGCGAACCGGGTGAGGCCGAGAAGGGCGGGGCCGACCAGGGGTTCCGTGGACAGCACGGCGTCGATGTCGCGCAGCTCGATCTCCGGCCCCGGCGCCGGAGCCGGCCATTCGACGACCGTGCCGACCAGCATCCGCGTTCTGAACGGCACACGAACGCGAGCCCCGACGGCCAGCACGTCCCGCGCCTCGGGACCGACCCGGTAAGTGAAGAGGCGTCTTACGGGAATCGGGATGGCGACGGAGGCGTACAGGACCTCGGCGCCCTCCCCGGTCACGGCGAAGCGTCCATCTTGGCGCGCGCCGCCTTCAGGTCGTCCCAGACCTTCCGGCGGTTCTCGTCGGTGTACACGCGCAGCAGGTACGCGGGGTGGAAGGTGGGCATCACGGGTATCCCGCGAAACGTCCCCCAGGTCCCCCGGATCTGCGTGATCCCGATCCGGGTGCCGAGCAGCGTCTTCGTCGCGGGAGATCCGAGGGCGACGACGACCTTGGGCCGGATCGCCTCGATCTGGGCGAACAGGAACGGCACGCAGGTGGCGATCTCGTCCGGCTCGGGAGTACGGTTGTCGGGAGGCCGGCACTTGACCACGTTCGCGATGTAGACCTCCTCGCGCTCGAGCGCGATCGAACGGATCATGTCGTCGAGTTTCCGGCCGGCCCGGCCGACGAACGGCTCTCCGCGGGCGTCCTCGTCGGCGCCCGGCCCCTCTCCGACGAACATCAGCCGCGCCCGAGGGTTCCCCACGCCGAACACGATGTGCGTCCGCCCGGCATGGAGTTTACAGCGGGTGCAATCGCCGATCTCCTCGCGGACCTCGCGAAGCTTCTCGACGGGATCGCTCGGCACGGCCGTCCCGGCCGCGGGAAGGGGAAACAGCTCCACCCCCGGTCGGGGCGCGAACCCCTTGGCCTTCGTGGAGACCCTCGTCGCGCGCGGCGGCGGCTCGGGGTGAACGGAAGGAGAGCGCACCGGTCCGGCCGACAACTCCTTCACGCCGATGTCCCTGAGATACGCGACCCACTCGGCGAGCGCCCGGCGCGCCTCGCCGCCCCCCTCGATCGATCCGCTCACGACGCCGAGGTCCCGCGGAACACCCGGTCGAGAATCGCGTCCGCGATCTCGGCCTTCGAGGCTTCGGCGACCTCGAGCGCGCCGCCGTCCCGATCGAGGATCGTGACGGCGTTCCGCTCCGACTCGAACCCGAGGCCGGGCACCGAGACGTCGTTCGCCACGATGAAGTCGAGGTTCTTCGACACGAGTTTCTCGCGCGCGTGAGCGAGAAGATTTTCCGTCTCGGCGGCGAAACCCACGAGGAGGAGGCTCCCCTTTTCGCGTCCGAGCTCGGCGAGGATGTCGGGACCCCGCCCGAGATGCAGATCGAGACCTCCCCCCCCCCTTCTTGATCTTCGACGCCGCGGGCTCCGTCACGAAGTCGGAGACCGCCGCTGCCATGATCACGGACGACGCGTCCTTCTGCGCTTCCTGAACCGCCCGCCGCATCTCCTCGCTCGTCTGCACCCGCACCCTCTCGACACCGTAGGGAGGCGCCAGGTCCACGGGTCCGCTCACCAGCACCACCTTGGCCCCCCGCCTTGCGGCGGCGGCGGCCAGCGCATACCCCATCCGCCCCGACGAGCGGTTCGACAGGAACCGCACCGGATCGATCGGCTCGCGCGTCGGCCCCGCGGTCACCACGACGGTCTTTCCGGCCAGCTGCCGAGACTGTCGCCCGGCCGAGAGCACCGCGGCGACGATGGCGTCCGTTTCCGCGAGGCGCCCCCAGCCGCTCTCCCCCTCGGCGAGCCGGCCCGTGGCGGGGTCCACCACGAGGACGCCGCGCGCCTTCAGCACGGCGAGACTGGCCTGCGTCGCCGGGTGGAGCCACATCCTGGTGTTCATCGCCGGCGCGACGACCACCGGCGCCGTCACCGCCAGGTGGAATGTGGACAGGAAGTCGTCGGCGATCCCGGCCGCGAACTTGGCGAGGATGTTCGCCGTCGCGGGAGCGACCACGAACGCGGCGATGCGCCTCGCGAGATCGATGTGCTGGACGCGGTCCGCGGCGGCCGGATCGAAGGGATCGAGCAGGACCTCGCGCCTCGAGAGCGTCTCGAGGGTGAGCGGCGCGATGAACCGCGCGGCGTTGGCGGTCATGAGAACCTGGACCGAAGCCCCCGCCCGGTCGAGACCGCGCACGATCTCGCAGGCCTTGTAGGCCGCGATCCCTCCGCTGACCCCCAGCGCGATCAGCATGGCCGGTGTCTCCTAGGAGTCCGACGCCTCGCCCGCCCCCTCGTCCGCCGCAATCACCGGGGCGTTCGGATCCCACGCCTCGACGACTCCCGCCGCGACCTCTTCCTGGGCGATGATCGTCGCCTTCCGGTGCTCCGTTTTCACGCGGGGGAGCGCTCCCGCCTGCAGCTGCTCCGCCCGCATCGAGGCCAGCGTGACGAAGCGATACGTGCTCTCGAGATTCTCGGGTACCTTGAACATCCGCGCTTCTCCTGCACCCTTAAGTCAGGGGATGGGGAACGTGGCCAGGATGCGGTCCGCCTCGGCACGGAGCCTCGCGACCCGCCGTTTTTCGGCCAGCACGACGCAGCGGAGATCGTCCACCGTCCGCTCGAGCCGGTCGTTGATCACCAGGTAATCGTAGTGAGGGTACTCCGCCGCCTCCTGCCGCGCGAGCGCGAGGCGCCTCGCGATCTGCTCCGCGTCGTCCAGGGCGCGGGAGCGGAGCCGGGATTCGAGAATGGCGTAGTCGGGCGGCAGGAGGAACACCGACACCGCCGGGATCCCCCCCTCGCGCACCTTTTGCGCTCCCTGGACGTCGATGTCCAGGAGCAGGTCGCGTCCGTTCCGGAGCGCGGCCTCGGTCGCCTCGCGACCGGTTCCGTACCTCCGGCCGAAGACGTGGGCCCACTCGAGGAACCCACCGGACGCGACCATCGCGTCGAATCGCGCGTCGTCCACGAAGTGGTACTCGCAACCGTCCGTTTCCCCTTCGCGCCGCGGGCGGGTGGTGTACGAGACCGAGAACTCGAGGGAGTCCACCGACGCGAGAAGTTTCTTCGCGACGCTCGATTTCCCGGTCCCCGACGGGGCCGAGATCACGAACAGGATCCCCTGTGCCATCCGTGCCGCCTCCGTTACTCGAGGTTCTGGACCTGCTCCCGCACCTTCTCGGACTCGGCCTTGAGCGCGAGGACCGCGCGGCTGACGTCGAGAGCCGCCGACTTGCTGTTGACGGTGTTGGTCTCGCGGTTGACCTCCTGGAGCAGGAAGTCGAGCCGCTTGCCCACCGGCTCGCCGTCGGGCTCCGCGAGAAGGGCCGACACCTGGGCGAGGTGCCCCGTGAGACGCACGATCTCCTCGGTCACGTCGGCGCGATCCGCCAGGAACGCGGCCTCCTGCGCGACCCGGGCCGGGTCGAGTACCACCCCTTCGGCCAGCACCTTCAAGCGATCGAGGAGCTTCTTGCGGACGGCCTCCGGCACGCCGGCACTCAGCCGCCGGATCTCTTCCGCGTGCGCCCCCATCTGCGCCACGCGGGCGCGCAAATCCTCCCGGAGGGATTCCCCTTCGCGCCGGCGCTCGGCGTCGAGCAGGTCGAGCGCCGAGTCGAGCGCGCGAAACACCGTGGCGGATTCTTCCTCCCCGAGTCCCGCGCCGAATCCCGCCGACTGGAGCATGCCGGGCACCTGAAGCATCGCCCGGAGATCCACTTCCCCCTGCGCGCCGAACTCCTCGCGAAGCTGCCGCGCGGCCGCGAGCACCGCTTCCGCGAGAGGGCGATTGAGCGCAGGCGCCGGCGCGACGCGCGTCCCGTCGAACCGCACGTCCGCCTCGATCCGACCCCGTTGCACCCGGGCGAGGATCTTCGCGCGGATCTCCCCTTCCCTCGGAAGGAGCTCCGAGGGAAGCCGGAGCTTCACGTCCGCGAACCGGTTGTTGAGGGTTCGGATCTCGACCCGGGCGCGGAAGCCCGCGATCTCGGCGGAGCCCTGCCCGAAACCGGTCATGGAACGGATCATTCTCCGGTGGTCTCCTGAGCGCGAAGCGCGAGCCGACCCGGCATTGAAGCACAGATCGAGCGGAAAGTCAAAGAACCGTGCGAGTTACAACGGTTCGGATCGACCCTTGGCCTCGGCCAGAACCGCTTCGGCGGCCCGGTCGAATACGCCGGGAGGCCCGAGGCGCTCTCCAACGACCGCCAGCTCGCGCCGCTGGAGAGCGGCGTTCTCCGGGTCGTCGAGGAGCACGGCCAGCGCGCCGGCGATCGCGGCGGCGGTGCAGCGTCCCTGGATCAGTTCCGGCACGACGGCGCGGCCGAGGACAAGATTGGGGAGAGCGACGTGCTCGACGCGAACCAGCAGCCGGGCGAGAAGGTACGTCAACGGCTGCAGCCGGTACACGACGACCATCGGAAGCCCCGCGAGAGCCGCCTCGAGCGTCGCGGTTCCGGAACCCACCACAGCGGCGGCGCACGCGCGAAGGACCGCCGGGTAATCTCCGTCGTGGATCGTCACGCCGTCGAGCCCCGCTCGATCGACCTTTTCCTCGAGCTGCCGCCGGGACACGGTCGCGGCGCGCGGCACGAGAAAGCGGGTCTCGGGGTGAAGGCCCCGAAGCCTCGCCGCCGCTTCGAGCATGACGGGGAAGAGCCGTTCCACCTCTCCGTGCCGGCTGCCGGGAAGGAGCGCAACCACCCGCGCGGCCGGGTCCAGGCCGACGCGCGCGAGGACCTCCTCGCGCCCCGCCCCGGCCGCGGCGGCCGCCTCCGCCGCGGGATGCCCGACGAACGTGACGGGAACCCCGGCGTCCTCGTAGAAGCCCCCCTCGAAGGGGTACAGGACCAGCATCCTCCGAACGGTCGCGCGAATGCCCCGAAGGCGCCCGCGCCGCCACGCCCAGACCGACGGGCTGACGAAGTACACCACCGGCACTCCCGCTCGCGCGGCGCGCGACGCGAGCCTGAGGTTGAAGTCCGGGAAGTCCACCGGGACCACGACGTCGGGCCGCTCGGACCTGAGCGCCCCTTGAAGGCGCGCCATCGCCCGCCGGATCGCGGGCAGCCGCGAGAGCACCTCCACGATGCCGACCACCGAAACGTCGGAGAGGTGCTGGACGATCCGGACCCCCGCGCCGGCCATCTCGTCCCCCCCCATCCCGAACAGCTCGACCCCCGGATCGAGGCGGCGAAGCGCGCGAGCGAGCCCGGCGCCGAGGCGGTCGCCGGACGCCTCTCCCGCGGAGATCAGGATTCTCGGTGACCGGCTCAAGGCGAAGCCGCCGGCGGGCGGGGCTCTTCCGCACCGATCCCCAGCTCCCGATCGAGATCGTCGGTCAGCCGGTCCAGCTCCGACTCGAGAAGGAGCCTGAACGGCTCTTCGCCGTCCTCGCCGGTCTCTCGCGGCACGCGGATCGGCGTCCCGTAGACGAAAACGCCCCGCGAAAAAGGACACGGCAAGAGCGTCCGGTCCCACGACCGCAGGCGGCGGCCGCGCGAGGCGGAGAACGTGACGGGAACGATCGGCAGCCCGGAGAACCGGGCGACCGCGACGACCCCCGGCTTCACCCTGCGACGGGGTCCCTTCGGGCCGTCGGGAGTCATGCCGACGTCGTACCCGCGCTTGACCTTGCGCAAAATTTCGAGGAGCCCCGCGGCCCCGCCGCGAGTGCTCGACCCCTTGGTCAGATCGAGACCGAAGCGCTCGAGGATCCTCGCGAGCAGTTCCGAGTCGCGATGCCGGCTCGAAAGCACCGTGATCTTCTCGCCGGGGTACGAGTACGGCATCATCACGAACCGCGAGTGCCAGAACGCGAGGATGAACCGCCCCGGGTCGCGGCGCGCGTCCTCGAGGTGCTCCCGTCCCCGGACATCGAAGCGCATCGTCGCGTGCAGCAAACGGATATAGGCGTACCCGATTCGCGGGGCGACGGCGAGGAGCAGGCGTTCGCTGGCGGGATTCACGGCAACACTCCGCCTCCCCGCCGGAGTCTAGCGGCGGCGCCGGCGGGGGTCAACGCGCTTGCAGCGGCGTCCCTTGCCGCCGATATTCTCTCTTGCCGCGATGCCGTCGTGAACACCCATTCATCTCCGTCGTCGTCCCTTTGCGCAACGAGGAGCCGTACGATCGAGCGCCTCACGCGATCGTTGTTCGACCAGGACTATCCGCCACGATCGGTTACGAGATCCTGATGGCCGACGGCGGACTCCACCGATCGCGACCCGTCGAGATCCTCTCGCGTCGCTGGATGCGCCGAGACGGGTCCGCGTGCTCGACAATCCTGGACGTACCGCTCCCGCTGCGTTGAACGTCGCTGATCTCCGCGGCGACGCGGCGAGATCATCACCGCGCGTGGACGCCCACTCGTTCGTCGCGTCGAGACTACCTCCCGCCGGTCGTCGCCGTGATGGAGGAAACCGGCGAGTCGGTCGTCGGCGGACCGGTCCGCATGGACGCCGACACGCCGTTCCGCCAGCGCCCTCGTGGAGGCCCTGTACTCGAAGATCGCGGTCGGTGCCGTTCCCTACCGGACGCTCAAGAGCCGCGCGTACGTCGAGTCGCCTCCAGACCGGGTCGTTCCGGCGAGAACGGTGCTCGAGCCGGGTAGGGCCGTTTCGACGAGTGCGCTCGCCGTGGTCGAAGACCTCGACATGAACACTCGGATCCGCGAGGCGGGGTACCAGCTGTTGCTCGATCCGTCGATCCGTCTTCTGGTACTTGCCGCCGGCCGTCGCTTAGCGGCGCTCTACCGCCAGATCTTCCAGTCGTCGGGCGCGTCAAGGCGCAGCATCCTGACGGAAGCACCCCGACGATCTTCAAGCTCGAAGTACGTGCTCCCCGTCCGACGTTCGTCGCTCGCGGCATCGTCGGCGCTCGCCGCCGTCGCTGGCGGGAGCGTTCGGGGCGGTGCGATCGCCGGCGATCGGTGGAGCGGCGTTCTTGACCGTCTTATGGCGCCATGGTCGTCTGCGGGTTCGCTGCTCTCCCGCGCGCCGAAAGCTCGGCGTCGGGCGCCCTGCAGTCTCCTCGCGATCCTCCCCGAGCCTTGCACGTCGGCTACGGCCTCGGGTTCCTGCGCGGCGATCGATCGAGACGCTCCTCGCGTCCGACGAGTCCGCCGCGCCCCATGAACGACCGCCACGAGGCCCGCTTCCTCCTCGCGATCCTCGGGAGGACTGGGACGAAGCCGCCGGGCCCCTGAGTCCGAAGAGCCGGCGACCCCGCGACGTTCTCTCGACTGTGCGCGTCGGCGGACGTGCCGCCAGCGGTCCACGCGACCCTCGACAGGGCCGGCCGCGATTCGACTCTCGTCGGCGACCCGGTCGCGGAAGGCCTCGCCCGGACTTCGCCACAAGTGCCGGCTCGACAACCTCCTCCTGCTCGCGCGCCTCGAGCGGGCGCTCGACGTCCTGCTTCGGCGCCGGAATCGTCCCGGTCGCGCTCAAGGGGATCGACGTCCTTCACCGGCTCGGGACGTCCGTTCGACGAGCGGTCCCTCGACGACGTCGACCTCCTCGTGGCTCCGCGCCGTCGGCGCGCGCTCGTCGCCCTCGAGGAGGCGGGGTGGTCGGCGCCGCCCGAGACCGGGCGGACGCACTGGCTGCGCGAGCAGCCACGAGATCCCGCTCGACGAGCCCGGGCCCGGTCGGGTGGAGCTCGAGCTGCACTGGAACCTCGGACAGGAATGACGGTACCGGCATCGACCCGGCCGATCTCCTCGCGCGAGCGCTCCCCCTCGACGTCGCCGGGTCGGCGCGGTCCTGCGCCTCGACGACCACGACGCCGGTCGCGAACCTGCTGCTCCACCACCTGGCGCACTACTTCGACCGGCGGCTGAAGTGGGCCCTCGACATCCGCCGCATCGTCTCGGAAGCCCGGGCTTCGATTGGCGGATCGTGACCGCGCGGCTCGCCTCGATGGGGCGGGCGCGCCGCGGCGGGGATGGCGCTGCTCCACCTCGCGCAGGCTGTTCCCGGAGGCGGTGCTCGCCGGCCGCGGCTCCTGCCCGTCCCGGCCTGCGCGGCCGGCGCCTCTCGTCGACGCCGCTCCGCTCCTCTCATCCGCTCGAGTGTTTCGCCGGAACCCGGCGACGCGGCCGGTGCAGCTCGCTGCTCGCCGCCGCTGCTCTCGAGCAGTCCGCCGAGCTTCCCGCGTATGGCTTCTCCACCGCAGACACGCGACGCGGTCCCCTGCGAGAGGCGTCCCCCGAAGCGGATACCGCGAGGCGGCGCTCGAGCGGCCGCGGCTCGAGGCGGTTCGCCCCGTTGGCGGAATCGCCCCTCCGAGCGAGGACCCCGCGAGATGAGCCGTAAAGGACCGCATCCTGGTCACCGGTGGCGCCGGATTCCTCGGCTCGCACCTCGTGCGACCGGTTCCTCGCGGAAGGGTTTGCCGTCGTCGTGATGGACAACCTCCTCACGGGCCGACCGACAACATCGCGCACCTGGCGGGGAACGGGGACTTCCGGTTCATCCACCACGACGTGACCGATTACATCTACCTGGACGGACCGCTCTACGCGGTGCTGCACTTCGCGAGCCCGGCGAGTCCTAGGGACTATGCCGAGCTTCCGATCCAGACCCTGAAGGTCGGCTCGCTGGGAACCCACAAGGCGCTCGGGCTCGCGAAGGCCAAGGGAGCGCGGTTCCTTCTGGCCTCCACGTCCGAGGTGTACGGCGATCCGCTGATCCACCCGCAGCCGGAGAGCTACTGGGGGAACGTCAACCCGGTGGGGCCGCGCGGTGTCTACGACGAGGCGAAGCGGTTCGCCGAGGCCATGACCATGGCGTACCACCGCTACCACGGCGTGGACACGAAGATCGCCCGGATCTTCAACACGTTCGGGCCGCGAATGCGCCTCGAGGACGGGCGGGCCATCCCGAACTTCATCCTGCAGGCGCTGCGCGGCGAGCCGATCACCGTGTACGGGGACGGCCGTCAGACGCGCTCGTTCTGCTTCGTCTCGGACCTGATCGAAGGGCTGTACCGCCTGCTCCTGTCCGACCTGCACGAGCCGGTGAACCTCGGCAATCCGGAGGAATGGACCGTTCTCCAGATGGCGGAGACGATCCGCGATCTCGCCGGGTCCGACGCCCCGATCGTGCACGAGCCGCTGCCCGTCGACGACCCGAAGGTGCGCCAGCCGAACATCGCTCTGGCGAGAGGACGGCTGGGCTGGCGGCCCGCGGTGGCGATCCGTGACGGGATCGCGGCGACGGTGGAGGACTTCCGGCGGCGGGTGGGATAGGGGCTAGCCGTTCGTCCCCGTTTCCGCCGGTGCCGGCGACTCCCGCTTGCCGCGTTTCTTCTGGCCGTCGGAGCCGTAGTAGTAATAGCCGGCGTAGTAGTAGTCCTTTTTGTACGCCCGATCGATGTCCACGTTGTTGAGGATGGCGCCGACGACGTTCGCCCCCTTGTTGGCGAACTGGGAGACGACGCGGACCGCGAGGTCTCGATCGGTCCGGCCGTGCTGAACGACGAGGAGCACCATGCTCGCCTTCGAGGACAGCAGCGTCGCGTCCGCGAGGGACATCGCTGGGGGAGAGTCGAGCAGAATCCAATCGTAGTGCTGCGTCAGACTCCCCGAGGAGGCGCGTGAAGCGGTCGCTCCCCAGCAACTCGGGCGGGTTCGGGCGGAATCAGGCCGCAGGTCATCGCATGGAAGTTCGACGGTCCGACGGTCTTCACGATACGAACTCCAGTCCTCCATCCCTCGCGGCGCCGCGAGGAAGTTCGACAGGCCGTGATCCCGCTCGAGCCCGAGCCGGAGGTGCTGCGTCGGTCGTCTCAGGTCGCAATCGACGACGATCACCCGGTCCCCCGCCCTCGCGAGCGTGCGGGCGAGATGGGCCGTCGTGGACGACTTCCCCTCCTGCGGACCGGTGCTGGTCAGCAGCACGACTTGGCGCTCGCGGTTCCTGCTCAGGAAGATCAGGCCGGTCCGCAGACTCTGGTACGCCTCGACGACCGCGTGGGACCCGAGATCGGCCTCGGTGAACTTCGGCACGACGGCGAGCGTGTCGAGATGGAGGTACGTCTCGATGTCCTCCGGGGTGCGCAACGTGTTGTCGAGGTAGTCGAGGAAGAAGACCACCGCGAGGCCGAGGAAGAGCCCCACCATCCCGCCGAGAACCAGGTTGAGCCGTTTCTGGGGTCGAACGGGGACGAGGGGCGGGGTCGCATGATCGAGGATCGACACGTTGTTCGCCAGGAGCTCCGCGCCGACGGTGATCTCGTTCAGGGTCTTCGTGATCGCGTCGAAGATCTGCTTCTGCGTCTCGGCGTCGGTCCTGACCACCGAGTACGCGGACGTGGCGACGCCCACACGGAACGACAGCTGCTCGGTCTTGCGAATCTCGCTCTCGAACGACGCCTGGTTCTTGAGCGCGAGCTCGTATTCGTTCCGGATCTTCCCCAGGATCAGCGACACCTGGTCGCGGATCCGCTGCTGCACCTTCTCGAGTTGCGTCGCCTTCTCCTGGTAGATCGGGTGCCCCTGCCTGTAGGTCACCTTCGCGGTTTCGACCTCTCGCTCGAGCGTGACCCTCTGACGAATCAACTCCTGGAGAGCGACATCCTGGGCGAGTTCGGGGAGGGCCATCGGGTTCCCGTCGTTCTCGCGGATCTCGCCCAGCCTCGTGAGCAGCGCGGTCAGCTTGCCGAGGCTCACCTGCGTCGTCGACAGTTCCTCATTGAGTTTCGTGAGCTTCTGCTTGACGATGTCCTGCTGGTTCTCGGGATTGTAGATCTCGGTCTCGCGCAGGACGTCGAATTTCTTCTTCTCGGCCTCTGACAGCGTGGCCTTCAGGGGGGCCATCAGGCTCCCGATGGACGCGACGGCGGCGTGCGCGTTTTCGCGGGCGCGCTCGATGTTCCTCTCGACATAAGTGTCCGCGAACGCGTTCGCCCAGCGCGTGATCCCTTCGCGATCCGGCCCCTCGATGCTGATCTCGATGAGGCCGGTCTCCCGGCGAGGTTCGACCTTGACGCGAGACACGAACGCCCCGACCGGGTCCTTGAGGCCCGCGAACTGGGGGTCGCCGGCGAGTCCGAGCGCCTGGAACGCGCGTTCCGCGACCACCCGGCTCTTGATGATCTCGATCTGGGTGTTCTGGTAGCGCTCCTCGGCGAACCAGCCGTAGCTCGCGACGCCGAGCCCCGAGACGTCCTGCCCGGGTCCGACCCGTCTGGCCTGCGGCTGGACCTCGACGACCGCCGTGGCGCGGAAGATCGGGGCCCTGAGAAACGACCACGCGGCTGCGAGGCCCACGACGGCCAGGAACACGACCGCAACGGTCCAGCGCCCCTGCCACGCGACCTTCCAGTAATCCCGCAGGTGCACTTCGCGGGGTGCGAAGGAAACTGGCGATGCCTCGACGGCGCTCATCGGGACTCCTCAGACATACGTTCCCTCATTACCGCCGAGGGGGGTCGCAACCCTGTCAATATAGGACTCGTCCGCAGGTTCATCAAGACAGGCCCCACCGGGATCGCCGCACCAGGACGGCGATCAGAGGAACCGGCGTTTCACGATGACGATCTCGCCGCCGGTCAGGACCGGATCCGCGGTCTTGCCCCGCTCGATCTCCTTGAGGTTGTACTCCTCGGCAGGCACCGCGCCGTCCTCGCGGAGCACCACGACCGCTTTCCGATCGGCCCACTCCGTCAGGTCGCCGACGATCGCGAGCGCCCGGAGCAGCGTCATTCCCCGTTCGATGCGGACACGGTTCGGGTTCCTCACCTCGCCCCGGAGGTACACATAGGTGGCGCTCTTCACGTTGACGATGTCGCCGGGAACGAGGGTGGGGTTCGCCTCCCCCGCCTCGAACGCAAGCCGCGACACGGTCAACACCGTCGCCTCGCCCCCCTCGGGATTCTGACGGGAGATGGTGATCGTCTCGCCGGCGTCCGCGGTGAACCCTCCGGCATCCGAAAGGACGTCCTTGAGCGTGCTGCCGCCGCGAAGCGGCAAGCGGCTGGGGCTCTTCACTTCGCCGGCCACCATCACCCACTTGCTCTTGTACTCGAGCACCTCGACATCGACCTGCGGGTCCACGAGGTAGTCTCGGGCCAGGAGCTCCGTCAGGAGGGCCGAAACCTCCCGCGGGGTCCGTCCGCCGGCCGCGATGTCGCCGACGAGCGGCGCGCTGATCGAGCCGTTGCCGCCGACCACGACCGGCCGCGTGTACTCGGGATGGCCGTTGATCGTGATCTGGATCTTGTCGTCAGGTCCGAGCTTGTAGCTCGCCGCCTCGTCGATACCGCCCTCCGCGACGGCCTGCGCGCGGCGACGGAACTTCAGGACGATCCCGCTCGCGTCGTAGGTGACGGCGTCCAGGAGCCCTCCGGAGAGCAAGAGCTCGAGCCGGAGGCGGTCCGCACCCAAGGAGACGACCTCGCCCTTCCGCACGAGACCGCCGCTCGCGGCGACGAAATCGAGGGGGAACACCGCGCCACGCGGCAGATCGAGCTTCAATCCCCCTTCGCCGAACGCGATGGCGATCGCCGGCGGCTCGCCCGCGGGCAAGCCGATCCTCAGGTCCGCGGTCCGGCTCGCGGCCTCCTGGCGCGTCGCCGGGGCTTCCTGGCCGCGGACGGCAGGCGCCACGGCGGCGAGACACGACACGGCGACGAGCGCGGCGCTAACGCTCCTAATCGAGCCACCCCAGAACGAGCCCAACCAGGATGACCGCCTTGCGGTATT
>CAWBOP010000016.1:0-68300 GCA_963790465.1 Terriglobia bacterium | reverse complement strand
GGACCAGGTAGGTGAACGCCGGGATGGGGGTCAGAACCTCGCCCCCGAGAGCGCGAATCTCCGACAGCCACTCATCCCGCGCCGGACCGATGAGCTTGATCAGGTAGGTCCCCAACGTGAACCGTGACTCGTCCACCGTCAGGTCGGCGGGAAGATCCAGGGGGCCCGGAGGCACCCGGAAGCTGTAGAAACCCAGTCCCACGCGCTGGGGGTCCTCGAAGACCCGCACCGTGTACCCCGCGGCGCGAAGGGCCCTCTCCTGCTCGGACGTGAAACGCGCGAGCAGAAACCGCCCGTAATCGTGCCGGACCTGAGTCACTGCCAGATCCAGGGGGATCGCTGCGGCGCCGGGAACCGGCAGGCGCTCCACGAGGCCCAGCTTCAGTCCGGAATCTTCAATCGAGTTCCCCGGGGACGAGAAGCCCGACGGGGCGGCCATGATGAGAACGAGGGCCAGGGCCCACGTCGCCGCCCGGCGGACGCAAGCCAACGCCCGGTGCCGAGCCCGCTCCCGATGGGCTGTACGCATATGCTTCTATATACCGCCAAATCCTGTACCGCGCCAAATTCACGATTCTCGAGAGAAAACGCGTGTCAGGCATGGTGGTTTCGCAAATCTACCTGGGGAGCGTGGCGGCCATCGCCCAGCGCTTCCTCGACGCCGCGGTCGCTCGGCGCCCGGTCCGCTTTCAGGCGCGCGAGTTCGGGGCCCTGTTCCTGGCACACGAGATCGAGAAGCGACTCTCGAGGGGCAGTTCGGGGATCATGGCGACTGGACAGCGCTCTCCGCTGCACGCCGCTAATCGCCACCCCCCGAGGGTTCACCCGTGATCTTCGCGGCCCCGCCGAAACGAGTCCGGATGTACTCGTTCGCGCTCTCCGTCGGGAGCTTCACGGTTCCCGGGCCGCTCCGCACGAAGAAGTCGCCGTCCGGGCTCGTCTCCATTCCCTTCCACTTCAGGAACACCGGCTCGGGGCTGCGCTGGCAGCTCACCACGCAGACCGTCTTGCCCTGGACGATCTGGGTCTTCGGGTCGATGCACGTGCCGGCCCGGTCGCCGAGGCCGTTGCGCACGACCTGCGCCAGGTGGCGCATGAACTTGTCGTCGCTCTCGAGCTGGTCGCGCTCGATGCCGACGATCGAGCCGTCGTCGGCCACGCCGATCAGCAGGTCGCCGCCCTCGGTGTTCAGGAACGCGGCGATGGTCTTGAGCACGGCGTGGGTCACGCCCTTGTCGTCCTGCCGGTCCTCCTTGAGGTTCCAGCGCAGGGTGGACTTGAACTCCAGCGTCTTCGACTCGCCCGCGCTTGATCAGCTCCTCGGCGTTGCGGTGCGCGCGCAGGTACTGGTCGAAGAGGAAGTTCTTGATCGACCTCGCCGAAGGCGCGGTCGTCGGTGATGCGCTTGTAGAGATCGAAGTTCGAATCGACGATCTCCTGGATCACGTGCTCGACCTTCTGGTCGAAGGTGAGCCGCACGTTCTCCCGCGTGTTGACCCGCGCGGCGGCGTCGAGCGCCGCGTCGTCGTCGAGCTTCTCCATCATCTGGCCGAGCGTCACGCGATGCTCGGGGCCGAGGTTGAGCCCGAAGCGCTCGTTCAGCTCGGCGATGATGCGGGAGAGCGTCTCCAGCTCCTCCGGCGCCGTCCCGTGGCCGCCCTTGGTGCCCACCGGGTCGAGCACGCCCGGCTTGCGCTCGAGGGCGATCTTGCCGCTCCCGGTCTGCTGGATGCGGTACGACTCCATGTCGATGTTCTGCTGCACCTCGCGCGGCAGCTCGGCGCGGTCGGCGGGGAGCAGCCGCCGCAGGTGCCGCGCGAAGACGTAGAGCTTCTCGAGATCGGCGTCGGCGAAGGTCAGCACCTGCGCGAGGAAGGCGTAGAGCCGCACGTAGTCGGTGAGCTGGCCGCGGAAGTCGTGCTGCTCCTCCTCCGAGAGCGCCCGGAAGCGCTCGACCACGGGCGCGAGCACGGCGTAGAGCCGGTCCTGCGTCGCCTTGGGGTCGAAGTAGACCTTGGCGAAGCCGTCCACGTCGGCCTCGGTGTAGACCGGGAACGCGGCGAGCCGGGTCTGGATCTCGTAGAGCAGGTTCGGGTCGGTCGCCTCCGACAGCAGCGTCGTCTCGTAGTAGGGCTCGAAGGCGGCCTTGATCTCGTCGGCCTCGTTGGCGAAGTCGAGCACCATCGTGCCCTTCTTCTCGGGAGGTAGCGTGCGGTTGAGCCGCGAGAGCGTCTGCACCGCGTTCACGCCGCCGAGCTTCTTGTCCACGTACATCGTGTGGAGCAGCGGCTGGTCGAACCCGGTCTGGAACTTGTTGGCGACGATCAGGAAGCGGTACTCGGGCCGCTCGAAGGTCTTGGCGGTCTGCGCCTCCGGGAAGCCGTTCATCCCGGCCTCGGTGTACGACCTGCCCGCCGTCCTGGACCGTGCCCGAGAAGGCCACGAGCGCCTTGAACGGATAGCCGCGCTCCGCCAGGTACTTGTCCACCGCCAGCTTGTAGCGCACCGCGTGCAGGC
Organism: Terriglobia bacterium; assembly: GCA_963790465.1. Classification (GTDB taxonomy): domain Bacteria; phylum Acidobacteriota; class Polarisedimenticolia; order Polarisedimenticolales; family JAIQFR01; genus JAIQFR01. The sequence continues at coordinate 65,783 of CAWBOP010000016.1, read as the reverse complement.
GCGAGCGGGTGACGATCATCGCCTTGGCCTTGCCGCCGATCTCGCCCTGCACCTGCGCGGCGAAGTGCTCGACCAGATCCGCACCTTCTCGCCGATCGCGTGCGGGTGCAGCTCGACGAACGACTTGAGCAGGTACTCGGCCTTCTTCTTGTCGTAGCGCGGGTCGTCCTCGACCTTCTTCAGCAGCCGCCAGTAGGCCGTGTAGGTCGTGTAGTTCGCGAGCACGTCGAGGATGAACCCCTCCTCGATCGCCTGGCGCATGCTGTAGAGGTGGAAGGGCGCGAACTTCCCGTCGGCGCGCTTGGTGCCGAAGAGCTCGAGCGTCTTGGGCTTGGGCGTGGCGGTGAAGGCGAAGGTCGAGAGGTTGGGCAGCCGCCCGCGCTTCTCCATCTCGGCGAGGATCGTGCTCTCCAGCTCCTCCTCGGGCGTCTGCGCTCCGGCCTCCTCGCGCCTCCGCCTCCTCGAGCGAGCCGGAGGCGAGCACGGCCTTCGAGGCTCTTCGTGCTCTCGCCCGACTGCGAGGAGTGCGCCTCGTCCACGATCACGGCGAAGCGCTTGCCCGGCAGCTCGCCGATCTCCTTGGCGATCACCGGGAACTTCTGGAGCGTCGTGACGATGATCGTCTTGCCCGACTCGAGCGCCTCCTTGAGCTGGCGCGAGGTCGTGTCGATGTTCTCCACCACGCCGAGCGTCTGCTCGAACTGGCGCATCGTGGTCTGGAGCTGGCGGTCGAGCACGCGCCGGTCGGTGATGACCACGATCGAGTCGAAGACGCGCCGGTCGCTCGCGTCGTGGAGCGTCGCGAGCTGGTGGGCGAGCCAGGCGATGGTGAAGCTCTTGCCGCTGCCGGCCGAGTGCTGGATCAGGTAGCGCTGGCCGGCGCCCGCCGCCGCGCGCGTGCGGCGACGAGCTTGCGCACGCAGTCGAGCTGCTGGTAGCGCGGGAAGATCAGGAAGCGCTTGCCGGTCTTGCGCCCCTTCTCGTCTTCCTCCTCGACCTCGTGGATGAACTGGCGCACGAGGTCGAGCACGCTGTCGCGCGCCCAGGTCTCTTCCCAGAGGTAGCCGGTGGCGTAGCCCTTCCGCGTGGGCGGCACGGGCGGGTTGCCGGCGCCGCCGAACTTCCCCTGGTTGAAGGGGAGGAAGCGCGTCTTCGGCCCGGCGAGCTGCGTGGTGACGTAGACCAGATCCGGGTCCACCGCGAAGTGCGCGAGGCAGCGGCCGTAGGCGAGGAGCGGCTCGCGCGGGTCGCGGTCGGTCTTGTACTGGCGGATCGCGTCCTCGACGTCCTGGCCGTTGAGCGGGTTCTTGAGCTCGGCGGTGAAGATCGGGATGCCGTTCAGGAAGAGCACGAGGTCGAGGCTCTTCTCGTTCTTCGCGCTGTAGTGGACCTGGCGCACCACGGCGAAGAGGTTCGCCGCGTGCAGCCGCCGCGTCTCCTCGTTGAGCCCGCTCGCCGGGCGGAAGTAGGCGAGCCGGAACTTGCAGCCCGAGTCCTTGATCCCGTTGCGCAGCACGTCGAGCGCGCCGCGCCGCTCGATCTCGGCGGCGAGGCGCTTGAGGAACTGCTCCTTGACCGCCGCGCCGTGGTGCTGCTCGAGCTTCTGCCACTCCTTCGGCTGCGTGGCGAGGACGAAGTCCACCACGTCGCGCGGCAGCAGGCAGAGCGCGCGGTCGTAGTCCTCGGGGCGGCGCTTGCGGTAGCCGCCCGGCGGCGTGTCGCCGTAAGGCGGCGGCGTCTCGCGCACGGCGGTCGTGTCGCCGCGCAGGCGTCCGGGCCGTGCTGGAGCAGCCCGCACTCGATGGCTTCCTCGAAGGAGCGCTCGGAGATCTCGGGGCTCATGGCTCCGTCCCCTCGTTGAGAATGGCGAGGTAGCGGTCGTAGACGAAGAGTCGGTTGCGGCGCCTGCCGGTCAGCTCGCGCGCGATCCCGAAGTCGACCAGAGCATCATCGCCGAGGAGACGGCGGGGAACGAAAGGCCGGTCGTGTCGCAGAGGCTCGCCATGGACTGGAGCGGTCGTCCCTTGAGCGCCTCGTGCACCCGCAGCGCCGAACCCGCCCGGCGTCCGGACCCTTCGATCCGCGAACGATCGGTCCGGAACATCTCCCCGAGCCGTTGCGCGGTCGAGACCGCGCCTTCCGCCACCTGCTTGACGCCTTCCAGGAAGAACGCCAGCCACGCCTCCCAGTCGCCGTCGCGGCGCACCCGGTCCAGCAGCTCGTAGTAGGCCTGGCGGTGCTGCTTGAGGTAGAGGCTGAGGTAGAGCAGCGGCTCCCGCAGGACACCGGCGTGGCACAGCAGGAGCGTGATGAGCAGCCGGCCGACACGGCCGTTGCCGTCGAGGAACGGGTGGATGGTCTCGAACTGCACGTGCGCGAGCCCGGCCCGGACGAGCACCGGCAGACCATCGTCCTCGGCGTGGAGGAAGCGCTCGAGCGCGGCCATGCACTCGGGCACTGCCGTGTGCGGCGGCGGAACGAACACGGCGTTGCCCGGGCGACTGCCGCCGATCCAGTTCTGCGAGCGGCGGAACTCGCCCGGGTCCTTGCCGCTGCCGCGCCCGCGCGAGAGCAGCACGCCGTGGATCTCGCGGATCAGGCGGTTCGAGAGCGGGAACCCCTCCCGCAGCCGGGCGAGGCCGTGGTCGAGCGCCGCGACGTAGTTCGACACCTCGACGACGTCGTCCAGGGGCACGCCGGGAGCTTCGTCGAGCTCGAAGAGGAGCAGGTCCGAGAGCGACGACTGCGTCCCCTCGATCTGCGACGAGAGCACCGCCTCCTTGCGGACGTAGGCGTAGAGGAAGAGCGCCTTGTCGGGCAGCAGCGTCGAGACGCCGTCCAGCCGGCCGAGGGCGAGCACCGCGGCTTCGAGCGACTGCTGGAGCTCCGCCCTCGAAGGCCAGAGCCGGGACAGGCGGCAGCGGTGCGGGCACGAAGGCCCGGACCTGCTCTCCGCCGGCGCTCGTGACCTCGTAGGTGCCGGTTTCGCCGCGCTTCATCCCGGCCGAGCCTCCTCCTCAACAACCCTGAATAGCGGGATCGGCTATTAAGACTTTCCTGGCTAAGTCTAATCAACCGCCCGGCTGGGGGCAACAGTTTCCTGCTCGCCCGACCTCTGCCACGGGGTGGGCGGCTGGGGACACCGCACCGCTCGACTTCGGCGGCGTCTCGCGCACAGCGGTCATGTCCCCGGCATCGGCGTCGGGACCGTGCCGGCGCGATTCGCACTCGATGGAGTGAGAAGCGCCGCACCTGCTCCAGCGTCGCCGTAGCCGCCATGAAGTCCAGGTCGGGGCCGATGCGGTCGTTGTAGTAGACGTCCACATAGTTGCAGAGCCTCGCTGACTCCTGGCCTTCAACGGATTTCTTGTCGACGTTGCTGAGCTGCATGGCGCGACTGAACCCGTCACCTCCGCCAGCCAGTCGACGCCGGAGTCCCCGTAGGCCGGAGACGGCTTGAACCGGCGCAGCCGCATCGCGTGCCCCCCTCTCGTGCCGTCTCACGGATGGGCACCAGTGAGCCGCGCTCGGCAAGAACGCGTCGCGCGAGCCGGATCTGGTGCTCTGAGAACTGCCGTTTGCGCTCGGCCCACGCGTAGGTGCGTGCGATGAGGGCGTCGTCCGAGGCGGGCCGTTCGCGCGTGGCGATCCAGTGAACGGTCGCGAGTCGCTCCAGACCGAACGGCGACTCGAAGCCCTCGACGAGATGCGCCACCTTGTCGAATCGCGCTTTCGACTCGGGGTGGGCTTCGAGCGACGCTCGGGCATCGGCGACCGCGCCAGGTACGAGCTGCAAGACCTTGTCGGGGGCATCGCCGCCCGTTCTGAGCCCGACACGAAATAACCTTCAATGGCGTTCAGCACGTGGCGCAGATTCTCCGCATACGGTCCATAGGGCCGCCGAATTGCGAACCGCAGCGGTTCACCCGCCTCCTGCATGAAGTACATCAGCTTGTGCACCTCCAGCAGGGTGACGAACGGGTCGAGCAGGCCATCGAGATAGCGGTGCATCAGTTCAACCAGGACGGCGCGCCCGGGCGTCATCGCCGGCACTTCGGTTTCGGTGAGCCATGCGCTCCTGCGCGGGCGCGCCCTCCGGCTCATAGAGACAACACCTCCACCTCGCCCAGCGCTCCCAGCGCCGCCTCGATGACGTGGCCGGACCTCGGCCCAGTTGAGGCCGCCGAGTCCGCTGCCCAGCGGCGGAACGGCGATGGAGCGGATTCCCTTCTCGCGAATCAGACCGGCCAGCGCCGCCAGACCCGCTTCGATGTCTTCCATCCGGCTCTTGCCCCGCCAGTGGCGCTTGGTGGGGAAGTTGATGATGTAGCGCGGCGGGGTGAGCTGCCGGTCTCGAAGACGAACATCCGCCCGGGCTGCACCTCTCCGCGCTTGCAGGCGCGCGCATAGGACTTGAAGTTCTCCGGCAAGGCGTTCCTGAACTGCAGGGCGATGCCGCGGCCCATGACGCCCACGCAGTTGACGGTGTTGACGAGCGCCTCGGCCTCGTTCCTCGAGAATGTCGCCCGTCTTGAACTCGATCATCGCAGAGCCTCCTGTCTCAGAAGTACCATTCCCGACGGATCTCGATCGGCGTTTGGCGGCCTGTGCCCGCGAGGGCTTCGACCGCCCGAGCCTGGAAAGCGGCCGAGCGCACGCCGACGCGCTCGATCAAATCGCAAGGAAAACGGGCATGAACCAGGAACTCGGCCTGCTTGCGTTCCTTCACCTCGGTCGGCCGGAAGTCCGTCGCCGCGGTGAAGCGTGTGAGGATGAGGTTCGGGGCCACTCCGCGCATCTTCAACGTGCCCCACCAGACGTACCTGGACCCACTGTGCGAGGGCGCGGAGGCGTCGGTCATGCTATCAGCGCCTCGATGTACGGGCGCATGACATGCTCGACCCGGCAGATCCTGACGTAACGGTCCATCTCGTCCATCGTGATGCGGCGATCGCGCAACGCCTCGCGCTGGGACCCGCCACAGGCTGTCGTCAGTTCCCATCCTCGTCTCTGCCTCGCCGCGGCACCGCCGGAGCAGGCGGCGCAAGATTGAAACCGCGATTCGGCTGATCTCGCAGCGCGCCGCCCGCCGGGTTCATGCGGTTGTTCGGCGACTCTCAGGTTGCCACCGCATGGACAGCTTCCGGCGATGTACGGCACAGTCTCGCAGGTACAGATTGATCAGGCTCTGATACGGGAGCCCCGTGGTCTCCGCGAGAGTCTTGAAGTACTCCACCGTGCCTCGATCCAGGCGAATCGTGACCGACTGCTTGAGCAGCTTGATATAGGGATTCCGACGCGCCTTCATCTTGGGAAAATCGTAGTGAGCTCTCATAGCGTCAACTCCAGTAGTCCTGCTGCTCCTGCTTGTCAGCCTTTCGAGCCGAGATGAGCCTTACGACCAGGTCGCCCTCGCGGTAGCAGTGGCATACGACCAGGACCCTGAGCTGAAGACTGATGCCCAGGAGGATGAATCGGTCTTCGGCATCCGAGTGGTCGGGGTCAAAGTACACATGAGCGTTCTCGTCAAGGAAGGCCGTTTGTGCTTCCTCGAAGGCCACCCCGTGCTTCTGCTGGTTGGCCTGGTTCTTGGACTCATCCCAGACGAAACGCAGCTCACTCATGCGTACACTGTACGTACTCTATCGCAATTTGTCAAGTGGGCACCCAGGATCGCCGAACCAGGAATCGACTGACCGAGCATGTACGGGTGGCGAACCCTTCATCCGCGCGAAACTACTCGGCGAAATGGTGTTGAGAAAATGGTGCATTCCGCGGGTCAGTCCTTTCGCCACGGCGCGATCCGCGGGTTCGGGAAGCGCCGAAAAGTCGTCGCGCAGCCTGGCGAAGCGATCATACCTCGCGGGCGGGCCCCTCAGACCTTCCGGCTGCGCTCGAGCACGATCTTGAGGTCCTCGACCGCGCGATCCCGCTTGGCGTCCGAAAGTCCGAGGATCTCCTGCAGGGCGTCGCCGATGTGCGGGATGTACTTCTCGATGTAGGACTCCTTCTTCGCCTCGTCGGCGGCGCGGCGGCGGTGCCGCACGAACGAGCCGAGCCGCCGCCCGGCCTCCTGAGCGCGAGCCGGATCTCCTTGACGATCTCCGGGTAGTGGCGACCGCCTCCTTGCTCTCGGAGGTGAACGGCACCCAGACCGACGCGATGTGGACGAAGACGACCAGCGGTCCGGCGGGAAGGGCGCCGCGGGCCTGCTGCGAGACCGTACGCCCTTCCAGTCCGCCGACAGCGCGGCCTTCGTGATCGCGCAGCCGGACTGCTGGTACTGGAGCGGCACGCGGTTGGCGAAGCGGAACAGCTCGACGGCTCCTCGCCGGGCAGGCCGCCGCCGTAGGCGAGCCCCACCTCGATCTGGAACGGGTTGCCGCGGTAGACGGCCGGCGGCCGCGTGACGGCGGTGTAGAAGTCGGCCTTGACGCGCTCCGCGAGGCCGCGGGCGAGCAGCTCCTCGCCGATCGGCGAGAGGCAGTCGGTCGGCGGCGCCATGATCTTGACCTTGGGGATCGCGTGGAACAGCCGCTCGACCTCGGCCGGAAGCCAGGCGGTGCGGCCTGCGCTTCGGGGGAGAGCCCCGCGATCTTGCAGATCTCCTCGGCGACGCCGTCGCCGACGCGCGAGAAGTCCGTCTTCGAGCGCCGCCCTGAGATTCCGCGCGGGTGTCCTTGAGCATCCGGATCAGCATGCCGAGCTCGACGCCGTACGGGTGCGGCTTGATCTCGCGGGGCTCGCGGGGCAGCTCGGTCGCGACGCGCGCGAACACGCGGATCTGCTTCCCTGGGCGGCGAGTAGAGGACCGTGGCGTGCGGGTTGGCGAGCGCCGTCTGCTCGAGGTAGTCGTCGACCGACTGGCGCCCCTTCTTGTAGACCGCCTCCAGCTCGATCTCGACGCGCGTGCCGTGCGGCCGGTCCCACTCGATCTCCTCGTCCTTGAGGACGACCGGCTCGTTCTTCTGCGTGTCGATGGCGAGCTCGAAGAGGTGCGCCGGCTTGCTCGGTCCGATGCGGGAGAGGATCCGGACCGGCTTGCCGGTCGTGAGCTGGCCGTACATCCCGGCCGCCGAGATGCCGATCCCCTGCTGGCCGCGCTGCTGCTTGAGCCGGTGGAACTTCGAGCCGTAGAGCAGCTTGCCGAAGATCTTCGGGATCTGCGCGCGGACGATGCCGGGGCCGTTGTCCTCGACGGCGACCCGGAAGCGGTTCTCGGCGATCTCGGCGATCTCGATCGACGAGCTCCGGCAGGATGCCGGCCTCCTCGCACGCGTCGAGCGAGTTGTCGACCGCTTCCTTGACGGCGGTGAGGAGCGCCTTCTGCGGGTTGTCGAAGCCGAGCAGGTGGCGGTTCTTGGTGAAGAACTCGGAGACGGAGATCTCGCGCTGCCTCGCGGCCATGGAGACCGCGTCCTCGCGGCGCGCCGGCGCGCGTTTCCGTGCCTCCCGGCGGGGGGAGGGGAGTGCGGGAGCTGAGGCTCTCGCTCGCCGCGGCGCGGGGGAGAGCGAGCGCGACGTGGGCTCGGCGGCGGCGGACGCCGGCGAGGCGGAGATCTGCGGCTCGTCCGGCGGGGGATCGCCGAAGAGCGAGGCCTGTCCTTCGCTCGGATGGATCGTACGGGTTTTCGGGGGCATGTAGGTGAACGGCTCCTCTCGTCGGAAGCCGCATTCTAGCAGGCTCGCGGCCTCGGCTCGATCCGCCACGCGCCGCGGCGCGCGGGGTAGTAGAATCCCTCTTCTTTCGGAGGGGGCGTGGCCCGATCGAACCTCATCGTCGGCGGAAGGCCGGGCTTCCCGGGCCGGCGGACCGCCGTGCAGTTCGCGGTGGCCGGCGCGCTGCTGTTCGTCGCGGGCGCCTTGCTGCCGCCGGTTCTCGAAGGGGCGGGGCTTCCCGGCGGGCAGGCGCTTCGGGCCGCCTATCATCCTCTGTGCCATCAGATCCCCTCGCGCTCGCTGTGCTGGGCGGGGCGCCCGCTGGCGATCTGTGCCCGCTGTGCCGGCCTTTACCTCGGGGGAGCGCTGGCGCTGGTCATCGCCGCGCTCGCGAGGGAGGTTCCCCGCGTTCCCGCGGGGCCTCTTTGGCTCGCGCTCGCCCTGGCCCCGACCGTGCTCGACGCCCTCGCCGGCCAGGCCGGCGTGGGGGAGCTTTCCAACATCCCACGCCTCGCGATCGCGGTTCCCGCCGGCTTGGCCGCGGGTCTCTACCTCGCCGTGGGGCTGGCCGATCTCGGAGGACGCCGATGGACGAACGGTCTCCCGATCTTCTCCGGCCCACGCTGACCGCCGGCGTCGCGTTCGGAGCGCTGGCCAGCGTCCCGTTCCTGAACCTGCTCAACTGCGCTTGCTGCGCGCTCGTCGTGGGCTGCGGGTTCTTCGGCTCCTGGCTATACGCGGGGGAGTGCCGGCGCCAGTTGCTCGGCTTCCGGCCGGCAACCGGCGCCGTGGTTGGCCTGGTGGCGGGGGCCTTCTACGCCATGACCGAGACCGTCCTCGGGACCGTGCTCCACCTGCTGATCGGCGACCCGACGGCGCAGGTGCTCCTCGGGGCGCTTCGCGGCATTCCGAACCTCCCGGCGGAGAATCGCGAGACCCTGGAGCAGGCGCTGCGGCAGGCCGCAGAAGCGACGCCAACGGTCGGGTCGTTCATGCTCGGCTTCTTCATGATGGTTCTGGTGGCGGCCGTCTTCTCGACCCTCGGAGGGCTGATCGGCGGCGCGGTCTTCCGCTGCTCTCCCCCCGAGCCGATGCCGCCGGCGGGTGACGGCGACGGATACGTTCCACCCCCCTCCGCTCCCGCCGTCTAGTTAGCCCGAAGTCCGCGTTCGAATTCGACTCGCGGCGGCCCTCGCGGGGGGCGGGACAGCTGTCCGCCGGCGGACGGCAAAGGCGTCCGCGGGCGGACTCCGCCGTTGTGCGATCCGGGTTGCGCCCGGGGAAGCAGCGTCCCTTCTTGAGCTTGGCGGGACGGCGGTCTCTGGCGCGGGAGTTGCCATCGGTATCCGGCGCGGTGGGAGCGCGGCTCCCGGCCGCCGGCGCCGGGTCCGGGACCCCCGGCGGCGGCGGCAGGTCACCGTCGGAGGCGGGCCGGGGTACTTTCGAGGAGGCGGCTCCGGCCCGCCGCCCGTTTTTAGACGCGCCGCCTCGATCGGTCGGCTCTCCACCGGATTGACCCGCGAGCGGTTAGTATGAAGCGGGCCACGGCCGGGGAGGGCGCATGTCGGAGCAACGTTACTGTCGAATCGTTCCGGACGGCAGGATCGAGGAGCACGCGACCCTCGACGAGCTCCTGCGCGCGCTGCCGGCCGGCGGCTACGCCTGGCTGGATTTCTTCGATCCCGCGAAGGAAGACTTGACGCCCCTCGTCGAGTCGTTCGGCGTTCATCCGCTTTCGGTCGAGGATTGCCTGGACGACAACCAGGTTCCGAAGGTCGAGAACTTTCCGACCAACACGTTCATCCTGATGAACGCCTTCCGGCACCAGGAAGGCCTTCTGACCGTGGACGAGGTTGACTGCATCTTGGGCAAGAACTTTCTCGTCACGGTGAGCGGGAACCGGGGGGGCGGCGTCCGATTCCACGAGAAGGTGGGGGGTGCGGTGGCCCACGACGCCGCGGAGATCCGGCAGGGGCCGGACTTTCTCCTGCAGGCCGTCCTCGACCATGTCGTGGACCAGAAGTTCGCCGCGATCGAGACGGTCCAGGACGCGATCGACGCCGCGGAAGAGGCGATCCTCGAGGGTCCGGCCAGCTTCGGCCCGGAGCGGCTGATGCGCCTGCGCAGGGACCTGCTGACCTTGCGCAAGAGCCTGTTCCACGAGCGCGAGATCCTGGTCAAGATCTGCCGGCGCGATTCGCCGTGGATCTCCGAGAAGGCGATCTACCACTTCCGGGACATCCACGACCACCTGACGAAGTACTTCGAGTCGATCGAGATCGCGCGGGAGATGATCACCAGCCTGATGGAGATGTACCTCTCGATGGTCAACAACCGGATGGCGAAGGCGGCCAACCGGACCAACGCCTCGGTCCGCCGCCTCACGCTGATCACCACGGTGTTCATGCCGTTGACGCTGCTGGCCGGGATCGGGGGGATGTCCGAGTGGAGCATGATGACCGGCCCGTCCAACTGGAAGGTCGCCTACCCGGCGTTCCTGCTCGGGATGGCCGCGATCGGCGCGATCAGCTACCGGTTGTTGAGGCGGGCGGAATCCCGGAAGCCCGGCAAGTGAGCGGGAGCGGGGAGGTCCGATCATGAAGCAAGAGCCGGGGCCCGTGCCGCCGTTCGGCGGGGAGGAGGCGTGGGCGGACTTCGACGCGGCCCGCGTCGTCGTCCTGCCGGTCCCCTACGAGGGGACGGTCTCCTGGGGCCGTGGAGCCGCGGCCGCGCCCGAGGCGATCCTGCGCGCGTCCACCCAGGTGGAGCTCTACGACGAGCAGATGCGCTCCGAGCCGTTTCGCGCGGGAATCTTCACCGACCCGATGCTGCCGATTCCGGGCGGGGCGACCGAGCGGGTGGTGGACGCGGTGGCGCGCCGCGTCGGCGAGTTGATGGATGCCGGAAAGTGGGTGGTGACGCTGGGCGGCGAGCACTCGATCACCCCCGGCGCGGTCCGCTCCGCCGCCGCGAGGCATCCGGGGCTGCAGCTGGTGCAGCTCGACGCGCACGCCGACCTTCGGGAGTCCTACGAGGGGAACCCCTCGAGCCACGCCTCGGCGATGGCGAGATGCCTCGGCCTCGCCGAGATTCGCGCCATCGGGATCCGCAACTACTCGATCGAGGAAGCGGAGCGGATCCGCGCCGGCATCCCCGGGTACTCGATCCTCCACGCGTGGGAGATGGAAGGGGAGGACTGGCCCTCTCGAGCACTTCAAGGACTCGACGGGAAGCCGGTCTACCTCACCGTCGACCTCGACTACTTCGATCCATCCGTGATCCCCGCGACGGGGACGCCGGAGCCGGGGGGCGGCGCCTGGTGGCCGACGCTGCGGTTCCTCGCCGAGCTGTTCCGGCGCACGCGGGTCGTGGCGTGCGACCTCGTCGAACTCGCCCCCGCTCCCGGCCTCCACCACGCCGAGTTCACCGCCGCCCGCCTAGCCTACAAGCTGATCGGGATGGCTTTCTAGCTCCGGGCCCAGCGGAGGATCTCGGGGATCGTCGGCCGCTTGCCGTACATCAGCACGCCGAGCCTGAAGATCTTCGCGGTGGTCTTGAAGAGCAGAAAGATCGTCCCGAGCATCAGGACGATGGAGAGGGCGATCTGCCAGAGCGGCGGGGTGAGCACGCTGACCCTCATGTACATGACCATCGGCGTGAAGATCGGAATGAGCGAAACCACGACCGCCACCGTCGAATCGGGGTTGTTCACGAAGAAGAACGCCATGAGCATCGGGACGACGAGGCACATGACGACGGGCGTCTGGAGGTTCTGCGCCTCCTGCTCGGTGTTGCACACCGCTCCGATGGCCGCGAACAGCGCCGTGTACATGAAGTAGCCGAGCACGTAGAAGACGACGAACCAGAGCATCTTGACCGGGGAGAATGCGTCGAGTGCCGAAGTCCACTCGGCCGCCGCCTGCTGCGCGGCGAAGTAGGCGCGGAGGCCGCCGGCGGTGACCACGTAGATCGCCATCTGGGTGAGCCCCACGAGGCCGATCCCGACGATCTTCCCCGTCATCAGCTGGTCCGGCGACATCGAGCCGAGGAGGACCTCCATCACCCGGCTCGACTTCTCCTCGAGGATCCCGCGCATGACGGCGATGCCGTAGAGCAGGAGCGACATGTAGAGGACCATCACGAACGCGAAGGTTCCGAAATAGGCCTGGAGAAACCCCTTCTTCTTCGCCTCGCCGGTGGCCGACACCTGGAACGTCCCCATGTCGATCGGCTTCATGATCGAGTCGAGCGCCTTCCGGTCGAGGCCGAGGTTGCTCTTCTCGAGCCGCAGCCCGACCACGGCGTTCTTGAGGGCCCTTTCGATCCGCTCGGTCGCCATCACGTTGCCGACGTTCTTCGCGTAGAGCCGGAACGCATCCGGCGACTCGATCTCCGCGGCCGCGGTCAGGATGCCGAACAGCTTCCCCTCCACGACCTGCGGCTCGAGCGCGCGGCGGGTCTCGTCGAGGCTTCCCCGGAGGGGCTCCTTCACGAAGACGAACTCCGGCCGCCCGTCCTTGAGCTTGTCGTCTAGCCCCTGCGAGGTCGCCTCGAACAGGCGCCCCGTGGCGTCCACGAGCGCGATCGATTTCTGCTCGGTCGACGTCACGAACATCATGGCGAACTGGATGCCGAACATCGCCACCATCAGCAGCGGGAAGACCGCGGTTCCGATCCAGAACGACTTCTTCTTCACGCGCTCTAGGTATTCGCGCCGGATGACCATGAGGATCTTATGCATGGGCGTGCTCCCCGCCGACCCGCTCGATGAAGATGTTGTGAAGCGTCGGGGACACGATCTCGAACCGCCGGATCCGCAGCCGGCCCACCGACGCCCGGAGCAGTTCCTGCGGATCGGCGCCGTCCACCAGGCGGATCTCCTGGTACTGTCCGTAGTCGTCCACCCGGGCGACGCCGGGGAGGGAACCGAGGAAGGCGCCGTCCCCCTCGAACTCCACGAGAACCGAGTTCTTGCCGTACCTCGCCTTGACCTCCGTCAAGAGCCCCGTCTCGGCGACCTTCCCTCGGTCGATCAGCGCGATCCGCTTGCAGAGCTTCTCCGCGGTGTCCATCTGGTGCGTCGAGAACAGGATCGTCGTGCCGGACCGGTTGAGTTCGACGATCACGTCCTTGAACAGGTCCTGGTTCACCGGGTCCATTCCGGAGAACGGCTCGTCCAGGATCAGCAGCTCGGGCTTCATCAGGACCGCCGACACGAACTGCGCTTTCTGCTGCATCCCCTTGGAAAGCTCCTCGACCTTCTTGTCCTTCCAGGCGCCGAGTTCCAGGCGGTCGAGCCAGAGGAGTCCCGCCTTGCGAGCGGCGGCCGGCGACATCCCCTTGATGGCGCCGGTGAACTCCAGCATCTCGGCGACCTTCATCTTCCGGTAGAGGCCACGCTCCTCGGGAAGGTAGCCGATCCGGTTCTTGAGGCCGTCGGTGATCTTCTCGCCGAGAACCCGGACCTCGCCGGTGTCCGGTCTCAGGATGTCCATGATCATCCGGATCGTCGTGGTCTTCCCGGCCCCGTTGGGGCCGAGAAGGCCGAAGACGTCGCCGCTCGGCACCTCGAGATCGATCCCGTCGACGGCGCGGAAGTCCCCGAACGCCTTCGTCACGCCGCGTAATGAGACGGCTGCGTCCATCACCGCTCCTTCCGTCAGCCGCACTAGATCGGCGGCAGGTCGCGGCATTATACGGGACCGCGGCGCTAGCCCGAATTATTTCTGAAGAACCGTAGCGAGACCGCGGAGATGCCCGTCATGCTTGGCGCTCGCAGGACCGAGGACCCGACGCGTACTGTACCGTACGTGGAGGGTCCGAGGTTCGAGAACGCCGAGCAGGGCGGGCAGATACGCGGTCGCAGTAGGTTCTTCAGGAATAATCCGGGCTAGGGTTGTCACGGCCGTCATTGCGCGCGGCGCCCGCCATGGCTTAGATTAGCGTCGCCATGCTCACGGGATTCAACACCGACGTCGAGTACGATAACAGGGTGTTCCACGTCCAGACCGAGGACAAGGGACTCAAGAACCCGGTGGTCGAGAGCCTCGTGTACACCGGCGGCGAGATCGTCGACTCCCGGCGAAGCTCGTATGCGGACCTGGTGGGCAGCGAGGCATTCTCGGAGGCGGAGGTTCAGCGGCGCATGGAGGGGCAGCACCAGGCCGTTATCCGCGAAGTGCTGAGCGGGCGGTTCGATCCGGAAGGGCCGAAGCCGTTCGGCTACAACATCATCACGAACCGCAGCCTCGACGACGTCGTGTTCGAGTACCTCTCGAAGTCCGCCGGAGACGAGCGGATCCGGCTCGAGGTGGAGGACGGGCAGGCGCTCGAGGAAGGGAGCCGTCCGGCGGTCCAGCTGCGCGTCCTCGGCGACGAGTCCGAACGACCGGTGGCCGGGGCCAAGGTCACCGTGAAGCTACTCACGAGCCACGAGCGGCCGCGAGAGCTCTTCTCCGGCGCCACGGGAGCCGACGGCCGTGTCGCGGCGGAGTTCGAGATCCCGGATCTGGCGGGGGGGAATGCCGCGGTGCTTTGTCAGGCCGAAGGACTCGGCAACAACGCCGAGATCAAGCAATTGATCCGCAAGCGCGGCGCGACGTCCGGACTTTAGGCCGGCGTCACCCGCGGATCTGGCCGCGGAGCCTCGCCATCTCCCTCTCGGCCTCTTCCCTCCGGCTCGACTCGCGTTTGTCGTACGATTTCTTCCCGCGCGCCAGCGCGATCTCGATCTTGATCCTCCCCCCCTTGAGGTACATCCGGGTCGGGACGAGCGTCATCCCGCCGGTATCGGCCGCGCGGGAGAGCTTCCGGATCTCGCCGGCGTGAAGCAGGAGCTTACGCGTCCTCACCGGGTCCGGAGGGTCGCGGCCCGCCTGCGCGTACGGGCTGAAGTGCGCGTCATGGAGGAACGCCTCGCCGCTCTCGATCTTCGCGTAGGCCTCCTTGAGGCTGACGCGTCCCTCCCGGGCGGACTTGACCTCGGCCCCCGTGAGCGCGATGCCGGCCTCGAACCGCTCGAGCAGGAGGTACTCGTGCGAGGCGGACCGGTTCGTCGCCAGCACCGGATTCTCCGCGCGGTCCTTGCGTTTCCCGGCCAAGTCGGGCCTCCGATGCGGCGAAGGGGATCGCGGAAGTATAGCAGCGCGTCCGATCGCGCTCGCCGCTTACCCTGCCGCCAGGGTAAGATGTCGCGTGGGGCGGACTCCGGACACGGGGGGGGCTCGCCGTCGCGGTGCGCCATCCGCCCGGGACGATCCCGCGGGGGTGCGGTTCGCGTAGAGAGGGCGTTCATGGAGATCGTGATCGTCCGGTTCCCGCCGGCCGGGCGTTGCGGGACCTGGGATCTACTGGGACTCGATCTTGCGGTCGGGGACACCTGCGTTGCCGAGACCGAGCGCGGGATCGAGTTCGGGATCGTCGCGCAACTCGGTTTCCGGGACGGTAGCCGACCCGACGGCGGGAGGATGTCGTCGAAGGTGCTCCGCCGCGCCACGCAGGAAGACGAGGAGGCGTACGCGCGCAAGGTCGTGCTCGAGCGCGAAGGACGCGAGTTCTGTCACGCCCGGATCGAGGAGCGCTTTCTCGCGATGAAAATCGGGCGGGTGGAGCGACAACTCGACGGCAAGAAGATGACGTTCTACTTCACGGCGGAGGGGCGCGTCGATTTTCGCGATCTGGTGCGCGATCTCACCGCCCAGTTCCACACGCGCGTCGAACTCCGGCAGATCGGCGCGCGCGACGACGCGGGGATGCAGGGGGGGTGCGGGCTGTGCGGGCGCGCCCTCTGCTGCGCCGACTGGATCCGGGGGTTCGATCCGGTCTCGATCAAGATGGCCAAGGCGCAGGGGCTGTCCCTCAACCCCGCGAAGATCTCCGGCATGTGCGGCCGCCTGATGTGCTGCCTGCGATTCGAGTACGACCCCCGGCAGGAGCCGCAGCGCCGGGGCGCGCCGTCCGGGTCCGGGGAAGGCCCCTCGGGCGCGCTTCCTGTCATCCCCTGAGAGCCGGGTTCCGCGGGTCTCCCGGTTCCTCGATCTCCGCGAGCCGCCTGGCCATCTCGTCCCGCCGGACCCCGAGGGATCTCGCGGCCGCCTTGAGCGCCGCGCGCCGATTGCCGTGAGCGGCCGCCAGCGCCGCGCGCCACACTTCCGCCGCCGGTCCCGCGGTCGCGTCGGCGCGCGCGGCGGCATCCTCGGTGGATCCCTCGATGGCCAGCACGATCTCGCCGCGCACGTCGCCGGTGCCGAGAGCCGAGAGAATCTCCTCCGCGCTGCCGCGGAGCAGCGTCTCGTGAATCTTGGTCAGCTCGCGACCCAGCATCATCCGGCGCTCCCCCAGGATCTCCGCGACGTCTCGAAGCGCCTGCCGGATCCGGTGCGGCGTTTCGAACACCACGACCGTGCGCGTTTCCCGAGCGATCTCCGCGAGGCGCCGGCGCCGCTCGCCGCCGCGATGCGGCAGGAAACCGTCGAACACGAACCGGTCCGCCGGGAGTCCGCTTGCCGAGAGCACGGCGGCGATCGCGGTCGGGCCGGGCACGGGGGACACCGGCAATCCCTCGTCGTGCGCCGCGCGGACCAGCCACGAGCCCGGGTCGGACACCCCCGGAGTCCCGCCGTCCGACACCAGTGCGACGTCCCCCCCTCCGCGAAGGACCTCGAGGACCGGCTCGATGCGGGCGCGCTCGTTGAACCGATGGCACGAGATCGTTCGCGCTTCGATGCCGAAGCGGGCCAGTAGCTTCGCCGTGCGGCGCGTGTCCTCGCACGCGACGAGGGCTGCGGCGCGTAGCGTGCGCTCGGCTCGCGGCGACAGATCCTCCAGGTTGCCGAGCGGGGTGGCGACGACGAACAGCGTACCGGACACGATCGCCATCCTACCACCGCGCCACCGTGCCGGGACGGAGTTGTGAGAGTACGATGGCCCTTCCGGGCAAGGGTGGGAGCGTGCCCGCAACGCGGAGGGAGAGCATGAGAGGACGATTGACGGCGCTCGGGTGGATCGCGGCGGCGGTTCTTCTGGCGGGGGCGGGCCAGGGCGGCGCGGGTTCTCCGGCGATCGAGCCCGCCGCAGAGCCGCCCTTGCGGATGCATGCCGACGCGACGGCGCTCGAGCGCGCGGTCGTCGATGCCACGCTGGCCTTCATCCGCTCGGACGCCACGGCCGCTCGGGAGGCGCTCGACCGGGTCGAGGCGGGCTGCAGGCGGCTCGGGCGAGACGACATCCCTCGGGTCACCGAGGACGTCGTCGTCTGGGACCAGGCGTTTCACAAGACGGTCGACCTCGCCCGCGAGCACGCGGCCGCGGAGAGGATAGAGAAAGCGTTCGACCAGTTCGTCTGGGTGCAGAAGGCCTGCCGGACCTGTCACACGCTGGCGCGAAAAGAATCCCCGGGCAAGCCGGCAACCCCTCCGCCCGCGGGATCGTAGGACGAGGCTGGAATCCCGGTGCGAGGACGCGGAAGCGCCGGCCGTGCCGGCGATTCCGGCCGCCGCCGTCAGGTCTTCCAGTCTCTCGGATACCGGAAGTCCCACCCGACCGTCCGGGTCGAGACCTTCGCGAGGATCGGCGGGCTGCGCTTGAACTGCGAGCGGACGACGAGCTTCGCCACGCGATCCACCAGTTCGCGATCGAATCCCGCCGCCGCCACACCCTCGCGACTCATCCTCGCGTCCACCAGGAGCGCCAGCAGCCGGTCGACGCGCTCGTACGAGAATCCGAGATCGGCCTCGTCCGATTGTTGCGGCCAGAGGTCGGCGGAGGGAGGCTTCTTCAGGATGGCGGCCGGCACGCGCAAGTAGCGCGCGAGCACCCGGACCTGCGTCTTGTAGAGGTCTCCCAGCGGGTTGAGCGCGGACGCCATGTCGCCCCACAACGTCCCGTAGCCGAGCAGCAGTTCGGTCTTGTTGCTCGTGCCGAGTACGAGGGCCCGATACGGCTCGGAACGATCGTAGAGGATCATCATCCGCGCGCGCGCCATGACGTTGCCCAGGCGCAGCCGGCTCACCTTCCCGCTGACGCCGTCGAATCCGTCCACCAGCGGGGAGATGTCCACCTTCTCCGCGACCAGGCCGAGGGCGCCGACGACGCTCTCGGCGTCGCGGATCGAGTCCGGGCTGCTGGTCCTGTAGGGGAGCACGAGGGCGACGACGGATGCCGGTCCGAGGGCGCGCACCGCGAGGTAGGCCGCGAGCGTCGAGTCGATCCCCCCCGAAAGCCCCAGCACGACGCGCGATCTCCCGGTCCTCAGCACCTCGGACCGGATGAAGCCGGAGAGGATGCGCACGGTCAGCTCGGGATCGAGGGCGAGGTCCGGTTCGATCGCGCGGGGTGCGGTCGCGGCGGACGACCCGAGCTGCCGCTTCACGGCCGCTCCGGACCGCGTGCACCCTCGTTCTCGTGGCCGGGAAGGGCGTAGCGCAGTTGCCGGATCCTTTCGATCTCGCGGGCCGCGAGGTCGAGGTCCTCGTCGCGAAGCAGCGGGTAGGCGACACGCGCGCGGCGGAGGACGTCGGCGTCGAGTTCCACGACTTCCATCGCGGGTAGGAGCGCGGGCAGATCGGCGAGGACCCGGCCGAACGGGTCGATGGCGATCGAGCCTCCGCCGAAATTCAACCCGTCCTCGTAGCCGACCCGGTTCACGTACACGACGAACGCGGTCTGGAATTGCGCGGTGACGCGGAGGAGATCGTGCCAGACGGCGAGGCTCGTGATTCCCCGTCCCGGCCGCGCCCCGCGGGTGGGGCCGCTGCTCACCGCCAGCAGAACGTCCATCCCCTGCTGGGCGAGGATCCACGCGCACGCGGGATGCCAGCAGTCCTCGCAGATGAGGACCGCGGCTCGGCCGAACGGGGCGTCGAAAGCGCGAATCCGGTCCCCCGCGGCGAAGTCCCGCCCCTCCTCGAACATCCCGTAGTTGGCGAGGTACACCTTGCGGTGCACGTGCACGACGTTTCCGCGGCTGAGGTAGGCCGTCGCGTTGTGGTGGCGGTGGTCCGGCGTCTCCTCGACGAACCCGACCACGAGGTCCACGTCGCGGGAGGCCCTGAGGAGCTTGCGGAACACCGGCGCGTCGGCGCGGAGCGCGACGTCGGGCACCTGGTCGCGCAGCAGATAACCGGTGAGCGACAACTCCGGGAAAACGACGACGCCCGCGCCGGCGCGGCGCGCAGCGCGCGCCTGATCGAGGTGCAGCGCGAGGTTCGCCTCCAACTCTCCGAGCCGAGGAGCGACCTGCGCCAGAGCGATCCGGACGTTCCGCATGGGCGCACCTCTCGACGGTGGAAACCGGCAGAACCTTAGCACAGGGGGGTGGGCGCGCCACGGTCATGGCTTCAACGACAGCACAGCGTCAAAGCGGCGCGGTTGCATATCTCTTTGGCTAACTGCGTCATTTTGGACCGCCATGGCGTCGGAGGGCGTGGCCGTGACGAGAGCGACAATTCCAGATTCCAATAAAAAAACAGCGTGTTGTCAATGAATTTGTGAATATCGGAGCGTCTCTCTCTACAATCTGCCGGCTGGCGCGAATCTTTCATTAGACGCATCCTGATTTCGAATCGCAGCCATCGACAGGCCCTCCCAGAGCGTGGGGTCAAGGACTCGCCGGGGAGATCGATTCCTGAAATTCCGGCGAGCCGCGAGGCGGCCGGCGAAGAAGAACGGTGCAACGATGGGACGGAAGGCAATCCTGGAAGACGTGATCGAATACGACGACGTCACACCGCGGGAGGTCCAGGAAGCCCAGGCCGAGATCGAGGCCGCGACGCGTGCCGCCCGGCGGCGTAAGACCGACAAGGACGTCGTCACGGACCGTCCGACGGCCGCGATTCTCCCGATCTACCTGCGCGAGATGGGCGCGACCCCGCTCATCGACGAGACCCGCGAGGTCGAGCTCGCCCGCGAGCTTCAAGTGGGACGCGAGGGGCTGGCGCGGCTCGTCCTCAGGCTCCCCGCGTTCTGCCGCGAGTACGTTCTCGAGGGAGACCTGGACGGTCCGAAGCGCGGCCGCGAGTGGCCGCTCGACCATCTCGAGACTTGCTGCGCGAGGATGTGGCGGTTCGAGCGGGAGCGCCAGGATCCTCGCCTGTCGTCGCTCGTGCGGGACGCTCGCGACATCAAGCGTCGCGTCGATCTCGCGCGCGACGCTCTCATCCTGGCGAATCTCCGGCTCGTCGTGCACATCGCGAAGAAGTACCTGAACCATGGCATCTCCTTCATGGACTTGATCCAGGAAGGGAACATCGGCCTGATGAAGGCGGTGGAGAAGTTCGAGTTCGAGCGGGGGAACAAGTTCTCCACGTACGCCTACTGGTGGATCAAGCAGGCGATCGAGCGTGCGATCGCCGACAAGGCGCGGATCATCCGGATCCCCGTACACGTCAACGAGAAGATCAAGAAGATCTCCCGGGTGGCCCGCGAGCTCGGCGAGACCCTCGGGCGCAAGGCGACCCCGCAGGAGATCGCGAAGAAGCTGCGGATGCCGGTGGCGAAGGTCGAGGAGATCCTGGGTGTCGTGCAGGAGCCGCAGCCGCTCGAGGCCGTTTCCTCCGACGACGACAGCCCGGGTCTTCTCCGGTTCGTCGCCGATCCCAACGCGCCGTCTCCTCTCGAGAGGACCGTCGATCGTGAGTTGCGCGAGAAGATCCAGGAGACGCTCAGGGTCCTGAATCCGCGAGAGGAGGAGATCATCCGGCTGCGATTCGGCATCGGGCGGGAGATGCCCTACACCCTCGAGGAGATTGGCCGGGTGATGAGCCTGTCGCGCGAGAGGGTACGCCAGATCGAGGCGACCGCCCTCAAGAAGATCCAGTCGGCGCACGAGTGCGCGGACCTCCGGGAGTTCCTCGCCTGACGCCGGCTCGTCGCCATCGCCGCGCTTCGGTTGAGCGCCAGGACGCCGCGTCCTGGCGCTCAACGTTTGTGCGCTGGACGCGTCGATCCGCGAGAGTCGGTTCCATCGCCAACCGAACACGCGAGTTGCCGGAGCGGGTCGATCACGTTTCGCTCGGCGGACACGCCACACCCCGGAGCGAGAGCCCGTTTTTAGCCGGAAAAGGCGCTCGCTCCGGCATCCTGTGGAAAACATGGAGGAGGCCTGCCCGTTGTGCGAAACTGGGGTCCAAAATGGTAATCAATGCCTTTAACTTAGTGCAAACAAATAGGTTGTGTTGTTCATGCAAAACTAAAAATTCAAAATTCTCACAACCTTCAAAAAACGCCACAGAGAAAGCGCGCACAGCTTTTCCACAGGATCTGAAGGTAGGCGGCGGGCTTCGCTCGTCGACAAGGCCGAACGGGAGTCGCGCGCTCCTGGGACTCGAAGCCTCTCGCGGATAATCCGCCGCGAGAACTGCGTTCCGGGGTTCCCGCGATCCGCCTTGTGTGTATTCTTCAGGTCAGAAACCGGCAGGAATCGCGGTCAGACCTTTGGCGGCAGCAGGTCGCGGTTCCGGTCGGCTGGTTGACTCGAGGATGTCGATGCGGACGATTTTCGAGATTCGGAGCGCTTACCACGACTCGCTCTCGAACATGCGGAACTGGCTGACCGATAGGGGTGTGTCGGCCAGCCTCACGACGCTCGACCGGCTATCGATCATCGACGCCTGGCAGCAGGAGATGGTGGAGTTCTTCGAGCGGAACGGTTTCTGTTTCGCGTGCAGCCGCCGCCTCTCGCGCTGCCGTTGCCCGAAAGAGCCGTACTGACGGTCCGCGGGGGACCGCTTTCCGAGGGAATTCGTGTTGCGACGCCTGCGCCCCGCGCGGCCTCTCGCCCGCCTTTCCCCGACGCCTTCTCCTTGACACCGGGGAACGCGGGGATACACTTCGGCTCGCCGCATGAGACCACGCGTGACGACCCGATTTCACCCGCTTCTTCTATCGGTGCTGCTCGCCATCGTCGTCCGGGGAACGGCGGCCGCCGAACCGGTCCATCCGAAGGCGGAGGCGGACGCGAAGAAGAAGGACGCACCGGCGGCCACGGGGAAGCTCCCCGGCGACATCGCGGTCGAGGCGCTCAAGATCCGCGAGGTTCCGGGCTCCGACGAGTACGTGCTCGAGGGAGCGGCGACGATCCGTTCCGGGCGCTCCCGCATCCAGGCGGACCGGATCACGTATCGAAACCGACGCTGGATCGAGGCGGAAGGGAACGTCCTCGTCGTTTGGGGGGGGAACCGGATTTCGGGGAAGCGTTTGACCTACGACCTCGACGAGGAGCGCGGCACGGTCGAGGACGCCGTCGGGCAAGTCGAGCCCGATTTCTTCTTCGTCGCGAAGACGGCGGAGAAGGTCGGCCAGGACATCGTTCTGCTCGAGTCCGCAACCGTGACGACCTGCACCCAGCCGGTCCCCTACTGGTCCTTGTCGGTGTCGAGCGCCCGGATTCGCATCGACGGTTACGCACGCATGTGGAATCTCAGGCTGAAGACGGGGCGCGTCCCCTTCTTCTACCTCCCCTACATGGTCTGGCCGGTCAAGAAGGGGAGGGCGGCGGGGCTCCTCGTCCCGTCGTTCGGGTCCACGCGAAATCGCGGCAACCTTCTCAGCGAGCAGCTCTACCTGCCGCTCGGCCCCAGCGTCGATGTGATTCTTTCCATGGAGCGATACACCCGCGCGGGGACCGGGTGGGGGACGGATGTCTCGTTCGTCCCGAACCAGCACGGCACCGGGAGGTTCACCGGCTTTTTCATCCAGGACCAGGTGTCGAACAGCCGCCGTTACCGCGCGACGTTCTCCCAGACCCAGAAATTTCTCAACGGATTCAGGATGGTCGCCGACGTCAACCACGTGAGCGATTTCAACTATTTCACGGATTACGAGCGGGATCTGCGGCTCGTTTCGATGCCCACGATTCTGGCCCGCGTCGAGTTCAGCCGGAACGGGAGCTGGACCAGCGTCAACGTTCGGGAACTCCGCCGCGAGCAGCTGTTCTCGAACGGAACGAGCCAGGTTCAGGAGACACTTCCCGACCTCGAGTTCCGCGGCCGGAGCCGGCGCCTCGGGAAAACCCCGTTTTACTTCAGCTACGAGTCGAGCGTCGCCTCCTTGAGGCAGAGCAGCGTTCAGCTCCGCACCGTGGGGAACTCCGACGTCGACGTCGGCTTCGTCACGGAGAGGTTTCCGCTGCTTTCCGAGTACTACCGGGCCGACCTGTTTCCGACGGTCTCGGCGCCGGTTTCGCCTTTCCCCTGGCTCGACGTCACCCCCTCGGTGAACACCCGCTACACCTACTACACGCAGCGGCAGTCGACCGAGACCCGCGAGATCGACGTCGGTGGGCAGCCCTTTCAAACCAGCATCCTCGCGATCGACGATCACCCTCTGACCCGTTTCGTCAGCGGGGCCGGCGTCGAGATGGTCGGGCCGAAGCTGTTCCGGATCCTCGAGCGGCCCGACAGCCCGTTTTCCACGCGGTACAAGCACGTGATCGAGCCGAGGATCGCGTACGTCTATCAGCAGGCGTTCGAGCGCAACGACGAGGTCATCGCCTACGACCAGGTGGACGCGAGCCGGGGCGCCACGAACCAGCTCACGTACGGTCTGAGGACCCGCCTCTTCGCGCAGCGGCCGCGCGCCAAGCCGGCCGAGCCGGCCGCGGGCGGCGAAGCGGTCCTCTTGCCCGAGGGAACTTCGGGGGAGGTCAAGAAGGCGGAGCCGGCGGCGGACGGAACGTCGGGCGCAACGCACGAGCCTGCGGCCCCCCCGCCGCCCGTCGAGCCCGTCGAGATCGCGTCCTTAGAGGTCCGGCAGACCCGCTCGTTCGGCCGGGACCTCTCGGTCCGGGACGTCAACGCCGACGGCGTTTCGGAGAAGAGCCGCTACTCTTCCGTGGACGCCATCGGCCGGTTCAACCCCAAGCCCAACACCAGCCTCGACCTCAGGACGAGCTACGACGTGCTGCTCAAGCGGATGTCGTCGGTCAGCCTCTCGGGAAGCTTGCACGGCAGCGTCGCGCGAACCGGGTTCTCCCTCGTGAGGACCGCGGGATTCACCGCGAACGCCTCGGCGACCACGCAGCTCCGCATGGCGGCCGGGGTGACGCTCTTCGGCCGCAAGCTGAAGGTGGACGTGGACGGCTCGTACAACGCGCAGACGCACCGCGTTCCGGACCAGAGGTGGCGCCTCGAGTACTACACCCAGTGCTGCGGGTTCCTGGCGGAGTGGTTCCGCAGGGATTTCACGAACAACAATCGGGGGGAGTTTCGGCTCACCGTCGACCTGCGGGGGATCGGCAAGCTGATGGACCTGCACCAGTGAGTCCCGCGGCCGAGGGAAGGGGCGCCGGGATCAGGACGGAGCGCGGTGGCGGCCCACCCGAACCCGGGCGGGACGGATCACGCGTTCGCCGAGCCTGTAACCCGCTCGGACCGTCGAGACGACCTTCCCGTCCAGGGCGGGCTCCGCGGCGTCCACCATCTGGACGGCCTCCGCGACGTTCGGATCGAACTCCTCGCCGTCGAGGATCACGCGAACGACCCCTTGACGCTCGAGAGAAGCCAGGAACCGGTCGCGCGCGAGGCCGACCCCTCGCGCGAGGGGTTCCGCCTCGCCAATCCCTTCGACATGCGAAAGGGCGAGATCGAGATCGTCCACCGTCTCGAGGAGCTCGGTGACGAGGATCCCGAACTTCATCTCGATCTTCCGGTCCACGTCGCGGCTCAATCGCGCGCGGAACTCCTCGTGGTCGGCCTGCGACTGCTTGAACGCGGCGATGTATTCGTGGAGCTTCTTCTCCGCCGCGTCGGCCTTCGTCCGGTAGACTTCCATGATCGTCGGGTGGAGCGACGGCGCCTCCTCGGCCCCCTCCTCCTCGGATGCGATCCCGGACTCTTCCTCGCGCTTTCGCGCCCAGTGGCGCTTGTCCTCGACCTTGAGGGTCGGGTGGCTGCCTTCCCGGGGCGCATCGGCCTTGGCGTTCGTCGCGGCGTCTTTCGGTTCCGGCATGGTCGTACTCTCGCGAATTCGCCCCGCGCGTTCCTCCGCTGGAACCCCGGGGACCTTTCGTTCAGTCGAGGCGGCCTACCGCGCGAGAAGCCGGCGGACCCGCTCCTCGATCGGCGGGTGGGTGCTGAACAGACCGAGGAACGCCCGGCCGGACAGCGGCTTCACGATGAACAGGTGACTGGTCGAGGGGCTTGCGTTCATCGGGATCCGCTGCGAGGCGCGTCCCAGCTTCTCGAGGGCGCGCGCGAGCCCCTCGGGATGGCCCGCGAAACGGGCGCCCGTGGCATCCGCCGCGAACTCGCGCGAGCGGGAAACCGCCATCTGGATCACGACGGCGGCGATCGGAGCGAGAATCGCCATGAACAGCAGGCCGAGCACCCCCCCTCCGTTCCCGTCCCGCTCGTCCCGGCCGCCGAAGCCGCCGAAGATCGCACCCCACCTCGCCATGCTGGCGAGCATCGTGATCGCGCCCGCGATCGTCGCGGCGATGGAGGAGATGAGGATGTCGCGGTTACTCACGTGCGCCAGTTCGTGCGCGAGCACCCCTTCGAGCTCCTCGTCGTCCATCATCTCGAGAAGTCCCGCGGTGGCCGCGACGGCTGCGTGCGCCGGGTTCCGCCCGGTCGCGAAGGCGTTGGGGGCCTTTTCCGGAAGGACATAGAGCTTCGGCTTCGGGATTCCCGCGCGGGCGACCAGCCGGTCGACGATCGAGTGGAGGCGGGGCGCCTCGGCCTCGGACACCGGCTTGGCGCGGTACATCGCCAGGACGATCTTGTCCGAGAACCAGTAGGAGCCGAGGTTCATGACCGCCGCCAGCACGAGGGCGATGAGCATCCCGGAGCGGCCGCCGAGCGCGCCGCCGCACAGCACGATGAGCCCGGTCAAGAGTCCGAGCAGGAGCGCGGTCTTCACGTAGTTCGTCGTCGTCATGACGTCAACCTCTCTTCGAGAGCGCAATCGTCCGCCGGCCGCTGCCGGCGCCAGGGCGCGCCGCCTATTTCACGTCGATCTTCAGCCGCCCTTCCGCCCGGTCCTCTTTCTTGGGGAGCACGACCTCGAGAACGCCGTCCCGCTGGGAGGCTCGGATCGCCGCGCGGTCCACCGAGGGGGGGAGCGTGATCTGGATCGAGAACCGCCCGTGGGGGCGCTCGTTTCTCAGATACGACTCCCGTGGCGCCCCGGGATCCGCTATCCGCTCCCCTCGGAGCACGAGGGCGTCCGCCTCGACCTCGACCTCGACGCCGCCGGAGGGGACACCCGGAAGATCCGCGCGGAGGACGTACTGCGAGGCCTGCTCGAGGATGTCCACCGGAGGGCGCCAGCCTCCCGGCGCGAGGGACTCGGCCTCGACCGACCCTCCCGAGCGCGCGAAGGCGTCCTCGAACATCCGGTTCATCTTCTCCTGCAGGTGCAGCAGGTCGCGAATCGGATCCCACCGCTGAATCGCCATGATGCCGTCCTCCTACGTTCCGATTCTACTCCGTCCGGCCCGCGGCAGCCGGAGTCGGAGCCGCTTTCTCCAGCACGATCCGCCCCGACGGCGCGTCGGCGACGACGGTGTCCCCCGGTTGGAAGGCGCCGCCGAGGATCTCGATCGCCAGGGGATCCTGGATCCGCCGCTGGATCGCCCGCTTGAGCGGCCGCGCGCCGAACGCCGGGTCGTACCCTTCCTCCGCGAGGCGCAGCCTCGCGGCGTCGGTGATTCGAAGGTCGATCCGCCGGTCCGCCAGCGACTTCTTCAGGCGCTCGACCTGCAGATCCACGATCGCGGCGAGGTCGTCCCGCGAGAGGGAACGGAAGATGATGGTGTCGTCGAGGCGATTCAGGAACTCCGGACGGAACGCCTCGCGAAGCGCTCTGTCGACCGCTTCCCGCAATTGCTCCGGATCCTCGCCGGCGTGCTCGAGGATGTAGGACGAGGCCAGGTTGGAGGTCAGGATCAGGATCGTGTTCCGGAAATCCACCGTGCGCCCCTTGCCGTCGGTGAGGCGTCCGTCGTCGAGAACCTGCAGCAGGACGTTGAACACTTCCGGGTGCGCCTTCTCGATCTCGTCCAGGAGGATCACGGCGTAAGGGCGGCGGCGGACCGCCTCGGTGAGCTGGCCCCCTTCGTCGTGCCCGATGTACCCCGGAGGCGCGCCGATCATCCGCGCCACGGTGTGGCGCTCCTGGTACTCCGACATGTCGAGCCGGATCATGGCGCGTTCGTCGTCGAAGAGCGAAACGGCGAGCGCGCGGGCCAGTTCGGTCTTCCCGACGCCGGTGGGGCCGAGGAACACGAACGATCCGACCGGGC
The DNA here is from genome assembly GCA_963790465.1 of Terriglobia bacterium. Lineage (GTDB taxonomy): Bacteria > Acidobacteriota > Polarisedimenticolia > Polarisedimenticolales > JAIQFR01 > JAIQFR01. Next base: position 38,884 of record CAWBOP010000016.1, on the reverse strand, counting down.
CGGTCCGGGTCCTTGAGTCCCGACCGCGCGCGTCGGACCGCCGCGGCCACCGCCGAGACCGCCGCGTCCTGCCCGACCACGCGCCGGTGCAGCTCCTCCTCGAGGTGGACGATCTTCCGCACCTCTCCCTCGAGCATTCGCGCGATCGGGATCCCGGTCCACTGGGAGACGATCCGCGCGATGTCCTCCTCGTCCACCTCTTCCTTGAGCATGGCGCCGTCGCGCTGCAGCTCGGCCAGCCGGAGATTGTGGTCGTCGAGCTCTTTCTGGAGCCTCGGCACGTCGCCGTAGCGCAGCCGCGCGGCGATCTCGAGCGCCCCCTCTTTCTGGGCGCGGTCGGCCTCGTTGCGCTTCTGCTCGACCTGCTCCTTGACGGATCGGATCCGCGCGATCGCCTCCTTCTCCGAGGTCCACTTCGCCTTCATTCGCGAGTGGTTCTCCTTCAGGTCCGCCAGCTCCTTCTCGATCCCCTCGAGCCTCTCGATCGAGGCCGGGTCGGTCTCGCGCCTCAGCGCCTGCCGCTCCACCTCGAGTTGCGTGATCCTCCTCTGGACCTCGTCCACCTCGGACGGGACCGAGTCGATCTCCATCCGAAGGCGCGCCGCCGCCTCGTCGATGAGGTCGATCGCCTTGTCCGGGAGAAACCGGTCCGCGATGTAGCGGTTCGAGAGCGTCGCCGCCGCGACCAGCGCGGCGTCCTGGATCCTCACCCCGTGGTGGACCTCGTACCGTTCCTTGAGGCCGCGGAGGATCGAGATCGAGTCCTCGACGGACGGCTGGGAAACGGTCACGGGCTGGAAGCGGCGCTCGAGCGCCGGGTCCTTCTCGATGTGCTTGCGGTACTCGCCAAGCGTCGTCGCGCCGATGCAGCGAAGCTCCCCGCGCGCGAGGGCGGGTTTCAGGAGGTTCGCGGCGTCCACCGCCCCCTCCGCCGCGCCGGCTCCCACCAGCGTGTGCAGCTCGTCGATGAACAGGAGCACTCGCCCTTCCGATTCCTCGATCTCGCGCAGCACCGCCTTCAAGCGGTCCTCGAACTCGCCGCGGAACTTCGAGCCCGCGACGAGCGCTCCGAGATCCAGCGCGACCAGGGTCCGGTTCTTGAGCGGCTCCGGAACGTCGCCGTCCGCGATGCGGCGGGCCAGCCCTTCCGCGATCGCCGTCTTCCCGACGCCGGGGTCGCCGATCAGAACCGGATTGTTCTTCGTCCGCCGGCAGAGGACCTGCATCACCCGGCGGATCTCCTCGTCGCGGCCGATCACCGGGTCGAGCTTCCCCGCTCGCGCAAGCTCCGTGAGATCGCGCGAGTACCGGCGGAGCGCCTGGTACTTGTTCTCGGGGTTCTCGTCCGTGACACGGGCGGTCCCCCGCACCTCGCGGAGGGACTGGAGCACGCCGTCCGGCGTGGCGCCGAACCGCCTCAGGATCTCGGACGCCTCGCCCGTCCCGCGCACGAGAGCGAGCAGCAGGTGCTCGGTCGACAGGAACTCGTCCTGGAACTCCCGCGCCGCCCGCTCGGCGTCATCGAGGATTTGCGAAAGACCGCGGGAGGGCGAGACGTCGACGTCCCCCTGGACCCGCGGCGCCGTGCCGAGCTTCTCACGGGCGGCGGCGGCGACCGCTCGGGGGTGGCGCCCAGTCTCTCGAGGATCGGCCCCACGATCCCTTCCTTCTGGCGGACGAGCGCCACGAGCAGGTGGAGCGGGCCGATCTCGGGGTGTCCGAGCGTGACCGCCAGCTGCCGCGCTTCCTCCAGCGCCTCCTGGGTCTTGATCGTCAAACGGTCCGAGCGCATCGCGGTCCCTTCCTTATTCCGGTGAGCCCCGGCTCGAGCATCGAAGAAAGTCTATTGCGATTTCCACCGGCCGTTGTCAAGGAGACGACCCGCCGAAGGGAGCCCGCCGGACCGCGGGAAAGGCGGTCTTGCGAAGCTACAGCCTGCACTCGAGGAGCAGCCCCGGCGTACTGAAGCCGTCGAACCGCACCAGGCGCAACGCCTCGCTCCTTAGCGCCTCGAAGAGATTACCCGTGAGCGTCGCGCGCAACCGTCCGCCGAGCCGCCCGTCCTCGATCGCCAGCGCCTGCGGCGCGGAGAGCGAGTAGTCGCCGCTGGTGACGTCCTGGGTATGCACGCCGAGCACGCTGAGCACCAGCGCGCCTCCGTCCGACAGCGCGAGGGCTTCCGGAAGCCGCAGGACCTCCGGCCCTTCGAGGTGGAGCGTGTCGTAAGCCTGCGGGAGGGCGGTGGGCGCAAGACGCAGGCGGCGGGCGTACTTGAGGTTCAGGACCGGAGTCACGAGGCGGCCGTTCTCGACGAGGACGGTCGGCGCGGCCGGGACCCCTTCCCGCGTGAACCGGTAGGCGCCGGCCTTGAGCGGCTCGAGCGGATCGACGCGAAGCGCGAGGTCCTCGCGCAGCGCCGGCTCCGGCGAGCCGAATTGCTCCGCGCGAAAGTAGCTCTCTCCGTGCGCCACCGACGCGCCGTCGATGTTCTCGAGGAGGATGCCCAGCACGAAAGACTCCACGACGTTCGGGTGGAGGATCACCGGGCGCCACCCCGACGGGGAACGCGCCGCGGTCTGCCTCAGCCTCGAGACCGTCTCCGCGAGGCGTCCGATCCTGGCGTCGAAGGCTTCGAGCGGCTCCACCGTCCGCGCCAGGAAGCCGTCCCCCAGCTCGCCGTCGAACGTCGCGTGCCAGCCCCAGGAGGTGGCCTCGACCGACGCGTCGAACCCCGCGGAGGTCACGAGACGCGCGCGGGTCTCGACGGCACCGAACGAGCCGCTCCAGGTCCTGAATCCGTCGCTCGCCACGCGCTCGCGGATCCTTTGGAGTCGCGCGGCGATCGGCCCGGTTTCTCCGGAAGCGATCCTCGCGGTCTCCGGGTCGTGCACCTCCACCTCGGCGAGCGGCGCGGGGCCGAGCACGATCGCGGCGTCCGGATCGTCGTAGGCGGCAGAGCGCGCGCGCTCGAGCGCCTTCCCGAGGTCGCCGTCGATCTCCGATCGGTCCACCTCTCCCGAGCTGACGCGGCCGTCCTCCCAGACCAGCAGGAAATGCGCGCCGAACGCCTCGGTCAGGTCGAGCGGCGTGTGGGGCCCGCCGGTCTGACGGTCCCGGATTCCGAGAGAAAGCCGCCGGGAGTCGACGCCGTACACCGACCACTCCCGGACGGCCACCCCCGTGGGGCGGCAGCTCGAGATCGCGTCGAGCAGCCGGGAAAGCGGCACGTCACGATCCCCCGAGCCGGAACGAAGGGTGAGGGTCGAGCACCAGGAAATAGTGACTGCCACCGCTCGAGGGGACGCTCTGCCCCCACTTGCCGCAGGTGCCGATCGCGTCGAGCTGCAACGGTCCGAACGCCTCGCGGATCGCCCCGAGCGCGCCGAGCATCGAGCCCGAGAAGATCGCCGGCCGGTGCAGGGCGACCCCGTCGCGCCCCACCGTGTAGATCGCCTTGCAGTTGAAAACGAAATCGCCGGTCGCCGTGTTGACCTGCCCGCCGTTGTAGCCGGACAGGAAGGCGACGCGCGGGTGCCGCTTCAGGACGCCGGAACGGTCCAGCAGATCGCGCAGCTCCTCCGGACCGTAGTCCTCGAAGCGCCCTGGAGCGGGGAGGGGGGCCTCCACCTCGATCCTGATGTTGCTCATCCTCGGAATCGGGGCGTGCCGGTACGACTCGGCCCGGTCGGCGCCCGTGTTGCGGACCCCGCCCGGCCCCGCCGACCACGGGTCGGACAGCGCCTCGGCCAGGCGGCCGTGCCGCACGATGGTCACGCGCTCCCTCCGCACGCCGCTCGCGCCGAAAGGCTGCCACGCGTAATCGCCACGCAGAGGCTCGTCCACGATGGACACGTGTTTGGCTCCGACCGCGTCCCCCGATCGATAGCGGCCGTCCTTCGCCAGGATGGACGACCGGAACCCGTCCGCTTCGGCGGCGTGTCCGAACGCCTCGTGCGCCAGCCCCTTCGCGAGCGCGTAATCGATCACGAGGGGGCAGGCGCCGGCGGGGTGGGAGGGGGCGTCCGGGAGCTTGTGCGCGAGGTCCGCGACCGCGATCCCGCGGCGGACGAACAGCGCGACCGGATCCGCCAGCCAGGGGAGGCGCGGGTCGGGCGAGGCCACGGCGGCGGCCACGGAGTGCCGGCCGCCGCCCCCGCCGGAGGTCGCGACGAGGCGCAGCGTGCAGCGCGGGACGGCGTAGAGAACGTCCGTCCCGTCGCTTCGAAAAATCCGCCACGCGTCCACTTCCGCCTGGAAGCTCACCCGGAGCGTGACCCCCGGAATTCGCGCGGCGATCTCGGACTCGATCTCGGCGAGCCTCGTCGCGGCGGCCGCCAGGTCGATCCGACGGAAAACGTCGAGTCCCTCCGGAACGTCGCGGGCCGAAAGAGGCGGAAGCTCCGGCGCGCCGGCGGAGTCGAGGCCGAGCGTGTCGCCTCGCTTGGCGGCTTCGACCGCCCGATCGAGGAGCGCGAGCGCCGGCTCGGGGTCGAAGCCGTCCCGGCTCGCGAGCGCGGTGCGCCCTTCGGGGGTGAACACCTGGAGACCGTGGCCGGAGACGGCGGAAGCGCGGCTCTGCTCGGTCCGACCGCCGCGCACCAGCACCTGCCGTCCCATTCGGGACTGCGCGCGCCAGACCAGCATCACGCCGGCGGCGCGCGCCCGGCGCGCCATCTCGGAGCCGAGGTCGGAAAGTTGCTCGAGTTCTTGGACCACGAGTTCGGCACGTTAGCCCGAGGGCGGGCGGGAGGCAAGCGGCCGAGAACGGAGGCCGGACGGCGGCTCAATCCAGATCGATCGCCCCGGTGGCGCACTGCTCGACGCAGAGCCAGCACGACGTGCAGGCCACGGGATTGACGATCGTGGTGCGGCCGTCGGCGTTCTCGAACACGTTTTCGGGACAAACGGCGACGCACACCCCGGACGCCTCGCAAAGATCGTAATCGATCGAGATCGCCATCGGCTCCCGTCCTTTTCCGCTCCGGAGAAGTTAATCGCCCGAGGGGGGCGATGCAACCCCGGCGCCGTCGGCCGCGGCTTGGCCCCGTTCGAAGCGCGTTGTAGCATGCGAGGCGGAGAAACCGATGCCCGAACCCATGCGCCTCAGGCTCGAGAGGGCCGAGGACGCGCAACTTGCCCCGTGGGCGCTGCGCTCGGCGGGCGCCGCCCGGCGCTACCCGATCGAAGACGAGGGGCGGGCGTTCGACTACCGGACCGAGTTCCAGCGGGACCGGGACCGGATCGTTTACAGCCGTGCCTTCCGGCGGCTTCGCCAGAAGGCGCAGACCGGCATCCTTCCCTCCTACGAGGACCACCGGCGCAACCGGCTGACCCACACCCTCGAGGTCGCCCAGCTCGCGCGGACCGTCGGCCGCGCGTTGCGTCTCAACGAAGACCTGATCGAGGCGGTGGCGCTGGGGCACGATCTCGGGCAGCCCCCGTTCGGGCCCGCGGGAGAGAGAGCCCTCGACGACGTTCTGTCGGGCCGGCTCGACGGACGCGGCGGCCCCGGTCTCGGCGATCTAGGCGGGTTCCGGCGGTCGTGGCAGGGGATCCGGGTCGTGGACCGGCTGGAAAAACGGTACGAGCACCCCGGGCTGAACCTCACGGACGAGGTCCGCGAAGGAATTCTCAAGGGGGATCGCGGGGGCGAGGCGCCAGCGGAGCCGGTGGAGAGGATCCGCTCCGGCCTGGCTCCGGGGTTCGAGGTCCAGGTGGTCGCGCTCGCCGACCGGATCGCGTCCGCCCTCCACGATCTCGACGACGCCCTCCAGGCGAACGCCGTGGACCTCGCGCAGGTCGAGCGTCTCCGGCTGGTGGAGGCGCTGCGCCGCAAGCTGGGCGACCGGTGGCGGCAGCGGGCGAGCCGTTTCATGAAGGCGAACGCGATCCACCGCGGGTTGACGCACCTCCTCGTGACCGGCGCGATCCTGTCGAGCGAGCCGGCGCTCGCCCGCTGGGGGGCGAAGCACGGCGTCGAGGATTCCGCTGCGTTCCTGCGGGTCCGGGACGAGGCGGTCGGATGGGGGCAGATCGTGCTCCCGGCCGCGACGCTCGGGCTGCTCGAGGGGCTCGAGGGGTTTCTCGAGGCGAAGGTGCGCCGCGGCTTCGACGCGGACCGGGTGGACGGGCGCGGGCGCCGCGTGCTCCTCGGTCTGTTCGCGGCGTATTTCGCCGACCCGGCGCTCCTCGAGGATCACGTCCTGTTTCGCTACAGGGAGACCACGGGAGTACGATACCTCCGAGACCTGTCCCGCGATGCCGTGGAGGCGGAGCTCGCCGGGCGCTACCGGGGAGACCCGCGCTTCGCGCGCCTCCTCGGCGACTACCTGGCCGGGATGACGGACGCGTTCGCGTTGGCGGAGCACGGGCGGCTTCTCGAGATGGGGGCGATCCCGATCCCGAGTTCCGAGCAGCTCCGGAGGGAGGAAGGGCGATGAGGATCGCGATTGGCTCGGACCACGCGGGATACGAGGCGAAGGAAGGGTTGAAGCGCAGGCTGAGCGCGCGCGGCGACGCGATCGAGGACGCGGGAACGCACGGCACCGCGTCGGTGGACTATCCCGACTTCGCCGCGCGCGTCGCGCGTCTCGTCGCGGAGGGGAAGGCGGATCTCGGCGTGCTGGTCTGCGGCAGCGGGATCGGGATGAGCATCGCCGCCAACAAGGTGCGCGGGGTGCGCGCCGCGCACTGCACGGACGCGACCACGGCGCGGCTGTCGCGCGAGCACAACGACGCGAACGTGCTCTGCCTGGGCGCCCGCGTGACCGGCCCCGGGCTGATGGAAGACGTGCTCGAAGCGTTCCTCGGGGCGTCGTTCGAGGGGGGACGGCACGCGGCGAGAGTCGACAAGATGATGCGCCTGGAGGCGGCAACGCCGGGCGATCCACGATGCGGTTGCTGAATCGGACGGCAACGGGAGGACGGACATGAACCGGAGCTTGCGCGAGGTGGATCCCGAGGTGGCCGACGCCATCCTCCACGAGACGGAGCGGCAGGCGAACGGCCTCGAGCTGATCGCCTCGGAAAATTTCGTGAGCGAGGCGGTGCTCGAGGCGGCGGGCTCGGTTTTTACCAACAAGTACGCCGAGGGGTATCCGGGCAAGCGGTACTACGGCGGGTGCGAGTTCACCGACGTCGTGGAGCGGCTCGCCATCGAGCGCGCGAAGCGGCTGTTCGGCGCGGAGCACGCCAACGTGCAGCCGCACTCCGGCACCCAGGCGAACACCGCGGTGTACCTGACCGCGCTCGAGCCCGGCGACACGGTGCTCGGGATGGACCTTTCCCACGGCGGCCACCTGAGCCACGGTCACCCGCTCAACATCTCCGGGAAGCTCTACCGGTTCGTGGCGTATGGGGTCCGGAAAGAGGACGAGAAGCTCGATTACGACGCGCTGGAGCGGCTCTCGCACGAGCACAAGCCGAAGCTGATCGTCTGCGGCGCCTCGGCCTACCCCCGCATCATCGACTTCGCGCGCATCGCCGCGATCGCGCACTCCGTTGGCGCGAAGGTGATGGCGGACATCGCGCACATCGCGGGGATGGTCGTGACCGGCCGCCACCCGAGCCCGGTGCCGCACTGCGAGTACGTCACGACGACGACCCACAAGACCCTGCGCGGTCCGCGCGGCGGCCTGATCCTCTGCAAGGCGGAGCTCGCCGCCGATCTCGACCGGGTCACCTTCCCGGGAATCCAGGGGGGACCGCTCGTGCACATCATCGCCGCGAAGGCGGTGGCGTTCCACGAGGCGCTGCTGCCCGCCTACAAGGCGTACGTCGACCGGGTCGTGGACAATGCGTCGGCGCTCTCGAAAGCGGTCGGGGCGCTCGGCTTCCGGATCGTGTCGGGGGGGACCGACAACCACCTGTTCCTCGTGGACGTGTTCTCGAAGGGGATCACCGGCAAGGTCGCCGAAAAAACCCTCGAGCTGGCCGGGATCACCGTGAACAAGAACACGATCCCGTTCGACACGAACAAGCCGTTCGTGGCGAGCGGTATCCGTATCGGAACGCCGGCGGTCACGACGCGCGGGATGGGGCTTGGGGAGATGGACGCCATCGCCGGCCTGATTTCCCGCGCGCTCGAGGCGCGCGAGGACCCGGCGGCGCTCGCGGCGATTCGCGAGGAGGTCGCGAAGCTCGCCGCCCGGTTCCCGCTCTACGCGAAGCGACTCGCCGCCGCGGGAGCCCGGGCGTAGCGGATGGCTCCCGCCGGACCGTTCTTCGCCCCCGGCGGGCCGCTGTCCCGCGCCCACCCGGCGTACGAGCCGCGTGCCGGCCAGGAGGAGATGGCCGGCGCGGTGGAGCGCGTCCTCAGGGACGGCGGCGTCCTGATGGTCGAGGCAGGCACCGGCACCGGGAAAACGCTGGCGTATCTCGTCCCCGCCATCGAGTTCGGCCGCCGGGTCGTCATCGCCACGGGCACCCGGAACCTCCAGGACCAGATCTTCAGGATGGACCTCCCGTTCTTGAGGGAGAAGGCCGGACTGGCGTTCTCGGCCTGTCTCATGAAGGGGCGGGAGAACTACCTCTGCCGGTACCGGCTCGCGCAGTTCGCGGCGGAGCCGATGTTCGAGGTCCTCGACGAGCGGCGATGGCTTCCCGTGATCCGGAAGTGGAGCCGCTCGACCGAGGCCGGAGACCGCGCGGAGATCCCGGATCTGCCCGACGCGCTGAAGGTGTGGCGGGACGTCAACGCCCGGGCCGACACCTGCACCGGGCGGAAGTGTCCGGAGTTCGAAGCGTGCTGGCTCACGCGGCTCAAGAGGCAGGCGGAGCGCTCGCAGATCCTCGTGGTCAACCACCACCTGTTCTTCGCCGACCTCGGCGTGCGCACCGCGTTCGGCTCGGTGCTCCCGGAATACGACACCGTGGTGTTCGACGAGGCGCACCTCCTCGAGGAGACGGCGACGCAGTACTTCGGCGTGCAGGTGTCGTCGGCCCAGGTCGAGGAACTCGCCCGCGACGCCGAGACGCTCGCGGCGAAATCCGGCGGATCGGCGAAAGGGGGAGGCGGCGCCTCGGCGCTCCGGCAGGCGGCGCGCGAATTCTTCGGCGTCCTGCGCGAGCGGCTCGACCAGGGGCAAGGGCGCCTCCGCTTCGATCCTCCCGACCGCGACGGGCCGGACCTCGAGCACGAGTGGACGGTTCTGTCCGCGGCGCTCGACGGCCTGGCGAAAGGTGGGGCAGGCGGCGACGAACCCCGCGCCGCGGTCGAGGCGCGCAGCGGCGAGATCAAGGAAGCCCTCGCGCTGGTGCTGCAGCGGAGCGACCCCGGGTTCGTTTACAGCATGGAGGGACGCGGACGCGGGTCGGTGGTGCTCGCCGCGGCGCCGATCGACCTGTCCGCGCTCCTTCGCGAGGGGCTGTTCTCCTCGCTTCACGCCGCGGTGCTCACCTCGGCGACGCTCGCGGTCGAGGGGAAGTTCGACTTCTTCCAGCGCCGCCTCGGGCTCGAGGCGTGCGAGACGCTGATCGTGGAGTCCCCTTTCGACCACGAGAGGCAGGCGGTGCTCTACCTTCCGAAAAGGATGCCGGAGCCGCGGGACAAAGGCTTCCTCGGGCGAGCCATCGAGGAGGTCCTAGCGCTCCTCGAGATCACCGACGGGCGGGCGTTCCTCCTGTTCACCTCCTACGCGGTCATGGCGCGCGTGCGGGAGGCGCTGGAGCGGGACGGATCGTGGACGCTGTTCGTCCAGGGGGACGGGAGCAAGGCCGCGCTGGTCGAGTCGTTCAAGACGGCGGACCGCGGCGTGCTGCTCGGCACCACCTCGTTCTGGCACGGTGTGGACGTCCCCGGCGAGGCGCTATCGCTGGTGGTCGTCGACAAGCTGCCGTTCGACGTCCCGGCGGATCCCCTGATCGCGGCGCGCATCGAGCGGATCCGCGCCGCCGGAGGCAACCCGTTCCGCGAGTACCAGACGCCGATGGCGGTGCTGGAACTGAAGCAGGGGCTCGGTCGCCTGCTCAGGAGCCGGTCCGACCGAGGCATCCTCGCCGTCCTCGACCCCCGCCTGACGTCGCGCCCCTACGGCCGCACCTTCCTGGCCTCGCTTCCGCCGTACCCGCGCGTCAGGGAGATCGAGGCGTGCCGGAAGTTTTTCGGGGCTTCCGAGGGGTGACCCCTCCTCAGGGCCGGGGGGTCAGACATAACTAGCGCAGGGTTGCCGGCCTGCAACTTCGCCCAAGTGAATCATGGGAAAGAAGTTGCGCCTGTCAGCGACCTGGCGCCGGCCGGCAAGAGAGTGCACGCTCGATTTCGACGCTAAACGATTGACAATGCGACAGTTCGAAGAAACGCAAGCTTCGAAGATGCCACGAATGCTATGTCTGACCCCTTTTCCCGTCCGTTGGCGGCGACCCTTTGTTGTCGTACACTGTGTACATGAGTACGACAATTACGATACGAGCCAACGAACCGCTTCGTGAGGTCTTGGACAAGAAGGCGGCGGCCAGCGGCAAGACTGTCTCCGAGTTGGTGCGCGAAATCCTTGAGGAAGCCCTGACGGAAATGCCTCTTCGAGTTCGAGCGGGTCACTTGAAGGGCACGTTGAGCCTTCCTCGGAAAACGTCGGAGCCATGGAGAAAGCGCCTCGGCGAGCGCAACTGGCGGCCGTGAAGACCTGGTTGATCGACACGGGACCGCTGGTGGCGTACCTCGACGCCGCGGATCCGGGACACCGGAAGGTCGCGGCGTGCCTCGAAGACTTCTCGGGTCGGCTGGTGACGACGAGCGCCGTGATAACCGAAGCGATGCATTTCGTTTCGGCTGGCAAAGACGGGGCACGCCTTCTGGCGGAGTTCGTGGCACTCGAGTCGAACCGAAGTGTCATGACCTTTGTCGGCCCCCGGAACTTTTGATCGCCGCACTACTGATGCAGAAGTACGCCGATACCCCCATGGATTTCGCCGACGCGACGTTGGTGCTGCTCGCCGAGGCGCTCGACGTCCGCGACATCCTCACTTTGGATCGCCGCGGTTTCTCGACCTACCGCACGCGGCGGCGGCGTAGCCTCCGGCTCGTCCTGGACAGCGTGTAGGAAAGGGCGGCGTACGGGAGGCGGTAATCGCGCCGTTCACGGGTTGACGAGCCAGGGTCGGAGCGCCAGCGTCCCGCCCGGTCGTGGGACCGGCAGGGCACCTTCACGACCGGAGCCCTAAACCGGAGGCGCGCATGGCAACGAACAGACCGACCCCCGACCTACAACGTTGGACAACGACCCCCGCGCACGAGAGGAGCTTGTGAATCCTCGGTCGATTCCGTGGCGACCGATCCGACTCGTATCCTACCGAGTGCCGTTGTAAAGGCCTGCCATCTGACAGCTACCGCTGGCACCATCAACCGAAAACGTCTTCACAGACACCGCAATCGTGTTTTCAGAAATGATGCCGGTGTAGGTAAGGCGATAGACGTAGGACCCATCAGTACTCACGTAGGTCCCCGTGATGGAGTCCCCCGAAACGGTGCCAGCGGTTGAGAAGAGCACGCCGCAGTATTGACTCAACGACGTACCGGTGAACGAAATTCCTGTCGTTGTCAGCGGGGATGACGAGATAGTCACAAAAATACCATTGTATTCCCGCGAGGTCCTCCGCTGCAGCTCGTTGCTCGTGGGGGATTAGATTGGCTTGCCGTGAAAGACCATGTTCCCGTTACGTTCGCGTCTGGTGGATTCAGAAACTGGCCGCCATCGCCGCCCCCACACGCCGCACAGACCAGCAACGACATTGCAATCCCAGTCCGCAGCCAGGGTAAGTGTCTCCGCACGGCCCCCCTCCCCAACGGGTACTATCTTGTGGACCCGTTGCAGTTATTCGGGTCAATGCTAAGTGCCCGAAGCTAATTCCTCCAACACGACTGTCAGAGTTTCTCCTTTTCAAGGAAGACTCCCTTGTCAACCTTGGCGAAAAACTCCCTGTAATGATTCTCGTCCTCGATCTGCTGGATCTGTCGAACTCCTCCTTTGTTGTCCAGGGTCTTTGCTTGGAAACTCGCCCTGACCCGAACGAACTCGCCGTGCTCTGTCACGTTCACGGTCGCCTCGATGACAGAATTCTTAGACCAAGTTGCGGCGGTCCCGCCGAAGAAGGAGGCCCAAAAGGCCTGGCCCTTCTTCTCGACATCGATTTCCTTCGTCGCGGAGATGAGCCCCAAGTCGCTCACGGCGTTCTTTACGATATAGCCATCATCCTGCAAGACGTTCAGGACTGCCTTCATCACCATCTTTGTGTCAAGGGTTGCGTATTCCTTGGTTTGAAACTCCCGTGTTTCAAGTTGGGTTTTCGGTGCTTTCATCGGTGCTGACGCGCATCCGCAAAAGGCGAGCAATCCAAGCACGGTCCCGAATGCCACGAGTCTCTTCATGAAATCAGCCCCCCGCGCGAAACGCTAGAATTTGCTGGCGTGATACGCAACCGAGGCGACCTTTTGCGCATCGTCAAATTTGATGACGACGGTTAGAGTCTTTTGCGTCGTTGATGACGCACCCGCATTCTTGCTATAGCCACCGAGTATCAAGAACACGCCACCGCTAGCATTCGAGTAGGATGCCTCGGTCGCGATCTTGTCGTAGACCCACGCTTCGTGGCCATCGCTGTCCTTGGTGACGATGTTTGGCGAGCCAAGGGCTGTAGCGACGTCTGCTTGGGACATTCCCGGACGGATTTCCTTTTGCACTATCCCGAGGGTCGTTTCGCGCTCGCGCGCGGAGCCTAGGTCGGCCTGTTGTCTTGCAGCGGATATGCAACCGGTCGAACTGAGGACACCCGCCGCCAGCGCTGCGACGAAAATCCACGCGCCGGGTCGCGGCCTTCCGCCTTCTCTCCAAATTGAAGTCATCGTGTTTCCCCCAAGTAAAGAGAACAAGGACAGCGATCATCGTCCCCGCGGCCTCGAAAGTCAATTCGGGATGAAAATGCAACCTACTCTTCTGCATGTTATGAAGACGATATCAGGCGGATGCGTGAAAGCCGAGGTCGGCGCGTGCAGCAGGCGAAGGTGAGCACGGAGGACCGCTAGTCTGGATCGTTTGACAAGACAAAGTGTCCAAAGCGTTCTTCCCGGTGCTCCGGCCCGCTCCATTGTCTTCCGCTCGCGTTCTCCTCCGATCGCCCCGCGAGCTGCGTTATCATGGATCGCAACACGGGAGCGTGGCGATGGACGTGGAGCGCGAATACCGGGAGCGAGTCGACGCCATGAGCATGGTCGAGCGCGTTCGCCGTGCCGAGGCGCTCTTCAACTGGTCTCGCGACTACCTCATCCGGTCGATCCTCAAGGCGCGCGGTCCGCTTTCCGCGAGGGAACTCTCCCTGGCGCTCGCGTTACGGCAGTACGGGTCGGATCCCGCCGCGCGGGCATGGATCGAGGCTCTGCAAGCCGATGCCGGGCGGTGAGGGTCTCGATCCCGCGCTCCTGAATCTCGTCTCCCTGCTCGACCGGTTCGGGATTCGTTTCCACCTGACGGGCGGTATCGCCTCCGTCGCCTACGGAGAGCCCCGCTCCCACGCAGGACATCGATCTCGTGGTCGACCGGGAGCGCCTGGCCGCGGTGGTGGATGAGTTTCTCGCGGCTCTCTCGGGTGCGGGATTCATCTTCGGCGAGGCGACGGTCCGCCGGTCGATCGCGTCGGGAGGGATGTTCCAGTTGCTCGAGCCGGAAGAGGTGGTGAAGCTCGACCTCTACACGCGGTGCCTGCTCCTGGGAGAGCTGGACCGGTCGGTGCGGGCCGAGATCTTCCCGGACATGTCGTTGCCTTTCGTCGCTTGCCCCGGTGCGGCGCTCTCGAAGTTGATCTGGATCCACCGAGGCAGTCATCGGAGCCGGCGAGATCTATGCTGGATCCTCGCCGGCGCGATGTCCGAGGAGCTTGCGGCCGTGAAGAGTACGGCCCACGACATGGGCCTCGGCGAGATCCTCGACCAAGTGATTGGCGAGACGGACGAGATCGACGGTTAACCGCGCGGGCGGGAGCCTGCCGGCGTCTGGCACCTCGCGCAAGAGCGGGGCGCGCCGCAAACAAGTGACACGCTTGACGTTCTCGACGAGCGTCCGTGAAACGTGTGACGTTTGCTATGTCTGACCCTCACGGCATCGGGTCGGGCTATCATGCGGGGCGGGAGCCTCTCAGGGTGGACGACGCGCGGCACAAGACCCTCTACCTCGTCGACGGGACGTCGCAGCTCTTCCGGGCGTTCTATGCGATCCGCGGGCTGAGCAACGCCGATGGGTTGCCCACCGGCGCGGTTTACGGCTTCACGACGATGCTTCGTAAACTCGTCCAGGACGAGAAGCCGCAGTACCTCGCCGTTGCATTCGATCTGCCGGGGCCGACGTTCCGACACGACCGGTACGCCGACTACAAGGCGCACCGGCCCCCCGTTCCCGAGGATCTCAACGTCCAGTTTCCTTATGCCAAGAAGGTTTGCGAGGCGTTCCGGATCCCGGTGCTCGAGCTCGCGGGGTACGAGGCGGACGACCTGATCGCGACGTACGCGAGGCTCGGCCGCGAGGCGGGCTTCGACGTGGTCGTCGTCGCGTCGGACAAGGACCTGCTGCAGCTCGTGGGCGACGGCGTGTCGGTGCTCAACCCTTCGAAGAACGTTCGCCTCGATCCGGCGGGCGTACGGGAATCGTTCGGCGTCCTGCCCGACCGGGTTCGCGACGTGCTCGGCCTGATGGGCGATTCCTCGGACAACATCCCCGGCGTTCCAGGCGTCGGAGAGAAGACCGCCATCGCGATGGTCGCCTCCTACGGCGGCGTCGAGGAGGTGATCGCGCGAGCCGAGCGGGCCTCGGCGGTGTTCGAGGCCAGAGACGCGCTCCTCGCCGCCGTCGCGACGGTGGAGGGGGAGGAGACGCTGTCGATCGCCACCGCCACGGCGGCCGCGGACGCCGGCGGGACGCTGGCGGAGTGCCTGCGCAATCTCCTCGAGCTCGAGGCGGATGCCGAGTTCCGGCTGCGGCTCGACGCACTGATTGCGGCCGTCGACCGCGCCGCGCTCGACCGGCTCACCGCGAAGGAGCTGCGGGAACTGGTCCGTCTTCTCAAGAACCTCGACAAGGGGAGCGGTCGGAAGGCGTGGACTTCGGTCCGCGATCACGCGGAACTGGCGCGGCTTTCCCGGGAGCTCGCCACGGTGGATCGCGACGTTCCCGCGACGTTCGACCCCTCGGCGCTCGCCATGGAGCCGCCCGATCGCGAGCAGCTCGCCGCGCTGTTCCGCGATCTGGGATTCAGGCGGCTGCTCGTCGAGACGGAGGCGGGGTCCGACGCGGAGGTCGGGCCCGACGTCCCGACTCCGGGCGGAGCCGACTCCCCGTCTTCCCGAGGCGAGTACAGGGCGGTGCTCGCGCGAGAGGACCTCGAGGCCGCCGCGGCAGCATGCCGGGAGGCCGGACGGTTCGCGGTGGACACGGAGACCGATGGCACCGACCCGCTCCGGGCTCGCCTCGTCGGGATTTCGCTGTCGGCCAAGTCCGGGACCGGCGTCTATGTGCCGATCGATCACGGCTACCTGGGCGCTCCGGAGCAACTTCCGCTCGAGACGGTCCGCGAGGTCCTGGGCCCTCTGTTCCTGGACGCTTCCGTCGGGAAGATCGGCCAGAACCTCAAGTACGACCTCCACGTGCTCCGCCGCCACGGACTCGGCGTGGAGGGATGGCACCTCGACACGATGGTCGCCGCGTTTCTCCTGGAGCCGGACCGGCCTACGTTCAACCTGGACGGCCTGGCCCGCGATCTGCTCCGGCACGAGACGATCAAGTACGAGGAGCTGGTGGGCTCGGGCGCGAAGCAGATCACGCTCGACCGCGTCGATGTCGCCCGCGTGACCGAGTACGCGGCCGAGGACGCCGACGTCACGCTCCGGCTGGCGGAGGTGCTGGAGCCCCGTCTCGCGGAGCGGGGACTCGACGCGCTATACCGCGACGTCGACGGGCCGCTTCTTCCGGTTCTCGCGCGAATGGAGGCCTGGGGGATCCGGATCGACGTCCGGCAACTCGCCGCGATGTCCTCCGAGATGGCGGAGGCGCTCGATCGCGCCCGCAAGGAGATCCACCTCCTCGCGGGCGTGCCGTTCAACGTCGACTCTCCGAAGCAACTCCGCGAAGTGCTGTTCGACCGGCTCGGCCTCAAGCCGGGGCGGAAGACCGCCAAGAGCGGCGTTGCCTCCACCGACGCCGCGACGCTCGACGACCTGGCGGGGGAGAACGAGATCGCCCGGAAGATTCTCGAGTACCGCGAACTGGCGAAGCTCAAGGGGACGTATGTGGATGCGCTCCCGCAACTCGTCAACCCGGAGACCGGCCGCGTCCACACCTCCTACCACCCCACCGGCGCGGCGACCGGCCGACTCTCGTCGTCCGACCCGAACCTTCAGAACATCCCGGCCCGCACACCGATGGGACTCGGAATCCGCTCGGCCTTCGTTCCCGAGGACGGGTTCGTGTTCCTTGCGTCGGACTACTCGCAGGTCGAGTTGCGCGTGCTCGCCCATCTGTGCGGCGACCCGGAGCTGATCGCGGCGTTTCGCGCGGGGGAGGACATCCATCGGGTGACCGCGTCGAAGGTGTTCGGCGTCGCCGCCGCGCTCGTCACCGACGAGATGCGCCGGCGCGCGAAAGCGGTCAATTTCGGGGTCCTCTACGGGATGTCGGAGAACCGCCTCGCCCGCGACCAGGGGATCTCCCGCGCCGACGCGCACCGGTTCATCGAGGCGTACTTCGACCGGTTCAGCGCGGTGAAGGCGTACATCGAGCGAGTGCGCGACGACGTGCGGAGGACCACGGAGGTGCGGACGCTGTTCGGCCGCGTCCGGCTCTTTCCGGATCTTCGCGGGCGCGCCGGGCGGGCGGCGGAAGAGGCGGCGTTTCGCGCCGCGGTGAACACGACGGTCCAGGGAACCGCCGCCGACCTCATGAAGATGGCGATGCTCCGGGTGGACCGAGCCCTGCGGGACGAGGGACTGCGGTCGAGGATGCTCCTTCAAGTCCACGACGAGCTGCTCCTCGAGGTCCCGGAGGACGAGATCGCCCGCGTCGAGCCGCTCGTGCGCCGTCTCCTGGAAGAGGTGTACCCCCTCGAGGTCCCGCTGCTCGTGAACCAGAAGACGGGCTCCAACTGGAAGGACGTCACCTGACGCCGGGGGCCAGCCCTTGGGTTTCGGCGGGCGAGGCACTAGAATTCCTCCCGTCAGTGGGTTCGAGATGCCGACATTCCGGGGAGGGCCGATCTCGATGTCGCCGACCGAGACGGGGGCTGCGCGGAATCACGTTCTCGTGGTGGACGATGAGTTGTCGGTTCGCGAGCTCCTCGCCGACACCCTCGACGCCTACGGCTATCCGGTCCGGACCGCGCGAAGCGCCGCCGAGGGATTCCGGATCGTGCGGGAGGGGGAGATCCACCTCGTGCTGTCGGACATCGACATGCCCGGGGAGAGCGGCCTCGAGTTACTCCGCAAGATCAAGGCGCACGACGCCGACGTCGACGTGATCATGGTCACCGGTGTCGTGGACGTGGAGACCGCGATCGGCGCGATCCGGGACGGCGCGAGCGATTACGTCGCCAAGCCGTTCAACATCGAGGAGGTCCGGATCGTCGTCGAGAGGACCCTCGAGAAGCGCGCGCTGATTCTGGAGAACCGGGCGCACCAGATTCACCTCGAGGAGATCGTGGCCCAGCGCACGCGCGAGCTCGAGAAGTCGTACGAGGCGACCCTCCAGGCTCTGGTCACCGCCCTCGACTATCGCGACAACGAGACGCAGGGCCACTCGTTCCGCGTCGTGGACTACGCCGCGCTGGTCGCCGGGCGGATGGGGATCGGCGAGCCAGATCTGTCGTGGATCCGCCGCGGCGCGATTCTCCACGACGTCGGGAAGATCGGCGTACCGGACGCGATCCTCCGCAAGCCGGGGAAGCTCGACCCCGAGGAGTGGGTCGAGATGCGAAAGCATCCGGAGATGGGTTACAGGATGCTCCGGCACATCGGGTACTTCGAGCCGGCCATCGAGATCGTGCTGTGCCATCAGGAGCGGTGGGACGGCTCCGGCTACCCGCGAGGGTTGCGTGGAGAAGAGATCCCTCTCGGTGCGAGGATCTTCGCGATCGTGGACACGTTCGACGCCATGACCTCCGACCGCCCCTACCGGCGGGCGCACACCGTCAACGATGCGCGGGAGGAGGTCCGCCGCTGCGCCGGCACGCAATTCGATCCGGATGTCGCCCGGGCGTTTCTCTTCATTGGCGAGGACGTGTGGGGCGAGATCCGCGAGCGCGTCTCGCGCGACCTCGGGAAGCACGTGGCCCGCCTCCACGAGAAGTGATCCCGGCCGCCTCTCACATCGGCGGGAACGGCTCGTTTCCGGTCCCCTCGTAGGTCCGGATCGTGACGATCCGGTCACCCGGCAGGATCTTCAGCACGACGCCCGGGAAGTTCTGCGCGACGTAGCCGAAGACGGTGTACCGCCCGTCGAGGTGCGGCTGGGCCGAGAGCGTGACGAACCACTGGCTCCCTCCGGTGTCGGGGCCGTCGGTGGCCATCCCGAGCGTGCCGGCGTGATACGGCGAGCGGCCCAGCTCGTCCCGGATGGAGTAACCGGGATCGCCGTTGCCGTCCCCGCGGGGATCCCCGTCCTGCACCACGAAGTTCGGCACGACGCGGTGCACGGTGAGGCCGTCGAAGAACCCCCGGTCGGCGAGCTGCGCGAAGTTCCGAGCGGCGAGAGGCGCGGCCTCCGTGTCGAGGGCGACCGTGAACCGTCCCGGAGGGTGTCCCTCGCGGAGCACGGTCACGATGGCGGCCCGGGGCTTCGACGCCCAGCGAAGAACCTCGATGTAGTCCTCCACCGGGCGTTCCGAGGCTGCCCCGGCGCGGTCCTTGTGATCCTCCGCGAAGACCGTGCGCAGGAGGTCGATCGCGCGAAGGCGCACGAGGCGCTCGCGGTCGTCGAGGCCGGCGCGGAGCACGGCATGAGCGCGGGGATCCTTCCCCGCGCGCGACGCCGCGTCGAGCGTCTCGAGTCTGGCGAGGGGAAGCGCGTCGGCCGCCGAGGCCTTCCACAGCGCCTCGATCATCACCAGGGCTTCCTCTCGTTCTTCCGGAAGCGCGCGAGGCCTCCGCAGCCGGAGCCCGGCCACCCGCGCCACCGCCTCGCGGACCGCCGGGTCGGAAGCCGAGGGGGAGGCGCCGAGCAGATTCGCGAGGGTCCCGTCCGCTCCCGCCCGTGACGCCACGGCGGCCACCTGGACGCGAGGATCGGGATCCTGCAGCAGCCGTCCCACGGCCTCCAGGGACTTGGGATCGGTCCGCGCGGCCAGCAGGCGTGCCGCGGCCGCCCGGAGCTCGGGGGTCTTGTCCTCCGAGAGCCCCGCCGCAACTCCCGCGGCGAGTTCCGGGTCGACGCGGCCGAGTGAGGCGAGCATCGCCTCCTTCACCCAGAGGTTCGACTCGCGGACGATTCCCTGGACGAGAAGGTCTCGGGCGCTCGCCGTCGCGATGCGGCCCAACCCCTCCGCCGCCGCGTGCGCGAGCGGCTTCTCCTTCGCGCCGAGCGCCGCGCGCACGGGCGCGCCCACCTCCGCCCCCGGATAACAGAGCGACCGGATCGCGTTCACCCGGACGCCGAACTCCGGATCGGACGAGAGCGTGCCGAGCGTTTGGGTCTCCCGCGGGTCGGTCGGCGCGAAGAGCCCACGCGCCGCCTGCATGCGGACCTCCGGCACCCGAGAGGCCGCCAGGAAGACCAGACGGTCCCGGACCCTTCCACGGTCGGTCTCCGAAAGGCTTCCCGGAACGGCACCGGACGTAGCCGGCTCGGACGGAGCCGCGGCCAGCCGGGCCAGCGCGTACGCCGCGCCGAACGCCACGTACGGCTCCGCGTCGCCGCTCGTTCGGAGCAGGTGAGCCACCGCGAACGAGGGATCCGCGAACTTCCAGGCGGCCAGGCAGGCGTTGAGACGCACGCCGGGATCCGGATCGTCGATCAGGCCGGCCAGCGTGTCGGCGTCGGACGGGTCGTGGAATTTCCCCAACGTCTCCGCGACCGCGGATCTCACCGACGGATCGGCGTCGCGCGCCGCGGCACGCAGGCCGGGGAGGACGGACGCGTCGCCGAGTTGTCCGAGGGCGAACACGGCCTTGGCCTTCACCGAGGGGTCGGGATCCGAGATCGCCGCGAGAAGCGACTCGCGCGCTCCCGGTGCCGCGATGCGCCCGACGGCGCGAACCGCCCTGGCTCTCACCCGGGGGCCGGGATCGGCGAGCGCGGCGCGGAGAGCGTCGTCCACGATCCTGCGATCCTCCGCGCGAAGGACCGCGGCCATCGTGAGGAGGGACGGATCCTCCGCGGGCGCTCGCGCCGCGGGCTTCTCCGGTGTCTTCAGGGTGCCGGCGCAGCCGGCCAGCGCCGTCGCGAACAACAGGGTGCCGGTCAGGAACGAAGCGGGTCGTCGCATCGCGGACTCCATGCGTGAGGGTAACGATTATAGATCGTTCGGCGAAACGCGGCATCGGACGGGGGCGTCACGGGGCGGGGGCGCACGTCAGATTTTTGAGATGACCTCACCGGGCGGCGAATTCTTGACGATGTTCCGTGTGGATGCTAATGTCGCGAAGAGTGCAGTTTCTGCAGGGAACGAGGAGAATCATGGTCCTCTCGCGAGTTCGTGGGTGCGCCGTCGCCGCGGCGATCGCGCTCGCGGCCGCCTGCGGGGGGGCGGTCGCCGGCCCGGGCCGCGACGGGCCACCGGCGACGGAATCCGCCGCCGTGGATCCCGCGCTCCGCGATCTGCTCGTCGGCTTCGACCGCGTGCAGGCGGGGATAAGAACGCTGTCCGCGAACTTTTCCGAGAGGACGACCAGCCCTCTGCTCAAGGACCCGATCCAGTCCAAGGGGCGTTTCTACCTCACGAAGCCGTCGTCGGTGCTCTGGGAGTACGCGGAGCCCGAGGTGATGCGCTTCGCCATCGCCAACGACGAGTACGTCGGTTACTTCCCGCGGCAGAACCGCGCCGAGCGCAGCGACGTCCACCGGTGGAGCGAGCGGATCTTCCGGATCTTCGGCGTCGGCCAGACCTCCTCCGAGCTGGGGAAGTTCTACGAGATCCGGCTGGCGCCGGCGGCGCGGGAGGACCGCGGGACACGGGTGCTCCTTCTCGAGCCGAGAAAGCGACGAGTGCGCAAGCACGTCGAGCAGGTCCGGCTCCGGGTGAACACCTCGAACTATCTCCCCGAGAGGATCGAGCTGAGCGGCAAGGCGGGATATGTCCGCGTGATCGAGTTCTCGGACCTCGAGGTCAATCCCGACCTGTCGGCAGGCCTTTACAACATCGAGATCCCCGCCGGCGTCTCGGTCACGAACGGGACCTCGGGCCTGGAAACGGCGCGGCCGGAGTCGGCCTCCCGCCCGCGCTGAACGCGCCACGGCCGCGCCGGCTCGCCGCCGCTCCCCACAGCAGCCCCGTCCCGAGTCCCCCGAGATGCGCGGCGACGCTGATCCGTTTCCCTCCGGCGGTCGTCGGCGTCAGCAGCGAGGGGAGAACCAGGAGACCGATCCCGACCGCCCGGACCACCGCGCGGCGGGCGAGCGGCGCGCGCCGGGCACGCCGGATCGTGGAGACGAGCCAGCCGCCGAACAGACCGGCCACGGCTCCCGAGGACCCGAGAATCACCGTGCCCGGGTCCGACGCCAGAAGAGCGGCCACGCCGCCGAGGACGCCACCTGCAAGATAGAGGAGCGCGGTCCTCGTCCAACCCACCCTGTCGATCAACGGGACGGCGAACACCGTCATCGACAGGCCGTTCCAGAACACGTGTCCCGGGTCGGAGTGCAAGAAGAGCGACGTCACGAGCCTCCACAGCTCGCGCGGCGGCGCCCCGACAACGAGGGCTCCGAGCGCCGCGAACCGCCCGGGCGCCGGGTCGCGGCCGACCAGGAGGACGACCATGGCGAGATGGAGGAGAGCGAGGGCGGCGGCCGCGGCGATCGGTCCCCTCGGGAAGATGCCGCCGCCGCGCTCTCCTTCGTCCTGCGGCGCGTCGTCCGCGGTGAGGGGGCCGCTCCCGAACGCCTGCTCGATGACGGCCCGGGCCGTCGCGGCGTCGCACTCGCGCACGGTGAACACGAGACCCGGATCGGGCTTCGTCCGGAGTCCCGTCTCGAACCGGATTCCGGCGTCGCGCAGCGCCTGCTCGATCGCTCGCGCGACGGACGGGTTGTCCGTTGCCAGGAGCATCACGCGTCGGTCGTCCGGCGGAGGGTTCACGCCGGAGGAGGGTACACCGGCTGAAAGCTCCTTGCCCGCGCGCTCGATCCGGGGCGAGAATGCGTCTTCCGGGAGGCAGGAGGACGGTGTGGACACGTTGAGACGGGACGCGGAGAGTCTGGCTGCGGAAATCGTGGTCTGGCGCCGGGAGCTGCACCGGCACCCGGAGATGGGATTCGAGGAGCACCGGACCGCGGCGTTCGTCGCGGACCGGTTGCGCGGCCTCGGCCTCGAGGTTCGTTCGGGGGTCGCCCGAACCGGCGTCGTGGCGCGCCTCGCCGCGCCGAAGGCGGCGCGTCCTCCCGTGCTTCTCCGCGCCGACATGGACGCGCTTCCGATCTCGGAGGAGCCCGGCCGGGATTATGGCTCCACCGTCCCCGGGCGAATGCACGCCTGTGGACACGACGGACACGTCGCCATGCTCCTCGCCGCCGCCACGCTGCTCGCCGCTCGGCGCGAGACGATTCCCGGAGACGTGGTGTTCTGTTTCCAGCCGGCGGAGGAGGGGCTCGGCGGGGCGCGGGCGATGCTCGAGGCGGGGATACTCGACGAGACGGGGGTGCGGAGCGCCTTCGCTCTCCACCTGTGGACGCCTTACGCTGCGGGGACGCTGCACGTGCGCCCGGTCCGATCCTGGCGGCCCAGGACGAGTTCGAGGCGGTTCTTGGCGGGCGCGGCGGCCACGGCGCGCAACCTCACCTGGCGATTGACCCCGTGGTCGCCGTGGCGCACGCGGTCGTCGCGCTGCAGTCGATCGTCGCCCGCTCCGTCGATCCGCTGGAACCGGCGGTGGTGACGGTGGGTTCGTTGCATGCCGGGAGCGCTCCGAACGTGATCCCGGACGAAGCGTGGATGCAGGGCACGCTGCGATCGTTCCGGGAGGACGTGCGAGCGCTCCTCAGGGAGCGCGTTCGCGAGGTGATCGAGGGATCGGCTCGGGCCCACGGATGCCGCGTCGGCCTCGAGATCCGGCCGGGCTACCCGGTGGTGGTCAACGACGCCGGAGCGGTCGAGCGGGTCCGGCGGGCCGGCGCCGCGACGCTCGGCGCGGCCAACGTCGTCGAGTCGCCGCCTCTCGCCGTTTCCGAGGACTTCGCCTACTTTCTCCAGCGAGTCCCGGGAGCGTTCTTCCTGCTGGGCGCGGGGAACCCGGGGCGGGGGATGGACGCGCCGCACCATTCCCCCCGGTTCGATTTCGACGAGTCCGTTCTACCGAAGGGGGCCGAGATCCTCGCACGCCTCGCGCTCGACGCCTGATCCGGCTAGCCGGCCTTCTCGTCCGGTGGCGTCGCCTTGAGGGCCTCGGCGAAGGCCTGCTTGGCCGCCTCGCTCGCCCTCGCATACGCCTCGCGGACCGCCTGGGGAACGCGCGCCGTTTTCTCCCGGACGTCGCCCGCCCAGCCCTTGAGCTGTTCCCGGCTCTCGCGCCCCGATCGGGGTGTCGTGAGATAGGCTGCGGCCGCTCCCGCCGCGGCGCCCGCCAGAAAAGCGATCAGAAGATGCGCACCACCGTAGCGGTGGGTCTCGCTCATGACGTCTCCTTGCCGCACCCGTCCGGATGTCCGGTCTCGGGGCCGCTCGCTCGGGTTGCCTCCACAGTTTCGGGAGCCGGACCTTCGTCGCCGCCCGCCGGCCAGAACGCGCGGAACCCCGCCGCCAAGGCCGGCACGATCGCGCTCACGGCGGCGGACACCTTCCGGACCGACTCCCGTGCGCCGTCGAGCGTCTCGCCGAGCGCCGAGACTTTGTCGGCCACGCCGCGGATCTTGTCCATCCCTTCTTCCAGTCCGGCGGCTGCCCGGTTGACCCGGCCGGTGGCCTCCGTCACCTGGTCGAGCGCCACACGGAGCCGCGGGCGCGTCTCGTCCAGGAAGACCTCGAGGCTCTTCAGGGTCGAGCGAAGCTGGAGCAGGGGAGGCACCGCCGCCCCCACGAGAACGGCGAGCAGCACGACGGCGGCGACGACGAAAACCGCGATCAAACTCATCATCACCTCGTGAGCACGAGTGTATCAGAATTGGCCGGAAGCTGTTGCCGAAGCGCGCCGGCCCGTGCCGCCTGTAGTCCCCGGGATTGTTTGGAGTTATGCTCCCCGCCGTGGGATTCCTCGCTCGAATGACGCCGGTCTCGTCCCGGAAGACCCGTCTCCTGCTTGCAGGGGGCGCGTGGTCCGCCGTCGGGGCCGGGTTGCTGGCTGCGGGGGTGTACTGGTCGCTCGCGGCGCCTCCCGGGACGGCCGTGCTCGTGCTGGCGCTCGCCGCCGCGGCCGGCTGGGCGAAGGGACGCTTCTTGCTGCGCCTTCGCGCCGAGAAGAACGCCGCGCGGATCCTCGCTTCGCAGGACGGGCGCTGCGCGGGCGGCGCCTTTTCCTGGCCATCCTGGTTGTTCGTGGTGTCGATGATGGTGGCGGGCGCCGTGCTCCGACGTTCCGCGATTCCCAGGATCGTGTTGGGGTTCGTCTACGCCGCGGTCGGCGCGGCCTTGCTGTCGGCGTCGGTCGTGGCCTGGCGGCACTGGATGCTGCTCCGGCGCGCGGCGGCGGGCGTCGCGAGCTGATGCCGGACGAGATCGAGCGCGCCACGGCCGAGCCATGGCGCCCGGGGGGCGGGTCGTGACGAGAAAAGTCCTGCTGGGCGGGATGGCGGGGGGGGTAGCGCTTTTCGTTTGGAGCGTCGTGGCGTGGACGCTCCTGCCGCTCCACAGCCCTTCGGTCCGAAGGCTGCCCGCGGAGGAACAGGTGATCGGGGCGCTCGTGACGGCGAAGACGTCGGCCGGCTTCTACGTGATACCGGGCCTCCCCGATCCCTCGGGATCGTTGAAGGAGCGGCAGGAGGCGATGAAGGCATGGGAGGAGCGTGCAGGCCACGGCCCCGTCGCGACCCTCGTCTACAACCCCGCGGGACGCTCCCCGAGCCGGATGTTCCGGCCGATGATCCGCGGCCTCGCCCTCGCGCTCGCGTGCACGCTGTTCTCCGCGTGGGTTCTGTCGCGGGCACGGATTGCGAGCCATCTGGGACGGGTGGCGTTCGTTCTGGGGATGGGCTCGTTCTCCTGGTTCCTCGGGCCTGCGATGCAGTGGAACTGGTTCGGCTATCCGGGGGGACACACGCTCGCGATGCTCGCCGACGTCGTGATCGGCTGGGCGATCGTCGGCGTCGTCCAGGCCGGCATCCTCCGGCCCGTCGTTTCCGGTCCGACCCCGTCCCGCCCTGCGGCGTGACAATCCACCCACGGGGCCTATATTCCACCCCCGGAGGCTCAAAGGTGGCGAACATTCTGCTCTTGGCAGAGGACCGGGAGCGGGCGGGGGGCGTCCGGTCTCTCCTGCGCGAGGACGGGCACACCGTCCACTGGCATCCTTCGATCCCGAGTTGGAGGGACGCCGAGCGTGAAATCCTGCCCGAGGTGGTCGTCGCGCCGGTCGGATCGCCCGACGGGGTGCTCGCCGCCACCGGCCGGCCGCCGCGCGGCTTCCCGGCGCCGCTTCTCTTCGTCCACGGCGACTCCGACATTTTCTCCGACGTGCAGATCGACGAGCGCATGATCGATCGGATCGGCAGCCCGTACGGTGCCGAGGAACTTCTCGCCCGGGTGGACGCGCTGGTCAGGGTTCGCCGGGTGGTCCTGTGGGGCGGGAGCGAAGGGCCGGAGCGAGGGCCCCGGACAGGCGCATCCAGGCCGCAGAGATTCTCGCGGTGGAGTTCGGTGCGAAGCCGCATCGGAGCCATCCTGTCTTCCCGTGTGCCCCGCTACGAGAAACCGGCAGCGCCGTACCTCGAGGTCGCTTCACGCGCGGCCGAGTGGTGCGACCGGCGCGACGCCTTCTGGCCGGGGCACGCGGAACGCGTGGCCTCCTTCTCGGCGATGATGGCGGACGCGCTCGGGCTCCCCGACGGGGAGGCCGCCGTCCTGCTCAGGGCGGCCATGCTTCACGACATCGGCAAGGTGGCGTTTCCGGTGGAGATCCTGAGGCAGCGCGGGCCCCTCGACGAGGAGCAGACGCGCCTGATGCGCACGCACCCCCAACGGGGCGCGGCGCTTCTGCGCGCGCTCGACCCCGACGAGCAGGTCGCCCGCACGATCCAGTTTCACCACGAGCGGGCGGACGGGAACGGGTACTACGCGCAGCCCGGCGGGGAGGTCCCGGTCCTGTCGCGCGTACTCGCGGTGGCCGAGGCGTTCGACGCGATGACCACGTCCCGCGTCCGCGCGACCCTTTCCACGGATGGTGCTCGGGCGTTCCTGAGAGAGCAGCGGGGATGCCAGTTCGACGCCGAGAGCGTGGACGCCCTGATCGACTGCACGCGCCCGGCGCGGTCGAGCGTCTCTCTGTCGCAATCCCCGATCGCCTGATCTTCCCGGGACGTCAGGCTCCGGATCCCGGCTCGCCCTTCGCTCCCGGCTTGAAGAGCAGCGAGGCCCCGACGGACGCCGCCAGAATGCCGCAGACGAGCAGGAGAGCGATCGCGGTGGGGATCTCCACCCAGCGGTCCACGAGCATTCTCAGGCCGATCAGGATCAGCACGAGCGAGAGGCCGTGCCGCAGGAAGCGGAACTGGCCCATCATCGCGGCCAGCAGAAAGTACATGGCGCGAAGGCCGAGGATCGCCATGACGTTGCTCGTGTAGATGATGAACGGGTCCCGGGTGATGCCGAAGATCGCCGGGATCGAGTCCAGTGCAAAAACAAGATCGGTGGTCTCGAGCACGACCAGCACGATCAGAAGCGGCGTCGCGTGCCAGCGCCCGTTGCGCTTCACCAGAAAGCGATGGCCGGACTCCGAGGAGTCCACCGGGAGGAGCCGCCGCACCAGCCGGATCACCGGGTTGTGCTCGGGGTGCGGCGCTTCGTCCTTCTTCACGAGAAGCTGCACCCCGCTGTACAGCAGGAACGCCCCGAACAGGTAGAGTACCCAGTGGAACGTCGCCACGAGGGCGGCTCCGGCCAGGATCAACGCGCCGCGCATGATCAGCGCGCCGAGGATCCCCCAGTAGAGCACCCGGTGCTGGTGGTGCGGCGGGACGCGGAAGTACTGGAACACCACGACGAAGACGAAGATGTTGTCGAACGAGAGCGCGCGTTCGATGACGTAGCCGGTGAAGTACTCGAGGCCGGCCTGGTTCCCGTATAGCCGGATCGCGACAGCGCCGAGGGCAAGGCCGAGAAGGGTCCAGACGACGTTCCAGAACAGCGCCTCTCGCAGACCCACCACGTGAGACTTCCGGTTGAACACACCGAGGTCGAGGGCCAGCAGCCCGAGGACCATCAGATTGAACAGCACCCATGCGGCGAGTCCATGGCCGCCCAGCAGATTCATCGGTCGCTCCGTTCCGGTTAGACCGCGGATGCTATCACGCTCCAGGTGGGCGCTCTCGGGGCCGGTCGCGGTCAAGATACCGACCTCGACGGGGAGCGGCAAGCGGATCGGGATAAGATGCCGTTCCCCGTCGTTCGCTCCGGACGCTTCGGAGGGCACGTCCCGTGAAGGTACACCGCTTCGTCGCGCGATCGAGGATCCGGGCCTCCGCTTCCGAGACGTTTCGCTGGCACGAGCGGCCGGGCGCGCTGGAGCGGCTGACTCCTCCCTGGGAGCGTGTCGAGGTTCTCGCGTGCACCGGCGGGATCCGGAACGGGGGGCGCGTCGTGCTCCACGTTCCCGCGGGGCCGATCCGATTCCGTTGGGTGGCCGAGCACGCGGATTACGAAGAGGGCCGGCGGTTCGTCGACAGGCAGATCGAGGGGCCGTTCTCCCACTGGATCCACGAACACCGGTTCGAGCCCGATGGGGACGCCGCCTGTTTTCTCGAGGACAGGATCGAGTTCGCGCTGCCGGGATGGTTCGCCGGCGAGCTCGCGGGCCTTGGCGCCGCGCGTGCGAGGCTCGGGAGGATGTTCGCCTGGCGGCACGAGGTCACGGCCGCGGACCTCGACCGGCATGCCGCCGCGCGCGCTCGCGGCCCGCTCCGGATCGCCGTGAGCGGCGCCACGGGCCTGCTCGGCTCGGCGCTCCGCGCCTTTCTCTCGACCGGCGGGCACGCCGTGTTCCGCCTGGTCCGGCCGGGGCCGGCCCCGGCCGCCGACGACATTCCCTGGGATCCGGCGGCGGGACGCCTCGAGGCGGCGAGGCTCGAGGGGCTCGACGCCGTCGTCCACCTCGCCGGCGAGAACATCGGGAACGGCCGGTGGACCGAGGCGCGCGTGGAGAGGATCCTCGCAAGCCGCGTCGCGCCCACGCGCCTGCTGGCCCGGACGCTCGCCGGACTCCAATCTCCTCCTCGCGTCCTCGTCTGCGCCTCCGCGGTGGGCTGGTACGGCGATCGGGGGGACGAGGCGCTCGACGAGTCGAGCGGCCCTGGGAACGGGTTCCTTGCGGAGGTGTGCCGGCAATGGGAGGCCGCGGCGGCCCCAGCGGCCGAGCGCGGCATCCGCGTGGTTCACCTGAGATTCGGCGTGGTGCTGACCGTCGCGGGGGGGGCGCTGGCGAGGATGCTCCCTGCGTTCCGGCTCGGTGCGGGAGGGCGCGTCGGCAGCGGACGCCAGGTGCTGAGTTGGGTTGGGCTCGACGACGTTCTCGGAGCGATGCACTTCGCGATCGGCCGGGAGGATCTCGCGGGGCCGGTCAACGTGACCTCTCCGGAGCCGGTCACCAGCGCCGAGATGGCCCGGACGCTCGGGAAGGTGCTGCGGCGACCCGCCGGGATGCCGCTTCCGGCGGCGGTGGTTCGGCTCCTGTTCGGCGAGATGGGGCGGTCGCTTCTTCTCGACGGGCAGCGCGTCCTGCCGCGGAAGCTCCTCGGCGCGGGCTTTCGCTTCCGGCATCCGTCCCTCGAGGCGGCGCTCCGTTTCGAACTCGGCCGGCTCGAGCGCCCACCCGACGGAGTCGATCTCCGGTTCGGAGCCGAATTAAGGGATCCGGGTTAACCCGGATTGATCATGAAGAACCGTGAGACGGCCATCGTGCGATTTGCGTTGAGCCCGCGACGAGGTGCTGGAGCGGGCCCTTCGCGAACGCCGTCTCGGATCGCCTCCTGGGTTCCTGGACGACGCGGTCGAGCGCGCGTCGAGCCTGGCGCTCGACGAGATCAACCGGTTCGTGTCCCGGTTCTACGATCCCGCCCGGTTCAGCATGGTCCGGGTCGCGCCGGAGCGGTAAGATGGATCGTTGTGACGCCGGAGGCGCAACCGCGATGAAAGCCACGACCGCCGACTTCAGAACGCTCGTCGCGGAAGGGATCCCGGCCGAGCTCCCCAAGATGCCGCCGGACGACCCGTCGGTGAGCCACGCCCCCTCCCGCCGGCAGGTGCTCTCCACCGCCGAGAAGGAACTCGCGCTCGGGAACGCGCTCCGGTACTTCCCGCCGGGGCTCCACCCCGTGCTTGCCCCGGAGTTTGCCCGGGAGCTCCTGACCGATGGCCGGATCTACATGCGCCGGTACCGCCCGTGCGAGTACGAGATGAAGGCGCGTCCGATCGGCGAGTATCCGGCGCGGAGCGTCAAGGCCGCGGCGATCATGCTGATGATTCAGAACAATCTGGACCCGGCGCTGGCGCAGCACCCGCACGAACTGGTGACCTACGGCGGGAACGGCACCGTGTTCCAGAACTGGGCGCAGTACCGCCTGACCATGAAGTACCTCTCGGAGATGACCGACGAGCAGACGCTGGTGCTCTACTCCGGCCACCCGCTCGGCCTCTTTCCATCGCACCCCGACGCGCCGCGCGTCGTCCTGACCTGCGGGATGGTGGTCCCGAGCCGCTCGACTCCCGAGGACTACGAGCGGCTCGCCGCCCTCGGGGTCACCTCCTACGGGCAGATGACCGCGGGCAGTTTCATGTACATCGGCCCGCAGGGGATCGTTCACGGCACCGCGATCACGCTCTTGAACGCCGGGCGGAAGTACCTCGGCGCTTCCGGGGACGAAGGGCTCGCGGGGCGCGTGTTCGTGTCGTCCGGACTCGGCGGGATGAGCGGCGCGCAGGCCAAGGCGGCGGTCATCGCGGGGGCCGTGGGGGTGGTCGCGGAGGTCGATCCGAGAGCCCTCCTGAAGCGTCACGCGCAGGGGTGGCTCGAGGAATACGAGACCGATCTCGACCGGCTCCTCGCGAGGATCGATCGCGCCAGGAGGGCCCGGGAGCCGCTCTCGCTGGGCTACCTCGGCAACGTGGTGGACCTCTGGGAGCGCCTTGCGGCGACCGGAGAACTCATAGACCTCGGGTCCGATCAGACGTCGCTCCACAACCCGTACGCCGGAGGCTACTACCCGGCCGGGATCCCGCTCGACGCGGCGAACGAGATGATGCGGTCGGACCCCGCCGGGTTTCGCGAGCGCGTTCACGAGTCGCTGCGCCGTCAGGTGGCGGCGATCGGCGCCGTGGTGGGGCGCGGGATGCGGTTCTGGGATTACGGGAATGCGTTCCTGCTGATGGCGCAGCGTTCCGGCGCGCCGGTCACTCGGGACGACGGAGGCTTCATCTACCCGTCGTACGTCGAGGACATCATGGGGCCGGTCTGCTTCGACTACGGCTTCGGCCCGTTCCGCTGGGTGTGCACGAGCGGCCGTCCGGAGGATCTTCACGTCACCGACCGGATCGCGGGGGACGTGCTCGAGGCGTCGGCCGCCGTCGCGCCGGAGGAGATCCGGCTCCAGCTTCTGGACAACCTCCTGTGGATCCGCCGGGCCGAGGCGAACGCGCTGGTGGTGGGCTCTCAGGCCCGGATCCTCTACGCCGATGCCGACGGGCGCACCCGCATCGCTCTGGCGTTCAACGACGCGGTTCGCGACGGGACCCTCACGGCGCCGGTCGTTCTGGGCCGCGACCACCACGACGTGTCGGGGACCGACTCGCCGTATCGCGAGACCGCGCACGTCCGGGACGGCAGCAGTTCGTGCGCCGACATGGCGGTCCACAACGTCATCGGCGACGCGTTCCGCGGCGCGACCTGGGTGAGCCTCCACAATGGCGGAGGGGTCGGCTGGGGAGAGGCGATCAACGGCGGCTTCGGCATGATCGCGGACGGGAGCGCCGATGCCGCCCGCAGGATACGATCGATGATCCACTGGGACGTGAACAACGGGATCGCGCGCCGCGCCTGGGCGCGCAACGCGGGGGCCGAGAGCGCCGCGCGGAGGGGCATGACGGCCGAACCGCGCATGAACGTCACGCTGCCGTACGCCTCGGACGACGCCCTCGTACGGAACGCCGTCGAGCAGTCCGCCCGGGGGTGCAAGCAAGGAGAGTCGCCGTGAGAACCAAGTTCCTGATCGTCCTCGCCGTCGCCGGCCTCGGAAGCGGCATCGCATTCGCCGCGCCTCGGAAGGGGCTGGTCCGGTTCTCTCCCGCGGCGCAACCCGCCGCCGATTCCGGTTCGGGAGAAAAGCACGCTCTCGCCCTGATCGAGGGGAAAAGCGGAAGCGGCTTGACCGGCAAGGCGGTTTTCGTCCAGAGGGGCAACTCGGTGGCGCTCCAGATCATGCTGGAGAACGCGTCGCCCGGGATCCACGCCATCCACCTCCACGAAAAGGGGGATTGCAGCGCACCCGACGCGATGTCCGCGGGTCCGCACTGGAATCCGGAGGGACTGGCGCACGGCAAGTGGGGACATCCGCCGTTCCACCGGGGGGACATCGGCAACGTCGAGGTGGGACAGGACGGCAAGGGAGCGACTTCCCTCACGTCGGAGGTCTGGTCCATCGGAGGGGCGCCCGAGACGGACGTCACGAACAAGGCGGTGGTCGTGCACGCCGGCCCCGACGACTTCACGACGCAACCGACCGGCAACGCCGGGGGCCGGATCGGCTGCGGGGTGGTCCGGCCGGCGCCGTAACAGGCGGGCGGATTCTTCGCGTCGATGGCCGCTCCGGCCAACGCCGCGGATCTCCGGGGGCCGGGTCCCGTGGCGGCGCGAAGTTGCGCCGCGCCGTTGCAAGGCCCGACCCGAATCCTTATGATCGCCCCCTCGCAATTCGGGAGGAGGAACCATGCAACCTCGGTGCGTCTTCCGTCTCCTGCTTTCCGTCCTGATCTTCGCGTCAGGCGCGCTCGTGGCTCGCGCGGTGGACCCCTCGTCGATCGACGAGTTGCGCGCGCAGGTCCCGGCCCTCACCGAGTTCCACGAGGTGATCTACCCGCTCTGGCACGAGGCGTGGCCGGCGAAGAACGTCCAGGGGATGAAGGACCTCTTGCCGAAAGTGCAGGAGTACGTGCGGCGGATCCGGGAGGCCGAGTTGCCGGGGATCCTGCGCGACCGGAAGGCCGCCTGGGACCAGGAGGTCGCGGCGCTCGTCGAGATCGAGCAGCGTTACGCGAAGGCGGCCGCCGCCACCGACGAGAAGGGGATCCTGGACGCCGTCGAGGCGTTGCATGCGCGGTTCGAGAACCTCGTTCGCGTGGTGCGTCCCGCAACGAAGGAACTCGACGCGTACCACCAGGAACTGTACAAGGTCTACCACAAGCTGATGCCGGCGAAGGACCTCGTCGGCGTGCGCGCCGCGTCGGCGGAGATGGTCAACGGGTGTCAGGCGCTGGTCGCCGCGCCCGTTCCGAAAAGGTTCGCGTCGCGGGAGGCGGAGATCAGGGTCGAGTTCGCGGCGCTGTGCGCGGCGACCGAGGGCCTTAGCGAGGCCAGCGGCGGGAAGGACGCGGAGGTCGTCGCGAAGGCCGTCGAGACGGTGCACGCGCAGTACCAGAAAGCCGCGAAGATCTTCGAATGAGCGCGGCGTCCGGAGCGACCGGTGGTGGCGCCGCCGCGGACCCGGCGGGGCGTTTTCCTCGCGTCTTCTGGTCCGCGAACACCACGGAGCTCTTCGAGAGGGCGGCGTACTACTCGATGGCCAGCTTCGTGGTCATCTACCTCGGCCGCCTCGGCCTCGGCGACTACTGGCCGAGCAATCTCAACGGGTCGCTCTGGTTCCTGGTTTACTTCCTCCCGATCATCTCCGGGACGATCGCCGACATCGTCGGATTCCGCGTGTCGCTGCTGGTCGCCTTCGTGCTGCTCGCGGCGGGCTACTTCCTGATGGGGTACCCGGTCTGGTTCGGGGGGCAGACCCTGGCCGCGATCCCGTCCGGCGAGATGACCGCGGGGGCCGCGGTGCTCGTCCCGGTCGCGCTGGCCATCGTGCTGATCGGCATCGGCGGCTCGGTGATCAAGCCGTGCATCAGCGGCACCGTGCAGAAAACGCACATGGGTAGGGCGACGCTCGCTTTCGCGATCTTCTACATGGTGATCAACATCGGGTCGATCGTCGGACGGGTGGTTGCGTACTTCGTCCGTAACGTCTACCAGAACCTGAGCCTCATCTTCGTCGTCGCGACCTTCGCTTCGGTGCTGGCGTTCTTCGTCGTGCTGGTCACCTACCGGGATCCGGATCGCGCGAGCGACCGGTCCCGCCCCACGCTCCGGGACGTCGGCGGGAAGCTGGCGAACATGTTCCTGGTGCTGGGCAACCTCCGCTTCCTGCTGTTTCTCATCGTGTCGTCCGGTTTCTGGTTCCTCTACAATCAGGTCTACAACGTGCTGCCGCTCTACGTGAAGAAAGTCGTCGAGGCGAACCCGGCGATGGACCTCTACACCGCCGCCAACCCGATCACGATCGTCTGCTTCCAACTCCTGATCACCAGGATGTTCGGCAAGATGAAGCCGATCCGTTCCATCGTCGTCGGCACGCTGATCATCGCTCTCTCGATGATCGTCAACCTGGTTCCGCTTTACGCGTCGGGCGGCGTGCGCGCGATCGCCGCCGGCTGGCTGCCGCTCGGATCGGTTTTCATCATCCTCACCGTCTCGCTCATCGCTTTCGGCGAGCTTTTCACCTCCGCCCGGACGTACGAGTGGATCGGAGCGCTCGCGCCGAAAGGGCAGGAAGGGCTGTTCCTCGGCTACGCGAATCTGCCGATGGCGATCGGGTCGCTGGTCGGCGGGCCGGTCGGCGCGTGGATCTTCAACGACATCATGTGCCGGAACGCGGTGAAACGGCCGGACGGCCTGCTCGATCTCGACCCCGCATCCGCGTCGACCGGCTGGCTTCTGCTCATGGGGATCGGCCTCGTCTCCGCCGCCTCGATGTGGATTTACAACCGCTGGCTCGAGAGGCAGGTGGCAGCCTAGTATCCGAGGGCGCAGCCATCCTTTCGGCGCATATCAAGGGCCCTCGAGGTTTTACGAAGGCTCCCATCCTACGCCGGGTCGGGGTCTTGAATCGGAGAGGAGAAAGGGGGAGGATAGGCGAGTACTCCGCCTCCCCGCCCCCGGGAGGCACCGATCCCGTGAGTCAGACGGAGCCGACGGAAGGAGGCCTCCATGCCGAACGATCAAGTCGTGGCGAGCCCGGAGAATGAGACGTCCGAAGACCGCTTCGAGAGGGACATCGAGGAACTCGAGGCGTCGAACTGGCGTCACAATCCGACGCTGATCATCGCCGTCATCGCGCTGGTCATCCTCGTGGGCGCGGGCATTACCTATCTGTTCATGACGGAGAAGCAACGGGCCAAGCCGATGGGCCCCGTGGTCATGCAGATCGAGATGCTGGAGCCGCGTCCCGGAAAGCTGAGCAACACGCCGACCCGGTTCAGATGGGAGACGGTTTCGAGCACGAAGTATTACTCCTTCGCTCTGTCCGGGAAGGGCACCTCCTCGGTGTTGATCCAGCGCGCGGCCAGCAATGCCAGCATCACGCTGACCTCCGAGGAACTGAACCGTCTGGTCAAGGGCGGCAGCTACGTCTGGAAGGTCGAGGCGTATTCGGACATCGGCAAGGTGCTCGGGCGAGGCGACGCGGCGTTCGACCTGTGACCGGTTCGGAAGACGGGGCACGTCCCCCGTCTCCCTTGAAGGCCGCCGTGGGCCGAACCGGAAAACGGACTTCGTACTCGTGACCCTAGAGCCGCGACGGCCGCCGGCGCCACGCGACGACCGCGCCGCTTCCGCCCAGCGCGGCGGCGGCAGGAACGCCGATCACGGCGGGCCATCCGCCCGCGCTCATGAATCCCAGCGCCGCGCCCCACGCGATAGCTCCCCAGACCGACAGCAAGGAAAGCGACAGCCAGGAAGCGGGCCTCAGGTGGCCCATGGCCCAACCCGAAGCCGCGCCGATCGCCGCCGCCGCCAGCAGACGGATCCATGGCGGGAACGCGTCGGGAAGATCGGTGAAGAAGATCGCGAACTGCACGAATCCAAGGAATCCGCCGAGGCAAGCAGCCGCGGCGAAAGACGCTCGGGCGGTGTCGCTTCGTTCCATCGCCGTCCCCTCCTTCGTGAAGATTCCATCGTGAGGCCGAACTCCGCGTTCGAATTCAGCCCCGATCGGCCCTCGCGGCAAGCGGCCGGTCCTGCATCGAACGGCCGCTCGCCGCGAGGAACCGAGGCCATTCATCGAAGCGACTTCCTCAGCACAGAGGCCCGAGGTGGACGCCGCGGCAGCACCAGGCGGACAATGCCGCGAAAAAGAGCGACTGGTTGCATCGCGGGTCCGCGTACCCGTGAGCCGCGACACACAGATCGTGTTCGAGGCATGCGCTCGTGTAGCACCCGGTGCAACCCCAGCAGGAGGGCCCGCAGCAGCCGAGGCAAGCTGACTTGCCCCCCATCGTCAAGTACTTCCTGGGTACGGCACCGTAGCCCGTGAGGTTCGCCGCCAGCGCGGACATCTGTCGGGACTCGGGGGAGAACCCTTTCTCGGTCAGCGTGCGCCAGAGGTGTTCCGCCGCGAGGGCGGCGTCCGTTCGGGCGAACGCCTTCTGAGCCAGCCGCATCTCCTCCCGCGACGTGCTCTCCGATAGCGCGATGCCGCCCACGCGATACTCGAACGTGCCCGCCTCCTCGTCCGCGATCACCTCGGTGAGGATATCACCGGTGGCGGAACGGATCAGCGACACAGCGCCTCCGGGGGTTGCCCTGCTTTCGAAAAAAACCCGGACTCCGGCTCGCTCGAGCGTGCCGGCGAAGTCGTCGCCATCGATGTCCGATTGCAGTTTGACCGTCACCGCGGCCCGAGCCGTCCCGGCGCCGAGCGACAGCCCGAGCGCGAAGAGTGACAGGACCGCCAACCGTGAGAATCGTCGCAACTTCCGCATGAAATCTCCTTTCCGAATCGGAGCGCCGGGCGGCGCCGGGTCGGGCGGCCGCGAGCCGGACTCCATGGTGGGCGGGAGGCGCGATTCCGGGGCCGTGTCGTGGCCGCAAGGCGTGGATCGTCTCGACGCCGCCCTCAACCGGGCGACGGGTCCCGCCGCGGACCGTCGAACAATATCGCGCTCGGACGGGCGCGGAGCCATCTTCCGTTCGATACGGGTTGCCGGGATGGAACTTCGCCCCCAGGCCGCCTTCCTAGCGGGGCTCGTCCAGCGGACAGCCTCGCGCGTAGTAACGTTCGAGCCCGATGGGCCATGGAGGAACGAACGATGACCTGGAAAGCGAGATACATCGCCGTGGCGGCCGTGCTGGCGCTGGCCGCGATTCCCGTCCTGGCAGGCGACGCCAAGATGCCCCCCACCGACAAGGCGGAGAAGGAGACCGTGAGGGTCGTGGTCAGGAACTCCGAGAAGGGGGAGAAATCCACCTATCTCGGCGTGATGCTCCGCGAGGAAACCCAGAACCCCGAGGGGGGGGCGCGGGTCGGCGAGGTCCTGCCGGATTCTCCCGCGGAAAAGGCGGGACTGCGCGAAGACGACATCATCGTCGCCTTCGGAGATACCGCGGTCCGCGGTCCCGTCGGCCTCACGAAGCGCATCCGCGAGTCGAAGCCGGGCGACAAGGTGCCGATCGAGGTGCTCCGCGACGGGAAGAAGCAGACGATCGCCGTCGAGCTGGGGGAGAGAGCCGAGCGACACATCACCGTGTCGACGGCGGAGCGTGGCGAGGAGGACATCACGATCCCGTTGCCGGAGATCATGGACCTCGAGATCGAGATGCGCGATCTCCGAGAGCACATGCCGCAACTTCGAAAAGAGTTGAGAATGCTCAAGGCCGACCCGCGCCATGGCGGCGGCAGGGGATGGGCCGTCTTGCGCGGTGGGGACAACCGGCCGCGGCTCGGCGTCGAACTCGTGGACACGACCCCCGATCTTCGTGAGTTCCTGGGCGGCAAGCGGGAGGCCGGGGTCCTGATCGGCAAGGTCCTCGTCGGCACGCCGGCCGAGAAGGCGGGGTGCGGGTCGGCGACCTGATCGTCTCCGTGGACGGAGACGCGGTCGAGGATTCCGGAGACCTGATCGAGGCGCTTTCCGACAAGGATGGCAAGACCGTGGACCTCGAGGTGGTGAGGGACCGGAAAACGCTGCACGTCAAGGTCCCGATTCCGGAAGACGAGGAGGACGAGCCCTCCGGTCCACGTGCCCGGCTCATACCGCCTGAGCCGCCTGAGCCGCCGGTCTGTCCCGAGCACCCCGCCGCGGTCCCCCATGCGCGGCATTCCGGTCTCGTTCCCGCCTGAAGCCGTCGATTTCCGGTGCGGGCGTCGCGACCCGCGAGGCTGCGACCGTGACGTCCAGTTCGAGGTCCACGGTGGAGGGGTTGCAGACGAGGGTGGCCCTCACCTTGCTGGCCACGGCCAGGTCGTTCATCGCCGCCAGGGACTGGGGCGTCTCCTGGAAGCACTTCAGGGAGGCCATCTCGACGATGATCATGCAGGCCTCCTGGATATCCACCGACTCCAGGTTCAGCA
This sequence comes from Terriglobia bacterium, assembly GCA_963790465.1. GTDB lineage: Bacteria > Acidobacteriota > Polarisedimenticolia > Polarisedimenticolales > JAIQFR01 > JAIQFR01. Next base: position 962 of record CAWBOP010000016.1, on the reverse strand, counting down.
CGAGGTCGTAGAGGGACGGGTCGCCCCAGTTCTCCCCGTAGAGGTACTGGGTCCACCTCGTCCGGTCCTGATCGATCTTGGCGATGTAGGCCAGCGCCTCGCCCGGGCTCTATCTTGCGGGCATCCTGCAAGGCGGCCACCCGGTACTTGAGGGGGGCGATAGAGCGCGGGGCTTGAGGACGTGGCTCACGCCCCGCAGAAGGAGGTGGCCCGCGTGGCCACAGACCACCTTGCCCGCGCGCACTTCCTCGGTGAGCGCCGCCTGGAAGATGGTCAGATAAACGTACTTCTTGTGGCTGAAGCGGTCCCAGAAGGAGGGCGGCTTCTCCAGGGCGTTTCGCAAGATCCTCCTGAGAGGCGCCATAGGCGGCCGCCCTCTCCACGATGATATCCCGGTCGATACACCGGTAGCCGAGGCGGTCCGCGAGACACTCGGCGAGCCGCTTGCCACCCGTGAAGGAACCTCTCGATATGGTGATGATGGCCATGGTCCTCCCCTTCCCTCTCTCGCCCGACGATCCTACCGGCCGCAGCCTGCTCCCGGCAGGACCCCCTGTCTGCTAGAAGGTCTTCCGCCTCTGCGACGGCGCAAGGCCGCCACATCTCTGATAGACTGATCGTGGATGGGGTCCGCGATTTCGGACGCTACCGGCCCTCGCCCGGCCCCATCGCCCCTAGCAGGCGGCTGAGAAACTCGCGTGGGCCGCGCGCAAGAGGCTTGGGGTGCCATATGCGAGGCGCGGCGAGGAGGGCGATGTGGTGCCATCGTGGACGAGCCGCAACAAAGCAGATGGCCCCCAACCCCTTGCGCCCGAATGGGTTGCCGCGGCACGGCCCCGCCTGCTGTGTTGTCGCTCCTAGACGATGTGCAGAGACATCGACGGCGTCGCGACGCCTTGCATCCGAGGCCGTGGCGCAGGCAACGCGACCTACGGGAGTTTTTCAGCAGCCTGCTAGCCCAT
>CAWBOP010000015.1:0-65310 GCA_963790465.1 Terriglobia bacterium | reverse complement strand
CCACGGCGACCTCTCCGCGAAAATCGCGGCTTCGATCGCGGCGCGTCTCGGCCGGGCCCTCGCGCGGGCCGAGGGGGTGCTGGTCGCCGACTACGGATACGGCGCCGCCTCCCCTTCGATCCTGGCCGCGGCCGCATCCGGAAAGAGGGTGCCAACGACCGTCGACTCGCGATCCCGCGTCGCGCGCTTCCGCGCCGCCACCGCCTGCACGCCGAACCAGGAAGAGGTCGAGCGAGCGCTCGACCTTCCCCCGCTCCGGAGCGATCGCGCGGTCGAACGCGCGGGACTCGAGATCCTTCGCCGCACCCGCAATCGCGCCGTGCTCGTGACGCGGGGCGCCCGCGGGATGTGCCTCCTCGAGCGCGGCGCCGCGGCGGTTCGTCTCCCGGCGTTCGGAACGGGAGAGGTGGCGGACGTCACCGGCGCCGGCGACACGGTGATCGCCACGTTCACGCTGGCGCTCCTCTCCGGAGCGGCGTTCTCCGAGGCGGCCCTCCTCGCCAATCTCGCCGCGGGGCTCGTCGTGATGAAATACGGGACCGCGACCATCAGCCGCGCCGAACTGCGGAACGCGATCCGGGAGGCGTGCGCGCCGTGACCCCCCCGGGGAAGATCCTCCCGCTCCCCCGCCTGCTCGAGGCGCTAGCGCCCCACCGCGCCGCGGGGAAGCGATTCGCGCTCGCCAATGGACTTTTCGACCTCCTCCACGTCGGACACCTGCGCTATCTCGAAGCGTCCCGGGCGGAGGCCGACCTGCTGGTGGTCGCGATCAACTCCGACGCTTCGGCGCGCGCGCTCAAGGGGCCCGCGCGTCCGATCGTCCCCGAGGCGGAGCGCGCGGAGCTGGTCGCGGGGTTCGCGTGCGTCGACCAGGTCACGCTGTTCGACGAGGCGAGTGTCGAGGCGGTGATGCGGGCGCTCCGTCCCGACGTCCACTGCAAGGGGACCGATTACACGCCCCTGACGGTCCCGGAGCGCGAGATCGCGAGAGAACTCGGGATCCGGATCGCGATCGTGGGGGACCCGAAAGAGCACGCCACACGTGATCTCCTCGCGAGGATCCGGGACCTCGAAGACTGAAAGGAGGCTCCGGTTCGCGGTCCCGCAGGTCGCGATCGGATCGAAGCCAAGATCCCGGAGCCCGCGCGCGAGGGGAATTGTCGCACCCGCCGCCGGGCAGAAAAAGAGGGAGCCCGGAAGCTCCCTCTTTTCGATAACGCTCGATCGCACGGTGCCCCGGAAGGGGATGTCACTCGGCGGAACCCTTGCCGCCCTTCCTGGCCGCCTTCTTCGCCGCCTTGGCTCCGTCCTTCTCCCTCGGCTCGGCGGCCGTCTTCGACTTGGCCTTCGGCTTGGCCTTCGGCTTCGAAACCTTGGCGGACGTCTCCGCCTTCTTCGAGGCCGTCTTGGCTTTCGGCACCACCTCCGAAGCCTCGGACCCCGCAGCGGCCTCCTCGTTCCCGGCCGGAGCCTCGGCCCCCGGGGCGGACTTCGAGCGTTTCACCTTCGCGCCGGCCTTCTTCTTCTTGGATGTCAGCGCCTCGGAGCCGACGAGTTCGATGATCGCCATCTCGGCGGCATCCCCACGGCGCGGCCCCAGTTTGATGATCCGCGTGTACCCTCCCGGCCGCTGGGCGAAGCGAGCCGAGAGCGTCTCGAACAGCTTCGCCACCACGTCCCGGTCGTGGATGTGCCGCAGCACCTGCCGGCGCGCGTGCAACGTCTCCTTCCTCGCCGTCGTGATGAGCTTCTCGGCGAACGGGCGAAGCTCCTTCGCCTTCATGAGCGTCGTCCGGATCCGCTCCCTCTCGAACAGGGCCGTGGCGAGGTTCCGAAGGAGCGCCAGGCGGTGGGACGACGTGCGCCCGAGCTTCCGTCCGGCTACGCGGTGTTTCATGGTCGGTTCTCCGGAGCCCGCGCCGGTTAGCTGGAGCGGGCCTTGAGCTTCTTGAGGTCGAGGTTCATGCCGAGAGCGAGGCCCATCTCGACGAGGATGTCCTTGATCTCGTTCAGGGATTTCCGGCCGAAGTTCTTGGTCCTGAGCATCTCGACCTCGGACTTCGTCACCAGGTCGCCGATCGTCTTGATGTTGGCGTTCTTGAGGCAGTTGTACGACCGGACCGACAACTCGAGCTCGTCCACGGACCGGCTGAGCGTTTCGAATAGCCGCTCGTTGTCCGTGACCACGGAGTCCGTGTCCGCCTCGGACGGCTCCTCAAAGTCGATGAAGATCGCCATGTGGTCCTTGAGGAGCTTCGCCGCCAGCGCCACCGCGTCCTGCGGCCCGATGGCGCCGTTCGTCCAGACCTCGAGGGTGAGCTTGTCGAAGTCCGTCTGCTGCCCGAGCCGCGCGTCCTCGACGATGTAATTGACCTTTCGAACCGGCGAGTGCGCCGAGTCCACCGGGATGAAGCCGATCCCCAGGTCGTCGTCGAAATTCTGGTCGGCGGTCACGTAACCGCGCCCGCGCTTCAATCGCATTTCCATCGAGATCTTCCCTTCCTCGGAGAGGGTCGCGATGGGAATGTCGGGATCCAGGATCTCGACGTTCGAGCTCGCCACGATGTCGCCCGACCGGACCACCCTCGGCCCGTCGGCGACGAGGGTCAGAACCTCGGCGTGATCGCTGTGGATCCGGAACGGAATCTGCTTGAGGTTGAGGATGATGTCGGTCGTGTCCTCGACCACCCCGGGGATGGACGAGAACTCGTGTAGCACCCCCTCGATCTTCACCGCCGTGATGGCGGCCCCCTCGATGGAGGAGAGGAGAATCCGCCTCATGGCGTTGCCGATGGTCGTGCCGAAACCCCGCTCGAACGGCTGGGCGGAGAATCGTCCGAACGTCGGCGTCAGAGTCTGCCGCTCGACCTCGAGCCGCTTCGGCTTCTGAAAACCCTTCCAGAGCATCCGCGTCCTCCCGCGGGACGGCAACGTGCCCGCCCGACCGGTTACTTCGAGTAGAGCTCGACGATGAGCTGCTCCTGGATCGGCAGCGTGATTTCTTGCCTCGTCGGCAACTGTTTCACGGTCCCCAGGAAGCGGTCGGCGTCCAGCTCGAGCCACGACGGAACGCCTCGTCCCTTCGCCGTGTCAAGGCAGATCTTGACCGCCTCGTTCTTGCGGCTCCCCTCCTTGAGGGAGATCACCGCGCCGGCCTCCACGAGGGCCGCCGGAATGTCCATCTTCTTCCCGTCCACGAGAATGTGCCCGTGGGCGACGAGTTGTCGAGACATGGCGCGCGACGACGCAAAGCCCAGGCGGTAGACCACGTTGTCGAGCCGCCGCTCCAGCATCTGGAGGAGGTTGGCTCCCGTGATCCCCTTCTTCCGCGACGCCTTCGCGAAATAGTTCCTGAACTGCCGTTCCAGCACGCCGTACATCCGCTTGACCTTCTGCTTCTCGCGGAGCTGGATGCCGTAACCCTGCACCTTCGAGCGCCGCCGGCCGTGCTGGCCGGGCGCGTAACCACGCCGCTCGAACGCGCACTTCTCCTTGAAGCAGCGGTCGCCCTTCAGGAAGAGCTTCAACCCTTCCCGCCGACACAGCCTGCAGACCGCACCGGTGATCCTTGCCACTGGCGAACCTCCTCGACCCGGCTAGACCCGCCGCCGTTTCGGCGCGCGGCACCCGTTGTGCGGAATCGGCGTCACGTCCTTGATGGACTTGATCTCGATTCCAGCGGCCTGGAACGCCCGGATCGACGACTCGCGTCCTGCGCCCGGCCCATTGACCCGGACGTCCACCGTCCGGACCCCGTGCTCCTTCGCCATGTTCCCGGCCGCCTGCGCGGCCGTCTGCGCGGCGAAGGGTGTCCCCTTTCGCGAGCCCTTGAACCCCTGCACGCCCGCGGAGGACCAACTCAGAACGTTCCCCCTCGGATCGGCCACGGTCACGATCGTGTTGTTGAACGATGCGTGGACGTGCACCACCGCGTGGGGGACGTTCTTCTTTTCCTTCTTGCCGCCCTTCTTGCCTGCGGCCTTTGCTGCTTTCGCCATGCTTTCCTCGTATCAATGGCCTGTCGCCAGTAAATCCCGGACCGGAGCGACGAGCCTGGCCGTCCGCTCCGGACCTGGCCACCGCGCCCGGCCGCCGTCCGTCAGCCCTTCTTCCCCGCCGTGCGCTTCTTACCCTGGATGGCCCGGCGCGGCCCGCGACGGGTCCGCGCGTTCGTGTGCGTCCGCTGGCCCCTGCACGGGAGATTGCGGCGGTGGCGCATGCCGCGATACGACCCGATCTCGATGAGCCTCTTGATGTCGAGGGAGACGCTCTTCCTCAGGTCGCCCTCGACGCGCCCCTCATTGTTGATCACCCGCTGGATGCGGACGACCTCGTCCTCGGACAGGTCGCGGACCTTGGTCGATGGGTCCACCTGGGCCTTGTCGAGGATCGTCAGGGATCGAGAACGCCCGATCCCGAAGATGTACGTCAGACCAATCTCCACCCGTTTGCTCGGGGGGAGGTCGACACCGGCGATACGTGCCACGGCTCAAGCCTCCTTACACTTCCACCCGCGTCAACCCTGGCGCTGCTTGTGCTTCGGGTTCTCGCAGATCACCCGGACGACACCCTTTCGCTTCACGATCTTGCACTTTTCACAAATCTTCTTCACCGATGCCCGAACCTTCATGACTGTCTCCGTCCGCGGGCGAGCGCCGTCACTTGTAGCGATAAACGATCCGCCCGCGCGTCAAATCGTAGGGCGAAAGCTCCACCAGGACGCGGTCGCCGGGAAGGATCCGGATGAAGTGCTTCCGCATCTTCCCCGAAATATGGGCCAGCACCCGGTGTTTATTCTCGAGCTCGACCCGGAACATCGCGTTGGGCAGCGGCTCGATCACCGTGGCTTCGACCTGGATCGCCTCTTCCTTGGGCATGGGAACCGGTTCTACCTCTCCGAGGCCGGATCGCCCCGCCCGATACGGGCGCAACTTCCCCGGTCTCCTACCGTCTTTGAACTCACCGTCGTCACGAGCCGATAGGCTCCCCGAGCACCTTCGGCCCGTCTTCCATCACCGCCACCGACAGTTCGAAATGCGCCGACAGGCTCCCGTCGCGGGTCCTGGCGGTCCATCCATCCGCGGCGCTCACCACCACGTCCGGTCCGCCGGCGTTCACCATCGGCTCGATGGCGAGCACCAGGCCCGGAACGAGGCGCGCCCCGTGCCCGGGTTGACCGAAGTTCGGCACCTGGGGCTCCTCGTGCAGGCTGGAGCCGATTCCGTGCCCGACGAACTCCCTCACCACGGAGTAACCCGTGAGCCTCCACGTGGCTCTGCACCGCGTGCCCGATGTCGGACACCCGGTTTCCCGGCCGGGCTTCCCTGACGCCGAGATACAGCGACTCGCGCGTCACGTCGAGCAACGACCTCGCGTCGGCGTGCACGTTCCCCACCGAGTAGGTCTCCGCCGCGTCCCCGTAGTACCCCCGCAGAAGCACGCCGAGGTCCACCGACACGATGTCCCCTTCCCGCAACACCGCCCCGGCCGACGGGATCCCGTGAACCACTTCGTCATTGACCGAAGCGCAGACCGTGCCCGGGAACCCGGGCCCGCCCGCGGGACCGCGGTATCCCTTGAAGGCGGGCACCCCGCCCGCCGCCACGATCCTTTCTTCCGCGAACCGGTCGATGTCGAGCGTCGTGACTCCCGGGCGGACGATGCTTCTCAGTTCCGCCAGGATCTCCCGGATGATCCGGTTCGCCTGGTCCATGACCTCGACCTCGGCCGGCGACTTCAGAACCGTTCGGTTCACGGCGTAGCCAACGCGATCTTCAGCGCGGCGAACACCGCATCCGAATCCCCCGCGGCGTCCACTTCCCGCAAAAGCCCGCGCTCGCTTGTAGATCGCCGCCACGGGAAGCGTCTGGGCCTCGAACACGCCCAGACGATCCCGAATCACCTTTTCCTCGTCGTCGGGGCGCTGCACCAGAGCGGTCCCGCAGCCATCGCACGACGCCCGGGGAGGCCGGCGGCCGGCTCTCGACGTGAAACACGCTCCCGCACTGCAGGACAGATCCGCCGCCCCGACAGCCGCCGGACGATCTCCGCCTCGGCGCGCCACGAGCGCCAGCACTCGATCGAGCGACGCCCCGACGCTCTCGAGCACCCGGTCGAGGATCGCGACCTGAGCCGCGGTCCTCGGAAAGCCGTCCAGGATGAAGCCGGCCGCCGCGTCCGGCTGCGAGAGCCGATCGGCGATCAGGTCGCCCATCAGATCGTCCGGAACCAGCTTCCCCGACTCCATGTACGACCCGGCCCGCCGGCCGAGCGGAGTCCCCTGCTTGACCGCCTCCCGAAGGATGTCCCCGGTGGACACGTGAGGCACCTCGAGCTCCAGCCGAAGCCGGAGCGCCTGGGTTCCCTTCCCGACCCCGGGCGGTCCAACCAGAACGATTCGCATCGAGTCCGTCCAACCGGCTAACCGCGCCGTCCGCGCATGCGGGCGCCTTTCATGAACCCCTCGTAGTGCCGCATGATCAACTGGGACTCGATCTGCTGCACCGTATCCATCGCCACGCCCACCACGATCAGGAGCGACGTTCCGCCGAAGAAGAACTTCACGCCGAGCCCCTCCGTGATCATCTTCGGAAGGTACGGCTCGATCGTCGGGCCGATCCATGGAAGTACCTGGAGCCTCAACCCGCTGATGAGGAACACCGGCAGGATGCTGACGAGCCCGAGGTAGACCGCGCCGCCGAACGTCAGGCGGGTCAGGATTCGATCGATGTACTCGGCGGTCTTCCGCCCGGGGCGGATACCGGGAATGAAGCCGCCATATTTCTTCATGTTGTCGGCCTGATCCATCGGATTGAAGATGATCGACACGTAGAAGAAACAGAAGAAGATGATCATGGCGAAGTACAGGAGGTTGTACAGCGGCGCCGAGTACTCGAGCTGCCGTTGCAGATCCTGCACCCACCGGACTTCCTGCAGGAAGCGGAACTGCATCAGCGTCTGCGGGATCGCGAGCATCGACGAGGCGAAGATCACCGGGATGACGCCGCCGGTGTTCACGCGCAGCGGCAGGTAGGTGGACGCACCACCGTACACCCGCCGGCCGACGATCCGCCGCGCGTACTGGATCGGAATCTTTCTCTGCGCGCGCTCGACCAGCACGATCGCCGCGACGACCACGGTCATGAGCGCCAGGAGCAACAGCACGGCGATCGGACCGAGCTGCCCGGTCATGACGTCCTGCCAGGTCAGCACCACCGCATTCGGGAAGCCGACGACGATCCCGGCGAAGATGATCAGCGAAATGCCGTTGCCGATGCCGCGCTCCGAGATCTGCTCGCCCAGCCACATGATGAAGCGCGGTGCCCGTGGTCAGGGTGAGCATCGTCATCATCTGGAATCCGAACCCGGGATTCAGGACGATCCGCTCGTTCCCGCCGGAGCTCGCCGACTGGAGCCAGCAGGGCGATGCCGTACGACTGGATCACCGAGAGCGCCACCGTTCCATAGCGCGTCCACTGGGTGATCTTCCTCCGACCGGCCTCCCCTTCCTTGCTGAGCTTCTCGAGGTAGGGCCAGACGACCGTCAGCAGCTGCAGGATGATCGACGCCGTGATGTACGGCATGATCCCGAGCGCGAAGATCGTGAATCGCTTGAAGTTCCCGCCGGCGAACAGGTCCACGTAGCCCAGGATCGACCCGGCCGAGCGCTCGAACAGGCGGATCAGCGCTTGGTTGTCGATTCCTGGCGTCGGGATATGGCCACCGATGCGGTAGACGGCGAGCAGCCCGAACGTATAGAGGACTCGCTTCCTCAAGTCGGGAATGCTCCAGATGTTCTTGAAGCTTTGAATCATTGCGGCTCGTTCTCCCGTCGGGCGCCGGCTAGCCGCGCCAGGACCTCGGCCGTCCCGCCCGCTTCCTGGATCTTGCGGGCCGCGGCCTCGGTGAACTTGTGAGCGCGCACCGTGAGCGCCACCTTGATCTCACCGTCGCCGAGCACCTTCACACCAAGCTTCCCCTTGTGAAGGAGACCCGCCTCCCGGAGCGACTCGGGGGTCACGACCGTGCCGGCCTCGAACCGGTTCAACCTCTCGACGTTGACGGTCAGGTACTCCTTCCTGAAGATGTTTCTGAAGCCCCGCTTCGGAATCCGCCGGTGGAGCGGCATCTGCCCCCCTCGAACCCCGGCTTCTGCGAGAATCCGCTGCGGGACTTCTGTCCCTTCTCGCCGCGCCCCGCTGTCTTTCCGAGACCCGACCCCGGGCCGCGCCCCACCCGCTTGCGGTTCTTCCTCGATCCCGCAGCCGGCTTAAGATCGTTCTGCTTCATCGTCCCGTCCTCTCGCTCGGCGGGGCTAGCGCGCCCGGCCGACTGCCACGGTCTCCCCCACGATCTCCACGAGATGGGGGATCTTGGCCACCATGCCGCGAACCTGGTCGTTGTCCGGCAGCGTTCGCACCCGGCCGATCTTCTCGAGGCCGAGCGCCCGCAGGGTCGCCTTCTGGGTCTTGTTGCAGCAGATGCCGCTCCGCACCTGGCGGACGTCGATCGTCCGTCCCGTGACGGCGTTCGCCTCGATCATCGCGAAACCTCCTGCTGGATCTCCGCCACATCCTTCCCGCGGGTCCGCGCCACCATCTCGATGCTCCTGAGCTGCTTGAGCCCGTCCAGGGTCGCGCGGAGCACGTTGTGCGGGTTCGCCGAACCGAGGGACTTCGTGAGGATGTCCTGCACCCCCGCCGATTCCAGGATGGCGCGCACCGCGCCGCCGGCGATGACCCCCGTTCCGGGGGACGCGGGCTTCAGGAGGACCGCGCCGGAACCGTACCGACCGGTCACCGCGTGAGGAATCGTCGTCCCCAGGAGAGGGATCTTCACCAGCCGGCGCTTGGCGTGCTCGACTCCCTTGGCAATCGCCGCGGGGACCTCCCTCGCCTTTCCGGACGCGAAGCCGACCCACCCGTTCCCGTCGCCGACCACCACGAGAGCGGAGAACGAGAAGTTCTTCCCGCCCTTGACGACCTTGGTCACGCGGTTGATGTGGACCACCCGGTCCTTCAGCTCGCCATACGGTCCCTGTTCGCGCTCCACCACAACAGCCTCCAAACACTCCCGGTTCAGGACCCGGGGTTCGCAGCCCGATCCCGGCCCCTGGCCCCGGACCCCGTCAGAACTTCAACCCGGCCTCTCGTGCCGCCTCGGCGAGCGCCTTGACGCGGCCGTGGTACAAAAAGCCTCCACGATCGAAGACGGCCGTTTCGATCCCGGCCCCCTTCAGTCGCTCGGCGATCGCGCCCCCGACGACCTTCGCCGCGGCGGTCTTCCCCGCGCCGGCTTTCCCCTTGAGCTCGGGTTCCATCGAGGACGCCTGGGCCAGCGTCCGCCCGGTCTCGTCGTCGATGGCCTGCGCGTAGATGTGCTTGTCGCTCCGGAATACCGCGAGGCGCGGCCGTCCCGCGTTGCCGCGGACCTTCGCGCGGATCCGGTACCGGATGCGCTGCCGGACCCCTCGTCTATCGATCATCGTGTCCATGTCGCCCTGCCCTCGTCACTTCGCCCCGGTCTTGCCGGCCTTCTTGCGGACCACCTCGCCCGCGTAGCGGATCCCCTTCCCCTTGTAGACGTCGGGGGGACGGAGCGCCCGGATCTTCGCCGCCACCTGGCCGACCTGCTGCCGGTCTACCCCGCTGACCGTGATCTTGGTCTGGCGCTCGACCGCGACCTGGATCCCCTCGGGGATCGGGAAGTCGATCGGGTGGGTGTAACCCAGGCTGAAATTGACCACCTTGCCCGCCACCTGCGCGCGGTACCCCACCCCCTGGATCTCGAGATCCCGGGTGAACCCCTTCGTGACACCATTGACGGCGTTCGCGAGGAGCGCACGGCTGAGACCATGGAGCGCCTTCAAACGCTTGGAGTCGTCCTTGCGCTTGAGGAGCAGACGGTCCCCCTCGATCTCCGCGGTGATTCCGGGAGGCAACAGCTGCGCGAGGGTCCCCTTGGGCCCCTCGACGGTGACCCTTTCGGGCCCCACCGTCACCTTGACCCCGGTGGTCAACGGAATGGGAAGCTTGCCGATTCGAGACATTGCTTGGGTCTCCGGCCGTCTTCCGGCTCTACCAGACGTTGCACAGGATCTCACCGCCGACGCCGAGGCTGCGGCAGGCGGAGCCCGTGATCACGCCCTTGGGGGTCGACAGGATGGTAATTCCCATCCCTCCGAGCACCCTCGGGATTTCGTCCTTCCCGCAGTACACCCGGCGCCCTGGACGACTGACTCTTTCGAGGCCCGTGATCACCCGTTCTCCGGCGGAGCCGTACTTCAGGCTCATCCGGAGGATCCCCTGCCTCTCGTCCTCGACCACCTTGAAACTGTCGATGTACCCCTCATCCTTGAGGATCTTCGCGATCGCCACCTTCATCCGCGACGAGGGCACGTCCACGGTCTTGTGCCGCGCCATCTGCCCGTTCCGGATGCGGGTCAGCAGGTCTGCGATCGGGTCCGTCATACTCATCGTCTTCGCCTCCAGTCCCCGAGTCTCGCGGGTCCCGTCACCATCACCAACTCGACTTGGTGACGCCGGGCAGCGCCCCTTCCAGCGCAAGGAGCCGGAAGCAAATCCGGCAGAGCTGGAACTTTCTCAGGTAACCCCGCGCCCGACCGCACCGGCGACAACGGTTGTGTTGCCGCGCAGTGAACTTCGGCGTCCTCCGGGTCTTGGCCATCCATGCCTGTGTCGCCACGTGATCGTCCTCCGACCCTAATTCTTCCGGAACGGCATGCCGAGGTGCGCCAGGAGCGCGCGCCCTTCCTCGTCCGTTTTCGCCGTCGTCACCACGCAGACGTTCATCCCCTTGACCTTCTGGACCTTCGCGTAGTTGATCTCGGGGAAGATCAACTGGTCTCGGATCCCGAGGGTGTAATTGCCACGCCCGTCGAACGCGCGCGGCGATATCCCCCGGAAGTCGCGAACCCGCGGCAGCGCCAGGTTCATCAGCCGGTCCAGGAACTCGTACATCCGCCGGCCGCGCAGCGTCACACGGCAGCCGATCGCCATCCCCTCGCGGAGCTTGAAGTTCGCGATCGACTTCCGGGCTCGCGTGATCGACGGCTTCTGACCGGTGATCGTCGCCAGTTCGTCCGCCGCCTGGTCCAGGAGCTTCGCGTCCTGAATCGCCTCGCCCACGCCCATGTTCACCACGATCTTCGTGACCCTCGGCACCGCCATGACGCTCGTGTAGCCGAACTCCTTGGTGAGCGCCGGGACCACCTCGCCTCTGTACTTCTCCGCCAGCCTCGTCATCTCTTCCTCCGCGTTGCCGCCGCGCCCCAGGCGGCGGGACCCGCGTCGCGTCCCGCTACTTTTCCAGCACCGCGCCGCTGCGCCGCGATATCCGCACTCGCTGGCCGTCCGCGAGCACCTTGATACCGACCCGGGTCGGGCGATCCGATCTCCGGGTCGATCAGCGTCACGTTCGACAGGTGGATCGGCGTCTCACGTTCGACGATCCCGCCCTTGACGTTCCGCTGGGGGTTGGGCTTCGTGTGCCTCTTCACGATGTTCACCCCCTCCACCATCACCAGCCCCTTCTCCGTCATCACCCGGAGCACTCGGCCGCGCTTCCCGCGGTCCTTCCCCGAGATCACCGCCACGATGTCGTTCTTCCGTACCCTCGCCTTGGCCATCCTGCTCTCCCGCGCCTCCCGCCGCTCAGAGGACCTCAGGGGCGAGCGAGACGATCTTCATGAACTTCTTGTCCCGGAGCTCCCGGGCCACCGGCCCGAACACCCGGGTGCCGATCGGCTCCTTCGCGTCGTTGATCAGCACCGCGGCGTTCTGATCGAACCGGATGTACGAGCCGTCCTTGCGTCGGTAAGCGTTCGCCGTCCGCACCACCACCGCCCTCACGACCTGCCCTTTCTTCACTCCGCCGTCCGGGGCGGCCTCCTTCACGTTCGCCGTGATCACGTCCCCGATCTCGGCGGTTCTCCCCTCCGATCCCCCCCGAAGGTGGATGCAGGAGATCTTCTTCGCCCCCGAGTTGTCGGCGACCTCGAGGATCGTCCTCATCTGGATCATGGTCGTCGCCTCCGCCCCAATCGGCTATTCGGTCCCACGGGTTCCAGTTTCCGCCACCGCGACGGCGCGCTTCAGGATCTTCCCGACCCTGTAGTGTTTCCGCGCCGACAGCGGCCGGGTTTCGAGGATCTCCACGGTGTCGCCAACCTTGCACTGGTTCGTTTCGTCGTGGGCCATGAACTTCGCGGAACGGCGGACGTACCGCGCGTACAGCGAGTGGCGGACGATCCGATCGACCCGGACCACCACGGACTTTTCCATGCCGTCCGAGACCACCACGCCGATCTTGGCCGCCGGTTTGCCTCGCGTCTTTTCGGCCATACCCATCTCCTCAGCCCCTCTCGCTTCCGGCCGGCGCCAACTCCTGCGCCCGCCGAACGGTCAGCACCCGCGCGAGATCCTTGCGGAGCCCCCGCACCTTGTTGGGATCCTGGACCTGACCGGTGGACTGCTGAAGCTGGAGCTTCCAGATCGATCCCCGGATCTCCCGCTCCTCGATCTCCAGCTCCCCCGGGCTCATATTCCTGAGCTTGGCCGCATCGAGCGCCATGGTCTCTGCTCCCTCCTGCCTAGAGTTGCCGCATGACGAACTTCGTCTTGACCGGCAACTTGTGACCGGCGAGCGTCATCGCCTCGCGGGCCACCTTTTCCTCGAGCCCTTCCATCTCGAACAGCACCCGCCCCGGCTTGACCACCGCGACCCAGGCCTCGGGCGCTCCCTTCCCCTTCCCCATGCGAGTCTCGGCGGGCTTCTTGGTGATCGGCTTGTCCGGGAACACCCGGACCCAGACCTTGCCGCCACGCTTCACGAAACGCGTCATCGCGACACGACTCGCCTCGATCTGCCGGGCCGTGATCCACCCGACCTCGAGCGCCTTGAGGCCGTAGTCCCCGAAGCTCACCGTGGACCCGGTGAGCGCCTTCCCGCACCGGCGCCCCCGCTGCTGTTTTCTGAACTTGACTTTGCTGGGCATCAACATGGGTTCGACCCTTCGCGCGCCGCCTTCGCCGGACTACCGGCGGGCGTCCTCGGGCATTCGGATCTCGCGGGATTCGCCCCGGAAGATCCAGACCTTGATCCCGATCACCCCGTACGTGGTCCTCGCCTCGGCGAATCCGAAATCCACCTCGGCTCGAAGCGTGTGGAGAGGAAGCCGCCCCTCGAGATACCACTCGGCGCGTGCGATCTCGGCGCCGGCGAGCCGGCCGCCGACCCTGACCTTGATCCCCTTCGCGCCGAACCGAATCGCCGATTCCACCGACTTGCGCATCGCCCGGCGGAACGCAACACGCTTCTCGAGCTGCATCCCGATCGCCTCGGAGACGAGCTGAGCGTCGATCTCCGGCTTGTCGATCTCCAGGATATTGATGAAGACGTCGCGCCGCGTCCGCTTCCGGATCTCTTCCTTGAGCCGGTCGACCTCGGCCCCCTTCCGGCCGATGATGATCCCCGGCCGGGAGGTGAGGATGTTCACCTTCATCTTGTTCGCGGCCCGCTCGATCTCGATGGCCGACACGCCGGCGTGCCCCAACCGCTTCTTCAGGTCGGCACGGAGCGCCAGGTCCTCGTGGAGGAGCTCGGCATACTTCTTCTCCGCGTACCAGCGCGAACGCCACGTCTTGTTGAACCCGAGCCGGAACCCGTACGGGTGAACCTTCTGACCCACGAGTCTACCTCCGCCCCGCCGCCTGCGGTCCGCGACCCGGCGCTTTTGCGACGGCCAGGTCGATGGTCACGTGACACGTCTTCTTCAGGATCCGATAGATGCGGCCCATGCTCCTCGCCCGCATCCGTTTGTTCGGCGGCCCCTCGTCGACGGTCGCCCTCGAGATCACCAGGCGATCCACGTCGATCTTCGGGTCCTTCTGCTGGGCGTTGGCCAGCGCCGAACGGACCAGCTTCTCGAGATCCTTGGACACCATTTTGGGGGAGAACCGTAGGACCGACAGGGCGTCTCCCAGATTCCTTCCCCGCACCTGGTCCACCACGAGCCGGGTCTTCTGCGCCGAAACGCCCAGGTACTTGAGTTTTGCGCTTGCGATCACGGTCTGCCTCCCGACGTCACTTGGCGACCGTGGCGGTCTTGTCGCCCTTGGTGCCGTGTCCCTTGAAGGTCCGGGTCGGCGCGAATTCCCCGACTTTGTGCCCGACCATGTTTTCCGTGACGTAGACCGGGATGAACTTCTTCCCGTTGTGGACCATCATCGTGTGGCCGACCATGTCGGGCACGACGGTGGAGCGACGGGACCAGGTCTTGATGGCCTTCCTCTCGTTCCGCTTGTTGAGATCGTCCACTTTCTTCTTGAGGTGGACGTCCACGAACGGCCCCTTCGAAATCGATCGTGCCATCGCTGAGCCCTCGCCCTACTTGCGCCGCCGGACGATGAACGCGTCCGTTCGCGGGTTGTTCCGGGTCTTCTTCCCCTTCGTGGGCACCCCCCACGGAGTCACCGACGGGCGGCCGCCCGAGGTCTTCCCCTCGCCGCCGCCGTGAGGATGGTCGACGGGATTCATCGCCACGCCACGAACCGTCGGCCGCCATCCGAGCCACCGGTTCCGGCCGGCCTTCCCGATGCTCGCGTTCTCGCGCTCGAGGTTCCCCACCTGTCCGACGGTGGCGTAGCACTCCACCCGGATCTTCCGGGTCTCGCCGGAAGGGAGCCGGACCAGCGCGTGCTCCCCTTCGCGGGCCATGAGCTGCGCGCCGGCCCCCGCGGCGCGCACCAGCTGCCCGCCCTTCTTCGGCCGCATCTCGATGTTGTGGATCGTCGTTCCGAGCGGAATCGTCAGCAGCGGCATCGCGTTCCCCGGCACGATGTCCGCGTCGGGAGACGCGACGACCTTCGCGCCGATCTCGAGACCGTCGGGGGCCAGGATGTACCGGCGCTCGCCGTCGGCGTAGCACAAGAGCGCGATGTTCGCCGAACGGTTCGGGTCGTACTCGATGCTCTCGACCCGCGCCGGGATCCCGATCTTGTCACGGCGGAAATCGATGATCCGGTAACGCCGCTTGTGCCCGCCCCCACGGTGCCGGACGGAGAGCAATCCGCGGTTGTCGCGGCCGCCGGTCCGCGTCCTCGTGTCCAGCAGCGGCTTGTGCGGCTCGTTGGCGGTGGTCGCGCGGACCACGACCGTGGCGAACCGCCTTCCGGCGCTGGTGGGTTTGTACTTCTTGATCGCCATCTGGACTCCCCGACTCCCGGCCTAGGTGGCCTCGAAGAACTCGATGTCCTTCTCGCCCGGCGCCAGCCGGACCCACGCCTTCTTCCAGTCCGGCCCCTTGCTCGTGAGCCGCCCCATGCGCCGGACCTTCCCCTTCACTCTCGCCGTGCGCACCTCGACCACCTTCACGCCGAAGAGCGCCTCGACGGCCCGCCCGATCTCGATCTTGTTCGCGCGGATGTCGGTCTTGAAGCAGTACACGCCGTTGGCGTCCCGGAGAAGGGTCGACTTCTCCGTGATCAGCGGCTGCTTGATCTTCTGATGCGCCGTCTTCATCGCGACAGCACCTCGACGAGCCGCATGAGGGCCGGCTCGGACACGATGACCGTCTCGTGGTCCAACAGATCCACGACGCTCATTCCCAGCGCGCGAACCACCTTGAGGAGCGGGTTGTTCCGCGCCGCCAGGTCCAGGTTCCTTTCGGCGTCCTCGGGAACCAGCAGCGCTTTCCCCTTCACGCCGAGCCCTCCTTCGACCGCTTTCTTCAACTCCGCGGTCTTGTGGGACGGGACGCCGAACTCCTCGACGCACATGAGCTGCCCGTCGCGGAGTTTCTGGGCCAGCAGCGACTTCAGCGCGTTGCGGCGCATCTTCTTCGGGAAGTCCCACCCGTAATCCCGCGGGACCGGCCCGTGCACCGTGCCGCCGTGTCTCCACAGCGGGGAGCGGTTGTCGCCGACGCGCGCGCGGCCGGTGTGCTTCTGCTTCCAGAGCTTCTTCGTCCCGCCGGAGACCTCCGTCCGGTTCTTCACCTTGTGGGTTCCGCGACGGGCCTCGGCGCGGTACGCGCAGACCGCCTCGTAGATGAGGTGCTCCTTGAGCGGATACGCGAAGACCGCATCGTCGAGCTCCAGGGTCCGCATCGTCTCGTTGTTCCAGTTGCGAACGGTGATCTGGGCCATGGCCGCCTCCGCCCCTATGCCTTCGCCGTCGGCGCGACGCCTTGCGACTTCCGGATGAGAACCCTGGCGCCGACGGCCCCGGGCACCGCCCCCTTCACCAGAAGCAGGTTCCTCTCGAGATCGACGCGAACGACCTCGAGATTCTTCACGGTGACCCGGACATCCCCCATGTGGCCGGGGCCCCGCATCCCCGGAACCACGCGAGAAGGGAACGCCGACGCCCCGATGGACCCCGGCGCGCGGTGGAACATCGAGCCGTGGCTCGAAGCGCCGCCGCTGAAGTTGTGCCGGCGCATCACCCCCTGGAACCCCTTTCCCTTCGAGGTACCGATGACATCCACCTTCCGCACTCCCGAGAACAGGTCCACGAGGACCCGGTCGCCCGCCTTCAGGTCGGCGCCGGCCTCGAGCCGGAACTCGCGAAGCGCGCGCGTCGGCGGCACCCCCGCCTTCTCGTGGTGGCCGCGCGCCGGCTTGTTGGCCCGCTTCGCGGCCTTCGGATCCACGAGGCCGAGCTGCACCGATTCGTAACCATCCCGGTCCGCGGTCTTGCGCTGGACCACGACGCACGGCCCGGCCTCGAGCACGGTCACTCCGACGAGCGCGCCGTCCGCGAGAAACAACTGGGTCATCCCCAGCTTCCGACCGATCATTCCTTCGACCATCTTCGACCTCGTGGAACGCAGCCCCCTCGGGACCGTTGGTTCCAGCCGCCGTCCCGTGGACGGCGCGCGGGCTACGATTGCGACGGACCGAACGCCTTGATCTCCACGTCGACACCCGCGGGGAGGTCGAGCTTCATCAGCGCCTCCACGGTCTCGGGGGTCGGCTGCAGGATGTCCAGGAGCCGCTTGTGCGTCCGGATCTCGAACTGCTCGCGAGACTTCTTGTCCACGTGCGGCGAGCGCAGGACCGTCCACCGGTTGCGGACCGTCGGGAGCGGGATCGGCCCCGCCACCCGTCGCCCCGGTCCGCTTCGCCGTGTCCACGATCTCGCTCGTGGACTGGTCGAGGATCCGGTGGTCGTAGGCCTTCAGCCGGATGCGAATCTTCTCGTTCACCATCGTTGTCCTACCCCCCGGTCGCGAACCGGGGGCCTCCGCCTCGGCGCTGCCCGCGTTCCCGGTCCGCGATCGGCCGGGCGGCCAGGCAGTCTCCCGGGGCTAATCGCTACTGGATGATCTCCGTGACCGTGCCGGCGCCCACTGTCCGGCCCCCCTCGCGAATCGCGAAACGCAGCCCCTTGTCCATCGCGATCGGCGTGATCAAATCGATCTCCATCCGCACGTTGTCCCCGGGCATCACCATCTCGACGCCCTCGGGCAGCTTCGCCACGCCCGTCACGTCCGTCGTCCTGAAGTAAAACTGCGGCCGGTACCCGGTGAAGAACGGCGTGTGGCGGCCCCCCTCCTCCTTCGACAGCACGTACACCTCGCTCAGGAACTTCGTGTGCGGCGTGATCGATCCCGGCTTCGCCACCACCTGACCGCGCTCCACGTCGTCCCGCTCCGTGCCCCGCAGCAACAAACCGACGTTGTCCCCAGCCTGACCGGAGTCCAGGAGCTTCTTGAACATCTCCACCCCGGTCACCACCTTCTTCATCGTCGGACGGATCCCGACGATCTCCATCTCTTCCCCCACCTTCACCTGACCCTGCTCGATGCGCCCCGTCACCACCGTCCCACGTCCCGAAATCGAAAAGATGTCCTCGATCGGCATCAGAAAATCCTTGTCGATCGGACGCGGCGGCAACGGAATGTAATGGTCCACCTTCTCCATCAGATCGTAAATGTCCTTCCACGCCGCCTCGTTCCCCTGCATCGCCTTGAGCGCGGAAAGCCGGACAATCGGTATCTGCTCCCCGGGAAACTCGTACTTCGTCAGAAGCTCCCGAACCTCGAGCTCCACCAGGTCCAGAAGCTCCGGATCGTCCACCATGTCCACCTTGTTCAGCGCCACCACGATCGCCGGCACCCCCACCTGACGCGCCAGCAAGATGTGCTCCCGCGTCTGCGGCATCGGACCGTCCGCCGCCGACACCACCAGAATCGCACCGTCCATCTGCGCCGCGCCGGTGATCATGTTCTTGATGTAGTCCGCGTGACCCGGGCAGTCCACGTGCGCGTAATGCCGATTCGGCGTCTCGTACTCCACGTGCGCCGTCGCAATCGTGATCCCCCGAGCCTTCTCCTCGGGCGCGTTGTCGATCGAATCGAACGACCTCACCGCAATCTTCGGGTTCAGCTTCGCCAGCGCCATCGTGATCGCCGACGTCAACGTCGTCTTCCCGTGGTCCACGTGACCGATCGTACCCACGTTCACGTGCGGCTTCGTACGCTCGAACTTCTCCTTGCCCATCGCTCCCGTCCCTCCAGCGCCTGGCGCGTTCTAGCGCCGGGCCGTCCCCGTAACTCGGGCCACCACTTCCTCGCTGATCGCCTTGGGAACCTCTTCGTAGTGGGCGAAGTGCATCGTGTACGTGCCCCGCCCCTGCGTCATCGACCTCAGGTCCGTGGCGTAACCGAACACCTCGCTCAGCGGCGTCACCGCCTGGATCGCCTGCAGCCCCGGCCTCGACTCGAGGCTCTGGATCCGGCCGCGGCGCGAGTTGAGGTCGCCGATGACCTCCCCCATGTACTCGTCCGGGACCACCACATCGAGCCGCATCACCGGTTCGAGAAGCGCCACCCCGGCCTTCCGGCACGCCTCCTTGAACGCCATGGAAGCCGCGATCTTGAACGCCATCTCGGACGAGTCCACCTCGTGGTACGAGCCGTCGTACAGATCGACCTTGACGTCGGTCATCGCGTACCCGGCGAGCACGCCGCCTTCCATCGCCTCCCGGGCCCCCGACTCGATCGCCGGCACGAACTCTTTCGGGATCGAGCCGCCGACGATGGAGTTCTCGAACTCGAAACCGCCATCCCGCCCAAGCGGCTCGATGCGAATCTTCACGTGGCCGTACTGTCCTCGCCCGCCGGTCTGCCGGATGTAGCGCCCCTCCGCCTGCGCGGCGCCCCGGATCGTCTCCCGGTAGGCGACCTGCGGCTGCCCGACGCTGGCGGCGACCCCGTACTCCCGCTGGAGCCGGTCCACGAGGATCTCGAGGTGAAGCTCCCCCATCCCGGCGATCAGCGTCTGGCCGGTCTCGGGATCGGTCTGCACGCGGAACGTCGGATCCTCCTGGAGGAGCTTCGCGAGACCCGCGCCCAGCTTCTCCTGGTCGGCCTTCGTCTTCGGCTCGATGGCGAGACGGATCACCGGCTCCGGGAACTCCATCGCTTCGAGAAGCACCGGCGCCTTCGGGTCGCAGATGGTGTCCCCGGTCGTCGCGCTCCTGAGCCCGACGATCGCGGCGATGTCTCCCGCCGAAACCGTCCTTGATCTCCTCCCGCTTGTTCGCGTGCATCTTCAGGAGCCGGCCGATCCTCTCGGACCTCTTCCGCGCGGTGTTCAAGACCGAGTGGCCGCTCGCGAGCGTACCGGAATAGACCCGAACGAACGACAGTTGCCCGACGTACGGGTCGCTCATGATCTTGAACACGAGCCCGGCGAACGGCGCGTCGTCCGCCGCGGCTCGCAGGAGCGGCGTCCCATCCTCCGGGTCCGTCCCTTCGATCGGCGGGATGTCCACCGGAGAGGGCAGGTATTCGAGCAGCGCGTCGAGAAGCGGCTGGACTCCCTTGTTCCGGAACGCCGCGCCGCAGATCACCGGCGTGATCCTGAGCAGGCAGGTCCCCTTGCGGAGCCCCCCGCGAATCTCGGCGGGGGTCGAGCCTCTCGCCGGCGAGGTACTTCGCGAGCAGGGCGTCGTCCGACTCGCAGGCCGCCTCGACGACCCTGTCGTGGGCCGCCGCGGACGCTTCCCTCAACTCCGACGGGATCTCCACGACCTCGAGCCCGGACCGCGCATCCTCGTCGTCCCAGGGAAGCGCGCGCATCTCGATCACGTCGATGGCGCCCCTGAAAGTTTCCGCAGCCCCCCACGGGATCTGTATGGGGACCGGGCGCGTGTGGAGCCGGTCGGTCATCATCCGGCAGACCCGGTCGAAGTCGGCGCCGGCGCGATCCATCTTGTTGACGAACGCCACGCGCGGCACCCGGTACTTGTCCGCCTGCCGCCACACCGCTTCGGACTGCGGCTCGACACCGCCCACGGCGCAGAACACCGCGACCGCCCCGTCGAGAACCCTCAAGGACCGCTCCACCTCGGCGGTGAAATCCACGTGTCCGGGGGTGTCGATGATGTTGATCCGGTGTTCCTTCCAGAAACAGGTCGTTGCGGCGGAGGTGATGGTGATCCCCCGCTCCTGCTCCTGGACCATCCAGTCCATGGTCGCGGTCCCCTCGTGGACCTCACCCATCTTGTAGGTGATTCCCGTATAGAAAAGGATCCGCTCGGTCGTCGTCGTCTTACCGGCATCGATGTGGGCCATGATGCCGATATTACGGATCCGTTCTAGAGGTGTCTGCCGCGCCATGTCAAAGAACCGTTCGCTCCCGCCCGGCGAGAGCGCCTTGCGTCGACCTTCCTACCAGCGATAGTGCGCGAACGCCTTGTTCGCTTCCGCCATCTTGTGAGTGTCTTCCTTCTTCTTGAAAGCGCCGCCGCGAAGCGCCGAAGCATCCAGCACCTCGTTGGCGAGTTTCTCGCGCATGGACTTCTCGGCCCGGTCCCGCGAGTACCCGATCAGCCACCGGATCGCGAGGGCGGTCCGCCGCTCGGGACGGACTTCCACCGGGACCTGGTAGTTCGACCCGCCCACGCGCCGCGACTTCACCTCGAGCACCGGCTTCACGTTGTCCAGCGCCTTCCGGAAGATCTTGACCGGGTCTTCCTTGGTGCGCTCCTGGACGATGTTCATCGCGCCGTAGAAGATCGACTCCGCCACCGACTTCTTGCCGTCGTGCATCAGGCAATTAATGAACTTCGTCACCATCGGCGACTGGTAGACGGGATCCGGGAGAACCTCCCGCTTCGCTATGTAACCTCGTCGGGGCATCGCCGCTCTCCCTTAAGACTTCGGCCGCTTGGCGCCGTACTTCGACCGGCTCTTCCGTCGTCCCTCGACCCCCATCGCGTCCAGGGTCCCTCGGATGACGTGGTAACGCACCCCCGGCAGGTCCTTCACGCGCCCTCCCCGGATCATCACGATCGAGTGCTCCTGGAGGTTGTGTCCCACGCCCGGGATGTACGTCGTCACCTCGATGCCGTTGGTGAGCCGGACCCTCGCGACCTTCCTCAGGGCGGAGTTCGGCTTCTTCGGGGTCGAGGTGTACACGCGCGTGCAGACCCCACGCCGTTGCGGACACGATACGAGCGCCGGACTCTTGGTGCGGTTCCGGATCGACTCTCGCCCGACACGAACCAACTGGCTAATCGTCGGCACCTTGCTGAATCTCCTGCGTCCCGCGGGCGACCTGCGCCTGCGCGACAAGAGCATGCGCAAAACCCGGTGAGTCTAGCAGACACCCCCGAACCCGGTCAAGTCCCGGGGCAAGATCACGCGATCTTGCCTCCCGGTTCGTTTCCTGCTGCGGCGGCGGCGGCGGCCCGGAGCATCTCCGCGAAGCGGTCGGTGTCGAGCTCCGCCTCCGGCTCCGCCAGTTCCTCCACCAACTCTTCCTCGTACTCCTCGGGCGGCGGCGGGCCGTCCGGCGCGATCGAGAGACCGTGGTAAATTTCCATCCCGGTTCCCGCCGGGATGAGCCGCCCCATGATCACGTTCTCCTTCAGGCCGCGCAGATAGTCCACCCTGCCGGAGATGGACGCCTCCGTGAGCACCCGCGTGGTTTCCTGGAAACTCGCCGCGGAGATGAACGAGTCGGTGGAGAGCGACGCCTTGGTGATCCCGAGGAGCAGCGGCCGGCCTCGGGCCGGCGCGCCGCCGGCCGCGAGCACCCGCTCGTTTTCCTCGACGAAGCGGAACTTGTCCACCTGCTCGTCGACGATGAACTCGGTGTCCCCGACGTCCTCGACCTTGATCCAGCGCATCATCTGCCGGACGATCGTCTCGATATGCTTGTCGTTGATGTTCACGCCCTGCAACCGGTAGACCTCCTGGATCCCGTCCAGGAGGTACTTCTGCAGCTCGCGCTCCCCGAGGATCTCCAGGATCTTGTGCGGGTCCTTCGGGCCGTCGGTGAACGCGTCGCCTGCGCGCACCCGGTCCCCTTCCTGAACGTTGACGTGGAGGCCGCGCGGGATGCTGTACTCGCGCTCCTCGCCGTCGTCCGTCCGGACGAGGACCTTCCGCGAGCCCTTCACGATCTCCCCGTAGGACACCGTCCCCTCGACCTCCGCCATCACGGCGGGATCCTTGGGGTGCCTCGCCTCGAACAGATCCACGACTCGCGGGAGACCGCCGGTGATGTCCTTCGTCTTCGTGGTGGCGCGGGGGATCTTGGAGAGGGTGTCCCCCTGAAGCACCTTCTCGCCGTCCTGCACCATCAGGATGGCGTTGACCGGCATCAGGATCTTCCGGAGGGCCTGCCCACTCTCGTCCAGTACCAGCAACTGCGGGTGCTTCTTCTCGTCCTGGCTCTGGACGATGATCTGCCGCGAAAACCCGGTGAGATCGTCCAGTTCCTCGTTCATGGTGACGCCGGGCTCGATGTCCAGGAACCGGACCGTGCCGGGGACGTCGGTCAAGATCGCCGAGGTGTACGGGTCCCACTCGGCCAGCTTGCGCCCCCCTTCCACCACCTCGCCGTCGCGGACCTCGAGCACCGCGCCGTACACGACGGTGTACCGTTCGCGCTCGCGTCCCTCCCGGTCCTGGATCACGAGGGCGCCGTTCCGGTTGATCGCCACCGGCTTGCCGTGGCGGTTCTCGACGAACTTGATGTTGTTGTACCGGACCGCGCCCGCCCCGGTGCACTCGATGCTGCTCTGCTCCTCGATGCGCGCGGTGCCTCCGATGTGGAACGTCCGCATCGTCAACTGCGTGCCCGGCTCGCCGATCGACTGCGCGGCGATGACCCCCACCGCCTCGCCCAGTTCCACGAGCCGGCTCGAGGCCAGATTGCGGCCGTAGCACCGGATGCAGACGCCGCGCCGGCACTCGCACGAGAGCACCGAGCGGATCTTGACCGCCTCGACACCGGCGTCTTGCACGTCGTTGGCCAGGTCCTCGTCGATCAGCGCGTTCCGCGGGACGAGCGCCTTCGACGTGAGCGGATCCTTCACGTCTTCGAGCGCCACGCGTCCCACGATCCGGTCGCGGAGATCCTCGATGATCTCGCCGTCTTCCTCGATCCGGGCCACCTCGATCCCCTCGATCGTCCCGCAGTCCTGCTCGCTGATGATCACGTCCTGCGCGACGTCCACGAGCCGCCGGGTCAGGTAGCCGGAGTTCGCCGTCTTGAGCGCCGTGTCGGCGAGCCCCTTGCGGGCTCCGTGCGTGGAGATGAAATACTGCAGCACGTTCAGACCTTCGCGGAAGTTTGCCGTGATCGGCGTCTCGATGATCTCACCCGACGGCTTCGCCATCGGGCCGCGCATGCCGGCGAGCTGCGCCATCTGCTGCTTGCTTCCCCGGGCGCCGGAGTCGGCCATCATGAGAATCGGGTTGAACTCGTTCCGCTCCCGCTCCACGCGGGTCATCTCGCGGAACATCGCCTCCGAGACCTCCTTGGTGGCCTTGTCCCAGATGTTGATCACCTTGTTCTTCCGCTCGCCGTTGGTGATGTGCCCGTCGAGGTACTGCTGCTCGACCTCGATCTGCTCCCGCCTCGCCTTCTCCACCATGTCGGCCTTGTCCGGCGGGACCACCATGTCGTCGATGCCGATCGAAACCCCGGACCGGGTGGCGTACAGGAACCCCAGGTCCTTGAGGGTGTCGACGAGCTCGACGGTCTTGGTGGCGCCGTGCCGGAGGTAGCAGTACTGCACCAGAGACTGCAGCCCTTTCTTCTTCAGGAGGCCGTTGATGTACGGGATCCCCTCGGGGAGGTTCTCGTTGAAGATCACCCTTCCTACGGTCGTCGGCAGCCGATAAGCGTCCACCTCCTGGACCGGCGCGCGAACGACGTTCTCGCGCTCCTTCTCCGGGAGGGTCGTCAGATCCGCGAGAAGCCCCGAGTACCGCATGACGATCCGGCTCAGCGTCTCCACCTCGCCCGCTTCGAGCGCGAGGAGAACCTCGTCGGAATTCGCGAAGACCCGTCCCTCCCCCTTGGCACCCTTCTTCTCCTGCGTGAGGTAATAGATCCCCAGCACGATGTCCTGGCTGGGGTTCACGATCGGCATCCCGTTCGCCGGGCTCAGGATGTTCTGCGTCGACAGGAGGAGGACCTGCGCTTCGATCTGCGCCCTGGCGGACAGCGGGATGTGGACCGCCATCTGGTCGCCGTCGAAATCCGCGTTGAACGCGGTGCAGACCAGCGGGTGAATCTTGATCGCCTTCCCCTCGACGAGGACCGGCTCGAACGCCTGGATCCCGAGCCGGTGGAGCGTGGGGGCGCGGTTGAGCAGCACCGGGTGCTCCTGGATCACCTCCTCGAGGTAGTCCCACACCTGGGGCCACTCGAGTTCCACCATCTCCTTCGCCGCCTTGATCGTCGAAACGAGCCCTTCCTTTTCGAGCTTGTTGTAGATGAACGGTTTGAACAGCTCGAGCGCCATCTTCTTCGGAAGCCCGCACTGGTGGAGCTTGAGCTCCGGTCCCACCACGATCACGGAGCGGCCGGAGTAGTCGACGCGCTTTCCCAGGAGGTTCTGGCGGAAACGCCCCTGCTTCCCCTTCAGGGTGTCGGAGAGGGACTTGAGCGGCCGGTTGTTGCTCCCACGCAGCACGCGCCCGCGCCGGCCGTTGTCGAACAGCGCGTCCACCGCCTCTTGAAGCATCCTCTTCTCGTTCCGGACGATCACGTCCGGCGCCTTGAGATCGAGGAGCTTCTTCAGGCGGTTGTTCCGGTTGATCACCCGGCGGTAGAGGTCGTTGAGGTCCGAGGTGGCGAAGCGCCCCCCGTCCAGCGGGACCAGCGGCCGGAGTTCCGGCGGGATCACCGGGATCACGTCCAGGATCATCCACTCGGGACGGTTCCCCGACTTGCGGAAGGCGTCCAGCACCTTGAGCCGCTTGGCGTACTTGAGCCGCTTCTGCTGCGACGTCTCGTTCCGCATCTTCTCGCGCATTTCGCGGGAGAGCGAATCGACCTCGACCCGGGCCAGCAGCTCCTTGATGGTCTCGGCGCCCATGCCCGCCTGAAAATCGTCGGCGTACTGCTCCTGCAACTCCCGGTAGCGGTCCTCCGTGAGGATCTCCCGCTCCTTGAGTCCGGGGACGTCGCCGGGATCCACCACGACGTACGCCTCGAAATACAGCACCCGCTCCAGCTCCCGGAGCGACATGTCCAGCAGGTGGCCGATCCGGCTCGGAAGCCCCTTGAAGAACCAGACGTGGCTGACCGGACTCGCCAGCTCGATGTGTCCCATCCGCTCCCGCCGGACCTTGCTCTGGGTCACCTCGACGCCGCATTTGTCGCACACGACGCCCCGGTGTTTCATCCGCTTGAACTTCCCGCAGAGGCATTCCCAGTCGGTCACGGGGCCGAAGATCTTGGCGCAGAACAGCCCGTCGCGCTCCGGCTTGAAGGTCCGGTAATTGATCGTCTCCGGCTTCGTGACCTCGCCGTACGACCAGGACCGGATCTTCTCCGGACTCGCGAGACTGATCCTAATCGCGTTGAAGTCGTTGATCGTCTTCGCCCTATCGAAGAGGAACGACGGCTTATTCAAGTTTCCTCCCACGGGGTCAAATCGTCGAAAGGCCCCTGGCGTCCGGTCGGTCGCTCAGGAGCTCGACGTCGAGGCACAGGCTCTGGAGCTCGCGCACCAGCACATTGAACGACTCGGGAAGCCCCGGTTCTACCGTGGGCTCGCCCTTCACCAGGGACTCGTAGATCTTGGTCCGGCCGTACACGTCGTCGGACTTGACGGTGAGCAGCTCCTGCAGGATGTGGGCGGCTCCGTACGCCTCGAGCGCCCACACCTCCATCTCGCCGAAGCGCTGGCCGCCGAACTGCGCCTTGCCCCCCAGCGGCTGCTGGGTGATCAGGGAATAGGGGCCGATCGACCGTGCGTGGATCTTGTCGTCGACCAGGTGGGAAAGCTTCATCAGGTAGATGTACCCCACCGTTACCGGCTGCTCGAACGCCAGGCCGGTGCGCCCGTCCTTGAGACAGATCTTCCCCGAATCCGGGAGCGCCGCCGACCGGAGCTGGTCCTTGATGTCCGCTTCGGTCGCCCCGTCGAACACCGGCGACGCGAAGCGCGTCCCGTTGGCGTTGGACCGCGCGATCTCGAGGATCCTGTCGTCGTCGGCCGCCTCCACGTCCTCGCGGACCTCGCCGGCCGGGAGCATCGACAACAGGTACTTCCGGATCGACGCCGCGGCGGCGCCCCGCTGGGCCACCAGCTCCCGCTGGATCCAGTCGCCGTGCTCGGCCGCCGCCCACCCGAGGTGCGTTTCGAGGATCTGGCCGACGTTCATGCGGGACGGCACGCCGAGAGGATTCAGCACCACGTCCACCGGCACCCCGTCCGGAAGCCACGGGATATCCTCCTCGGGAAGGATGCGGGCGATGACCCCCTTGTTGCCGTGCCGGCCGGCCATCTTGTCGCCCACGGACAGCTTCCGCTTCATGGCGACGAAGACCTTGACCATCTTGATGACGCCCGGCGCGAGCTCGTCCCCCTTCTGCAGGTGGGCGATCTTGTCCTCGTTGAGCTTCTTCAGGATCTCGATGCGTTTCCGGGTACGCTCCTCGATCCGCCGGATCTCGTTCAGCTTCTCGGTGCGGCTCGGACGGATCTCGCATCGACGCAGGTCCTCGGTGTCGATCTCCGCCATGACCTCGCGCGCCAGCGCCGCCCCTTCCTCGAGGATCACCTGGCGGGTCTTCCTGGACTTCAGGGACGCCACCAGCTTTTCCCCCTCCAGGAGTTCGATGAGCCGCTTGCGATCTTCCTCGAGCAGGATGCGCCGCTGGTCGTCCATGTCCTTGCGCATGCGCTCGATGTCCGCGTTCTCGATCTCCTGCGCCCTGAGGTCCTTCTCGACCCCCTTGCGGCAAAAGATCTTCACATCGACGACCGTCCCCTCGATCCCCGGGGGGGTGGTGAGCGACGCGTCGCGGACGTCCCCCGACTTCTCGCCGAAGATCGCCCTGAGAAGCTTCTCCTCCGGGGTGAGCTGCGTCTCCCCCTTCGGGGTGACCTTTCCCACCTGGATGTCGCCGGGCTTCACGCTGGCGCCGATCCGTATCACGCCGGACTCGTCGAGGTCCTTCAGAAATTCCTCGGCGACGTTCGGGATGTCGCGGGTGATCTCCTCGGGCCCCAGCTTCGTGTCGCGCGCCTCGATCTCGAACTCCTCGATGTGGATCGAGGTGAAGCAGTCCTCGCGAACGAGCCGCTCGGACACCAGAATCGCGTCCTCGAAGTTGTAGCCGCGCCAGGGCATGAACGCGACCAGCACGTTGCGTCCGAGGGCCAGATCGCCGAGGTCGGTGCAGGGGCCGTCCGCCAGCACTTGTCCCTTCTCGACGCGCTGCCCTTTCCGGACGATCGGCTTCTGGTTGATGCAGGTGTTCTGGTTCGAGCGGCGGAACTTCACGAGGCTGTAGATGTCCGCCCCGAAGTCCTCTCGCCCTTCGGCGCCGACCCTCACGATGACGCGCCTCGAATCCACGAGATCCACGATCCCCGCGCGCCGGCAGATCACCACGGCGCCGGAGTCCCTCGCCGTGATCGACTCCATGCCGGTGCCGACGAACGGGGCGTGCGGCCTGAGGAGCGGCACCGCTTGCCGCTGCATGTTCGATCCCATCAGCGCTCGGTTCGCGTCGTCGTTCTCGAGGAAAGGAACCAGCGACGCCGCGACCGAAACGAGTTGCTTCGGGGAAACGTCGATGTAGTTGACCTCTTCGCGCGGGACCAGCTTGAACTCCCCCGCCACCCGGGCGTTGACCCGATCCTGCGCGAAGGTGCCGTCCGGCAGCAGTTGCGCGTTCGCCTGCGCCACGACGCCGCGGTCCTCTTCCCACGCCGCCAGGTAGAACGAGTGCGGATCGGCCTGCGGCGGCACCTTGCCCGCCTTCTGGAGGCGCTTGTGCTCCCGGTCGAACTCCTCGGCAGGGACCACCTCGTGGATCTTGTAGCCCCCCTCGCCGGTTCGGACGATCCTGACGTAGTCGACCACCCGGCCCTTCTGCACCTTCCGGTACGGGGACTCGATGAACCCGTAGTCGTTGATCCGCGCGTAGCACGAGAGCGACGAGATGAGACCGATGTTGGGCCCCTCGGGGGTCTCGATCGGGCAGATTCGTCCGTAGTGCGTCGGGTGAACGTCCCGCACTTCAAACCCCGCCCGCTCTCTCGAGAGGCCGCCCGGGCCGAGGGCGCTCAGCCGCCGCTTGTGGGTCACCTCGGAAAGCGGGTTGGTCTGGTCCATGAACTGCGACAGCTGGCTCGAGCCGAAGAACTCCTGGATCGCCGCCATCACCGGCTTGGCGTTGATCAGGTCGTTCGGCATCGCCGTCGTCATTTCCTGGTAGACGGACATTTTCTCCTTGATCGCCCGCTCCATCCGGACGAGGCCGATCCGGAACTGGTTCTCGAGAAGCTCGCCGACGCTGCGCACGCGCCGGTTGCCGAGGTGATCGATGTCGTCGAGCTCCCCCACCCCTTTGCGGAGCTTGAGCATGTACCGGAGAACTTCGATGAAGTCCTCTCGGGTCGGCGTGCGGTCCTCCGCCTTCTCCCACTTTTCGCGTACATCGGCGGGCCACTGCTCCTGGGAGACGCCGTACAGCTTCGTGTTGAACTTCAGTCGGCCGACCCGGGAAAAGTCATATCGGGTCGGATCGAAGAACATGCTGTTGAAAAGGTTTCGCGACGACTCGACGGTCGGGGGGTCGCCGGGACGCAGGCGCCGGTAGATCTCGAGCAACGCCTCGTTCTGGCTCTTCACCGCGTCCTTGTTGAGCGTCTCGATGAGGATGGCGCCGACGTCCTCGCGCTCCGGATACACGACCTCGAAGTCCGCGCCGGACTGCCGGGAGATCGTCTCGAGCAACTCGGGGCCGATCGGCCGGCCGGCCTCGACGACCACCTCGCCCGTGGCGGGATCGACCAGGTCCGCGAGAGCATGCGCCCCGTCGAGCTCGGCGTCGTCGAGGTGCACCCACTCGACACCCGCCTTGGCGAGCGCGTCGATCTGCTCCGCGCGTATCCGGCGTCCCTTCTTCACGATCTCGTCGCCGCTTTTCGGGTGGCTCACCGCGACGCGGGTCTTGCGCCCCTCGAGCCACGGACCGGTGCGGAAGGCGAACTTGCCGTCCTCGACGCGAACCCGGGAGGGGGAGTAGAACGCCCGGAGGATGGCCGCGTCGTCCTCGAGGCCGAGGGCGCGCAGGAACACGGTGGCGGGGAACTTGCGCTTGCGGTCGATCCGGACGTAGAGGACGTTCTTCTGGTCGTACTCGAACTCGACCCACGAACCGCGGTACGGGATCACCTTCCCCATGTAGACGGTCTTCCCGGAGCCGCACTGGAAGAACACGCCGGGGCTCCGGTGAAGCTGGCTGACGATGACGCGCTCCGTCCCGTTCACGATGAAGGTGCCATTCTCGGTGAGCATCGGGATCTCACCGAAATACACCTCCTGCTCCTTGATGTCGCGGATGCTGCGCACGTCGGTGTCCGGATCCTTGTCGTACACCACCAACTGGATCGTCACCTTGAGGGGGACCGTGAACGTCTGCCCCCTCCCCTGGCACTCCTCGACGTCGTACTTGAACTTGAGGCCGACCGGGTCGCCGCACTGCTCGCACTCCCGGATGGTCACCGGCGTGAGGTTGCCGCACGACTCGCAGACCACTTCCTCGCCGCGCGTCTCCCGCGCGATGAGGCGGTGGCCGCAAGACCGGCACTCGCTTTGCAGGTGCTCGATCCCCTGGAGATCGCCGCACTTGCACTCCCAGTTGCCGATCGTGTACTCGACGAACTCGAGCGAGCAGGTCTGCCGGAAGTCCCGGATCGGGAAGACCGACTTGAACACCGCCTGCAAGCCGCCGTTCTCCCGGTCCGCGGGGGCGAGCCTCATCTGGAGGAAGCGTTCATACGAGCGCTTCTGCACCTCGATGAGGTTCGGGATCGGGATGGAGGTCCGGATCTTGGAAAAACTGACCTGCTTGGAAGCCACGAGATTCGGGGTCTCGGACATCTCGATTCACACCCCCTGTCGGACAGCCCGCTTCACGGGCCCCGACGCAAGAAGGCACACGCGTCCCCGTTGCCGGAACTCCACGTCTCCGGCCCGCCCGCCCCCACCGGGGCACGGAGCCGGCTGCGGAAACGGCACACGGGCCTCCTACTTGATCTCGACCTTCGCTCCGACTTCCTCGAACTTTTTCTTGACCGCCTCGGCCTCGTCCTTCGAGATCCCCTCTTTCACGGTCTTGGGCGCGCCGTCCACGAGGTCCTTGGCCTCCTTGAGACCCAAGCTAGTGACCTCCCGGACGACCTTGATCACGTTGATCTTCTTCTCGCCGACCTCCTTGAGGACGACGTCGAACTCGGTCTTCTCCTCGACGACGGCGGCCGGCGCGGCTCCCGCGGCGGCCATGGCGATGGGAGCGGCGGCGGAGACGCCCCACTTCTCCTCGAGCATCTTGACGAGCTGCGCAGCCTCCATCACGGTCAGCGCGCTCAGGTTCTCGGCAATCACCTGAAGGTCGGCCATCTCAACAATCCTCCCTGTTTCCTGTCGTCTTCCCGGCGCCGGGATTCGTCGCGGCGCGTCGGCTGACGATACGTCCTCGGTAACCGACCGGCGCCGGGCGCCGGACCCTCGTGTCCACCATCACTCCGCAGGAGGCTCTTCGAGCTTCTCGCGGCGCGCGTCGATCGCGCGGGCAACTTGCGTCCCCGGCGTCTGCAGCAGCCGAACCAGCATCGTGGCGGGAGTCTGGACCAGAGCCAGGAGTTGCGCCCGGATCTCCTGGAGCCCCGGGAGCTTCGAGAGGAACTTGATCCCCTCGGCGTCCACGACGTCCCGGCCGTCCACCACCCCCGCGACGAGTCTGAGGTGCGGGTTGTCCTTGCTGAAGTCGGTCAAGACCTTCGCGAGGACGATCGGATCGGACACGTGCGACGCGAGGCCACAAGGACCCGTCAGCCGGTCCGCCAGTTTCTCCGCCCCGGTCCCCGCGCTGGCCCGCTTCGCAAGCCGGTTCTTGACCACCAGATAGGATCCGCCGACTGCACGGATCTTCCGCCGCAGGTCGGAGGCCTGGTTCGCCTTCAGCCCGCGGTAGTCCGCGATAAAGACGTGCGGGACCTTTTGCAACTGCTCCGCCATCGAGGCGATGGCGGTCTTCTTGTCGGCGCGGTTCAAGGGTCACCTCACGCGTGAGCGGCCTCGAGCAGCGACGCGTCCACCTTGACGGACGGGCCCATGGTCGAGGAAAGGTAGATCGACTTCAGGTACCGCCCCTTGGCGGCGGCGGGCTTCGCCTTCAGCACGGCGTGAATGACCGCCTGCGTGTTCTCCACCAGCTTCTCGTCGGAGAACGAGAGCTTCCCGACCGGGACGTGGATGATGGCGGTCTTGTCGACGCGGAACTCGACCTTGCCCGCCTTGATCTCGGTCAGCGCCTTCTGCACCTCGAACGTCACCGTTCCGGTCTTCGGGTTCGGCATCAGGCCGCGCGGCCCCAGGATCTTCCCGAGCTTGCCGACTTCCTTCATCATGTCGGGGGTGGCGATCACCGCGTCGAAGTCGGTCCAACCCGCCTGGATCTTCGCCACCATCTCCGGTCCGCCGACCCAGTCGGCGCCAGCGGACTCCGCCTCTTTCACCTTCTCGCCGCTGGCGATGACCAGCACCCGCTTGCTCCTGCCGGTGCCGTGGGGAAGGACCACCGTCCCGCGGACCATCTGGTCGGCGTGCTTCGGATCGACGCCGAGGCGCATCGCCAGTTCGACGGTCTCGTCGAACTTGGCGAACGTGGAGTTCCGCACGGCGCCGACGGCCGCCGGGACGTCGTGCGCGCCGACCGGCACCTTGCTCTGAGCGGACTCGAACTTCTTCCCGTGTCGGGGCATGGGGCCTCCTGTCAGCCGACGATCTCCACCCCCATGGAACGGGCGCTGCCTTCCACGATCCGGACGGCCGCCTCCAGGGTGTCGCAGTTCAAGTCGGTCAATTTCGTCTTCGCGATCTCTTCGACCTGGGCCCGGGTCACCTTCCCCACCTTCTGCTTGTTGGGGGTTCCGGAACCCTTCGGAATTCCGGCCGCCCTGGCCAGCAACACGGACGCCGGAGGGGTCTTGGTGACAAAGGCGTAGGAGTGGTCCTGGTACACGGTGATCACCACCGGTGTCAGGATCCCCTCCCCCTTCGCGGTGCGGCCGTTGAAGTTCTTGCAGAAATCCATGATGTTCACGCCGTGCTGGCCGAGGGCCGGCCCCACCGGCGGAGCGGGCGTCGCCTTCCCCGCGGGGATGTGCAGCTTGATCTGCCCGATGACTTTCTTCGCCATGTCGCCTTCCTACTCCCGGCCCTCGACCCCCGACCCCCGTCCAGCGCGCTCGCGAAGGCGCCGCGGCGGGTCTCGGGTCGCCGCGCCTCGATCGAACCTCGTCAGACTTTCCCCACCTGCAGGAACCCCAGTTCCACCGGCGTCGCGCGACCGAAGATCGTCACCATGACCTTGAGCGTCGAGCGGTCTTCGTTGACCTCCTCGACCTGACCGGTGAAGTTGCTGAAGGGCCCGTCCACGATTCTCACGCTCTCTCCGGTCCGGTACTCGAGCTTCGGCTTCGGCTGATCCGCCGCGACCGCCACCTGGTGGACGATCCGTTCCACCTCGTCGTCGCTGAGCGGCACCGGTTTGTTCCCCGTCCCGACGAACCCCGTGACCTTCGGGGTGTTCTTGACCACGTGCCAGGCCGTGTCCGACATCTCCATCTTCACGAGCACGTAGCCCGGGAAGAACTTCCGGGTCGAGCGGGTCTTCTTGCCGTCCCGGATCTCGACCACCTCTTCCGTGGGAATCAGGATGTCCTCGATGACCTCTCCCATCCCCATGGCGTCGGCGCGCTGGCGGAGACTTTCCCGCACCTTCCCCTCGAATCCCGAGTAGGTGTGGACGATGTACCACTTCTTGGCCATGGGGGTCTCCGCCACCATCATCGGCCCGTCGCCTTGAACAGGAGTTGCAGCCCCTGGTCCAGCGCCCGGTCCACCACGTAAAGGTAGACCGCGCAGATGAGCACGGCGGCGATCACGACGACCGTCGTCCCGTACACCTCGCGCCGGGCCGGCCAGGTCGTCTTCTGCAACTCGGCCCAAACCTCGACCAGGAACGTCCTCAGCCGCTGATACCAGCCCACGATGTTCTCCACGCTCCCTGCCGCGGGAGCCTCCCACGGCCGGAAGAAGCTGTCTACTTCGTCTCCTTGTGGGGAGTGTGCTTGCGACAGAAACGGCAATATTTCTTCATCTCGAGCTTGCCGGTGGTCGTCTTCTTGTTCTTCGTGGTCATGTAGTTGCGGCGCTTGCACCCGCCACACTGAAGCGTCACATTCTCACGCATCGTCTTCCTCGGCGCCTACTGGATTATTTCCGTGACCGTGCCGGCGCCCACTGTCCGGCCCCCCTCGCGAATCGCGAAACGCAGCCCCTTGTCCATCGCGATCGGCGTGATCAAATCGATCTCCATCCGCACGTTGTCCCCGGGCATCACCATCTCGACGCCCTCGGGCAGCTTCGCCACGCCCGTCACGTCCGTCGTCCTGAAGTAAAACTGCGGCCGGTACCCGGTGAAGAACGGCGTGTGGCGGCCCCCCTCCTCCTTCGACAGCACGTACACCTCGCTCAGGAACTTCGTGTGCGGCGTGATCGATCCCGGCTTCGCCACCACCTGACCGCGCTCCACGTCGTCCCGCTCCGTGCCCCGCAGCAACAAACCGACGTTGTCCCCAGCCTGACCGGAGTCCAGGAGCTTCTTGAACATCTCCACCCCGGTCACCACCTTCTTCATCGTCGGACGGATCCCGACGATCTCCATCTCTTCCCCCACCTTCACCTGACCCTGCTCGATGCGCCCCGTCACCACCGTCCCACGTCCCGAAATCGAAAAGATGTCCTCGATCGGCATCAGAAAATCCTTGTCGATCGGACGCGGCGGCAACGGAATGTAATGGTCCACCTTCTCCATCAGATCGTAAATGTCCTTCCACGCCGCCTCGTTCCCCTGCATCGCCTTGAGCGCGGAAAGCCGGACAATCGGTATCTGCTCCCCGGGATACTCGTACTTCGTCAGAAGCTCCCGAACCTCGAGCTCCACCAGGTCCAGAAGCTCCGGATCGTCCACCATGTCCACCTTGTTCAGCGCCACCACGATCGCCGGCACCCCCACCTGACGCGCCAGCAAGATGTGCTCCCGCGTCTGGGGCATCGGACCGTCCGCCGCCGACACCACCAGAATCGCACCGTCCATCTGAGCCGCGCCGGTGATCATGTTCTTGATGTAGTCCGCATGACCCGGGCAGTCCACGTGCGCGTAATGCCGGTTCGGAGTCTCGTACTCCACGTGCGCCGTCGCAATCGTGATCCCCCGAGCCTTCTCCTCGGGAGCGTTGTCGATGGAATCGAACGACCTCACCGCAATCTTCGGGTTCAGCTTCGCCAGCGCCATCGTGATCGCCGACGTCAACGTCGTCTTCCCGTGGTCCACGTGACCGATCGTACCCACGTTCACGTGCGGCTTCGTACGCTCGTACTTCTCCTTGCCCATCGACGCTCCCTCTCCGCCGTCCCGCCCCGCGGACGGGTGGACGGCTCGATCGTTCCTCTTCCAACGGGGCCCTGTCGCGCTCCCCTGCCTACGCGCGCTCGCCCCCGTGCGGCGGCCGGATCGCTGCGTTCGTTCCTTTCGGGGCGGGTGGAGCCCATGACCGGATTCGAACCGGTGACCTCTTCCTTACCAAGGAAGTGCTCTGCCGACTGAGCTACATGGGCCCAGCGGAACGCCGCCCCGCACCCCCAGTCACGCCAAACCGAACGCCTCCTGAACCTTTTTGGAGCGGGAAACGGGATTCGAACCCGCGACCCTCAGCTTGGAAGGCTGATGCTCTACCAGCTGAGCTATTCCCGCTCGAGAAACCCTCCACATCATCTTCCGGCAACGTGAGCCTTGGTGGAGAGGGGAGGATTCGAACCTCCGAAGGCCTTAGGCCGGCAGATTTACAGTCTGCTCCCTTTGACCGCTCGGGAACCTCTCCAGTCCGACCTCGACCTCGCCGGTCTCCTGTCCATCCGACCCTTCCGCCCGCTCCTCGGAACCGCCGGCTCGCGACGTACCGGTCGTTTCCTGGAGCTGGCGAAGGGATTTGAACCCCTGACCGGCGGTTTACAAAACCGCTGCTCTACCCCTGAGCTACGCCAGCCGCGTTGACAAACAGCAGATGTTACCAGCGGTCTCCCCGGCTTTCAAGGGGCTGGCACGGAATTTCACGAAGCCGGTCCCCTTCTTACTCCCCCGCGTCGCTGTCGGACCGCCTCGAAGAGCACGACGGCAACCGCCACCGACACGTTCAGCGACTCGACCCCGAGGGCCAGCGGGACGGCGATTCGGAGATCGCAAACATCGAGGAGCCCCCGGCGAAGCCCCCGCCCCTCCCCCCCCGCGACGATTACGTGGCGTCCGCGAAGGTCCACCGCGTCCCACGCGCAAGCGCCGCCCGGATCGAGGGCGAGGAGCCGGAAACCGGCCTCCCGAAGCGCGAGCAACCGCTCCCGAAGCCGGCCCTCTCGGGCGACGGGAAGACGTTCGACCGCTCCGGCCGACGCTTTGGCGGCCACCGAGGTCAGGCCGACCGTTCCCTCGAGTCCAAGGAGGACGCCGTCGGCCCCTGCCGCGGCGGCCGAGCGGATCGTCGCACCGAGATTGCGCGGGTCCTCGACGCCGTCCAGAACGACCACCATCCCGTCCGGACGCGCAGCCGCCGCCCTGCAAATGTCGTCCGGGTCCGAGTACGGAACCGCCGAAACCAGCGCCGCCACCCCTTGATGGACCGCCGTCCGTCCGACCTTTCTCGCCAGGATCTCCCTCGGTAAGTGGGTCACCGGCACTCCGTCCTCCCTTGCCTTCCGGAGAAGCCGGCCGAGTCCCTGCGTTCCGTCCCGGGCGACGAGGATCCGATCGATGGTTCGCTTTCCCGCCTCGAGCGCTTCGAGGACCGGGTGGATACCGTAGAGAACTTCCCCTTCCCCCTCGAACGCCCTTCCGCGCTCCCGGTCCGTGGACGTTCTGGAGCGCGAGGCCGGCGCTTCCGTCCTGGGGGGCCTGCGGTTCACGCCGGCTCCCGGATCTCTCGGAGAAGCGCCACCCCCTGGCAGGCGATCCCCTCGCCACGACCGAGCGCGCCCAGTCCCTCGAGCGTCGTGGCTTTCAGCCCGACGCGTGACCGGTCGAGGCCGAAGCATCGGGCGATCTCCTCCCTCATCGCCAAGGCGCGCTCGCGGATGTGCGGCCGCTCGGCCAGAACGGTCAGGTCCAGATTGACGATCTCGAATCCGTGGCCGCGGAGAAGGCGTGCGACATCCCGCGCGAGAGCGGTGCTCGCGGCGCCCGCGAACCGAGGATCGCCCGGCGGGAAGTAAACGCCGATGTCCCCCAGAGCCGCGGCGCCGAGCAGAGCGTCCATGGCGGCGTGCAGAACGACGTCGGCGTCGGAGTGTCCCAGAAGGCCGGGTTCGCCGGGGAAGGCGACCCCCCCGAGCACCAGATCCCGTCCCTCGCCGAACCGGTGGATGTCGAACCCCGTCCCGACGCGAAGGACCGCCGGATCGCCTGCGGTCCGGAGCCGCGCCGCCTCGAGGTCGGACGCTGAGGTGATCTTCGCGTTGCCCGGATCGCCCGGCACGAAAGCCACGCGCCGGCCCGCGAGCTCGAGCGCCTGCGCCTCGTCGGTCGGCTCGGTCCCTTCCCGGGAGGCCCGGTCGAGCGCCTCGAGAAGCCAGTCGGCACGCGCGCCCTGGGGGGTCTGGGCGAGCCGCAACCGGCCGCGGTCGATCGTTCGCGCGCAAAAGCCGTTCCCGTCATCCTCCTTGACGGTGTCGCCCACCGGAAGAACCGGAACCGCCGCACCGTGCCGCAGCGTCGCGGCGGCGACGGCGTCCACCACCGCCGCGGGAGCGAAAGGGCGCGCCGCGTCGTGGACGAGCACGTACCGGCACGGGAGGGCAGCCTCGACGCCGAGCCTCACGGAACGGGCTCGCGTCTCCCCGCCCCCCACCACGGCCACGACCCCGGGAAGACGCCGCACGCCGTCCGCGGCCGGGCTCGAGAGCATGTCGGGAGGCAAGACCGCGACGACCCCCGAGATCGAGGCGTGGCCTGCGAGCGCCGCGACCGCGCGCTCGACCAGCGTGCGACCGCCGATCGCCGCAAATTGCTTGGGAACGGGGCCGCCGAGGCGAATCCCCCGCCCCGCGGCGACCACGACTCCCGCGATCTCCCGCATCGCCGCTCCCCGGATAAGGACGGGAAGGCTCTGCGTCCGGCGCCGAGCGGCCCCGAGCGCTACACCTCCATCAACTCCTTCTCCTTGTTCTTGCAGAGCGCATCGACGTCGCCGGTGAATCGGTCCGTCTTCTTCTGGATCTCGTCCAGTGCGCGGCGGGCGTCGTCCTCGGAGATCTCCCCCGCCTTCTCGATCCTCTTGATCTCGTCGTTGGCGTCACGGCGGATCTGACGGACCGCGGTCTTCGCGTCCTCACCCAAAGCGTGAACCTTCTTCACCAGCTGTTTCCGGCGCTCCTCGGTCAGCGCCGGGATCGGAATGCGGATCAGTTTCCCATCGTTGCTCGGATTGAGGCCGAGGTCCGACGCCTGGATCGCCTTCTCGATCGGAACGAGCGTCGAGGGGTCGAACGGCTGCGCGACGATCATGGTGGGCTCGGGGATCGAGAGCTTCGCCACCTGGTTGAGCGGGGTCGGCGTCCCGTAGTAGTCGACCATCACCCCTTCGAAGAGCGCGAGCGAGGCGCGCCCCGTCCTCACGGTCGCGAGCCTGTGCCGCGCGTCCACCAGCGTGGCCACCATTTTCTTGTCGGCACTTTCCAGAATCGTTTTCTCCGCCATGATGACCTCGCCTCGAGTTCGCGGATCGCCGAGGTTTCCCCTCCGCCCGCGCTTTCCCAGATGCATCCGTTCCGGCGCGCCTGCGCCGGCCTCACTGCGACACGGTGGAACCCACGTCCTCCCCGAGGACGATCCTCCGAATGTTGCCGGGCACGCGGATGTTGAAAACCACGATCGGAAGCCGGTTGTCCATGCAGAGCGAGATCGCCGTGGTGTCCATCACGCGGAGGCCTCGCTCGAGCACTTCCAGATAGCCGACATGCTTGAGCAGCGTCGCCGACGGATCCTTGACCGGGTCCGCCGTGTACACGCCGTCCACCTTGGTCGCCTTGAGGAGCACCTCCGCCTTCATCTCCATCGCGCGCAGGGCGGCGGCGCTGTCGGTGGTGAAGTAGGGGTTCCCGGTGCCCGCCGCGAGGATCACGATCCGCCCCTTCTCGAGGTGCCGTAGCGCCCGCCGGCGGATGAACGGCTCGGCGACCTGACGGATTTCGAGAGCCGAGAGCACGCGGGTCACGGTCCCGCGCTTTTCGAGCGCGTCCTGGAGAGCGAGGGCGTTCATGAGGGTCGCGAGCATCCCCATGTGGTCCGCCGTGACCCGGTCCATCCCCGCGGCGGCGGCCTCGCCCCCCCGGTAGATGTTCCCGCCGCCGACCACGAGGGCCATCTCGACCCCGAGATCGTGGATCTCGCGGATCTCGTCCGAGAGCCTCCCCACGATCCCCGCGTCGATGCCGTGAGAGCGCTCGCCGAGCAGAGCTTCCCCCGACAGCTTCAGCAGGATCCTTCGGTAGCGAGGCGGTCGATCCATGACGGCTCCCGCGCTTCGCCCCGGCACGCCCCACGCGCCGGCACCCCGGCCTGAGCGCGTTCCGAGACGGGCTAGACGCTCTCGCCGAGCAGGAACCGAGCGAAGCGCCGCACCTGGATGTTCTCGCCGATCCGGGAGACCGCGCCCGTGACCAGCTGGCCCACCGTCTTGTCCGGGTCCTTCACGAACGGCTGCTCGAGCAGGCAGTTCTCGGCAAAGAACTTCTCAATCTTCCCCTCGACGATCCTCTCGACGACCTGCGGCGGTTTGCCGGTTTTCGCCGCCTGGTCCTGCGCGATCTCTCGCTCGTCGGAGAGCGTTTTCCCGTCGACATCTTCGCGCCTCACGAAACGGGGGGAGGCCGCCGCCACGTGCATCGCGATGTCGTGCACCAGCGCCTGGAAGTCCTCGCTGCGCGCCGCGAAGTCGGTCTCGCAGTTGACCTCGACGAGCACCCCGATCTTCCCGCCGGTGTGGATGTAGGACGCCACCGCCCCCTCGCCGGTCGCGCGCCCCGCCTTCTTCGCCGCGGCGGTCACCCCGCGCTTGCGCAGGACCTTCTCCGCTTCCGCCACGTCCCCCTTGGCCTCGACCAGGGCGCTCTTGCACTCCATCATCCCGACGCCGGTCTTCTCCCGGAGATCCTTCACCACGGCCGCGCTGATATCCATATCGAGATCTCTCCATCCGAGAGCCGCCCCGGTATCCGGGTGGCGGCATCAAAAAGCCCCGGCGCGGTGGGTGCCGCGACGGGGCTCGAAAGATTCCGGCGCGGGACCTACTCCGCCGCGCCCGGCTCGTCCACGGCGACGGCCGGCGCCTCGGCACCGCGCTCGCCCCCGGGCCCAGGACCCCGCGGCGGCGCGCCGCCACGATCCCGGCCGCCACGCACCGAGTGGGCCTGCGCGCGCAACTTCTCGCGGCGCGCCTCCCGGGCACGGACCCGCTCTCCGATGTTCTGCGCCCCGGACGCCGCCCGCTTCTCGGCCTCCGCCTCGCGGTCGCGGCGCACGGCCTCCCAGAGGCCGCGCCCCTCGAGGATCACGTCGGCGAACTTCCCGGCGAACAGCTTGATCGCCCGAATCGCGTCGTCGTTGCCGGGGATCGGGAACTGCACCGGCTCCGGGTCGCAGTTCGTGTCCACGATCCCGATCACCGGAATACCGAGTTTGTTGGCCTCGGCGACCGCGATGCGCTCTTTCTGGGGGTCCACCACGAACAGGGCCTGCGGAAGCACCTCCATCGTCTTGATGCCCGTCAGCGCCTTGTCGAGACGTTCCCGCTCCTTCTCGAGGCGAGCCGTTTCTTTCTTGGTGAAGCGCGCCGCCTTCTCGCCACCGGCCATCTCCTCGAGTTCCCGGAGGCGAGTGAGGCTCTTGCGTATGGTGGCGAAATTCGTGAGCGTGCCGCCGAGCCATCGCTGGTTCACATAGTACAGGCCGCAGCGGGTCGCCTCTTCGGCCACCACTTCCTGGGCCTGCCGCTTGGTTCCCACGAAGAGCACGGTCCCGCCGTTCGCCGCGAGGTCGTGCACGAAGGCCAGCGACTCGCGGAACTTCCGGATCGTCTTCTGGAGGTCGATGATGTAGATGCCGTTGCGGGCCCCGAAGATGTATTCCTTCATCTTCGGGTTCCAGCGCCGAGTCTGGTGGCCGAAATGAACACCGGCCTCCAGCAGGTCCTTCATCGTCACGGAAACCAAAAGCGTGCCTCCCTTTCTGGAAACGGCCGGCCGCCGCGTTAGCGCTTCGAGAACTGGAAGCGCTTGCGGGCGCCCGGACGGCCGTACTTCTTGCGCTCGACCTTGCGGGGATCTCGCGTGAGGAACCCGGCCTCCTTCAGGCGGCCGCGCAACTCGGGATTGTACGAGACCAGGGCGCGCGCGATCCCATGGCGCAGCGCGCCGGCCTGGCCGGCATACCCGCCTCCGCACACCCGGACGTGGAGGTCGAACTTGTCCGCCGTCTCGGTGATCACCAGCGGTTGTCGGATGATCATCTTGATCATCTCATTCGGGAAGTAGTCGTCGAACGGCTTGTTGTTCACGCGGATCGTACCGGCGCCGGGGCGAAGGTACACTCGCGCCGACGAGGTCTTGCGGCGGCCGGTTCCGTA
The DNA here is from genome assembly GCA_963790465.1 of Terriglobia bacterium. Classification (GTDB taxonomy): domain Bacteria; phylum Acidobacteriota; class Polarisedimenticolia; order Polarisedimenticolales; family JAIQFR01; genus JAIQFR01. Next base: position 24,057 of record CAWBOP010000015.1, on the reverse strand, counting down.
ATACTGAATTGCGCCCTCTCTCAAGGTCGGTTCTCTCCTCCCGGTGGGCTATCGCGCCCGCGCCGCGTCGGGAATCGGCAGCGCCTCGGGCCGTTGCGCCTCGTGCGGATGCCGGTCTCCGGAGTACACCTTCAGCTTCCGCGCCATCTGCCGCCCGAGCGGCCCCTTCGGCAGCATCCCCTTCACCGCGAACTCGATGAGCCGCTCGGGGTGCGAGGCGAGGAGCTTGCCCGCGGGAATTTCCTTGAGCCCCCCGGGATAGCCGGAGTGGTGACGATAAATCTTGTCCTTCAGTTTGCGACCCGTCAGCCGAACCCTCGACGCGTTCACCACGATCACGTGGTCGCCGGTATCGAGGAACGGCGTGAATGTCGGCTTGTGCTTGCCGGTGAGCCGGTCGGCCACGACGGTGGACAGTCTTCCGAGAGTCAGCCCCGCCGCGTCCACCAGCCACCAGGCCCTGTGGATCTCTCCTGCCTTGGGCACGTACGTCCGCATCCGCTCTTCCTCGTCGTCCTTCCCGCGCCATCGAACACGCAGGTTTCCCCTGGAGCGAAAACGCCTTTTTACCATCGGATGGCGGCATTGTCAAGAACGGGGGAGCTTTGGACCCGTGGGCGGGGCTTCCCCGGTTGCTATACTCGCCGCCGGAGGTGCCCGTGGCCGGCGCGGAAAGTCGCGATCCCGAACGCATCCGGACGATGTTCGGCGCGATCTCGCTGCGTTACGACCTCCTCAACCGGATCCTGAGCCTCGGGCAGGATGTCCGCTGGCGCCGCCGCGCGGCGGCGGAAGCGGTGGCGGGCCTTCCTCCTCCCCCCGTTGCCACGGAGATCGTCCTCGACCTGTGCGGCGGGACCGGCGACCTCGCCATCGAGATCGCCCGTTGCCGTCCCGACGTCCGGGTCGTTTGCGCCGACTTCGCGCACCCGATGCTGGTCCGCGCCGCCGCCAAATTCGCACGCCGCGGGCTGGCGGGGCGGTGCCTCCCGCTCGAGGCGGACGCCCTTCGCCTTCCGATCGCGGACGGCGCGCTCGGCACCGTCACGGTCGCGTTCGGCATTCGCAACTTCTCCGATCTCGACGCCGGCCTCAGGGAGATCCTGCGCGTGCTCCGCCCCGGCGGCCGCCTCGTCGTGCTCGAGTTCAGCCGTCCCACCGCACCGTTCCTGTCGAGCCCCTACGCCCTTTATCTCCACCACGTACTTCCCCGCGTCGGCGACCGAGTTTCGGGGCGGCACGGGTCCTATGGCTATCTCGCCAGGACCATCGCCGATTTTCCCGAACCCACGATTCTCGCCGGCTTGCTCCGGGACGCGGGGTTCGCGGCGGCCGGGTGGGTTCCCTCGAGCGGCGGGATCGTGTGCGTCCACACCGCGATCAAAGGGTGATTACCCGCCCATCACCGCCAGCATCACGGCCTTCTGGGCGTGCAGGCGGTTTTCCGCCTGCTCGAAGATCACCGACTGCGGCGAATCCGCGACCTCGTCGGTGACCTCGTCGCCGCGGTGCGCCGGAAGACAGTGCATGAACACGGCGTCGGCGCCGGCGCGGGCCATCAACGTGGCGTCGACCCGGTACGGGAGGAAGATCCGCCGGCGGGCTTCCGCTTCCGCCTCCTGCCCCATGGACGCCCAGACGTCGGTGTAGACCGCGTCCGCCCCTTCGACCAGGGCGAGATCGGTCCCGACGACGATCTTCGACCCCGTGAACGCTCCGGCCTCGGCGCACGCCTTCACGATCTCGGGCGAGGGTCCGTACCCTTCGGGGGTCACGACCGTCACGTGCACGCCAAGACGCGCGCCGGTCTCCATGAGCGAGTGCGCGACGTTGTTCCCGTCGCCGACGTAAACGATCTTTTTCCCGCGGAGATCCTCGTGCACTTCCCGGAGGCTCATGAAGTCCGCCAGCGCCTGGCAAGGGTGCAGGCTCTCCGTCAGCCCGTTGATCACCGGGATGCCGGTCGAGCGTGCCAGGTCCTGCACCGTCTGGTGGCTGAACGTCCGACACATGGCCCCATCCACCCACCGGTCGAGGTTGCGCGCAACGTCCTCGACGCTCTCGCGCACTCCGATCTTGCCGTCCGCCGCGGAGTAATGGATCGCGTGCCCCCCGAGCTGCGTCATCCCCGCCTCGAAGGTGACGCGAGTCCGGAGCGACGGCTTCTCGAAATACATGAACAGCGTTTTCCCCTCGAGCGCCCTGGCGTAGTGCGCCGGGTTCGCCTTGACCTCGGCGGCGAGGGTGAGAACCGCGGCGGCTTCCTCGGCGGTCCACTCGAGCAGGGAGATCAGGTCGCGTCCGGCCAGGCTTTCGACGTTCACGGCGGCTTCCTCCTCGGCGGCGCGTCAGCGCGCCAGAATCGGGGCGAGGACCTCGGCGAGATCGGGCTTCCCCCGCTCCGCGAGATCGTAGGTCACCCGGACCGTCGGCTTGTCGAACGAGAGAATTCGCCGCAGGTCGATCGGCGTCCCGATGACGACCAGATCGCACGGCGTCGCCCTGACGGTCGCCTCGAGATCGCGGGTCTGCTCCTCGCCGTACCCCATGGCCGGAAGCACGGGTCCGGTGTTCGGGTACTTTCGGAACGTCTCCGCCAGCTTGCCAACGGCGTAAGGGCGCGGGTCCACCAGCTCGGCCGCGCCGTGCTGCCTCGCGGCGACCACGCCGGCGCCATAGGTCATCTCTCCGTGAGTCAGCGTGGGGCCGTCCTCGATCACGAGCACTTTCTTCCCCTTGACCATCGCCGGATCGCTCACGGTCACGGGCGAGTCGGCCTCGATCACCCTCGCGCGCGGATTCACTTCCGCGATGTTCCGCCGGACCGTCGCGAGCCCCTCCGCCGACGCGTTGGACACCTTGTTGATCACCACCACGTCCGCGCGCCGCAGGTTCGCCTCGCCGTGGAAGTAACGAAGCTCGTGCCCCGGCCGGAGCGGATCCGTCACGACGATCTCGAGGTCGGGGAGGTAGAACGGCAGGTCGTTGTTTCCGCCGTCCCACAGAATCACATCGGCCTCCCTCTCCGCCTCGGAGAGGATCGCGCCGTAGTCCACGCCTGCGTACACGATGGTCCCGCGGTCGATGTGGGGCTCGTACTCCTCCCGCTCCTCGATCGTGCACTCGTGCCGGTCGAGATCCTCGTACGCGGCGAAGCGCTGGACCTTCTGCCGGACCAGGTCGCCGTACGGCATCGGGTGACGCACCGCGACGACTCGCTTGCCGGAGGCCTGGAGAATCTCGGCAACCTTGCGGGTGGTCTGGCTCTTACCACACCCGGTGCGCACCGCGCAGATCGAGACGACCGGAACGCTCGAGGCGAGCATCGTCGAGGCCGCCCCCAGGAGGTGGAAGTCGGCTCCGGCCGCGACCGCCCGGGAGCCGAGGTGCATCAACGTTTCGTGGGTGACATCGGAATACGCGAAGACGACCTCGTCGACCCTCAGATCCCGGATCAGCCCCTCCAACTCGTCCTCGACCCGGATCGGAATTCCCGACGGGTACAGCCTTCCCGCCAGTTCCGCCGGATAGCGCCGTCCGGCGATGTCGGGAATCTGCGTCGCCGTGAACGCCACCACCCGGTAAGCCGGATCGTCCCGGTAGACGACGTTGAAGTTGTGGAAGTCCCTTCCGGCGGCTCCGAGAATCAGTATTTTTCGCGGCATCATGGACAGCCTCCTGCGGTAACAGGCGCTCCTGCGCCTTGCGGGGAACCGTGGGTACCGAACTCCCGGCCCGGCCGGGCGTACCCGGATCCGCGTCGAGACGGCTGGCCAACCGACTTTGCTGGCGTCTCCGCGGGGATTCCCCGTCACCCGCGGGCCGTGGCATTGGCCCGGCGGACCGGCCGGGCACTATACCAGAGCAAAAGGGCCGGTCAAGCCGCGGGGCCGTCCTCGATCCCGAGGTCCCGGATCCGCGTCAGGAGTCGCTTGTAGTTCACGTCCAGGAGCTGTGCCGCCCGCGCCTTGTTGCCGCCGGCCCGATCGAGGGCGCGCCGGATCGCGACGGTCTCCGCAAGGTCGCGTGCGCCGACGCCGATTTCGTCGAGCGATCCCTCCGCGGTAACCGCCCGGCAGAGCTGCTCGATCTCGTCCCCGCCCCGGACGGCCCCGCCGAGGCCGAGCTGGCGGGGTTCGATCAGGTCGCCGTCCGTCAAAATCGCGGCTCGCTCGACGCAATTCGCCAGCTCCCTCACGTTTCCAGGCCAGTCGTGCACCTTGAGCGCTTCCGTCGCGGCGGCCGAATAGGCCAGACGCTCGCGCCCCAGCTCGCGGCGGTACCGTTCGAGAAAGTGCGCCGCGAGGGCGGGAATGTCGCCACGGCGCTCGCGGAGCGGCGGAACCGTCAGGACCACGACCGCGAGGCGGAAGTAAAGATCCTCGCGGAATCCCCCCTTCGCCGTTGCCCGCCTGAGATCGCGGTTCGTCGCGGCGACGACGCGGACGTTGACCGAGAGCGTCCGGTTCCCGCCGACACGCTCGAACGTCCGCTCCTGGAGGACACGGAGGAGCTTGGCCTGCACCGCCGGGGAAAGCTCGCCGATCTCGTCGAGGAACAGCGTCCCCCGATCGGCGAGCTCGATCCGCCCGGGCCGGGCTGTGGCGGCTCCGGTGTAAGCCCCTTTCTCGTGGCCGAAGAGCTCGTTCTCGATCAGCGTTTCCGGAATCGCGGCGCAGTTGATCGCGACGAAGGGGGCATCCTTGCGTGGGCTCAGGTGGTGAACCGCCCGCGCGAACAGCTCCTTGCCGGTCCCGGACTCCCCCTCGATCAGGATCGTGGCGTCCGTGGGTGCCGCCTTCTGGATCTGCCGGGAGACTTCCACGAGGGCGGGCGCTTCCCCGATGATCCTGGGAAAGCCGAGCCGCTCCGCGAACTCTTCCTTGAGAAGGAGATTCTCCTCGAGCAGCGCCTTACGTTCGACCGCCCTGCGGAGGAGCAGCACGAGGTGGTCCGGTTCCACCGGCTTCGGTAGGAAGTCGAACGCGCCCCCCTTGATCGCGCCGACCGCGTCCTCGATGGTCCCGTACGCGGTCATCACGATCACGGGAAGGTTGGGGTCGGCGTCGCGCGCGGCGGCGAGAACCTTGTGGCCGTCGGCGCCGGGGAGCTTGAGATCGGTGACGACGGCGAGGTAGCGGCCCGTTCCGAGCGCCTTGACCGCGCGCGCGCCGTCCGCGGCCTCCTCGACCGAGAACCCTTCCGCCTCGAGCGCCGAACGCAGCATGGCCCTCAGGCTATCGCGGTCTTCGACGAGAAGGACGGGGGGCATGCCGGAGCGAAGTCTAGAAGGCGCCTCGGACGGTTGTCAATGGACTTCGGCGGCCGCGTGGAGCTTCTCGAGGGCCGCCTTGGCGTCCTCGACGTCCTTCCGGGCTTGCTTGAGCTCCTCTTCGGTGGCCTTCACACGCTCGGCGCCGTTCATTTTCTTCCAGGCTTCGGCCTGCTCCGGCGGGACCTCCGGCCGGGGCAGGTACGGGTTCTTGATCTCGAGCTGTCTTCGCTCGAGATCGCGAACGCGGGCTTCCGCGGCGGCGACCTTGCGCCCGGCCTCGGCGGTCTGGGCGGCGAGGCCGGCGGCCCTCGCCCTGTCGTCGTCGAGCTTCTCGAGGGGGTCCACTGCGGCGGCGCTCGCCGGCTGCTTTGCCGCGTCCGCCCCCTTCGCGGCGAGAGCCTCTTCGGGCTTCGGGGTCCGCCGGGAGGCGGTGGGATCGGGCGGGAGCCGGTCGAGGTCCTCGTTCGTGTACACGCGGACCTCTTCACCCGCCTTCCGGCCGTCCCTCCGCTCCTTGGCCTGGTCCGCGGTTTCCTGGACCTTTGGATCGTCCGCGAGCGCGGGCGCTCCCGCCGGCGCCCCGCAGAAAACCGACAGCAGGACGATCGCTGCTCCGCGCGCTGCCGTCATGGCGTGCCCTCCGGCCCCTCTCGCTCCCACGTTACTACAGGTCGGTGTCCCAGCGGGTGATCATGACGCGGGGCAAGTCCCAGTCGTCCGGCGGAAAATTCGTCCTGAGACTGTCGTCCCAGTAGATGTCGGGGTTTCCATGCGCTCCCGTCCATCCCGACAACTGCCCCACCCCGCCCTTGGTGATGACGCTGCCGAAGTACTGCCCGATGCCCTCCGCATCGAAGAGCCCGTTGGTGTACAGGACCCCGTCCACGAGCGCGCTGCCGGTGAAGTCCGGTCCCGTGGGGTTGTACATCACACCCCCCCCGAAGTTGTCCGCGGCGCTCCCTCTGATCGTGTCCGTCATGGACCCGAGGCTGTTGTAGTTCAAATTGATCCAACCCTCGCCCGAGTCCCAAACCCCATTCTGGTTCACGTCCCGGAACGGCTCGCCCGGCATGGTGAAGGTCGTGGTGACGCCCGGGGTTCCGGTCGTCCTGAACACGACCGTGTTCAGGTACAGGAACCCGTGCACTCCGAAGCTGTTCGAGTTGATGTAGATCTCGGGGGTGAGGTTGTTCGGAAGGCCGTCCCCGTCCAGCGTCTCGCTCGGACGATTCCCGTCCTTCGTGTCGAAGAAGAAAAAGCCGGTCTGCCCGCTGATGGACGTGAAATCCTGGGCGCTTCCGACACCGTTCTCCTTGAAGGTCATTCCGCTGACCCACGTATAGTAGTGAATATTGTCGCCACCGGCGACCGCGATCTCCTTCCAGAAGTCGTAGTCGAAATCGGGGCAGCCTATTCCGGGGAGGCCCTGGAACAGGTTCGACTGGTCCTCCCCGGTCGCGATCGGGAGGTAGACCTGGTTCGGATGAGCGGGGTTAACGGGTAGCCAATCGGACACCGTGCCGCCGCCGAGGAACCGGAACCACGGGTCCTCGATGGTCGCGCTCGCCTCGAGGTTCGTTTTGAGCGAGGCCCAGATCCCGTTCTGGCTCGGGCTGTTCCATCCGTACAGGAGATCGATCTTCGGGGTCGGTGGGACGTCGCGCGGGATGCTGTGGGGCAGCTTCACATTGAAATTGTTCGGCACGTCGGCATTCCCCACGGCGATGACGGGCCCCCAGTGCACCTCCAAGTCACCGTCGTAATCGATTCCGACGCAGGACTGGAGCGGCCCGGCGGGACCCGGGTAGGGCGTCTCGTTGATGACCGCCTTGACCAAGCGCTCCGCGAGTATCTGATCCGTCGTGCCCACGGTCTTGTAGATCCGCGCGGTGACCATGACCGTCGCCATCCCGTACCGGGTCCAGGTGCCCCCGACGTTGACGTAGGGGGGCCCGTAGACATCGATCGTCGAGATGCGCGCCTTCACCCCCGCGGTAGCCGCGGGGAAATCCCCCATCAGGGCGGTGGAGAGGTCGGTCAAGAATGTCGTGGCGTCCGTCGAGGCCCCCTCGGTGATCCGCATGTCGGGGCCGTCTTCCGTTCCGAGCAGCGTGTTCTTGAGGACCAGGTCGCCGGTGGCCCCACCATGAAACGGCTTGTCGAAGACGTCGTCCACCCCGTCTGCGTTCAGGTCGACACCCTGCTTGTAGCGGGGCCACGTGCTGCCGTCCTGAGCGTGCGCCGCCGTGGTCGTATCGCCGTCGTCGTCGATCAGCCGCAGCGTCCGGTCGATCGCGCCGATCGGCGCGTTGAGGAGGTTCGACGAGGCGCCGGGGCTGTCGAACCAGCGCTTCACCATCCTGACCCCGGACTCCCCGAAATACAGAGCCTGCGCGGAAAGTTTCTCATTCTCCGCGATCCGATTCTCGGTGTCCGCCATGAGAAGGAACGAGACGCCGAGCAGCGTCAGGATCACCGCCACGAGAATGGCGATGATCAGGGCCGATCCCGCCTCGCCCGTCCTGCTCTTCACCATGGTGTCGCGCATCGTCCCCTCCCCGCTCACTGGTGCTGCTCGACGATAAAGTTCTGGAACATCCCCTCGGAGGGACCGCACGTCCCGGTCACCAGGGTCTCCGCGCCCTCGGAATCCAGCAGCACGAAGTCGTAGCTCGTGGTCATGGTGTCCTGGTAGTACGTCCACACCCCGTGGTTCTTCACGCCCGAGCTCGTGACCTTGTCGAAGACGTAGGTCACAATGACCGGGTTGGAGCTGTTCCGGCTGACGGAAATCTGCGGCTTGGGGGTGGTGAACGCCGGGCTCGTGGCGGGAGACGTCGAGTACGGCGACACGTTCCAAATCGTGCTGCCGTCGAACTTCGCCGTCGCGATCTTGGCGCCGTTGGCCACCACATCCACCCAGGTGACGAGCATGGAATTGATCGCGACCGCCGTGAGGCAGCCGTTGTTGATCATCTGGTACGAGATCTCCTTGCACCCCGCTGCGCCCGTGCTGCACGTCATCGTCACCGGGTTCATCGTGGGATTCGGGGGCGAGAGGCAGCAGCCGACGCTCGCCGCGGCGTTGACGTGGACCGTGGCGCTCCGGGTGCACCCGGTGGAGTTCTGGACAGCGACGTCGATCGTGTACAGTCCCGGGGGATTGGCGAGCCAACTGTCGGTCCAGCTCGGCCCCGCTCCCGCGGCCTCATGGGTGCGGGTCACCCCTAGCGTCGAGTGGGTGTAAGTGAACGTCGCCCGCGTGTAGGTGTCGGTCCCGCCGGCGATCGTCGCCTCGACCGCGACGACCCCCGCGACCGGCTGCCCCTCGGTCGGGGTCGCGATCTGGACGGTTCCCGTGAAGGAGCAGACGGGATACGCGGAACTGGACAGGTCCGACTCGTTCGGGCAGTCGTCGATGGCGCTCACGCGGTAGTAGATCTTGTAGCCCGACGGGGTCGAGGGGGCCTGCCCGTCGAGGTACTCGAGGGCGCCGACCGCGCTTCCGATGTAGCTGTACTCGAGGGTCCCCGGGTCGGTCGCCTCGGGCGCAGGTCCCGCGCGCCAGACCTTGTACGTGTCGATCGTGATCTGGCCGCCATTGACGTCCTGGGTGACCGCCTGCCACGCCACACTGACATGGTTGTCGCTGAGAATGTACGCCTGCACGTTCGCCGGGGGCTGTGGATTCACCGTGCTCGTCGCCCGGCCGGCGGCGGAGGCGGTCGAGGCGCTCTCGAGGCCGCAGGGGGTGTCCACCGCGGTGACCTTGTAGTAGGAGAGCCGGCAGTTGACCGCCGTCACGTCGAGGTAGAGCGGGGAGTCCAGGGGAAGCACCGTGGACTCGGTGGCGAGCGGGGGGGCGGTCGGCGTGAAGTCGGACGAGGAGCCCCGGTACACCCGATACCCCCCCAGGTCTCGAATCAACGGCGACTCCGGGTCGCCCGAGACGTTCGACATGTTCTCGGTGACCGCCACCCAGGCCAGCCGGACGGAGCTCGTGAGATCGGTCGTGGCGGTGAGGTCCGTCGGGGCCTTCGGCGTGGTCGTATTGGTCGTCGTGGCACTCCGCTCGTCGGAGTTGACGCTGACGTTTCCCGCCGCGTCCATCGCCGTGATCGCGACGAAGTATATCGTGGCGGCGCTCAAGCCGCCGACATAAAGGGAGGTTACCGTGGTGCTCCTCATGCCACTCAGACTGCCCGAAACCGTGCCGAAGTTCACACGGTAGGCGACGACCCCGTCGGCGGAGGGATTCGCCGGCCAGGTGACGTACAGCCCACCGCAATGCCCCGGGTACAGGGTGGGCGCTCCGGGCTTCGAGGGAGGCACGAGGTCGGACATGACGTCGCGCACACCCTTCATCCCGAGGTTCCGGGGAGACACGTCGCCCGTCAACTCGAACTTCCGAAACGCGCGGGTCGTGGCGTTGGTGTCCGTCGTGTCCACCCATCCCAGGTCGGGCTCCCGCGTGAGCCCGACGAGGTCGACCGTGATCCTGCGAATGCCGGCCCGCTGGGCCTTGACCGTCGGCGTGTCGGTGCCGCCGGGGCTCGTCACCTCGATTCCGTCGCTCGCGTAGTAAGTGAAGTTCATGGTGCGGATGTTCTCGACCAGCGGCGTCTTGACCGGGCTTCCGTCGGTGTTGCTCAGCGTGACCCGGTACAGCGTGTAGGGCGGGTTGCCCTGGGTGAGCGCCACGTGCGGGATATTCACTTGCTGGACGACTCCGGTCCTCGGGCTGTGCAGGTCGGCGTAGAAGGTGAGCGTGTCGGGACTCGAGCCGTCGGGCTTTGCGAGGACATAGGTCACGATCTCGTCGTTGCCGGTGGACACCGTCGAGAAGGCGCCGCCGGTCGCAAGCGTCGTCTCCGGCGTGACCGACGCCGTCGCGTCTTCCCCGTCGAAATCCGCCCGGATCGTGACGGCGGAGCCGAACGCCCCCTCGATCTGCTCGTCGGGCCGGCCAATGTCGCCGTCAGCGTTGAAGTTGTACCCCGCCATGCGGAGGTCGGAGTTCAACTTGTCGAACGCGATGCGTACCGCCTGCTGCTGCTCCGTGGCGTTCTCCCCCTTCTTGAACGACTTCCGGGCGGCGTCGTAGAGGGAGAGGGCGATCACGAAGGCGACGGCGAGGATGGTGAGGGACACCAGCACCTCGATCATCGTCATGCCGGCCTGTCCGACGCGCCACCCGTTTCGGGTCTTCATGGCGTTTCCTCCAATTCGGAGATCGCTCACATCCTCACCGTGCCCAGCTGGACCGTCCGGTGCCTCGCCCCTTCGTCCCAGTTCACGGTGACGAGGACGCGGATCGCTTTCGAGGCGTCCATGGGGGGCTTGGTCGGGTCGGGGCCCAGGGATTCCAACTGGATGATCGCGTACCCGTTCCCGAGCTTCGAGGTCAGCGTCGGCTGCCACTTCGTGGCGTAGCTATTGGTCCGGGTGTCGATGGTGTAGCTCGTCGCGGACCCGGTGTACCCGTAAACCTGGTAGGACTGTTTGAGCGCCCACCGGTTCATCTCCTCGAGGATCGTCCGGCCGACCGCGAGCGCCTCGCTGCTGCTTCTGCCGCTCTTGACCTGGCTCCCCCCGATCACGAAGAGCCCCGAGATCGAGATGAGCACCCCCGCGAGAAGGCCGAGCGCAATCACCACCTCGATCAGGCTGAAGCCCCGTTCCGTCCGTCGGTGCATGGCGGTTTTCCCCCTTACAACCGCTGGTGGGTGGTGCTGGGCACCCCCATCATGCTGGTCGTGACCGTCCATCTTTCCTTCACGCCGCCCGAAACGTCCGCCTCGAACACCGTCGTCGTTTCGGAGGCCGCGCCGTTCGCCAGGAACGCGATGGTCGTGTCGACCGAGGGGCTCGTGATCCGGACACCGGATGGGAGCTGCATCGACCGCACCGTGCCGTCCGTCCTGGGGACCTCGTACCGGCTCGTGCCTGGGTACACCACCAGGTTCACGGTCGCGCGCTTCGAAACCGCGATCATCCTCGCCGCCCTGATGTCGCCCGAGAACTGGTCCGCGGCGCCACGGATCTTCGCGAGCCGCACCTGTTCCGAGACCAGCGGGATGCCGACGGTGATCGCGAGCCCGAGGATCGCGATGACGACCAGCATCTCCGGCAACGAGAATCCGTTCCGCTTCGAGTCTCTCGTGTCCATCGCGTGTGCTCCCGGCGATCCCCTCGGCAAGCATCTCCCGCCGGATCGCGCGCCCGGAGATAGAGCAGATCTCATGCCCGGAATTTCGGGGCCCGCCTTGAAAGTAAGTACTTATTTTTCAGCATGTTGAGGAATCGATGGAGATGCCAGGACAGATCGAGCATCCCGCAGGGAGGCGAATATGTAACTTTTCGTTACAGCACTACCGGCGCGAGCGGCAGCCGGATCCGGAACAGGGCGCCGCCCCGCGGCCCTTCCCCCGCCTCTACGGTTCCGCCCATGTCCACCACGGTACGCTGGACCAGCGCGAGCCCGAGCCCGGTGCCTCTCGCGCGGGTGGTGAAAAACGGCACGAACACCTGCGCCCGGCGCTCCGCGGGGATCCCCGGCCCGTCGTCGTCCACCTCGACCTGCTGCGTGCGGCCCCCGGCGACGCGGCGCCCGTCGATCCGGACCCGAACCGTGCGATTCACTTCCGCCGACGCGTCGGCGGCGTTCTGGATCAGGTTGCCGAATGCCCGACGAAGCAGCCCTTCGTCCCCCAGGACCGGCCCGAACTCGCCCGCCACCTCGACCGAGACCCCCGCCGGGACGACCGCCGCGAAACTGCGAAGCAGCACGCCGAGGTCCACCGGCAGGCGGCCCGGCTTCGGCGGCCGCGCGTAAAGCAGGAACTCGTCCACCGTCCCCCGCACCGCATCCACCTCGCGCAGGATCTCCTGCGCGGGACCGCGGACCCGCGGGTCCTCGCGCTTTTCGAGCATTCTCGCGTACCCGAGAATCGTGCCGAGCGCGTTTCTGAACTCGTGGGCGATCCCGGCGGAGAGCTCCCCGACCGCCGCGAGGTTCTCGCGCAGTCGCGCCTGCTCCTGGAGCTGCCGGATCTCCGTGAGATCGGTGGTCAGCACCAGGGCGCCGACCGGGTCGGCGCTCCACCCCGCCGCGGGCGTCACCGCGATCCCCAGGTGGCCCGTCCTCCCGTCGCCCATCCGGATCGGAAGCACCTCGCGGGAAGCTCCTTTCCCCTGCTCGAGAGAGACGCGGACGAGGGCGCCGAGCCCGTCCACGGCGGCCGCGACCTGGGCGAGATCGAGACCGCGCGGGTCGGTCTCCCCGCAGCCGAGGTGAAGACGCGCCGAGGGGTTCATCCCCGCGACGCGCCCCTGCCGGTCCACCACGAGTACGCCGGTTGTCATGTCGCGCGCCGCCCCGGAGGCGAAACGGACCAGTTCTCCCAGCCCTCCCCCCTCGCGGCCGAGCGCGCCGAGCGCCTCGTCCTGCTCGCGCAGCTTGGCGACCACCGCCCTGAACGCGGAGGCCAGGTCGTCGGGATCCTGAGGAGATCCCGCCGTCCGGCCGGAAAGGCCGGCCTCGCCGATCGCCGCCGCCAGCGTCCGGTACGGCCGGCTCAACCAGTTGGCGAACAGAACGGCGAGCCCCACGATCAGGAGCACCCCCGCCACCTGAATCGCGAGGACGAGGCGGAAGCTCTTCTCGAGTCTCCCCAGCTCCGGCACCGGCAGCACCACCTCGACGACCGCGGCGATCTTTCCGGACGGATCGAGGAGCGGATGGAACACGGCCAGTTCCGCGTCTTCCCCTCCGCGCGCGGGGTCCATCGTCGCCGCGACCGGGCGCCCCGCGGCCAGCGCGGCGCGGGAATCCTCGCCGAGCGCCTCGAACCTCGGCGACGGTCCCGGCGCGACAAGGGTCGAATCGTCGATCGCGCGTCCGACGGGATCGAGGAGCGTGAGACGGCGGAACCCTCGCTTGAGCGCCTGCCTCCTCAGCGCGGGATCGGCGGGAGCATGCCGCCGCGCCAACGCCTCGCCCACCAGGGTTTCCGCGCCGGTCTCCTTCACGGCGAGGGCGGCGAGAGCCAGCGCCCGCTCGCGTGCCGCGGAGGCCATGGCGTCCCGCGCTTGCACCAGGAGAACGAGGTTCACGAGATTCAGCGCCGCGAGAAACAGCACCAGCAGCAGCAGGACCATCCGGACCTGGAAGGCGAACCGTCCGGGACGAGCGCCGCCCGCCACGTCAGGAACCGTACCCGAGCAGCCGCAGGTACGCTTCGATCGCCTGCCTGCCGCCCAGGAGAGCGGCGAAGGCCGCCGGGGCCAGGAAGCAGCCGAACGGGAGCGTGTCGGAGAGCGTGCGCCCTCGCAGCGGGATCAGCGCGAGCCCGACCGCCGCTCCCGTCACCGACGCCGCGAACAGCGTGAACAGCACGCCGCGGGGCCCGGCGAACGCGCCGACCATCGCCATCATCTTGACGTCCCCCAGCCCCATCGCCTCCACACCTCGCAGCCTGCCGTAAACCGCGCCGATCCCCCACAGCACACCGGAGCCGACGAGGGCGCCGACGCAAGACGCGACGATCCGGCGCCAGCCCCCCGGACCCAGGAACGGATTGATCCAGGCGAAGCCGACGCCGAGCAGGAACCCCGTGAGCGTCACCGCATCCGGCAGCAGCTGGTGGTCGAGGTCGGTGAAGAAAAGCACGATCAGCATGAGCCCGAGAAGCGACGCGACCGCGAACTCCGCACCGGGACCGTACACGCGCCACAGCCCCAGGAGGAGCCCGCCACCTAGAGCCTCCACCAGCGGGTAGCGCCAGGAGATCGGCGCGCCGCACGAAGCGCACTTCCCCCGGAGGGCGACCCACGAAAGGATCGGCACGTTCTGGTACCAGCGGATCGGCGAGCCGCACTCCGGGCAGCGAGAGCCCGGGAACGCGATGCTCTCCGCGAGCGGCAGGCGGTGGATGCACACGTTGAGGAACGATCCGATCACGAGCCCCGCGGCGAGGACGAATATCGAGGCGACGGGCTCGGCGAGCGGCGGAGTCACAAAGCCGCCAGAACGCCGCCGGCGCGCGGGGCCGCGCGTCCGGTCGCGGGATCGTAGAGGTAGGGGTTGCCGTCGGGGTCCTTCGGCACCGACCGGAGAAATCCGGCTCGGACCAGGCTCTCGATCGAACGGGGGAAACCGCCTTCCCGCTCGCGGAACGCCACCACCGCTGCGGCGAGGTCCGCGATGTCCGCGCGGATCGCGAGGTCCCGGATCTGACGCTCCGCGATCGCGCGCGAAGCCGGGTCGCCTCGCGGGTCTCGCAGGACGTCCTCCCAGAGGCGGATCGACTCCCGCAGGTCGCCCTTCTTGGCGCGGATTCCCGCCTCCATCCGGAGCGTGAACGCCGGCGCTCCGGGCGCCCGGCTCGCCCGATCGAAATACGCCGCCGCGCGATCGTAATCCTTCACGCGGTAGCACTCGAACCCCGCGAGATACGGAAGGATCCAGGCGGTCGGGTTGTTCGCGAACCCCTTGTCGAGCACCCGCAGCCCGGCGTCGAGGTCCCGCGCTTCCACCGTGAGGATCATCGCCCCGAGCCAGTACGGGTCCACGTACGCCGGATCGAGGTCCGCGATCACGCTTCCGAACACGTGCTCGACGAAGCGGAACCGGTCTTGGCGCGCGTAGTCGGAGTAGTACTGGATCGCCCAGAGGTAGACGAGGTCGGCCGCGACCGGCGCGTGTCCGAGGCTCATCGCCTTGAGGTGTTTCCCGTTGGGGAGGTAGAGCAGGTCCTTCCCGCCGCCGCCGGCCCCGCTCTCGAGGCCGACGAGGCGGCCCCTCGAAACCGCGGCGAGCGCCGCCGCGGCGAGCAGCAGGGCGAGGGTGGCGCCCCGCCTCACGTCAGACGCTCCCGTCCGGCGTCACGGAAAGTCCCTCCGCGAGAACAACCATGCCGCGAGAATCAGGACCGCCACGGAGTAGGCGATCCCGTACGCCGCTCCCCACAGCGGCTCCCCGATCGGGATCGTCTGGCCGTGAACCGCCGCCGCCTTGAGATCGAGCCGGTCGAGGTCGGGGAGCAACGCGTGCAGGACGTCGCAGAGCACCCGGCCCACGCCGGGAGGCAGCCGCTTCTTGAGCAGGTCGAAGCTCCAGGAGAGGTGGCCCGCAACGTACACCGCCGCGGTCCCGACCGCCGCGAGGATCGGGTTCGTGAAGCTCGAGAAGAGCACGGCGAACGCGGCGACGATCGCGAGTTCCACGAGAATGAGCAGCTCGGCCGGGACGAGCGGCAGCGCCGACTCCCCGTGCACGAGGAGGATCCCGGCGAGCACCCCGGTCATGAGCACCACGTTCATGGCGAGGACCGCGAACAGCCCGGCGTACTTGCCCGCGACGAACTGCCACCGCGCCACCGGGTGGGCGAGGAGCGTGTACACCGTGCGCCGCTCGATCTCCTTGAACACGAGGGACACCCCGACGAACACCGCGGTCAGAAGTCCAAGCAGGGAGATCGCGGACAGTCCGAGGTCCTTGATGATCTTGTTCTCGTCCCCGACGGTCAGGAGCGAGAGGAGCCGGGAAGCCCCGATCAGGAGGAGCGCGAAGGCCAGCAGGAGATACAGGATCCGGTCGCGAATCCCCTCGCGGAACGTGTTCAGGGCGACGGCGAACACCGCGTCGAACGCCCCCGGCCGTGGCCGCTCTCGGGCGGGAGCGGCGGCGCTCACGAGTGCTCTTTTCCCGGCGTCGGCGCCGCGACCTCGCGAAGGAAGAGATCCTCGAGCGTCTCGCGCCGGGGCCAGAGCGAGGCGACCTGC
This sequence comes from Terriglobia bacterium, assembly GCA_963790465.1. Lineage (GTDB taxonomy): Bacteria > Acidobacteriota > Polarisedimenticolia > Polarisedimenticolales > JAIQFR01 > JAIQFR01. Next base: position 7,997 of record CAWBOP010000015.1, on the reverse strand, counting down.
GCTCCGGAGGACTGCACGGCGGCCAGGAGCCGCGCGAGGGCGTCGACGTCCGCGACCCGCACCAGCGTCTCGGCGCCCGCCGAGGACAGCACGTCGCCCGGGAGCCCCGGGGGCGGCGTCCCCGCAATGGCGACCTCGTACCAGAGCACCTTGCGCGACACGAGGTCGTCGAGCGCCCCCTCGAACCGGACCTTCCCCTTGACCAGGATCGCCACGCGGTCGCAGATCATCTCCGCGTCCTGAAGGATGTGGCTCGAGAAGAACACGGTCCTGCCCGCCGCCCGCTGCTCCAGGATGAGATCGCGCACCTCGCGCCGGCCGATCGGGTCGAGCCCGGACATCGGCTCGTCGAGGATCAGGAGATCCGGCTCGTGGAGGATCGCCTGCGCGAGGCCGAGCCGCTGAGTCATCCCCTTCGAGAATTTTCTCAGGGGGATCCGTCCGCGCCCCTCGAGGCCGACCCGCACCAGCAAACTTTCCACCCGGTCCCGCCTCGCCTCGCGGGGCATCCCGTGGAGCCGGCCGTAGAAGTCGAGGAACTCCTCCGCGGTCAGGTAGTCGTAGAAATACGGGTTCTCGGGAAGGAATCCGATCCGCGCCCGAGCCCGCGGATCCGACGGCGGCTTCCCGAACAGGCGCACCGTCCCCCGATCGGGGCGGATCAGTCCGAGAATCATCTTGAGGGTGGTCGTCTTCCCGGCGCCGTTCGGCCCGAGAAGGCCGAAGATCCGCCCCGGCGCCACGTCGAGGTCGAGCGCCTCCACCGCCGGCGTCCGGCCGATGCCGAGGTGTCCGCGAAACGACTTCGCGAGCCCCTCGAGCCTCAGGGCGGAGCCGTTATCGCTGCCTTGAGCCTCCATCGGACACCAATCTAACCCAGTTCGGCTTCGCGGCAAGAACCTCCATATAGAGATCCTCGAGCCTCGGCACCATGCCCCGGACGTCGAACGACGCCGTGAGCGATTCCTTCGCCCGTCGGGCGTAACCGGCGCGGGCTTCAGGGTCTGCGGCGAGTTCGAGCACCCTCTCCGCCGCCGCCCGCGGATCCCCCGGCGGCACCAGCGCTCCGGTCTCGCCGTCGCGCACCACCTCCGGCGTGCCGTCGACAGCGGTGGCCACCACCGCGACCCCCGCCGCCATCGCCTGAAGCACCGCGCGGGGGAGCCCCTCGAAATGCGAGGTCAGCAGAAAGAGATCCATCGCGTGGAGGAGGTCGCTCACGTCGCGGCGCCAGCCCAGCAGGAGAACGATCCCCACGAGGCCGCGCTCGCGGATCCGCGCCTCGACCGCGGAGCGAAGCTCCCCGTCTCCGGCCACGATGAACCGCAGGGCGCTGTTCCGGGCGTGCGCGACGACGGCCGCCTCGACGAGGTCGAGAGGAGCTTTTTGCGGCTTGAGGCAGGCGAGCGTGCCGACCACGATGTGTTCCGGTCCGAAGCCGAGGCCGGCGCGAACGCGCTCCCTCGGAATCTCCGGCCGCGCGTACAGCGACGGGTCGATCCCGCTCCGCAGGAGCCTGTAGCGTTCGTCGCAGCCGATCCCGAGCGAGAGCCCCTTTCGCCGGTCGGCGTCGCAGACGACGACGATCCGGTCCGTGAACGCCCCGGCGGCCCGTTCGAGGGCGATGTAGAAACGGCGAACCCACGGGGGCTGCGCATCGTTGAAGCTCCACCCGTGAACGGTGTGCACGAGCGCCGGCACCCCCGCGATCCGCGCGGCCCAGCGCGCCAGGATTCCGGCTTTCGAGGAGTGGGTGTGAACCAGGTGGACTCGATCCTGGCGGAACCGCGCCGCGAGGCGCACCACGGCAGCCAGGTCCCGGTAAGGATGAATCGGGTGCCGGAGCCAGGGGACGATCCGGATGTCGGCGTCTCGAATCGCCCGCGCATCGTCGTCGAGCGCGCCGCCCCGCCCCGCGATCAATCCCACGTCGAAGCGCGAACGGTCGTGGTGGGCCACGCAGAACAGGGTGTTCTGCTGGGCTCCGCCGAGCTCGAGCCGGGTGATCGCGTGGACGATTCGCGCCTTCATGCGAGCCGCCTGCGGTCGATGGATACGAGGGCCGACATCACCAGACCCCGCGCCTTCCGGCGGCTCTATCCGGCGAGCCGGCGGGCGATCTCGAGCCCGTCGAGCATCGCGCGCTCCATGTACGAATACGTCCAGGCGCCGTAACGTCCGACGACGTGGACCCCGCGCTCCAGAAGGGCGGGGACGACGCTCGCCATCACGTCGAGCCGGCGCCGGTCGAAGATCACGTACCCCGGATCGAGAAGCACGACGTCGCGCGCCAGAATCCGGTCGGACGGCAGAAGGATCTTCTCCGCGACGAGCGCCTCCATCGCGGAAGCCTCGAGAGAAGCAAGGTCCCGTCTCTCTACCCGTGAAAAAGCGAACTCCACGTACAACGACGACGTTCCCGGCGGCGCGACGCCGCCCGAGAACGCGGTGGGAAATCCGACCCGGTAGAACGGAACGTCCGTGTCCGGGAAGTAGATCCAGTGCGCGCCGCCACCGATGCCGGGGCGGTCCACTCCCAGATTGAGGCACGCCACCACCGAAGCGTCGAGCACGGCCGCGGCGTCGGCGAAAGGCTTCGTTCCGGTCATCCCGAGGAACTCCGGCAGCGGAAGGGTCACGACGAGCCGCTCCCAGGCGAGCCGCTCCCCTCCCTCGAGCGTCGCGGTCTTCCGGTCGAGATCGACCTCGCGAACACGTGCGCCGCAGCGCACCGTCGCGAGCCGGCTCGAGAATGCCTCCGGGAGAATCCCGATCCCACCCGTTTTCGGATAGCGAAAAGTCGGGTTGTATCCCATCCCCTCGTTCGCGAGGCCGAGCGCGCCCCGGACCACCTCGCGCAGACTCGGCCGCGGCACCGACCAGGAAACCCAGTCCGCGGTCATGTCGGCGCCGTCCCTGCGGAACAGCTTGACGGTGTACGGAAACATGAACGCATCGCTGATCCCCCGACCGAACACCGCGAGCGACCACTCCCGGAACGATCCGCGAGGGTCTTCGGGGACCGGAACGCCGAGGCACTCGAAAAACCCGGCAACGCACTCCGACGCGATTTCGGGGGGAAGACCGTCGAGATTCGCCTGGAACGGAAACGGCAGCGTGACGCCACGCGTCCGGATGAACGCCTTCCGGCCGATCGTCCTCGAAAGCATCGGGAAGCAGGTCGTCGACCAGCGCGATCGCTCTCTCGGTCGCGGAGGTGGAGGAGATGCCCGGTGTAATCGAACGAAAAGCCGTTCACCTGCCGGGTGCGGCAGAGTCCGCCGGGCGTCGCTTCCGCCTCGAGAACGAGGTGCGGCGCGTCGCGAAGGTGGTACGCGGCGCTCAGACCGGCGAGACCCCCGCCGAGAATCAGGATCACGCGCGCCTCACAGGCTCATGTCCACGCGGCGGAGCAGGTATCCGAGGACCAGCGCCGCGGCCAGGATCGCGCCGAGAATCCAGGCGGCTCCGATGGGGCCGGCGAGGCTCATGACGATGGCCGCGACGCCGAGGGCGGCGGTCGCCCCGTACGAGGCCAGCACGGTTTGCCGGGTCGTACAGGCGCCACTTCCGCAGCCTCAGGGCGACGTGGTCGGGGCTCCCGAGCATGACCGGCAGGCCGCGCCGCCGCCGGACGTACATGACGAACAGCATGTCGAACAGCGGCACGCCCAGAATCAGCCCCGGCGCGAGCGCGGCGAGCCGGTTGTTCTCCGTGTAGCCGTTGTTCATCGCCAGGGCGCCGAGAAGCAACCCGAGCAGCAGGCTCCCCGCGTCCCCCATGTAGATCCGCGCCGGCTCGAAGTTGAGCCGCAGGAACCCGAGGCACGCCCCGCAGAGCCCGGCGAGCAGCGTCGCGGACTCGTGCCTCCCGCTCAGGACCGCCGCGGCGAACAGCGCGGCCGCAGCGACCGCCGCCGTTCCCGCGGAGAGGCCGTCCATGATGTCGATCAGGTTGAACGCGTTGGTCGTCGCGAGCAGCCAGAGCGACCGACAGCGGCAGGGCGACCCAGAGCGGGAGGAACGTGAGCTTGATGTAGATCCCGGACTTGACCAAAACCAGGATCGCCACCCCCTGACCGAGCAGCTTGGTCCAGGGGCCGAGCTGTCCCAGGTCGTCCACGAGTCCGAGAATCACGACGATCGATCCCGCGAGGAGCATCGCGAGAACCTCGTCCCGAAAGCGCAGCGTGAAGGCGATCGCCAGCAGGAACGCGAGAAAGATCGCGAGACCGCCGAGGTACGGCACCGGCGTCCGCTGGTCCTTCAACTTGCCGTCCGGGCGGTCGACGATCCCGAACCGTAGCGCCGCCTCGCGCAGCACCGGGGTCAGCCAGGCGGAGAGCCCGAGCGCGAGCAGGAACGTGGACGCGTAGACCACCACGCGGATCAACCCGGCGACCCTCCGCTGAGAGTGTGGTGCCTCGGACGGGCCGAGTCCAGCCTCCGCCGCTCGAGGGCGCCACCGAACAGCGCTCGCTCCCGCCAGAGCCGTGGCAGTACGCGCGGCGAGGTCAGAAGCAAGATTCCGGCGAGCGCGAGGTCGCGCGCCAGGATGAACGGAAGATCGCGAAGGTAGGCGCCCGGCGTGTCGTTTCGAAGGATCGTGAGATAACGGTTCTTCGCGGCGTGGAAGCGCACCTCCGGGCTGCGGTGGAGGAACGCCCTCCCCCGCCGGCGCACCGAAGCGTCCCCCGCCGTCGCGCCTCGCGCGTGGAAGCCCACGGCGCGGTGCCGGTACGCGGAGCGCCAGCCGAGCCGGCGCGCCCTCCAGGCCAGGTCGAGGTCCTCGTAGAACGCGAAGAACCGCTCGTCGAACACCTCGCCGCCGGGATCCGCTACCTCCTCGAGCATCGCGCGCCGGTAGAGCGCCGCGGCGCCGCACGCGCCGAACACCTCGGCGTCGGCGTCGAATTGCCCGCTGTCCGGCGCGCCGTATCCCCGGTCCACCGGCTGCCGGGACCGGCCAAGGAGCTGTCCGGCCGAATCGAGGGTGCGCTCGTCGAAGCGAAGCAGCTTCCCCGCCGCGATCCCGACCGCGGGGTCCTCGAAGGCCGGGAGCAACTCCTCCAGGAACCCGGAGGTAAGACGGGTGTCGGGATTCAGCACGAGCACGAAACGACTCTGCGTGCGCGCGATCCCCAGGTTGTTCGCCCGGCAGAAACCCAGGTTGGCGCCGCACTCGATCAGCTCCGTCCCCGGGAACCGATCCCGCACGATCGTCACGGTCCCGTCGGTGGAGCCGTTGTCCACCACCACGATCTCGTCGGGGAGCCGGGCGAGTCCACGCAGGCTGTCGAGGCAGCGCGCGATCCAGGCGGCCGAATTCCACGCGGCGATCACCACCGCGACGGGGGCGCTACCCCCGACTCCCCCCGCCGCATCGCTTCCGATCGCCGGGCTCACGCCCCTACCGCCTGGCCGCGACGACGATGTCCTGCGAGGAAAGAGGGTCCGGCCGCCCCGACCAACCTCCCCACCGGATCGGTTCCTGGATCTCGAGGCCCGCGGCGGCGTACATCCTCCGCACGTCCTCTTCCCGGTACGCCACCGCGGATTCGGGAACGCCGGCATCCACGACACGGCAGCCAGGAAGTTCCTGGTCGAAGCGCGTGGCGCTCGTCCCCTCGCGGATCCGACGGTCGGCCTCCTGGTCGATCAGGAACCAGGTGACGAGGCAACGGCCTCCCGGCCTCAGGACGCGACCGGTCTCCGCGAGATAGTGCGCCGCGCCGTCCGGAAGGATGTGCGTCACGACCGAGGTCATGAGCGCGAAGTCGAACGACGCGTCGTCGAACGGGAACCGGTATTCCGAGGGGGCGAACCGGCCCTTCGGGTTGTACATCGGGCTCCGGATGTCCGCCCGCATGAAACGGAAATTCGGCCGCCTCGACGCGATGTGATCGCGACACCACCGCACGTGGTCCTCGAGAACGTCGAAACCGTCGTAGAAACCGTCGTCGTCGAGGTAGCGGCTGAGGGGGAGCGCGATTCGCCCCGCGCCGCAGCCGACGTCGAGCACCCGCTCCCCCGGCTTCAGGCCGCACAATTCCTGGAAGTACCCGAAGAACTCCTCTCCGATCGCCTCGAAATCGCCGTCCCCGACGAACGCGATACTTCTCGGCGGCAAGTCCCGATCGCCGCGCGCGCCGGTCACGCGGTCGTAGAGGTCGGCCGGCAGGAACAGCAGTTTCCGCACCGCGGGGCGGTAGTAGATCCGCCTCGCGAGAGAAAGGACCGGGGCCGGGAGCCACCTCGAGAGAACGCTGCTCATCGCCTCCTCACGCCGCGGCCGCGGCGGCCGCGGCAGCCAGCCGCGCCGCGATTCTAGGATGAAACTCTCGGATCCGGTCCAGTTTCTGACGAAGGACGGCCACGTTCAGGCGGGACGGTCCAGGATCTTCAGGCACGCTTCGAGGACCCGGCCGGCCGGGATCGCGCCGAAGCCGTGATCGGAGGCGCAGGCAAGGTCGAAACACGGCCGCGAATGATCGATCGGCGCGCTCACGCTCACGAACCGGACGCCATCCTCGTAGGGAAACGTGAGAGAGGGGTCGGTCGGTCCGAACACCGCGACCGTGGAGGTGTCGACTGCCGCCGCGAGATGGGAACTCCCGGAGTCGTTCGCGAGCAAGAGCGCGGCGCGCTCGAGCACCGCCGCCAACACGCCGAGGCGGGTCCGACCGGTCAGGTCGGCGGGCCTTCGCGTCATGGCAGCCGCGACACCCGAGGTGACCGGCGCGTCGGCATCGCGCCCAACGAGGACCGTGCAACGACCCGCCGCCTCGATCCCGTCGCCGACCTCGGCGAACCGCTCCACGGGCCAGCGTGCCGAGGAGCGGTTCGATCCCGGAGCGATCACCACGAACCGTTCGCCCGGCCGGATGCCCGCCTCGTCCTCCAGCAGGACGCGCGCCGCGCCGCGGTCGGCCTCCGAGACGCGGAACACCGGCCTCCTCGACGACGACGGCGCCCCGGCTGCCGCGGCGAGGTCGAGGGAGAGGTCGAGCATCGAGCGGCGGCGATCGTACGGCACCGCGTCGGTGAGCAAGCGCTCGAGCCCGAGCCCGGAGAATCCGAACCGGCGGCGAGCGGCCGGCAGGAGATACAGGACGGCAACGCGCGGGTCGCCCCGAAAATCGAACCCCCAGTCGTACCCTTCCCTTCGCAGCATCGTCGAGACGGACAGCACCTCGCCGGGCGACGGAAGGTCGCCGCGCCGGGGGTCGTACCAGGGGGCCGTCGCCTCGATCACGCGATCCACGTCCGGATTCCCATCGAGGGCGGCCCGGCCCCAGGGAGCCGCGAGGACGTCGAGCCGCGCGGCGGGGAAGGCGCGCCGGAGCGCTGCAATCGCCGGCGTCGTCATCAGCAGATCGCCCAGGTGATCGAGCCGCACGGCGAGGATCGACCGCGGCGGTGAGGACGGCTGGCCGCGCGGCGCCAGGAGCCGGAGAAGCGGCAAGGCGGGGGCGGCCGCGACGTCGAGCCCCCGTGCGATCGCCCGCGCGATCCGCGAGTAATTGCGGTAGCGAGAGACCGCGCTCATGCCGGTCCGCTTTCCTCGAGCGCCAGCCGGTACGCCTCGACCGTCTCCCGTGCGGTTCTCGCCCACGTGAACCCCGCCGCCCGCTCCCGTCCCGCGATGATGAGCCGTTGCCGGGTCGCCGCGTCCCCCGCGAGTCGCTCGATCGCCTCCGTCCAGGAGGTCTCGTCGTCCGGAACGGCGAGGATCGCCGCGTCCCCCAGAACCTCGGCAAGCGCCCCGCACGGAGAGGAGACCACGGGGCACCCCGCCGCCATCGCCTCGAGCGGCGGCAGGCCGAACCCCTCGTACCGGCTCGGGAACACGAAAGCCAGCGCCTCGCGGTATCCGGTCGCCAGCGTCGCGTCGTCCACGTGCCCCGCCATCCGCACGGCGTCGCCGAGGCCGAGCGACCGCGCCTCGTGGCGCAGCCGGTCGCTGCGCGGGCCTTCCTCCCCGGCGAGGACGAGGT
>CAWBOP010000014.1:0-42335 GCA_963790465.1 Terriglobia bacterium | reverse complement strand
TTGTTGTTGGCTAGCCTTTCTGACACAGTTCCGTATTGCTAAGAAGATGAATCCCAGAATTCCGAACGGGCCCGGCAGGTGCGCCATCCAGCCGCCGAGGCCGATGTTGACCACCTGGCCGCCGACGCTCGCGCCTCCGCGGTCGAGCCCCCCCGCGACGTTGACGAGGTCCCGGCCGATGCGGGCACTCGGGTGCAGCACCAGCTTGGACCCGACGCCCACCACGCTGCCGTCGGCCTCCCCGGACATCTTCAGGTTGCCGCCGATCACCACGACGTCGCGGTGCACCTTGCCGAGGATCTTCACGTGGCCGCCGATGCACACCACGCTCCCCGAGACCTCCTGGCCGGCTGCGACCTCGACGTCGCTCCAGACGACGACCTTGTCTCCACCGGTGGGGCCGTCGATGTCGCTCGCCGCCTCGTCGCTCTCACTCGCCTCCGGTTCCCCGGTGGGAGCCTGGGGCGCGGCCGGCGCCTGCGGCGCTGGAGGAACCGCTGCCGGGGGAGCGACGGGCCTGGCCGGGCCGGCTGCGGCTGCCGGCACGGCAGTTTTCGCGCCGGGAGAAGGGGAACCGGTCGTCTTCTCTCCGGCCAGGAGGAGAGCGGGGAGCAGGAGCGCGAGAGTCAGAATCGGGAGGACCCGGTGTCCGAAGATCTTCGCGAAGCGTTTCATCTCACGGCTCCTCATCGGCGCCCCACGGGGACGCGTGCCCTGAAATCGCGGCCGATCACCCAGGTGGTCACGGTCAGCATCGCGAACACGAGCACGGCACCCGCCCCGCGGAAGAGCGGCTCCGCGCCGCGGATCAACACGCAGACAACCGTCAGGAGGTCCCAGGCCGCGCGGAGGAGCACCGTCACGCCTCCGAGCGCCCCGACCGCGGTGCGGCCGAGTCCGGCAAGGAACCCGCCCGTCTCGACAGCGGCCTTGCTCGCGTCGCGCAGGACCGCAAGCATCGACGGCGCGAGGAAGGCACCCGACACGAGAACTCCGACCGCGAGCACGGCGGCGGCGAGCGCCGCCCACCCCGCCTGTCTCCACGGCACCGCCTGGCGCGTTGGGGCGTCCAGGCTCTCGATGGCGGCGAGCACCCGTTCCGCGACGTCGATCTCGAATGGCGGATCCGAGCGAAGCAGGGACAGCGCCGCGTCGAGTCCGGCCTCCTCGCGGGCCAGGGCGGCGCAGGCCTGGCAGGCGCCGAGGTGGTCCGAAAGGGCGTCCTGGACCCCCAGGTCGAGGGGGCCGAAGTTCGTCTCGACGATCGCGGCTCTCGCGGCGCGACAGTTCACGTCAGGCTCCGAAATGTTCAGGATGGCGGCGGACCAGGATCTTGCGAAGCGCTTCGCGCCCCCGCATCAGCCGGGTCTTGACGGTTCCCTCGGGCACCCCGAGGGACCTCGCGGCGTCGTCCACCCTCATCCCTTCCACGTAAACCAGGAAAATGACCTCTCGGTATCTCGCGTCGATCTCGGTGAGCGCGGCCCGCACCAGCGCGATCCGCTCCCGGCTCTCCATCCCTTCGCCTGGTCCCGGGGCGTCGTCGGCCACCTGCGCCGGCATCTCCACTCGCAGTTGCTCGCGCCGGGAACGGCGGCCGAGGTCCACGACGTGATTCGCGGCGAGGCGGTAGAGCCAGGTCGAGAACGGATAGTCCGGCCTGTACAGGTGGAGGTTCCTGTGGACCTTGATCATCACCTCGCTCACGACGTCCTCGATATCGTCCCGCCGGACTCCGTAACGCCATGCCACGCCCGCCACCAGGTTCTGGTAGCGCTGGACGAGGCCGGCGAACGCCTCGCGGTCCCCCTTCAGGATCGACTCGACCAGGACCAGGTCGTCGGTCGGCCGATCCTCCATGATCGCTCCCGTCAGGTGAAACGAGGAGGGCGCCCCGAGGTTCCCGGCCCCTTCCGATCGGGCGCCGGCTTCGGCACAGGGTGCCGGAAAAGGGCTAGTATAGTCGCCCGCGGCGCGCTCGCGCGGCGCCGGAAACACCGATTCGGCCAGGAGGACGCGGATGAGCCCCACACCCAGACGCGCGGGCCCGAGACCCCCCAGGGAGCTTTCCCCCGAGCAACTCCGGTGGCGGTGCGACCCTTCCAATTTCCGTTTCGAGACCACCGAGGAGATCGCGGAGGGGCCGATCCAGATCATCGGGCAGCCGCGGGCGATGGAGGCCCTCAAGCTCGGGCTCGCTCTCCGTAGCGTGGGGTACAACATCTTTGTGGCTGGCGAGGTGGGGACCGGCAGGTCCACGGCGGTCCGGCGCCAGCTCGCCGCCATGAAACGCGAGGATAAGAGCCCCGACGACCTGCTCTACGTGCACGACTTCACGAACGCCGACAGCCCCCGTTTGCTCCCCCTGCCGGCCGGGAGCGGCCGGGCTTTCCGGAAGGCGGTGGAGGGGCTGGTCGAGTCGCTCCGGAAGCAGATCTCCGGGCTGTTCGATTCGGAGGCCTATCGCAAGCAGCGATCCGAACGGATCGACGCCGCCAAGGAGGTCGAGAAGGAGCGGCTCAAGGAGTTCGAGAAGAAGGTGCAGGAAGACGGGTTCGTGCTCGTGCAGGTCCAGTTCGGCCCGGTCGTCCGTCCCGACCTGATGCCGGTCGTGGCCGGAAACCCGGTGGCGATCCCGCATCTCGAGGGGCTGGTCGAGGAGGGGAAGTTCCAGCGCCGGGAGCTCGACCGGCTCAAGGCGAAGTACGCCAAGCTCACGACGACGATGGAGGCGCTGACCCAGGGGTTCCGCGACCTCGAGCGCGCCGTCCGGCAGCAGATCATCGATCTTGACCGGGCGCACGCGAGCCCGCTCGTCCGGGCGGCGGCCGAGGAGGTGAAGGAGGCGTTCCGTGGGGGAAAGGCCGCCGCGTTCCTCGACGAGGCCGCGGAGGACATCCTCGACCATCTCGACCGGTTCCGCGACGGCGAGGAGCCGGCGGCGTCCGGTGTGGAGCGCGACAAGGCGCGGGCGGAACTCCGGGACCGGATGCTCCCGTACTCGGTCAACGTGATCGTCGACAACGCGGGGACGAAGGGACGGCCGATCATCTGGGAGACGTCGCCGACCTACCGGAACCTTTTCGGCACGATCGAGCGCGCCCGCGATGCTTCCGGGGAGTGGAGCACCGATCACACTCGGATCAAGGCCGGCAGCCTCGCGAGGGCGGACGGCGGCATGCTCGTGCTCGACGCCCTCGACGTGCTGGCGGAGAGCGGCGTGTGGCCCGCGCTCAAGCGGACCTTGAGGACGAGGGTGCTCGAGATTCAGTCGTTCGACCCGTTCAACATCTTCTCGGGCGTGTCCCTCAAACCCGAGCCGATCCCGATCGACGTCAAGGTCGTCCTGATCGGCACGCGGCAGATCTACCGGCTGCTGTACGCCCTCGACGAGGATTTCAAGAAGATCTTCAAGGTGAAGGCGGACTTTGCGCTCGAGACGCCGCGAAGCGCCGAAGAGTTGCGCAACTACGCCGCCTTCGTCCGCAAGAAAGTCCAGGACGAACGCCTGCCGCAGTTTCGCCGCGACGCCGTGGCGGCGGTGGTGGAGCATGGCGTGCGGCTCGCGGGGCGTCAGGAGAAGATCACCACCCGGTTCAACGAGATCGCCGACGTCGTTCGCGAGGCCGGCTACTGGGCGCGCGAGGAGAAGTCGAAGCGGGTCGAGGCGCGTCACGTCGACGAGGCGATCGCCCGGCGGACGCGCCGCGTCGATCTCGTGGAGGAGGTCCTCCGCGAGCGGTTCGCCGACGGGACCCTCCTGGTGGATCTGGCGGGGGAGAAAGTCGGCCAGGTGAACGGCCTCGTGATCCTCGACGTCGGGGACCACACGTTCGGCCAGCCCTCGAGGATCACCGCGTCGACCGCGGTGGGGCGCGCGGGGATCATCGACATCGCGCGCGAGGCGGAGATGGCGGGCGCGATCCACACCAAGGGGGTCCTGATCCTGACGGGGTTCCTGCGCTCGCGGTTCGCCCAGGACAAGCCGCTGGCCCTGTCCGCGAGCCTGTGCTTCGAGCAGAGCTACGACGCGATCGACGGCGACTCCGCGTCGTCCGCGGAACTCTACGCGTTGCTGTCCAGCCTGTCGGGAGTGCCGATCCGCCAGTCCGTCGCGGTCACCGGCTCCGTGAACCAGAACGGGGAAGTGCAGCCGATCGGTGGGGTCAACGAGAAGATCGAGGGGTACTTCGATCTGTGCCGGCTCCGGGGACTCGAGGGAGAGCAAGGGGTCATGATCCCGGCCCGCAACGTCCCTCACCTGATGTTGAGGAAGGACGTCGTCGAGGAGGTGGAGAAGGGGCGGTTCCGAGTCTGGGCGGTCTCTACCATCGAGGAGGGGATCGAGATCCTGACCGGCGTCGCGGCGGGGGAGCGGACGCCGGGCGCCGCGTGGCCGCCGGAATCGATCCTCGGCCGGGTCGATGCGCGGCTACGGGATCTCGCGGCGCGGGTCAAGGAGTTCGGACCGGCCGACCTGCCTGCAGGATCCTGATCGGCGAGCGCGGGCTCCATCACGGAATGGCAGGTCTCCCCGCACAACGAGATGGAATCCATCACCTCGATCCCCGAGGGTTTCCGCGGCACGGCGCGGTTCCGGAATCCGCTTGCCCCGCCATCGGCGCGCGTGATCTAATGACGCATCTTGAGTTTCCACGAACCTCCGAGGTCCAGGGAGAAGCGCTATGGCGATTCGGGTCGGCATCATGGGTTTCGGCCGGATCGGCAGGAACGTGTTCCGGATCCTCTACCCGCGGGACGACATCGAGGTGGTGGCCATCGTGGACCTCGCCGATCCCAAGGGGCTCGAGTACCTGCTCAAGTTCGACACGGTGCACGGGCGATTCGATGAGCCGGTGTGGGTGGTCGGTGATTCGATGTTCGCCAAGGGGCGCCAGATCCGGATTCTCCAGCGCAAGGCGCCGGGGGACGTGGACTGGGGCGCCATGGGGGTGGACATCGTCATCGAGGCCACGGGCCAGTACCGGACCCGCGCCGTCCTCGAAAAGCACCTCGCGACCGGAGCGAAGCGGGTGATCCTCACGGTGCCGCCACGCGACGAGATCGACGCGGTGGTGGTGATGGGGGTCAACGACGACGTGCTGACCCCGGCGACGCGCATCGTGAGCAATGCCTCGTGCACCGCGAACGCTCTCGCCCCGATCTGCAAGATCCTGAACGACGCCTTCGGGATCGATCGGGCGTTCATGACGACGGTGCACGCCTACACGAACGACCAGCGTCTCGCGGACGTTCCGCACTCCGAGATGCGGCGGTCGCGCGCGGCGGCGGAAAACATCATCCCGGCCATCACCTGGTCCCCGATGGCGGTGGAGAAGATCGTGCCGGAGCTGAAGGGGAAGCTGGACGGGATGGCGCTCAACGTGCCGGTCCCGGACGGCTCCACGGTGGACCTGGTCTGCCTGATGAAGCGGCAGATCACCGTCGAGGAAGTGAACGAGGTCGTGAAGTCGGCCGCGGCGACCCGATTCAAGACCATCGTCGAGTACACCGACCAGCCGATCGTCTCTTCGGACGTCATCGGCAATCCGCACTCGGCGATCTTCGACGGCCTCTCGACCCAGGTGCTCGGCGGAAACCTGCTCAAGACGATCACCTGGTACGACAACGGCTGGGGGTACGCGGAGCGGGTCGTCGAGCTGATCGTCCGGCTGGCCCGTTTCAACGAGGCCCCGGCGCAGGCAGGGAGGTGAGCGCGATGCCCAACCGTAAGCCGAAAGTCGCCATCAACGGGTTCGGGCGGATCGGCCGCGCCGTCTTCCGTATCCTGGCCGCGCGCGACGACATCGAGGTGGTGGCCATCAACGATGTGTCCGAGCCGAAGATGCTGGCCTACCTCCTGAAATTCGACACCGTGTTCGGCCGGTTCGACGGGACGATCGTGCTCGACGGGAACCGGATGACGGCCGGCACCCAGTCCGTCCTGATCACCGCCGAGAAGGACCCCGCGAAGCTCCCCTGGAAGGAGATGGCGGTCGACGTCGTGATCGAGGCGACCGGGAAGTTCCGCAAGCGCGAACAGATCGCCCTGCACCTCGAGGCGGGCGCCAGGAAGGTGATCCTCACCGTCCCGTCGAAGGACGAGATCGACGCCACGGTGGTGATCGGCGTCAACGACGCGGACCTCGAGCCCCAGCACCGGATCGTGTCCAACGCCTCCTGCACGACCAACTGCCTCGCTCCGGTGGCGAAGGTCCTCAACGACGGGTGGGGGATCGTGAAGGGGTACATCACGACAGTGCACGCGTACACCAACGATCAGCGGCTCGCCGACGTGCCCCACAGCGACCTGCGCCGATCCCGCGCCGCCGCGGAGAACATCATCCCGACCACGACCGGCGCGGCGCGCGCGGTGGGCAAGGTCCTGCCGGCGCTGAAGGGGAAGCTGGACGGGATCGCGATGCGCGTGCCGGTGCCGGACGGGTCCATCGTGGACCTCGTGGTCGAACTCGAGAGACCGGCGACCGTCGAGGCGATCAACGCCGCGATGAAAGAGGCCGCCGGAAAGCCTCCGCTGCGGGGGATCCTGGAGTACTCCGACGAGCCGATCGTCTCGTCGGACATCATCCAGAACGGGTCGTCGGCAGTGTTCGATGCCGCGTCCACGCGCGTCCTGGGCGGCAATTTCGTGAAGGTGATCGCCTGGTACGACAACGAGTGGGGGTACAGCTGCCGGGTGGTGGACCTGATCCTCAAGCTCGCGGCAACGTAGCCCCACGGCGAGGCTGTATTTCGGTCGGGCCCCGTCACCGGGGCCCGACCTATGCATCCTTCAATCAGTATGCCTTCGCGAAGTGAACCCGCCGGGGCGAGGGGTCGCCGCAGCGGACGCAGCGCCCCGTCTCGCGAGGCTGTCCGAACGCGAGGCAGCGAACCGTCGCCTTCGTCTCCTCCTGGATCGCGGTCTCGCACTCCGTGCTCCCGCACCAGTGCGCGAGGAGAAACCCTCCGGGGGAGTCGTTCTTCGCCTTGAAGTCTTCGTAGCCGTCCACGACGAACGTGGCGGCGTCGCGGCGCGCGCGGGCCGCCTCGAACATCTCCTTCTGCACCTCGTCGAGGAGCGCGGGGATTCGCGTCTCGAGGTCGGCCATCGGCACGAACGCCTTCGCCCGGTTCGGCCGCTTGACCGCCACCACCGACCCCTTGTCGAGGTCCTTCGGTCCCAGCTCGACCCGGAGCGGCACGCCGAGCAGCTCCCATTCGTTGAATTTGAAACCGGGAGAGAGGTTGTCCCGCTCGTCCAGCTTCACGGCGAGGCCGGCCTTCACGAGCCGGTCCCGCACCTCGCGGGCCGCGGCGAGAATCCGGTCGACCGGATCGGAAGCCTTCCAGATCGGCACCACGGCGACCTGGATCGGGGCGAGCCGCGGCGGGAGGACGAGGCCGTTGTCGTCCCCGTGGGCCATGACGATGGCGCCGACGAGGCGCGTCGAGACCCCCCAGGAGGTGTTCCAGGCGTGCTTCCAATCGCCGGCCTCGGTCTGGAATTTGAGGTCGAACGCCTTGGCGAAATTCTGCCCGAGGTCGTGGGAGGTACCGGACTGCAGCGCCTTGTTGTCCTGCATCAGCGCCTCGATGCAGTAGGTCCGGACGGCGCCGGCGAACTTCTCCTTCTCGGTCTTCACCCCCTTCAGCACCGGGACCGCCATGTACTCCTCGGCGAAGGTGGCATAGACGTCCAGCATCCGGAGGGTTTCCTCCTCGGCTTCCTCGTGGGTCGCGTGCGCGGTGTGCCCCTCCTGCCAGAGGAACTCGGTGGTCCGGAGGAACAGGCGGGTGCGCATCTCCCACCGGACGATGTTGGCCCACTGGTTTATCAGGAGGGGGAGGTCCCGGTACGACTGGACCCACTTGGCGAACATCGCGTAGATGATCGTCTCGGAGGTCGGGCGGACGACGAGCTCCTCCTCGAGGGCGCTCGCGGGATCGGGGACGAGCGTGGTCTTCCCGTCCACCGTCACGGTCATGAGCCGGGAGTGGGTCACGATCGCGCACTCCTTGGCGAACCCCTCGATGTGCTGCGCCTCCTTCGCCAGGAACGACTTCGGGATGAACAGCGGGAAGTAGGCGTTCTGGTGCCCCGTGTCCTTGAACATCCGATCGAGCACCCGCTGCATGTTCTCCCAGAGGGCGTACCCGTGCGGCCGGATCACCATGCACCCCTTGACGGGGGAGTAATCGGCCATCCGGGACTGGGTCACCACGTCGGTGTACCAGCGGGAGTAGTCCTCGGCGCGAGGGGTGATGAGCTTGGCCATGCGCTCCTCTTCTTCTTCTTCGTGATGGGCGGTCGAATCGCGGATTATAGCAGCGGCTTACCGCGAGTTCCGCACCTTGCCGGTCATCGGCACGAAGCGGACGCCGGTGACCACCTCGCGGCGGACCCCCTCGGCGGTTCGGGTGACCACCACGAGGTCCTGGATCCCCGCGCCGAGCGGGAGCACGAGGCGGCCGCCCGGCTTGAGCTGGTCGAGCAGCGGTTGAGGAATTCTCTCGGGGGCCGCCGTGACCAGGATCGCGTCGAAGGGGGCTGCCTCGGGCCACCCGTCGTACCCGTCGCCGATCCGGGTGTGGACGTTACGATAGCCCAGATCCGCGAGCAATATTGCCGCGCTGCGCCCGAGAGACTCGACGATCTCGATCGTGTACACGTCGGCGACGCACTCCGCGAGCACGGCGGCCTGGTAACCGGATCCGGTGCCGACCTCGAGCACCCTCTGCGCGCGGGTCGGCCGGATCAACTCGGTCATCAGGGCGACGATGTACGGTTGCGAGATCGTCTGATCCTGGCCGATCGGGAGCGGCCCGTCGGAATAGGCGAAGGACGCCTCGTGCTCGGGGACGAAACGGTGGCGCGGCACCGTGCGCATCGCCTCGAGCACGGCGGGATCCGCGATGCCTCGCGCCTCGATCTGGGTCGCCACCATCGCGAGCCTTCGGGCCCGCTCGCGGTCGTCCGGGGCCGGCGGTTTCTCGCGGCCGTTCCCGGAGACCGCGCACGCGGCGCCGGCCCCGAGCAGCCCGACCAGCGCGGCGAAGCTGAACACGGCAACCCCTCGCGCCATGGAAGCCCCCTCCGCCCCCGCGCCGGCGCCCGTTCGCGATCGAACGTAACCGTACCGAACGGCGGGTGTCAAGGCCGCGCCGCCCGAGGGGGGGGTGCGCTAGAATTCACCGGCGAGTTCGATGGATCCCGGGGACGAGCCCGGAGGAGGACGGCGTGCGAGAGATATCCCGGCGTACCGCGAGTGTGGCATCGAGTGCGGCGATGCTTCTCTGGGGCCTCGTGGCCGCCTCCGGATGCGGTCCGGGCCGCCGTACCGCGGGGGAGGCGATCTTCCCGTACATCGACGCGGTGCAGGCGGGAAACTACGAGACGCTACGCTGCCTGTACGCGGGTCCGCGGTTCGCCGGAGGGGCGGAGGAGTTCAAGACGTGGGTGAACGGACGCCTCGCGGCCTTCGAAACGGAGAAAGCCCGCGGCCAGGCGGACCTCGAGGATGACGGCATCGTGATGATCAAGGCCTTCGGCCTCGGCACCGGAACGCTGATCGGGATTTCGTCCGTCAGGCGGGAGGGGGACGCTCTCGAGGTCGAAACCCCCGCGACGTTCAATTACGACCAGATCGATGCGCCGAGCCTTCCCGACGGCACGACGTTTCTCGTGGCGGTGCTGCCGCTCGGTACGGTGACCGCGGTGCGAGTCCAGGAGGGGGCGGGCCGGGTGAGCCTGGATGTGCTCAAGACGCTCAAGCTGCGCTGGACCCTGAAGCGGGTCGATCGGAAAGGCGACTGCCGTTCGGAGTGGGGCGTCGCTTCGGTCGCGGCCGTCCCCGAATCGGCGGCGACCGTCCGCGTGGAGTGGAAGTTCTGATGCTCGGGGCGCGAATCGTGGACGGCGCTCGGTGCGGCGCGGAGTGAAAGCGTGAGCCGGCCGCGCCGTCTCGCTCTCGTCGCCGCCGCGTCGGTGGCCGCGCTGTACGCCGTGGCCGCTCTCGTCGTGCCGTGGATCGTGGACGCCGACCGGTTCCGGCCGCGCGTCGAATCCCGCTTGACGGAAGCGCTCGGACGCAAGGTCGTTTTGACACGTTTGCGGCTCTCGCTCTGGGCCGGAGTCGCGCTCGTCGGGGAAGGGCTCGAGATCCGCGAGCCTGGGGGTGTCGAGTCCGGCTCCGGTTTCCGGATCGCGGCGGGGCGCGTCTCGGTGCGGCCGGCGATTTTCCCGCTTCTCCGCGGCGACGTTCGTCTCCGAAGCGTCGCCCTCACGGGTGGGACGCTCCGCTCCGGCGAGCGGGTCGTCGTCGTCGATCTCGCCGCCCGAATCCGGCTCGGCCGCGAGCCGGACGGCGCGGCGCGCCTCGCGGGGCACCTGTCGGGGACGCTTCGTGGGCTTCACGGAGCGCCGGTGCTTCGCGCGGACTTCGACGCGGGCCTCGAGGGGGACACGATACGGCTCTCGTCGTTTCGGGCGGAGGCGGGGGCCGCCCGCCTCGCGGTCCGAGGAGACGTCGAAGGGATCGTGACCGGCCGCCTGCGTTTTTCCTTCGAGGGCGGAGCGGACTTCGGCAGAACCCACGCCGAGGGGAGTCTCGTCGCGGAAGGACTCGCCGGCGAGAGGCCCGAGATCGAATTCGACGTGACCTCGCTCCGGGTGGACTTCGACGAGATGGCGCGGCTCGCCGGCATTCTCGGGACGGGGAGCCCGTCGGCCGGGCTTCTGGACGGACTGCTGACGCCCGCCGAGGCCGGCGTGGTCCCGGCCCCTTCGGGATTCCTGGCTCGCGCGGTCTGCCGCGGCACGATCAAGGCGGCGAGCGGGCGAATCGCCGGGCTCGAGCTGACCGCCCTGAGCGCTTCGGTGCTTGTCGAGAAAGGTTCGGCGCGATTCGAGAACGCCGCGTTCGCCCTCTTCGGGGGACGGTGCGTCGGCTCGTTCGAGGCGGATCTCAACTCCCGCGCCGCGCCGTTCCGGCTGGCCGCGCGGCTCGACGGCGTGGACGCGGACCGGTTGTTGTCGGGACTCGCGCCCGCGCGCGGCGGCGCGCTGCACGGGATCGCCTCGGTCACGCTCGACGTTGCCGGCGAAGCGGGGGGAGGTGGCGTTGCACGGACGGTGCGCGGAGCCGTGCGGGCGGAGCTCAAGGGGGGGAAGCTGCTCACCGTCGGCATCCTGAAGCAGGTCGCCCAGCTCGTGGAAATGGCGGGAGGGCGGGGGATCGGTCGCGACGAGACGCCGTTCGACCACCTGTCGGCCTCGTTCGACGTGCTCGACGGGCGGGGGGAGACGAAGAATCTCGAATTCCGGTCCCCGGACCTCGATCTGGATGGGGGGGGGGCGGTGGGACTGGACGGGTCGCTCCGACTCGATGTGACGGCGTCGTTCTCGAGACAGGCCAGCGCGGATCTGGTCCGGGAGACGCCGCAGCTCAAGTTCCGCATCGATCCCGGCGGCCGCCTCACGATGCCGCTCAAGATCCGCGGAGATCTCAAGACGCCGCTCGTGCAACTCGATCTCGACCGCGTTCTGCGCGAGGGGCTCGAGCGTTCGACTCGGGATCGGGGCCGGAAGGGGTTCTTGCGGAGGCTGTTCGGCGGGAATTGACGGGGTGCCCATGGCGAAAGAGCACGTTCACCTGATCGGCATCGGCGGCACCGGCATGGCGGCGCTCGCCGGTCTGCTTTACGAGAGCGGCTGCAGGGTGACCGGTTCCGACACCGAGCTCTACCCTCCCACGTCGACCCTTCTGGAATCGATGGGCCTCGAGATCCACCGCGGCTACGACGCTAGGCATCTCGATCCCGTCCCCGATCGGGTCGTCGTGGGAAACGCCGTCCGCCGTGGAAACCCGGAGGCCGAGGAAGTGCTCGACCGCCGGCTGCCCCACGTCTCGATGCCGGAGATGCTTGAGGAGCGCTTTCTGGTGGGCCGCCACTCGATCGTCGTCGCCGGCACACACGGCAAGACCACGACGACCGCCTTGCTCGCCTGGGTTCTCCATCACGCGGGAAGGGATCCCGGCTTCCTGATCGGAGGGCTCGCGGCGAACTTCGACCGTCCGTACCGGATCGGCGGGGGCGCGGCGTTCGTGATCGAGGGGGACGAATACGACACGGCGTTCTTCGACAAGGGGCCGAAGTTCATGCACTACCGGCCGGACACGGCGCTCGTGGGCACCGTGGAGTTCGACCACGCGGACATCTATCGCGACCTCGAGCAGGTCGAGCGCGCGTTCCGGTGGTTCGTCAACATCGTTCCGAGGCGAGGGCTCCTGGTTCGCCACGAGGATTGCGAGACGACCCGCGAGGTGACCTCCGCGGCGCTGTCGCGGGTGGAAGGGTACGGTCTCCTGGGGGGGCTATGGCGCGCGGCCGAGATTGCCCCGCATCCCGAGGGGACCCGCTTCACGGTGCTCCGTGGCGGGGAGCGGTTCGCGGAGGTCGTGCTGCCGATGTTCGGCGAGTTCAACGTGAGAAACGCGCTGGCCGCGGTCGCCGCCGCGGTGGAGCAGGGGCTGTCGGCCGACGAGATCGTCGCGGGGATGGCGACGTTCCTGGGCGTCCGGCGGCGGCTCGAGGTCCGTGGCGTTGCGGACGGGGTCACCGTGATCGACGACTTCGCCCATCATCCGACCGCCATCGCTGAGACGCTCGAGGCGGTGCGGGCGCGGTTTCCCGGACGACGGGTGTGGGCGGTTCTCGAACCGAGGTCGTGGTCGCTGCGCCGTAGCGTTTTCCAGGACCGGCTCGGGAGAGCATTCGACGACGCCGACGAGGTCGTGATCGCGGCCGTCTACGGCGCGGACGCTCTATCCGCCGCGGAGAGGCTCGACCCGGACCGGCTCGCGCGCGAACTCACCGAACGCGGCCGGCCGGCGCGGTGTCTCCCAGGGGTTCACGAGATCGTCGCTTTTCTTGGCGAGGCGTGTCGTCCGGGAGACGTGGTGGCGATTCTCAGCAACGGAGGTTTCGGCGGGATCCACCAGAAGTTGCTCGAAGTTCTGGAGAGCCGCCAACCGGGAAACGCTACTTCTTCTTCTTCTCTTTTTCCTTTGAATTCGAGCTAGGCGCATCCTGTCGGCCGCGTGGGGCGGGAGACGAGGGGGTCGAACGGCGTCGTTCGACGCTTGGTTGCGGCCTACTCGGCGGCGGGTGGGTCCGCACAACGCTCGGCTGCGGCTTACTTGGCGACGGACGGGTCCGCCCGGTCCTGGTTGCGCGAGGTTCGCTTCCGGAGGAGGCCGGCCCGGACTCTCGCGGCGTCTGGACGGTCGGCGGGCGATCGGTTGCGCGGGGCCGGGAGAACTGCCGGTACATGTCGCGAACCTGCTCTCGAGTGTCGCGGCCCGCGTTCTCGCGCGGTGTCCTGCTTCGCTGCGAGCCGTTCGGCTCGGGCTGTCCTTCGACCGGGGCGCGAACGGGCTCGGCGGCGGCCGTGCCGGGGAGCGATCTTGGACGACTTCCGGCGGTCTCGTCGCCGGTCGTGAGAAGGCGCGGCCGGCGGGAATTCTCTCTGACCTTCGGCGCGGTACCTTCCGTGGATCCCGCCCTGTCCGCAGGACGCCGCCAGGCCGGGGAAACCGGACGCGGGTCGCCGGAGGCGCTCTCCCGCCGCGATCGCTCGCGCGACCGCTCGATGACTCGCTCTTCGACCGAGCGGAACTTCGTGTCCGGAACTCGATCGCGCGACACCGGCCGGACTCGTGCCGGACGATCGTCCGCTGCCTCGCGCGCCGCCCGCTCGCGAACCGACGGGTCGGTCGCGAGGCTTCCCGGCGAGATTCGCGGCGGCCGGGTCACGACCGCCATTCGGGGCAGTTCGCCCCGGACACGATCGATCGGGACCGCGTACCGGTGGATGTCGCGGCCGCCGACGCGATCGTAGTTAACGAACGTCCAGCAGGTCGGGTCGTAGTAGTCGTACCAGAGGTTGCTCACGAAGGCGGGACGGTCCCAGTAGTCGAGCGGCGCCCACCCGACGTACACGGACCCCCACGACCAGGACACCCAGGAGCCGCCGAAGACGCGTCCTGGGGCCCAGCACCAGCCGAATCCGATCAGCCAGTTCCAGCGGCCGTAGTGGTACGGCGCCCAGCCCCACGGCTCGTTGGAAACCCAGAAGTATCCGCGCGGACCGTAGTCCCAGTAGCCGTCGCCGTAAGGCCGCCAGCCTGGAGCGACATCGTACGGATACCAGACCCACCCGTAAGTCGGCACGCTCACCCACCGTCCGGAAGAGGCGAGCTCGCCGTAATAGGGGCGCACCTCGGATGGCACCGCGTCGTAGGCGTCACCGCCACCGTCGCCGACTCCCCCGGAGCCGATGGGAACGCGGTACGCCTCGTCCCGTCGGTCGCACCAGAGGTCGAAGCCGTCGGATGCGAACGTGTTGAACGCTCGGGGATCGGACGGGATCGAGCCGGGCTCGACCGTGGTTCGCATCCCGCCACGAACCAGGACCGACCCCCCTTCGCCGACCACCTCGACGACCCCGCGAAAGGACGACACGCGCGTGGTCCCCCGGCCGTCGACGTCGACGCGGACATCTCCATCGCCGAGCACGTAGACCGAGGACGTCGCCGTGTCGATCCGGAATTCGTCCTGGTCTCCGACGCGAGCTCGGACGCGGATCGCGCCCGAAAAGAGCCGCAGCACGGTGTTGTCCTGGTAGGCCGCGCCGGGGCGGGGGAGGGACTGGTAGCTCATCTCGGTGTCGCCGTCCTGCCTGACGATCGTCCCGGCGGCGAGCTGGATCTCGACTCTCTGATCGCGCGAGGTGCGAACCGTGTCGCCCGGAAAGACCGGCGCGTTGACGGTTGCACCGGCATCGGCAGGGCGGCCGCCGGTGTCCGCCTGGCTGCGGACCAGGGTGGCGCCGTTTTCCTGGAAGCGAACTCGGCCGAAGTCCCCCTCCTGGTAGTCGTTCCGGAAGGCATCCGGTTCCTCGGCCTGTGCCCGTGGGGGGAGGGAGTCGCCAGGAGGGCGGTCGCGAGAGCGAGTGCGAAAGCAGCCTGTTTCATCGTGTCCTCCCCGGCGGCGCCCGAGAATCGCCGTCCTGCGTTTCCTGTGATTGCACCCTCCATGCCACCGCCTCGGTCCCGGAAGTGTCCCTATCCACAGTCATTTGAACGACCTCGAACCTTCCAGGCTGTCCCTGCGGGGTGTCCCGCCGTCCTCCCTCGGAGACGATTCAAGGGGCGCGTGAAGCCGCCTGCGGGGCGGCTCCGGGCCTTGACCCAGGTGGGCCGTCCGTGCTTGACGGTCCCCGGGGCGAATGTTAATTTCGACGCGCTGCAAGCAGCAGAAAAGGAAGCGGTTTTGCCGCAGAGGGCCTCATGGCGATACGCCCCGTGGTGCTGTATCCGGACCCGGTCCTTCTGGGTCCGACCCGCCGTGTCGAGGCGGTGACCGAAGAGATACGCGCACTCGTCCGGGACATGGTGGAAACGATGTACGCCGCCCCTGGGGTCGGCCTCGCGGCGAATCAGGTGGGTGCCCCCTTCAGGCTGCTCGTCGTCGACCTGAGCGTCGGAGAGAAACCGGAGGATCTCAGAGTCCTCATCAACCCGGACGTCAAGGCGACCGAGGGCAGCCAGTTCGGTGACGAGGGCTGCCTGTCGTTTCCCGACATCACGGTCGAGATCGAGAGACCGCTGCGGGCCACGGTGGCGGCTCTGGATCTCGACGGCAACCCGCTGGAAATCGAGGGGGAGGGGCTCATGGCCCGCGCGCTGCTGCACGAGATCGAGCACCTCGACGGCGAGACATTTCTCCGCAACGTCTCGGCGCTGAAACGCGAGCTGGTCAAGCGGCAGATCCGGAAACGGATAAAAACGGGAGACTGGGTCGCCACGGCGGCGAAGTGAACGTCGTTTTTTTTGGCACCCCCGCGAGTGCCGTGCCCACCCTCGACGCCCTCGCGGCATCGGGCCACACGCTCTCGATGATCGTCACCCAGCCGGACCGGCCCTCCGGACGATCCGGCGCCCCGCAGCCGCCGGCGGTGAAAACGGCGGCGCTCGGCGCCGGCCTTCTCGTGATTCAGCCCGAGCGTGTGAAGACCCCCGAATTTCGGCGGGCGATCGTGGAAAGGCGGCCGGACCTGCTCGTCGTGATCGCGTACGGCCGGATCCTGCCGGAGCCGGTGCTCGATGCCGCCCCGATGGGTGCCGTGAACGTGCACTTTTCACTTCTTCCTCGCTATCGAGGCGCCGCCCCGGTCCAGTGGGCGCTCGCGAACGGCGACGAGGTCACGGGTGTGACCACGATGCGCATGAACGCGAGGATGGACGAGGGGGACGTGCTCCTGCGGGCCGAGGTCCCGGTCGCGCGCTTGGAGCACGCCCCCGCGTTGACATCCCGGCTCGCGGTCGTGGGTGCGTCGCTGCTCCTCGAGACGATCGCAAGGCTCGCCGAGGGGACGATCGAACCGCGGCCTCAGGATCCGGCGCTCGCCACGTACGCGCCTCTCCTGGCCGCCACGGATGGAGCGACGGATCCGTCGCTCCCGGCGACGGCGATCGAGGGACGCGTGCGCGGCTTCGATCCGTGGCCCGGTGTCTGGTTCCGGCGCCGCGGCCGGCGAATCCGCATCGCCGAGGCGCGCGCCGTCGAGGGGGCGCGCTCGGCGGAGCCTCCCGGTGCCGTGATCGGCTTCGAGGGGGACGCGATCCGGATCGTCTGCGGGGATGGCACTCTCCTGGCGGTCGCCTCGGTCCAGCCGGATGGGGGGCGGATGATCGGCGCGCGCGAAGCGGTGAATGGCCGCCACCTCGCCCTCGGGGATCGCCTCGAGCGGATCGTTTCCTGATCCGTTCCGTTTATTTTTCGAGGGTGGCGGCCTGCACTTCGGCATCGCGCCCGGGCGGGAAGCGGTGGGTGCCCGGTCGACGAGGCGACGAGGAAGGCCGGCGCTGATACAATCCGGGATCCTGCGGCAGGCGGGAATTGAGGAGGTCTTCCCATGAAAGGCTGGATCGGTTGCGGCATCGTTGCGCTCGCCCTGCTCGTGATCGTCCTGGCGGTCGCCGGCTGGGGTGTCGGGGTCTACAACGGGTTGGTCCGCCAGCAGGTCGGCGTGGACACCGCGTGGTCCCAGGTCCAGAACGTCTACCAGCGGCGCATGGACCTGATCCCGAATCTGGTCGAGACGGTCAAGGGGGCGGCCAACTTCGAGAAGAGCACGTTCACCGAGGTGACCGCGGCGCGTGCGAGAGCCTCGCAGATGATGCTGAGCCCGGAGATCCTCAACGACCCCGCCCGTTTCCGCCAATTCCAGCAGGCCCAGGGGGAGCTGTCCGGCGCGCTCTCGAGACTTCTGGTCACGGTGGAGAATTATCCGCAGCTCACCGCCACCCAGAATTTCCGCGAGCTGCAGAGTCAGCTCGAAGGGGCGGAGAACCGGATCACCGTGGAGCGGCGACGATTCAACGAGACCGTGCAGGGGTACAACACGGCGGTCCGGGTGGTTCCCGCTTCGATCGTCGCCCGCCTCTTCGGGTTCTTGCCGAAGCCGTTCTTCGAGGCGGAGGTGGGAGCCGAGAAGGCGCCCAAGGTGAAGTTCTGAGCCGCGAGGGAGAGCGGATTCCATGACCTGGGCCGGCCGTCTCGGAGCGTCTTGGAGTGCCGCCGTCGTCGCGGTGCTGATCGCCGCGGTCGGCGCGGCGGCCGCCGTCGAGATTCCCGCCGCGCCCACCGCGCGGGTGAACGATTACGCCGGAGTGCTGGACGCGGGCGCGAGGAGCCGGATCGAGTCGCTCCTCGAGACCTACGAGCGCGAATCCACGAATCAGATCGTGGTCGCGGTGTTCCCTTCCCTCGAGGGGGAGGACCTGAACGACTTCGCGAACCGGTTGTTCGCGCGCTGGAAGCTCGGCCAGAAAGACCGGAGCAACGGCGTGCTCCTCGCGGTGTTCCTCGGCGACCGGCGGGCGCGGATCGAGGTCGGCTACGGCCTCGAGGGGAAACTCACGGACGCGATCTCGAGCGACATCGTGGCCAACTCGCTCGCTCCTGGATTTCGCCGGGGCGACTACGCCGGAGGGATCGACGCGGCGGCGCGCGCGATCATCGCCGCGACCCGCGGAGAGTACCGTGCCTCGGGCCGGCGAAGTGGACGCCGGCCCTGGGTTCCGCTCGCGTACATCGCGCTGATCCTGGTGGCGTCGATTCTTTCGGCACTGCGGCGTGTCGCGTTCGGAGGCGTCGGCGACGGGCGGAGAATCCGGTCGTCCGGGCCTTTCTACACGGGAGGCGGCGGCTTCGGCGGGGGTTCAGGGGGCGGTTTCGGCGGGGGAGGCTTCTCGGGCGGGGGAGGCTTCTCGGGGGGAGGCGGCGCTTCAGGCGGGTGGTGAGCGGCACCGCGTGAAGCGAGGTCCCCGTCGAGCCGCCGCAAGGTGCACGCCCGAAGAGGAACTCCGGATGGGGGCTGGCGAGAGTCGGTGGATCCGCAAGGTCATGGTCGCGGCCGTCTGGGCCGTCGGCGCCGCCTTCCTCGCGATTGCGGTTGCCGCGGTCGCGTTCTTCGTGGTGCTCAAGTTCGAGGCGCGCTCCACGCAGGTTGCGGTTCCCGACCTCTCCGGGGCGACCCGCGAAGACGCCGAGCGCCGGGCGAGTGGCGAGGATCTCGACGTGGAGGTCGTGCAGGAGAGGCACGATGCTCAGGTGCCGAGCGGGCGGATTCTGCAACAGGACCCGCCGGCGGGCTCTTCGGTGCGGCGCGGGCGTAAGATCCGGGTGATTCTCAGCCTCGGCAGCGAGGTGCTCGACATGCCGGATCTCGTGGGAAAGGCGGACCGCCAGATGACGATGGAACTGCGGAGGGACGGTCTTGCCGCCGGCGACGAGGCCATGGTTCCCTCGCGTCACGCCCCGGCGGGGACGGTCCTCGCGCAGGTTCCGCCCCCCCGAAGTCCGGCGATAGCGGGGATGCGCGTTCACCGCCTGGTCTCGAGCGGGTCCGCGCCGGCGCGGTGGGTGATGCCGGATCTCACGGGGCGGTCGCTTGGGAGGGTGGAATCCTGGATCTCGGCCGGCGGATTCCGGAAAGGGGCGGTCCGCAGAGTGGAAGTCGCCGGCCGCCCGTCGGGGACGGTGGTGGGCCAATTGCCGATGGGGGGCTATCCTGTTTCGGCCCGGGACGCGGTGGATCTCACGGTGGCGCGATGACGCGCCGGGAAACGAGGCGAACGTGACGGCCCTTCTGGCACCCTCGATCCTCTCCGCGGACTTCGGACGTCTCGCGGAGGAGGTTCGTGAAGCGGAATCGGGAGGGGCCGGCGCCATTCACGTGGACGTCATGGACGGCCACTTCGTGCCCAATCTTACCGTCGGGCCGGCCATCGCTTCGGCGGTGCACCGCGCCACGAAACTGCCGGTGGATTGCCACCTGATGATCGAGGATCCGGACCGGTACCTCGAAGCGTTTGCCCGCGCGGGGTCGGCCATGATCTCCGTGCACGTCGAGACGGCGCGTCACCTGCACCGGACGGTACAGGCGATTCGCGACCTCGGCGCGCGGGCCGGTGTGGCGTTGAATCCCGCGACCCCCCTTCCGAGCCTCGACGAGATCCTGCCGTTCGCCGATTTCGTCCTGATCATGACGGTCAACCCGGGCTTCGGCGGGCAGGCCTTCATCCCGGCGGCGTTTCGCAAGATCCGGGATCTCAAGGAGCGAATCCGCGCCGCGGGTCTCGCGACCTTGATCGAGGTGGACGGCGGCGTGACCCTCCTCAATCTGGACGACGTGGTCGAGGCGGGCGCCGACCTGATCGTGGCCGGCAACGCCGTGTTTGCGGGAGGAAACACTCGCGAAAACACCCAAAAAATGGCGGCCCGGCTCGCCGCTCTCGCGCAACATGGCGTCGGGCGCTGACGGGGCCGCCCTCCGGGTCGGCCGCGACGGACGGCCCTGCCGGCTGCCGGAGGAACCGAGCGTCCGACTCGTCGGTCCAGGAGGCGGAGCAGCATGACGTCATTCCGATCGGGACGGGTCGTCGCCTTGATCCTTCTGGCCGTCCTCGTGGTGGCTGCGGGGGGGTGCGGCAAGTTTCACAAGGGGAGCAAGACGAAGGGAGTCGGAACGGGCGAGGATCTGTACGCCCGCGCCATGGAGGAACTGAACCGGCACCGTATGACGAAGGCCAAGGCGGCGCTCGACGCCATCCAGTTCACGGCGGAAAACCGTCCCGCTCTCGAGCCTCTCGTGCGTCTCGCGTTTGCCGACATCCTGTTCTACACCGGCGACGTGATCGCCCTCATCGACGCCCGCTCGAAGTACGTCGAGTTCGTGACGCTCTACGGGGACCACCCCATGGCGGCCTACGCGCAGTTCCAGGCGGGGATCTGCTCGCTCGAGCAGATCAGCAGTCCCGCGCGGGACCAGAGCCAGACGCGCGCCGCCGTCGCCGATCTCACGGAAGTCGACAGGCGGTACGCGGACACCCCCTACGCCGCGGCCGCTCGGAGCGTCATCGACACCGCCGAGGCGGGGCTCGCCGAGCACGAGTTCGTGGTCGGCCAGTTCTACGCGAAACGGAAAGCGTACTTTTCCGCCGCGGAGCGGTTCCGTGGAATTCTCGAGCGCTATCCGCGATTCGCCGAGAAGCAGAAGGTGTACCTCGAGCTGGGCCGGGCGCTGATCCGGGCGAACAACCGGGTCGAGGGATCGATCTATCTCGACAAACTCGTTACCGACTATCCGGGGGATTCCCTCGCCTCCGAGGCACGCAAGCTACTTGCCGCGGTACCCGCGGAGGGCGGCGAAAGGGCGAAGGCCGGCGAGTCCCGGACAGGCTCCTGATCGCGATAGGTGGTCGAAGGGGAACCTCCATGGGTTGGATCGAGGGGATTCACGGCGTGCTCATCGACATCGACGGGACACTGCTCGACGGCGCCGAGGCGATACCCGGCGCGCGCGAGGCTCTCGCGCGACTCGATGCGGCGGGGATCGCCGTGCGGATCACCACGAACACGACGCGCAGGCCGCGCTCCGCCGTGGCGGCGGCGCTCGCGTCCGCGGGAATCCCCGTGGCCCCGGAGCGCATCCTCGCCCCTTCGACTCTCGCGCAGCGGTGGATTCTCGCGTCCGGGCGCACGCGGACGGCGTTCTTGCTCCCCGACGCGACCAAGGCGGACTTCGTGGGAGTCGAGGAGGACGAGGAGGCGCCGGACTGGGTCGTCGTCGGCGACGCCGGCGACGGATTCACCTTCGATCGGATGAACCGCGCCTTTCACTGGCTCCGCCACGGCGCGGGGCTCCTCGCTCTCCAGAAGAACAGGTTCTGGCACGCCGGAGCGCGAGGGCTCCTGCTCGACGCGGGTCCGTTCGTGGTGGCGCTCGAGTACGCGTCCGGGACGCACGCGGAGGTGCTCGGGAAGCCGTCGCCGGCGTTCTTCCAGCTTGCGCTCGCGGAGATCGATCTCGAGGCCTCGCGCGTCCTGGTGGTCGGGGACGACATCGAGGCCGACGGCGCCGGGGGCGCCGCCGCGGGTTGCCGCACGGCGCTCGTGCGGACCGGGAAGTACACGCACGAGTCCCGGGAGCGGTCTTCCGTCTGGCCGGATCTCGTGATCGATTCGATCGCGGACCTCAGGCCCACGTGAACGGGCCGCGCCGGCGCGCCGGGCGTTACACAAATGTGTTTCAGCCTCGTTGAGGCCCGGCGTTTTTGCCCTTCTCGGCGCGATCGGCATCCATCGAATAAGTCATACGGGGCTTACGTTTTCGCGGGGCGACGCGGATGCTTCTCCAGCGATGTTTCTCCTTGACCCGTCCGGTTTTGATCGTAAATAGGAATCGAGACGAAGAGGAGAAATCGATCATGTCGGGACAACGGCCGAAGAGCATCGCCGAGGAGATCGAGATCCTGGCCCGCTTGACGGGAGCGTCTCCGGTGTTCGTGGAACAGGTGCGCACGCTGTTCGCGAGCAAGGCGATCTCTCTCGACGAGGCGGTCGATCCGTTCCTCACCGCCCTCGAGGAAGCGTTCCGCCGCGAGGAAGAGATTCGCGCTTCCTCCGAGCGCGCGCGGCAAAGCCTCTTCAAGGTCCAGCAGAGCTTCGGGAGGGTACGGGAGATGTACCGCGAGCGCGCCGACGACCTGAATCAGGCGAAGGCGCGGCTCGACCGGAGCGCGCGCCAGGTACGCGCGAGCGGCGAGCGGCTCGCCGCCGCGGCCTTCGCGCTCGGCAGCCGCAGGTCCGTCGGCCGCGAGACCGACGCGGCCACGGTCGTCCCCGGTCCCAAGGATCTCCAGTGAGGCCGGCTCCGCGTCCTTGATGTTCGCCCGTCCGCCGCCCGCGCCGGGCCAGCCGCCCGCCCGGCGGGTTTCCTCCAAAGTGACTTCACTCTCGTTCCGTTCTACACTTCCAGACCTCTGGAGGTGCGCGGTATGTCCGACCGTCCCGTCGTCACCGGAACGACGATTCTCACGCTTCGCCGCGACGGCAAGGTGGCGATGGCCGGCGACGGCCAGGTAACGCTCGACCGGACCATCGTCAAGCAAGGGGCGCGGAAAGTGCGCGTGCTCGGCAATGGGGCGATTCTCGCCGGCTTCGCCGGCGGCGCGGCCGACGCCATCACCCTCCTGTCCCGTTTCGAGGAGAAGCTCTCGGCCCACGGCGGGCAGATCGAGCGGGCCGCGGTCGAACTCGTCCGGGAATGGCGGACCGACCGCGCGCTTCGGCGCCTCGAGGCGATGCTCGTCGTGGCGGACGTCACGCGGACGTTCCTGCTGTCCGGCACCGGGGACCTCATCGAGCCCGACGACGGCGTGCTCGGGATCGGCAGCGGCTCGGTCGCCGCCATGGCGGCCGCTCGCGCGCTGCTCGCGCACACGGCGCTCGATGCCCGCGCGATCGCGACCGAAGCGCTTCGGATCGCGGCGGGGCTCGATCTTTACACGAACGATCGCCTCGTCGTCGAGGAGATCTGACCGTGGTGTTCTACATGCCCGGCCGCGTCGAGAAGCCGCAGGGGACCGGGACCGGCCTCCTGCCCCGGCAGATCGTCGCCGAGCTGGACCGTTTCATCGTCGGCCAGTCTCGGGCCAAGCGCGCGGTTGCGATCGCGCTGCGGAACCGGATGCGGCGGAGGAAGCTCGCTCCCGAGGTGGCCGAAGAGGTGATGCCGAAGAACATCTTGATGATCGGACCGACGGGCGTCGGCAAGACCGAGATCGCACGGCGTCTGGCGCGCCTCGCCGGATCTCCGTTCCTCAAAGTCGAGGCGTCGAAATTCACCGAGGTGGGGTACGTCGGCCGGGATGTCGAGTCCATGGTGCGGGACCTCGTGGAGATAGCCCTGGAAATGGTCCGGCAGGAGCGCCGCGAGCAGGTGAAGCCGCAGGCGCGGCATGCGGCCGAGCGCAGGATCGCGGAGCTGCTGGTCGCGCAATCCACCGCCGAAGTCCGGGTCGGCGATGGCTCCGGCCCGCCGGGGGACGACCGCGTCTCGCGGGACCTGAGGCGCTCGGCGGTCGAGCGCGACCTCGAGGCCGGGGTGCTCGATCAACGCTTGATCGAGGTCGATGTCAACTCTCCCGCGTCCGGAGCGTTCAAGATCTTCTCGCAGGCGGGCATGGAAGAGCTCGACATGAACCTCCGCGAGATGCTGCCCGGGATGTTCCAGGGGAAGGTGCGCCGCAGCACGATGACGGTCGCCGAGGCGCGAGAAGCTCTCTCCCGCGAGGAGGAGGAGAAACTCATCGATCCCGACCAGACCGCGCGAGAGGCGATCCGGCGGGTGGAGCAGGAAGGGATCCTGTTCATCGACGAGATGGACAAGATCGCGGGGCGGGAGGGAGGCCACGGGCCGGACGTTTCGCGGGAGGGGGTCCAGCGAGACCTGCTGCCGATCGTGGAAGGAACGCTGGTCCACACGAAGCACGGGATGGTCCGGACCGACCACGTCCTGTTCGTCGCCGCCGGCGCCTTTCACGTGTCGAAGCCGTCGGATCTGATTCCGGAACTCCAGGGCCGCTTCCCGATCCGCGTCGAGCTCGAAACACTCGGGCGCGACGACCTGGTCCGTATCCTGACCGAGCCGGAGAACTCGCTGGTCCGGCAGTACGGGGCGTTGCTCGGGACCGAGGGGATCGAACTCGAATTCACTCTCGACGGGATCCTGGCGATCGCCGAGGTGGCGGAAGAAGTCAATCGCCGGACCGAGAACATCGGAGCGCGCCGTCTTCACACCGTGATGGAAAGGGTGCTCGACGACGTGTCGTTCGCGGGGGCGGAGCTCCCCGAGCGGCGCGTGATCGTGGACGGCGCCTACGTCCGGCAGCGGGTCGCGGACATCGCGCGCGACGCCGACCTGTCGCGCTTCATTCTCTGAACCGATGCGCCGACCTTCGCTCCCGGCCCCGGCGATTCTCCTGCTCGCGTTCGCTTGCGCGGGGTGCGGCAAGAGAGGGACGCTCAGGGCTCCCGAGCCGCGAGGGCCGACCGCTCCCCGTGAAGTCGCTGCGAGACAGATCGGGGACGCCGTAGAGATCTCCTTCGTCGTTCCCGCTCCCCGCGGCGAGAAACCGTCGCAGCAGCCCGTCCTCGCCGAGGTGGTCCGCGTCGCGTTCGGGCCGGGGCTTCGCCCGCCGCAGGATCCGGAGGCGTTCCGACGGCTCGGGGTCGAGGTGGCGAAGCTCGAGTCGGATCGGCTGGCCGCGGGCAGCCGCGTCGACGTCCTGGATCCGTCCTTGAAGGACCTATCGGGTGGCGGCGCCGACTGGACGTTGAGGTACGCCGTGCGGGTCAGGGACCGGCGAGGTCGTCCGTCCCCGCTGGTCGCGGCGCCGGAGCTGGTCCCCATCGCGCCGCTGCCCGCTCCGTCCTCTCTTCGCGCCGAGGCAACGGCCGACGGCATTCGCCTCGAGTGGGAGCCCCCGAAGGTCGAGGGAACCACGAAGTACGATCTCTACCGTGCGGAAGCGGGGCAGCCGTTCGGCGAGCGTCCTCTCCACCGGGAGCCGTTGACGTCGAGCGAGTATCTGGACGCCGACATCGCGGCCGGGAAGTCCTACCGCTACGTTGTCCGGACCACCGTGGCGGGCGGCCCGCCTTTCCGGGAGAGCGTGTCCTCGCCGCCGGCTGAAGTTCTCGCGGAGGACCGGTTCTCGCCGGCCGCGCCGACAGGCCTGATCGCAGTTCAGGAAGGGAAGGCGATCCGGTTGTTCTGGAACCCGAACCAGGAGCGGGACCTGGCGGGTTACCGTGCCCACCGCCGCACCGATCCCGGGGATTGGAGCCGCGTCGGCCCGGAGCTCGGTGTCGAGCCTCTCCTGCTCGACGCCGATGTGCGGCCGGGCCTGCGCGTGTCCTACCGGGTGACGGCGGTGGACCGGGCTGGCAACGAGAGCGCCGCCTCGGAGACGGTCGAGGTGGACGTCGCAGCGGAGCCGGGGGCGGCGCCTCGGACCGGCCGTTGAGCGTGCCCGTGCGCATCGTGAAGATGTCCGGGGCCGGGAACGATTTTGTCGTGATCGGCGCGCGCGAGGTCGACGCGCTCTTGGAAGGGCTGGTGCCGTGGGTGCGACGCATCTGCCGGCGGGGACTTTCGGTGGGAGCGGACGGCGTCGTGGTGGTGGAGCCGTCCTTTCCGGGGCGCGTCAAGGTGGTGTTCTACAACCCGGACGGCGTCCCTGCTTTCTGCGGTAACGGCAGCCGGTGCGCGGCCCGGTTCGCGGTGCAGGAGGGGCTCTCGCGCGAGTCCCTGATTCTCGAAACGTCGGATGGAGATTTGCCCGCCACGGTCCTGGGGCGAACGGTTCGGCTGACGCTCCGGCCGCCTCTCGCCGGCGAAACCCTGCCTCTCGTGGTCGTCGGCGACGTCGTTCTCGGACGCGTGGTGCTCGCCGGGGTGCCGCACTTCGTCGTGCCGGTCGACGACCTCGAGGGCGCGCCGCTCGAGGTCTGGGGGCCCGCTCTTCGCCGCCATCCGCACTTCGGCCCCGCGGGGACCAACGTCGATCTCATCGCGCGCCGGGGAGCGGGAATCGCGATCCGGACGTGGGAGCGTGGCGTCGAGGGGGAAACGCTCGCGTGCGGGAGCGGCGCGGTGGCCGCGGCCCACGCCGCGCGGCTGCTCGGCTGGGCGGGGTCCACGATTCCCGTCCTGCCGCGAAGCGGGGTCGAACTCCTCGTGGAGCTTCCCGGGCCGATCGGGTCGCCCCAGGCGGCTATTCTCGAGGGGGACGCGCGAAGGATCTTCGAGGGGACGGTCGATGAGGAGGGGACGGAGGGGTTCGAGGCATGATGTCACCCCGCGTCCGCAAGGTCGTCGACTGGATCGTCGGTCTGTCGCTGATCGCCCTCGGGATCGTCGGCGGAGTGATCCCCGTGTTCCAGGGGTGGCCGTTCATTCTGGCCGGACTCGCGGTGTTGAGCAGCCACAGCCCCTGGGCGCGGCGAATTCTCAACCGGCTGAAGGCCGCGGGGCGCGGCATCGTCGAGCGGATCCGCCGCCCACCCGGCGCGCGCTGACCGTCACCGCTCAGCCTCCGCGACGTCACGCCTTCATTCCAGGCCGCGTTTCTTGCGGTACGCCTGGGCTTCGCGTACGACCTGCTCGATCGTTGCACGGACGCGATCGCGCGGAGCCGCGGGATCGAAATACTTCGCGAGAGCCGGCGACTCCAGGATCCGATCCGGCATGATGCCGGGAGCGAGCCGGTCCACGAAGGCCTGCGAGACCTGGCCGCGAAGCCATGCGAAGGCGTCGCGGGTCAAGCGGAGCTCGCTCGAATCCACGGCCGGCCCTCGCAACGGGGCGACGATCCGGGGCTTTTCCTCGATGAGACCGTTCAGGACGGGCAGCCAGTTCTCCACGCTGCCGCCGGCAATCCAGACGGCGCGCAAGGGGGCGATGAGATCGCCGACCGCCAGAACCGCCGCATCGGGAATCGAGACGACGAGATCGCCGCGCGAGTGCGCCGGAATCGCCGAAATCGGGATGACGCGAACCGGGTGCGTCTTGTCGTCGAGGAAGATGTCGGATGTCGGCACCAGGGTGGGAGGCCGGCGCTCCGGCTCCTGCCAGAGCGGTCCCCCGGCCGACCTGGCCTCGGCCCCGAAATCGTACGCGGCATCCGCCATCGCGTCGCGGCACGCGCTGCTGCCGATCACGAGAGCGCTCGCCGGGAACGCCGAAACCCCGCCCGCGGCGTCCGCGTGGGGGTGTGTGAGGACGAGAAACCGCACCGGCTTCGGCGTGAGAAGAGAGATCGCGGCGAGAAGCTCTTTCGCGGCCGCCGGGGACGGTTGGGCGTCCACCACCAGCAGGCCGTCTTCGCGCTCCACCACGAGAGAGTTGGTCCGCGAGGAAGTGGGGTCCGCCGGCCGGAACAGATGGATGCCACGGGCGAGCGAGTCCACGACGAACGAGCCCAGCCGTTTCTCGCCGGCTGGGGCGACCGATTCCCGGGGCTCCGCCGCGGTCGCCCGAACCGCCAAGACCACCGCAAGCAACAAGAATGCAATCTTCCTCGACATGAAGAACCTCCGGATCCTGAGTGCCATCGTTGAATTCTAACCGGGCGCGCCCCCGGTGGCATCCTCCCTCGTCACGCCGGCTCACGGCGAGCCCAGACCCTCGGGGTAGGCGAGCCGGTACAGTCTGACATTGGCGAGGATGCGCTTCACGTACCCCCTCGTGTCGGGAATCGGAATCCGCTCGACGTACCGCTCTCCCTGGGGGTCGTCCCCTGGGGCGGACCAGCGGACGGCGCGGGAGGCGCCGGCGTTGTAGGCCGCGAGGGCGGCGTGCAACGAGCCGAGGCGCGTCATGAGTTCTTTCAGGTAGGCGCAGCCCAGCTTCAGGTTGACCTCGGGCTCGAAGAGGCGGTCGGGACGAAAGGGGGCGATCCCGGTTTTTCGGGCGACCTCCTCGCCGGTGGCGGGCATGAGTTGCAGGAGGCCGCGGGCGCCTGCGGAAGAGACCGCGAGGGGATTGAAAGCGCTTTCCTGCAGCACGACCCCCGCGACGAGGGCGGGGTCGAGTCCCGCAGCGCGGGCGATCTTCCCCAGCCGGTCGGGCTCCCGCGCGGGGACGATCAAGCGCAGCTGACGGAGCGTGAGCATGCCCAGGTCCGCGCTCTCCCGGTTCTTGACCGCCAGGAGAACGAGCTGCAGCGCATCCGCCTCCGCCCCCCTGTCGAGTGCGCCATCCGCCGCCTCGAGCGCCACGAGACGGGCCCGGTTCCCGGAGGCCGCGGCGGAGGCCCGGTAGGCCGACGAGGCCTGCTCCCACAGGTCCACCGCTCGGAGCGACCGCGCCGCGCCGAGCCAGTGCCGTGCGGCGGCGGATACGGGGTCGGGCGACGGCGCCGCGCGCCGGTCGGGGACGATCGGGGGAGCGAGTCCCAGACGGCGGGCCGCCAGAACGCCGTAGTAGTGATTCGGCTGACGCGCGACGATCTCGCGGTAGCGCTCTCGCGCCGCCTCGGGAGAGCCGGCCTGCTCGGCTCGGCGCCCCGCCCAGTAGAGCGCGGCGGCGCGCACGCCCGCCGCCGCGTCGCTCCGGCCGAGGACTCGTCGGATGCCTGCGTCCGCCTCTTGCCCGAGGCCCAGGTCGTGGGCGTTCCACGCCTCGCGCCACAGGAGGCCCGGCTCCGCGGCGTTCCCGGCCGCCGTCCGGTAGCGCCGGTACGCCCCAAGAGCCGCCTCGGAGGGCTTCCCCTCCAGGATCAGCGCGAGGTCGGCCAGCGCCTGCAGCCGCCAGGGGGACGCTCCACGGGACGCGGCCAGTGCGGCAAGTCCGGCGCGGTACGCGCCCGAGCGGCCCCGGGCGAGATCGATCTTCGCCCGGAGATACCGTGCCCCGTCCGCGTCCGCGCCCGAACCGCTCGCGGCTCTCGCGATCCATGGTTCCGCGAAAGATCCCCGACCGAGGCGGATGAGAAGATCCGCCGCGAGAAGCGCTTCGCCGGGGGGGACGAGCGCCGGCGAGGCCCCGCGCGTCCGCGCCGCTTCGAGAAGGTCGAGAGCGAGTTGAAACCGCCCGGCGTCCTTGAAACGACGCGCCGCGGCGAGGACTCTCGGCCGCTCGCTCGCGGTGAACCGCAGCGAGGCATCGCGAAATTCCCCCACCAGCGTGTCCAGCGCCCGCTCGCCGTCGTCTCCGGGCGGGGCATCGAGGACCACGGAGGCGAGGCGCCGTCTCGCGCCGTCCCGGTCGGCGTGGCGAAGCGCCATCCTCGCCGCCTCGAGTCGATACGGAGCGGATCCCGCGCGGTCGAGGAGCGTCGAGGCCTCGCGCACGAGCCCGCGCCCCTCGAGGGCCGACGCTTGACAGCGGACCGCTTCCTCGCGCCCCGGGAACCCGTCCGCCGCCGCCGCCGTCGCGGCCGCGGTGGCGGCCTCTTCCCACCGCCGCGCTGCGAGAAACCCGAGGGCCCGCAACAGATCGGCGTGCGCCGACAGCGGCTCGCCGGGTGCGAGCGGGGCGGGAAGGAACGCCGGAATTTCCGCGGCGCGTCCGTAGGCCAGCATCTTGGAAGCCGCGAGAACCCGGGCCCGGGGTTCCCATGTCGGCGCGCGATACGTCCGCAGGAAGCGGCGAAGCTCTTCCTCGGCGTTCTGCGGACGGCCGGCGGCATAGCTCGCGAGGGCCCGGGCCACAGGGGGAGGCGGGTGCGTCGAATCGTCCCAGCGCTTCGGCTGCGTCCACCACCAGATCGCGCTGGAGAGAGCGACGATAAGGCACGCGAGAAGAACCGGCCTGCGCGCGCGCTGAAATCCGACGCTCATGGAACCGATGTTAGCGAGGTCTGGAGCGGCGGTCCACCGCCGCGTCACGGAGAGTGGGGCGAGAGCCGAGGAAACATCAGGTGTCGCCCGTGGGGTCCTGCCGGCTCACCCCGGTGTCCTGCACCGGCAGCAGGTCCTCGTCGCCTCCCGCCAGGATCTCCACGAAGGCCTGGTGGAGCAGCGACTGGCCGGGTGCCCCCAGCTCGGGGAACCGGCGATCGAACGTCTCCCGTCCCCGCTCGATCTGCTCCGCCAACCGCCGGAACAGGTCCCGGTCCCGGCGGCCGAGCACGACGGCCTCTTCGTTGTACAACCGGATGTCCGTCGCGACGAGCTTCGCGAAGCGCCTCGCCTCGTTCCTGCGGAGGCTCTCCTGGGGCGCGAGGGCCGGCTCGATCCAGGGGGTGATCGATGTCTCGGGCGGGGATGCCGATGTCGCGGCGATCTCGGGCTGCGCCTGTCTTGCGGGAGGCGCATCGGGCCTGTCCGCGAGGGGAAAGGAGGCCGGGGACCGGGCCTTTCTCCTGGCGAGGTCGAGTTCCAGGCGGAGTCGCGCGGCAATTGCGAGGATGCCGAGCGCGGACGGACACCACGGCGCCTCGCCTCCAGCCCGTTCGGCGAGCAGCATGCCGATCGTCCTCGTTCCCGCGCGCATCGGGACGGCGTGGGTCTCCAAGGCCGGGGGCTGGCCGAAGTCCGGCAGCCGCTCTCCCGGCGGGAGGGGGATCCCGTCGGGACTCTCGCACCGCGAGAGGCGATCGAGCACCCCGTCCTCGGCGGCCAGCTCCAACCGCTTCAATCGTTCGAGCGCCTCGCGGGAGTACCCGGACGCGCTCCAACCTTTCCAGCTCCCCTCCCGGAAGAGGAAGACGGCGGTTCGAGGCGCGAAGAAGCGAGCGGCGTCGAGCAGCGCGCGGAACACGTCCGCCGGCCGCACGGCTCCGGCGACGGCGGCGACCTGCCGGGCCAGCGTCTCGATGGTCGGGTTCCCGGCGTTCGGTTCGAAATCCATGGCGTGAGCGGGCTCCTCAGGAGAACTGCAGATCGGGGTGGCCGAGCAGCGGCACGAACTCCGCGAACCCCGGGAGCAACTGGCGCAGCTCGGGAGCGAGCTCGAGCGCTCGAACCAGCGATGCGAGCGCGCGGTCCGTCTCCCCCCGGCGGGCGAGAACGGACGCGAAGTTGAGGTGGTACGTCGGTTGTTGAGGCGCGAGCGAAACCGCGTTCTCGAAGGCGCGCGCGGCTCGCTCGAGTTCGCCGCAGTCCTCGAGGACGTTGCCGAGATTGTTCCAGGAGAGATCGTAGGCGGGTTTGAGCGTGAGGGCGTGCTCGAAGCACTCCGTCGCCTCGAGAAGCCGTCCCTGCTGTGTCAGGGCGTTGCCGAGGTTGTTCCACACCTCGTGATCGCCTTCGCCGCCGCGAAGGGCCCGGCGGAACGCCTCGACCGCCTCGTCCATGCGGCCCATCTCGAGACAGGTATTGCCCAGGTTGTACCAGATCTCGTAGTCGTCGGGGAGCAACTCTGCGGCTCGGCGGTACTTCTCCGCCGCCTCCTCGAGCCGGTCGCGCGACGACTGGGCGAACGCCAGGTTGTACCAGACCTGGTGCGCGTCGGGACGGATCTTGATCGCACGCTCGTACGCCTCCACCGCCGAGTCGAAGTCGGCGAGGTCCACGAGCGTGTTCCCCAGGTTCGCCCAGCACTCGTACGCGTCCGCGCGAAGCGACAGCGCATGCCGGTAGCACTCGACCGCCTCGTCGAGACGGCCGAGATGGACGTAGGCATTCCCCATGTTGTTCCAGGCCTCGTACAACGTGGGGTCGAGCCGGACCGCCTCTCGGTACGCCGTGACCGCCGCGGCGTAGTCGCCCCGGCTGTCCTCGGAGTTGCCCAGGTGGAACCAGGCCTCG
Organism: Terriglobia bacterium; assembly: GCA_963790465.1. Lineage (GTDB taxonomy): Bacteria > Acidobacteriota > Polarisedimenticolia > Polarisedimenticolales > JAIQFR01 > JAIQFR01. The sequence goes on along the minus strand of CAWBOP010000014.1, from coordinate 10,664 downwards.
TGCTGGTCCCTCCGGATCTCGATGGCCTGGCGGAACGACCGCGCGGCGTCGTCGTACCGCCCCTCGATCTCGCTCGCCTTGCCGATGTTGTTCCAGGCCTCGGACAACCGGGGGTCGGATTGCAGCGCTTTTTCCCAGGAGGCGATCGCGCCCTCGAGATTACCCGCACCGAAGCGGGTGACCCCTTCCTCGAGGTACAGGACCGCGTGCGCCGCGTGCTCGGCCGCGCGGTTGAGCGCACCTGCAGGTTCGCGCCCACCGATCTTCAGGGGCTTTCGAGGCCTCCCGGGGCGCGCACGCAGGCCTTGAGGCAGGTGTCGCCGTTCGTTGCTCTCGCTGCTCAATCCGCGCCCTCCGCGGAAGCCCGCCCGACAGGGGGCCGCGTTCTCGAAACGCCCCCATCCTCGGTGTCGAGCGAACGTATCGTGCCCGACTCTCCCGTCCACTATGTACCACCAGCCGGCGCCCTCGGTCAACGAAAGGAACAAAACGTTCACGGCCCGAGGCATTTCGGAGGCTCCGGTCCTACGCGGGAGCGAGGGCGCGGGCCGTCGACGGCCGACACGCCCTCACGATATAGTGCCGCTCGTGAGGGGGATAGCCTCGGGGAGCCGCCGTGCACAACCGTCAGACACTTGCCCGGGAGGCCGCGATCCAGGGGGTCGGCCTGCATTCCGGGGTTCCCGTGCGAATGCGGCTGATACCGGCCGGAGCCGGGACCGGAATCGTGTTCGTGCGGACCGACCGCGCCGAGGTCGAGATCCCCGCGGCCCTCGATCACGTGGGGCCGAGCTTTTACGCGACGATCCTTCAAAAGGACGGGGTCACGATCGGCACCGTCGAGCACCTCATGGCGGCGCTCTACGCGCTGCAGGTGGACGATCTGCGCGTCGAGATCGACGGACCGGAGGTCCCGATCCTCGACGGTTCCGCCCGGCCGCTGGTCGAGGCGATCCTCGAGGCCGGCACGGTCGAGTTCCCGGTTCCCCGCTCGTACCTGACCCTGGTCCGGCCGGTCGTGGTGACCCACGAGGAGAAGCGAATCGGGGTGTACCCCTGCCGAGAATACCGGGTGACCTACGCCATCGAGTTCCCGCATCCCGGACTCGGGTACCAGGAGTTGACCGTGAGCGTCTGGGGAGAGGGAGTGTTCGCGGAGAAACTCGCGCCCGCCCGGACGTTCACCTTCGAGAGCGAGGTCGAGGCGTTGCGCAAGGCGGGGCTCGCACGCGGCGGGTCGCTCGACAACGCGGTCGTGATCGGCGCCGAGGGGCTCCTGAACGCCGGCGGGCTGCGGTTCCCGGACGAGTTCGTCCGCCACAAGATTCTGGACCTGACCGGTGACCTCTCCCTCCTGGGCTGGCCGATCCTCGGCCACGTGTGCGCCTACCGCGCGGGGCACGACATGCACGGCCGCCTGGCGCGACGGATCCTCGAATCGACCGACAGCTGGTTCCTCGCCCCGTGGTCCGACGAGACACCCGCGCCGGACCCCTTCGTCGCCCGCCCGGTCGCGGGCTGAAGGTCGCCGCCGTGGCGCTGACGAGGCGAACGGTCCGCTGGATGGCGCTGGCGGCGCTGCTGCTCTTCACCCTCGGGGGGATCTGGGTCCTCCTCCGCAGATTCGCGGCGGCCGAGGAAGACTTCGCCACCAACCAGCTCGTCCTTCCCGCGCTGGTGATGGCGATCATCGTGCTCGCCCTCGCGCTAGCCGGGGTGCTGATTCGCAACCTGGTGCGGCTGATCCTGGATCGCAAGCGAGGGATCCTCGGCTCCAGGCTGCGAACCAAGCTCGTCTTCTTCTTCCTCGCGTTCGTGCTGCTTCCGGCGCTGGTCATGTTCTACGGATCGTGGCAACTGATCCGCACGACCGTGGAGGGGATGGTGCGGACCCCCGTGGAAGACGTGACGCGCGGGGCGCGGGAGATTGCCGAAGGATGGACCGAGGCCCTGAAGACGCAGTGCCGGCAGTTCGCCGTGTGGTCCGCGGCCGAGGCGGTCCGTATCGGGGTCGCCGATCCCTCGCGGCGTGCGGATCTCGCGGCTTTCGCGGACCGCTGGCGCGAGAGGGAGGCGCTGGATCTCGTCGTCGTCGTCGTGGGCGACGCGCCGGTCGCTCGCTCGATCGACCCGGAGTTGCTGGCGACCGGAGTTTCCGTCGAGCAGGTGCTCGCGCTGTCTCGCGCTCTCGCGTCGCGCGCCCTTCAAAAGGACGGCTCCGCGACCTCCGTGGACGCGGTGGCGGGCGGCCTCCTGATCCAGGCCGCCGCCCCTGTGCCCGCGCCGGACGGGGCGAGCGCCGGAGCACGCGGGGTCGTGGTGATCGGGACGTTCATCTCCCGGAGCCTCGCCGGCCGGATGGAGCAGATCGCCTCGGGCGCGGAGGTCTACCGAAAATTTCGCGTCCAGCGCCGCGACCTGGCCCGGCTCTACCGGGCGCTACTGGGGCTGATCCTGCTGGCGACCGTGTTCGTGGCGACCTGGATCGGTTTCTACCTCTCTCGCCGGATCACGGGGCCGATCGAAGAGCTGGCCGCCGCGGCGCGGGAGATCTCGCAGGGAAACCTCGGTGTCCGGGTGCGCGCCGCGGCGGGGGACGAGGTCGGCTTGCTCGTGGAGGCGTTCAACGAGATGGCGGCGCAGCTCCAGGAGAGCCGCGAGGCGATCACGCGATCCACCGCCGATCTCCGCCGGTCGAACCAGGCGCTCGACGAGCGGCGGGGTTACATCGAGGCCCTGGTCGCCAACCTGTCCACCGCGGTCGTGTCGCTCGACCGGCAGGGGCACGTGACGACCGCCAATCCGGCGTCCCGGGCGATTCTTGGCCTCGATCTCGCCGTGGGGGACGCGTTTCGCGAGCGGCTCGACGCCACCGGCCTCGAGCCCCTTCGAGAGCTGGTGGAGGAAGCGGCCGGACGCCGCGGGGACGCTCCTTCGCGGCAAGTCGACCTGCACCGCGGAGGGCAGGTCGTGACCGTCTCGGTCCAGTTCGCCCCTGCGAGCGGGCCAGCGCGAGGACCTCGGCACACTCGTCATGGTCGAGGACCTCACCGAGCTGCTCCGGGCGCAGCGGGCGGCGGCCTGGCGGGAAGTGGCGCGGCGGATCGCGCACGAGATCAAGAACCCTCTCACGCCGATCCAGCTCGCCGCTCAGCGATTGCGGAAGAAATTCCAGGAGGGGGCGGCCGACCTTCCGGAGGTGGTCGCCGACGCCACCGCCACCGTCGAGCGGGAGGTGGGGGCGCTCAAGGATCTCGTGGACGAGTTCTCGAGGTTCGCGAGGATGCCGGACGTCGCACCGCGTCCCGCGGATTTCCGCGAGATCGTCGACGCGGTCCTGGCGCTCTATCAGGGGGTGCAGGGCATTCGATGGGAGATCGAGACCTCTCCCGACCTGGGGTTAGTGCGCGTGGACGGGGAGCAGATGCGGCGCGCCCTCATCAACCTCATCGACAATGCCCTGACCGCCATGGGCGGGGCCGGAACCCTTCGGATCGCCGCCCGGGCCTACGCCGGTCCCGGATCGCTGCGCGTCGAGGTGGCCGACACGGGGCCCGGCATCCCACCGGGAGACCGCGACCGGTTGTTCCTTCCCTACTTCTCCACCAAGAGGCGAGGATCGGGGCTCGGCCTCGCCATCGTTCACCGCGTGGTCACCGACCACCGAGGAGTCATTCGCGCCGAGGACAACCGGCCCCACGGGGCCCGCTTCGTGATCGAGATACCGGGATGAGGAGCGACATGGAGAAGGAGAGGATCCTGATCGTCGACGACGAGCCCGGCGTCCGGACGGCTCTCGCGGCGATCCTCCGGGACGAGGGGTACTCGGTGGTTCTGGCGGCGTCCGGCGAGGACGGGCTCCTGGCAATCGCCGCGGACCGGTTCGACGCCGTGCTGCTCGACGTCTGGCTTCCCGGCATCGACGGTCTCGAGACGCTCGTGAGGATGCAGGACCACCGCCACGAAGCCGAGATCGTGATGATCTCGGGGCACGGCAACATCGAGACCGCGGTGCGCGCGACCAAGCTCGGCGCCTTCGACTTCATCGAGAAGCCGCTATCCCTCGAGAAGACCCTTCTGGTGCTCCGCAACGCGCTGCGGCAGCGCCGGCTCGAGCAGCGGAACCGCCGCCTTCTCGAGCAGCTGGTCCTCGACACGGAAATCGTCGGTTCGAGCGAGGCGGTCTCCCGTCTGCGCTCGGACGTCGCCGCGGCGGCCGGCGCCGAAGCGCCGGTCCTGATCTGCGGCGAGCGGGGGAGCGGCCGCGAAAGCGCGGCGCGGCGGATCCACGCCGGCGGCCGGCAGTCGGGCGAGGCGTTCGTTCACGTCCCCTGCGCCGCGCTCGATGCCGACGCGGCGTCGGAGGCGCTCTTCGGCGCGGGGGGAAGGACCGGGCGGATCGCGCTGGCGCGGCACGGGACGCTGTTCCTCGAGGACGCCGACCGGCTGGACCCCGCGGTGCAGCGGCAGCTCGCCCCTCGAATCGGATCGAGCCCCTTCGGAGAGCCCGAGGTGCGGTGGATCGCCGGCACCGGACCGGATCCTTTTTCTCTCGAGCCTTCCCTGCGCGGGCGGCTCGAGGTGATCCGGATCTCGGTTCCCTCGCTGCGGGAGCGCCGCGAGGACATCCCGGCGCTGGCCGAACGCTTCATGCGGGCGTTCGCGCGGGAGTACGGGAAGGCGGAGAAACGGTTCGCTCCAGAGTGCCTCGCCGCGCTCACGGCGTGGAAGTGGCCCGGCAACGTGCGCGAGCTGCGGAACCTGGTGGAGCGGCTGCTCCTGGTCGCGCCGGAAGAGGTCGTTCGCGTGAGCGACCTGCCGGAAGCGCTCGGTGGCTCGGCGATGCCGACGGAGGATCTCTACCGGGAGTTCGAGAGCCTCGCGGATGGCGTCGCCGCGTTCGAGCGGCACGCCATTCGCCGGGCGCTCTTTCAGGCGCGGGGAGACCGGTCGGGCGCGGCCCGCCGGCTCGGGATCCCGTCCGAAGATCTCGCTCTGCGGATGGAAGCGCTCGGGATCCTTCGGCCTCAGTAGCGAGGGTCGTCCGGTCGTCCGGCTTCCACCGGGGCGCCATGGCGCGATCCGCGGGGTCGGCCGGCCACGGTCCACGTGGTGGCCGCAAGGAACAGCGCCGCGGTCACGAGCGCCCCCGCGGCAAGCCACGGTCCGAGGCCGCCCGGCGCGATCCCGCCGACGAACGGCCGGTGCGCCGGAAGCCAGGCCGCAATGCCTCCGATCAGAACCGCCACCGCGCCGGCGATCCGCGCGAGCCCATCGAGCAGCCCCGATCCGCTCTCGAGGTCGAGGTGCGACGTCAGCCGGAGCGGCTCGGCCGCGACGGCGACGTCAAGCACGCGGAAAGCGAGAGCGCCGACGACCGAGCTCACGCCGAGAAGTCCTGCCAGTTCGAGGCCGCGCCGCCGCGCGCGGTCGGCTCGAGGGGGGGGGCCAACGGGGAGCGCCGCCATGACCAGTCTCGCGAACTCCTCGTCCACCGACACCGGATCGCCGAGGCCGTCGAGCGCCTCGTGGAGGCGCCGCTCGCGGGCCAGGACGATCTTGCAGGCGGTGCAGTCCGCGAGATGGCTGGCCACGCCGAGGGCCTCGTCGGGCCTCGCCTCTCCCTCGGCGAAACTCGACAGCAGGGGACGGAACCTGTCGCAGGTGTTCACGCTCGAACCCCCCGCTCCAGAACGTCGGCGAGCTGCCCCTTGAGCATCTCTCTCGCGCGGAAGATCCGGTTCTTCACCGTACCGATCGGAAGCCGCGATATTCTGGCGATCTCGTCATAGCGGCAGTGCTGTCTATGGCGAAGGAGGATCAACTGCCGGTACGCCACGGGGAGCGCGGCGATCGCCTCGTCGAGCCTCTTTTCGACCTCTCGCAACCGGAGCATCTCGTGAGGGGTCGGATCGTTCCCGCACAGCTGGGACACCGCGGGTACGCGGTCGCCGTCGTTCTGCGCCGGTTCGATGGTGCAGGTGCGGATCTGTTTCTTCCTGACCTGGTCGATGGCGCAGTTCGAGGCGATCCGGTAGAGCCAGGTGGTGAACCGGTACCGCGGGTCGAAGGACGCGAGCGAAACGTACACCTTGATGAAGACTTCCTGGGCGAGGTCCGCCGCCCCGTCCCGCGCGCCGATGAGCCGGTGGAGGTAATTGAGGAGCGGCTTCTGGTGCCGCCGCACCAGCACCTCGAACGCCTCTCTCTTCCCGTCGAGGGCAAGGTCGACCAGGGCTTCGTCCGGGGTCGCGACGTCGAACTCTTGCCGGGGTGCGCTTCGGATGCCCAGCGCCTTCAAATTATGCTTCAACGGCTACTCCTCGAACCCCAGCGCGTCCCCGGGGAACCCGGGGCCCGGGGAGGTGATACGCCGGGAACCCGGCCGAAGTTTCGACGTCGAAAGAATAGCATGGCGGGCTCGCCGGATCGGGTGAACCCGCTGCCGCCGGCCGCGTCCTCAAGGAATCGTGAACGTCTGCTCTTTCCCATTCTCGGACGCGATTCTCGAACCCGCAACTTGAACACCTCATTCCCCGGAAGCCCGACAAAGCGGTTGTCCGCGAATGTCCTCGTCGTATACTTCCGTTCCTTGACCTCGGGCGATGCACGATGATGAAAGCCTCCCGATACAACCGCCTCGTCGCCACCGGCGAGGGAGGCGTGCTGGCGTTCAACGGCTCGAGCGCCGCCCTTCTTCGGATCCGGCCCGAGAAGCGCGACGCGTTCCCGGCGCATGCTCTCCCGACCCGAGGCCGCCGAGACCGACGAAGAGCGGCGATTCGTCGAGGTGCTCCGAGAGAAGAAGTTCCTGGTGGAAGACGGGTTCGACGAGACGGCCCAGCTCGCCGGTCTCAACCGCCGGCACCGTTTCGGAGGAGACCTCCTGTCCCTGAGTCTCGCTCCGACGCTCGCCTGCAACTTCCGCTGCGACTACTGCTTCGAGAAGCCGTCCACGGCGCGCATGAACGAGGAGACCGGAGAGCGCCCTGCTCGGCTTCGCGGACCGGCGGATGCGCGGGACGGAGACCGTCTCGGTCACCTGGTTCGGGGGAGAGCCCACGCTCTGTCTCGAGACGATCGAGCGGGTGCAGGCCGCAGGACTGCGGGACCTCGCCGGCCGGCACGGCTCGAGACTCCTCGGCGGTGGGATCGTCACGAACGGCTGGCTCCTCGACCGCGAGGCCGCGGAGCGTCTCAAGGCCGTGGGCGTCGCGAGCGCCCAGGTCACGCTCGACGGCTCGAGGGAGGTCCCACGACGCCAGACGGAAGCTCCCCGACGGGCGGGGCACGTTCGACCGCATGGTCGGTGCTCACGGTCGCCGACGTGCTGAGCCTTGGGGTCCGTGTCAACGTGGACAACCGGAACTCCGACTCCGCCGCCGGTGTGATCGCGGAACTGCGACGGCTCGGCCTGCTTCCCTTTTTTTTTTTTTCGGGGGGCCGACGACGTATTGCTCTGCGCAGACGGAGCGGCGAAGGGAATCGACTATGTCGTGCTGCTGCCGACAAATGACAGTTCCAGCCTCAGCTCCACCGCGTTCAGGGGAATCTCCGAAGTTCTTCCTCAAGCCCCCGGTGACGCACTTGCTCGCAGTGATTTTCGAGGCGTTGCTCGTATATATGGTCCGCATTGGTGATGTACGAGCCTTTGTTGTCCAGCACGATTTCCAGCGTGGGAATATAGCCGGGCCAGTTCGGGATCACGATAGCGCCGTCAAACGAGGTGAAGCCGAAGGCGATGGGATCAGTCCATCGGCGGAAGCGACCGCGCCCGGCGTCAAGGGCCATATGTGCTTATCCATATTGCCGGTTTCGTGCGTCGCGCTAAACGAGCCGTTCCCATCAATTTTCCCAACATGGCGGCAACGTCGCTAGCGTTATTCCACCAGATGGAAAACGAACTGCTGGCGGATTGTGCGCCGACGTTAAGACCGCTTTTCGCCCAAAGCACGTTGGTGATGAACCCGAACCCTTGGGAAATGCCGTCGGGCTTGTCCATGCCGACCTCGTGTGCTTTCGCCTTCAGCCAACCGAACTGGCTAGCGACCACACTGCCGAAGTTTTCAATAGTCAGTTTCTCGCCAGGCAAAACTGGGACGCAATAGAATCCGATTTGGCGAACGTCCATTTCACTTCCAGACTTGCGCCGACGGTCCCCGCTGCCGCGGGAATCACCGTGCCGCTCGCGCCGATTGAGCCGGCGATTTCGGTGCGTTGCACGTCCGACGACGAAGCCTCCCAGCCCGGGTCGGGCACGTCAGGGCAACTGCGCCGACGACGAAGAGCGAGAGCAATGCACGTCGCACGGTCATCATGTCCTCCGGCAGCTGGGTCTTCAGAACTGCCAGCACAGGTTCACCAGCCGGTTTCGCCCTGTTCAGGATAACCCGCCGTGTAGTAGTACTCCCAATCGAAGACGTTCTTTACGCCGGCCTGCACCGCGCTGCCGTCGACCGGGATAATTGGCCGCAAGGTCCATCGTGCCGAACAATCTTGTGTACGGCTTGAACGGTGGGGACGAAGTCGGATAGGTCGTGTCCTGGAGCGTGAGTCCGGCCTCGTACCGTCCGCTCACCTGGCCGACGATGCGGCGAGGCAGCTCAATGGTTGCCGTGGCAATGAAGCTGTACGTCGCGGTGGTGTTCTCGTTGACGCTCGTGAGGACCTGGCTGACGCGGAACACTGGCGAAGTCGTAGGCCAGCGTGCGATAGAGATAGCTGTAGCTGACGCCGGTCAGCCAGGGACACGGGCGTGGTGCCCACGCTGAACTCCAGGCCTTCGTGCCTCTCGTGGCCGATGTTCACCATCGCGAGGCAGTAGCGAATGTTACTGTTTGGACAGAACGCCGTGCCTGTGCCGCCCGGATCGGAGACGTACACCGATTCGATCGCGTTGCGCAGGTCGCTGCAGAAACAGCTGGAACTGCAGGAAGGTGCAAAGCAGCATCAGTTAGCAATAACGGGTTACACGTTTTTTTTTTTTTGTGTGTTTACTGGTTCAGTTACGTGTTGCTGCTGGAAATGATCGAGCCTCTGGCAGAGCCCCAATTTCCGCATCTGGCGCCAGACCCGCATTGGCCTGCTCTCCCATCCGCTCGACCCCGACGCCGCGCGCGGGCACCTGGCTGCCAGCACCTACCTGCAAATGGCGCTTAAGCCGCACATTTATCACATCGTCGGGCACACCGAAGCGCACCACGCCGCCACCGCGGATGATATCATCGAAGCCAGCAAGATTGTCGCGCCGTGCCATCACCAATGCGCTGGGCGCGCCGGATATGACCCGGGCGCCCGAAGTTCAGGAGCGCAAGGAAATTGTCATTGCGGAGGCCAAAACCTTGCTGGAGCAAATTCGCGCGACTCGCCTCGCCGGACGTGCGACGATCCCTGGGCAGATCGCGGCCACGCTGGCAAAGCGGTCACGACCGGGTTGATGGATGCGCCGCAATTGCGCAACAACAAGTTCGCGCGCGGAAAGGTCCGCACCCGGATCGTCAATGGCGCCAGTATCGCTGTCGATGAGAAGGGGAGTTCCGCTTTCACCGAGTATCGAAAGTATCTGAGCGACAATAGGTATGATCAGCATGGAAGGACAAAATGAAAATGACCCGAAAAATATCACGGTCATCGGCGCCGGTCATGGCGGCAAGGCCATGGCTGCCCACCTGGCGCTGATGGGTGCGGATGTCGCCTTGTGGAACCGCACCTTTGATCATATCGCGATCATCAAGAAGCGCGGCGGCATCGAACTGGAAAGCGCCGAAGGCGGCCCGCATGGTTTTGGCAAGCTGAGCCTGGTCACATCCGATATGGCGGAAGCCATTGCGCATGCGCCAGGTGATCATGGTGGTCGCTGCCTTCCTCGGCGCACGCCGATATTGCCAAAGCTCGCCGCGCCGCATCTCAAGGATGGGCAGATCGTCATCCTGCATCCGGGCCGCACCTGGGCGCGATTGAATTTGCCAAGGTGATGCGCGACAACGGCTGCACGGCCGATGTGACCGTTGCCGAAGCCGAAACCTTCATCTACGCCAGCCGCTCCGATGGTCCGGCCCAGGCGCGCATTTTCCGCATCAAGGAAGCCGTGCCGCTGGCGGCGCTGCCCGCCACCCGCAACGAACTGGTGCTGGAGGCCATTCAGCACGCCTATCCGCAGTTCATCGACGGCGTGGATGTGCTGCATACCGGCCTGAACAACATGGGCGCCATCTTCCACCCGGCCCTGACCCTGCTCAACGCCGGCTGGATCGAAGCACACCCACGGCGATTACCAGTTCTACATCGACGGCGTCACGCCCTCGGTGGCGCGCGTGCTGGAAGTGCTCGACCGCGAGCGGGTGACCGTGGCCTCCTCGCTGGGCATCCGCGCCCGCACCGCGCTGGAATGGCTCAAACTGGCCTACGACACCAACGGCGAAGACCTGCACGAAGCCATCCACAACCAGCCCGGCTATTACGGCATCAAAGCGCCCACCACGCTCAACCACCGCTACATTTTCGAAGATGTGCCCATGAGCCTGGTGCCGATCGCCTCGCTGGGCATGCGCTACGGCGTCTCGTGTGCGCGGCATGGAAAGCATCATCCGCCTGGGCAGCATCATCCACAAGACCGATAGCAATTGGCGATGTTTATGTAACTCATTAGAGTTTGGTCTTGCTGA
>CAWBOP010000013.1:0-192102 GCA_963790465.1 Terriglobia bacterium | reverse complement strand
TCTTCCCAGCGCCCATTGCCCAGTGCCTGTTTCTATATGCCCATTGCCTGTCTCTCAATGCCCAGTGCCCGTTTCTGGCCTCCTTGACCCATCCTCCGACACGTTGTATATCATCATAGAAAATGAAGTCTGATCATTCCCCGAAATAATGCCGCGAAACACGTTTCTCCGCTGATTCTTTTTTTTGACCAACCCACATGCAGAAGCCAACGACGTTAGTGCTCCTCCCAGGTCTCGACGGGACCGATGTGTTTTTTCGACCGCTGCTGGCAGCCCTGCCCCATTGGGTACGACCGCATGTGATTTGCTTTCCTTCAACCGGGGCCAATGAGTACCCACATCTGTTGGATATAGTCCGGGGAGAGCTGGCAGGCCTGTCCGATTTCTACGTGCTGGGCTCGTCGTTTTCCGGTCCGCTGGCGCTCATGCTCGCTGCCGCCGAGCCGACCAGGGTCCAAGGGGCTATCCTGTCTGCGACCTTCCTCCGCTCACCCCGCCCGATTTTTTCGCGCCTGCGGTTTGCCGCAGTCCCACCGGTGGCCTGGGCGGTGCGGAGTGGACGTCGCATTCCTCTGTGGCTGGCCCGAGGACAGAACGATCAATTTCGCAGGGCCAAGAAAGAAACCTGGAGGCGGACAAGTGCCCGGGCGGCGGCAGCCCGCGCGGCGGCGCTCATAGACGTGGATGCACGAGAATACTTACGGGGGGCCCTGCCGTGTCCCGTGCTCTGTCTTGCCGGCACGCGGGACCGGATCGTCCCACAGCGCAATGTCGAGGAGATTGTACGCGTTCGACCGTCCGTCCGCGTCCGCATGATTGAGGGCCGCCACTACGTCATGTACACCAACCCAACAGCCGCCGCAGACGCCATCACAGAGTTCATGAGCCACAGAGAATCAAGCTCGCACAGACTGCACTCGGCGATGCATTCAACGTCCTAATCTCTTCTTCGTCCCCCTAGTCCCGTCCGGTCAGGCATTGCCCATTGCCTAGTGCCCAGTGCCCGTTTCTAGTCACTCGTCAACCAGCCTTCCTCCCCTTTGTAAGGGGGAGGTGAGGTGGGGTAGAGATCTCTACCTCCCCGTCATCCCTCCTTACAAAGGAGGGGCTTTACGAATGACTAATGACCAGTGACGTTTGTCCCTTGCCCATTGCCCAGTGCCCATTTTTAGTTTCCGCCCGACCTCTTTCCGGTGGCGCGTTGCTGTTGGTCCTTCTGCCTATCCGCCGGGCCCTGGCCTTGCCGCGCGCTGCGCGGCCGCTGCGTCTCGCGGACCTGTTGGCCCTTTGACTTGCCTCCGCCCTTCTTGGGTGTGATGCTCTTCTTCTTTTGCGGCATGTAGTCTCCTCCTCATCACTCATCGCTCATCGCTCGCATTCTTCTCAATGCCCAATGCCCATTGCCCAGTGCCCAATGCCCATTTCTAGGGTTCTTCCTCTTCCACCTGCTCGATCGACTCCTTGAGCGCCGCCACGAACGCCGCCGGATCAGCCAGGTCGCCTTCGGTCACTTGGAATTCCGAGACCATCACACCGTCTTTGTCCACAAGGATCAACCGATAGCCCTGTTTCATGGCAAGTGTCTCCGTTATTCGTTATTGGTCACTCGTCACTGGGCATTGCCCTGCCACCTTCAGCGCTCTTGTCTGGAAGCCGCTTCAGCGAAGACGCAAGAACTCTTCAACTGAAAACCCCGCATCTTTTAGAATACGTACTGCGAGGCCGCGGCCGAGAACGACAGCCTGTATGCATCGGAATAGTCACCGACACCTTCCGACTCTCATGCCAGAGTGTCAGATGACTCCCGGACTGTCGGTCTTCTGTGAATCCTTGAGATTTTAGAAAACGCACAAGGTCGGCAGGCGTGACCTGTGGCATCCGTGCCATTATGGAACTCCAACGGTCAGCTCCTCCACGTGTACAAGTTTTTCGTTCTGGGGAATCGGCTGGCCATGAGCGAGTAGAGATTGAATGTGCTGCTGAATCGCTTCGCGGATATTACGATTTGCTTCTTCAACACCGTGCCGCCATTACTGTGGCAGCCCGGTAACGTAGGACTGTAGGCCGAGTAACCTCCGTCCTCTGATTCTTTCTCAACAACAATTTCAAAATTATAGAACGTCATGATCTTCGCTCCCAACGAGCGCTGGTCTTGTCGCCAAGCGTTTCTTCAGCCAATGCCCGGTTCGCTTCAAGCACCAAGCTTACGGCTTCCTGAAGGTTGGCGCGGGGTTCTTCAGCGTGTCCCCCACGCTCCGCCCCGGCAATTCCTCGACAAATCCGATATATCCTTCGGGAACCTTCTCGAAAACGGCGGTGAGTTGTTCTTTCATGGGACCCTCCGTGCCTCAGGAGTATAGCAAAACCTTCTTCCAAAACCCATGTCCTTGCTGTCACTTCTTACTGATTTATCTCCCCTTTGTAAGGTGAGGTGGGGTAGAGGCTCTCACCTCCCCTTCCCCTCCTTACAAAGGAGGGGAAATGAATGACGCTTGACGATTGACGTTTTCCTCACTGCCCACTAACCACTGACCCCTGACCATTCTTCCCAGTGCCCAGTGCCCATTGCCCAGTGCCCATTTCTATTTCTTCAGATTCATCTTCAACGTCTTCGTCGTACTGTTGGCGAAATTCTCGTGCCTTCCCCACCATGTGCGGCAGGGGAACGGCCAGCTCGCCGCGCCAGACCTCCGCCGCGATGAGCCGGTGCGTGATCGCGTGGCGGACGGTCGTCCCCGCCGGCGCGAGCCGCGCGCGCAGGCCGAGCTCGGCGAGCCGCGCGGCCAGCGCCCGGCGCGCGGACCGGCGCGGCGCCACCTCGACGCCGGGCGGCTCCCACAGCCCGGCGAGCAGCGGGCCCTCGCGGCGCGTCACCAGCACGCGGCCCCGCCGCTCGATGAGCGCGACCGCCTGCCGCACCTGCTCCCCCGCCCGGCGCGCGGGCACCGGCGGGAACGCCGCCACGCGCCCGAGCGCCAGCGCGCGGCAGCGGCGGCGACACCGGGCAGCTCGCCGCAGCGCGGGGCGCGCGGCGTGCAGACGGTGGCGCCCAGCTCCATCAGCGCCTGGTTCCAGTCGCCGGGCCGGCGCGCCGGGACCAGCGCGGCGGCCAGCGCCCACAGCGCCGCGCGCCGCCGGGCTCGCGCAGCGCGGCCGGCAGCGCGCGCGAGCCGCGACAGCACGCGCGCCACGTTGCCGTCCAGCGCGGGCAGCGGCGCGGTCGAAGGCGATGGAGAGCACCGCCCCGGCCGTGTAGCGGCCGACGCCCGGGCAGCCGGGCGAAGGCCGCGGGCTCGTCGGGCACGCGCCCGCCGTGCTCGCGCACCACCGCGCGCGCCGCCTCGCGCAGCTGGCGGGCGCGACGGTAGTAGCCGAGCCCCGCCCAGGCGGCGAGCACGTCCGCCTCGCGGGCGCGGGCCAGCGATCCGAGCGTCGGGAAGCGCTCCAGGAAGGCGTGGTAGTACGGCGTCGCGGTGGCGACCCGGGTCTGCTGGAGCATCACCTCGGAGAGCCAGACCCGGTACGGGTCGCGCTCGCCGCGCCACGGCAGCGCGCGGCGGTGCCCGTCGTACCAGCGCAGCAGCGCGCGGCGCAGCGCGGGATCCGCAGCGCGCCGGAGCTCAGCGGCATGGGCAGGCTCCGCCGCGCGGGCGCCGGGCGTGGTGCGCGGTCCGGCGCGGGGGCGGAGGCGGCGGCGAGCCGAGGCACCTGCGCTCGCCCACCGCCCTCCGCCCCGCGCTCAGCGCTTCGGCTGGAAGGCCCGGCGGGCGCGTCCTTGAGATCCGGCGTCCGGATCTGCGTGCCCGTCCACGCGCAGGTCAGCGGGTTGCCGCAGCGCGGGCAGGGGATCTTCGCATCGGCGCCTTCGCCGGCGGTGGGCATCCAGCGCTCCACCTTCACCTGGCAGCCGGGCACATGGCAGAGGTACACGCAGAGAGGCATCGCTCATCTCCCATCGAACGCTCGCCGGCGGGCCGCCACGGCCCGCCGGGCCACCGCGCGCATGATAGCCGAACCGGCCGCGCGCCGCCGCCCGGCCGCGGGCGCGTCTCAGTTCAGCTCCCTCGCCAGCCAGCGCAGGACGTTGAGGGCGAACTGCTGGTTGTCGTCGAGGTCCGGCCGGTTGAGGCCGATCCTCAGGCGGTCCCTGCCGCGTGCGCCGGGCGTCCGTCCCGAGCACGAACTGGGAGCCGAACATCGGCGCCTCGCCCAGCACCACGACGCGCCCCTTGCCGAAGCCGAACGCCAGACCCTGGAAGCGACCGACCGCCGGTCACCGCCCCGGGCGTGTTCACCGACCGACGTGGTGTCGGCCTTCGCGGCGGGCCTCGGGGGTGGTCTCGCGCCGCGCGTCCGGGGTGAAGGGCACGTCCCAGGCCGAGGGGCTGAGCACCAGCAGGCCTGCGCTGCCCGGCGGGCCCAGCCAGCGACTGGCCGGTGAAGGTCGCCACCCGGTCGATGCGCTCGCTCTTGTCCCGCCCGCGCGTGATCGCGTGGTCGCCCAGCAGGCCCTGGGCGCGCGTGAAGAGGATGCAGCCCAGGTTCCCGGTCTCGGGGTCCACGCGGCGCGTGTCCACCGTGTAGCCCTTGCCCATGTCCACGCCGAAGCGGACGGCGAGGCTGTCCATCGCCGAGGCGTAGGGCGCGTGGTCGGCGACCAGGAGCAGCGAGCCACCCTCCCTCACCCAGTCGCGCACCACGTCGCACTCGGGGATCCGGAAGGCGGATTTGCGCGGGCCGCCGGGCCGTTCGGCCCGCGCGCGCCGAGCGCGTCGGCCACGACCAGCACCTGGCAGGTCTTGAGCAGCTGGGGCGAGAACGCCTGCCCGCCGGGGATCACGCGCAGGCCATCCTGCGAGAGCAGGCTCGCGAAGGCCGCGGTAGAGCCCCTTCCGGGTGAAGTGGTTCCGGTGGGCCTCGTCGATCATCACGACCGGCTGGCGGTGCGGTGAAGGCGGGCCTCGCGACCTTCGGGACGAAGGTGGTGTCTTCCACCTGGCTCTGCGAGCGGGCGGGCGCGCGCGGCGACGGCGAGCAGCAGCAGGGCGAAGAGGAGCGTGCGTCTCATGCGGCGAATCCCTCTCTGGCGGCGCGAAACGCACAGCCGGTTCGTGGACAGTCTAGCCACTCGGACCGGGCCGGATGTCGAGGATCGGTCAACAAGGATACATGCGGCGGTCGGCGGGCCGAAGCCGGCCCTGCCGGCCACGGCCGTGCCCGCTGCGGCGCGGCTCCCGCTTGAGGCGGCCGGGGCGCGCCGATTATGCTCTTCCGGCCCAGGAGCCCATCCCATGCCCACCGTCGGCACCCTCACAGACCCGCAGGGCCGCGTCCTCCGCGATCTTCGCATCTCGGTCACGGACCGCTGCAACCTGCGCTGCGTCTACTGCATGCCCCTCGAGGGCGTCGCCTGGCTGCCGCGGGCGGACGTGCTCACCTACGAGGAGATCGTCCGCGTGGCCCGCCTCGCCATCGGGCTCGGCGTGACCGGCATCCGGCTCACGGGCGGCGAGCCGACGGTGCGCGCCGGCCTGGAGGTGCTGGTGCGCGCGCTGCGCGACCTCGACCCGGCGCTCGACCTCTCGCTGACGACCAACGGGCTCAGGCTCGCGGCGCTGGCCGGGGACCTGCGCCAGGCCGGGCTCACGCGCATCAACGTGAGCCTCGACACGCTCGACCGCGCGCGCTTCCGGCAGGATCGCCCGGCGCGACCGCCTCCCCGAGGTCCTCGCGGGCCTCGAGGCCGCGAAGCGCGCGGGTTTCTCCCCCATCAAGGTCAACGTCGTGCTGATGCGCGGGTTCAACGAGGACGAGGCCGTGCCGCTCGCGCGCTGGGCCCGCGAACAGGGCTTCGAGCTGCGCTTCGTCGAGTGGATGCCGCTCGATTCGCAGCGCTCGTGGTCCACCGAGCGGCTGGTCCCGGCGGCGGAGATCCTGGCGGCGCTGCAGCCGAGTTCCCGCTCGATCCGGTGCCGGGCGCGGACCCGAGCGCGCCGGCCGAGCTGCACCGCTACCGCGACGGCGGCGGCACGGTGGGCGTCATCGCCTCGGTGACCCGCCCCTTCTGCGCGCGCTGCGACCGCATCCGGCTCACGGCCGACGGGCAGATCCGCACCTGCCTCTTCGCGCACGAGGAGCACGACCTGCGCGGGGCCCTGCGCCGCGGCGCGAGCGACGAGGAGCTCACCGGCCTGCTGAAGGCGGCGGCGTGGCGCAAGGAGCCGGGGCACCTCATCAACAACCCGGCGTTCCTGCAGCCCGCCCGCGGGATGAGCGCGATCGGCGGCTGACGGCCCGCCGATCACCCCGGCCTGCGCGCTCTCCGGCGCGGGCCGCTGCCCGGGACTACGAGGCCCCGCCGGGCTCCGGCCTCGCCCCCAGGAACATGACCTCCTCCTCGAGCGTGACGCCGAAGCGCTCGCGCACCCGCGACTTCATCTCCTGCGCCAGCGCCAGCACGTCCGCCGCGCTCGCCTGGCCCGCGTTCACGATGATGTTCGCGTGCTTCGCGAAGACCATGGCGTCGCCCACGCGCAGGCCGCGGCAGCCGCACTCCTCGAGCAACTGCCCCGCGGCCACGCGGCGCGTGCCGGGCGAGTGCTTCGCTCCCGGCATCTGCCAGTCGGGCGGCAGGTTCTTGAAGTACGAGCCCGCGGTGGGCTCGGTGCGCCACTCGGGGTGCTTCACCCGGCGGATCTCGAGCTTCTCGTCCATCTCGCGCTGGATGGTCGCACGCTCGCCGGGCACGAGCCGCAGCCGGCACGAGAGCAGCACGCGCGGGTCGCGCTTGAGGCGCGAGTCCCGGTAGCCGAACTCGTACCAGGCCGCCGGCCGCGTCTCGATCGTCGCGCCGTCGGGAGTGGCGTGCGTGCAGTCGATGACCTGGGAGCCGATGTCCCGGCCATAGCAGCCGGCGTTGCCGTAGAGCGCGCCGCCGACGGTGCCCGGGATCCCCGCCGCGAACTCGAGCCCCGCGAGCGAGCGGTCGCGGCAGCGCTCGATGAAGCCGAGGAGATCCGCGCCACAGCCCACGCGGGCCACCGCGCCCTCGAACTCGACCTCTTCGCAGGCGTTCCGCACGACGAGCCCGCGCAGCCCCGCGTCCGACACCAGCAGGTTGCTGCCACCGCCGAGCAGGAAGACCGGCAGGCCCAGTTCGTGGCCGACCCGCAGCGCCGCCACCAGGCGCTCGGGGCTGCGGGCGACATAGAAGAAGTCGGCGGGGCCGCCGATGCGGAAGGTGGTGTGGAGCCGCAGCGGCTCCGCCCTCGCGCAGTCCGTCGCCGAGCGTTCGCTGCAGGCGGTCCTCGAGGTTCGGGGCGGGGTCAGCCATGCGTGGATCTCCAGGGTCGGGCCGCGGGAGCCGGTGGCCCCGGGACGGCCGTTGCGAGGGCTCGCATCTTAGTCCGTCGCGCAGGCGCACGGAAAGCGGCGCGGGTGTCGCGCGCGCCGAACCGCGGCGGAGCTGCGGGTGTTGACGGGGCCGCGGACTTTGGCAGGGCCGGGAGGCGAGCCTATAGTGCCTCCAGGAGCCGTTCACGCACCCGAGGGAGGCGACATGAGCAGGCTGACGATCACCTACTGCGGTCAGTGAGGGTACCTGCCCAGGGCTGCCGGTCTGGCGGCCGAGATCCGTGGTGCGAGGGGCATCGAGGCGGAGCTGGTGAAGGGCTCCGGTGGCATCTTCGAGGTCGTCCTCGACGGAGCGACCCTCTTCTCGAAGCACGAGACCGGGCGGTTCCCCGAGCCGGGTGAAGTGCTGGACCTGATCCCCGCCACACCCTGACCCGTCACCCGCGCAGGGCGCAGGTGGGAGCGGGCACGGCGAGCTCTCAGCCTCCTGCTTCCAGCTCCCCCACCGCCTGCTCCGCGCGCTCGCACAGCTCGGGCAGCGCGTCGCGCACCGCGGGCGTCATGACACCGCCCACGGTGTACGGGTCCAGCACCTCGACCGCGATGATCCGCAGCTTCTGCGGGAAGTGCAGCTCGAGGCGGCCCGGCGAGGTCGAGCATCTCGGGGAACCCCGCGAAGTGCGGCGAGGGGTTCTGGACGCGGGCCAGCGTGCCGGCGTCGATCTCGTGGACCTCGCCGACCGGGCGCGTCGCCCGTGCAGGCCGCGTCGAGCACGACCGCGGCGTCGTAGCCCGCCAGCACGTCGAGCAGGGCCAGTCCGTGCAGCGCCGTGGCCTCGACGTCGGCCCGGCCCTCCAGGCGCGGCCCGAGTTCGCTTCACGGCCAGGTGGCCGATGGCGTCGTCCGCCAGCAGGTCGTTGCCCAGCCCCAGCACGATGATCTTCATGATGGCCGAGTCTCGCTCCTGCGCAGGTGTACCACGAACGCGGGAGCCGCCTCCGGCGCGAGCGCCCCGGCGACGGCTCCCGTTCCTACGGCCGGCCGCCGCGCGGGGTGCGGCCCCGGACCTGCGAAGATCCGCAGGTGCCCCGCAACGGCGCCGGCCTTCCCTCTACGCCTTCGGGTCGCGACGGATCTCCTGCACCAGCTGGCGGTCCGGGTCGTAGATGCGC
The DNA here is from genome assembly GCA_963790465.1 of Terriglobia bacterium. Classification (GTDB taxonomy): domain Bacteria; phylum Acidobacteriota; class Polarisedimenticolia; order Polarisedimenticolales; family JAIQFR01; genus JAIQFR01. The sequence continues at coordinate 183,576 of CAWBOP010000013.1, read as the reverse complement.
GCGATCAGCGGCATCTCCCCCGGCAGCGCGTGCGTGGCGCAGCCGAAGCACGGGTCGTAGGCGCGGAACGCCATCTCGACCATGTTCAGCAGGCCGTCGGTGACCTTGCCCTTCGAGATCAGGCCCTTGGCGGCCTTGTCCACGCTCATCGCGATGCGGGCCGCGTTGTTCTGCGTCGCGACGATGAGGTTCGCCATCGTGATGATGCCGTTCTCGTCGGTCTCGTAGTGGTGGAACAGCGTGCCGCGCGGCGCCTCGACCACGCCGATGCCCGACCGTGGGCTTCTGCGGTCGGGATGGTGCGGATGTCCGGGCTGATGATCTCCGGGTCGTTCAGCAGCTCGACCATGCGCTCGGCCGCCTGGAGCATCTCGACGCACGCGCGCCCAGTGGTTGGCCAGCGTGTGGTGCACCGGCTTCCCGCCGAGCGTGGCGAAGAGTTCCTCGTAGGCCTTCTGCGCCAGCGGCGTCGCCATGCCGTCGGACGGCGTTCAGCCGCGCCAGCGGCGCGACCGCGAACAGGCTGGTCTCCGGCCCGTCCACGAAGCCCTTCCAGCCCAGCGGCTTCAGGAACGGGAACTTGATGTAGCTCCACGGCTCGACGTGCTCGCCGATGTAGTCGCGGTACTTCTGCGCCGGGAACTTCGCGTACTCCTTGCCGGCCGGGTCCACGACGCGGATCAGGCCGTCGTAGAAGTTCACCTTGTTGTTCGCGTCCACCATGCCCATGTAGTAGGTCTTGTGGGTGTAGGCGTCCGAGGTGATCAGCTTCACGTACTCCGGGTTCTTCAGGACGATGTCCTTGAACACCTGGAGCGTGAACTGCGCGAACTCGACCGACTCCTTCGCCAGCTCCTTGAACCGCGGCAGGTCGGACGGCGCCAGGCCCTTCGACACGCCGCCGGGCAGGCCGAGCACCGGGTGGATCACCTTGCCGCCGAAGTACGCGATCAGCTCGCGCACGCGCCGGCGCATGCTGATGACCTGCTTGCCGACGTCGACGCCGACCGTCTCGATCACGCCCACCACGTTGCGCTTCGCCGCGGGCGCGTCCGGCCCGACGATGAAGTCCGGCCCGCCCAGGATGTAGACGTGCAGCGCGTGGTCCTCGAACATGAAGGCGTTGTAGACCAGCTCGCGGATCTTCCTCGCCGCGGGCGGCGGCTCGACCTGGTAGAGGTCGTCCAGCGCCTTGGTGGCGGCCATGTGGTGCGCCGTGGGGCAGACGCCGCAGATGCGGCTGGTGATCTGCGGCATGTCCTCCGCGGGCCGGCCCGATGCTGAACACCTCGAAGCCGCGCAGCTCGGGGATCTGCAGGTAGGCGTGCTCCACGTCGCCCTGGTCGTCCAGGAAGATGTCGATCTTCCCGTGCCCCTCGAGGCGGGTGATCGGATCGATGGTGATGCGCTTGCCCTGGGCGACGGCGGCGGCCCCGGTGTCGCCCTTCGAGACTGCTCCAGTGACTGGGTTCATTGGCTTGCCTTCTCCGGTTTCAACGGATCCGCCGTCGGTTTCCTGCGATCTCACGATGGGTCAACGTCCACCTCCGCCGCTCCCCGCGCTGGCGAGCGCCGGCATGACGTTGACGAGCTCCGAGCCGATGCCCAGCTTGCCGGGCGGGACGCCGAGCGCCAGCCCGACCAGCTGCGTGAAGTAGAGCACCGGCATGTTGAGGTTCGTTCCGAACTCGCTGTTGACCTGCTTCTGGTAGCACTCCAGGTTGACCTGGCAGAGCGGGCAGGCGGTGGCGATGATCGCCGCGCCGGACTGCACCGCGTTCTCCAGCAGGTTCCGCACCAGGCTGAGCGCCGCCTCGCGGTTGGTGATCAGCAGCGCGCCGCCGCAGCAGCGGAGCTTGAGCAGGTACTCCACCGGGTCCGCGCCGATCGCCGTCATCAGGTCCTCGAAGAAGCGCGGCGACTCGACGTCCTCGTGGTCCTTGCGCGGACGCACGATCTGGCAGCCGTAGTAGGGCGCCACCTTGAGGCCGGTCAGCGGCCGGCGCACCCGCTTCTTGATCTCCTCGAGCCCGACGTCCTTCACCAGCACGTCGATCAGGTGGCGCACCTCGGAGGTCCCCGCGAACTTCAGGTCGTCCTCGGCCAGCGCCTCGTTGATGTGCTCCATGAGATCCGGCTCGTGCTTGAGGTGCTTGCGGGCGGCGTACATGTTCTTGTAGCAGCCGCTGCAGGGCGCGATCGACGTCCAGCTTCGAGCTGCTCCGCGATGGCGAGGTTGCGCGCGCACAGCGTGTAGGCGAGCAGCTCGTCGATGTTGAAGTAGGTGGTCGCGCCGCAGCAGTTCCAGTCCTCGATCTCCTGCAGCTCGACATCGAGGGCGCGCGTCGTCTCCATCGCGGAGTCGTGGTAGCTCCGCGCCATCTTCTCCAGCGAGCAGCCCGGGAAGTACGCGTACTTCCTGGTCATTTCTCCTCCACCGGGACGATCTTCCGGATCATCCGCTTGAAGTTCTCCAGCCGCTTGATCCGGGGCGGCAGCACCGGCATGCGGCCCTTGAGCATCAGGCCGGTCGCGGTCGCCGCTTCCTGCAGCATGTCCTGGAAGCCGAAGGAGAACAGATAGGTCGTCGCCAGCACCGGCTCGTAGGACCGGCCGCTCTTCATGATGGTCTGGATGAACGTCTCGGAGAACGTCGGGCCGATGAGGTCCTTGGCGTACTCGCTCTTCCAGATCGAGTAGCGCTTCAGCGCGTACATCAGCTCCGCGATGTCGATCCCCCGCGGGCACCGCACCGTGCACATGTAGCACGACGAGCAGTACCAGTAGGTGTTCGCCCGGAGCGTCTCATCCTTCCGGTTCGCCCGGATCATCGCGATGATCCGCCGCGGCGTGTGGCTCATGAACCCGCCGGAGGCCACCGGGCAGGACCCGGAGCACGTCCCGCACTGGATGCAGGTGTTCACCGGGTTGCTGGTGGAGGCGTGGAGGAGGTTGTTGATCTCCCCGATGAAATCCAGCCTGGTCTCCATGGTCTCGGTGCTCATTTCTTCTCGCTTGCCTTCGCGCTCGCCGCCTTCAGCAGCGCCTCGATCCGCTCCAGGAGGAGCCGCGGCTCGACCGGCTTCTCCATCAGCTCGTCCACCTCGACGAAGTGGGGGTGCAGCGCCTGGCTGCCGAACAGGAAGGCGATCTGCTCCCGGATGCCCGGTCATGATCAGCACGGGGATCTCGCGCAGCTTGGGGTCCCGGCTCATCTTGCGCGCGATCATGACGCCCTCGGCGCCGCGCCCCATCATGATGTCGAGCAGCAGCAGGTCGTACTTCTTCTTCTGCAGCGCCGCGAGGCCGTCCTTCGGGTTGTGGGCGACGTCGACGTCGTACTGGGCGGCCGTCAGGATGGACTTGATGCCATCGACGAAATCGGGATCGTCGTCGATCATCAGCAGCTGCTTGCGATCGCTCATCGCTGGTCTCCGGGATCACGGGTGGATGGGGCAGCCGGTGCCTCTCCGGGCGGGCTGGTGCTCTCTGCGGTATGCACGGGCAGGCGGACGGTGAACGTCGTCCCCTTGCCGACCTCGCTCTCGACCGAGATGGTGCCGTGGTGGGCCTCGATGATCCGGCGCGTGAGCGCCAGCCCCAGACCGCACCCCGCCTCGGCGTCGGGGCCGATCTTGCCACGGTAGAACGCGTCGAAGACGAAGGGCACGTCCTCCGCCGCGATGCCGACGCCGGTGTCGGCGACCGAGACCACGACCTGGCCGGCCTCCACCGCGGCGCTCACGGCGACCTTGCCCCCCGCGTGCGTGTACTTGACGGCGTTGCCGATCAGGTTGACCAGCGCCTCGGTCAGGATCGTCTCGTCCCCGAGCACCGGCGGCAGGGACCCGGCGTCGGAGTCGGTGATCGCGATGTCCTTGCGCGTCGCGTGCGGCTGCACGCTCTCGATCGCCCTGGCGATCGCGGCCTGGACCGACACGGGGGCGAAGTCCCCGCCGATCTTCCCCTCGGGGACCGACACGGCCCGCAGCCAGCTCTGGATCATCTTGAGCAGGTCGGCGATCCGGGCCTTGAGGCGCTCGAAACGGTCCTTCTGCGACTCGTTGAGCTGGTGCGTCCAGCTCGGCCGTGAGCACGAACAGGTTCTGCTGGACCGCGCTCAGCGGCGAGCGCAGCTCGTGGGAGATGATCGCCGCGAAGTTCTGCTGCAGCATCTCCTTCTCCCGGCGCAGGGTGATGGTCTCCAGCACCAGCCGGCGGTGCTCGAGACCGCGCTGGACGATCAGGCGCAGCTCGTCGGGCGTGAAGGGCTTGGGCAGGAAGTCGAACGCCCCCCGCTTCATCGCCTCGACCGCGGACTCCACCGTCGAGTAGCCGGTGATGACGATGGTCACGATCGTCGGGTCGATGCCGCGCATCCCCTCCAGCACCTCGAACCCGGAGATGCCCGGCATCATCAGGTCCACCAGGACCAGGTCCGGCGCGAACTCCTGCGCCAGCTTCAGGCCCTCGGTCCCGTCCGGGGCCGTGGCGATCTCGTAGTTCCTGCCCTCCAGCACCGCGAGGCAGGAATCGAGGACGATCTCCTCGTCGTCGATGATCAGGATCCTGCTGGGCTTCTCCACGTCCTACGCCGCCTCCTCCAGCGACAACGGCAGGCTCACCACGAACGTGGTGCCCTTGCCGACCTTGCTCTCGACCGCGATGGTGCCCCGGTGCTCCTTGACGATCCCGTAGCTGATCGCCAGCCCCAGCCCGGTCCCGCGGCGCGCCCCCTTCGTCGTGAAGAAGGGATCGAAGATCCGCTCCAGGTCCGCCTCCTTGATGCCGCAGCCGGTGTCGGCGAACTCGAACTCGACGAACCGGCCCGATCGCGTCCACGCCGGGTCGTCAGCGTCAGACGGCCATCCGCGGGCGTCGCCTCCGCCGCGTTGATGATCAGGTTCATGAAGACCTGCTGCATCTGCGACGGGTCCATCGGCACCAGCGGCAGGTCCTCGGCCGAAGCGTTCTGCACCAGCTCGATGTTGTGGAACAGCGCCTGGTTGGCCACCAGCGAGACGCACTCCTGCAGCACCGTGTTCACGTTGCACGGACGCTCGTCGGGCTTGCTCTGGCGCGAGAAGTCCAGCAGCCCGCGGACGATCTTGCGGCAGCGGTTCGCCTGCGTGACGATCTTCTGCAGCGACGAGCGCGTGGAGCCCTCGCCCGGGTTCTTCTCCAGCAGCAGCTGCGAGTAGGTCACGATGCCGGTGAGCGGGTTGTTGATCTCGTGGGCCACGCCGGCGGCCAGCTGCCCGATCAGGGCGAGCCGCTCGGACTCCATGACCTTGCGCGCGGCCTGCTCCTTGAGCTGCTCGTCCCGCTTCTTGAGCGCCGCCGCCATGGCGTTGAACGTCTCGGCCAGCTCCTGGAACTCGTCGCCGGAGCGGATCTCGACCCGCTGGTCCAGGTTCCCGCACGCGAGCTGCTCCGCGCCGGCGACCAGCTGCTCCAGCGAGCCCGAGATGCGCTGCGAGAGGTAGTGGGACAGCGTGAGCGCCAGCAGCGAGCCGACCAGCGTGACCGCCAGGAACACGAACACGGTGCGGCGGCGGACCTCGACGTACTTCCCCTCGAGCAGCCCCACGTACAGCATGCCGATGATGGCGCCGCCGTAGTCCCGGATCGGCTCGTACGCGGTGATGGACCAGTCGCGGACGACGTAGGCGCGGTGGATCCACTGCTGGCCGTCCCGCACCACCCGCGTCGTAGACGTTCTCGGCGGCGCGCGTGCCGATCGCCCGCGAGCCGTCCGCGTTCAGGACGTTGGTCGAGATCCGCAGGTCGTCCTGGAAGATGGTCGCGGTCCCCATGTCCCGGCCGCGGTACTGCAGGCCCTGGAACACGGTCTGCTTGATCTTGTCCACGATCTCGTGGTTGCGGTTCAGCAGCACGCCCGCCGTAGACGACGCCGACGAAGCGGTGGTCGAAGTCGAACACCGGCGCCGCCGCCTTGAGCGTCATGCCGGTCGGTCGAGTACCGCTCGGGGCGCGGCCGCGCCTTCTCCGTCGGGACCAGCTCGATCGTCGCCCGCTGCGGCCAGCTCGCGGCGAGGTCATGGCCAGCTCCTCGTGCGGGATCAGCACCGTCGCGGCGACGGGCTCGTGCCGCTCGCAGCACCGCGCGCACCAGCTGCTGCCGGCTCTGGTCGTCACCGTACACGCCCGGGTTCGAGGTCCGCAGGATCACGACCCCGCGGGCGTCGGTCAGCGGTCAGGGCGTCGAGATGCTCCTGCTCGCGGATGCTCCGAGAGCCGGCGCAGCAGCCGGTCGCGGCCGCCGGCGGACGCCGGCGAGCGGACGAAGTCCCGGTCCGAGACGAAGCGGACCGCGTCGCTGATCCGCAGCAGGTTGTTCTGGTAGATCTCCCGCGCGGAGTTGAGATCCGTGCGCACCTTCTCCTGGGCCTGCTCCACGAAGCGGTCGCCGATGACCCACGTGCCCACCAGGCTGAGGATCAGGCTGATCAGGATGATGATCAGCAGGAAGCTCAGCTCCAGCTTGGCGCCGATGCGCAGTCGGAACAGCCGCGCCAGGCCGCCGCCTTCGACGCGGCGGCCCGTTGCGCAGGCTCCCCAGGATGGTGGTCAGGAGCGTTCACCCTTGCTTCGGCACCTTTCTGCGGAGCAGCGACTTGGCCAGCCCGTAGCGATAGAACGTCCCGACCGGGTCGGGGATGCCGGCGAGCACCTGGTCGATGGCCCCCGTCTCCCTGGGCGCGACGTTGGACGCCACCGAGGAGAGGATCTTGGCGCCCTGGTCCTTCACGCGCGAGGTCGGGCCGAAGCAGCCGGTGCAGGGCATGTTGCCGCTGGATGCAGACCGCCTCGCAGCCGCCGCGGGTCGCCGGGCCCATGCAGACCACGCCCTGCGCCAGGAAGCACTTCTCCGGATCGATCAGCACCTGGTGCGGCCGCTTGAACTCGGTGAACGCCAGGTCGGTGGGCTTGCTCGTCCTTGCGCGGGCACTCGTCGCAGAGCGCGATGTCGGGCGCCAGCACGGTGCCCTTGGGCGGCAGCTTGCCCTCCAGCAGCGCCGCCGACCGCGGCCTTGGTGAGCTTGGGCGTGGGCGGGCAGCCGGGCAGGTAGTAGTCCACGTCCACCACCTGGTCGAGCGAGCGCACGACCTTGCGCAGCTCCGGGCAGCGTGCAGCTCGTGGCCGTTCGTCGCGTGAACTTGAGTCTGCGGGCGCGTCTTCTGCCTCGTTCACCATCGTCGGGCCGTCCTCGTAGGTGAACTTGAGGATCTGCTCGCGCGAGAACTGGTTGGCCAGGCCGGGAATGCCGCCGGTGGCCGCGCAGGAGCCGTAGGCGATCAGGAACTGGCTCTTGCGGCGCAGCAGGTGCGCCATCTCCTCCTGCTCGGAGGTGCGGATGGCGCCGTTGAGGAGCGTGGCGACGATGGACTTGTCCGGCATCGCCTCGACGTCCTTGTATCTTGAAGTCCATCGCGCACGGGCCAGAGGACGATGTCCACCGCCTCGACCACGCCGAGGATGTCCTCGGCCAGGTCCACGACGGTTTCTTCGCAGCCGCCGCAGGAGGCGCACCAGTAGAAGGCGACTTTGGGTTTAGCGCATGGGCCGCCTCCTGATGTCCGGCGTGCGGCTGCAGGGCCTCCGGCCTCGCAGCTCATCCATCTCGCGGTCCCACGCCTCGAACTGCTCCGGGCAGGTCGAGCGGGCCGAGCGCCTTGACCTTCTCCACCATGTCGTTGACCACGCGTCTTGACCTTCTCGCCCTCGGCGGCGGAGATCCACTCCAGCCGCAGCGCGCTCCGGCTCGATGCCCATGTCGCCGAGCATCCGCTTGCAGCAGCTGGAAGCGGCGCAGCATCTTGTAGTTGCCCTCGACGTAGTGGCAGTCGCCGGGATGGCAGCCGCCGATGAGCACGCCGTCGGCGCCCTTGGCGAAGCGCGTCCAGGATGAACTGCGGGTCCACGCGGCCCGAGCACATCAGCCGGATGATCGCGGATGTTGGCCGCGTACTTCATGCGCGACACGCCGGCCAGGTCCGCCGCCGTGTAGGTGCACCAGTTGCAGAAGAACGCGACGATGCGCGGCTCCCAGGGTTTGTCATTCATTGGCCAGGATCCCTTCGATCTCGCTGAAGATCTCCTCGTCCTCGAACAGGTTCTGCACGATCGAGCCGGACGGGCAGGAGGCCACGCAGGTGCCGCAGCCCTTGCAGAGCGCCTCGTTGATGATGGCCTTCTTCTTGTCCTCGTCGAAGGTGATCGCGGTGTAGGGACAGAGCGGGATGCAGGACTTGCAGCCGCGAGCACTCCTCCTCGACGGATGTAGGCCGTGTTCGGCTCCTGCTCGATGTAGCCCTTGTCGATCAGCGAGCAGGCCTCCGCCGCGGCCGCGCCGCCTGGGCCACGGTGTCCGGGATGTCCTTCGGCCCCTGGCAGCAGCCGGCGAGGAAGATGCCGTCGGTGAAGGTGCTGACCGGCGCCAGCTTGGGGTGGCGTTCGAGGAAGAAGCCCTCGCGTGCCGCAGCTCATGTTGAACATGCGGCGCACGTCCTGCGGCGTCGGCCTGCGGCTCCAGGCCGACCGCGAGCACCACCATGTCCACCGGGAACTTGAGCACCCGGCCGAGCAGCGTGTCCTCGGCCTGCACGACGAGCAGCCGGTTGCCCTCGGGATCGCTCGGGTCCGGGATAGACGTCGGCCACCTTGCCGCGGATCAGGTGCACGCCCTCCTCGGCGATGCGGTTGTAGAACTCCTCCATGCTCTTGCCCGGGCGTGCGCATGTCGATGTAGAAGTTGTAGACCTCGGCGTCGGTGTGCTCCTTGATCAGGTGCGCCAGCTTCAGCGAGTACAGGCAGCAGACGCGCGAGCACCAGCGGTTGGTGTTCTCGTCGCGCGAGCCGACGCAGTGGACGATGGCGACCGTCTTCGGGCGTCTTGCCGTTGCGCATGACGATCTCGCCGCCGGTCGGGCCGGAGGCGTTGACCAGGCGCTCGACCTCGAGCGCGTTGTAGACGTTCGGGTAGACGCCGTAGCCGTAGTAGGGCATGCGCTTGGCGTCGAAGATCTTGAAGCCGGTGGCCACGATGATCGTGCCGACCTTGATCTCCTTGAGCTCCTCCTTCTGCGTGAAGTCGATGGCCTTGCGGTCGCCGCAGGCCTCGACGCAGGTCTTCTTGCACTTGCCGTGGGTCCAGACTCGATGCAGGTGCCCGGATCGATCATGACGACGGGCGGCACGGCCTGCGGGAACGGCATGAAGACCGGCTTGCGCTTGCCGAGCCCCTGGTTGAACTCGTCGGCGAACTGCGGCTCCTTGATAGACGCAGGCCTCGACGCACTCCTGGCAGCCGGTGCAGAGGTCCTCGATGATGTAGCGCGGCTTGCGCTTGACGGTGACCTTGTAGTTGCCCACGTAGCCGTCCACCTTGGCGACCTCGGAGTAGCGTCCACAGCGTGATGTTCGGATGCGAGCCGACCGCGGACATCTTGGGCGTGAGGATGCAGGCGGCGCAGTCGAGCGTCGGGAAGGTCTTGTCGAACTTGGCCATGTGCCCGCCGATGGTGGCGTCGCGCTCGACGAGGTAGACCTTCTTGCCGGCGTTGGCCAGGGTCAGCGCCGCGTGGATGCCGGCGATGCCGCCGCCCACGATCAGCACGTTCGGGTTGATCGGGACCTTCTTGACCTCGAGCGGCTTGTGGAGCGGCACGCGCTGGATGGCGGCGCGCGCCAGGGCCATGGCCTTGCGCGTCGCCTCCGCGCGGTCGGTGTGCACCCAGGCGTCGTGCTCGCGGATGTTCACCATCTGGAAGAAGAACGGGTTCAGGCCGCCCTTCGTCGGTCGCCTTGCGGAAGGTGTGCTCGTGCAGCAGCGGCGAGCACGCGGCCACGACGATGCGGTTCAGCTTGTGCTCCTTGATGTCCTGCTGGATCAGCTCCTGGCCCGGATCGGAGCACATGTACTTGTAGTTCGCGGGAGACGACCACGTTGGGCAGCGTGGCCGCGTACTTGGCCACCGCCTCCACGTCCACCATGCCGGCGATGTTGGTGCCGCAGTGACAAATGTAGAACCCGATTCGGACGGGCTCGCTCATCGGTCAACCCTCCAGTGACTCGGCCAGCAGTTCGACCACGTCCCGCACCACCATCTGTTTGTCGTGGCCGAGCGTCTTCACGGCGTCTTCGAAACGGAACAGCTCTAGGGGACAGGACACGGCCAGCACGTCCGCGCCGGTGGCGATGGCTTCCTTCACCCGCCGCTCGGACAGCCGGTCCATGCCCTTCGACTTGTAGTAGGTGTCCAGCCACATCCCGCCGCCGCCGCCGCCGCAGCAGAGCGAGTTGACGCGGTTGTGCGACCATCTCGACCAGCGTCACGCCGGGGATGGCGCCGAGCAGCTCGCGCGGCTCGTCGTAGCAGCCCATGCCCCGCCCGAGGCAGCAGGTGTCGTGGTAGGTGACCTTGGCCTCGAGCTTCTTCGTGAGCCTGGGCTTGCAGCTGGTCGAGGTGCCGCGCCAGGAACAGCGTCGTGTGCTCGACCTGCCAGCCCATGCTCGGCCAGCGGATAGCGGCTGCGGAAGGCGTTGAAGGCGTGCGGATCGCCGGTGACGATGCGGTTGAACTTGTACTTGCTTGAAGAGTCTTCATGTTGGCCTCGGTGAGCGTCTCGAACAGGCCCGACTCCCAGGTCAGGCTGCCCGCACTCGCCGGCGCACTTCTCCTCGTTGCCCGAGGATGGCGAAGTCCACGCCCAGCGCGTGGAACAGCTTCGCCGTGGCGCGGCTGTTCGTCCTGGCCGCGGGGGTAGAAGGAGGTGTAGCACTCCACGAACCAGAGCACGTCCACCGGGCCCGGCTTCTCGGCCAGGTTGCGCACCGGCACGCCCGCGGTGGCCGCCCAGGCGGCCCGCTTGCGCGGCGACTCGCCCATCGGGTTGCCGTAGCGCGACATGTTCTCGAGCGACTTCTGCAGCTCGGCCGGCAGCTCCTTCAGGTTGGCCAGCGTCTGCTCCTTGACCAGCGGCAGCAGGACGTCGGTGAGCCGGATGCCGCGCGGGCACTTGCTCAGGCAGGCGTAGCAGGCCACGCAGCGCAGCAGGCTGTCGGAGGTGATGACCTCGTCGAGCAGGCCGCGCCACAGCATGTTGATGATCGCCCGCGGCGGGTACTCCATGTACTCCCCGTACGGGCACGTGCCGGCGCACGTCCCGCACTGGAGGCAGGTCATGATCTGCTGGCCCTCGGGCGTGGCCAGGAGGGTCTCCAGCGTGGTGTCGGTCGGACAGGTGACAGCGCGTTCGACGATGAGCCATGGAGTCGTCCCTTCTCTATTACCCTGCATCGCTTCCCAGACCAGTTCGGCGAGGTCCTTGACCACGATCTTGCCCTCGTTGCCGGTGGTCTTCACGGCGTCGCGGAACATCGCGATGTCCTTCGGACAGCTGACCACCAGGGTCGAGACCCCTCGCCAGCCCGGCGACCTCGCGGATGCGGCTCTCGGCCGGGCGCTCCTTGATCCCGGGCACGTCCTCCATCCAGATCCGCCCGCCGCCGGCGCCGCAGCAGTAGCTGCGGTCGCGGTTGCGCGGCATCTCCACCAGCTCGAGCCCCAGCGCCGGCCAGCACGCGGCGCGGCGGGTCGTAGACGCCGTTGTAGCGGCCGAGGTAGCAGGGATCGTGGTAGGTCACGCGGCCCGTGAGCCGCTTCTTCAGCGGCAGCTGCCCGTCCGTCGAGCAGCTGGTCGAGCACCTCGGTGTAGTGCAGGACCGTGACCGCGTTGCCGTTCCACGGGTACTCGTTCTTCAGCGTGTTGTAGGTGTGCGGGTCGGTGGTGACGATGGTCTTGAACTGGGCCTTGGCCAGCGCCTGCAGGTTCTTGTCCCGCAGCATCTCGAACAGCCCCTCCTCGCCGACGCGGCGCACGTCGTTGCCGGCGTTGCGCTCGCCCTCGTAGAGCAGGCCGAAGTCCAGCCCGGCCTGCTGGAAGATCTCGGCGGTCTTGCGCGTGATGTCCTCGAGCCGCGGGTCGTAGGAGGCGTAGTCGCCGACGAACCAGAGGTACTCGACCGGCTCCTTGCGCGCGTCCTTGATCTTCGTGGCCAGCGGCTGGGTCCACTTGGCCCGCATCCGGTCGGACTTGCCGAAGGAGTTGCCGTAGCGGTTCAGGTTGGCCAGCATGTCCTGCACGGTCTTGTCCACCGTGCCCTGGCTCACCAGGTGGCGGCGCAGGTCCACGATGGCGCGCGGCTGCTCGTTCAACACGGCGCAGACCTGCTCGCAGGCCAGGCAGGTGGTGCAGGCCCACAACTCGGCCGTGCCGACGGTCCCGTCGTGCAGCGTCGCGACGGCCCCGGCTGCGCCGTTCCCGCCCGAGGCGGGCTTCGCGCCGCGGATCAACTGCTGGTCGAGCTTGAGCACGAGGTCCTTGGGGGAGAGCGGCATCCCGCTGGCGTGCGCCGGGCACTGCTCCTGGCAGCGCCCGCACCAGGTGCAGGCGTCGAACTGCAGCAACTGCCGCCAGGTGAAGTCCCGCATCGTCGCCACGCCCGCCGGGTCGCCCGCCGGCAGGGCGCCCACGGCCCCCAGGTTCCGCAGGAAGATGCTGACGGACGAGGAGACCATGTGGAAGGCCTTGGACTGCGGGACGAGGGCGATGAAGCCGAACGCCAGCAGTCCGTGCGCGGACCAGACGCCGAAGTGCGCCGCGCGCAGCGCCGGCTCGGGCAGCGGCCGGAAGGCCGCGGCCAGCAGATTGCCCACCGGAGACCAGCCGGCCCAGGACGGCTGGGACGCCGCCAGGCGCAGGGCCTCCGTGATCAGCCCGGTCGTGCCGATCAGGAAGAGGATCGCCAGCAGGTAGAACGAATCCAGCGGGAACGTGGGATGCGTGAGGGTCTTCAGCCGCTCGGGCTTCAGCGCGTAGCGCCGCCAGAAGGCCAGCCCCAGCCCGACCAGCAGCGCCGCGAGCGAAGAGGTCCAGCACGAGCTTGAAGCCGAGGTAGAGGTCGCCGCGCAGGAACTGGAAACCGAAGAACAGGTGCGTCACGTCCAGGTCCACGGTCGCCAGGGCCGTGCCGATGAACAGCGCGCACATGCCCAGGAAGATGGCGAGGTGCATCGTCAGCGCGTAGCGGTCCGACGCCAGCCGCCCCTGGAGCAGGGCGAACTGGATGAAGGCCCGGATGCGCGCCGGCCAGGCTGGCAGGACCGCCTCCGGCTTCCCCGTGCGCCACCGGGCGAAGTGCCGGTAGACGCCCCAGAGGAACAGCAGCGCCGCCAGGCTCCCGAGCACGTACTGGGAGACCTCGGCCCAGTGGTAGTTCTCGTGGATGTTCCAGAAGATCGGCCGGATCGGCTCCACGGGCCCGCCGTCATGCGCTGGCCTTCCGCGCCTCGATGGCGGCCTTCAGGGGCTCGACCAGCTCGAAGAGGTCCATGACCACGCCGTACTTGGCGACGTCGAAGATCGGGGCGCCGGGGTCGGTGTTGACGGCGATGATCATCGGCGAGTCCTTCATGCCCTCCTGGTGCTCCGGGGCGCCGCTGATGCCCAGCGCGAGGTAGAGCCTGGGCTTGACGGTCATGCCCGACTTGCCGACCTGACGGGTCAGCGGCAGCCAGCCCTGGTCGATGACCGGGCGCGAGCCGCAGACCGCGCCGCCCAGCAGCGCGGCGAGCTCCTCGCCCAGGGCGATGTTGTCCTGGGTCTGGATGCCGCGGCCGACGGCCACGAGGACGTTCTGCTTCGTGATGTCGACGTCGCCGGCCTCGGGCTCGATGAACGCCTTGAAGGTCACCGGCGAGGCCTCCACCGGCACCTCCACGTTCTCGACCGGGCGGCGTCTTGTCGCTTCGGCCTGCGTCCGCGGGGAAGGAGCCGGGGAGACGCCGACGATGCCGCGTCCCGTCCGGCGAGACGGACGTCCGTGAGGATCTTGCCGCCGAACAACTGGCTGGTGACGAGCACGTCGGGCCCGTCCGCCTTCGCGTCCTTGCAGAAGTTGACGAAGCGGCAGGTCGGTCCGCGCCGAGAGGATCGAGCCGACGCCCATCGTGAGCGTTCGTCCCGCCGAGCAGGACCAGCCCGGCCTGACTTCTGCTCCATCAGGCCTTGAGCAGGCCCGCCGAGCGTGCCGGCCGCCGGCATCTCGAGCGCGGGAGTCGTCGACCGACGAGCACCTCGTCGGCCAGGCCCAGCCGGGGCGCCAGCGAAGCGACGTCCTTGCCGACCAGCGCCACGCGCAGGGGCACGCCCCAGCGCGTCCGCCAGCCTCCGGCCCGCGCCCAGCATCTCGAACGTGATGTCCGCGACCTCGCCCTTGAGGTGCTCCGCCAGGATGAGGATTCCGTTTGCCATGGTCGTCACCCCCTCAGATCAGGCTCTGGTTCGCGAGCAGGTCCACGAGGCGGTCCGCCACCTCTTCCGGCGAGCCTTCCAGCATCTCGGCCCGTCCGGCGCTCTCCGGCTTGTACATGCTTCTCGATCGGGAAGCGGGCCGGGGCGTCCGGCGTCACGTCCACGGTCTCGAGCGTGGAGGACTTCATGGCCGCGCGCACCTTGGCGATGGGCACGTAGCGCGGCGGCTTCTCGGCCGACTGGATCCCCAGCACCGCCGGCATCGGGCAGGCTGAACTCGCCGCGCAGGCCGCCGGCGAATTCCTTGGTGACGATGCACGCCCGCCGCCGCCGGGGGCCACCCCGTCACCACGCCGACGTAGGGCAGCGCCGAGCTGGTCGGCGAGGAAGGGGCCGATCTCGCCCTCGAGGTCGTCGATCGCCTGGCTGCGCAGCAGGATCAGCGTGTCCGCCGCGACCGCAGCCGGCGCGGCCTTGAGGAAGTCGGCGAACAGCTCGCGCCGCGGAGCAGCTCTGCACCGCGCGCCAGCTCGCCGGTGAGCTTGACCACCCGGTCCGCGCCCTTGGCCAGCGCCATGAACAGCGCCTCGTCCAGCTCGGGCGCGTCCATCGCCACCACCGTGACCGTGCCGCCGTGCTTCTCCTTCAGCAGCAGGGCCTGCTCGAGCGCGTGCTCGTCGGCGTCGCTGAGCTTGAATCTCAGCCACTCCGCGTCCAGCGACTTGTTGTCCGCGGCGACCGTCAGCTCCTCGACCGTGTCCGGAACCGTCTTCAGCAGGACGAACAGGTTCATGGGCCGATACCTCGCTGTTGGGCGATCCTTCTGTGACGTGATCTGTCGAACGACCTGGGGTGTCTCGGTCATCGCCGGCCCACGGGTGGAGGCAGGTGCCGGGGCGCGACGAAGCGACGGTGGACCTGCGGATGCCGTCGCCGGACTCGAAGCCGGACAATAGCAGCGCAGGCCATGATGCTCTATCCGGCGCGACGCCGACCGGGGCATCGAGCCCCTGTCGGCATCGGATCGGCAGCACCCCGCGGCCTGCACCTTGAAGCGGGACAACAGTTCCGCGCGTTCGACCCTGCATGGAGGGTGCCAACGCTCGCGGCGGGCCTGGAGAGCCTCCGGCCGCCTCCGTCACGCTCGGCCGAGCGCCGGTCTTCGGGGCTCGCCCGCGTTCGCACCCCCGTCGGGCCACGCGTCCCCCGCCCCACGCGACTCTCCCCACCGGGAAGCCCGCGGTCGCGCCGCGCGGCCCCGGGATCCGATGGATCAGCCTAACCTGCATGTCGTTCATCCGATTCCTCGGGTCGACCAGGATCCGGAGCCCGAGCTCGCCGCTGCTCCGCGTCCGCTCGAGGGCCCCGAACCCCGTGTCCGACCGCGTCCAGGACCGCCGCGTCTCCCGGTGAAAACCGGGATGCCCTTCGGCATGACGCCCCTGACAGGCCTGACAGCCAAACCGACCCCGGCCGCAGGCTCGCCGGCCCGCGTGAGCCCGGCCCATGGCGGAGCATCACGTGTCTTCCGGTGTGTCGTGGTCTGAAGATTGTGTCTGCCAAGCCGCATCCCGTTGGGCGCTCGAAACCTGCCTCGCTCCCTGCCGGCCTGCGGTCCATCTTGTTGCTGCAAAGGCCCTGGCGCGGGACCAGACACAATCTTCAGGGCACGACCGCACGTTGACGCTGCGACGCGCGGAAACGGATACTGTGCGCGAGACGATGGGCGCCGTCGCGACGACGGCGCCGCCACCAGGGGGGACTCATGGCATTCCAATTCGGGCCGCGCCGGGGCCGCTACGTCGAGGTCGCCGACGCGACGCGCGATCGGGCACCGGCGCTCCCGCCGCAGGAGCTGGAGCACTTCGAAGCCTTCGACCTCATCTACCGCTCGCTCTGCGCGGTGCTCTACAACTACGTCCCGCTGTCGGGCCACCCCGGCGGCTCCATCTCGTCCGGCCGCTTCGTGGCCGGCGCTGCTCTTCGACGCGATGGACTACGACGTCAGCGAGCCCGGACCGCGACGACGCCGACATCATCTCCTACGCCGCCGGGCACAAGGCGCTCGGCCTGTACGCCATGTGGGCGCTGCGCAACGAGTTGCTGCGCATCGGCGCGCCCGACCTGCTGCCGCGCGACGAGCAGCGCCAGCTGCGGCTCGAGGACCTGCTCGGCTTCCGCCGCAATCCCGTCCAGCCGCACCCCGCTGTTCCTGAAGTTCAAGGCCAAGGCGCTCGACGGCCATCCCACGCCGGCCACGCCGTTCGTCCGGCTCTCGACCGGCGCCTCGGGCGTGGGCCTGGCGGCCTCGCTGGGCCTGGCCTTCGGCGCGCGCGACTACTACGGCGCGGACGCGCCGCGCGTGCACATCGTCGAGGGCGAGGGCGGCATGACGCCCGGCCGCGTCGCCGAGGCGCTGGCCGCCGCCGGCACCGCCTCGCTCGACAACGCCGTGCTCCACGTGGACTGGAACCAGGCCTCGATCGACTCGAACCGCGTCTGCCGCGACGGCGAGAAGCCCGGCGACTACGTGCAGTGGACGCCGGCGGAGCTGGCCTACCTGCACGACTGGAACGTCGATCTTCGTGCCCGACGGCAAGGACTTCCAGCAGGTGATCGCCGCCCAGCGCCTGGCGGCCGCGCTCGGGCAACGGCCAGCCCACGGCCATCGTCTACCGCACCGTCAAGGGCTGGCAGTACGGCATCGAGGGCCGCGCCTCGCACGGCGCCGGCCACGCGCTCTGCTCGGACGGCTTCTACGAGGCGCTGCAGCCGCTGCTCGGCGACGCGAAGCAGGCGCTGCCCTGCTGCCAGGGCCTCGACGCCGCTGCGCTGCGCCGGGCCGGACGGCCCGGACGTCATGGAGGCCTGCTTCTGGGAGGCGCTGCAGGTCATCCGCCGGGCGCTCGAGAAGCGGCCGGCCGATGGTGCAGCACCTGGCCGGCCGGCTGCGCGCCGCCCGCGAGCGGCTCGACGCCCGGGCGCGCAAGCCCCGCGCGGGCGCGCCCCGCGTCGAGGCCGTGTACGAGACGGCATCGCGCAGGACGGCGGCGCGATCCCCGCGGCGCTGCGCGCTCGCCCCCGGCACGGTGACCACGCTGCGCAACGAGCTGGGCCGCGCGCTCCACCACCTCAACCAGGCCAGCGGCGGCGCGCTGTTCGTGGCCGCCGCCGACCTGCTGGGCTCGACCAGCGTGAACAAGGTCGCCGAGGGCTTCCCCGCCGGCTTCTGGAACGCCGCGACGAACCCCGAGTCGCGCACGCTCGTCGATCGGCGGCATCTGCGAGGACGCGCATGAGCGGCGTCCTCTCGGGCATCGGCAGCTTCGGCCGGCACATCGGCGTGGCCTCGTCGTACGCGGCCTTCCTCGCGCCGCTCGGGCACATCGCCGCGCGCCTGCACGCCATCGGCAACCAGGCGCGGCACGGCGTGGACGGCGGGCCGTACCGGCCGATCATCCTGGTCTGCGCGCACGCCGGGCTGAAGACCGGCGAGGACGGCCCGACGCACGCCGACCCGCAGGCGCTCCAGCTGCTGCAGGAGAACTTCCCGCCCGGGACCGCCGATCACGCTCACGCCCTGGGACCCGCCGGAGCTGTGGCCGCTGGTCTCCGCCGCGCTCGCGCGCCGGCCGGCCGTGCTCGCGCCGTTCGTCACGCGGCCCAACGAGACCGTGCCCGACCGCGCGAAGCTGGGCCTCGCCCCGGTCGAGGCGTGCCGCACCGGCGTCTACCGGCTGCGCGCGCCGAAGGCGAAGGCCGACGGCACGCTGGTGCTGCAGGAGAGCGCGGTCACGCTGGCCTTCGTCGCCGACGTGCTGCCCCGGCTCGAGCAGGAGGGCGTGGACCTCGACGTCTACTACGTGGCGAGCGCCGAGCTGTTCGACGCGCTGCCCGCCGGCGGAGCGCGAGCGCATCTTCCCCGAGGCGAGCGCGCCGCGAGGCCATGGGCATCACCGGCTTCACCCTCGCCACGATGTACCGCTGGGTGCGGTCCGACCGCGGCCGGGCGGCCACGCTGCATCCCTACGTCAAGGGCCACTACCTGGGCAGCGGCCAGGGCGCGGCCGTGCTGCACGAGGCGGGGCTGGACGCGGAGGCGCAGCACGCGGCCATCCGCGCGTTCCTCGACGCGAAGACAAAGAACCGGTAGCGCGGGAGGACCGGAAGCAAGGTCCGCCCCCGTTCCATTTCCGGTGGCGGAGCGCAACTTTCCGCCCGCTCGGGCGTCCTTGGGATGAACCCGGCAGGACCGTTGCCGACTGGGGACCGTCGAACGATGAGCTCGGACGAGGAACTCGCGGACGCCTTCCGTGGCGGGGACGATGGAGCGTTCTCCACCCTGTACGAACGCTACCGTCGGCCGCTGTACGTCTTCGGCGTCCGCATGCTCGGGAGCGCCGAGGCGGCCGGCGACCTGGTGCAGGACACCTTCCTCGGGATTTACGAGCGGCGCCACGAATTGCAGAGCCTGAGGAGCTTCCGCGGCTGGCTCTTCACCGTGGGGCGGAACCGCTGCCTGACCTTGCTACGCCAGCAGAAAACCCGCGAGCGGTTGAGCGCCGGCGCGGACCCCGAGCCGCGGAGGGAAGGGCCGGCGACGTTGCTCGAGCGCGAAGAGGAGTCGCGCCTCGTGCAGCGGACCCTGGCGGAGATGCCACCGGAGCAGCGGGAGGTTCTGGTCCTGCGCGAGTACCAGGAACTTTCGTACCGCGAGATCGCGGAGGTCACCGGGGCGACCGAGAGCGCCGTGAAGGCCCGGCTGTTCCGGGCCCGGCAGGCACTGGCCGGAATGCTGAGACCCGCGCTGGAGCGAGGAGGCGAGCCGTGACATGCGATGAACGACAACTGCAACTGAGCCTGCTGATGGATGCCGAGCCCGACGGCCTGGAGCGGTCGGCCTCTTCACGCACCTCGAGGGCTGCACGGAGTGCCGGCACTTCCTCGACTCCCTGATCCGCTTCCGCAGCACGGCGCGGCAGGACCGGGAGGAGATCCTGCGCCAGACGGACGAGAGGCTGCCCGCACGGTTCCTGCTCCCTGCGCAGGTTGGCGCCCGCCGGCCGCAGGGAACCTGGTGGTCATCGTGGTGGCGCCCGGCACTTCCCGCGCCCGCGGCGATCGCGTTCGCGGTGCTGCTGCTGGTCGCGGGAATCGTCATCGGCGCCAGCCTGGCAGCGCGTCCTGGCAGGGCGCCGCAGCGCACACCGGACGCCGAGCAGGCAAAGCAGCCGCCCGGCGGGCCCGCCTACATTTACGTCTGCTCGATGCCACAGATCGAAGTCACCGGGAAGTCGGTAGCGACATCCGGGAAGTGACCGGGTCGTGAGAGTCACACACCTGATACGGAGGAGAATGACGATGCACACTCGGAGCTGGATCGCGCTCACGCTCTGCCTGGCCACCTTCGCACGGCCGTCCGCGGGCATGGCGCAGGCGGGCGAGGAGCCGGCGGACACGGGCGGCAACCGCGGTGCGGAGGTCGCCACGAGCGCAACGCGCGAGGCACTGGAGGACACGGCCGACTTCAAGATCGTGGACGAGATACCGAAGTTCGTGAAGAGGGTCCCGCCGAAGTACCCGAAGGCGGCCCGCAAGCGCGGTGAGCATGGAACCGTCTTCGTCCGGGCAATCGTGAAGAAGGACGGGACGCCGGTCATGGTGGCAGTCGCCTCCGGAAAAGGCGTGTCGCCAGCGCTGGACGAGGCCGCGGTCGCAGCCGTGAAGCAGTGGACTTTCGAGCCGGCCAAGTCGAAGGGCAAACCGGTGGCCGTCTGGATCGTCATCCCGGTGAAGTTCAGCCTGAAGTAGCCCGGTTTCGCTGCCGCGCGCCGCGGCCGCTCCGGCGCAGCGGCAGGACGGACGCACGACGACCCGGGTCGGGCACGCGCGCACTGCGCGGGTCCGGCCCGGGTCGCTCGTTCGCGGCCGGCGCGGGCTACGCGGACTGGTTGGCCAGGTAGACCTGCAGACCCATCTGCGCGATCTGCGCCCGCTGCACCTCGGCCCAGTCCACGTGCTCCTCCTCCATCTTGAGGATCTTCGTGAGCAGGTCCGCGGTGGCCTGGTCCTCGGCCTCGCGTGCCACGCGGATCGCGGCGTTGTAGCCGCGCACCGCGCCCAGCTCGGCCTCCTCGTCGTTCGCGACCATCTGCGTGACGTCCTTGCCGATCTTCATGGCATTGAGCTTCGAGACGATCGGGATGCCGTCGAGGAACAGGATGCGCTGGATGAGCCACTCGGCGTGCTTCATCTCCTCCATCGCCTGCTTCTCGATGGCCTTGTGGAGCTTCTCGTAGCCCCAGCTCTCGCACATCTCCGAGTGCACCATGTACTGGCTGATGGCGGTCAACTCCTCCGCCAGCAGCTCGTTCAGGACGGCCAGCACCTTGTCGTTGCCCTTCATCGTCCGCTCCCTCCTTCGGGTGTGAGCGGAGTGTACTCGCCGGTGCCCGGGTGAGAGCGCTGTGCGGCCGCCGGTGACCGATCGCGATCCCGCGTGCGTTCTTACGCACCTGCAGGCCCCGCTCCCGCGTGGGGCCCGTGGCCTGCGCTCCGGGGCCGCAGGCGGGGGGCCGGGCCGGAGCCCTGCCCCCTCACCGCGCAAAAGCGGCGCCCTGTGCCGTCAGCGCGCCGGGCGCTCCAGCAGCAGCCGGCGCGCGTACGGGATCAGGCCGCCCGCGTCGATGATCGCCTGCCGCGCCTTGCGGCAGGGGCTCGATCGCGAACGACTTGCCCGTGGTGCGGTTCCAGACCTTGCCGTCCGTGATCTCGAGCTCGTCGCCCTCCTCCGCCTCGATCGCCGGGCAGATCACCATGTGCGAGCCCGACGTTGATCGAGTTCTGCAGGAAGATGCGCGCGAAGTTCCGCGCGATGACGATGAGCTCGTAGCCCTTGATGCACGAGGCGGCCTGCTCGCGCGAGGAGCCGCAGCCGAAGTTCTTCCCGCCACGATGAACGAGCCGGGCGGGATCTCCTTCGCCTTCAGCTTCCGGTTGAACTCCGCGTCGTCCGCGAAGGCGAACTGCGGCGTCTCGGTCGGCAGCACCGTGGCCATGAAGCGGCCCGGGTAGATGATGTCGGTCGAGACGTCGTCGCCGAGCTTGCGCACGACCTTGCCTGTGGCCATCTCAGTCCACTCCTCTCGGGTCGGTGATCACGCCGGTGAGCGCGCTGGCCGCGGCGACCGCGGGCGAGCACAGGTAGACCTCGGCGTTCGGGTTGCCCATCCGCCCCTTGAAATTGCGGTTGGTGGTGGAGAGCGCCGTCTCGCCGTCGCCCAGCGCGCCCTGGTGCACGCCCAGGCACGGCCGCAGCCGGGGTTCATGACCACCGCGCCGGCCGCGACGAGGTCGCGCAGGTAGCCCAGCCGCAGCGCCTCGCGGTAGATCCGCCACGAGGCCGGGAAGACCAGCATGCGGGTGCCGTCCGCCACCGTCTTGCCCTTGAGGATCCTCGCCGCGATCTCGAGGTCGTCGAGCCGGCCGTTGGTGCACGAGCCGATGACGATCTGGCTGCACCTTCTTGCCCGCCACCTCGCCGATCGGCTTGACGTTGTCCACCGTGTGCGGGCAGGCGATCTGCGGCGCCAGCGTCGCCACGTCGATCTCGACCACCCGGTCGTAGACCGCGTCCGCGTCCGGCCCGAACAGGTCGAGCGGCGTCCGTCACGCCGGCCTCCTCGCGCAGGTAGCGCTCGGTCTCGGCGTCGGGCGGCACGATGCCGGCGGTGGCGCCGGCCTCGACCGTCATGTTGCAGAGCACCAGCCGGCCCGAGGTCGACATGTGCCGTGATCGTCTCGCCGTGGAACTCGATGACCTTGAAGTTCGCGCCCTCGGCGGTGAGCTTGCCGATCAGGTGGAGGATCAGGTCCTTCGGGTAGACGCGCGGCGGCGAAGCGCCCGTTCACCACGACCTTGATGGTGCCGGGCACCTCGACGTTGAGGATGCTGCCCAGCGCCCAGACCGACGGCCATCTCGGTGGCGCCGATGCCGAAGGCGAAGGCGCCGAGCGCGCCGTGGCTGGTCGTGTGGCTGTCGGTGCCGACCACGCACGTAGCCCGGCCGGACGTAGCCGTTCTCGGGCAGGATCTGGTGGCAGATGCCGCCCACGTCGCCGCGGATGTCGTGGAACTTGGTGATGCCCTGCTTCGCGACGAACTCGCGGATCTTCTTCTGGTTGGTCGCCGTCTTCGACGACTCCGCCGGCACGCGGTGGTCGAAGATGATGGCGATCCGCGACGGGTCCCAGACCTTCGGCTCGCGGCCGGTGCCCTGGAAGATCTCGTGGAACTGGTTGATGACGAGCGCGCGCGTTCTCGTGCGACATCGCCAGGTCGACCGGCGGCTCGAGCGACGTCGCCCGACCGCCACCGCGGGCTTGCCGCAGGCGCGGGCCAGGATCTTCTGCACGTACGGTCATGCCCATCGTGATCCCTTCCTCCCTCAGCGGCCGTGTCAGACGATGCCCTTCGACTTGAGTGCTGCCAGCTGCTCCGGCGTCACCCCGACGCCCGCCAGCACCTCCGCGGTGTGCGCGGAGAGGCGCGGCGGCGGCGCGGTGATGTCGCCCGGGGTCTTCTCGAACTTCGCGGTCAGCCCGAACAGCGGCAGCGTCGCCGATGCCCTCCACGGGCACCTGTCTTGCAGCGTGCCGCGGTGCTGCGATCTGCGGCTGCTGCAGCGCGTCCTCGAGGCTCGAGGATCTCGCCGGTCGGGACGTCCTTCGCGTTGAGCAGCTCGACCCAGTCGCGGTCGTGCTGCTCCGGCGAGCTTCGCCTCGAGCAGCGGCGTCAGCGCCTTGCGGTTCTTCTTGCGGATGTCGCGCTTCTGGAAGCGCGGGTCGGTCTTCAGCTCCGGCACGCCGAGCACGTCGCAGACCGACTCCCACTGCTCCTGCTTGTTGGCGGCGATGTTGATGTAGCCGTCCTTGCGTGCCGGAACGTGCCGGACGGGCGCCGCGGTGAAGTTGTCGTTGCCCATCAGCACCGGCTGCTGCTTGCCGATCAGCAGGTTGGCCGCGACCCAGCCCATCAGCGGCATGATCGAGTCGAGCATCGCGACGTCGATGAACTGCCCCTCGCCGGTCCGCTCGCGGTGGTACAGCGCCGCCATGATGGCGAAGGCCGCGTTGAGCCCGCCCACCGTGTCGCACACCGGGAAGCCGGCGCGCAGCGGGTTCAGCCGCTCGTCGCCGTTGACGGCCATCACGCCGCTCAGGCCCTGGATGATCTGGTCGTAGGCCGGCTTGAACGCGTCCGGGCCCGGTCTGGCCGAAGCCGGAGATGGCGCAGTAGATGAGCCGCGGGTTGATCGCCTCGAGCACGTCGTAGCCGAGCCCGAGGCGGTCCATGACGTCGGGCCGGAAGTTCTCGACCAGCACGTCGGCCGTCCTTCACCAGCTGCTTGAAGATCTCCTTGCCCTCGGGCGACTTGAGGTTGAGCGTCACCGACTTCTTGTTGGCGTTCTGGGCCAGGAAGCTCGTGCCCATCAGCTGCTCGTTCAGCTCGGGCACGTTGCCGAGCTTGCGCGCCAGGTCGCCGTCCTTCGGGTTCTCGATCTTGATGACCTCGGCGCCGAGCAGCGCCAGGTGCAGCGTGGCGAACGGCCCGGCCAGCACGTTGGTCAGGTCGAGCACGCGGACGCCGTCGAGAGTCGCATGCGACTTGCTCATGACGGCTCGCTTGCGTCGCGATCGGGCCCGGTCCGGTGGACGAAGCCCGGCAGGTCGCGGCCGAAGATGCGCCGCCACGTCGCGCGCGACCGCGATCGAGCCGCGTCGAGGTCCACGTCCGTGCGCAGGCCCTGCCGCTGCAGCGACGTGGACGAGGTCCTCGGTGGACACGTTGCCGGCCGGCCACCTTCGTGAACGGGCAGCCGCCCAGGCCGGCGAACGGACGTCTCGAACGACGTCACGCCCGCGCGCATGGCGGCGTAGCAGTTGGCCAGGCCGAGGCCGTAGGTGTTGTGGAAATGGCAGGTGCACTCGACCGTCGGGTCGAGCGTCGAGCACCGCGCCGAAGAGCCGCTCGACCTGCGCCGGGTCGGCGTGGCCGGCGGTGTCGGCGAGGCTGATGCTGCGCAGCCCCGCCTCGAGGTACGGCGCGCACCATGCCGAGCACGCGCTCCGCGGGCACCGGGCCCTCGAAGCCGCAGCCGAAGGCCGACTGCACCGAGACCTGCACCTTCTTGCCCGCCGCCGACGCGCCTGCTGCGCCATCGCGATGATGCGCTGCGTGGCCTCGGCGGTGCTCATGCCGGTGTTCTTCCGGCTGTGGGTCTCGCTGGCCGAGACGCCCATGCAGAACATCTCGACGCCGCAGGCCAGGCCGCGCTCCAGGCCCTTCTCGTTCAGCACCAGGCCCGAGAGCACGGCGCCGGCGGTCTTGCCCGGCGTCGAGACGTGCGGAACAGCTCGTCGGTGTCCGCCATCTGCGGCACCTTCTCCGGGTGGACGAACGAGCCGACCTGGATGATGTCCACGCCCGGCCGCCAGCAGCGCCGCGGATCCAGGCGTCCTTCTGCTCGAGCGGGACGACCTGCTTCTCCATCTGCAGGCCGTCCCGCAGGCCGACCTCGTGGAGGATGACCTTGCGCGTCATGGTCTCGCCCGGCGCAGCCGCTCAGAGCTTCGCGGCGATGGCCTCGCGCCATCTCGAGCGTCGTGCTCGTGCCGCCCATGTCGTAGGTGCGGACCTTGCCCTCGCGTGATGACCGCGGCCACGCGCCTGCTCGAGCGCGCGCGCCTTCGTCGGTCTCGCCCAGCCAGTCGAGCATCATCTTGGCGGCCAGGATCGTGGCGATCGGGTTCACCTTGTACTGGCCCGGCGTACTTCGGCGCCGAGCCGTGCGTCGGCTCGAACACCGCAGCTTCTCGCCGATGTTGCCCGAGCAGCCGAAGCCAGCCCGCCGACCATCTGCGCGCACAGGTCGGAGATGATGTCGCCGTAGAGGTTCGGCGCCACCAGCACGTCGTAGTTGAACGGGTTCTTGAGCAGCCACATCGTCATGGCGTCGATGTTGGCGTCGTCCATGGCGATCTCGGGGAAGTCCTTCGCCACCTCCTTCGCCGATCTCGAGGAACAGCCCGTCGGTGGCGCGCACGACGTTGGCCTTGTGGACGACCGTGACCTTCTTGCGCCCGTGCTTGCGCGCGAACTCGAAGGCGGCGCGGACGATGCGCTCCGAGCCCTTCCGCGTGTTGATCTTGCAGGAGATCGCGTACTGGTCGCCCGGCAGGTCCTTGAACGGCCGAACGGCTGGCGACAGCTCGGCGAGCGTGTCGCGCAGCTCGTCCGGCACGGGGTTGAACTCGACGCCCGCAGTAGAGGTCCTCGGTGTTCTCGCGGAACACGACGAGGTCGATGCCTTCCTTGAAGTTGAGCGGGTTGCCGCGGGTAGGCCTTGCATGGGCGCAGGCAGATGTAGAGGTCGAACAGCTGCCGCATGCGCACGATCGGCGAGCGGTAGATCAGGCCCTTGCCCTGCAGCGCCGGCACCAGCTCCGCCTCGGCCGCCTTGACCGGCTTCGAGGTGATGGCGCCGAACATCGCGGCGTCCACGTTCTTCAGCAGCTCGATCGTGCGCGGCGGGAAGGCGTCGCCCTCCTTGCACCAGAACTCCCAGCCGATGTCGCCGTGGATGTACTCGGCGTCGAGCCCGACCTTGTCGAGCACGATCTTCGCCGCTTCCATCACCTCGACGCCGACGCCGTCGCCCGGCAGCCACGCGATCTTGAACTTCTTCGCCACGGGGCAACCTCCTCGTTGGGCTCTTCGCTGCGGGTCCGGACACATCCACGGGTGCTGCCAAGGCGAGCGAAGCCGACACGCCCCGCTCGAACTCAAGTGCGGGGGACTCTAAGGCCTCGGGCGACCGGTGGACAATGCGGGAATGGGGGCGCCGCACCGAAATTCATTCGGTCGAAGCGGGCCCGGCGCGGGTGCCCCGCGAGGGAGGCGCAAGCCGGGCAATGACCTGCGGCGCCAGGAAGGTCGCAGCGCAGGGCGGGACCTCGACGCGATCCCGGGCGGACGGCTCAGCCCTCTCCGGCGGCACCGGTCTCCGCCTCGAGCGCAGCGATCACGAGCGCGCGATGCTGCTCGGTCTCGGCAGCGAGGTAGCGGAGGACCGACAGGACCTCGGCAGGCAGCTCATCGTCGAGCCTCGCGAACTGCTTCTCGAGCAGGGCGCTCTCGAGGTCCCTCGCGATGGCGAGCGCCTCCCGCGCGCTGGTTTCCCCGGCCTGGACCTTCGCCTGGTGCTGCTCCACGAACCCGATCGACAACCGGATCGGCTGGGGCCTCAACCACCTGCCCCGCGACCGCCAAGCGTCCCGCAGGGTCCCCGCCCGGAGCGTCGCGAGGCGCTCCGCGTGCGCCCGCTCGTCTGCAGCGAGGCGTGCCCATAGGGGGCGGTGCGCCGGGAATGCCACGGTATACAAGTCGTAGAGCCGCCCGATCGCCTGCTCGTGCGCGACCAGCAGGTCCAGGATGGCGTCATCCTCGTCACTCATGACCACACTCCCCCTTCGCGCTGCAACCCGGTTGGTTCCGCGCACCCGACGTGGACCGCGTCGCACGCGGCACCGTTCAGCCGCCCTTTCGCCGTTCGGACTCCGCCAGCCACCCGCGCCGCAGCGCTTCCGGCGCGACGCCCGAGAGATACGGCTTGAGGTCGAGGATCGGCGTCCCATCCAGCATGTCGATCCCCTGGACGTGCAACCGCGGCCCGTCCCGCCGCAGGAGCTGCACGACCGTGAGCCCCAGCGGATTCGGCCGCCGCGGGTGCGCGCGTCGTGAAGATCCCGTGCGGGACGGTGTCCGTCGGCGGAGTGGGCATCAGCTCGCAGCCTTCCGCCTGGTCGAAGACCCAGAGCACGAACAGGTGCGAGAAGCCCTCGATGTCGGTCAGGCCCCGCTCGTAGTCGGGCAGGATCTCGAGGATGCCGATCGCTTCGTGCTGGGCGCCGCAGCCCTTCGGGATCTGCTCCCGTGTCACGGTACGGGCTCCGCACGAAGCCGATGGGCCGCATCACGTACTCGGTCGGCATGTCAGCGTCCTGGTCTGTCGTGTCGGTCCATCTGCACCTGCCGCAGTCCCATCCGCTTCCCGCGATGCTAGCGGTAGCCCCGTTCGCCCGGCCGGCCGAGCTTCTCGAGCCACATCTGCTCGAGCATCCGCAGGTCCACGGCCGGGTCGTAGCCCGGCTCCTGCGGCGGATCGAGCGTGTCCAGCGTCTCGAACTCGAAGGCCGCGGGGCCGAACTCCTTCCAGTCCTGCTGGAGCGCCCGGTCGGGATGCCCGCCGGCCCCGAGCTGGAAGCGCTGCCGGTTGAGCATCGCCGGGACGTCCACGCTCGAACCGATCAGCGACTTGCCATTCGTCGTGTTCCGCACCCGGAAGACCCCCATCTGCCGCGGGGATTCCTTGTAGGCACGGATCTGGGCTTTGCGGTCCATGGGGGACGCTCCTGCCGGGTCAGGTCGAGTAGCGCAGCACGGCGATGAAGTGACACGCCGTGCCCGCGAGCACGAACAGGTGCCAGACGAAGTGGGCGTACCGCATCCGGCGGGCCGCATAGAACCCCACGCCCGCCGTGTACGCGACCCCGCCGGCCGCGAGCCAGAAGAGACCCCACCCCGGCATCGCGTGCCACAACGGCCGCGCCGCGGCCAGGATCAACCACGCCATGCGCCAGGTACAACCCGGTCGACAACCGCGGATGTCGCACGCCCCCGACCGACTTGAGGACGATCCCGGCCACGGCGAGGGCCCAGATGACCCCGAAGAGCGTCCACCCCCACGGGCCCCGGAGCACGCCCAGCGTGAACGGCGTGTAGGTCCCCGCGATGAGCAGGTAGATCGCGCCGTGGTCGAGGATGTGGAACACGCGCTTGGCGCGGTTCGGGGCCAGCGCGTGGTAGAGCGTCGAGGTCAGGTAGAGGAGCGCCATGGTCACGGCAAAGACCGCCGCGCCCACGGTGGCGGCCGCGCCGTGCCGGACCGCGCCGAGCACGAGCACCGGCAGGGCGATCAGCGCCGCGAGGAATCCCGTGCCGTGGCTGATGCTGTTCGCGATCTCCTCCCCGCGGGACTGCGCCCGGTGCCGGACCGCCGCTGCTTCGACCACGGAGTCTCCTTCTTGCGCGGCCAGCGCCGGAGGTCAGCGGCGGGACGAGGAGCGGACCGGCCGCTGCACCTCCTTGCCAGCCCTTGCCACGCTACCTCGGTGGAGAGGTCGGGGGCGGCACCATGCATTGCAGGGCCACCGCGAACCAGAGGTGATCCTGTTTCTGATAGACGCCGAGACACAGGCCCATGACCGGCGGGAGATCCGCGCCGCCGGGCCCCTTGAGACCCGTGAGGGAAAAGGACGCCTCTTCCACGGCGACATCGGGCGAGAGCGCGCGGATGCGCAACGGGTCGATCGTGATCTTCGTGCCCTTGAACGGCCCGGCAAACAACTCCCTTGAGGCCATTGGCGATCTCGAGCCGGCCGTGATGGGTGAAACCGAGCGCGTAGGTGTGGGTGCCATCAACGGCGTAAATGGCGGCCACGGCATCGGCGTCGCCGGCGTTGTACGCCACTTCGTACATCTTGACGCGCGCTCGGATCGCGGCCTCGACCGACTCCTGGCCGGGCGCATCGCTCCTGTACATGACTCCTCCTTCCGCGTCCGTGGAGCTTCCAGGGCCATCCAGGATCCCGCCCGACGCCTCGTCAGGTCGACGCGCCCCTACGACGCGCCCCAATTGCGCCTGAAATTGTCGCCGAGATCAAAGATGAAGTCCTTCACCAGGAAGACCTTGCCGCCAGCGAGGCTCACGACCGTCACCCCGCTGTTCTGGCCGATCCGCCCCTCTCGGTTGGTGAGTTGGATGGTCCAGTGCACAGCCACTACGTTTGTGCCGGACACGTCGAAGATGTTCCGGACACAGACATCCTGAATGTCGAATCGGATTCCCGGGAACTGCTCGAAGAAACGGCGGAACCAACCTTCGACGGCGCTCCTGCCCTGGAAGGTTCCGCTTTCAGGTATTTCGCCTGGATAGACGAACGTCCCATCCTCTCGCCAGGCTGACATGAACCTCGGCAGATCATGACGGTTCAGAGCGTCGAAAGCGCCAGCCAGCGCCCGCCTGGCGATAAGTGCTCCGATCATGCGCTCCTCCTTCCAGGTGACCTGCCCCCCGCTGGCCGATCACCGCCGACCCTGAGAGTCCATCTCTTGCGATTCGATGCTGCCCGACGTGTTTGCGGATGACCCGCGCGTCGTACCGTTTCCGTCTGGTCGATGACTCCTGCGCGCCGGGCCGATTCGCGGGTTCGGCGAATAGCGGCTACCGTTCACGTTCGCTGGCAACGCCATTCCGATGCTGCTGCTGGTCCGGTTGTGCTGGCGCGAGGGCGAGAGCGTAGGGAACCGCCATCGCCACGAACAACGCCGACATCGCATAGGAGATCGGCTCCCTGAATCCGAAGAATACGATCTGCGCGACGAGCCTCATCACCCAGAAACCCGCCACCGACGCGGACACGAGTCTTCCCAACCGGGACTCCGCAAGCTCCTTGCGGCCGAACACGGAGACCGTGGCTATGGCGAGCAGCAGGTAGATCAGACACACGTTGAGCGTTTGCAGGATAGCGCGGTTCTCGAAGGTCAGCTTCGCAAGATCGGCGTCCCATCCGAACACGACCCAGAAGCCCGCGTGAAACAGCGCCAGCGCGTAGGTGATGACCCCTGCACATATCAGGAGCGAGGATCTCAGCCCGGATCTCATCGGATGCCCCCAACCGTACGCTTCTCGTGCCGTCCGCCGAACACTGTGGATAAGCCGCGAAGCTCTGAAGTTGACCGGGCTTCGTCAGCCTCATCTCCTTGCTGGGCAGCACCCTCGCTCTTTTCTGCGACCCGCTTCCCCTATGCCGTCGTTCCCGAAGGAGCCGGCCTGGCCCTGCAGAGCACCCGCAGCGCGAACCTGTCCAGCAGCACCGCGACGAGCACGCCGAGGAGCACCCCGGTCGCGCAACGCAGTCGCCGTGCTCCAGATCGTACTCGCAGGCGGCGCTTCATGAATAGGCCGGGCTAGCTCAGCGCCCGAAGCCGAAGCCCACTTCTACTTCCCACTGGTCCATGCGCAGCGCGATCTCCTGCTGACCGGGCGCTTCGAGCACGTTCGCGCCCGTGACCTCGTTCGAGAACGCGCGCGTCAGGGCGAAGTGCACGTCGCGGCCGCCCGCGAGCGTCTTGCTGAAGCCGACGGTAGCGTGCTGCTGGATGACCCCGGGCGTGAGGATGTTGAACAGCACCTCCTGCTCCGGGATCGGCTGCTGGCCGTACGAGTAACCGGCACGCCAGGTCCAGCCATTCGCGGCGTGCAACTGCACGCCACCCTTCACGATGGTCATGTCCCGCCAGCCGAAGCCCGCGCCATCATCGTTGCCGAGCGTTGCCGGCGCGAGGTTCGGCAGGATCGGATTCGCCATCGACTTCACCTCGGAGTAGCGCACCTGCTGCACGTCCACGACGAAGTCCACCTTCGGGTTCGGGGTCACGACCACGCCGGCCACCCAGTTCGACGGGATGTCGAAGTCGCCCTGCTCGGCGCACAGGCCCTGGTACTTGTCGAACGGGCCCATCCACGTGCGGCTCTGGTAGGACGCGCCGAAGGCCAGCTGCGGCGTCCAGCGCCCGAGGTACCCGACGCGCACGCCGCCACCCAGGGAACTGGCGTAGCCGTTGTCCGTGAGGTCGTTCGGCGCGCTCGAGTACGGCGCGAAGGCCGCGAGGCCGGTCGCCTTGAAGCGCTGGACCGCCAGGACCGGCGTGAGGCCGAGCGCGTTCCTCTCGTCCAGCTTCCGCGCGTAGGTCACGGCGACGAAGAGCTGCATGAGGTCCACGCCGGTGGGCTCGAAGCCGAAGGTGGGCTCCGGGTAGTTCGTGTTCATGCCGCCGTTGCCGTAGAGGCTCACGCCCACGCTCTGGTCCTCGTCCAGCGGGTGGTTGTAGCCCAGCGACGGCACGGGGAAGTAGCGGCTGTCGCTCTCCACCTTGCCGGGGGCGAGGCCGAAGGTGCCGGGGTAGCCCGATGGGGCGCCGGTCACGGTGTAGTCACGGTTGGGGTTGAACAACGCGAGCGCCACGTCGAAGCGCTCGCCGACGAACGCCATGGCCGCCGGGTTGGTCGCCGCCGCGAGCGAGCCCAGGGGCAGCGCCACGCCGGCGCCCGCGAGGGCCTTGTAGTCGGTGCCGTAGCCGTGCTCGAAGTAGCCGTTGGTCGCCCGCACGGCCGACGGGGCGAGGATCACCGCCAGGGCCAGGAACAGGGGAAGCGTCCGCGATCCAGCGTCTCATCTGGGCTCCTTTCGCTCGGAGGGTGACTCGTGCACGGAAGAGGATCATCTGCGCATCGTGCGGCGGCACCGCCTGAACAGCACAGGCCGTCCGTCAATGCGCGGAGGATCGCCACCACTCCATCGTCCAGATCATAACGCGCACCGACGACGGTCAAGTCGCCCTTCTCGACCCGTTCCTTCAGGATCGGGGCCGAGGACTTCACCTGCCGAACGACCATCGTGACATTGGCCCTGACGGCGTTGTCCAGCAGCTCGCCGGGTTGGCTCCTGGCCTGGTCGACGGCCGGCTGGATGGCCTTGATCAGGCTGCCGATGTGTCCGGGGGCCTTGCCACCCTTCACCGCGGCCTCCACCGCGCCGCATCGTTCGTGGCCCAGGACCATGATGTACTTCACACCCAGGTGTTCCACGGCATATTCGATGACTGCCCAGGGCCGCATCGTCCAGGATGTTGCCCGCCAGACGTATGACGAACAGGTCACCCAGCCCCTGATCGAAGAGGACCTCCGGAGGCACCCTGGAGTCGGCACAACTCACGATGACCGCGAAGGGATGCTGCCCCCTGGCGACTTCCGCGCGGCGCTCGGCGGTCTGGTCCGGGTGCAAGGGTCCGGCCTCGACGTATCGCTTGTTCCCATCCATCAACTTCTGCTGCGCAGCGTCGCCCGTGACGGCCCCGCCCTCCGTGGTGCCCAGTGCACGGGCGCTGAATGACACCAGCACGATCAGACCGATCCCCACCGCGATGGCTCTCTTCATGAAGTTCCTCCTTTGCCTGGCTGCAGATCCTCGTACGCCCCGTGATCCCGCCCGAGCCGCGTGCCACCGCAAGGGGCGGTGGAAGACGATGGCCGCATCTGCTCCGGATCCTCACAGACTCCTTTCGATCATCCCTTCAACGGACCGGGCTCCCGGTCGACAGGCCCCGGTCCTGCAGCTCCTCGATGCAGAGCCCCGCGGGCTTCCTGGTCGGGAACGTCTTCAGCGTCCCCAGGATCTTGCGGACGAGCGCCGGGTCGATCTCCTCCTTCATCGGCTGCATCCGCGGATCGACCCCGGCAGGATCGGCCGTCAGGATCCGCTTCATCCACGACGGAGAGATATCGACGAAATACGTCGGGCCCTTCCTGCCTTCCGGCGTCATGACGGGGCCCGCGTCGGCCGCGGCGGGTCCGGGTTCGGTGTCGTCCGAGTCGTCCCGTGATCCCGGATACGTCACGCGCGTGCAGGTCAGCTCCAGTTCGTAGACCTTCGCTCCGTGAAGGGACGTGGATTCGCGGACCGTCACCGGATCCCCGCAGGACGAGGATCCTTCCGGGCCGTCGGCCTGCGTCACGGTCCGGGCGCGTTCGATCCCGATCTCCCTCGCCACCACACCGGCCGGTTGCCGCGGACACTCGCCCGGGGGCCACACCTCGAAATCGATCAGCCTGTGCCCCGTGCCGGCGCGTTTCAGCTCTCCGCTCGCCCCGTCGACGTACGTCCGGTATTCCAGGTCGGCGGGGTACGACAGCTCGTAGCCGAATCTCTCATTGCGGTAGGTCTTCCAACCTGCCGGGGTTTCCGCGGCTCCGCCTGCCATGCCGGCGAGCAGCAACAAGCACAGCCCGATCATC
Source organism: Terriglobia bacterium (assembly GCA_963790465.1). Taxonomy (GTDB): domain Bacteria; phylum Acidobacteriota; class Polarisedimenticolia; order Polarisedimenticolales; family JAIQFR01; genus JAIQFR01. The sequence goes on along the minus strand of CAWBOP010000013.1, from coordinate 150,256 downwards.
GAAAACAGCCTCATGGCGTCTTCCCCGGCAAGTTCGGCGCCTCGGCCGTCATGGCGGATGAACACGAGGGCGCCCGCCGTCAACGGGAGGACCTCGGCATCGGACGATGGTTCGGGCGTTTCAGGTTCGGCCAGAACCTATCCCTTCTACGTGGCAAGCTTCGAGCCTCGACGAGGGGCGTTCGTCAACCTCGCCTCCGCCGGACGACCACGCCCCTCCCGCAGACGCCTGAAGCAGAGACTACAGGCATCGCAGGAAGGCAACCAGGTCCTTCTTCTCCTCGGCGTTCAGGTGGAGCTGCTGGACAAGGTTGAAATACTCCACCGTGTCCTCCAGGGTGAGGCAGCGACCGTCGTGCAGGTAGGGCGGGGAGTCCTTGATGCCCCGGAGCGGGAAGGTCTTGATCGGGCCGTCATGGGCCATCATCATGCCGTTTACCAGCTCCTGCTTGTAGAAGCGCTCGGCCATGAGGTTGTTCATGCTGTTGTCGGTGTAGTAGGGGCCTGGATGGCACTTGGCGCACTTCGCCTTGCCGTTGAAGAGCGTTTCGCCCCTGCGCTCGGCGGGTGTCGCTTTGGCCGGATCGAGCTCGCCGTAGATGTCCAGCTTCGGGGCGGGCGGGAAGTCCAGGAGCGCCAGGAACTCCGCCATGAAGTGGACCTGCGTTCCCCGCTCCAGAACGTTGACACCTTTCTTGGCGGCCATGCAGATATCGCCGTCGAAATACGCGGCCCGTTGCTCGAACTCCACGAAGTCCTCGACGGTCTTGAGCGCCCGCTGCGAGCCGAAGAGCCGCTGGATGTTCATGCCGCGCAGGGACGGCGTGTTGATGCGGTGGCGAAACTCCTGGGGTCGGATGTCACCCACCAGGTGGGTGGCGTCGTTGGTGTGCCCGTTCACGTGGCAGTCGAAGCAGGTCACGCCGAGCATGCCGTCTGGCCGGTCGGTCCGCCGGTCCTCGGTGGCGTTGAACTGCTGCTGGGGGAACTGGGTGAGCAGGAGACGGAGCCCTTCGAGTTGCTTCGGGTTCAGGATGCCATTGAAGATCTCGTAGAAATTGTTGATCGTGATGAGCCGGCCCTTGGCCACATCGCCCAAGTCGGGCCGAGTGGTGAGGTAGATGGCCGGCACCGGGTCAGGCAGGAACTGTTCGGGCAGGTCGAAGTCCAGGTCGAAGCGGGTCAGCCTCGGCAGGGCTTTCAGCGTCATCTCGGGGAAGAGCATGCCCCCTTCGGCGTGGTCGGGGAAGGGTAGAGGCTTGTAGGGAAAGAGCCCCTTCTCCTTGATCTGCCCCGGCGTCAATCGGTCGAGTTGCTCCCAGGTGACACCCGAGAGCCTTGCCGTCGGCCCCACGGGGACCAACTTGCCGCCCGACATCCTCACTTCCGGATCGGTCTTGACGTCGAGGTTGTACCTCGCTCTGAGCAGCTCCCCGTGGGCTTTTGCCAGCTCTCCCTTGACGGCCAGACGCGCGGCCTTGATCTGCTCGAAGGTCACGGTCTGGTTCGTCGGGCCGTAGCTGGACGAGACCTTTCCCTGCTGCGCCTGAACGCTGGCGACGACAGCCATTGCGAGCACCAGCAGGAAGACGCTCATCAGAAACATGCTGCGACGTGTCTGTGCCTTCATTTCAAAGCCCTCCCTCGTTGGTTCCGTGCTCTGCACGTGTCTGTGGTCAGTCTCCCGAGTCGTCCTTATTCGCAGCACCGCCTCCCTTCAACGGATAAGACGTTTAAACTGCTTGTTCGGCACGACGTCCGGTAATGATCCGGTAATGAAACGTTCCATCAACCCGCCTGTCCCCACCCACGTACCACCACCCAAGCTCATGATCCTCCCGGTGCCCGTCCCGGTGCCCGGGCATTCCGGCCGGACAGTTGCGGTCGACGCGTGCTGGGTCGCCGGGAGAGAGGCCAGCATGACGGACATGGAACTCGGTCACGACGGCCGGCTTCGCAATCCGCATTGCCGGAGCGCAGGCGGACGTGATCGCGAGGATTCCGATCGCACGTGCTGCGCGCCAGATCGGCACCATCGGATGCCGGGCCGCAGCCCCTCTCTCCGGGAGCTGTTTTACAATATAATCACCCAAGTGACATCTCGACCGCTCTCCGCTGTCGAACATGCATACCACACGTCAGGCACAAGAGTACACTTTTTTCTCGCTCCTTGATCTCTGATCTCTTGTTCCTTTCCACCACTCCTCCGTCTTCCTCCTGTCTGTTCCTCCTGTCTGTTCCTTCGAGTCGCCGTTACTCCCTCCCGTCACTCCCTTCCTTTTCCGCAACGGCTCCCGCTCTTCTCGAACTCCGCTGGCTCGGCCTCCGGGTCGCCTGGTGCTACGGCGATCGGCTTGACCGCCCTCGTCCGCGAGAGATATCTTCCGGCGGGAGTTGCCCATGGAGATTCTCTCGGGCGAGCAGATGCGACGGGTCGATCGGAGGGCGATCGACACCCTCGGCATCCCGAGCATGTTGCTGATGGAGTCCGCCGGACGAGCGGTCGCGGAAAGTTTACTCGCCGACTTTCCGGATGCGCGGACACGCGGCGTGCTCGTTCTCTGCGGCAAGGGGAACAACGGCGGTGACGGGCTCGTGGCCGCGCGCCACCTCGCCCGTGCCGGTCTCGTGCCGAGAGTCCTGTTGCTCGCGAACGGGGACGATCTCGCGAGAGATGCCGCGACGAACCTTCGCGCGGCGCGCGCATCGGGCCTGACGGTTCAGGAGGCGCCGGCCGCGGCGGAATGGGACCGGCAGAAGGGGGCGCTCGCGCCGCGCGGCCCGATCGTCCTCGACGCACTCCTCGGCACGGGGGTCCGTGGCGGCGCCCACGGCTGGGTTGCGGCGATCATCGAGGAACTGAACCGGTCTCTCGCGACGGTCGTCTCCGTGGATCTTCCTTCGGGACTGGATGCCGATTCGAGCCGCGTGGACGGGCCCGCGATCAAGGCGGAGCGCACCTACACGCTGTGTCGCCCGAAGCTCCCGCTCGTTCTCGAGCCGGCGTCGCTCCACGCCGGAATCTGGACGGTCCTTCCGATCGGCATCCCCGACACGGCGGTCGCCGAGGAACGGCCGGAGCTCGAGTGGACAGACGCCGCGGCGCTCGCGGGCGCGATGCCCGCCCGGGCGGCGCACGCTCACAAGGGAACCTACGGCCACCTCCTCGCGGTGGCGGGGGCTTGTGGTCGGGGAGGCGCGGCGGCGCTCGTCGCCCGTGGCGCACTGCGGTCCGGAGTGGGGCTCGTCACGGTCGCGACGCCGGCCTCGGTGCTTCCCGTGGTCGCGTCGCTTCAGGCCGAGGCGATGACGGAACCTCTCGACGAGACGCCTTCGGGGGGAATCTCGTCGAACGCGGCGGCACGGATCCTCGATCTGCTCGCGTCGAGGGACGCGCTCGCCCTCGGTCCGGGCATCGGAACCGATCCCTCGACTTGCGAGATGGTGAACGCCGTTCTGGCGCGCCGGGCATGCCCCGCCGTCGTTGACGCGGACGGGCTCAACGCTCTCGCCACGACGGGACTCGACGGGCTTCGCGAGCGGGGGGGGGGCGCCGCTCGTCCTGACGCCTCATCCCGGCGAGGCCGCACGCCTGCTGGGCACGAGCGTGACCTCGATCCAGGCCGACCGGCTCGGCGCGGCCCGGCGCCTCGCGGCAAGCTCGGGGGCGATCGTCGTCCTGAAGGGGCACCGGACCGTGGTCGCGGCGCCGTCGGGACAAGCCGCCATCAATGCCAGCGGGAACCCGGGGATGGCAACGGCGGGATCGGGCGACGTCCTCACCGGAATCGTGGGCGCCCTCCTGGCGCGCGGCCTCGAGCCGCGGGAAGCCTGTCGGATCGCCGTTTTCGTGCACGGGGACGCCGGGGACCGCGCCGCGCGAGAGAAAGGTCAAGAAGGGATGATCGCGGCCGATCTATTGGATCGGCTGCCCGACGCGTTTGCGGGGCTGGGCGGCCCGGGAGCGCCCAGGACATGGTGATGGCGAGAAAATCCAAGCAGGCCGCCGAACCCCAGCGGGGCGCGGCGCCCCCTTCCGGGCCGTCCGGCGGGAAATCGGCCTTCTCGTTGAGCGAGGAGGAGACCTACGAGATGGGGCGCGTGATGGCTCGCGGGCTCCGCGGCGGCGAGCTGATCCTCCTCGAAGGGGACCTCGGTCTCGGGAAGACGGTGTTTGCCCGCGGCGTCGCGGCCGGCCTCGGCATCAAGCCGGAGGACGTCTCCTCTCCCTCGTTCACGCTGGTCCAGGAGTACACCGGCGGCCGGCAGCCGATGTTTCACGTCGATCTCTACCGGCTCGACAATCCGGAAGACGTCGGCACGCTCGGTCTCGAGGAGATTCTCTCGAGCGGCGGTGTCATCCTGGTGGAGTGGGGGGAAAAGCTGCCGCCGTATCTCCGGCGCGAGGCGATCACCGTCCGCTTCCACGACGTGGGCGAAGGATCCCGCCGGATCGAGATCCAGACCGCGCCAAGGCCCGTCGCGCGTCCGCAGGGGGACGCCTAGAGAACTCGGTCCTCTTCCCTCTCAGTCCAGCCGGTAGTTCGGCGCCTCCTTCGTGATGATCACGTCGTGCACGTGGGACTCTCGCAGTCCCGAGCTTGTGATCCGCACGAACTTGGCCTCGCGGCGAAGGGTATCGATGGTCGGGCACCCGACGTAACCCATCCCCGCGCGCAGCCCCCCGACGATCTGCGTGACCATCGCCGACAGGGAGCCCTTGTACGGAACCCGTCCCTCGATCCCCTCCGGCACCAGTTTCCGCTCGTCGAACTCGTCCTGGAAATAGCGATCCTTCGAGCCGAGCTTCATCGCGCCGAGAGAGCCCATCCCCCGGTACTCCTTGAAGGTCCGCCCCTGGTAGAGGACCGTCTCGCCGGGGGACTCTTCCGTCCCCGCGAACAAGGAGCCCACCATCACCGACGAGGCGCCCGCGGCGAGCGCCTTCGTGACGTCGCCCGAGAACTTGATCCCGCCGTCGGCGATCACCGGCACGTCGCTTTCCTCGCACGCCCGCGCCGCCGCCATGATCGCGGTCAACTGCGGGACCCCAGCCCCGGTGACGATTCGGGTCGTGCAGATGCTCCCGGGGCCGACGCCCACCTTGACCGCGTCCACACCCCTCTCGAGCAGCGCCTTCGCCCCCTCCCGCGTCGCGACGTTGCCGGCGACGAGTTGAATTTCCGGGAACTTCTCCCGCACCTGAGCGACCACCCGCAGCACCCCTTCGCTGTGCCCGTGGGCCGTATCCACGACGAGGACATCGACGCGGGCCTCGAGCAGCGCGGCCGCCCTCTCCAGCGTGTCCGCGCCGATGCCGACCGCCGCGCCGACCCTGAGCCGGCCGAGATCGTCCTTGCACGCATGCGGGTACCGGATCTGTTTCTGGATGTCCTTGACCGTGATCAGCCCGACCACCCGGTACTCCGAGTCCACCACGGGCAGCTTCTCGATCCGGTGCTTGTGAAGCAGTTCCTTCGCCTGATCGAGGGTGGTTCCCACCGGGATGGTGATCAGCCCTTCCGCGGTCATCAGCTCCCGGATCGGCTGGTCGGTCCGGATGCAGAACCGGAGGTCGCGATTGGTCAGAATGCCGACGAGGCGCCCGTTCTCGTCGGTGATCGGCACCCCCGAAATCCGATACCGGCTCATCACGTCGAGCGCTTCGTGGATCTTCCGGTCCGGCGTCATCGTGATCGGATCCACGATCATCCCGGACTCGGATCGCTTGACCTTGTCGACCTCGTGCGCCTGGACCTCGATCGACAGGTTCTTGTGGACGATTCCGATTCCGCCATCCTGCGCCAAGGCGATGGCGAGGCGGGACTCCGTCACGGTGTCCATCGCCGCCGACACCAGCGGGACGTTCAGCAAGATCCCGCGGGTCAGCCGGGTCCGCGTGTCCACCGCGCTCGGCAGCACGTGCGAATGCGCGGGCACCAGCAAAACGTCATCGAAGGTCAGTGCCGCGTCGGGGAAGACTTCGGACATCGCTAGCCTCCGGTACCCGCCCCGAAAGAGCGGGAACGCATTCTAGCAGCATGTCTCCCGTTACTGCTTGGCGCCGCAGCCCGGACAGAATTTTGCGACGGCGGGCAACGCGACGCCACACGCCGTGCAGAACCCCGCGGCGAGTTTCGCGCCGCAGCCCGGACAGAACTTCGCGCCAGCCGGCAAAGCCGCGCCGCAAGCGGCGCAGGGGGAAGTGGCCGCCGCCGGCGCCGCCGGCACGTTCGGCGCCTCCGCCTTCGCCGATGACTGCAGCATCCCCGGGATCATCATCCCCAGCCCCGCGCCCACCCCGAGCCCCATCCCCGCCGCGGCGGTTCCGGCCGCGGCCCCGCCCGCCTGCGACGCGGCCGCGTCCCCCATCGCGCGCGCGGCCTTGAACCGCAGGTAGGCGTTCGGGTCTCCCGCCGCCGCCATCCCCGACCGGTCGTCGATCACCTTCTGGACGTCCTCCGGCGGCGTGATCGCGTTGATGAAGAAATCCGTCAGCTCGAGCCCGTACTTGGCGAAGTCTCCGGCGACGCGCCCCTTGAGCGCCTCGGCCAGCTCGTCGTAACGCTTCGGGAGGTCGAACAGCGTCTTCACCGTCTCGCCCAGCACGTCGTTGAGCCGCGCGACGATCAGGTCCCTCAGATACCCTTCGATCTCGTCGGTGGCGTACGTCCCCATGCTCCCGACGACCTGGTTCACGAACATCTGCGCGGCCACCACCCGGGCCGCGAAGACACCGTGCGCCCGAAGACGCACCATCGCGAGCTCCGCGTCCCGGAACGCCACCGGGTCCTTCGTGCCCCACTTCAAGTCGGTGAACACCTTTCGGCTCACGAAGTACACGTCGGCGCGAAACGGCGACGTCCCGCCGAACGGCGCCCCGATCAGCCGGCCGAGGAGCGGCACGTTGCCGGTGGTGAGCGTGTGGCGCCCTGTCGTGAACGTGTCGAGCGCCCGGCCGTCGCGGAAGAACACCGCCCACTGGTTCTCGAGCACGACGAGCTGCGCGCCGAGCTTCAGCTCGCCGCCCGGCTCGAATCGGTGCACCATCTCCCGTCCGGTGTCGTCCTTCCATTCGATGACCTGGATCGCCATGCCGGGTTCCTCCCGCGTCTTCAGAGCGTGGGCGAATTGAAGAGATCGCGGCGACGCGAAACCTGCTCGTCCAGCTGCGCGGCGCGCCGCTCGAGCGCCTCGAGCTGCGCCTGCCCCGCGGCCGCCTCGCGAACCGCCTCCGCGAGCCCCTGCACCTCGACGAGGAGCGCCTCGTCGTAGGCGTAGAGCCGGTCCAGCTCCGCCTCGCCGATCTTCACCTGGTCGAAGAAGCCGCTGTACCCCGCTTCGGCGTAGCGCAGAGCGGCCGCGATCTTCTGGATCGTCCTGTCGAGCCGCCCGACGGCGTCGAGGGGCGAGAGGTCCCCCGCGGCCACGCACGCCCGCCGGAGCGCGTCGAGCCCTCCCCTCCCCTCGTCGAGACGGCGCGCGAGGTACTCACGCAGCCTCCGGTCGGTCTCCCGGCGCGCCTCGCGGTCGCGATATCCCTTCACCCCTGGGATCGTCTCGACGATCTTCTCGAGGAAGCTCTTCTCGGAGGACGGCATCGGCAAGGTCCACCCCCTTGAGGGCCGCACGGGCGGCGGAATGGAAAATCTACTCCTCGAAGCGGCAATTTCCAAGACGCCGCGGCGTCGTTGTGGCGGGGCGAGACAGCGCGATCGCTCCGATGAGCAGATCGGCGAAGCCGGCGTCGCCGGGACGCCGCCACGTCGACGTCCAGTTGGACCGTCCCGAGCAGGTCCTTGATCTCCATGATGCGCCCGCGCCGGATCAGTTCGCGCAGCGAGAACACGACCGTGTCAGTCTTCGACGTGAACCCGAGGAGTTTCCGGGCTTCCTCGAGCAGGCTTTGAGGGATGTCCAGCGTCGTTCGCATAAGATGGAGTCCAATTCGGATGCCTCAGGTTTTGGAAATCTCGTCCGACTTGGCGTGTTCGCTATGCGCCCCCAACCCGTCACGCCTCGTTCGCCCCGTGGCACTTCTTGTACTTCTTCCCCGAGCCGCACGGGCAAGGATCGTTCCGGCCGACCTTGGCGGTCTTGCGGGCCACCGTCTCGATGCCGCCGCGCGCGGTCACGCCCGGCCGCCGAGCGCGACGCGGCGGAGAACACCGCTTCCTGCTCGCGCCGCCGGCGCTCCTCCTCGCGCCGCCGGTCCTCGTCGGTCATCGGATCGAGGAGGAACAGGAAGCGCACCGCGTCGTTCTCGATCCGCTCCTTCATCGTCGAGAACATGTCGAACGACTCCCGCTTGAATTCGACGAGCGGGTCGCGCTGACCGTAAGCCCTCAGGCCGATCCCGTCCTTCAGGTGGTCCATTCCTAGCAGGTGGTCCTTCCAGGATCCGTCGATGATCTGGAGCAGGATGTGCCGCTCGTACTGGCGCATCAGCTCCTTGCCGACCTTGGCTTCCTTGGCGGCATAGCGAGCTTCGAGCTTTTCCCACACCGCGTCGCCGACCGCGTCGAGCTCGAGTTGCCGGAGATCGATCCCCTCCCGCTCGGGCTCCGTGCCGAAGTAGTGGAGGACCTGTTGCCGGAACGGCTCGACCTCCCACTCCATCGGGCTCTTGTGAACGGCGAGGTAGTCGTCCACGAGCACCTGCAGGATCTCCCGCCCCTTGCCCAAGACGTACTCGGTCTGTTCCTTCCCGGCGAGCAGGTCGCGGCGCAGGGCGTAGATCTCGTTCCGCTGCATGTTGTTGACGTCGTCGTACTCGAGAAGGTGCTTGCGGATCTCGAAGTTGCGCTCCTCGACCCGCTTCTGCGCCTTCTCGATGGCGCGGCTGACCATCCCCGATTCGATCGGAACGCCGTCCTCCGTCCAGACCCGGTTCATCACCCGCTGGACGAACTCGTTGGCGAAGATCCGCATCAGGTCGTCGTCGAGCGCGAGGTAGAAGCGCGAGGACCCCGGGTCCCCCTGCCGGCCGGCGCGTCCGCGCAACTGGTTGTCGATCCGCCTCGACTCGTGCCGCTCGGTCCCGATGATGTGGAGGCCGCCGAGCGCCACGACCTGCTCGTGCTCGACCCGGCAGGCGACCCGCGAGCGCTCGAGAGCCTCGGCGTACGCCGCGTCCCACTCCTCCTTCGGCGTCTCCCCCGGCTTCAGCCCCTTGAGGATCAGCTCCTGCCTCGCGAGGTACTCGGAGTTGCCGCCGAGCAGGATGTCGGTCCCGCGGCCCGCCATGTTGGTCGCGATCGTGACCGCGTCGAGCCGCCCGGCCTGGGCGACGATCTCCGCCTCCATCTCGTGGTACTTCGCGTTGAGGACGACGTGCTTGATCCCCTTGCGGCGGAGCATCGTCGAGATCTTCTCGGACTTCTCGATCGAGACGGTGCCGACCAGCACCGGCTGGCCGCGCTTCTGGCACTCGGCGATCTCCTCGACGACGGCGTTCCACTTCTCGTCCTGGGTCCGGTAGACGACATCCGGGTTCTCGAGCCGGATGAGCGGCCGGTTCGGCGGAATGACGACCACCTCGAGCTTGTAGATCTTGTCGAACTCCACCGCCTCGGTGTCGGCGGTGCCGGTCATGCCCGCGAGCTTCCCGTACATGCGGAAGTAGTTCTGGAAGGTGATGGTGGCGAGCGTCTGGTTCTCCCGCTCGATCTTCACCCCTTCCTTCGCCTCCACCGCCTGGTGCAGGCCGTCGCTCCAGCGCCGCCCGGGCATCAGCCGCCCGGTGAACTCGTCGACGATGACCACCTCGCCGTCCTTGATCATGTAGTCCACGTCCCGCCGGAACAGGACGTGGGCCTTCAAGGCCTGGTTGACGTGGTGGAGGACCTCCATGTGCGCGGGGTCGTACAGGTTGTCGATGCCGAGCAGCTGCTGGCAGTGCTCCACGCCCCCGTCGGTGAGCGTGACCGTGCGGGCCTTCTCGTCCACGATGTAGTCGCCGGTCTGCTCCGCCTCGTACTCCTTCCCGCCCTGGATGACGCCCCCTTCTGGAGCTTCGGTACGATCCGGTCGATCCGGAAGTAGAGATCGGTGGACTCCTCGGCCGGCCCGCTGATGATCAGCGGGGTCCGCGCCTCGTCGATCAGGATCGAGTCCACCTCGTCCACGATGGCGAAGTCGTGCCCCCGCTGGACCATGGACGTCCAGCGAGAACTTCATGTTGTCGCGGAGGTAGTCGAACCCGAACTCGTTGTTGGTCCCGTAGGTGATGTCGGCGCCGTAGGCCTCCTGCCGCTCCGGGTCGGACAGATCGTGCTGGATGCAGCCAACGGTCATCCCGAGAAACCGGTAGAGCCGGCCCATCCACTCCGAGTCGCGCCGGGCCAGGTAGTCGTTCACCGTGACGACGTGGACCCCCTTGCTCGCGAGGGCGTTCAGGTAAACGGGGAGCGTGGCGACGAGCGTCTTCCCCTCGCCGGTCTTCATCTCGGCGATCTTCCCCTCGTGGAGCACCATCCCGCCGACGAGCTGGACGTCGAAGTGCCGCATCTCCAGGACGCGGCGACCGGCCTCTCGCACGACGGCGAACGCCTCGGGAAGGAGTTCGTCCAGGGTCTCGCCCCGACCGAAGCGCTCCCGGAACTCGTCCTTCTTCGCCCGGAGCCCCTCGTCCGACAGGGCGCGGATCCCGGGCTCCAGGGCGTTGATCCGCTCGACATTGGCCCGCATCCGCTTGAGGGTGCGGTCGTTCTTCGAGCCGACGATCTTGGTCAGGATCGCGTTGATCATCTGGCCTTTCCCGCGGGACGGCAGCCGCGCGCCGTGTCGCGCGATCCCTCCCGGAAGCGCCGGTCAGTATAGGAGGCCGTCCGAAGAATGGCTACGGCTGCTCCTCGACCCGGCCGGGCGCGGCCGCGGGAGCGTGAAGAACCCGGAACAACAGCCTGTCGGCGGCTCGAAGGAGCGCACCGTCGAGCGACGCTGCGACGCGCCGGAACGACAGCGAAACGCGGAGCTTCCGGAAGACGCGGTCCGAGGTCCGGTCGGCCACCACCCCGGCCGCCGCGAAGGCGAGATCGTGGAACGCGAGAAGCGCGGCATACGCATGGGCGCGCCGGCTCGTCAGGTCGCGCCAGACGCCGTCCCGCCGCACCGCGAGCGCGCGCCCCACGACGCGGGAACGGTCGACGGGCGGATCGAGCGCGATCACGTTGTCGCCGCGCGTTCTGAGGCACGGACGCCCGTCGGGATATCTCGCGTTGCCGAGAAATCGGTGCACCGCCAGGTAGTCCGCCTGCCGGAACAGCAGCAAGTCGCCGCGACGGAGTTCCCCCGGCGCGAACTCCACGTGGAGCATGGAGCCAGGAGGGAGCGTCGGCCGCATGCTCTCGCCGAGCACCCGAACTTCGCCGGTTCGCCCGGCGTCTCCCAGGAGCGCCACGGCGGCGTCGAGCAGCGGAGTGTTCAGGCCTTCGGGGAGTTTCAAGCGTCCAAACCCAAAAGCCGACCCCTTCCGGACCCTCGGGGGGGCATGACCATCAGGTCCGGAAGGGGTGCGACACTGACCAGGAGGAGGTCATGTCTACGCCCCTGAAGAAGAGCAAGGTCGATGCCAATCATGACGGCTCGAAAAACTCCATAATTTCGGGCTTTAACGCCACCCACGCGACATTCGCGCGCCCTTCGCGCGCTGCCAGGCTGACGTGGCGCGGCAACCCCCGCGCCAGCATGGCACGCTTGCGGTTCACCGTGCCACGGATCTCCTCGATCGCCGGACCTCTCCCGTTTCCGCCGTGCCGTGGAAGCCCTCAATCCTCCTGGGGTTTCCCTTCCCGGCGCGCGGCGCGCTGATGGATCGCCACTTCGGCGGCCCGGATCTCCGCCTGAAGCGGGTCGATGCGCCGGTCGCTTCCGGCCCGGCGCCAATCTAACATCCCGACCGGTGCGACAGAACCCCCGGCTCCCGTTGCCCCGTTTTCCCGCGTTCTGCTACCGTACGCCGTTCCCCGCGCCCAGGGATGGAGAGCCCCGTGTATTACAAGAACCTGTTCCGCAAGCTCGAGAAGACGCTCGCCACGCTCGAGCGCTCCGAGGACCTCCTCGCGACGTTGTCGGCGATCCTCGGCCGGCTCGTCACCGACTTCCACGACGACCTCGGGATCGTGGGGGGAAGGATCTACGTCCGGCACGGCAACGACTACGTCCTCGAGACGGAGTGTCCCGCCGGCAAGGCGCCGCTCGGCTTCAGGATCCCCGCGTCGTACCCGCCGGTCCGGGAGATCCTGGAGCGCGGATTCGCTCTCAAGGACATCACCGACCCGGGCATGGACCCGGAGATCGAGCAGGCGATCGGTGTCAAGGTCTTCGCCGCGATCCGCGTCGGCGAGAAGGGACGGCAGATCATCGCGTTCAGCCTCAAGCACCCCGCCGACGCCGACCAGGTCGTCTACACGCTGAACACGATCCGGCACGTCGTGAACCTCAAGGTGCGCCAGGAGCACCTCGAGGACCGGGTGGCGGAGGCGCGGGAGATCCAGCTCTCGCTGCTGCCGGAGAACCCGCCGATCTTCGGCCCGTTCGACCTCGCCGGCGCGTCGGTCCCCGCCGAGGAGGTGGGGGGCGACCTCTACGATTTCATTCATGTCTCCCCCCGCCGCCTCGGGGTCGCGATCGCCGACGCGTCGGGGCACGGGATCCCCGCCGCGCTTCAGGCGCGCGACGCCATCATCGGCCTGAGGATGGGGGTTCAAGAGCAGCTGCGGATCACGGCCACGATCGAGAAGCTCAACCGGGTCGTCAGCCACTCGGCGCTGGCGTCGAAGTTCATCTCGCTGTTCTACGGTGAGCTGGAGTTGAACGGCACGCTCGTGTACTGCAACGCTGGGCAAACGCCGCCCCTCCTGCTGTCCGGCGACGGCATCCGCGAGCTTTCACGCGGAGGGACGGTACTCGGCCCCAACCCCGAGGCGCTGTACGAGCGCGGTTACGTGGACATGACCCCGGGAGCGACGGTACTGCTCTACACCGACGGGATCACCGAGGCGGAGAACCCCGCGGGCGAAGCGTTCGGCACCGGGCGCTTGAGGGAGATCCTCGCCGCCCGCCGCTGGTCCTCGGCACGCGATCTGGTCGAGGAGGTGTTCGCCGCGGTGCGGTCGTTCTCCGCCGCCGACCCCCCGGTGGACGACCAGACCGTGGTGGCGGTGCTCCACCGCTGATCACCGATCGAGGAACCAGAACACCACGCCGACCGCCGCGATCAGGAGGCCGCTCGCGGCTTCCATGTAGCGGGCCGCCCCCGGCGGATCGAACCGCCGGATCCCCGCGACACCGGCGACCGACAGGCCCATCATGAGCGCGATCGTGGTGGCGCTGTAAGCGAGCGAGACGAGAGCGACCGCGCCCACTCCGTGCTGGGCCGCCGCCAGCATGATCGGGAGGACGAGCACGCACGGGTTCACGCCGACGATCGTCGCGAGGTAAAACGCCCCTCGCCCCGCGGCCCCCTCGAGGATCTGCCGGTCGGCGTGGTAGTGGAGGTGGCCGGGGTCCGAGTCCCCCTCGTGCCCGTCGCAGTCCGGCCCGTCCTCCTCGCGGTGCAACATCGCCCCGCCAGGGTGGAAGTGCCCCCCCTTCTTCCAGGACCAGGCCGCGTAGATCAGCCCGAACGCCACCAGGAGAAACCCGCTCGCCCGCTCGAGCGTCTGCCCGAGCGCCGCTGTCGCCCCGTGTCCGAGCCGGATCGCGACCAGGCCAAGGAGGACCGAAAGGCCGGTGTGAATCAGCGCCGAGACCCCCGAGACCGAGGCGGTCGTCCTCGCGCGCCAGCCCCTCGCCCGGCCGATGAGGACGAAGGGGAGCCAGTGGTCCGGAATGAGCGTGTGGAACACGGCCGTCGCGACGGCGGTCCCGGCCAGGAGGTAAGTCGTTGCGTCGGTCACGGGGCAGCCTCGCTCGTCATCGGGAAGCGGCGCGATTCTAGCAGGGAAAGGGGGCTGGCCCTATTTCCCGCGAGGATCGCGGCGGCGCGCTCGCCGGAGGCCGCGGCCCCTTCGAGCGTGGCCGGAAGGCCGGTATCGGTCCAGTCGCCGGCGAGGACGAGGTTCGGCAGCGCGGTCTCGGCGGGCGGCCTCAGGGAGAGGTTCGCGGGAGTAAAGCGCGCGGTCGCCTCGCGCTCCTTGATGACGCGCGCCCGCAAGAACGCCGCCCCTCGGCTCGCCGGAACGAAGCGGCGCAGTTCCTCGAGAGACGAGCGCACGATCTGGGCGCCGTCCGCCTCGATCCAGTCGTCCGCGGCGCTCCTGAGCAGCGCCGCGTACCCTGCCGCGGACCCACCGGCTGTCTCCCGGCGAAACACCCACTGCACGGGGGAGCCGACCAGGCCCACCATCGGGCGGTCGGCGACAGCGCGGTCGAACCAGAGGTGGACTTCGACGATCGGCGACGCTCCGAGCGCTTCCGCCCGCTCCGGACCGAAGCCGGAAGCGCCTGGAGGAAGAAGTGCCGCGGCGGCGCGCGGCGGCACGGCGAGTACCGCGGCGCCAGCCTCGTGGCGGCTTCCGTCCCGGCAGACGGCGGACGCGAACCGGCCGCCGGCCATCTCGATTCGCTCGACGACTTTCCCGAAAAGGATCTCCCCGCCACGCTCGCCAAGGTACGCCGCCGCAGGCCCCGCGATCGCCGCATCGAGGCCGCGCGCCGCGAAGCCGAGGCGGGCGGCCCCGGGACCGCCGAGCAACGATCGTTTCACCACCTCCGCGAACAGCGTCGCAGGCGCCGCTCCGGGATCGAGGTTGAGGGCGGCGAGGGTCAGGGGATCCCAGAGAACGGCTCGCCCCGCGGACGACGCGCCGAGGAGATCGAGCCACTCGGCGACCGTCCGGCCCAGTGCGCGCGGCGCGCCCAGGCGAACGTCGCGGACCAGCGAACCCGCCGCGGCGAGATCGCCTACCGGGAAACCTCGCAGCCTCGCGAGCCCCGCCATGAGGTCGAGCGGAGGAGGGAGCGAGGCGGGCTCGAGCTTCGAGACCGCGCCGCCCGGATGGATCGACACCACCTCGAGCCGCGGCGCGAACTCGATCGTGTCGGCGCCGCCGGTCCTTCTCGCGAATGTCAGAAAGCTCGAGTAGCACCCCATAAAGAGGTGCTGGCCGTTGTCCTCGACGTCGCCGGTCGCCCGGTCCACGAAAGAGCGCGAGCGCCCGCCGAGCGTGCGCCTCGCCTCGAGCAGCCGGACCCTCGCCCCCTGTGCGGCGAGAGCGGTCGCCGCGGAGAGCCCCGCGCACCCTCCCCCCACGACGACGACGTCCCGGCTCACGCGCGCCGTCCCAGCCGGTCGCCCAGCAGGAGCCCGAGAGCGAGCACCCCGCGCCGGACCGCCGGCACCCGAGGCGAATGGTCGAGAACGCCGGAACCGGCGCGCTCGACCTTGGCAAGCAGCGCGCGGTACACGGCGGTCATGATTCTCGCGGCGAGCAGGCGCCGCCGGTCCGCGTCCGGGAGAAGCGCATCCGCCCCCTCGAACCGCTTCCTCGCGTACGCCGCCTGCTCCCTCACGAGCGCATCCATCCCCCGCCGGGCCGCCGCGTCCCGGCGACCCAGCCCCTCCTCGGAAAGTCCGTGTCGCCCGAGGGCGTCGGCGGGGAGATACACCCTCCCTCGCGCCAGGTCCTCGCCGACGTCGCGGAGGATGTTCGTCCACTGGAGCGCGACGCCGAGCTCCACGGCGTAAGCGTCCGCGCCGGCCCCCTCGCAGCCGAACACGCGGACACACAGCAGGCCGACCGTGGATGCCACGCGCCTGCAATACTCGGTGAGCTCTCCCGCGTCGGCATATCGCCGCCCTTCGAGGTCCCAGGTCACCCCCTCGAGGAGGTCGTCGAACGGCTTGCGTGGAAGAGAGAACGCCGCGATCGTGCGGACGAGCGGCGCGACCGAGGGGTCGTCCGCCCGGAGGGCGAACGCGTCGTCGAGCTGCCGTCGAACTTTGGCAAGGCGCGCGCGCGCGTCATCGGGGCCGGCCGCCTCGTCCACGGCGTCGTCGGCGCGGCGGCAAAAGGCATACACCGCGGCGATCCCCTCCCGCCTCGCCGGCGGCAGCACGCGGAACGCGACGCGGAAGTGGCTCGTGGCGGGGACCGATTCGCTCACCGCACCCCCCATCGCCCCAGCAGCGCCCTCGCGCCGATCACCGCCTTGTCGGCGCGGGTCAACTCGGGGCGGGCCCGAAACACATCGCAGCCGGCCGCCTCGATCCCGTCGAGAATCTTGTGGCCGCCGAGCCAGGTCAACCGGATCTCGAGCGCCAGCCGCCCGCGGACCTCGGACAGGAGCGGACGCCCTTCCTCGAAGACGCGCCGGGTCCTGCCGACCATCTCGAGAAGAAGCGCGCGGAACCCCTCGTGGAGCCTGCCGGCCCGGAGGTCGTCCTCGGTCACGCCGAATCGCTTCCTGTCCTCCGCCGGGAGGTAGATCCGGTCCTTCCGGAAATCGACCGCGACGTCCTGCCAGAAGTTGGTCAGCTGCAGTCCGGTGCAAACGGCGTCGGCGTGTCGGTCGCGCTCCTCGTCGGCGTGGCCGAATAGCCGGAGCACGAGGCGGCCGATCGGGTTCGCCGAGCGGCGGCAGTAGTCGAGGAGATCTTCCCATCGCTCGTACCGCCGGACGCGGCAGTCCTGGCGGAACGCGTCCAGGAGGTCGCGGAACGGAGCCGCCGGCAAGCCGAAACGCGAGAGGGTGTCGCCGAGCGCCACGAAGACCGGGTGGTCCGCCCTCCCCTCGAGGCACCGGTCGAACCGCTCCTCCCACAGAGCGAGCTTCTCGAGACGCCGCCCGTCATGAACCGCCTCGTCGGCGAAGTCGTCGGCAGCGCGGGAGAACGCGTAGATCGCCCCCACGTGCGGGCGGAGCCGGCGCGGCACGACGAGGGAGGCGACGGGAAAGTTCTCGTAGTGGCCCCGGGCGACCGCGGCGCAGTACGCGTAAGCCTCCTCGCGGGTCCAGCGCGCTCTCTCCCGGACCGCGGGCTCCGCCATGTCAGCGGGCGTACTCGATGGCGCGCACCTCCCGGATCACGGTCACCTTGATCTTGCCGGGATAGTCCATCTCGGACTCGATGCGCGACGCCAGCTCCGAGGCGAGAAGATCGACCTTCGCGTCGTCCAGTTCCTCGGAGCGGGCGATCACGCGGATCTCGCGCCCCGCCTGGATCGCGTACGACTGCTCCACCCCCTTCATCGAGTTGGCGAGCCCCTCGAGCTGCTCGATCCGCTTGATGTACTCGGCGACGCTCTTCCGGCGGGCGCCGGGGCGCGCCCCCGAGAGCGAGTCCGCGGCCGACACCAGGACGGAGATCGGCGAGATGACCTCGCAGTCCTCGTGGTGGGACGCGATGGCGTTGACCACCACGTCGGGCTCGCCGTACTTCTTCGCCACCTCGGCGCCGATCTCGGGGTGCGTCCCCTCGCGCTCGTAGTCCACCGCCTTGCCGATGTCGTGGAACAACCCGGCGCGGCGGGCGAGCTTCTCGTCGAGGCGAAGCTCCGTCGCCATCATCCCGGTGAGGATCGAGACCTCCTTCGAGTGCATCAACACGTTCTGCCCGTAGGAGGTCCGGTACAGGAGCCGCCCGAGCAGCTTGACCATTTCCTGGTGGACCTCGCGGATCCCCAGCTCCTTGAGAACCTGCTCCCCCGTCCGCCGCATCTCGTCGTCGAGCTTCTTCCGGTTGCGTCGCTCCAGATCCTCGATCCGGCGCGGGTGGATGTTTCCGTCCTTGATCAGGGCTTCGAGCACGCGGCGAGCCACCTCGCGGCGCACCGGGTTGAACCCGGACAGCGTCACGGTGCTCGCCTCCTCGTCGATGAGGAGCTGGATGCCCGTGGCGGCCTCGAACGCCCGGATGTTCTTCCCCTCGTGGCCGATGATCCGTCCCTTGACCTGGCTCCCCTCCGGCAGGGGGAACTGCGTGACCGTGCGCGCCACCGAGAAATCCGAGGCCGCGCGTTCGACGGCGAGGGAGATGATCTTCACGGCGTCCGCGTCGGCGGTCCGCTGCGCCTCGTCCTTGATCTCCTTGATGAGCGCCGCCGCCTCGTAGCGCGCCTCCACCTTGAGATTGGCGAGGATCTGCCGCTTCGCCTCCTCGCGGGTCATCCCGGAGATCCGCTCGAGCTCCAGGAACCCCTGGTGGAGCAGCTTCTCCGTCTCTTCCCGGGCGACCAGGAGTTCGGCGTCCCTGGCGGCGAGCCCCCCTTCCCGCTCCTGGAGCGCCTCGCGCTGCCGGGCGAGATCCGCATCGAGGTCCTGCACCGCCTGCCGCTGGGTCTTCAGATCGCGCTCGCGTTTCTGGACCTGTCCCTTCCTCGAGCGAAGATCGTTGTCCGCCTTGTCCCGCTGCTGGAGAATCTCTTCCCGCGCCTCCACGAGCGCGGTCCTCTTCGCCTTCTCCGCCTCCCGGCGAGCGTTGTGGAGGACCTCCTCGGACCGGCGCCGGACCGCCTCGAGGCTACTCCTCCCGAGTCGGTTGTTGAGCAACCACCCGACCACCCCTCCCCCGGCGAGCGCCGCGAGGATCGAGATCAGCAGAACCCACGGGCCGATCATGAACGCTCCTTCTCACGCCCCCCCACGGCCGCGTCGGAGACGAACGGGTTCGTGAGGCGCTCGCGCCCGAGCGTTGTGTCCGGGCCGTGGCCCGGGTAGCAGACGATCTCCGACGGCAGCCGGAACAGTTTCTCCCGGATCGACGCCACCAGAACGTCCCAATCCCCACCCGGAAGGTCGGTCCTTCCGACCGCTCCCTCGAAGAGCGTGTCGCCGACGATCATGCGACCCCCGAACGCGAGGCAGGTCCCCCCTGGGGTGTGCCCCGGCGTGTGGATCACGTCGATCTCGACCCCGTCGAAAACGAGCGGCACCCCGTCCGCGAGAGCGATGTCCGGCTCGGGCGAGGAAGGCACGTCGAACCCGAATGCGGCCGCCTGGGCCGCGAGATTCCGGAGGTAAGGGATGTCCGCCGGGTGGATCGCGAGACGCGCGCCGGTGCGCTCCTTCACGAGGCGGTTCCCGGCCACGTGATCGAGGTGACCGTGCGTGTTCACGACCAGGTCGAGCGCGAGCCCTCGCCGATCGAGGAACGCCAGCACTTCCTCGATCCCGAACCCGGGATCGAACAGCACCGCTCGCTTCCCCGATGGGCCGACCAGCACGTACACGTTCTGCACGAACGGGCCGACGGCGAAACAGGCCAGTTCGAGATCGTCCAGCATGCGGTTCTCCGGGAGCACTCCGTCGAGGCGGGGGTATGATCCGACAAAAGCTCGTTCGGGGCAAACCGGGGAGGAGCAGGGCCCCGACACGAGTTCGGTTGGCGTTACATCGGGGGTGAAAAGACTACACTTCAATCTAGTCGAGCGGGAGGCGATGTCCAGGCCTCCGAAGACGACAGATCAATCTAGTCGAACGGTCAACGACGTCGGCGCTGCCATTAATTACAACGCGGGCGAACGCCCGCGTTAACTTCACGAACGCGCGGCAGCGGACTGCCGCGCGTTCGTGAAGTTTCTTATTGCAGACCCCGGACTCCGGACTCCGAACAAGAAACATCCCGATCGGACGGCAGTCCGCTGCCGTTCGATCGGGATGTTGACGCGGGCGTTCGCCCGCGTTGTAATCAATTTCCCGCGTATCTCCGCGTCCCCGCGAGCTACGCCCGTCTCCTCGCCAGCGCCGACAGCGCCCGCTTTCGGAGGCGGAACGCCTTCGGCGTCACCTCCACCAGCTCGTCGTCCCGGATGAACTCGAGCGCCTGCTCGAGACTCAGCAGGCGGGGGGGGATCAGCCGCACGGTGATCTCCGAGGTGGAGGCCCTCATGTTGGTCAGCTTCTTCTCTTTGGTGATGTTGACGTCGAGGTCCGCGGAGCGCGAGTTCTCCCCGACGACCATCCCTTCGTACACCTGGTCCCCGGGGGCGACGAACATCGTCCCGCGGTCCTGCAGGTGCTCGACCGCGTACGCATTGCACCGGCCGGAACGGTCGGCGACGAGCGCGCCGGTGGTCCGCCGCGGGATCTCCCCCTGCCACGGCGCGTACCCGTCGAACAGGTGGTTCATGATACCGGTCCCGCGGGTGTCCGAGAGAAACTCGGTCCTGAAGCCGATGAGACCCCGGGAAGGGATCCGGAACTCCATCCGCACGCGTCCGGTCCCGTGGTTCACCATCTTCGTCATTCGCCCCTTGCGGATTCCCGCCTTCTGGGTCACGGCGCCGACGAACGACTCGGGACAATCCACGATGAGGCTCTCCATCGGCTCGTGGCGCTCGCCGTCGATCTCCTTCGTGAGGATCTCGGGGCGGCCGGCGCCCAGCTCGTACCCCTCGCGGCGCATCATCTCGATCAGGATGGCGAGCTGCAGCTCCCCCCGCCCCGACACCTTGAACGCCTCTGGCCCGTCGGTCTCCTCCACCCGGATCGAGACGTTCGAAAGAATCTCCTTGAACAGCCGCTCCCTTAGCTTGCGCGACGTGACGAACTGCCCTTCGAGCCCGGCGAGCGGCGAGTCGTTCACGCGGATCTCGATGGAAATGGTCGGCTCGTCCACCTGGATGGGGGGTAGAGGGGACGGCCGCTCGAGGTCCGACACCGTCTCGCCGATATTGATCGACTCGATCCCGGTGAGCGCCAGGATGTCCCCCGGACCGACCGAGGGGAGCTCGACGCGGCGGAGCCCCTCGAAGCCGTAGAGCCCCGATACCTTCGCGGGCACGACGCTCCCGTCCAGGCGGCAGTGAGCCACCTCCTGCCCCTTGCGAACCGTTCCCGAGAACATCCGTCCCACCGCGAGCCGCCCGAGGTAGTCGTCGTAGTCCAGGTTCGTGATCAGGAATTGCAGCGGCCCTTCGGTGTCGTACACGGGGGCCGGGATCGAGCGGAGAATCTCGTCGAACAGCGGCGCGAGCGGCTCGTCCGGCCCGTCCACGGTCCTGCGACACAGCCCCTTCCTCGCGTTGCAGTAGAGCACCGGGAAGCCGAGCTGGTCCTCGCGCGCGTCGAGGTCGATGAACAGGTCGTACACCTCGTTCAGGACCTCCTTCGGCCGCGCGTCCGACCGGTCGATCTTGTTGATCACCACGATCGGCTTGAGTCCCGCCTCGAGCGCCTTCCGGAGTACGAACCGCGTCTGCGGAAGCGGTCCCTCGCTCGCGTCCACGAGCAGGAGCACGCCGTCCACCATCTTGACGGTCCGTTCCACCTCCCCGCCGAAGTCCGCGTGGCCCGGGGTGTCCACGATATTGATCCTCGTCCCGCGGTACTGGACCGAGGTGTTCTTCGCCATGATCGTGATCCCCTTCTCCCGCTCGAGGTCGATGGAGTCCATGACTCGCTCGACCACGTACTCCTTCTCGCGGAAGATCCCGCTCTGCCACAGCATGGAGTCCACGAGCGTGGTCTTGCCGTGGTCCACGTGGGCGATGATCGCCAGGTTCCGGATGTCGTCTCTCGTCGCGATGCTCATGGTGCGCTCCCCCCGGTCGGCGGGCGGAAGATAAAAAAGGCCGGAAGCGCCGCTTCCGACCTGCGTCTAACATAGCACGCTCGCCGCTCGGTGCTCAAGCCGCTTGTCCGGCCGGGCGGCGGATGCGACAATGCGGACTTCTCCGCGCCCCCTTTCGCCGGCCGGGAGGAGCACCCCATGCCCGAACGCGACGACGACCCGACCCTCGACCGGATCTACGACGCTCTCGACGAGGGGGACCTCGAGACCGCTCTCGAGCTCCTCGGCGACGCGATCGAGGCTCTTCCCGAGGGGGAGGACGATCCGGTGATCCGCTTCCTCGCGGGATTCACGCTGCTCGAGATGGACCAGCCCGTGGATGCGGTGGAGCAACTCCGGATGGCGGTCGCGATGGACCCCGAGGACGCCGAGGCCCTCGCGACCCTGGCCCTCGCCCTCTTCCGGTGCGTTCTCTTCCCCGAGGCCGCCGACCACGCGGCGAAAGCGCTCGCCGCCGACCCGAAGAGCCCCGACGCCCTGTACGTCCACGCCCTGCTCCTCGAGCGCGAAGGCAAGTTCGACGACGCGGACGCCCTGTTCGTGAAAGCCGCGCTCCTCGACCCCGACCGATTCCAGGACCCGGTCCGCTTCGACCGGAAGACGTTCGAGGCGGAGGTCCTCGCGGCCGGCGAGACGCTCCCTCCCGAGTTCCGGACCCGTCTCGGGGAGGTCGCGGTGATGGTCGAGGACCTCCCGTCCGACGAGGTCCTCCTCGACGAGAAACCGCCTCTCGATCCGGAGTTGCTCGGCCTGTTCGTCGGCACGGCGCTCCCCGAACGATCGTTCTCAGGCCCGTCCTCCGCGCCGCCGCGGATCCTGCTCTTCAAGCGCAACCTCGAGCGGTTCGTCGAGGACGAGGAAGAGCTTCGCGAGGAGATCGCCCGGACCCTCCACCACGAGCTGGGCCACTACCTCGGCCTGGACGAGGAGGGGCTGGAGCGGATCGATTTGGATTGAGAGGCGTGAGAGGGGACAGTCCCTATTTCCGCGCGACAAGAAGCCCGGCGGCACGGCCGATCACCGTCTCGGCGACCGTGTCGAGTTGCCCGTCGGTGACGATCCCCGAGGCGTTCCGGTGCCCGCCGCCGCCGAAATCCAGGGCGAGCCGGTAGACGTCGAGGTCCTCCTTCGAGCGGAGCGAAACCTTGACGCGCCCACCCGGAAGCTCGCGGAACAGCAGAGCGATCCTCACCCCCTCGATGGCGAGGAGCGAGGTGGCCATCTCGGAAGTGTCCGCCCCATCGGCACCGCACTCGATCTCCTCGGCGCGCGTGATCCGCACCGACACGATGCCGCCGCCGGCGTCGAGGCGTAACCCGGCGAGGGCGCGCCCCAGGAGGCGGGTCCACGCCGGCGAGTTCTTCTCGTACACCTCCCGGAAACACTTCGCCGGCTCGACCCCCGCCCGGATCAGCTCGGCGGCGATCTCGTGGGCATGGGCCCGGGTCGAGTTGAACCGGAAGAATCCGGTGTCCGTCGAGAGGCCGGCGTACAGCGCCTCGGCCGCCGGGATGTCGGGGCGGTAACCCGCGCCGGTCGTGAGGTCGTAGATCATCGCCGCCGTCGCGCTCGCCTGCCCGTCGAGGATGTTGTGCGCCCACGGCGTCCCCTGCGTGGGATGGTGGTCGATGCAAAGGACCTTGTCGGCGACCGACAGGATCGCGTTCTCCATGCTTCCCAGCCGGTCCGGGGCGGAATTGTCCACGAGGATCACGAGATCGGCGGCGGCGAGCGCTTCGCCGTGCGCCACGGGGTCGAACACCTCGATGGCGGGCCCGCTCCGTTCGAGATAGACGAGGTTGCGCGACGTCCGCTCCTCGTTGACCACACGGACCTCGTGCCCTGTCGCCGCGAGATAACGCGCGAGACCGATCTCGGATCCGATCGCGTCGCCGTCCGGATTCATGTGCGTCGTGACGACGATCTTCCGGCTGCCGGTGAGCATCCTCCCGAACAACTGGTATCCCGTGGCATCGAGCATCAGCACGCGCTCCAGCCGGTCGTACCGGGCGAGCGCCCTCCCCCGTACGGACCGCCGCCCACCGCACCGTGGCGAAACGCGGCGGCGCAGGCCCGGTAAACCGCGACCCCTCGCAACATCCGCTGTCGGAACGCGGGGTCCACCTCGCCGCGGATCTTGGCGGGCACCCCCGCCGCGATCGCGCCGTCGGGAACCTCGAACCCTTCCCTCACGACGGCGCCGGACGCCACCAGCGCGCCGCGCCCGACGCGACAACCGGACAGCAGCACCGCGCCCATGCCGATCAGCGCTTCGTCCGCGACCTCGCAGCCGTGAATCACGCACCGGTGCGCCACCGTCACGCGGCTGCCGATCCGCGCGGCGAGCCCCTCGTCCACGTGCACGAGCGTGAGGTCCTGGATGTTCGTCTCCTCGCCGACGACGATCGGCTCCATGTCCCCCCGGAGCACGCACCCGTACCAGATCGACGAGCCGGAGCCCACGGTCACGTCGCCGACGATCACCGCCCCCGGCGCGACGAAGACGCTCTCGTGGATCTCGATCCGGTTCGAAAGGATTCGCGGCTCGCTCCCCGGCGCGGGGACGCCGGTCCGGCCGCTGCTCGACGGCATATCGCTTCCTCCTGGCGCGTTGTTGGAAAAGCCGGGAAGCGTAGCCCCGGCGCGGCCGGGTGTCAAGCAACGTGCGGCGGTCGAAACTCAATGCCGGCCTCGCCGCGCGAAGGGCGCACGCAGCCTACGGCGCGCGGTCGAGGAGCGCTCTCAGGATGAGCGCCTGGTAGTGCGCGTCGTAGTCCGCCCGGTGCGTCTTGGCCGGGTCCTGGGGGGGTAGCGCGAGGAGCCGCTCGAGGCTCTCCTTCGACGTCTCGTTCCACGAGACGCCGAGCCGGCCCATCGCGAGGCTCTTGCTGTCGATCCCCTTGTAGCCGAACGGATTCTCGATGCCGAAGTGTGCGAAGTAGTACGCGACATACGACCAGTCGAACACCGCGTTGTGGCCGACGAACACCGGCCGGTCCTCCGACGAGCGGTTGCGCTCGAGCACCCACTCGCGCAGCCGGACCAGGGCCTCCCGGGGTTCGAGCCCCTCGCGCCGGAGCCGCTCGACGTCGAGGCCGCACACCTCGAGCGCCCCGGGGTCGAACCCGGGGAACACCGGTTTCAGTTCCAGGTAGAGCGAATCGGCCAGCTCGTGCCGGTCGCCCGACGGCCGGACCACCGTGACCCCGACGGAAAGCAAATTGAAGAGCGGCGGCACGGGGCCCGACGCCTCGCAGTCCAGACAGAAGTAGATCATCGCCGCCTCCTCAGAAAGTCTCCCGGGTCGAAATGAAGATCTGGAAGCGCCGGATCGAAGGGTCCCCGTCCAGCGCCCACGCGAAGTCGAGATGGGCCATTGCCGCGGTGGACGAGCGGCTCGACGCCAGCCTGAGCCCGAACCCGGCGTCCTTGAGGAGCCCGAGGTCCGGGCGGCCCGCCGGGGCCGGCGCGCTCACGAACCAGGCCCTCCCCGCGTCGAAGAACACCGCTCCTCCGACACGAAACAGCTTGAAGACGTGCCAGTCGGTGTAGAACCGCTGCTCGAGCGTCACCAGCACCCGCCGGTCGCCGTCCTGGTACCGGAGGGGATAGCCGCGCAGCCCGCTGTCCCCACCCAGCAGAAGCTGGCTCTCCCGGTCCAGCCGGTACGCGGCGTCCGTCCGGAGCGAGACGTAGAACAGGTGACGCCCGAGGTCCCGCAGGAAGAAGCGCACGCCCCCCCCCGCAAGCGTGTTCTCGAACCCCCGGCTCGACCGACGGCCCGACGTCTCCGCCGACATCAGGATCATGCGCCCCGGTCCGGGTTGGAGACCAGCCCGGTAGAACGCGTCGAACAGCAGCCGGCCGCGGTCCGATCCGAACGCCGGCGCGCCCCACCCCAGCCGGGCGTGCCCCTCGTGCGCGAGGTTCAGATCCTCGGTGCGCTTGATCTTGTCCAGATCGTGAACGGTGATGAAGCCGTCCTGCACGGAGTCGAAGGCGATCCAGGGGTACGCGATCATCCGGCCGATCGGAAACGGAGAAGGCGGCGTCTGGTCCGGGACCGGCTCGAACGTGTGCCGGTCGAAAGTGAATCCCGCGCTTAACCGGCGCGCGCGCCCCTCTTTTAGCCCCCGGGAGAATCCCGCGAACGCCGACGCGGTCCGGCTCTCGTGGCGGAATCTCGAGGTCACCTGCCCCAACTCGTAGAGCGGGTCGACACGGTCGTTCCGGTCGAAGGAGATCCCCGCGGCCCACGTCGTGTCCAGCGAGTAGAACGGGCGCTCGAGCGTCGCGGACTGCTGGTACCCGTCGCTGTTGTCCAGGTAGGCGAGTTCCATCCGCATCCGGCTCCCCGCCAGAGCGGGGTCGACGTACCCGTACAGCTGGGAGACACGGTCCACGTCCCGCGAGCGCTGCACGGAAAGGTGCTTCCCGAAGCCGAGGAAGTTCTTCTCCTCGACCCCGAACCGCGTATGGTTCTCCCCTCCCTTGCGTCCGAAGTTCACCCCCGCCCTGAGCGTCCAGACGTCCCGGGTCTCCACCTCGACGTCCACCCGCTCTCCGTCGTAGGCGACCGGACGGACCTTCGCGTCGTAGAGAAACCCGAGGCTCCTAAGGAGCCGCTCGGATTCCTCGAGGAGCCGGCGCGAGTAAACCTCCCCCTCCTTGAACAGCAGCCTCCGCCGTATCACCGGCTCCCGAGTCCTGATGTGAACGTAGTTCGCCGCCTGGAAGATCGTGTTGTCCTCGCCCGGAAGGGTGGGGTCGAAGATGTTGCCGATCCGGAGACGGATCGCCCCGATCACCGCGCCGCTCGCCTCGAGGGTCGCGTCGTCGGGAACGGACGCCAAGTCGGGAAGCGGTTCGAGGGCCGGCACCGTCGCCGGATCGACCGCGGGAGCGGGCGCTTCCGGCGCGGGGAGCGGAAGGCCCTTCTCCTGAGCCGCCGCGGCGGTCGAAGACAGCATCAGGAACAGCACGCACGCGGGGCCGCGCCAGGCCACCCCTCGCCGGGGCCGCCGGGCGCGATCGAGCGTCTCGATGGGTCGCGGCTGGGGCACCACCGGCAAATGATACGTCAACGGTTGAACAGCTCGAGAAGAGCTGCCCAGCCGCCGCCGGCCGCCGCGCGCGAACGTTGACTTCGAGCGGCGAGTGACGTATAGTTTCCGTGTCGATTGTACGCCTTTCGCAGGTCCCGGAAAGATGCAGACCAAGTTGACCCTTCGCATGGACGCCGCGTTGATCCAGCGGGCCAAGGCGTATGCGCGCCGATCGGGGAAGTCCCTGTCCGAGATCGTCGCGCAGTTGTTCGGCCTGATCGCCGAAGCCGACCACCGCCCGGCCCCGCCACTCACTCCCACGGTCAAGTCGCTGCTGGGGGCGCTCCGCGGTCACAAGGTCCGCGAGCAGGACTACTACCGCCACCTCGAGAAGAAGCACCGTTGAGGATTCTCTTCGACACGAACGTCGTGCTCGACGTTCTCCTCGACCGCAAGCCGCACGCCGAGTCCGCCGCGGCGCTCCTTGCCCACGTCGAGCAACGCCGCATCGAGGGCCTTCTGGCGGCCACCACGGTGACGACCCTCCACTACCTTGCCGCGAAGGCGGTGGGCGCCTCGCGCGCCAGGAAGCACCTCCAGGGCCTTCTCGCCTTGTTCGAGGTGGCGTCGGTGGACGGCAAAGTGCTCGCCGCGGCATTGAGTCTGAGCTTCCCGGACTTCGAGGACGGTGTGCTTCACGAGGCCGCCCGCCGGGCCGGCGCGGGCGGCATCGTCACCCGGGATCCCCGAGGATTTGCGCGGGCGCGTTTGCCGGTCCACGCGCCGCGGGAGCTGCTCAAGATGATCGAGGCGCTGGAATAGGGCTGGAGAGCTGGGGAAGCGACCGGGAAATAGGGACTGTCCCTCTTTCGATAAAAAAACCGCGGGGCCCGGAGGCCCCGCGGCGTCGATCACAGGCGGGAAAAAGCGAGCGTCAGAAGCGAATCGAGACGCCGGCCACGACATAGCCCAGATCGACCTGCTTCCGGCTGGAGTTGCCGCCGGAACCCTCGTTGATCAGGAGATCGGCGACCACGTGATCGTTGACCTTGTACTCCAGACCGAGGCGATAGCTGGTCGTCGAGGTGTCCGACGTGTACTCGTTCGAGTAATTCGAGCGCTCGTAGGAGACGTCGTCTACCCAATAGTATTCGTACAGGAGTTCAGTCCCGTCCGTCGCGGTGTAATCTCCGCTGTAGGCATTCCACTCCGAGTTAACGGTTTCGTTGGCCTTGCGAGTGGAGAACGTGTGCTGGACGCCGAAGCGGAGCGCGAGCTTGTCGGTCATGTGCACGATGACCGCGAGCGGCAGTTCGATGCGTTTCGTATCGACCGTGCCGGTCTCCGCGAACGTGCCCCCATAGACCCAATGGTCTACCCAGGTGACAGGCAATTCGTCATAGTAATCGATGTACGTATCGGTGTTGTTTTCGACCATCGTGCCGGAGACCCCCGCTTCGTACTTGCTCTGCCCGTAGCGCAAGCCGGCGAGGAAATCGACGTTGTCCCACTTCCACAGATATTTGGCGCCAATCAGCCAACTCTTGCTGGTGAGGTCCTGGCTGCCGAGCGTCGCGAAGTCGTGTTCCACGAAGCTGTCGTTATAATACTCGGTCATCGTGTCACCGACAAGATGGGAATAGGATTCCGCGTAGCCGTAAGTCGACTCGTTCAGTCTCGAGTTCTTGAAGTCGAACTTGCCCTGCGTGTAGGCCAGATCAATCTGCAGGCCGCCGGTTCCGCGGTACCAGTTGATCTTCCCGCCGAGGCCCCATTCCGTGGCGTCGTAAGACATGTCGGTCACGTCCGTGCTGGCCATGGTGTGGGTACCCGTCGCGTAGACGGTCCCGTCGGGCAGCCCCTCGCCAGCCGAATAGTCATTGTCATTCTCCGCGTAATCTACCCCCGAGACGTCCGTATAGTCGCGACTGCCCGTGGAGTAGGTTCCGCGAACCTTGAACGAGAAGGTGTCGGACGGACGCATCTTGTATTCGAAGGCCAGCTCGTCCTTCGTCGTGTCCCGTGTCATCTTGTAAGTGTCAAGTCCACTTTCGTTGTAGGTGTACGTCACGTAGCTGGTCGGGTCATCGAATGCATCGTATTCGACCGAGGCGGTGCCGTACGCATCGCTGTAGTTGCCGGGAGTCAACTTCGTGGTGCCGTGCCGCCAGCTGAAGCCCATCGACGCCCGGTCGCCGATCGGGAGTCCGTAGGCGACGTAAAGGTCCGTCGACGTTTGCTCGCTCTCGTCCAGCCAGGTGTCCAGCGCCGTTTGGTCAAAGTAGGGCGCCACGGCCGTCCAGGTGTCACCGTCCCAGGTGCCCCACACATCACGATAGTCGCCGAGATACTCGCCCTGATCCTTGTCGCTGGTCTTGTCATACGACAGCACGAAGGCGAGGTTTCCCGGACCGAGCTTGCCCCAGGCCCCGATCTGGTAGGCGTCCTGCGAGACCGTGTTCCCGAGGTTGCTCAGCAGGAACCAGCCGCCCTCGTTCTTCGCAGCCGGATCCCACTGGTTGCCGATGGTCCGATCGCGCTTCCAACCCTTCAGCGCGCCCAGTTCCGCGGGCTCCCAGATGAAATCCCCTTCGTTCTCCATCAAGGAGAACGTCGTCTCGCTTTCGATCGACTGGGGGTTGCTCAGCAGGACTCCGTAGCCCGCCAGGTCGTCGGCGACAGCGAGACCGCTCTGCGCGAACGCCGGTCCGGCGCCGAACAGGACCATGAGAGTCACCGCCGCGGGTGCCATCACTTTCCATGCTGCGCGTCTACTCATCTCTTCTCCTCCTCCTCATTCCTTGATTTTCGGATCGACACGTTCCGTGAACATTGAACGAAACCCGGCGAGGTGGTCGGCGACCGATTGCCGCTCTCCCGGTCCATGCACCGTCGAACCGGAGCCCCCGCTTGGCCCACCCGGGCAGAACCCCTCCGCCGAGTGGAATCGAATGCGAGCAAGTACGGGGCCAGCGGTGAGAACACCGCCGTCTTTTTGTCCAAGCTGTTGGAATCAAGCGACTTGAATGGAATCCAGGAAAATTGGAATTGAGCTTGTAGCCGCGACCTGCGTCCAATCCTCCGGAGCGAATCCAACGAATTGAAGTCGAGGTTCGGCGCCGCAAGAATGTGGCGGATTCGCCGTGCACCGGAAATATCTGGAGTGCGCGCAAGGTCGCGTCGATCATTTTTGATTTTCGGCGCAGTCGGTGAGAGAATGCCCGACCAACGAAGACCATCCTGCCTTCCACTCCAGCTCTTCGAAGGAGGTTCGGCATGTCGGAGCGCTTGAGCCATGACGTCCTCATCCTGGGGGCGGGCCTTGCCGGGCTGCGCGCGGCGGTGGAGATCGCCCGCCGCCTCGACGGCAAGGTGGACATCGGCATCGTGTCCAAGGTCCAGCTGATGCGCGCGCACTCGGTGTGCGCCGAGGGGGGGACCGCGGCGGTGCTGAGGACCGACGAGGGGGACTCCCTCGATCTTCACGCGTGGGACACGGTGAAAGGGTCGGACTTCCTCGCGGACCAGGACGTCGTCCGCCGGTTCGTCGAGGCGATCCCTGGGGAGATCCTCCAGCTCGACCACTGGGGGATCCCGTGGACGCGCGACGCTTCGGGCCGGATCGAGCAGCGGCCGTTCGGCGGGCACTCGTACCCGCGCGCGACCCTCGCGGCGGACAAGACCGGCTTCTTCGAGATGCAGACCCTCTACGACACGCTGCTGCGCTACAAGTGCTTCACCCGGTACGACGAGTTCTTCGTCACCGACATCGTGGTCGAGGACGGGCGGTTCTCGGCGCTCCTCGGCATCCACGCGCCAAGCGGCGAGCGGGTGACCCTGCAGGGGAAGGCGCTCCTGATCGCATCGGGAGGGGGCGGCACGCTCTACGGCTTCACCACGTACTCGCAGACGGTGACCGGCGACGGGATGGCGATGGCGTACCGGGCCGGGCTGCCGCTCGAGGACATGGAGTTCCTGCAGTTCCATCCCACCGGCCTCGTCCCCTCCGGCATCCTGATGACCGAGGCGTGCCGGGGCGAGGGGGGGTACCTCAAGAACAACAAGGGGGAGCGGTTCATGGAGCGCTACGCCCCTTCCAAGATGGAGCTGGCGCCGCGCGACATGGTGTCGCGGGCCGAGACGACCGAGATCCTCGAGGGGCGTGGCTTCGAGGGGTCCGACGGCCTCGGCTACCTGCACCTCGACCTGACTCACCTCGGCGCGGAGCGGATCAACACCCGCCTGCCGCTGATCCGCGAGGTCTGCATCAAGTTCCTGGACCTCGACCCGATCGTGAAGCCGATCCCGATCCGCCCCGTCGCGCACTACTCGATGGGCGGGATCGAGACCGACATCGACGGGGCGACCCGGGTGGCCGGGATCTGGGCGGCGGGCGAGGCGGCGGCCGTGTCGCTCCACGGCGCGAACCGGCTCGGGTCGAACTCGACCGGCGAGTGCCTCGTCTGGGGAGGGATCGCGGGTGGAAGGATCGCGAGCGCCCTCTCGAAACTGCCGGCCCCTCCCCCGCCGGGGGACAAGAAAGTCAAGGCCGCGGACGGCCACCTCGCCGAGTGGTTGAAGCGCGAGGGGAAAGAGAACCTGTACCAGCTCCGCCGCGAGCTGCGGGCCGCGATGGACCGGAACGTCGGCGTGTACCGGACGGGGGCCGACCTCGAGGCGGCGCTCTCGTCCATCCGCGCGATCCGCGAGCGGTCGCGGCGCGCCCCGGTGAACGACAAGGGGAAGCTGTACAACTCGAACCTGTTCCACGCCCTCGAGCTCGAGAACCTCGTCGACCTCGCGGAGATCACCGTGCAGGGAGCGGTCGCGCGGCAGGAGTCCCGCGGCGCCCACGCGCGGCGCGACTTCGCGACCCGCGACGACGCAAGGTGGATGAAGCACACCCTGGCGTGGGCGACCGACAAGGGGCCGCGCCTCGACTACAAGCCGGTCGCCGCCGACATGTGGAAGCCGGTGGAGCGGAAGTACTGATCCGGAGGACGCCATGCCGAGAGTCCAAGGTTATCCGAACCGCTTAGGGATCCGGGGATGGATCGGGGGAGGGTGCTGGGGCCTCGAACGGTACCTGTACACCCTGCACCGGGTCACCGGGCTCGGCCTGCTGCTTTATTTCCTGATGCACATCCTCGTCACGACCTCCCGCGCCTTCGGGCCCGAGGCCTGGGAGAAGGCGATGGGCGCGGTGAAGGGGCCGCTGTTCACCGTCGGCGAGTACCTGGTGTTCGCCGCGTTCGCGTTCCACGCGATGAACGGCCTGAGGCTCGTCATCGTGGAACTGGGTTGGGGCGTGGGCAAGCCGATCGAGCCGGTCTACCCGTACCGGACCTCGGTGGACGCCCAGCGCTTCCTGGCGATCGGCGCGCTGGTGCTCGCGGGGATCCTCGCGGCCCTGGGCGCGGCCGATCTCTTCATGGATTAGGAGGCCGGCGATGATGCGAGATCAAAAACTGTGGACCTGGCACGTGTCGGCCGGGCTCGTGATCCTCGTGCTCCTCGGCCTGCACATGGTGATCATGCACCTCGACGCGATCGTGAAGATCGCCTTCCTCAACCCCGCCGGCGAGGAGCCGGTGGACTGGAAAAACGTGATCGCCCGCGGCAAGATGGCGTTCTTCGCGGTCACGTACGTCCTGCTGCTCGGCACGGCGCTGTTCCACGGCCTCTACGGGCTGCGGAACATCCTGTTCGAGCTCGACCCTCGGGCGGGGCTCAAGACGGCGCTGTCGGCGCTGCTCCTGATCGTGGGCCTCGGTCTATTCGTCCTGGGAACCTGGGCGGCGGCCACCAGCTTCAACCTGGCCCGGACGCTCTGACGGGGGATGGCGATGAGCGATGCGAACGCGACGACGATCCTCTACCGGGTGCGGCGGTACGATCCGGCCCGGGAAGCCGTCCCCAGGTGGCAGGACTTCACGATCCCGCGGGTGCCGGGAATGACGGTCCTCGACGGCCTGTGGACCATCAAGGAAACGCTTGACCCTTCCCTCGCCTGGCGGTCTTCGTGCCGGATGGGGGTCTGCGGATCGTGCGGCATGATGATCAACGGGCGGCCGCGGCTCGGCTGCAACACGCAGGTCTCGGAGCTCGAGGCCGACGTGGTCGCCGTCGCCCCGCTCCCCAATTTCGACATCATCCGCGACCTCGTCCCCGACCTCGCGCCGATGTTCGACTCGCACGTGGCGATCGAGCCGTACGTGATCCGGGACGACGTCAAGGAACGGGAGAACCCGACCGGCGAGTTCGGACAGTCGAGCCACGAGCTGGAGCAGTACCTGCAGTTCTCCTACTGCATCAAATGCGGCTGCTGCATGGCCGCCTGCCCGACCTACGCCACCGACCCGGCGTACTCCGGGCCGATGCCGCTCGCTCAGGCGCACCGGTACAACACCGACACGCGAGACGGCGGGTTCAAATCCAGGAAGGAAGTGCTCGGCGGCGAGCGCGGCCCCTGGCGCTGCCACTTCGCGGGCGAGTGCTCCCGCGTCTGCCCGAAGGGGGTGGACCCGGCGAAGGCGATCCAGCTCATGAAGCGGGAGCTGGTGCTCGACTACCTCCGGCTTCGCAACGGGCACGTCCTGGCCGCGGTGTTGCCGAAGTCGAAGGACACGAAGCGGCGCCCGGACATTCCCGAGGCTCCCGCACGCACGCTGTAGTGGTCGTCCCGGGACTCGAAGTTCTCCTCGATGAAGGCCCGGCGGTAGCGGGCCTGCGGCGGGACGCGAGGATTGGACTCGTCGCGCATCCGGCGTCGATCGATCGCCACGCGCGCCACGCGGCCGACCTCCTTTCCCGGCACGACGCGTTTCGACTCGTGCGTCTTCTCGGCCCGGAGCACGGCCTGCGCGGCGAGGCGCAGGACATGGAGCCGGTCGCGGGGGGGACCGACCCGGACACCGGCCTGCCCGTCTCAAGCCTGTACGGCTCCGATCCCGCCTCGCTCCGGCCGCGCCCCGGCGATCTCGAGGAACTCGACGCCATCGTCTGCGACCTTCAGGACGTCGGCAGCCGGTACTACACGTTCGTCTACACGATCTCGTACGTGATGGAGGCGGCGAGAGAGGCCGGGATACCGGCGATCGTGCTCGACCGGCCGAACCCGATCGGCGGCATCGCGGTCGAGGGGCCGGTGCTCGACCCCGCGCTCGCCTCGTTCGTCGGCAGGTATCCGATCCCGGTCCGCCACGGGATGACGCCGGGGGAACTGGCGCGGCTGTTCAACGACGCGTTCGGCATCGGCTGCGATCTGCGGGTGGTGCCCATGACTCTCTGGCGGCGCTCGATGCCGTTCGAGGACACCCGCCTCCCCTGGGTCGCCCCGTCCCCGAACATGCCCTCCCCCGCGACCGCGCGCGTCTACCCCGGCGGCTGCCTCGTCGAGGGAACGAATCTCTCGGAAGGACGCGGCACGACGCGCCCATTCGAGCTGACCGGCGCGCCGTGGCTTCCCGCGCGGGCGCTCGCCGAGTCGCTCGAGCGGGAGGCGCTGCCCGGCGTCCTGTTCCGCGCGACGTCGTTCCGCCCATCGTTCCACAAGCACGCGGGGACGAGCTGCGCCGGCGTGCAGGTCCACGTCGGCGACCGCGACGCGTTCCGCCCGTTCGCCACCTACCTCGTCCTGCTCCGCGAGGCTCGCCGCCTCGCCCCCGAAGCTTTCGACTGGCGGCGCGAGCCGTACGAGTTCGAGCGCGACCGGCTCGCGATCGACCTCCTCCTCGGCCGGCCCGGCCTTCGCTCGATGATCGAGGACGGGGCCTCGCTCGCCGAGCTGGAGGCCTCGTGGGAGCGGGAGCTTCGGGAGTTTCTTGGGATACGCGAGAAGTTCCTGCTCTACGGCGAGTGATCGGCCGAGGCACGCGGCGCGGAGTGAAGTCAGGCCAAGAACGACCCCAGGGATCGTTTCGCCCGGCGCGGATTCCATCTTCGAGAAAGCCCGGCCGGGCCCCGAAAAAACTCGACGGCGGGACCGAGTGCCTGCAGCACCCGTCCCGCCGCCATCCGGGCTCCATCCACGTGAAGACTGTGGGGGGCCGCCTCCACGCATCGAGCCCTGAACCGGTTACGGCCAGCCGTCAGAAACGGCCCGCCCTCGCCGTACTGGAACAATACCGCAAATTCAGGCGGCCGGCGGAACAATTCCGCCGGATTCGCGGACGGGCGGACCGCAAACCGGGCCCCCCCTATCGGGGCTCCTCCGCCTCGGGCATGGTGAGCACGCCGGGGCGCCCGAAAAGGCCGGTGGCGCGCAGCGCCGGTGCCAACGGCTCCGAAGCCCGGACCGCCTGCATCAACAACTCCGTGGCCGCGCGCATCTCGCTGTTGTCGAGCCCCTTGTCGAGGAGCAATTCGAGGGTGGACTTCGGTCTCGGGAACAGCTTGATCCGGACCTTGGCGTCCACGGCGAGTCCCGCCGCCTTGCGGGCAAGATTGAGCGCCTCGGGGAAGCCGCCCAGCTCGTCCACGAGCCCCAGCTTCTTGCCGTCCTCGCCGGTCCAGATCCGCCCCTTGGCGATCTCGAGCACCTTCTCCTTCGGAAGCTTCCGCCCCGCGGCGACCTTGGAGGTGAAATCCTCGTAGACGCGGTCGAGCCAGGCTTCGAAGCGCGACCACTCCTGCGGCGAGTAGTCGTGGTACTCGCTGAACATCGTCCCCGAAGCGCTGGTGTGGATCTCGTCGAAGGACAGACCGATCTTCTCCCACATCCCCTTCGTGATCATCTTGCCGCCGAGCACGCCGATCGAGGCGGTGATCGTTCCCGGCTGGGCGACGATCTTGTCCGCCCCCATCGCCACGAAGTAGCCGCCCGAGCCGGCAACGTCGCCCATCGAGACGATCACCGGCTTCTTGGCCTCTCTGGCGCGAAGCGTCTCGCGATAGATCGTGTCCGACGCGACGTAGGAGCCGCCGGGGCTGTCCACGCGGAACAGGATCGCCTTGACGTCCTTGTCCTCGACGGCGGCGCGGAAAGCGGCCGCCACGCTGTCCGATCCCATGGAGGCGCCGCCGAAGAGCGGGCTGTACCCGCTCTCGCCGCGCTGGACGGCCCCCACTCCGTAGATGAGGGCGATGACGGTCCCGGACTCGTGCGGCCGGCCGGCTCGCTCGAGGTACTTCGCGAGATACAGGAGATGAGAGTCCTTTCCCGCACGCTCCTTCACCCGAGCGTATACCTCGTCGCGATAGGCGACCGCGTCCACCAACTTTGCGTCCAGCGCCTCCTTGCCGAGGAACGGCCCGCGATCGAACAGGGAACGGACCTCCGTCTCGGAGAGCTTCCGCCCCTTGGCGATCCCGGCCACCATCTGGTCGAACATGGAGTTGACGACCTTCGATGTCGCCTCGCGGTGCGCGTCGGTGTACTTCGTCTCCGTGAAGATGTTCATCGCGTTCTTGTACTCCTTGCGATGGTCCATCCTCGGAACGACCCCCAGCTTGTCGAGCGTTCCCTTGACGAACGGCGACTCCGCGATCAGCCCGGTCAGGCCGATGTCCCCGGACGGCTGCAGGTCGATCTCGTCGAACGCGGTGGCGAGGTAGTAGCCGACGTTGCCGGGGCCGAACTCCCCGAACGTCTCGGCCCAGGCGACCGCTCGCTTCCCCTTGGCGCGGAACTTGAGGACGGCGTTCCGGATCTCCTGCGCCTGCGCGAACCCGAAGCCACTGCCGCCGATCCGGGCGACGAGGGCGACCACCTTGTCGTCGGCAGCCGCGCGCTCGAGCGCCTCGACGACGTCCCGGACCACCGGGGTCTTCCCCAGCATCGCCCGCGCGACCGGGTCGTCGGGCACGTACTCGACGAACGGCTGTTCGAAATCCGCCTCGAGGACCGTCTGCGAGGCGACGCTCCCCTTGCCGGCCCAAGAGATCAGCCCGACCGCCAGTGCGATCGCGCCGATCACGAGGGCGAGCGCCCCGATCGTCGCGAGAAGCCCCACCAGGATTCGCCTCATGTTTTCCCCCCACC
Source organism: Terriglobia bacterium (assembly GCA_963790465.1). Lineage (GTDB taxonomy): Bacteria > Acidobacteriota > Polarisedimenticolia > Polarisedimenticolales > JAIQFR01 > JAIQFR01. The sequence continues at coordinate 113,713 of CAWBOP010000013.1, read as the reverse complement.
GTCCCCGGGACGGTCCGAATGCGGTACTCCCACGCCGGATACTACGCGACCTGGGGGCGGGAGTTCAGCACGAACCGACGGGTTATACTTCGGCCCCGGATTCCCCGTCCGGCCGGAGGGAGGTCGCCATGTGCCACGAGCACGCGCCGCTTCACTGCTTCGTTCCCCCGTACCTCCTTCGCGAGATCGCCCGCCGGGGAACCCCCGACCAGCAGGCGTGGGCCTGGCGCGCCCTCGAGGTCTCCGAGCAGTTCCGGGGGGAGCGGCGGGCGCTCGGAGCGATCGCCGCCGCCGTCACGACTCCCGCCGGGGCGAAGCGACGCAGCGTGTACGACGCGGCGGGCGGCACCGGGCTCCCGGGAAAGCTCGCGCGCGCCGAGGGAGACCCGCGCACGAAAGACGCCGCGGTGGACGAGGCGTACGACGGCGCGGGCGCGACCTGGGACCTGTTCTCCGAGGTGTACGGCAGGAACTCCATCGACGGCCGCGGCATGCGGCTCGATTCCACGGTGCATTTCGGACAGGCGTACGACAACGCGTTCTGGAACGGCCGGCAAATGGTGTACGGCGACGGCGACGGACGGATCTTCCACCGGTTCACCCGCGCGATCGACGTGATCGCGCACGAGCTGGCGCACGGTGTGTCCCAGTTCGAGGCGGGGTTCGCGTACGAGGGGGAGTCGGGCGCGCTCTCGGAGCACCTTTCCGACGTCTTCGGGATCCTGGTCCGGCAGCGGAAGCGGCGCGAGAAAGCACAGGACTCCGACTGGATCGTCGGGAAAGGGCTTCTCATGCCGAAGGTGAAGGCGGCGGGAATCCGGTCGATGAAGGCGCCCGGCACCGCCTACGACGACCCGGTCCTGGGCAAGGACCCGCAGCCGGCGCACATGCGCGATTACGTCGAGACCTGGGACGACAACGGCGGCGTCCACATCAACTCGGGGATCCCGAACCGCGCCTTCTACGAGGCCGCGACGAGGATCGGCGGATACGCCTGGGAGCGGGCCGGCAAGATCTGGTACGAGGCGCTGTGCGACCGGCTGCGCGGCGACTCCGGGTTTCGAGACGCGGTCTCCGCGACGCTCTCGGTGGCGGGGGAGCGATACGGCCCGGCGAGCGCCGAGGCGGCGGCGGTGCGCGACGGCTGGGCGGCCGTGGGGCTCGAGCCCGCGGCGAGGGGGCGGTGAAGGTCCGCCTGGTGCGCTCGGGTGGATTCGCCGGCGTCCGGTTCAAGGCGGAGCTGGATTCCGTTCGCCTCCCCGAGGAAGGGGCGCGCCGCCTCGCCCGTCTCGTGGAGGAGTCCGGCGTTCTCGCGCTCCCCACGGGCGGCGCCGCCCGGCCGGCCGGAACCGATCGGTTCACCTACCGGCTGACCGTCGAGACCGAGGGGCGGGAGCACACGGTGGAGATCGGAGAGCAGGAAGTCCCGCCCGCTCTCGAGCCGCTGATCGCCTGGATGATCTCGGAGGCGCGCGACGGCACGGCTTAGAAACGACGCGTCCGGCCGCGCACCTGAGGGGTGGCTTCCCTTCCCTCGAGCTCGGCGATCACTTTGCGCAGCGTGAGAATGTCCCTGTCTCTCTCGGGATACACGAGCGCCCCGAACACCCCACCTTGGGTGGGCTCGGGTGTGACGTGCATGACGAGAAGATCGGCGCGAAAGATCCTCCCGCCGACCGTCAAGACGGCGCCGTCGATCCTGCTTCCCGGCTCGAGTCCCGGCAACTCGTGCGAGAGAATGACGGAGAGGCCCGAGGCGCTGACGTCCCGCAACTGCATCTTGCACGGATGCCCTTGGGGGTTGGGGTATCCGAACTCCGCGCGAGCCGCGGTGTCCGGGGTCAGCACGTGACGGTTGTGATGTCGCCGGTTCACGGGCGGCCGCATGGGACGCTCCACTCTCGGTCACATCGCTGCACGACCGAGGAAAACGAAATGTAGTGCACGGAACCGCCGCCGACCACTCCGGAAAATGGGGACCGCCCCCTTTTCGTCAATCGAGATCCTTCGGCCGCCAGAGTCGAACCAGCTTACCCTGCGTGCGGGGCCCGATGTCGCGCCACCGCTCGACCGGCAGCTCGATCCGCGCGAGCGCCGCGGTGGAAAGGTGCTTTCCCGCGCCCGTGAGGGTGTCGAGCAACTCCTCGATCCCGGGGTTGTGGCCGATCACCATCGCCGTTCCTGTCGCGGGCGAGACCGTTCGTATCGCTGCCAGGATCTCCCCCGAACCCGCGAGATAGAGCGCCCTGGAAAATCCCACCTCGCCGGCGAACCCCGAGGCCTCCTTGACCTCCTCGGCGGTCTCCCGGGCGCGCGCGGCCGTCGAACACAGGATCGCGTCCGGAACGAGCTTCTCTTCGAGGAGGAGGCGGCCCATCCGCGGGGCATCCCGCCGCCCCCGCTTGTTGAGCGGCCGGCCGTGGTCGTCAAGACCGGGGTCATCCCAGCTCGACTTCGCGTGGCGGAGCAGGAGCAGCGTCTTCACTCAGCGGTCACGGCCCCAGCGCCAGGAGCAGCCACGCCACCGCGAGCGTCGCGCCGAACGCCAGCGTCTCGAGCAACCCCCGTCCCGCGTCGAATCCGGCCAGCTTCCGGATCGCCATGCGCGCGCGGTAGCCAAGGCTCCTCCGGGCAAGCTCCTCGAGGTAGCGGATCCGGAGCGGGCGGCACTCCAGGCAGTACGATTCGGCGGGAGGCTTCCCCTGGCTCGAGCAGAGCATGCACCCAACATCGGCGGACTCTTCGAACGGGAGACCGGCCATCACCGCCTCCTCGATCGCACGCGCGTCACCGGATGTCCGAGATCGTGCTCGAAAGTCCGACAATACATCTGATTTATCGGGGTGACAATGATCTTTTCTTGATCATTTTTTTTGGGGGGGGAAGGCGACGGGGACGAAGCCCTGCTCCGCGGGCCGATGACTCCGAGACAAGAAGGCGCCGGTTCCTGCGCTACGCGGAGTTCGCCGCCGAGACGAATCGCCGGCGGGCCCTCGCGAGGGTCCGCACGCTACCAAGCCCTGAAGGCGCCCTATTGGTGGAGCTGGTGAGGATCGAACTCACGACCCCTTGACTGCCAGTCAAGTACTCTCCCAGCTGAGCTACAGCCCCACAGGCATCGTGCCGGACCGCCGGAGCCGAATCTAGCACACGGTCCCGAGCGAATCAAATGCGCGGCAGGCGCGTTTCGCTGCGCTACAATGGACTGCCGTTCGGGGAAGCGCATGGGGCCCGGTGGCCCTCCCGGTCTTCAAAACCGCGTGTCGGGCGGCTTTGCCGTCCGAGGTGGGTTCGACTCCCACTCGCTTCCGCCAAGTCCGTGCCGCGCCCCCGCGAGGGATCGAATCGTTGAGAGTCCCGCGGCCGCTCGCCTGGCTCCTGCTAGGGATCACGTTCCTGACCGCGGGCATGCTGCGCCAGTTCCACTCCGAAATTCCCCGCTCCCCTTACGTGAGTCCGCTCTTCGGCAGCCTCCTCTTCGCCGCGGTGTTCTTCCTCTTCCTCGTCGCCGCCCGGGAGTGGCGGCTCGGTCCCGTCTCGGGACCCGGGATTCGCCTCGGCAGCCTGACGCCGCTCCTGCTGATGCTGTTGCTCGAGAAGTGGATTTCTCTCGGCCTCTACAACCCGCTGTTCTATCTGGTCACGCCGGACGGGATTGGCGAGGCGGCGCTCGACGCGCGCTACCGGGCGTTCGCCGGTCTTGGCCTTCTTGCGGCGTGCGCGCTGCTCGCGGGGTTTTCGCCGCCGGCGTGGCGGCGCACCTGGAGGCGCACGCGCCCGGCGCGGTGGCCGGCCGGAATCGTCGGCCTCCTGGCGGTCGTGGCGGGAGTCTACGCGCTGGTCGGCGGGTTGTCGGCGGCGCTAGGAGGCGGGCTGCGGCTGCGCTGGCCGCAGGCGAGCTCGCTTCTCGCGTGGGTCGTGGGCGGCCAGGCCCTCAGGGCGTTCGCGGAGGAGGTCTATTACCGCGGCCTGCTGCTGGCCGAGACGCAGCGGCTCGCGCCGAGGCTGGGCGCGACCGGCCCTGCCGCCGCGCGGTGGGCGGCCTTGCTGCCGACCTCGCTGCTCTTCGCGCTGGAGCACTTCGTGCTCGGCCCGCCGTGGGACGAGCCGCTGCGGGGCACGATCTTCACCCTCGCGCTCGGGCTCCTGCTCGGACTCCTGGTGCTCGCGACGGAGAATCTCGTTTTCGCCGCCGGCGTGCACGCGTGGATCAACGTCGTCGTGCTTGGCGCGGTTCCGCTCCATGTGGACGCCGCCGGGCAGCCGGCGCTTCCCGCCGGCACCTACGTGGGCCTCTCGCTCGCGCTCGCCTTCGTCCTCGCCTTCCTGGCCGGTCGCCGCAACCTCACGCGCACGGTGCCGAGGCGGCCCGCAGCCGTTTGACCGACTCCGCGGCGCTCGAAACGTCGGGGTGAAGGTCGAAGATCCGGTCGAGCTTGATCACCTCGAGGACCGAGCGGACCTCGGGACCGATCGCGGCGAAGTGCGCGTCCCGGCCTGACCTGCGTGCCGCCTTGACCAGGCTGACCAGCACGGCAATGCCGGTGGAGTCCATGAACGCGATCCCGGACAGGTCCACGACCACGTCCGCCGTGCCGTCGATGAGCGCGACCGCCTCCGCCTTCGCCTGAACCGCGTTGAACGTGTCGAGGGCGTCGATACCTTCGAACCGGACGTGGAGAACCCCGGGGAAGAGATGCGAAGAGACGATCATCGGCCACCCCCCGCGGGGAAATTGGGGTGGATCTCGAGCACTTTCTCCACCGCCTCCTGCCGCCCCTCCTTCACCACCCTGGCCAGCTCGCGGATCAGATCGGCGATCCGTAGGGCGGATTCCTCGATGACACCCGCCGCCTTGACCGCCTTCGGGTCGGCGCCGGCCGTGGCCTTGAGGATCTGCGCCCGGCCGAGCAGCGACGTGAGAGGGTTGTTGATCTTGTGGCTCAGGACGCTCAACGTGTGGAGGACCTCCGCGAGCTTCTCGATCCTGTGGCGCTCCGCGAGCTCCCTCGACCTCCGGGTGATGTCGTTCAGGAGGACCACCTCGCTTCCGCCGGCGCCGAGATCGCGGCGAGCCACCACCAGAACCTTGCCTCCACCGTCCTCCCCTCCGACCGTGACCTCGCCGTCCTGCCCTCTCGGAACGAGGCCGAGGAACGACGCCACCGCCCCTTCACCGTTCTCGGAATCGCCGGCCAACCGCCGCGCCGCCGGGTTCGCATGCCGGACCTTGCCGTCGGGACCGAGGATGAGAATGCCGGCGTCGAGCGCGCAGAGGACGCCGTCAAGCTCCCGCCGGGACGCCTCGGCGTCGGAGAGCGCCTGCTCGAGGTTCGCGTTCGCCACGCCGAGCGCCTCCGCCCGCGACCGGAGCTCCGCCGCGACCGACGCCTTTTCCTTGACGGCCGCCGCCTGGGCCGCGAACGCCATCAGCGCGCGGAGTTTTCCGGCGGCCGGCGGCGCAAGATTCGACCGGTTCCCGTCCAGCGCCTCGGCCGGAAGCTCGCGCAGACGGGTCTCGTACTCGTCGAGGATCCGGTCCAGCAGGTCCTCGAGATCGTCGCTTCGCTCGATCATGTCGAGGGAGACGTCCTGGACGTGCACCAGATCCGCCATCTCCTGCCGGTGCGTCTCGACCCTGTCGGACTCGCCGTCCGCGGACCGCGGATTAGGGGACATGTCGATCACTCTCCCTTCGGGCGCCGGCTCTTGACCAGGACCACGCGGGTCCCGACGCCCATGTTGGTGTATTCGACGTCGTCCATCAGATTGCGAATGAGGTAGACGCCGTACCCGCCTTCGGAAGGCTCCGACAGCATCGGGGCGCGGTACGCCGCGATGTCGAAGCTCTCTCCGTAATCGCGAACGGTGAGCCACAGGCGGCCCCGCTCGACGCGGGCTTCGAGGTCGATGCGCCCGTCGGTCCGCCCACCGTAGGAATGCCGCAGCGAGTTGGAGCAGACCTCGCTGAGCGCCACCGCCACGTCGCTGGTCTCCCCCTCCGAAAATCCGGCCGACCGGGCGATGGACGTCACCCAGCTCCTCGCGTCGCGTATCCGAGCGGGCTCGCTCCGAATGGAGAGCGCCTCGTGGCGCGCGGCGTCACGCAACGGCCACGCTCCCCGCCTCGCGCGCTTCCCCGGCGCGACGCGGCACCAGCAGGCGGAACTCGCTCCCGCCATCCTCTCGCTCCTGCCACTTCACCGCGCCGCCATGCATCCTCGCGATGCAGCGCGCCTCGTGGAGGCCGAGCCCGATCCCCTTCGGTTTCCCGCTGAGTGTGCTCCCTCCCTGCTCGAACGGGGCGAACACCCGCTCGATGTCGCCCGGCGGGATCCCCGGCCCGCGGTCGAGCACCGAGAACGCCACGCCGTCCACCACCTCGTCGCCGCGCTTCAAGCGCGCGGGCGCGATGCGGACCGCGATCGGGGAGCCCGGCGGCGAGAATTTCACGGCGTTGTCCACGAGGTTGGCGAGGGCACGGGCGATCCGCGCCGCGTCGAGCGACACCGGGCCGACCGGCTGCGCCGCCTGCACCGTCACCCCCGGCGCCCCGGCGAGATCGATCGCCTTCCTCACGACGTCCTCGGGGGCCGTCTCCGACAGGTCGAGCGCCGCCGCGCCGCTCTCGAGCCGGACCAGCCGGAAGAGGTTATCGAGAAGGCCGTCGAGCGCCCCCGACGCCTCGAGGATCGCCTCGAGCATTTCCCCTCGCATCTCGGCGGTGCCGCCGTAGTCCCGGAGCGCGGTCGCCGCGCCGATGATGCCGGTCAACGGCGTCCGCATCTCGTGCGAGAGGTTGGAGAGGAAGCTGTCCTTCATCCGGTCGAGTTCGCGCAGATCCTCGTACGCTTTCTGGAGCGCGCGGGTCCGGATGCGGACCATCTCCTCGAGCTGGTCGCGGTGCCGCGCGAGCTCCGCGTGGATGCGCGCCTTGTCGAGACCGGCGGCGAGGTGCCCCGCCACGGTCGTGAGGAACCGGAGGTCCGCTTCGCAGAAGGCGCCGTCGGGGGCCGGCGCGTACGCCACCAGCGCCCGTCGCGCGTCCCCTTCCACGGGGGCCGACGCCACGGCCCGAACCGCAGCGCGCGGCGCCGGTCCCGCCGCGGGTCCGACATTTTCCGAAAAGTCGTCCACGACCGTGGCGACGCTGGACCTCAGAAGCTTCGCCGCGAGAGCCTTTCCCTCCGGCCATCCGCAGAGAGGATCGTCCGCCCCCTTCCACGTTCGCTCCGCGTCGGGCTCGCCGAGATCCCGCTCGCGGAGGAGGCTCACCCTCGGCACGCCGAGCACCTCCCCTGCCGCGGCGAGCGCCGCGTCGATGATGACGTCGCGGTCGAAGCTCGGCCCGACGCGGCGCAAGGAGTCGCTCAGAAGACGCAAGGCGTCGGATTCGCGCTCGAGACGGTCGGCTCTCGCGGTCTGGTTCGACAGCCCGTCCCCCAGCAGCAGGCTCGCCTGGACGGACTGTTCGAGGATATCGTCCCCCTCGAGCACGATCGGCGCGTTTTCCTCGCCGCGCTTTTCCGCCGCGGCGGGCGTCCCTCCGGAATTCAGCCGCGCGAGATGAGGGGCGAAGGCCCGCTCGACCTGCCGCGAAAGCTCTTCGGGATCGAACCTCTTCCTCGCCGTGGCGCCGGCGAAGCCGGACAACCGGCCGAACATCGCGCGCGTCGCCGCCATGAAGGTCTCGAAAACCCCGATTCCCCGAACCGCCACCGCGGGGTGTCCGCTCGCAGGGTCGGCGCCCAGCCAGTGCGCGACCTCGTGGGGCGGCGCGGCATCGCTCAGGTCCTGCTTGTTGAACTGGAGCACGATCGGGACCGAGGACGGGTCGAGCCCGTTCGCCCGCATGTTGAGCCGGAGATTCTCGAAGCTTCCCTTGTTCTCGGCGATGCGGCCGCGGCTCGAATCCGCCACGAACACGACCGCGTCCGCCGCGGCCAGCACGACTCTCCGGGTCGCGTCGTACTGGACCTGCCCCGGGACGGTGTAAAGTTTGACCGCCACCCGATAGCCGCAGATCTCCCCGAGCTCGAACGGGAGCAGGTCGAAGAACAGCGTGCGGTCGTCGGCGGTGTTCACGGAGAGGAGCTTCGTCGTCGCCTGCGGGTCGGTGAGCCGATGCAACTCCCGGAGGTTCGTGGTCTTCCCCCCCAGCGCGGGCCCGTAGTACACGAGCTTCGCGAAAAGCATCCGGTTGCCGTGATTCCACTGCGCCACGCGTTCCCCCGGTCAATTCTCGGCGACGAACCGCCGGCCGCTCATGCACCCACGCTTCCGGTCTCGGTGCCCACAAGGATCTCGCGCACCCGCCGCAACAGCTCCGACGGCGAGTACGGCTTATTCATGAACTCGGTGGCCCCGGCGGCGAACCCGCGATCCCGGTCGCTCTCCTGCCCCTTCGCGGTCAGGAGGATCACCGGGATCGCCGCAAAGCGCGGGTCCGCCTTGACCTGACGGCAGACCGAGAACCCGTCGAGGCCGGGCATCATGACGTCGAGGAGGATGAGGTCGGGCCGGTCCCCTTCGAGCTTCGAGAGGCCGTCCTCCCCGCTCACGGCCGTCGTCGGCTCGAACCCCTCCTCGCGGAGGATGAACTCCAGCGGCCGCCGGATGAAGGCGTCGTCGTCGATGATCAGAATTTTCTTCGGATTCACCGCGAATCCCCCTGGCATTGCCCGCTCTCGACCCGCTTGACGACGACCAGCGTCACGTCGTCCACGGGAGGCACGCCCCCGCAGTGCGCCGCCATCGCCTTGAGGATCGATTCACGAATGTGCGCGACGCCGCCGGATCTCTCGCGGTCGACGATTTCGATCAACCGGTCGAGGCCGAAGAAGCGGCGCGACGGATCCCGCGCCTCGACGAGGCCGTCGGTGTAGACCACCAGCACGTCCCCCGGATCGAAGGCGTGTTCCTTCTCGTCGTACTTCATTCCCGCGAAGACGCCGAGCGCCGTCCCGCCCTGATCGAGCCGTTCGACCCCTCCGCCGGAGCGGGCCAGGAGCGGCGGATTGTGCCCCGCGTTGCTGAACACGAACCGGCTTCCGCCGGGAAGGAACCGGAACAGCACCGCGGTGGCGAACACGTCCGAGTGGGAGAAATCCTCCGCGAGGACGTCGTTGGTCCGTCGGAGCACCGCCGCGGGGGACAACTCGCGCCTCGCCTCGGCCTGGAGCGCCCCCTTGGCGGCCGCCATGTAGAGCGCGGCGCCGACCCCGTGGCCGGACACGTCGGCCATCGCGAGGCCGAGTCCGCCGTCCGGCATCGTCAGATAACCGTAGTAGTCGCCGCCGACGTTGTCCGCGGCGCGATGGCCGCCCTGAACCACGAGGCCCGCCTGCGCGGGCTCGGCGCGCGGGAGCAGCCCCTGGTGGATCTGGCGCGCGATCTCGTCCTCGCGCTTTCGAGCCTCGGCGCGGCGCACCTCCGCGGCGAGGCGGCCGTTGCGGATGAACGCCGACGCGAGCGAGGCGAGTGCCGTCATGAGCTTGATGTCGCCCGCGCGGTACTGGCGCCCCGCCGGCCTCCCGCGCAGGACGAGGGCGCCCATCGCGGTGCCATCCGCCGACGGGATCGGAACCGCCCCCACCGCCTCGTGGCCCGGCTCGGGCTCCGCAAGAAACGGCCTGCCGGATTCGACGACGCGCCGGGGCACTTCGTCCATTCCGAGATCCCCCGGCCCCCGGCCCGCCGGGACCGCCGCGGCGAGCAGCAGCGCGATCTCTCCGCGGAACCAGATCTCTCCGGATCGCGCGCCGAACGTTCGCGCCGCTTCCTCGAGGACGAGCTTCGAGATCGCGGTCTCGCCGAGCACGCTCCCGAGCTGCTCGCAGAGGCGGTAGACGAGCGTGATCTCCTCATACCGGTCGAGGACCTCCGTGCAGAGGCTCCGGATCTCCGCTTCGTACCTGGGAATCACGTCGGCGGCCGCCGCCCCGCAACCGTTCATCGCCGACCCACCTGTCCCGCGGCAGGCAGGCCTCGAAGCGCGCACTCGATCACGCTCCGGAACCCCGCCCTCGCCATTGACCGCGCTCTTCTTTTCGGCAGGACGTTCTCGAACTGGAGTCCCGAGACCCGTCCCGCAGGAGGGGTCCACGCGGACACGACTCGCGAACCTCCTGATACGAAAGCAGTTCCGCAGCAATAGATAAGCGGCGATTTTTATATGCGGCCGAACGGCAGCCTCTTCGCATCCAGCGGACCGCCTGGCCACGCAGTGCGGCGCGAGCGAACTCCGACGCCCGTTAGCCTCCTGCTGGAAACGACCGCTGCGATGACGTTTTTGGGCGGCGAAGGGAGGTAACATGGACAGTCCGTGTCGGGGGAAACTCGAGTGCCCGGCAGCTTCCCCTGCCGCCGTGGCGCAACGAAATCCGCGAGACACTCGTCCAAAGGGCCTGCTCGCGCGTTTCAATTGCGAGAAGCCTCCGGGAGGGCGGGTTGGGCGTGCCGACCGACGAAGATCTCGTGCTCGCGGTCCAGTCGGGAGACACGGACTCTCTCGGGATCCTGGTCGCGCGCTGGGAACTGCCTCTTTTCCGTTTTGCGTTTCGCCTTCTGCAGCGGACCGAAGACGCCCGGGACGTTTGCCAGGAGACGTTCCTTCGCATCATGACCCGGGCGGAGCGCTTCCGGACGGGGGCGCGGTACTCGACCTGGATGTATCAGATCGCGCTGAACCTCTGCCGGGACCAGATGCGCCGACGCAAACGCTGGAAGTTTCTCTCGCTTCACGACGACGAGCACGCGGTCGAACGACAGGTCGAGGCCAGGGCGGCGACGCCCGGCGACGCGGACCCGGAGGCCGCGCTCGAGCGGGAGGAGCGCCGCAGGTTGATCGGGAAGGCGCTCTCGTCCCTGGCGCCCGAGCAGCGCGAGGTGCTGGTGCTGAAAGAATTCGAGGGGCTCAAGTTCCGCGAGATCGCGGACATTCTCGGATGCCCCGAGAGCACGGTGAAGTCACGTATGTACTACGGACTGACCGCCCTCAAGAGCGCTCTGGCCCGCCAGGGGGTAGAAGCGCTCTGAACGGGGAGGAGTTTGCGCCATGGCGTGCGACACATGGAAGGATCAACTGGTGGCCCGGCTCTACGGCGAGATGGAGGGCGCGGAGGCCGAGCGCCTCGACGCGCATCTCGCGGCGTGCTCGGCGTGCCGGGGCGAGTTCGAGGCGCTCGGCGCCGCGCGGGGAATACTGCGCGAGTCGGAGCCCGTCCCGCCCGTCTCCTCTCGCGTGGTGCTTCTCGCGCCGCGTTTTTCGAGGCGGCCCGCGCTCACCTTCGCCGCGGGGTTCGCGTGCGCCGTGCTCTTGTTGTGCGCCGGACTCGGCGCCGGCTGGACGATGAGAGAACGGCGAGACGGCGGCGCCTTGGCCCCGGTCGCCACCGGTCTTCCCCGGTCGGAGGTCGAAGCCCTGCTTCGCGAGCAGGCGGCGGCGTGGGAAAAGCGTCTCGCCTCGAACCGGCAGGCTCCGGAGCCCGCTGCCGCAGGCTCCATGCCGGCCGCGCTGACCCGCGCCGACCTCGACTCGGCCTTCTCCCGGCTCGAGCGAAAGATCGACAACCAGCGCTCGTCCGACCTCGGCTACATCCTCGATGCGATCTCCGCGTCGGAGCTTCGTTCGAACGCCAGAATCGGCCAGACGCGGGAGGCGCTGCGCTACGTGGCGCTCGCCAGCGATCCGCGCATCAGCGCCCAGTAGGCTTGCCGGCCGCAGGCTCCGAGCCCACGCCGAGATCCGCGAGGTGGTCCGCGGCGGCGGGCGCCACGTCGAGCCCCTCGTCGTCCTGCGTGGTGGAAGCCGTCTCGCGCGCTCTGAGAAACGCGGCGCGCGCTTCCGCCTCGAGCCCCTGCGCTTCCATCTCGCGCCCGAGCAAGTAGGCGACCGTTCCCCCGCCGATCCCGTTCCGGTCGCCCCAGGCGATCTTGCGCAAGGTCTCCGAAGCGAGGTCGTGACGAGAGGCGCCCGAAAGGAGCATCGCGAGGTTGGCGAGCGCCGGCGCCGCGTCGTCGCCGGGCACCGCGCCGTCGGCGGCGGCCCAGGCCGCCGTGACGGCGGCGCCGGCCGCGCCCGCGGGAACAGGGACAACCGGTGTCGCGGCGGTCCGGATCCGCACGGTGCGCGGCGCGCTTTTCGCCCCCGCCAGCCGGACTTCGATCTCGGAGCCGGGCGGCGCGTTTCGCAGCGCCTCGACCGCCTGCCGCGCATCCTCGACGGCCGACGATCCGACCGAGAGGACGCGGTCCCCGACCGACACGCCGGCGGCGGCGGCGCCGCCGCCGGGGACGACCTCCACCACGACGGCCTTCCCCCACACGCCGCTATCGGCGATTCTCATCCCCGAAGCGCTTCTCCACCAGGCGGGGCGCGCGGTGTCGGGGAGCGCTCCTTCCAGAACGTCCACCGTCCGGAGCAGCGGGCTGAACAACAGCCTGCGCACCCCCTGGCCGCCGTCCGCGGCCGGAAGCACGGCGATCGCGAGGTCGGTGTCCGGAGCAAGGCGAAGCGACGCCCACGCCGCCGGCGAGGTCGGATCCACGCTCCGCGGCAGCGGCTCGATCGGCCGCGCGTTGAACGAAGCGGCGAACGGCCCCAGGTCGGCAGGCCACACGGCGCCGAAGCGCTCGAGGTTGGGCCGCGGACGGATCTCGACCTCGAGCCCGCCTTCTTCCGGAAGCTGGGGACGGTCCCAGTAGACGACTCGCCCGCCTGCGCGCACCTCGAGTTCTTTCGGCCCGGGGCAGAGATCGAGCGGCTCGAGCGGGAGGCTCCCGGCCGCCGTGCCGTCCACCCGGACCTCGGAACCCGGGATCGTGCCCCTGAGAGTCAGGCGGGAACGGGCGGGATCGAGGACCACAAGATCGAATGCGAGCGGGGCGCGGTCCATGAGGTCCACGGTCACCATGCGATGGTGCTGAACGGTCCGGTAGCAGGATTTCTCGAGCGTGAAGCCGTGCTCGCCCGGCACGACTTCCTCGATCGCCAGCTCCGCGGGCGCACCGGGGGGACCCGCGCGCGGTAGTGCGGTCTCTCCCGCGAGATTCCCGTCGACCGTCACCCTCACCCCCGGGGGATCCGTGCGAACGACGACGCTGCGGGAGTTGGGGACCATCCGGATGACGAACGGAGTTTCTTTCCCCGCCTCCGCGTCGATCCGTCGTTCGAGAGAATCGAATCCCTTGCGATCGAGGCGGAGGACGCGGTTCCCCGCGAGCACCGGGAGAAGACCGCCCGCGAGCTTTCGCGCGGGGCGACCGTCCACGAGGATCGCGGCGTCGGGCGGGTCGAGGTCGAGGCGCAGCACGCCGACGCGCGCGGCCTTCGCCTTCTCGAATCGGGCAATCGCTTTCTTGGAGGCGGCGGCCGCTTCCGGCTCGAACGCCGGATCGGCCTCGAGGATCTCGCCGAAGTCCTTCTCCGCCGCGTCGAACGCGCCGGTGGCGGCATGGGCTTGCGATCGAATCACGAGCGCTTCGAGGCGGGTCGGCTCGGGAAGGGCCGGGTCGCGCAGGAGGGCGTCGATCGCGGCCAGCGCGGCTTCGAAATGCAGCGCGAGCAGGTCTTCCCGGATCGGGTCGATGGGCGACGCCGTCCTGGCCGCCACCACCTCCACGGGAGCCGGAACCGGCGCCGCCGTTTCCTCGGCGCGCGCGACGAGAGCGAACGCCGAGCAATCCGCGAGCAGCGCCAGGAGAGATAGAACGGCAGGAAGCGAACGGGGCCTCATGGGAACCTCACCGTCGCGCCGCTCCCTTCCGCGAGGAGATCGAGCGAACCGTCCGTCCCCAGGAGAACCGACTCGGCTCGCTCGACCCCCGCCCTTTTGAAAGAAAGGCGGTCGCGGACGGCGCCGTCGGAGCCGACGAGCACGACCTCGCCGCTCTTCGAGTCGAGCACCGCGACCTCGCCGGCTGAATTCGCCGCGAGCGCCTCGGGCTTCTCGCACGGGATCGAGACCCACTCGCGGACGCTGCCGTCGGCGAGCACCTCGACCAGCATTTTCCCCTTCGCGTCGAGACCGACGAGACGAGCGCCGTCCCAGGCCAAGCCCGCCAGACGGCGGCCTCCGCGCCCCACCTCGGCATACGCCGCGGGGGCCGGCGCGCCCGGCTCCACGACGCCGATCTTCTCTCCGCGCCGGTCGAGGACGAACAGCCGCCCCCAGCCGTCGGCGGAAAGCGCCGAAGGTGGCGCGAAGGGCGCGAGCGAGGCGATCGGCACCGCGCCGGACGGGAGCAGGCGGTAAAGCCGCTCGCCCGTCGCGGCGAACCGTCGCCCCATCGGATCCTCGGCGAGCGCCAAGACGTCCTGAAGCGTCCACCGCCCCGCGGCGGCACCCGGGGTGCCGGTCTCGAGAACGACTCCGTCTCGGCGGTCCGCGAGAAGCAGCCCGCCGTCGCTGAGTCTTACAGCCGTGGCCACGCCGCGGAGGCCGGAATTCGAGGTCACCACCGTCCCGTCGGCCCAGCGTCCCCCCGAGCGCGCGTCGCGAAGCGCGGCTCTCACCGCCAGGTCGCGCAGCGCCGGCACGTCGCGGCCGGCTTCGGTTCCCGGCTGCACGGCCGCCTGGAGGAGTCCCGCGGCGCGGCCGAACTTCCCGTCCCGCAGCAGCAGCCGGGCGAGGCCGGTGAGCGCGCGAGGGCCGGCGGCGGAAGCCGAGTGGTCGATGGCGAGCCGCTGATACGCCGCTCGCGCGCGCTCCCGCGCCCCGGAGCGCTCGTCGATCCAGGCGACGCCGTAACGCGCGGCAACGCGCCAGCGCTCGTCGGCGGGATCCGACGCAACGGAGAGAAGGTCGAGCCTCGCCTTGGCCGTATCGCGGCCCGGAATCGGCTCGAGGCGAAGGAGCGAGCGCAGCAGCCTCGCCTCCGCCGTGCGGTCGCCGCGCGGAAAACCGTCGATCGCGCGGTCGAGAAGAGTCGCCGCGCTCTTCGCCTCTCTCTCCGCGATCCGCCCGAGCCCCTCGGGCCAGACGGCGATCGGCAGCAGGAGCGCCTGGTCGACCAGCGCATCGTCCGCGAGAGCGCCGCCCGGGTCCAGGTCGAACACCTTGGCGAGCGCGGCCGACGCATCGGGAGAACCTTCCGCCGCCAGACGCCGCGCGATCCGGTACTGGCGCGCCGCCGCCTCGGGATCGGCGGCAGGCTGAGGCTCCGCCGCGGCGGCGACGATCCCCACCGCGAGGAGCGCTCCGACCGACAATCTTGCGAGCGCGAAGCGCGTCATCGTTTGCCCCCCTTCTCGAATCCGAAGCGGAGCGGCGGGTTCTGCCCCACGCCGAGGGTCACATCTTGCTCCTTCGTCTCGCCGCTGACCTCGTGCTCGACCTTCACCCGGTAGCGGCCCGCCGCCAGCTGCTTCTCGACCGGGGTCTCGTCGAGGAAGCGCCATTCCCCTTCGCCGCGCCGGAGGTATACCTTGCAATTGCCGGGAAACGCCTGGACCGAGAGGATACCGATTCCGGGCAGCTCGAGACGGGGGGAAGCGGTCTCCCCTCCGCGGACAGCGACTTCGGTCCGCAGGTCGATCCAGAGGTCGTCGTTCGTCGCGCGTAGCCGGTGCTTCCCCTCCGGAAGATCGATCGCGCCGCGACCCTCGCCGACCGAGCGCCCATCCACCTCGAACGAGAGCGCGTAGGAGGCCGTCGGCAAGGTCAGCCGCCCCGCGGGGATCGCCGCCAGACGGAGTTCCGCGGCGGCCGTCCTGGCCTCGAGAGGGGTCGCTCCCTCGGGAATCGCGACGCTGGCCGCGTGGAACCCCGGCGCGAGCGCCTCGATGACGTTCCGCCGGCACAGCTGCAGCCCGAGACGTGCCGGCGCGGCAATCGCGTCCGCCCCGTTCAGCCGGACCCGGGCCCCCGGTACGCCGGGGTCCACCATCACGTCGGCACGGACCGGGTCGAGGACCAGCGCGATCTCGCGCCCCGCGTCCGCCGGCGAGAGCGTGTGCGCCGCCTTGCGGCAGTCTTGCTCGATGGTCAGGACACCCAACGGCCCCGAGGCGTCGAAGCGGATGCTGTCGCCCGCGAACGGCTTGCCGTCGAGAAGGACGGGAACGCCGGCGGGCTCGCTCCGAACCCGGGCCTCGAGCATGACCGTCGCGGGCGTCTTGGAGGTGCCGGGCACCCCCCGGAACACGAAATATCCCAGGGCGGCGATCGCGACGGCAGCGCCGGCCAAACCGAGCAGCGTTGCCGCGATTCGCCGTTTCAGCCGCGGCGTTTCGATCTCCGACTCGGAAGCCGCGCTCCGCGAGCGAGTCTTGCCCGCTGCGGGCGGCGCGTCGGAAGCGGAAGCATCGAGCGCCACGGTCGAGGACGGCCCGGCGTTGCCCGCCGCCGCGCGGCGGAGCGCCGCGGCGAACTGATCCCCGTCGGCGAACCGGTCGTCGGGCTCTTTCTTGAGCGCCTTGCGGAGGAACTCGGAGAGATCGCCGGGAAGCGACGGTCTCTGCGTGAACGCGTCGGGGGCTTCCTCGTGGACGATCCGGTAGAGCACCGAGGAGACGGACTCGCCGCCGTACGGCTTCTCCCCCGTCAGCATCTCGTACAGGACGACCCCGAGCGAGAACAGATCGCTCCGGCGGTCGAGCGTCGCGCCGCGAACCTGCTCCGGCGACATGTAGCTGGGGGTTCCCATCAGCGTACCGTCGTGGGTGAGCTGGGTGGCGGGGTCCTTGGCGAGACCGAAGTCCATGATCTTGACATCCGTCTCGCCGAGACGCATGAGGTTCGCCGGCTTCACGTCGCGATGAACGATGCCGGCCCGGTGCGCGTACGCGAGCGCCTCGGCCGTGTTGGCCACGATCTCGACCACCGTGGCGATCGGGAGAAGATCGTCGACGCGGCAGAACCCGTCGAGAGTCTGTCCCTCGACATACTCCATCGCGAGGTACGGCACGCCGTCCGCTTCGCCGACGTCGAAGATCGTGACGATTCCCGGGTGGAGGAGCTTTCCGGCGGACCTCGCCTCGCGCAGGAACCGTTCCCTCGCGGAAACCTGTTCCTGCTCCGGTAGCCCCGAAAAAACCAGGATCGCCTTGATGGCGACCGGCCGGTCGATCTCCGGGTCGTGCGCCAGGTACACTCTTCCCATGGCGCCGCGACCCAGCTCCTTGACGATCCGGTAGCGGCCTAAGTTTTCGACCTGCATCGCTCGGCGCAGCCCTGGTGCGCGGCTCGACTCACGACGGCAAGGAGCCCGATGGACCGGCCCGGTTCTCCAGGTCGGCCAGGTACTCCTCGATGAGCCTGCGCTGTGCGACTTCGTCCAAATTCGAGGTCACGAGCTTTCCGGCGGCGCGGATCGCGAGATCCGCCGCGGCCGCCCGAAGCTCTCCTTGCGCCTGCCGCAGGGCGGTCTCGACCTGCGATCGGGTTTGCTTCAGGGTCTGCTCTCGCTGGCGGCGAGCATCCTCGAGGATTTCCGCCTTGAGCACCTCGGCGTCCCGGCGTCCGACTTCGACCGCCTCGGAGCGCTCCTGCCGTGCCTGGGCCAGGACCTGCCGATTCTGCACAAGCAGGGCCGAGGCCTCGTCGCGGTCCCGGCGGGTCTGCTCCTGGCTCTCCCGGATCGACCGCTCACGCTCTTCGATGGCGTGGAGGAGCGGCTTCCAGGCGAAGAGCCGGAGGAAGACCGCCAGCGCGATGAACGTGACCATCGTCCAGAAGATCGTTCCGATCTTCGGCGTGATCAGCGCACTCGCGCCGGAACCCCCCTCCGCCGCGGACGCCGCCGCGGCGGACGCGAAGAGCGCCACCGCGAGCGGAACGAGGATACGGGGCCGCATCGCCGGCCGCCTACTTGAAGGCGAGGATGATGCAGATCACCAGCGCGAAGAGCGTCGCCCCCTCGATCAGCGCCGCGGAGACGATCATCGCGGTCTGGATGAGGCCCGCGGCCTGCGGTTGGCGCGCGATGCCGTCCATGGCGCTCGCGGCGAGGCGGCCGATGCCCGCTCCGGCGCCGATGATCGCCAGTCCCGCTCCCAAGCCTGCGCCGAGAAACGCGAGGGCCAGATTCAGTTTATCCATGACAGCGGTCCTCCTTTTCGGGAACTCGATGCCGCCCCGATCAATGCGAGGGGTGAACGGCCATTCCGATGAACAACGACGTCAACATGGTGAAAATGTACGCCTGGAGGACGGCCACCAGGATCTCGAGCAGGTAGATGAACAGCGCGAACGGAACGGAAACGGCCGCCATGAACACCGTCTTCATGATGAAGATCAGCGAAATCAGGCTCAGGATCACGACGTGCCCGGCGGTCATGTTCGCGAAGAGACGAACGCACAGCGCGAACGGCTTCGTGAACATTCCGAGGATCTCGACCGGGAGCATGATCGGAATCAGCCAGGCGGGGAGGCCGTGGGGAAGGAGGTTCCTGAAATGGCCGACCACCCCGTACACCCGCATCCCCGACACCTGCACCATCGAGAACGCCATGATCGCGAGCCCCGCCGTAACGCTGATCCCCGACGTCGGGGTGCCGAAACCCGGCACGAGCCCCAGCAGGTTGCACGACAGGATGAAGAAGAACGTCGAAAGAAGGTAACCGACGTACCGGTCGGCGTGTTGAGGGATGTTCTTGCGGGCGATCTCGTCTCGGATGAACAGGATGAGCATCTCGAGGAGGCCGCGAAGGCCCTTCGGGACCGGGTCCTTCGCCCGGCGCGCTGCGAGGCCGGCGATCCCCAGGAGCACCGCCGCCGCGATCCACATCATCACGATGTTCCGCGTGATGGAAAAATCGTACCCGGCAATCTCGATCCGAGGGAGGTGGATCACCATCCCGGTCGCCGGGATCTCGATCTGGTGCGAATCCAGGATGTGGTGCAGGATCTGCTCCCCCGCGTTGTAGCCCTCCTGGGCTTTCTCCGCGGCTTGCCCCACCACCTCGGTTTCCGCTCCGCTCATGCCTCAGCTTTCGCTCTCGGCCCGGTCGCGCTCTCGCGGCCGGCCGGCCCGGTAGAAAAACACCGTCTCGTACAACACCAGCGGCGCGAACCCCACGCCGAGCCCGGCCAGAAACCCCCGGAGAGCTCCTTGCCCCGCCGCCGCCGCCGCCAGAGCACCTCCGAGGGTCGCGGCGAGCCTGCACAGGATACCTGCAACGATCGGCTTAAGGAAGCCCGTACCGCGGGTCCCGTAGGCGGACGCGAGCCACGCTCCCGTGCCGACGCCGATCGCCGCCATCAGGCCCCAACCCAGCGCCCCCCAACCCAGCCCCTCGGCCGCGGGCCGGAACACGACCCAGCCCGCGGCGCCCGAGGCCACCGCCAAGACGGCGGCGCCGGCGGCGTATCGGAGAGCCCGGTCCGTGCTCACTGCTCGCCGCCTCCCCTCCGCGGAGGCAGCACCACCCGGAACAAGGCCAGGAAACCCGCCGTCATTCCGAGCAACGCCCCCACGAGGAGAAGCCACGGCGCCGTCCCGAGCCACGCATCCAGCCACCGGCCGAGAAAGACACCGGCGACGAGCGGAACCGCGATCTCGAACCCCAGTCCGACGTAGGACCACGGGGACGGTCCCGACGGCTCCGGTCCGATTCCGTCCGGTCCGCCCACCGGCGCTCCCTCACATCGTCCGCGTCGACGTACCCGATCCGTCAAGATTATCGGGCCGCGAGCGGAAGCAGCGCGTACTGCGCGAACCGGATGAAAGGCTGCGGGTACAAGCCCACCGCCAGCGTGAAGGCGAGCGACACCGCGAGCATCGCCCCGAGCGGCACGGAAACCGGGATCCGCTCCTCGGTCCGAGGAGGCAACATGTACATCGCCACCACGATCCTGGCGTAGTAGTACAGCGAGATCGCGCTGTTCAGGACCGCCACGACCGCGAGCCAGACGTAGTCCGCCTTCACCGCCGACCCGAACAGCCACCACTTCCCGATGAAGCCGGAGGTGCATGGGATCCCGGCCAGAGACAGCAGGAAGACCAGCATCGCCGCCGCAGCAGCCGGGTTCGTCCGCCTTAGCCCCCGGAAATCCTCGACCCGGTCCCCCACGGTTCCGCGCCGTGAGAGCATCACCACGAGGCCGAACGCCCCCATGTTGGTGAACGTGTAGACGAAGAGGTACAGGACAACGGCGGTCATCCCGTAGCGCTGCGTCAGGAAATCCCCCCCGCGGCCCCGACCGCGATCAGTCCCATCAGCATGTAGCCGGCGTGGGCGATGGACGAGTAGGCGAGCATCCGCTTGACGTTGTCCTGCAGGATGGCGGCGACGTTGCCGAGCGTCATGGACGCGACGGCGAGCACCACGAGAAGCGGCGTCCAGTCCGCCGCCAGGCCGTAAAAGCCGCGGAGGAACACGCGGAGGAACATCGCGAACGCCGCCGCCTTCGCGGCGGTCGAGATGAACGCGGTGACCGGAGTCGGCGCCCCCTCGTACGCGTCGGGGGTCCACATGTGGAACGGCACCGCGGCGACCTTGAACGCCATCCCCACCAGGATCAGGATCGCGCCGATCTGGAGGAGACTCCTCGGCCCCGTCGCGCCCGCGGCGATCGCCTGGGCGATCCCGTCCAGGTTGTACGACCCGGTGGTCCCGTACACCAGCGAGATGCCGTACAGCAGGATCGCAGAGGCGAACGCGCCGAGGAGGAAGTACTTGAGGGCGGCCTCGTTCGACTTCCGGTCCGCCTTCGCGAATCCGACGAGCACGTACACCGACAGCGCCATGGTCTCGAGCCCGATGTAGAGCACCGCGAAATCGTTCCCGGAGGCCATCATCATCATGCCGAGGACCGCGAACGCGACGAGGGCGTAGAACTCCCCCGAAGGGGATTCCTCGCCGTCCGTGCGGCGGACCGACATCAGGATCGCGAGCGCGGCCCCGATCAGGAAGATGAGCTTGAACACCACCGAGAAGCCGTCCGCCAGGTACGCCGGCCGCCCCGCGGCGTCGGCGAACGTCCCCTCCGTGGCGCCCGGAGCGATCTTCGGGCCCGAGCCGGGAAGTGACGGCCCGTAAGCGGCGGCGAGGCACGCGACCGCGAGGATCCCCACCAAAGCGACGGCGCCGATCGCCCGCCGGCGGTCGGCCGGCAGCACCACCGACAGCGCCAGGAGCACGAAGCCGACCACCGTCAGCAGCAACTCCGGCTTGAGCCAGCCGAGATTCTGGAGATAGATGCCCGCGTCGAATCCGGCCATCACTTAGCCTCGGCCGCCCCGTCCCCTGCCGGAGCGCCCTCTCTAACCCGGCCCGGCAACGCGCGGGCCATGTCGGACAACTCCGGGAAGAGCCCCGCCACCTTGCTCGGATAGACGTGGGTTTTCTCCACCTGTTGCACCAGACGGTTCACCGGCTCGTCGAGAATCCCGAAGAACGGCGCCGGGTACAGGCCGATCCAGAACGCGACGACGGTCAGCGGCACGAGGGTCATGATCTCCCGGAAATTCAGGTCCTCGAGCTTCTGGTTTTCCGGATTGTCGATCTTTCCGAACATCGTTCTCTGATAGAGCCAGAGCATGTACGCGGCGCCGAGCACGATGCCGGTCGCCGCCAGGACCGCCCAGAACTTCTGCGTGAGCCTGAAGGCGCCGAGCAGCACGGTGAACTCGCCCACGAAGCCGTTCCCGGGGATCGCCGGCATGCCGATCGACGAGAGAGTCATCAACATGAAAAAGACCGCGAACACCGGCATCACCTTCGACACGCCGCCGTAGTCCGCGATCATCCTCGTGTGCCGCCGCTCGTACACCAGGCCGACGAGGAGGAACAACGCGCCGGTGGAGAGGCCGTGGTTCAGCATCTGAAGCACGCCGCCGGTGATCCCCTGGAAGTTCAGGGCGAACACCCCGAGCATGCAGAAGCCGAGGTGGCTCACCGAGGAATAGGCCACCAGCTTCTTCCAGTCCTTCTGGACCATCGCCACCATCGCGCCGTAGATGATCCCGACCACGCACAGGCCGAGCACCCACGGGAGGAAATAGTGGGTCGCGTCGGGCAGCATCGGAAGGCTGAACCGAAGGAAGCCGTACGTCCCCATTTTCAGGAGGACCGCCGCGAGGATCACCGACCCTGCCGTGGGGGCTTCCACGTGGGCGTCCGGGAGCCAGGTGTGGAACGGGAACATCGGCACCTTGATGGCGAACCCGACGAAGAACGCGAGCCAGACCCAGTATTGAAGATCGAACCAGTCCTTCCAGGCGCCCATCGCCTGGAGCACGCGGACGTCGAACGTATGCACCCCGGTCATGCTGCCGTGGTAGAAATAAACGGCGAGGATGCCGAGCAGCATCAGGACCGAGCCGAGAAGCGTGTACAGGAAGAACTTGATGGCGGCGTAAAGCTTCCGCGGCCCTCCCCAGATCCCGATCAGGAAGTACATCGGGACCAGCATCACCTCCCAGAACACGTAGAAGAGGAAGAAGTCGAGACTGACGAACACGCCGATCATCCCGGTCTGGAGCAGGAGCATGAAGACGTAGAACTCCTTCACGCGCTCCGTGATCGCCGTCCACGCCGACAGGATCGCGACGAACCCCAGGAGCGTCGTGAGCAGGATCAGCAGCATCGAGATCCCGTCCACCCCCACGATGTACTTGGCCCCGATGGCGTCGATCCACCCCGCTTCCTGCACGAACCGGAAGCCGAAGGCGTCCTTCGGCGCCGTCTCCCACGCGAACCAGAGCGGGAGACTCGCCAGGAAGCCGAGCCCCGCCACGGCCGTCGCGAATTTCGCGATCAGCCCCTTCTTCTCCTTGTCGAAGAAGAGGAGCAGGATCGCTCCCGCGAGCGGCAGGTAGGTCACGACGTTGAGCAACTGGTTGCCGAAAGGATTCATCGTTCCAAACTCCTCTTCGTGGTCGCGCTACCGGGCCAGCGTGTAGAGGACCAACAGCACGAACACCCCGAAGACCATCACGGCGGCGTAATTCTGGACCACGCCGGTCTGTACCCTGCGGAGAACCCAGGACCCGCCGCGCACGGTGTACCCCGTCAGGTTGACCAGCCCGTCCACGACCCACCGATCGTTGGCGTTGGACACGTGGCTCAGGCCGATCGTCACATGCCGCACGCCGTTCACGGTCCCGTCCACGACCCCTCGGTCGAACGCCGCGAAGAACCGCGAGGCGGCGTAGAACGGCCGGATGAAGAGGAAATCGTACAGCTCGTCCACCCAGTACAGGTTCCGCACCAGCCGGTAAGCCGGTCCGAAGCCCGCCGCCAGACGCTCCGCCGTCCCCTCCCGCTTCCGGTACACCCAGGTCGCGAGGCCGATCCCCGCCAGCGCCACCATCACCGCGAGCGCCATGAACGCGAGTTCGACCCCGACGCCCGCGTGGGAAGCCACCGCTTCTCCGCCCCCCTCGCCGCCGTGGCCGCCGAACACCGGCTCGAGCCACCGGCCGAACACGTTCACGTCCGAACCCGCCGACAGCGCCTTCGGGATCCCGATCCAGCCCCCCGCCACCGACAGCACCGCCAGCACCGCGAGCGGCAGCGTCATCGACCGCGGCGACTCGTGAACGTGGTGCCCTTGCTCTTCCGTCCCGCGGAACTTCCCGAAAAATACCAGGTACGTCAGGCGGAACATGTAAAACGCCGTCAGCCCCGCCGCCGCCGCAAGAACCCCCCAAACCACGCGGTGACCCGACGACCACGCGCCCCACAGGATCTCGTCCTTCGAGAAAAACCCCGCGAATCCCGGGATCCCCGCGATCGCCAGCGTCGCCATCAGAAACGTCCAGTACGTCGCCGGCATCTTCCCCTTCAGGCCGCCCATCTTCCGGATATCCTGCTCCCCCGACATCCCGTGGATCACGCTCCCCGCTCCCAAGAACAGCAAGGCCTTGAAAAACGCGTGCGTCATCAGGTGGAACATCGACCCCGCGAACGCCCCCACTCCCGCTCCCGCGAACATGTAACCCAGCTGGCTCACCGTCGAGTACGCCAGCACCTTCTTGATGTCCGTCGCCGCGAGCCCCATCGACGCCGCGAAGATCGCCGTCAACGCTCCAATCACCGCCACCACCGCCATCGCGTCCGGTGCGTGCAGGTACAGCGCCGACATCCGGCACACCATGTACACGCCCGCCGTCACCATCGTCGCCGCGTGAATCAGGGCCGACACCGGCGTCGGGCCCGCCATCGCGTCCGGCAGCCACACGTAAAGCGGCACCTGAGCCGACTTGCCGCACGCCCCGACGAACAGCAGGATCCCCACCCCCGTCAGCATCGCCTGGGGCATACCGCCCCCAGCGATCCCCGCCGACACCGTCTTGAAGTCGAGACTCGAAAACGTCGTCGCCAGGTACAGCATCCCGATCAGGAACGCGAAGTCCCCGATCCGGTTCGTCAAGAACGCCTTCCGCCCCGCGTCCGCGCAGGTCAGCCCCGTACGCGCGTCGAACGGACGATCGTAGAAAAATCCGATCAGGAGGTAGGAGCAAAGCCCCACCCCCTCCCATCCCACGAACATCACCAGGAGGTTCGAGCCCAGGACCAGCGTCAGCATCATCCCCATGAACAGGTTCATGTAGGTGAAGAACCGAGAAAACCCCTCCTCGTGCGCCATGTAACCGGTCGCGTACACGTGGATCAGGAACCCCACGCCCGTCACCACCAGCAGCAGCACCGCCGACAGCGGGTCCAGCGCGAAACCCCACGCGATCCTCAGCCCTTCCCCTCCCGCCACAACCGGACCCAGAGGAAGCCAGGTCCCCACCTCCGTCTGGAAGTGCCGCGCCTCCGACGGGAGCCCCGCCAGCTGCGCCACCGCCCCCACCGCCAGCAGGAACGACAGCCCCACCGTAGCGCACGCCAGCCAACCCACCGCGCGGCGCGACATCCTCGGGCCGAACAGCCCGTTGATCGCCACGCCCAGGAGCGGGAGAACCGGAATCAGCCAGATCAGGTTCAACATGAACGCCCTACCCCTCGAGGAGACGGATCTCGTCGACGTTGAGGCTCTCGCGGTTCCGGAACAGCGCGATCAGGATGGCGAGCCCCACCGCCGCCTCTCCCGCCGCCACCGCGATCACGAACAGCGCGAACACCTGGCCCGCCACGTCCGGATGCCCCCAGGCGAACGCCACCATGTTCAGATTCGCGGCGTTCAGCATCAACTCGATGCTCATCAGGATCAGGATGGCGTTTCTCCGGAGCAGGACACCGAGGACGCCCAGCGCGAAGAGCGCCAGGCTGAAGAGCATCACGTGCTGGGGGGCGAGCATCGCGGGTCCTCCGGATTCAGGCCTTGGACCGGGCCAGGACGATCGCCCCGACGAGGGCGACAAGCAGGAGTATCGACACCGCCTCGAACGGGAGCAGGTAGCTACGGAAGAGCGCCATCGCCACGGCCTCGAGGTTCCCCCCGTCCGCGGCGAGCAGTTCCTTGCCGGCCGAACCGGCCGGGCCGCCGCGGATGAAGTGCGCCGCCAGGAGTCCGACGACGAGGGCGGTCATCAGCACCGAGCCCGCCACGTGGACCTTGCGGGGCTTCCCCGCGGGCGCGGCACCCGGCCGATCGACGAGCAGGATGACGAACAGGAACAGAACCATGATGCCGCCGGCGTACACCAGGAGTTGAACCACCCCGAGGAACTCCGCGTGCAGCACGACGTAGACCGCGGCGACGGCGAAGAACGTCACGACCAGGTAAAGCGCGGCGTGGACGGGGTTCCTCCGCGTCACGACCATCGCGGCCGACGCGAGGGCGACCGCCGCCAGCATCAGGAAGATCGACATCTGTCCGTCCATCGGCGCGCTCCTACCTCCTGTACGGCTTGCTGTCGTGCCCTTCGTAGAGGATCCCCATCTCCGACATGAACTCGTACCGCCGGTACTTCGCCAGCTCGTAGTCGTGGGACATGTAAATCGCGGTGATCGGCTGGGTCGGGCACGGATCGACGCACAGCCCGCAGAGGCAGCACTTCTCGTAGTCGATGTAGAAGCTCTTGGCCTGCTTCCCCTTTCCGATCTTCCGGTCCTCGGGGATCACCGTGATGCACCGGTCGGGGCAGGCCAGCGCGCACTGATTGCATCCGACGCACAGCGGCCCCGGGACGTCGGGATGGTCGCGCAGCCGCGGCACGCCACGGAACCGCGGCCGGAACTCCGGCCGCTCGAGCGGGTACTGCTGGGTCACCTTCCTCCGGAACTGGTACTTCAGCGTCACCCAGAGCCCGGCCAGGAGCTCCAGGAGGAACAACTTCCTGAAGACGCTGTCCTGAGGACGCACGATCTTGGACATCGCCTTCTACCTCGAAAGGCCCCCGGAAGGGCCCGAACGCCGCGGTCAGCCCCGGCAGAGAAGCATCACGAGCCCCGTGAACATCACGTGCACGAGGGCAAGCGGGATCAGCCACTTCCACCCGAGTTTCATCAACTGGTCGTAGCGGTACCTGGGGAACGTGGCCCTCATCCAGAGATAGACGAACAGGACGACGAGCACCTTGAGCGACGAGCCAGAAGAACCCGGTCAGCGTCGCGCCGGCGTCGGAGAGGAACGGAAAAAAGTTCGAGAGCGGCTCGCGCAAGCCCGGGAATCCCCAGAGTCACGGGGAGCCACCCCCCGAGGAACAGCACGGCGACGATGCAGCCGACCACGATCATGTTGATGTACTCGGCGAGGAAGAAGAACGCGAACTTCATCCCCGAGTACTCGGTGTGGAAGCCGGCGACCAGCTCGTTCTCCGCTTCCGGCAGGTCGAACGGGAGGCGGTTCGTCTCGGCGACCCCCGACACGAAATAGAGGAAGAGCCCGACGATCTGCGGGTACGGCAGCCAGAAGGCGAACCAGTAGCCCGCCTCCGCCTGCGCCCGCACGATCCCCACCATCGAGGCGGTCCCGGCCAGCATCAAGACCGACACGACCGACAGCCCGAGGGGGATCTCGTACGAGACCATCTGCGCCGCCGAGCGGAGCGCGCCGAGCATCGAGTACTTCGAGTTCGACGCCCACCCCGCCATCACGATCCCGTACACGCCGAGGCTCGAGATCGCCAGCAGGAAGAGCAGCCCCACGTTCACGTCGCTGATCCACGGGTTGATCGCGACCCCCACGACGCGGAACGGCTGGCCGGAGAGCGGCAACACCGCGAAGGCCGCCATCGCCGGCAGGAGGAGGATCACCGGCGCGAGGTAGAACACCAGGCGGTCCACGTGGGTCGGGGTGAGATCTTCCTTGATGAAGAGCTTGAGCACGTCGGCGACCGGCTGCAGCGCGCCGTGCCAGCCGACGCGCATCGGCCCGAGGCGCGACTGCATCCACGCGTTGACCTTACGTTCGAGAAGCACGAGGTACATGACCGCGAAGAGGACGACCGAGATCACCACCGCGATCTGGACGAACGGGATCAGAACGAACCGGAGCAGCGTGTCGTTCATCTCAGCGGTCCACGCAGCCGAGCACGATGTCGAGGGTACCGATCACCGCCACGACGTCGGCGACCAGGTGCCCGCGGATCATGTCGGGAAGGGCCTGCAGGTTGACGAAATTCGGCGACCGGAACCGGCACCGGTAGGCGTTCTCCGAGCCGTCGCTGATCAGGTAGACCCCCAGCTCGCCGCGCGGCCCCTCGTTGACGTGGTAGACCTCCCCCTTCGGGGGCTTGATCCGGCGCGGGACCTTGCCCCGCACCTCGCCGGCGGGGAGCTTGTCGAGGGCCTGCAGGACGATCCTGCGGCTCTGACGCATCTCCTCCATCCGGCACAGGTACCGGTCGTAGGTGTCTCCCGCGATCGCCCACCGGCACGTCGAAGTCGAGCTCCGCGTACGCCTCGTAGGGAATCGCCTTGCGGACGTCGTACGCCACGCCCGAGCCCGCGGAGGCACGGCCCGGTCATCCCCCAGTCGAGCGCGGTCGGCCCGTCGATCGTGCCGACGTCCCGCGTCCGGCCGAGCCAGATCCGGTTGGCGGTCAGGAGCTGGTGGTACTCCTCGAGACGCGCGGGGAAGAGCTCGAGGAAGCGGCGCGCCTCGTCGATCCACCCTTCCGGGAAGTCCTCGGGCATTCCGCCGATCCGGAGCGCGTTGTAGGTGAGCCTCGCGCCGCAGTACGACTCGAACAGGTCGAGGACCTGCTCCCGCTCCCGCATGCCGTACACGAAGACGGTCAGCGCCCCGATGTCCATCGCGTGGGTCCCGAGCCAGATGAGGTGGCTCGCGATCCGCTGGAGCTCCGCCAGGATCACCCGCATGTACTGGGCGCGTGGCGGAACCTCGACGCCGAGGAGCCGCTCCACCGCCTCGATGTACACGAGGTTCTCGGAGTAGGCCGCGCAGTAGTCCATCCGGTCGGTGTACACGACCGCCTGGGGGTAGGTGCGGTCCTCGCCGAGCTTCTCGCAGCCGCGGTGGAGGTAGCCGATCACGGGACGGGTGCCGACCACCCGCTCGCCGTCGAGCTCGAGCACGAGCCTCAGCACCCCGTGCGTCGACGGGTGCTGCGGTCCCATGTTGATTTCCATCTCGCGCGTGCCGAACATCGCCTCGAGGCCTCCTGTGCGACGGGCCGTGGTTCGGGCGTCCCGCGAACGCCTCAGTCCCGGTAGCTGTTCCGCCGATCGTCCTCCGGCCGCCGCCAGTTCCCGTGGTCCTTCTCTCGTCCTTCCAGCGGGAAGTCCTTCCGCAGCGGAACGCGTCGAAGTCGTCGGGCATCAGGATCCGCCTCGGATCGGGATGGCCGGCGAAGCGGATCCCGAACATGTCGAACGCCTCCCGCTCGTGCCAGTTGGCGCCCCGCCAGACGCCGGTCACCGTCGGGACCTCGCCCCCGTCCGCAACCGCCGACCTTGAGAGTGATCCGCTCCCGCGTGTCGAGGCTCGGTCAGGTGGTACACGACGTCGAAGCGGGGCTCGGGGCGGAGCCGGATCATGTCCACGCCGCACAGGTCGGCGAGCAGCAGCATCCGGCAGCCGGGATCGTCCTTGAGGAACCTGCAGACGTCCACGATCCGAGCCGCGGCGACCCTGACGATCGGAACGCCGCAGTGGTAGGAGACCTCCTCCACCGCGTCGGCGAGCCCCTCGCGGAGCCGGTCGAGGCACCTCGATGGGACCGGGGCGTCGAGTTTCGGGGCGGCCTCCGCCTCGGGCCTCCTGGCGGGAGCCGGCTTGGTATCCGACGCCCCCGCGGGCGGGGTCGGGGCGCCGGCGCCGGGTTTCTGCTCGTCCATCGGATCCCTCAGGCCGTCCGCGGCTTCGCGATCGTCATCCGGTCGATCTTGTCCTGCAGCATCATCAGCCCGTAGAGCAGCGCCTCGGGGCGCGGCGGGCAGCCGGGGATGTACACGTCCACCGGGACGACCCGGTCCACCCCCTGCACGTGGCTGTAGGTCGGGAACGGGCCGCCGGCGGTGGAGCAGATCCCCATGGAGATCACCCACTTCGGCTCCGGCATCTGGTCGTACACGCGCCTGAGGACCGGCCCCATCTTCTCGGTCACCGACCCCGCGACGATCATCAGATCCGCCTGCCGCGGGGTGGCCCGGAAGACCTCGGCGCCGAAGCGGGCGATGTCGAATCGGGAGGCGCCCGTCGCCATCATCTCGATGGCGCAGCAGGCGAGCCCGAACGTGACCGGCCAGAGGGAGTTCTTCCTCGCCCAGTCGAACACGGATGTCGACCGTCGTTGGTCAGGATGCCCGGCTCGAACCTCCCTTCGATCAGGCCCACTCGAGCGCTCCTTTCTTCCAGGCGTAGGCGTAGGCGACGACGAGAATGAAGAGGAAGACCGCCATCTCGACGAACCCGAAGAGACCCAGGACACGGTACCGGACCGCCCACGGGAACAGGAACACCGTCTCGACGTCGAAAACCAGGAACAGAACGGCGATGACGTAATACTGGACGGAGTACCGGCCCCAGACCTCGTCGTTGCTCTCGAGGCCGCACTCGTAGCGTTCGAGCTTGTTCTTCTCGGGACGGTGAGGGCGGATGATCCGCGCGAACGCGAACACCGCGAGCGGGAACGCGATGGCGATGAGGATGAACAGGAGGATAGGAACGTACGGAAGAGGAGACATCAGGCGTTCCTCCTGACGGATCGAGCCCGGGCGCGAGAAAAGGCGGGAACCTTACCATAGGGGTCTGGAAGGGTCAAGGAAATGGAAGTAAACCGAGGCTTTCCACGGCGACGGCGCCCGGGCGCGCCGATCGCGCGACGGTTCAGGAGTCGTTCGGATCCGGGAGAACGGCCCGAGGTCAGGCGATGGCGCGAATCTCCAGGCGCAGGATCGCGTCCCAGACGCGGTTCGCGTATTCGAGCGGGACGGAGCCCCCCTGCTCTCTGCGGATCCCGACACGTCCTGGGCCCGCGTGGAAGGCGGCGAGCGCGGCGTCGAGATCCCCGAACCGCTCGTTGAGCCGGCTCAGGTAGAACGTCCCGAGAAGAATGTTGAGGTCCGGGTCGAGCAGCACTTCGTCCGAGAGCCAGGGGATCCCGAGGTCCTGCGCCAGCTCCCGCGCGGTGTCGGCCCGGAGCTGCATCAATCCCATCGCCCCCCGCGGGGAGACCGCCATCGGGTCGAACTCGCTCTCGATCTCGATGATCGCAAGAACGGTGAGCGGGTCGATCCCGAACCGGCGGGCGTTCTCGTCCACGGTTCGGAGAAGCGACTCGAGCTTCTGTCCCCGGATCGGGATACGCATCGCCTGGAGGGTCTGACGGACCTTCCCGGCCCACGCGGGCCCGACAGGATCCGCCACGGCGCCCGACACGGCCGGAACCGGACCGGCGGAACGGGCCTCGCTCGGCGCCGGCGGGTGGGGAAGCGCCAGCAACGCGAGCAGCACGACCGCGAGGACGGAGAGGCCGGCGAAGAGACGGATCGGGATACGCATCGCGGGTTGAGGGTACGGGCGGTTTGCCGGCAAGTCAAATCATGCCAAACGCTTATAATTATAATTATTTACTTTTTGCTATTTTTTCGCCCCTCAGGAGTGCGCCGCGAGCGCGGCTTGGCCGACGCCGCATCGGCGTTTTCGGCGGCGACCTCGAGGACGACCTCCGTGCCGTTCCGCGAGAGGCGAAAACTCTTCCCTCCCGCGGCCATCCGCCGCTCTTGAGGCCCTGATGGAGCGAGCGCGGCACCGGGGAATCGACCCGCCAGGCAGCGCTCCACCCCGTACTCGAAGTCCGCGGCTTCCTCGGGGGAGATCCAGCGCGAGAGCCAGAGGGTCAGCCCTTCGCCGACTTGCCGAGCCGGCCTGAGATTCGAAGCGGAGCAGCGCGTCTCCCGCCCAGCCGTCCCCCGCCATGAGGCCGAGGTTGTCCTTCCCGCTCAGGATGGAGACGAGGGCGACGATCCCTTCTTCTCCCAGGCTGTCGCGGTCGGCCAGGATCCAGCCGTTCGGCGCGGGCGGATCGGCGATGGCGGCCACCGCCAGCGGGGGACGGTCGGGGTGGAGAAGATCGCGCGTCGTCCGCCGGCCCGCGACGGACCGATCGACACCTTTCCACCCGGACGTCCTGAAGGCCCCGACCGCCTGCGCGTATCCCTCCCGGTAGACGAAGTCCATGAAGAACGCTTCGACCCCAGGCAGCACGTCCATCGACGCCGGGAGAAGAGCGCCGTCGAGCCACTGACCGGGGTCGAGCGTCTTCTCGAGCACCTGGCCTTCGAGTCCGAGCCCCTCGAGCAGGTAAAAGATGGCGACGAGATTCGCCTCCCCCTCCGCCCAGGCCGAGGCCGCGAGCGCGGCGTCGGTGGTCCCGGCGAGCGGGTCGGCACCGGTTCGCCCCCGCTGCAACGCGTGCACCAGCACGTGCGCGAGCGGCGGCTCGTCGCGGCGAACGCCGGTCGCAAGCAGCAGGACCGAGCCGGCGTCCTCGCCTTCCTTGGGAGCGAAGTCCTCCGCCGTGAGGAAGGACGGGTCCACCAGCACCTTCCGCCCTTCCCGATCGAGCGCGACTCCCTGGATGTCCAGGGCGAGGGCGCCGAGAAGCCGTCGCGGCGACGCCGGCCCCCCGAGGCCGAGGTCTTCCCAGGCGCGGCCGCGAGCCGCGAGCGAGGAGGTCGCGTCGGCCGCCGCCACTCTTCGCTCCGCCGCCTCCCGGCGGGCCGGCTCCCCCGCCCGGACGGCGGGAGGGACAGCCGCGAACCGGAGGGCGCGGATCCGCTCGACGTGCTGCGCCGTGCGGCGGCTCTCCTCGAGAAGTTCCATGTCCGCTCCCTTCTGGGAGTCGGCGGCGGCGACCGAAGGCTCAGGAGCCGCGGGGGCGCGGCGGGCGTCCCCCCGTCGGGCTGGGCGACCGCGAGCAGCGCGGCGAGGAGCAGCGTCTCGTGAATCATGGCAGCGGAGGCTCCGACAGGATCACGACCCGGTCCCCCCTCTCGAGCTTCTCCCTCTGGGCCGTCCCCGCCGCGAACTCGAGCACGTAGCTCGCGGACTCGAGAGGGATCGTCTCGGTGCACTCCCCCCCCTCGGGGCACGGAGGAAGGCTCGCCGCGACGTCCACGACGCGGAGTGCGGCATCGAGCCAGACGATGTCGAGGGACACCTTGCAGTTCTTCATCCAGAACCCGTGCCGTTCCGGTTGCTCGAAGATGAAGAGCATCCCCTCTCCGCGCCGACCCGCTTTCGCCCCATGTAGCCGCGCGCGCGGGCCTCGGGGTCGGCCGCGATCTCGAGCGTGAACTCCGCCCCGGAGGGAAGCACCGCGACGGCGGATCGAGGCTCCAACGCCGCCAGGATCCCACTGACCAGCAAGAGCATCACGGCGAGCCCTCCGGGTTTCCCTTCACGAAGCGTCCGTCCTCGACCTCGAGGTCCGCGTTCTCGCCGTCGCCCCCTTCCGCGCCGTCCGCTCCGAGGCAGCCGAGCCGATAGCCTCCGCCGGGTTTCGAACGGTAGACGATCGGGCGCCCCCAGGGATCGACGGGCTCGGCGGACAGATAGGCGGGGACCAGCTCGGCCAGCGTGCCCGGGCACTTGCCGTTCGCCCCCTCGAAACGCTCGACCGCCCGCGCCGTCTGGACGAGGAGATCCCCCGACGCGGCGGATCGGGAAACGGCGAGAGGCCTCGAGAAGACCGCGGTAGAGCACGACGTCGGACTTCGCCTTCGCCGCGGCCGGGGTGTCCGGATACTCGCGGACGATTCGATCGTAGCGCTCCACCGCGGCCGCAAGATCGCCGCGCTCGACCTTGCGGCCGGCGTCGCGGTAGAGCCGGTCCGCCGCGTCCTAGCGACACGCAGCCGGCGGAGCGCCGCCAGCAAGCATGCGCGACGAGAGCAGCCGCCGTGCGCCGCGCGCGGGCGTTGACACCTGGGAACGGCCGCCTCATAATCCGCCTTCTCTGCCGACGCATCAGATCGCGATCGCGGGTGGCGGGTCTCACTTTAGATGACCGTGATGTCCAGGGCAACCGAGATTCCCGAGCTCGTCCGACGTCTCGGCAGCCGTCGGGAGTCGGTGGTGAACGGCGCGAAGACGCGGCTCTGCGCCAAGGGAGCGCGCGCCGTCGAGGCGCTCGTCGAAGCGCTCGAGGCCGACAACCCCCGGATCCGCGCCCACGCGATGCCGCTTCTCGCGCTCATCCAGGACCCGCGCGGCCGAGGACCGCTCACCGCGATGCTCCTCGACCGCGATCCGCGAATTCGCGAGATCGCCGCCCGCTCGCTCGCGCGATACCCGTCGTCCGTGGCGGTCGCCGCGCTCGAACGCTGCGCCAGGAAGGACCGGCACGCCGAGGTCCGCGTCGCCGCCGTGCAGGCGCTGCTCGAGCAGTACGCCGCCGGCCAGGAGAGGGCACTCGCCCAGGCGCTCGCGCCTTCTGCTCGACGCCGGCGAGGAGCCCCGCGTCCGCCTCGCCGCGTTCGCGCTGCTCCCGATGCTTCGCGCCTCGGCGCGGCGGAGCCTGCTCGAAAAGCTCTCCGCAGGATCCCGTCCCGGCGGTCGCGCAGAGGGCGCGAGAGATCGACGCGGAAGGGGTTCCCCTGGTTCCGAGGGAGGTTTCGGCGATCCGCGGCCTCGTCGTCGGCCTGGGGTCCAGCGACTACGCGGTCTGGAACGACGCGGTCTTCCGCCTCGCCGCCTGCGGCGTCCCGGCCGTCGACCCGATCGTCGCCGAGATGGAGCACAGAGCGCACGACCCCGAGTTCTGCACGCGCGCCGGGATGGCGCTCAAGGCGCTCGGTCCCCGCCGCGCGAAGGCTCTCGCGTCGGCGCTCGACCGGGTCGTCGAGCCGCTGCCGCTGCAAGTTCTCATCGAGGTGGCCGGGGCCCTCGGAGAGAAGTCTCTGATCTACCGCCTCAAGGACCTGATCGAGCGGATCGTCGCCGACGCCCGCGGCGCGGCAGAGGCCAACGGGTTCGACCCGATGCAGCGGGTCCGGGCGAAGGCGCACCTCGAGCTGGCCCGGGTGGGGAGCCGCGTGGCGGTGGACGACCTGCGCGCGATCCTGAGGGACCCGGGGCGGACGCCCGATCTCGAGGTCCTCGCCGCCACGGAGCGGATCGGCACGCGGAGCGAGATCCCCGATCTCCTGAGGGCTCACGCTCGCGAGGATCGCTTCACGCGCGAGAGGATCGCGAAGGCGCTGCGCGCGATCATGAAGCGGGAACGGATACGGCGTCACAATGCGATGTTCCGGACGCTGACCGAAGCGCAGCGCCGGGCGATGGATGCGATCTTCGCGAGCCCGCCGCGCGGCCGAGTCCCGGCCGCCGGCGGCGCGGCGCGGCGATGAGGGAGGATCCGACCATGTCGAGAAAGCTGAGCGTCCGGCGGCTCGAGTTCGATCGGGGCCGCAGGGTCTTCTGCCGGGTGGACTACAACGTCCCGATCAAGGACGGGAAGGTGGGGGACGACACGCGGATCGCCGCCTCCCTCCCCACGCTGAAGCTCCTGTCCGAGAAGGGGGCGCGGACGGTCCTCGTGTCGCACCTCGGCCGGCCGAAGGGAAAGCCCAGCCCGGAATTCTCGCTGAAGCCGGTGGCCGAGCATCTCGCGAGCCTCCTCGGGAAGCCGGTCGCGTTCTCGAATGCGTGCATCGGCGAGGAGGCCGAGAAGAGTTCGCGCGAGATCGAGCCGGGCGGGTTCCTCGTGATCGAGAACGTCCGTTTCCACAAGGAAGAGGAAGGAAACGACGCGGCGTTCGCGGCCGCGCTCGCGCGCCTCGGCGACCTGTACGTGAACGACGCGTTCGGCTCGGCGCACCGCGCGCACGCCTCAACCGCCGGGGTCCCCGCCCTGCTCAAGCCGGCCGCCGCCGGGTTGCTCATGGAAGCCGAGCTCGAGCACCTCGGCCGCCTGCTCGAGCACCCCGAGTCCCCTTTCGTGGCGATCCTCGGCGGCGCGAAGGTGTCGGACAAGATCGAGTTGATCGAGAACCTGATGCCCCGAGTGGACCAGTTCCTCGTCGGCGGCGCAATGGCGTACACCTTCCTCAAGGCGCTCGGGAAGCCGACCGGGCTCTCCCCGATCGAGGAGGATCGAACGACCCTTGCGAAGGCGCTCATCCAGAAGGCCCGCGCGGCCGGCAAGGAGTTCGTCTTTCCCGTGGACCACATCGTGACCGTCGGCGGCAAGGACGACGTCCACCACGTCACCTCGGGCGCGGACATCGTCGACCAGGAGGCCGGCGTCGACATCGGACCGAAGTCCGCCGAGCTCTTCGCCGTGAGGATCGCGCAGGCGCGCACCGTGCTGTGGAACGGACCGCTGGGCCGGTTCGAGATCGAGGCGTTCTCCCACGGGACCCGAAAGGTGGCCGAGGCGCTCGCGACGTCGGCCGCGGTCTCCGTCGTCGGGGGGGGCGACAGCGCCTCCGCGGTCAAGAAGTTCGGGCTGTCGGCGCGCATGACCCACGTCTCGACCGGAGGCGGCGCCTCCCTCGAGTTCCTCTCGGGGCTCCCGCTCCCCGGCGTCGACGCGCTGGACGACGCGTCATGACGTCGCCGGGACGCGTGCCGCTCGTCGTCGGCAACTGGAAGATGAACCTGAGCGAGGCCTTTGCCGCGACCTTGCTCGACGACTTGCTCCCGAAGCTCGAGCCGTTCGCCGGGGTCGAGGTCGGCGTCGCACCGGCATTCACATCTCTTCGCGCGGTGGCGAATCGCCTCGCGGGGAGCCGCGTGATCCTCGGGGCGCAGAACCTCCACTGGGAGGACAAGGGAGCGTTCACCGGCGAGGTGTCGCCGAGGATGCTCGTGGAACTTGGCGTCCGGCTCGTCATCGTCGGCCACTCGGAGCGGCGGATGCACTTCGGGGAAAACGACGAGCGGGTTCATCGGAAGGCCGCGGCGGCGCGCCGGCACGGGCTCGTTCCGATTCTCTGCGTCGGCGAGCAGGAGAAAGAGCGGGACGACGGCCGGACGCTCGCCGTCGTCGAGCGTCAACTGCGGCTCGGCCTCTCCGGCCTCGACGTGACCTCGGGGAGCGAGATCGTGGTCGCGTACGAGCCGGTCTGGGCGATCGGCACCGGACGGTCCGCAACCGAGGAACAGGTGCAGGAGGTCCACCGGGTGATCCGCGAGCAGCTCGCGGCGGTGTTCGCTCCGGCTCCGGCGTCGCGCATTCGAATCCTGTACGGCGGCTCGGTCACGGCCACGAGCGCCCCGGGGCTCATGCGCCTCCCGGAGGTGGATGGAGCGCTCGTCGGCGGCGCCTCGCTCGACGCGGCCGCGTTCGCCGCCATCGTCGCGGCGGCCGCCTGAGGGTCGCCAGGCCGGCCACCACCGCGGGCGGTAGTCCCCGGGGGGGGTTCGCCCGACAACAAGGGGGCCTTGCTCCCTCCGGTCTCGCGTGGCCATTCGCCGGAAAGCTCGCGCTCGAGCGGGTTCTTGCGAGGTCGGACGGGTGCGTGCTAGACTTCGCGGGTTGTGGGAAGCGGTTGACCCGGTGAGGTTTGCATGACCTATCTCCTGTTGCTGATCCATGTCGTCGTCTCGGTGGTGCTCATCCTCGTGGTCCTCCTCCAGACCGGCAAGCGCGCCGACCTGGCGGGGGCGTTCGGCGGCGGCGGAAGCCAGACGGTGTTCGGCGCCCGCGGAGCGGCCACGTTCCTGTCGAAGGCCACCACCATCAGCGCCGTTCTTTTCATGCTGACCTCGCTGACGCTCTCGCTGCTTTCCTCCCCCACGGGAGCGCAACGCGGCAAGTCGGTCCTTCCCGACGACCGGCCGGCGCAGACCGCTCCGGCCCAGCCCGGCCCTGCCAAGAAGTGACCTGTCGACGCCGACGCGTGCCCTGCGTATAATCCGCGCGTCGCGTCATTCCATCGAGGAGCGACCGGCTGCCGAAGTGGTGAAACTGGTAGACACACCATCTTGAGGGGGTGGCGCCGCGAGGCGTGGGGGTTCGAATCCCCCCTTCGGCACCAAGCCGGTCGCGCGAATCCGATAGCCGAGGAGATCTGAAAGACCGGCTATCCTTCCGACCGCAGATTCTTCCGCCGCCAGGCCTGGTAATGCTTCGAGCAGAATCCCTGGGCGACGTGGGAGAGTCCGCAACCGCGCATCTTGCAGCGCCGATCCGAGCGGGGCCTTCCGACGCGACGGGCTCCGGAGGCTCCGGCGCCGCGCTCGGCGCGGCGGACGAGGCGCGCGAGTTGCCGCTCGACGCGGCGCAGCTGCGCCTTCTCCGGAATCTGCTGCTGCACCCTATCGACGACCCTGCTCGCGATCGCCTCGACCAGGCTCTTGAGCGCCGCGTTCAGATTCGCCGGACGAACCGTCGATTTACTGCGACGCGCCATGCTCCCCCTCCCGCGATCCGGCCGTTTCACCGCTCGCCGCCGCGGCTCGGTGACGGATGACGAGCGAAATAGAACGCCATCCTACGTGACCGCGGCGGAGCGTGTAAAGGTTTTTCGGGGGTACGGAATCCGGCGCGACCGGGAATCACCACTCGCCGTAGTCGGTTCCATCCAGCGCGACCCCTGGAGAGAGACTGTAGACGTCGTAGACGTTCTCGCCTCCCCACGAATCGCTGTCCCAGTCGTCCTGATAGGAACGCAGCCCCCACTCGATCTCTCCCGTCATCGGGTCGGGCGGGATCCTGGTGAGAAATCTCATCCTCTTGCTGGTCGGCGAGTTGGGATCGCCGACGTCCACGCCGTCCACGAGTTCCTCGAGGCTGCGCGGGTAGAACATCTGGTCCACGTCGGTTTGCTGGATCAGGCCGGACTCGGAATACTTGTGGTACTGGTCGATCGCCGTGCGCATGGTATGCAGCGCGCCTCGCAGGTGCTCCTCGCGGCGCCGCTTCTCGTCCCACCGGACGAGCGGGATCGCGGCGCCCGCCAGGACGACGAGCACCGCGAGCGCGGTGACCAGCTCGATGTAGGTCAGGCCGCGTTGCCTTTTCCCTTTCACCTCGAGTCGTCTCTCTTGCGCCACGGCCGGTCCCTCGCCACGCCCCCGGTGTCCATTACGGCGGGTCCGCGTCCCGCGTCTAGTGTAGCAAGCTTGGCACGAGGCCTTGAGGACGTCTCTCATCCTGTGGGGAGCGGCTGCAGATCCTCGACGATTCGCGACAGGCTGACCGCACGGATGCGTGGCGCGAGCGGATACGTCTTGTCGCCCGCGTGGATCACGTCCAGTCGCGCGAGACCGAGGTCTTGGAACGCGACCCTCATCGACGGTGTCACCGTGGGCGACACGGTTCGTTTGAATTCGAACCCCAGACGCTTGCGCCCACGCACGACGAGAAGGTCGAGTTCGGCCCCGCCGTGGGTGGCCCAGAAGAAGCACTCGTCGTGGCGCACCCTCAGGTGGTCGATGACCGCCTGGATCCCGAACCCCTCCCACGAAGCACCCACCTTCGGATGACGGTCGAGATCCTCTCGCGACGCAATGCCGAGGAGGGTGTGTAGAAGTCCGCTGTCCAGGATGTAGACCTTGGGGGACTTGACCTGCCTCTTGCCGAGGTTCTCGTGCCAAGGCTGTAGCAGCCGAGCCACGAAGGTGCCCGCGAGGATGTCGAGATACCTGCGTACGGTCATGTCCGACACGCCGAAGGCACGGGCAAACTCGGAGGCGTTCCATACTTGTCCGTGCCAGTGGGCGAGCATCGACCAGAATCGGCCCAGCGTCGCTGCGGGAATGGCGACCCCTAGCTGACTCAGATCGCGTTCGAGGAAGGTCCGCGCGAAGTCCCGCCGCCAGACTCGGCTCAGCTCCTCGGAGCGGGCAAGAAACGACCGGGGGAAACTGCCGCGCAGCCAGAGTCGCTCCCATGCCGGCGGTCCGACTTCCTCGAGAGAAAATCCCGCAAGATCGTGGTAGGCGATACGCCCTGCCAGTGTCTCGGAAGACTGGCGCAGGAGATCGGGGGACGCGCTTCCCAGAACGAGAAAGCGCGCCGGCTTTTTCGGGCGGTCCGAGAGGACGCGAAGAGTCGGAAAGATGTCGGGCCGGCGATGGATCTCGTCGAGAATGACGAGGCCCCGGAGAGGCTCCAGGGCAAGCATCGGATCGGCGAGCCGGGAGAGGTCGGCCTCGTTCTCGAGATCGAAGACGACCGTTCGCCCGGACTGCTTTCTGGCGATCGCGCGGGCCAGGGTCGTCTTCCCGACCTGCCGCGGGCCGAGGATCGCGACGACCGGCGCCACGCCAAGCAGCGTCGAAAGGCGGGACAGGTGCCAGGGCCGGTTGATTTCCATCACCTTGAATTATCATCGCAGAACGATGAAATTTCAAGGTGGCCGGCGAACACTCGAACGAACCCTCTAGACCCCGCCACGCGAAGGCCGCCGGAAAATCCGCCGGAACCATCCTCCGATTCCTTTCGAGTGCAGGTGGCATTCGTCGACCGGCTCGGTCCCCCGCGCGAACACCTCCTCGCCGCGCGCCGGACAGCCGGCCACCGCCAGCCCTCCGCTTTCGGGGTCCACCTCGACCCTCACGATCCCCTCGGGCTCGGGGAACGGCGATTCCGAGAACCGGCCGGCGCGGCGGAGAAGATCGACCCAGATCGGAAGGGCGCCCTGGGCGCCCGTCAGTCCGGTCTTCGCGTTGTCGTCGTAGCCGACCCAGACCAGAGCCAGCAGCTCCGGCGTGTAGCCGACGAACCAGGCGTCGCGCGTGTCGTCGGTGGTCCCCGTCTTGCCGGCCGCCGTACCCCGGAACCCCAAGGACGCCGACGACGCCGCGGTGCCTCGCGCGAGCACCCCCCGGAGAATGTCGGTGACGAGCCAAGCCGCTTGCGAGCTGACCACCTGCGTGCTCCCGGACTTCCTGCGCTCGAGCGGCTCCCCTTCTCGCGAGGTGACATCCCGCACGATCCGGGGCTCCGTCCTGCGCCCGCCGTTCGCCAGCACGGCGAACGCCCCCGCGAGATCGAGCGGGGTCACCTCCTGCGCGCCGAGCGCGATCGACGGGTACGGCTCGAGATCGCCGAGCCCGCACCGGGCCGCGGTCCGGGCGACCTCCTTGACGCCGACCCTGAGCGCGGCGCGGACGGTCGGAACGTTGAGCGACTGCTCGAGCGCCTGCCGCGCGGTCACCGGCCCGCGGAACGATCCGTCGTAGTTCGACGGCCGCCACGTCCGGCCGCCCGACGGGACCTCGAGAGGACTGTCGTCGAGCACGGTCGCGGGAGTGAGCCCCCCCTCGCGGCCGCGGATCGCCGCGTCGAATCCGGCGAGGTAGACGAACGGCTTGAAGCACGACCCGGGCTGGCGGCGCGCCTGGACGGCCCGGTTGAACTGGCTGTCGGCGTAGTCCCTTCCTCCGACGAGGCCGAGCACGGCGCCGGTCGACGGGCGCAGGACCAGGGCGCACCCCTGCAGCGTGCGCGAGCGGTCCTTCACCCGACCCGATCGCTCGCGGTCGAGCCGGTCGAGCCCGTCGCGCAGGGCGTCCTGGGCGGCCTCCTGGAGCGTCGTGTCGAGCGTGGTGTAAATGCGCAACCCCTCGCGAGAGAGCTGGGCTGGCGTGTATTGCTCGGCCAGCTGGGAGCGGACCAGGTCCACCACGTACGGCGCGCGCGAATGGCCTTCCTTGCCGCTCGCGAGGCGAAGCTTCTCCGCGGCGGCCGCCGCCGACTCGGCCTCGCCGACGAACCGCTCGTCGACCATCGCGCGGAGGACCTGGCCGCGGCGAGCCGCCGCCTGGTCGGGGTGAACGAACGGGTTGTTGCTCCCCGGACTGCGGATCAGCCCGGCGAGGAGCGCGCACTCGCCGAGCGTCAGGTGCGCGAGGTCCTTCCCGAAGTAGAAGCGCGCGGCGGAGACGACGCCGCATACCGAGACCGTCCCCCGCTGGCCGAGATACAACTCGTTGAGGTAAACCTCGAGAATCCTCTCCTTCGAGTACCTCGCGTCGAGCGCCACCGCCATGAGCGCCTCGCGGAGCTTCCTCCACCAGGTCCGCTCCTGGCCCAGGTAAAGGTTCTTCACGGTCTGCTGCGTGATCGTGCTCCCGCCCTGCGCGAGCTTGGCGCTTCGCAGGTCGGCGACGGCGGCACGAAGGACCGCGAGAGGATCGACGCCGAGATGCGTGTAGAAGCGGGAGTCCTCGGCGGCGAGAACGGCTTCGACGAGCCGCTTCGGGATCTCGTCGAGGCCGACGACCTCCCGCTCTTCCTGCCGGGGTCCGGAGAGGAGCGCGAGCAGCTCGGGTTCGACCTCGATCGGACGGGGAGACCCTCCCCCGCTTTCCTGGATCGACGACACGACGCCGCCGTCGAAGCGGAGGACGACACGGCGCGCCTTCACATCCCCCCAGGGGCCCGTATACGGCCTGAAGTGCACGTCGAGACGGCCGCCGCCGCGCGGCCGGTACTGCCCCGGGCTACCGGGCGAACTTTCCACGCGCGC
Source organism: Terriglobia bacterium (assembly GCA_963790465.1). Lineage (GTDB taxonomy): Bacteria > Acidobacteriota > Polarisedimenticolia > Polarisedimenticolales > JAIQFR01 > JAIQFR01. The sequence continues at coordinate 71,982 of CAWBOP010000013.1, read as the reverse complement.
GTAGCCGGACCGGTCGAGGCGCCTCGCGATCGCCGCGGACGAAAACGCCGATCCCTCGGCGATCACCAGGCGATCCGAGTACACCCGCGACGGGAAATCCCATAGCCGTCCCTCGAACCGGCGCCCCACCTCGACCCAGAGGTAGAGCCAGACGGACGAGACGACCACGGCGGCGGCGAACGCGACCGCCAGCCATCGCCTGAAGCCCCGGCCGCGGGAGCGCGGCCGCCGCGGACGTTCCCCGCGGGGGGCCACCTTGCGGACGCGCCGCGGCGACGTGGACCGGCGCAGCATCGCCAACGAATCGCCCTCGGGAAGCGGGGGCTCACGGCTCACGGGAGGACGGTCCCGATCCTCCCGGGCCGGCGGCTCCTACCCCTTCAGGCTCTCCTTGAGGGGCTTACCCGCCTTGAAGGCGGGTGCACGGGTCGCGGGGATGTCGAGGGTCTCTCCCGTGTGGGGGTTCCGGCCCGAGCGAGCCTTGCGGGCGCGGGCCTCGAAGGTCCCGAAACCGCTGATGGCGACCTTCCCTCCGGCCAGGAGTTCCGCGACGATGAGCCCCACCGCGGGATCCGGATCGAACAGGGCGTCCACGCAGATCCTGGCCTCTCGCACCGCGATCCCCGTCTTCTCGCTGAGCTTATCCACCAGCTCGGCTCTATTCAAGGCGCCCTCCTCTCAGGAAACGAGCTTCAGCTCCTTCAAAGACGAACGCACCACGAAGATGCGGATGTTGTTGTCCTGCTCGTCGAGCGGAAAAAAGTAGAAGCCGCGATCGGTCTCGGATCCTTCGCCGACGAACCCCCAGACCGTTTCTCCGTCGGCGAACGTCAGAATCGCCTTCTTGGCGGCGCGATGCGCATCGTCGAACTGCTTGCGCGACACGAAGTCCCGGTTCCCCATGAAGTCCTTCACATAGAACAGCGCCTTCATGTCGTCGACCGGAACGCGGCGCGGCACCCCACCCCCCTCGGCCGGCAACACGTGGAAGTTCTCGGCGCCGGGATCGAAGTCGTGGGTGATCCCCTTGTGGACGGAGCCGTCCTTCATGTGGACGACGATCTTGTTCTCCATGCGAACCTCCCCGGATCCGAACCGATCCGGCCGTGCGAATCCTACCCCCGTATTGCCCCCGGGAGCAACCTTTCTCGAAGTAAGGCGCCGGCGTCAGGCCGCGCCCGGGCGAAAAGACCCCCTCGCCGGGGCGAAGAAACAGCGGCGTTCTTGACCTGACGTCCCGCGGTCCCTATGTTTTTTCAGGAGGTACGGCCATGAACGAGAGCGCGAACGAGCGAATCGACCCCACCGGCGCAGCCGCGGCCGCGCCCACGGAACGTGGCTTCCTCTCGAGCCACGTGATGTTCCGGCGGCGCCGCTTCCTGGTCAACCGCAGGTATCAGCTGCGGATCACCGGAATCACGGTGGGCACGGCGCTGGTGCTCCTGCTCCTCCTGAACTTCAGCCTCTTCGCCTCGAACCAGAGAAGCACCGCGGCGGCGCTCGCGGTGGCGCCCGAGCTCCGGACCTATCTCGCGGCGCAGGATCGGTTCCAGATCACCCTGATGATCCTCGGATCGCTGGCGTTTCTCGCCGGCGTGTTCCTCCTCGGCATCCTCGAGACCCACCGGACCGCCGGCGCGTCGTACAACGCCCGCCGAAGCCTCGAGAAGCTGCGCGAAGGCCGGTACCGGGTGCGAATGCGCCTGCGCAGGGGGGACAACCTCAAGGAGATCGAGCAGGCGTTCAACGATCTGGCGGACACGCTGCACTCTCGCGCAATCCACGAGGCCGAGACCTTCGAGGAGATGGCCGGGCGGGCCGAGAAGATCAGCGGCCCCCAGGCCGCGGCGCTGGCGCAGGAGATGCGTGCGCTGGCCGGCGAGCGGCGGCGGCTCGTCGAATAGCCTCCGCCCAGCCCTCTCCGTCTCGCACCTCCAGCACGAGCCCCCGCTCACGGGATCTTTGTTCCGGCGCCCACTCCACGACGAGGACGTCTCCCCGCCGGCCCCGTCCCCCGTCGCGGACCTCGACGATTCGCGCAAGGTCGACGCTCACGTCGCGCCGCGGGAAGAAACGCTCGAACACCAGATCGCGGTCGCTCAGGACGAGCGTGCCGGGCCCGGGAACCGCCGGGGCATCGACGAAGCTTCGAAGAAACGCCCGCGGCTCCGACCGCAGCACCGGCCGGCCCGCGGCGGTGAGAGCGTCGGAGCGAGCCGATCCGGCGCGGAGCGCGGCGCGAACGGCGATCGCGAAGCCGGCGACCATCGCGGCCAGCGGGATCACCAGCATCCCGAGCGCGAGGAGCCTCACCGGCGTGCTAGCGAGAACGCGTCGGGAACTCCCGCGTCGCGAAACCCCCTGGCTCGCAGAAGGCACGCGTCGCAACGACCGCAGGGGGCGGGCCCGGGCGCCGGGTCGTAACAGGACCAGGTGAGAGAGGTGTCGACGCCGAGTTCCAGCGCACGACGCACGATGTCGGCCTTGGTCATGAGCAACAGCGGCGCGTGCACCGTGAACGTCGCTCCCTCGACGCCGGCCCGGGTCGCCAAGCCTGCGAGCCTCTCGAACGACTCGAGGAACGCCGGCCTGCAATCGGGATAGCCGCCGTAGTCCACGATGTTCGCGCCGATGAAGAGGTCCCGCGCTCCGAGCACTTCCGCCCACGCGAGCGCCAGCGACAAGAGCACCGTGTTCCGGGCGGGAACGTACGTCGGTGGGACGCCCGCGCCGATCGCCTCGTCGGGGCGCGACTTCGGAACGGGAAGGGAAGGGTCGGTGAGGACCGAGCCCCCCGCGAACGAAAGGTCCACGACGGCGATCCGGTGGGAGGCCGCGCCGACCGCCCGCGCGACCGCGGTCGCGCACTCGATCTCGATGTCGTGCCTCTGCCCGTAACGGACCGTCAGCGCGTGCGCTTCGAACCCCTTCGACACCGCTTCCGCGAGCGTCGTCGCGGAGTCGAGCCCCCCCGACAGCAGGACCACGGCGCGGCGCATCAGACTCCCCTCTCGACATCCGGCCAGAGAACCTTGTGGATCTGGACCTGCACCCGCACCGGAAGGCGGTCCTCGAGCACCCAGCGGGCGAGATCGCCCGGCGCCACCTCTCCGTGGACCGGGGAGAAGAGCACCGCGGTCCGCGCGGCGAGAGAGCGATCCCGCACCTCGGTCGCGGCCCAGAGATAATCCTGGCGGCCGGCGATCACGAACTTGACCTCGTCCCCGGGCCGCAGGTGGTCGAGATTCTCCCATCGGTTCGCGGCGGCCTCGCCGCTCCCGGGGCACTTCACGTCGACGATCCGGAGCACGCCGGCGGGAACGATCTCGATCGGAAGACTCCCCCCGGTCTCGAGCAGCACCTCGTGGCCGCGCCGCAGGAACTCCCCCATCAGAACCGGCGCGTCTCCCTGGAGCAGCGGTTCGCCTCCGGTCACCTCGACGAGCGAACAACCGAAGCGCTCCACCTCCGCCGCGATCTCCTCCACCGACATCGCGACCCCTCCCAGGAACGCGTGGGCGGTGTCGCACCAGCGGCAGCGGAGGTTGCATCCGGCGAGCCGCACGAACACGCATGGCCGCCCCGCGTGGGTGGACTCCCCCTGGATCGAGTAGAAAATTTCGCTGACCCGAAGCACGCCCTCATTCTACACGCCGGCCTCGCGGCATTGACGTTCACCGTCAGCCCGGACTCCAAAAATGAGCGCGAGGCGCGGGGCGAGCCCGCGGGACCCGGATTCGGTTGGAGTCATCCCCTTGCCGGAAAAGGACTTGGCCCGGCGCGAGGGGCACCGTTCCGAGGGAACGGACATTGCATTGAAACGGCTTGGAATCCTGTGGGCCCTGTGTCTAGGTTGTGCCCGGCCACGAGGGGTGTTTTACGGACACGTTCAGCACGTCGGAAGGGGTTGTCGTCCTGCTGGCGGCGGTCCTTGCCTTGGCCGCGGGGTTCTTCGCGGGCCGGCGCGGCCTGCGCGGCCTGCAGAGCGAAGGACAGCACCTCACCCTCGAGATCACGCGCCTCGAGACCCAGTCCCGCGAGCAAACGCGGCTCGTCGCGAAGATGCGAAGCGAGCAACGCTCGCTGACCAACCTGTCCCGCGCCCTGCCGACCCTCGTTCACGATTTGAACAACTCGGACCTCGATCCGAGCGACATCCCGAGACACCTGTTCGACCTCGCCGAGAAGATCTTCGAGCCGCAACAACTCCTGCTCTTCCTCGTGCGCTCTCCCGGCGAGGAAATGGAGAACGTCGAGGAGATCTACCTCCGGGACAACCGCGGACTCCGCGAGATCCCCGCGACCGCATCGAGGATCCGGGTCGGCGAGGGGAAGATCGGCTGGGTCGCGGACAACAAGGTCGAGATGACGGGGGAGGACTGGCTGAACCTTTCGCGTACGGAGGGGCGGACTCTCGAGGACAACCATCCGGCCTTCCGGCTCGGCCTCGTGGGCCCGCTGGTCCACCACGGAAGGAACCAGGACTACCTGATCGGCGTCCTCTGCATCGGTGAGCCCGCGATCCGCCCGAAGGACGAGAAACTGGTCCTCCAGATGATCACGAACCTCGGGTCGATCGCCTACAAGAACGTGCGGAACGTTCGCGCGCTCAAGGAGCAGGCGAACCACGACGGCCTCACCGGGTTGCTGAACAAGCGACGCTTCATGGCGATGATGGGTGACCTGATCTTCGCCGCGGGGCGCCGGGCGCAGCCGCTCGCGGTGTTCATGTTCGACATCGACTACTTCAAGAAGTACAACGACACGAACGGCCACCAGGCGGGAGACGAGGTTCTTCGTGGGCTGGCCGATGTCCTTCGCACGAACCTGCGTCCGCAGGACCTCGCGGGGCGATACGGCGGCGAGGAGTTCATTGTCGCCATGCCGCTCACCGACGCCGTTCAGGCGCAGCAGGCGGCCGAACGGATCCGCGAGGCGATCGCATCGTATCCGTTCGAGCACCGGGATTCCCAGCCGGCACGGATGCTCACGATCAGCGGTGGCGTGGCCGTCTTCCCGGTCGACGGGCGGGACGGCACCGACCTGATCCGGCACGCCGACCTGGCTCTGTACAAGGCCAAGGCCGCCGGGCGGAATCGCGTCGCCACCCACAAGAGGATCGAGATCGGCGACGTCGGCGGCGACACGTACGACTACCCGAGCGATCCGGCGGACCTCGACGACGGCCTGGGACAAGCCGCTCGATGATGCTCCCCCTTTCCCCGGCGAGATCGCCGCGGCGGCGCTCGGCGACGCCGGCCTGCCGGCGCTGCCGGTCCTTTCGGACCTCTTCCAGCGGATCGGCGACGAGCTGGCGGCGCAGCGGCACCTCGGAGTCGTCTCGATCACCGTGCTCCAGCGAGACGCGCTGGACTACTCCGGCGGCTGGCACGCCTACGACCGAGTCGTCGGCACGGTCGCGCGGTTCGTCACCCGCTATCGCTCGCGGCGCATGCGCCGCGAGGATCGCCTGTTCGAGCCGAGCCTGAGCGGCAACGCGTTCGTGCTCGTGCTCGCCCCCCCCCGAACGGCGAGGCCCCTTGCCGCGGACGACGTCGCGCGGGTCCGCGAGCGGCTGCGTCGAGGGCTCAGGCTTCATCTCGCGCGGAGATTGCCCCGGGAGGTTCTGGACCGATTCGCCTGCTTCGTGGGGGGCGCGCTCCTGTCCGACGAGCCGGGGATCCGCCTCGAGCGGATCGTCTACCGGAGCCTCGACGCGGCGTTCGCCGACGCCCTCGCCGAGAATGTGATCGAGGACAACGATCGCGCCGCCGAGCTGTCGCGGATCCTGAGGGAAGGACTCGTCCGCGCGGTCTACCAGCCGGTCGTCGACCTCGCCGCGCGGCGGGTCATCGGGTACGAGGCTCTGACCCGCGTGCCGCGGGTCCGATTCGAAACCGTGGATCTGATGTTCAAGGCGGCGCAGCACCACAACGTGCTGTGGAGCCTCGAGCGGCTTTGCCGGCGACGTGCCCTCGAGACGGCGCCCGACCTCGGTGTCCATCAGCTGCTGTTCCTCAACGTCGAGCCCGATTCCCTGCACGACCCGGAGTTCACCGACGGCACCTTCCTCGGGCGCCTCCTCGCCGCGGGCATCTCCCCGGAACAGATCGTGCTGGAAATCACGGAGCATTCGCCGGTCCACGATTTCGTGGCCTTCCGGCGCACCCTGGGGAACTCCGGGGGAAAGGCTTCCGCCTCGCCATGGACGACGTGGGCTCCGGTTACGCCGGTCTGCAGTCCATTGCGGAGATCGCCCCCGACTACATCAAGGTGGACATGACGCTCGTTCGCGACCTCGACGCCACCGTCATCAAGCGGGAATTGATCGCCACGATCCGCCGCTTCGCCGACGCCACCGGAATCGCCGTCGTCGCCGAAGGGATCGAGAGGATGGGCGAGTTGGTCGCCCTCATGGAGACGGGGGTCCACTGCGCGCAGGGCTACCTCATCGCCCGCCCCGACGCGCCTCCGCGGTTCCCGGACTGGAACGCGATCGGCCCGACGAACTGACGCCGCGGTCCCGCGGCCGCTCCCTCGTGGTAGCATGACCGCGAGGGGCGCGTGGAAACCGAGATTCCCGATCTTCGTCGAGGAACCCAGCTTCGAGCCACCTTGGCCGGCGACGGACAGCCCGGTCCGATCGAGGAGCGCCTCGGCCGGAGGCTGGTGCGCCTCGTGGATCCTTCGTCCGAAGAAGGGCGCTCTCTGTTGCGCGCCGGGCGCGTGAATTTGATCGGCCCCGAGGGGCAGCCGCTCGGTCGTCTCCGCCCCGACGAGGCAGCTCGGATTTTGCGGAAACGGCTCGAGCTCCTTCTCGCCGATCCGGGCGCCGACGCCGGCGCGCTCCGCGACGGCCTCGCCCGCCTCGCCGCGTGGTCCGAGCGGCTCGGCCGCGCCTGACCGGTCAGTCGAGCCCGCTCTTGAGCGCCTTCTTGATCGCCTCCACGATGAAATTTTGCATGGAGGGCTGCTGGTTCCGCACGGCGGCGTAAACCAGGCAAGGCAGCTTCAACGAGATCTGAACGCCGTTTTCCTCGAGCGTGTCGAGCCAGCGGGTGAACTCCTCCCAGGACTTGAAGGACTTCGCCTCGATCGCCCCCTTGCGGTACAGCTCGATCAGCGTGACCTCTTCCCGGAGCTTGAACAGGACATCCGTCTCGCTGAAGTCGGCGAAATCGCTGTACGCGAAGAACTTCACCTCGCCCGCGATCTGATCTTTCCCCTTGATCGAGACCTCCGGCTCCTTGTTGCACCGCATCATGATGGAGTCTTCCTTGCCCTTGAAATAGAAGGCGAGGATCGGATCGGCGCGCGGGTTGTTGTCCGACGGGGTCTTGAGGGCCCGGTAGACTTTTCGCGCGATGTCGGCGTTCGTTCTATACATCGTTTCGCTCCACTCGTGATGTTTCCTGCCTTTCGAATAGGCTGAGTATACGGTGGGACATAGCGCCGCTCAACCCCTAAGTGCGGGTTAATGCGCGGGTTCAATCGCGGGTTGGGGCTTCGGGAGCTAGTCTCGAGATCCACCGCGCAGCAGCCCGAGCACGATCCTCTGGGCCTGCCCGGGATCGATCCGGCGCGAAAACAGGCGCTTCAACTCGCGCGCGCCGAGCCTTCCCGTCCGCACGCGCTCGAACAGCATCGCCGCGAGCCGCCGCCCCAGATCCCGCGCGAGTTCCCGCCGGGTTTCGCGCGACTCGCGCAGAGGGGCCAGCAGCTCCGCCGGCGTCCTCGACGCTCCGGACGCTTCGTACTTCGCGTGCGCCTCGATCCAACGCGCGCGAGCGCCGGCGTCCTCCTCGGACGCAAGCGTTGCGCCCGCGGCCGCGGCCCCGGCTCCCGTCGGCGCGCCCCCCGCAGCGCCGCTCGCGGGATCCACGAGCCTCGATCCCAAACCGACCAGCGCCTCGTTGAAAGCGGCACCGTAGGCGCGCGCGACGGGATCCGCGGGCGACTCGTCCGCCGCAGCGAACAGCCGGCCGGACAGCACCGCCCTGAGAAAACGCGCCCCCTCGCCGGCCGCCCGTCCCGGGAGATACCTCAGAAGAAAAAGGGCGTTGGACCTCGGCTCGTAGAGCGCCCCCTGAGCGTGGAGAAGCGCGCGGGCCTCCAGGACCTCCTCGGCGGAGCGGCCGTGATCCTCGAGGATCGGCGCGAGCAGGTCGGCCGCCTCCGGACCGCTGTAGACCTCCGGAAACGCGTCGGCGAGATCTTCTTCCCAGCCGGCGCCGTGGCGCACGCGGAAACGCCTCGGGTCGATCCCGAGCCAGCCCAGCAGAACGCCGATGAGGTGGTGCACCGCCGGTGTGAGGTCGACCTCCTCGTCGGGAGGCACGTCTTCTCGCCATCGCTCGAGCACCTGGCGATACGCCTCGTACTTGGCCAGAGGGCTCGTGTGAAACGCCGCGAAGGATGCTTCGTCGAACCGGACGAATTCGGGCACGCTCTCGCCGATCCGTACGAAGTGCCAGTAGGCGGGATCCGGGTCCTGGTAGATCGTCACCTCGGCACGCGCGATCCCCTGCCTCGCGAGGCAAGAACGGACGCGCCGCGGAAGGTGGGTGGGGGCGAGATGCGACTCGCCGAACAGGACGAGAAGTCGCCGGCCCGGATCTTCCGCGACGATCGCCGAGATGCGCCGCGCGGCGTGCTCGTCGCGCCGGGCCAGCCCCTCGAAGCCGCCGCGCGGTGGGGCGTCGAGCGCAAACACCGGGACGCCGAGCTGCCGCGCCCGGTCGAGGAGCCCGCTGTACCCCCCCCACGGATACCCCCACTCCTCCCTGTAGTGGATCCGTCTGAGGAACGCGTCGTCGTCGAGGGAGCCGGCCTGTCGCCGGTCGAGCAACCGTTGCTGGCGGGTGTAGACGAACTCCACCCCGAGAACGAGGGGCCCTGCCGTACGGAGCACCGAGAGAAGCCCCGCGACGAATCGCTGATTCTCGGGGATCGCGTGGAAGTCGCCGACCCAGACGAGATCGGCGGCGGCGCACGCCTTCTCGAGTTCGGCGCGGGTGGCAGGCGCCGGGGGGCGCCGGATCCGCCGGTTCAGCGCGAGGAAGTACGGGTGAGCGAGAGAACCGTCGGCGCCGAGAACCTCGCGCCTCAGCCGGTCCGCCGCCTCACGCTGCCGAGCGTAGAGCTCTCGCGCGGCCCGCGTCGCGCGGCGAGGCACTACTTACCGGCGCCGCCGGAGTTGCCCCCCTGGGCTCCCTTGTCAGGATCGTCGCCGCCGCGCATGGCGGAGCGGAAGCTCCGGATCCCTTCGCCGAGCCCCCGTCCGATCTCGGGAAGTTTGCGCGCGCCGAACAGCAAGACGATCGCCAGAGCGATCAGGAGGATCTCGGGCCAACCCAACGTGCCCATCGTGCGCTCCCGCGGCGTGCTACCCGATCGCGCCGCCCGATCCGTCGATCAGGATTTCTCTCGCGTTGCCGACCCGGCGCGTCGTGCGCTCGGCGTCGAATTGCTCCAGCAGCGGGATCGCGTTCTTGCGAGTGACCCCCGCCAGTTCCTTGAACGCCGCGACGTCGATCGTCCGCGACCGCTTTGCGTACTCACGAAGCTTGCGGCGCAGATCCTCGATCGCTTCCCCGTGAAACAACCTGCCGTCCTTGATGCGAACCAGGCGTTCCTCGGCTTGCAACAACTCGAGCAGCCGGGCGGCCCTGTCTCCCGCTGCCTCACGGACCACCTCGCTCGCATCGGGAGGGTCGAGCCCCGCGTTTCGAAATCGCGCCTCGATCCGCCGATACAACTCAAGGTCTCGCTCCGACAGTACCACCCTGTGGGTCGCGAGCGCTACACGTTCCCCGAGCCGCCGGAGCGAGCCGCGATCGGCAAGCCCCTCGAGCAGCGCGCGCCAGGCTTCGAGAGGCATCTCCCGGGCGACGCGCGAGCGCACCTCCTCGAGGAGCATGCCGGCCCTCAGCGGCTCGTCGGCGTGGAATTTCCCGAGCGCCGCGAGCACCTGCTGCTCGGCCACGCTCCAGACTTCCGCCTCGAACAGCCGCCCGCCCGCGACGACCACCCTCCCCGCGTTTCGGAGCCTCTCGACGAGGGCATCGAGGTCGGCTCGTGCGAGGCCGATCTCCGCGGAGATCTCCTCCCGAGCCCGGCCTCGAACCCCGGACCGCTCGAGACGGCCGGGGAGCGCCTCCTCGGGCCGCCCGGCGGCGGGCGAGCTCGGGCCCGAGCGCCGCTCGCGGCGAATGGGAGGGCGCGCGTCGAGGATCGTCCCTCCCCCGACGGTGTCCACCGGCGACGGCCGCCTCAGGACGAAGTGATCGCCGGGCACCAGCACGGTGTCGTCGTCGAGCAACAACTCGACGTCGAGTTGCTCGCCGGGGGCATCACCGAGAAGGCGGACGCGCGCGCCGCGCTCGCAGGTTCCCTGGTGGAAGCGTCCGCGCCCCCCCTTCTCGAGCGCCTCGGGGGCGTGCGGGAGGAGACGGAGCCGGGCCCAGGCCCGCCGGGTCGTGATCAGCCCACCCGGCGCGGAGACCGTGGAACCCCTCGGAACCTGGTCGCAATCGAGCCCCTGAAGGTTGACGGCGGCCCGCTGCCCCGCTCGCACCTCCGGCACGCGGTGGTGGTGGACCTGGAGCCCGCGCACCCGTCCCCGCCGGCCACCCGGGAGGATCTCGACCTCGTCCCCCTCGCGGAGCGCGCCCGAGGCGAGCGTTCCCGTCACCACGGTTCCGAACCCCTTGAGAACGAACGACCGGTCGACGGGAAGGCGGACGACCCCGGTGGAAGAACGAAGGGGCACCTGCGAGAACAGCGCGAGGAGCGCCGAACGCAGGGGCGCGAGCCCGGCGCCGGTTCGCGAGGAGAACGGGACCACGGGGGCGTCGCCGAGGAAAACTCCCCTCCAGGAACTCGCGGACCTCGAGCGCCGCGACGGCGAGCAGGTCGTCGTCCACGAGGTCGGACTTGGTCAGCGCCACGAGGCCGTGACGGATCTCGAGCAGCGAGCAGATGGCCAGGTGCTCGCGGGTCTGGGGCTTGACCCCCTCGTCCGCCGCCACGACGAGGAGCACGGCGTCGATCCCCGTCGCGCCGGCCACCATGTGACGCACGAAGCGCTCGTGTCCCGGCACGTCCACGAACGAGAGGATCCGCCCCTCCCCCAGGTCGAGATCGGCGAATCCGAGATCGATCGTGATTCCACGGAGCTTCTCTTCCAGGAGCCGGTCGGGATCGGTCCCCGTCAGCGCGCGGACCAGCGCGCTCTTGCCGTGGTCGATGTGCCCGGCAGTCCCCAGGACGAGGTGGCGCAAGATCAACTCTCGCGCCGGGGGCGCAGCTGTATCCGGACGGCGCGGCGGAGTTCGTCGAGATCGAACGGCTTCATCAGGACGTCGATCCCGTGCCTGCGCGCGAACGCCTCCGGCTCCCGGCTCACCGTGTCGCCGGTGGTCAGCAGGATTCGGGCCGATACGCCCGGCCGCAAGAGCTCGATCTCCTCGTAGAGCTTCGCCCCTCCGATGCCCGGCATCCTGAGATCGGCGACCACGAGGTCGAACGCCTCGTGCCGGAGACGCTCGAGCGCCTCCCGGCCGTCGTGCGCCGGCTCGGTCCGATGCCCTACCGCGGCCAGCGCCTCGCAGATCAGCCTCGCGACCGCGTCCTCGTTGTCCACCACCAGGATCCTCCCGGTCGTTTCCGCCGAGATCGGCTCCGGATCGCGACGGCGCTCACGGGCACCGGCGGCGCCCGTCTCGACCGGTAGATCGATCCGGAACGTCGTTCCCCGCCCCTCCGCGCTGTCGACCGCGATGCTGCCGCCGTGAGCCTGCACCGCCCCCTCGACCAGGGAGAGACCGAGCCCCGTCCCCTGCCCCGGAGCCTTCGTCGTGAAGAACGGCTCGAAGATACGCGAGCGGACCGGCTCGGGGATTCCCGGCCCGTCGTCCCGAACCTCGAGCGAGACCCATCCCGGGCGAGGCTGCCACGTCCTCACGGAGACGGTGCCGCCGCGGCCGGCGCCCCGGATTGCCTGTTGCGCATTGCTGATCAGGTTCAGCACCGCCTGCTGCAACTGGTGCCGGTCGCCGACGATGGCCGGGACCTCCGGGCCGAGGTCCTTGTCGATCCTCACGTCGCCGACGTGGAACTGGTAAGCCATCAGGCCGATCACCGACTCCGCTACCTCGTTCAACGACAGCAGCATTCGCTCCGGCTCGTGGCGCCGAGCGAAAGAGAGGAGGTTGTGCACGATCTTCTGGCACCGCCGCGCTTCCCGGTAAACCACGTCGAGCTTCGAGGCGAGCTTAGGATCCGACGCGGCGCCGCGCGCAAGCTGCGAGTAGCCGAGCACCGAGGAGAGCGGATTGTTGAGTTCGTGGGCGATGCCGGAGATCATCTCGCCGAGGCTCGACAGCTTCTCCGCCTGCGCGAGCTGGGCCTGAAGACGCCGACTCGCGGTGACGTCCGCGAGCACCAGCACCAGCGCCTCGGGGCGGCCTCCCTTCCCCGCCAGGGCGGACGCCGTCGCGGCGAGCACGGTACCCCCTTCGACGTGGGCCTCCCGCTCCGACAGGGCAAGACCTCGGTCCAGCACTTCCTCGGCGAGCGGCGCGAGATCGAGGTCGCCGATCCGCGCGAGACCTCCCTCCGGCAGGGCGAGACGTGCGAGCAGATCGAACGCCGACCGGTTGGCCTGGATCACGCGGAGCGACCGGTCGGCCAGGATCACCGCCTGCGGCATCGAATCGAGGATCGAGCGGAACCGGTCCTGTTCCGCCTCGTGCACGGCGAGAAGCCTCTCCACGTGGATCGCCACCTGATTGGTGGCGCCGAAAAACAACCGGAGGGTCCTCTCGCCGACCGGCTCGGACGGGACGATGCCGAGCGAGGCGATGGTCCGGCCGCGATGCTCGATAGGTGCGAACGCCGCTTCGGCGCCGTCCGCGCGCGTCCGCCGCTGGGCGTGGCTGTCGTCGAATCCCGGCAGGCGCTCCGTCGAAACCCGAACGGGCAGCTCCGGCGCCAGGTCCGCCGCGGCCGCTCCCCTCGCGGCGAGCGATTCGACGGTCGCTTCATCCACCGGCCGGGCCAGGAAAACGCGGACCTCCGCGGCGCCCGAGAGCGCGTGGGCCACCACCAGCACTTCGGCGCCGGTCCCCTCCTGGAGCACGGCGGCGGCATCGGCGAAGAGGGCGTCCCACGTCCTTGCCGCCGCGGCACGCCGGCCGAGATCCTGCAGCATGTCGAGCTCGCGAGCACGAGACCGGAGGTGTCGCTCCGAGCGGGCGATCTCACCGCGAGCGGCGCGCCACGCGGCGAGCGTCCCGGCTGCACGCTCCAGCTGAGCGGCCGTGGGAGCCTGGCCGTCGGCGCGGCGCGCCGAGAGGATCCAGCCCGGACGCCCCTCGACCTCCACCTCGCGGCACTCCCCTCCGCCGTCCGAGGGGGCGTCGCGTCCGCGAAGGCACACCCGGTCGCGCGCGGTCTCCCCGTTCAGACGGATCTCGAGGTCGAGCCCTTCCGGATCGTCGAAAAGCGAAGCGATCTCTTCAAGCGCCTCGTCGGCGCTAGCGGAGCGGATCAGCCGCGTCCAGTTCGGGGCAACGCGACAACCCGTCCTCTCCTGCCTCGTCAGATCCATCGCCCCCCCCGGCGCGGCGAGCCCGCGACGCCACCGCGCGAACCCTCGCGGTCAGATTAGCGAGTTTAACCCGAATCTCGCCGGGGGAAGCTCGAGATTGCGCGAGTACGGCGATTGCGGAGAGCGGTCCGGCTCAGCCACCCACGCGGGGGGTCTTGGCGATGGCGCTCACCGGGTAGGGGCGTTTCGGGGGTGCCGAAACCATGCGCTTGCGCGCGAACATTTTCCGGAGCCGCAACTTGGCCTGGCACTCGATCTGCCTCACCCGCTCGCGGCTGATCCTCATCTTCTCGCCGATCTCCTTGAGGGTGAGAGGCGGCCCCCCGAGAATCCCGAAGCGGTAAGCGACGACCGTCCGCTCCTGTTCGGTGAGGAGAGACATGGCGCTGCCGACGAGCCCGTTCGCCTCGCGCTTGATCAGATCGTCCTCGGGGCTCGTACAGGCGACATCGATGAGGCAGTCGGAGATCGGCGTGTCGCGGTCTTTGCCGATCTTCTCCTCGAGGCTAACCTCGCGCAAGTTGAACTGAAGAACCTGATCGATCTTCGAGACGTTCTTCGCGAGCCGCTCGGAGATTTCCTCCCTCCTCGGCGCCCGACCGAGGCTGCGGCGGAGGGAGTTCTCGGCGTCGCGAATCTCCCGGACCTTCTTCATCTGGTAGTTCGGGACACGGACCAGATTGGAGTCCTCGCTGAGCGCCTTGAGGATCGACTTGCGAATCCACCATATCGCGTACGTGATGAACTTGGTTCCCTTGCTCGCGTCGTACCGGTGGGCGGCCTCGATGAGCCCGATGTTCCCTTCGTTCAGCAGGTCCTCGAACGGGAGCCCGAGGTTTCGGTACTCGCTCGCCACCTTGACCACGAAGCTCAAATTGGACTCGACGAGCTCGTTCAGGGCGTCCGCATGCCCCTGCTTCGCGTGGCGCGCGAGGGACATCTCTTCTTCCTTGGTAAGGAGAGGGTACTCCCGGATCTCGGCGAAATACCGAGAAAGAATGGAGCTGCGGTCGTGCTGGGTCGATTCCACGCGCATCCTCGGGTCACAGAACCGGCGGGACGAGGCGTCCCGAAAATGCATTGAGGATCCTAAAGCCAATCCTCGCAGCGGATGTGCCTTGACAGGTCACGGACTTCGACGTAAATTTTCGTGGGCGAAGTTCAATAACTGTAATTTCAGAGTCCGGCACGCTACCACCGAGCCGGCACGCCGACGTCGAGCCCATGACCGAGAGGAGCAAAGCCAAGCTCACCCGTTTCCTCCGCAGTACTCTCCGGCCTCCGTGGGGAGGGTCGGCGAGCATGTATTTATCCCGGTAAACTCAGTTTATGCGTAACGCCAGGGGCTGTCAAGAGCGAGTTTCGTAAAAAGCCGCGACGGCGTTACGTTTTCTGGGTATTCTGTTTTAGAAAGGAGTTGCCGATGAACACGCGTTCTCCTCGTTGCCGGCAGATCGTGTTCGTTGGCACGCGGATTCGCCAACTCCGGAAGGAACGCGGGCTCACCCAGGCCAACCTCGCGCAGCGGATCGGTGTTCAGCAATCGGATCTGTGCCGGATGGAGAACGGCGAGTACAGGGTGTCCCTCGATACGATGTTCAAAATCCTCGGCGTCTTCGGCATCGAGATCGGAGATTTCTTCAGGGCCGAGACGGCACCGGCTTCCCCGGCGGAGATCGAGCGCGAGGTCCTCCGCCTCTTCAACAGGCTGACCGCGGACAAACGGGAAGAAGTCCTGGATTTCATGCGCTACAAGAGCCTGAAGAAGGCGGACACTTGGAAGCGTTGACCAGCGCCGCCGCCGACACGTACGAAGCCTGGTCCGCCGTCGGCGCGGACCGGACTCGGCGGGGCGATTTCCGCGCGGCGCTCGAGGCGTACGGGCGCGCCGCGGAGTTCGCGCGGACCGAGACGGATCCGGCCAAGAAAGACGGGGCGGCGCTGAACCTCGCGATGGTGCGGATCCAGCTCGGCGAAGCGAAGCGAGGCGAGGAAGGGCTTCGCGAGATCTTCTTGCGGACCGCGGATCCTCGCCTTGGCTTCACGGCGGCCTATCACCTGGCCTCGAGCCTCAGGAAGCAGGGACGCTACGAGAAGGCGCTCGGCTACGCGAGGCGCGCCATGGAGCGGGCGCTCGTGCTCGACGCGCCCGATCTTCTGGCGCCCGCTCACAACCTGCTCGGCAACCTTCTGCTGAACGGGAACTACCTGGACGAAGCCGTCGAGGAATACGGCGTCGCGTTGCGGCTGTGGGAAACTCAGACGTGCGACACGCGCTACCTCCGCGCGATCCTCGAGGAAAATCTGGGTTACTGCCTCCTGCTCAAGAAAGACTACGACGGCGGCCGGAACCGGATCCTGCGTGCTCTCACGCTCGCTCAGGAGATCGGCGATCGCAGGTGCCGCGCGGAGTGCCTCCAGGATCTCTGCTACGCGGCTCTCCTCGAGGGGGACACCGCGGAAGCGGCGATTCGAGGGGAGGAAGCGCTGGCCGAGGCGGCCGGCGCGGGGTTCGGCGACATCGAGGAGAACTGCCACTACCTGCTGGGAGAGATCGGATCGCGGACGGGAAACTCGGAGCGCCGGGATCGCCATTTCGGCCACCTTCAGAAGCTTCACCCGGAGCTTCCTTTCCTCGAGGACTTTCTATGCGCCGTCGATGTGACCGGCATCATCACGCTCAAACGTTGAGGACCGGGGCGGCCGCGCTGGCGTTCGCCGCGGCGCTGGCGCTCGCGAGCGGCCCGGCCCGGGCGGACTCCCAGAAGCTGGGACCCGAGGGAACGCTCCACCGGCTCACCGTCGAGGACTGGACGAACGACAGCGGCAGTCTCAGCGGGACCGCGCTCCGGCACTACCGGCAGTACGACGACGGAACGACCGAGTCCTCCTTCGTCCCCGGCACGGACGACGCCTCCGCCGACCGCGATCCCGCAATCGAGATCGACCCGGCGACCGGCCAGCCGGTCCTCGTCTGGTCGCGCAACGAGGGGAGAGGCTACCTGGTGTTCGTCTCGCGGTTCGACGGGAACGCGTGGAGTTTCCCGAAGCCCGTTTTCGTGCAACCCGACGACGAAAAGTTTCCCGACATCCGGATCGCGAGCGCGCTGATCCATGTCATGTGGCGCCAGGAGGCGCCGGGGCAGACCTCGGCGGTCCGCGTCAGCCTCGATCGGACGACGCTCGATCGCGCGTTCGGCCCGGAGCCGCTTGCCGTCAGCGACACGGAGCTCGTGGCGCCCGACGGGCTCCCCTCGTTCGAGGCGGCCGCCTCGGATCCTCCGTGCGGCGAGGCCTATTTCGCGGCGGAGGTTCCGCCGCGCAGCACGGGAAAGGACGACGGGTGGATCCATGTCTGGGGGGTGCGCGACGCGCCGGTGCCGGTGGAATACTCATTCGGGTTCCAGCTCCCGCAGGACGTTCGCATCGAGAAGCAGCCGATGGCCCGGTGGATCCAGGATCGATTCGTCCTGTCGTTCAACACGCCCGATCGTTTCTTCTACACGATCCGGTCGGGCTCGGCCTGGTCCGATCTGAAGATCCTCCTTCTCGACGCGAACACGTCGGTCTCGGACGCCAGGATCCGGATGGAGGAGATGATCCTCCGGCCCACCCGCTGAACGGGGGCGAATCCCGCGGGCGTCGGTGCGCCCGCGCGGGGCGCCCGCAAGCCGGTCAGTTCACCCAGCGATCGTGATCGTCGGGAGGCGCAACGCGGAACCGCCGCCTCTTCACCCTCCAGCGCACTTCCCGGTAGAGGTCCCCCACCCTCCAGACCCGCTTCAGGTAGAGGTAGCCCACCACCATCCCCCCGAGGTGCGCCATGTGGGACACGCCGCTGCCGCTCTGTCCCCAGGCCGAGACGAACGCCACCGCGAACAGCACCCACGACAGCGTTCGCGCACGCATCGGAAAGATCAGCATGAAGAGGATCATCCGTTCCGAGAAGATGATCCCGTAGGCGAGCAGGAGGCCGTAGATCGCCCCGGAGGCGCCGATGGTGGGGACCGAGGCTCCCGACAGATACCCGGCCACGGTGACGAACACTCCCGCGCCGGCGCCGCAGACGAGGTAGTACGTGAAGAAGCGCCTGCCCCCCCAGTGGCGCTCGAGATCCCCGCCGACCATCCACAGGATGAGGAGATTGAGCAGCAGGTGCGAGATCTGCACCGGCGAGTGCAGGAACATGTAGGTGAACGGTTGCCACACGTAGCCGCGAAGCGTGAGCGACGGCACGATGCCGAACAGCCACGACAGGTCCGGCCCCTTGAGAACGGGGCCGATCAGAAACTGCACCGCCCAGACCACGCCGCAGGCGATCATGATCACCCGGGTCACCGGGGTGACCGGCGGGAGTCCGAACCCGATCCCCGAGCCGGAGCCGCGGTTCGGCGGGTGCCGGTAGTAGCTCATCCCACGCCCAGCGCCTGGAGCGAGCCTGAACCGCGGCCGCTCCTGAACAGGAGCAGGATCGCGACGACCGCGCCCAGCAGGATCAGGATCAGTACCAGCAGCATCGTTCCCACCGCGATCAACGCGCGGCCGATCCCCCCGTCCCCCCGCAGCGCGTCCTGAAGCAGCGCCGCGTGCAGCCGCCGCCCCGAGAGCGCCAGCGCCAGCGCGATGCCCGCCGCGACCCCGTACAGCGCCACGAGCGGGACGACCGGCCGCCCCGCGTAGTACGCGAGAGGCGCCAGGAGGGCCGCGGTCGCCGTCCAGAGCAGCGGCTCCAGCCAGCGCGCGCCTCCTCGCCGCGCGCCGGCTATGGCATCACCTCCGCGCGGCCGAGCGCCCGGGCGACGTTGAGCCGGACGACCTGCGGGTCGTCCACGATCCCCAGCTCGAAGCCGGTCTTTCCGCAGCAGCGGCAGGGATCCTCGCGTTTCCGAGGCGTACCGCGCGCGAGCGGCGTCACCGCACCGTTGATCCGCAAGCTCAGCCGATACGCCGAGGTGCCGCGATCGTTGCGTATTCTCAACCGTATCGGGTTGTTCCCGCTCTTGAGTTTCGGGGTGAGATCGATCCATTCTCCCCCTTCGCGGGCGTCGCGGAGAACGACCGCGTCTTCGAACAGCACGTCGATCGAGTCGTCGCGCCGGACGTTCCGGATCTCGACCTCGAGAGGAGGCACCACGGTTGGATCCCCGCCGAGACGGGTGGCCGACACCTGCGATCGCGGCAACCGCACGATCTCTCCCGCGACGCGGATCGGCACGTACGACGCGTCGACGGCAACGGGATCCCCCTCGACGTTGCCGCCCCCCCGTTTCTCGACCACGTCCGCGCGCAAGCCGATCGAGGCCGCGGCGAGATCCACCATGACCCTCGCCGCCAGCAGGAGGGACCGGCGGGAGTTGCGAATTCGGGCGAGCGGGAGGTGATTCATGGCGTTGAAGGATGAGCATAGCTTGGCGGCTTCGTCGGCGTCAAACCGGAACGTTCGGGGGGTGCCGGCGGTTCTGCGCGCGGTCCTCGAGGCGACCGGCTGGGAACGGGCGTTTCTCGCCCGGCCTCCCCGCCCCGGCGATCGCGGCACGGCGCGGATCGAGGCGTCGGCGTCCACACGAGGGGGCGATCGCCGCATCCCGAGCCGGACCGTCCTGAGACGGACGTTCGAAATGTCCGGAATCCTGATCTGCCCCGACGCTCAGCGCGACCCGTCCCTGGCAGCCGGGGCCTCGGTGCGGTCGCTCGACATCCGCTCCGTCGTCTCGGTTCCGGTGCCGGCGCGTGGGGCGCCCGGGGCGCTGGTCGTGGATCGCAGGATTCCCGAAGATCGCGTGCCGGAGGGGCTGCTCCGCGTGCTGGAGGCGTTCGCCGGAGTCCTCGCGGCGATGATCGGTCCCGTGGACCGCTCGCCCCGCATTCCGGAACGCGCGGCGGCGTCGCCGGTCGGGCGCTCGCCGGTTTTCCTCGAGACCCTTGCCTGGGCGAGGCGCGTCGCCGGCTCGAGGCTTCCCGTGCTGCTCACCGGCGAGACGGGAACCGGCAAGGAGGAGCTCGCCCGCGCGATCCACCGCGACAGCCCGTGCGCCGCCGGACCGTTCCTCGCCGTGAACTGCGCCGCGCTTCCCGAGACGCTTCTCGAGAGCGAGATGTTCGGCGCGACGCGGGGCGCCTACACCGGAGCCGAGCGGGACCGCCCCGGCCTGTTCCGCCTGGCGCACGGCGGCACGCTCCTGCTCGACGAGATCGGCGACATGCCCCTCGCCGTGCAGGCCAAGTTGCTGCGCGTCCTGCAGGACGGGAGAGTCCGGCCGGTGGGCGGTCCCAGGGAGATCGCCGTCGACGTTCGGATCCTCGCCGCGACGCACCGGGACCTCCCCTCGCAAGTGGCCGCCGGCGCGTTCCGGCCGGACCTGTACTGGCGGCTCGCGGTGGCCGAGGTGCGCGTGCCGCCGCTCAGGGAGCGGCGCCAGGACGTCCCGATCCTCGCGAAGCACTTCCTGCCGCGACTCGGCGAGGAGACCGGAGCGGGCCGGGAGGCGCGCCTCGACCGATCGGCGATGCAGGCGCTCGAAACGTGCGACTGGCCGGGGAACGTGCGGCAGCTCCAGGCGGTGCTGGCTCGCGCGCTGCTGCGGTGCGAATCGGGGGTCGTCTCGGCGGCTCACCTCGATCTTTCTCCCCCGGCCGCTTGCGGCGAGACCGACCCTCGCTCGGGCGCGCCACTCGAACGCGGCTGGATCGAGGGAGCGCTGCGCGAATCGGGGGGAAGCGTCGCAAGGACCGCCGCGCGCGTCGGCTGGACCCGCCAGAAGCTCTACCGGAGGATGAACGCGCTCGGCGTGCCGGCCAAGCCGGCCATGACCCGGACGATTCGCGAAGGACCGTAGAGACTGGACAGTGCCGGGTTCTCGGTCCGCGTGACGCGCGCCGACCTCCCTGAATATCTGCTTCGTGCACCCCGCACCGCCCCGCACGGGCTCAACCTGGACGAACTCGCCGCACGAGAGAATCCGGCACTGTCCAGTCTCGAGTGGAAACCTCGATTGCGAGCGGGGTTCGAACTCCGGACTCTGAAGTGGAAACCTCGATTACGGACGGCGGTCCGCCGCCGTTCGTAATCGAGGTTGCGCGGGCGTTCGCCCGCGGAGGAGAAAAATCCGGTAGCGCTGGCGTCGAGTCGGGATCCCCGCATGACGGATCCCGATCCGGACCCGACGAACCACCGATCCCAACCCGACGCGGGTTTCCGGGGGTTTCACCCCCGGACCCCCGGCAACCGCCTTTCGCAGGGATCGGAGGACCGATCCCTTCGAAAGGCGGTTTCTACTTACGAACCCGACCCGAACGGGGTTTCGACGCCGGACTCTCGAGTGAAAACCTCGATTGCAAGCGGGGTTCGAACTCCGGACTCTGAAGTGGAAACCTCGATTACGGACGGCGGTCCGCCGCCGTTCGTAATCGAGGTTGCGCGGGCGTTCGCCCGCGGAGGAGAAAAATCCGGTAGCGCTGGCGTCGAGTCGGGATCCCCGCATGACGAATTTCAATCCGGACCCGACGAACCACCGATCCCAACCCGACGCGGATTTCCGGGGGTTTCACCCCCGGACCCCCGGCAACCGCCTTTCGAAGGGATCGGAGGACCGATCCCTTCGAAAGGCGGTTTCTACTTGCGAACCCGACCCGAACGGGGTTTCGACGCCGGACTCTCGAGTGGAAACCTCGATTGCGCGCGGGGTTCGAACCTCGGACTCTGAAGTGGAGTAATAAAATCCGGATCCGCACACGACGGATAACGAGGTATACAGGTCATTCGCCGGCCGCGGGCAGCGCTGCGGCTTGGGGCTCCACCTCGCGGGCGACGGAGAGGGCGTCCTCCTCGAGCTCCACGTTCCAGTAGGCGACATCGAGGAACGTGCGCCACTCGTCGTGAAACGACGGCCCGATCCAGCCGGCGCGAAGCGCCGGGTGCCCCGCCGGTTTCGACGGCGCCCGCCACAGCACCATCCCCGCCTCCGGCGGCGTGCGGTTCCCCTTCCGGCCGTTGCAGGCGAGGCAGGCGCACACCACGTTGTCCCAGGTCGACGCTCCCCCCCTCGACCGCGGGACCACGTGGTCCAGGTTGAGGTCGCGCTGCGCAAACACGCGTCCGCAATACTGGCACCGGTTCCGGTCGCGGTAGAAGATGTTCCGCCGCGTGAAACGAATATCGCGCCGCGGCACCCGCGTGTAGTGGAGGAGTTGAATGATGCTCGGGACCCGGATCGCGCGCCGGGGGGTGCGGACGAACGTATCGCCCGCCCCCGGCGGAACGTCGCACCAGCTCTCGAAATCGTAGGTCGAGAAGTCGGGAGCCACGGCGCGCGCCCTTCCGCCGTAGAACAGGACGAACGCCCGGCGCACCCCGGTGATCTGCACCGCTTGGTACACGCTGTTCAGGACGAGCACGGCGCCGTCGGCCATGGGCGACCTTGGGGGGGCCTCCGCGGCCGGTGGTCCGGTCACGCCTCCCGGCGCGTGGCCCGGTTGCGGGCCGACGACGCCCGTTCGAGCGCCAGCCGGACGAGCCGGTCGAGCAACTCCGGGTAAGGCAGCCCCGACGCCTCCCAGAGCTTCGGATACATGCTGATCCCGGTGAACCCGGGGAGAGTGTTCACCTCGTTGAGGAGCACCCTGCCCGTGGAACGCTCCACGAAGAAGTCCACCCTCGCCATGCCGGCGAGGTCGAGGGCACGGAACGCCTCGACGGCGAGCCGCCTCACCGTCTCCGCCGTGCCGGCC
The DNA here is from genome assembly GCA_963790465.1 of Terriglobia bacterium. Classification (GTDB taxonomy): domain Bacteria; phylum Acidobacteriota; class Polarisedimenticolia; order Polarisedimenticolales; family JAIQFR01; genus JAIQFR01. Next base: position 49,643 of record CAWBOP010000013.1, on the reverse strand, counting down.
GGAATCGACGCGGGGATCAGGAGCCGCGAGGTCTCGTCGAGGTACTTCGCGGCGTAGTCGTAATACTCGCGGGACGGGACGATCTCGCCGACGATCGACGCTTCGGGCCGATCGTTCCCGAGCACCGCGCACTCGACCTCCTGGCCGTCGATCGCCGCCTCCACGACCACCTTGCGATCGCACGCGAACGCCTCGGCGATCGCCCCCTCGAGTGCGGCGGCCGATGCGACCTTCGAGATCCCCACCGACGATCCGCCGTTCGACGGCTTGACGAAGAGAGGGAAGCCCAGTTCCTCGGCCAGGCGGCGCTCGGTCTCCCTCGCCGACACGCGGTACTCGTCGGCGGAGAACGCACGCCACGGCCCGACCGGAAGGGCTCGGGCCTCGAACATCTTCTTCGCCGAGGCCTTGTCCATGCCGAGGGCGGAGCCCAGGACACCCGCGCCGACGCACGGAATCCCGGCGAGGTCCATCGCCCCCTGCAGCCTCCCGTCCTCGCCCCCCCATCCGTGAAGCACCGGGAACAGCACGTCGAGTTGAAGCGGCCGCGCGGGCTCCCCCGGCGAGAGCGTCACGAGCCCACCCCCGCCCGGGTCGATCGCGAGGCGCGCGCCGCCGCTCCCCGCGGGCGTCTCGACGCGATCGGCATCCCCCTTCAGGATCGCTTCGGAAACATCGGGCGCGAGCCACCGGCCATCGCCGGTCACGCCGATCGGGACGCGGTCGAACCGGCCGGGATCGAGCCCGCGCGCCACGCCGCGCGCCGAGCGGACCGACACCTCGTGCTCGACCGACGCGCCTCCGAACAGCAATCCGACCCGTATCTTCCGGTTCACGGAGTCTTCCCCGCGCGCGCCGCGCTCATGCGACGCTCCCCCTCCCGAGGAGACGGGAGATCGCGATCCAGACGAAGGCAGCGCCGATCGCCACCATGACGATCCCCATGGCGATCTTGATGGCGACCATCCAGCGTCCCGGCTTCGGCATGCTACCGATCAGGCCCGCGAACGCGCCGAGGAGCAGCAGCAGGAAACCCATTCCGAGCGAGAACACGAACGTGAGCAGGCCGCCCCACACCACCTGGTGCTGCGCGGCGACGTAGGTCAGGAGGACTCCCAGCACCGGCGCGGTGCAGGGGGCGGCCACGAACCCCGCGGCGATCCCGAGCAGCAGCGCCCCCGGGTACCCTCCGCGCAGCGTGCCCGCGGACTGGATCCCCGTCAGGAACGACGGCAGGCGGAGGGTGAACACGTCGAGCATCTCGAGGCCGAACAGCACGATGATCACGCCGAAGATCCCGGGCACCCACGGCGTGTCGGTCATCCGTCCGAACGTTTTCCCGAGGAGCGCCGCCGCGATCCCGAGCGACGTGTAGACCAGAGCCAGGCCGAGGACGTACACCGTGGAGAGCAGGAACGCCTTCCGCCGGCTCCCCTCGGCCGCGCCCAAGATGTAAGGGACCATCACCGGGTACATCGGGTAGACGCACGGCGTCAGGCTGGTGACCAGCCCCGCCACGAACACCACGAGAATCGCCGCCGCGGAGCCCCGAACGAGCTGCCCCTCGAGGAGCTGTCCCAGGGCGAACCCCCACTCGTTCAGGCGCTCCAGCATCTCACAGCACCTTCTCGACGCGGTCGGCGAGCGCCTTCTTGGACAGGAACCCGAGGACCTGGTCCTTCACCGCGCCGTCACGAAACAGCAGCAGCATCGGCACCGAGAGGACGCCGAATCTCGCCGCGGTGGCCGGCGCCTTGTCCACGTCCACCTTCACCACCTTGACCCGTCCGTCGTATTGCTCGGCGATCTCGTGGACGATCGGCTCGAGCTTCTTGCAGGGGCCGCACCAGGTCGCGGAGAAGTCCACCAGGACCGCCCCCGCCGCCGTCATCACCACCGTTTCGAAATTGCTGTCGTCGGCAACGTGCAGTTCGCTCATGCGCATCTCCCGGGAAATCCGGCACCTCTCGCGGCGCGCCGCTGCGATTAGCTTACCAAGAAAAGTGTTACGATGCAGCTTTCACGCCGCGGGGGTTTTCGTGCGATCCGCCCAGCCGTCCGCCACACTCGTTTCGCGATTCGAAGTCGGCGGACCGGTCTTGCGGCTCGAGGGGGCAAGAGTGTGAGCCGGAGCGAGCGCATCCTCTACGTCGACGCCACCGCGGGAGCGGCCGGGGACATGATCCTCGGAGCGCTGATCGACCTCGGCGTGCCGCTCGCGCGGATCCGGCGCGCCCTCGAAACACTGCCGCTCGAGGGATGGAGCCTGTCGTCCCGCCGCGTGCGCAGGTCAGGCCTCGCCGCGCGCAAGGCGGTGGTGCGCGTCGACGACTCCGCGGCGGAGCGCGGCTGGCGCGAGATCCGCCGGATCGTCGAGCGCGGGAAACTCGCGCCGCCGGTGCGGGAGCGCGCGCTCGCGATCTTCAGGCGCCTCGTCGAGGCCGAGGCGGAAGCTCACGGGACGACCCCCGACGCCGTGCACCTCCACGAGGCGGGGGCGATCGACGCGATCGTGGACATCGTCGGCGCCTCGGTGGGTCTCGACCTTCTCGCGCCGGACCGGATCGTCGTCTCGCGCATGACCACCGGAACGGGGCGGGTGGACTGCCGTCACGGCTCCTATCCCGTGCCCGGCCCGGCCACGTCGGTTCTCCTGCGCGGCGCGCCGGTGACCGGCGGCGGGGTCGACGGAGAGAGGCTCACGCCGACCGGCGCCGCGATCCTGACCACCGTCGCGGACAGCTTCGGATCGCTCCCTCCCGGCAGGATCGTCGCGACGGGGCACGGCGCGGGAGACCGGGATTTCCCCGACCGGCCGAACGTGCTCCGCCTGATCCTTCTCGAGGCGGACCGCGAGACCGCCCCGCCCCCCGCCACCGACGACGTGCTCGTCATCGAGGTGACCCTCGACGACGCGCCGCCGCAGGTGGTCGCCTACGCCGCGGAGCGGCTGTTCGCCGAGGGGGCGCTCGAGGTGTTCACGACCCCGGTCCACATGAAGAAAGGGCGCACCGGGCACCTGCTGACCGCGATCGCGCGCCCCGACCGGCTCGACGCCCTCGCGGGGGTGATGCTCCGCGAGACGACGACCCTGGGGCTCCGGTACCGGCGCGAGGGACGGATCGAACTCGACCGCGTCGCGGTTTCGGTCGCGACCGCCTTCGGACCGGTTCGAGTCAAGGTCGGGACGCTGCACGGCGTTCCGCTCAAGGCGTGGCCCGAGTACGAAGATTGCGCGCGGCTGGCCCGCAAGCAAGGGATTCCGCTCAAGCACGTCCAGGAAGCCGCCCTGCTCGCCTATCGCGCGACGGAAGCTCCGCCTCGACGCCGGGCCGCACGGAGAAAGCCGCGATGAGCGACCGACCGAAATTCTATCTCACCACGCCGATCTACTACGTGAACGACGAGCCGCACATCGGCCACGCCTACACGACCATCGTCGCCGACGCCGTCGCGCGGTACCGCAGGCTCACCGGGTTCGACGTCCGTTTTCTCACGGGAACCGACGAGCACGGCCAGAAGATCGAACGGTCGGCCGGGAGCCAGGGGATCCTTCCGATCGAGCTGGCCGATCGCGTCGTGAACCGCTTCCACGAGCTGTGGAAGACCCTCTCGATCAGCCACGACGACTTCATCCGGACCACGGATGCGCGCCACCGCGCCGGTGTCGAGAAGCTGATCGGGAAGATGCGCGACGCCGGGGACGTCTATCTCGGGGCGTACGAGGGGATGTACTGCAGCGGCTGCGAGGCGTTCTTCCCCGAGAGCCAGGTCGTGGACGGGAAGTGCCAGGACCAGGGGCACCCGGTCGAGCGGGTGTCGGAGGCGTCCTACTTCTTCCGGCTGTCGCGCTTCCAGGAGCCGCTCCTCGAGCACTACCGGAAGCACCCGGACTTCATCCGGCCGGCCTCCCGCTTCAACGAGATCAAGGCGTTCGTCGAGTCGGGCTTGCGCGACCTGAGCATCAGCCGCACGAGCATCTCTTGGGGGATCCCGTTCCCCGGCGCCCCGGGCCACGTGGTGTACGTCTGGGTGGACGCGCTCACCAATTATCTGAGCGCCCTCGGCTACGGGGCCTCCAAGCCCTCGGCGCTCGGCGCGTACTGGCCGGCTCAGCTTCACCTCGTCGGGAAGGACATCCTCCGCTTCCACGCCGTCTACTGGCCCGCGTTCTTGCTGTCGGCGGGAGAGCCCCTGCCCGAGTCGATCTACGGCCACGGCTGGTGGCTCAAGGACGACGCGAAGATGTCCAAGAGCCTCGGCAACGTCGTGAGACCGGAGCCGCTGCTGCGCGATTTCGGTCCCGATGCGCTCCGTTACTTCCTGCTGCGGGAGATGACCTTCGGTCTCGACGGGACGTACTCGGACGAGCAGTTCATCGACCGGTACAACGGCGATCTCGCGAACGACCTCGGCAACCTCTCGAGCCGGATCCTGACGCTCGTCGAGTCCGGCCTCGGCGGCCGGATCCCCGAGCGGCCAGACCGGAGTGAAGCGGACGAGCTGAAACCGGCCGCCGCCGAGGCGCACGCCGGCTGGCGGGCCGCCTTCGACGGCTACGATTTCAGCGGCGCGCTGATCGCGGCGTGGGGGTTGATCGGCGAGACGAACCGGTTCCTGGTGAAGCACGCCCCGTGGGCGCTCGCGTCGGATCCGGCGCAAGCGGCGCGGCACCGGGCGGTGCTGTGGGGAGCCACCGAGGCGCTCTTCCAGGCGGCGGCGATGGCCTCCCCCGTGATGCCGCGCGCCTCGGCCGAGATCGCGTCGCGCCTCGGCACGACGATCCCAGAGGACCTCTCCCTGTTCCGGTGGGGACTCCTCCCCGCCGGGGCTCGCATCGAGAAGCGGGGACCGCTGTTCCCGCGCGTGGACAAGAAAGCCTACTTCAAGGAGACGAAGACCGTGAACGACTCGAAACCGGCTCCCGAGGCCGCACCGCAACCTCTCGCCCCCGCAGTGCCGCAACCGGCCGCCCCGCCCGCGCACGCAACCGGCCCCTCTCCTGAGCATCGACGAGTTCCTGAAGACGGAACTGCGCGTCGCGCTCGTCCTCGCCGCCGAGCGCGTCGAGGGAGCCGACAGGCTCCTCAAGCTCGTGGTGGACATCGGCACGGAGAAGCGGCAGATCGTGGCGGGGATCGCGAAGGCGTATGCCCCCGAAGCTCTCGTCGGCAAGCGCCTCATCGTGGTGGCGAATCTGAAACCGGCGAAGGTGCGCGGCGTCGAAAGCCAGGGGATGCTGCTCGCCGCCGACTTCGGTGGACGCCCGATCGTGGCCGTCTTCGAAGAGGACGTGCCGCCGGGGACGCGCGTGAGGTAGGCGGGCCGGGAACTACAGGACCGTGTCCTCGTACATGTACCGGATGTGGCGCTTCCGGATGAACACGTTCGGGCCGTCGGTCCGGTTGATCTTGATCATGTCCCGGTCGTAGTACTCGATGACCCCCCTCACGTCCTCGCCGTCGAGGAGGCGCACCACCATCGGCGTGCGCCCCTCCTTGTTCCGCAAGAGGTAGCCGACTTCCGCCCCGGTGGAATCGCTCGGAGGCATTCGCCTCGGCGGCTGGCCGTGCGACACCGGAGGACCGTGCGGGGGTCGTCCCCCGCCGCCGCCGCCCCCCCGCGGACGCCAGGATTTTCCGCCACCGTGCGGTGGGCCGTTCATGGTCGCTCCTCCCGTGCTCGCGCCGTCAGCGCGAGTCCGCGGCCTGCAGCGCGGTGACGGCCGCGGTCAGGACGATGTCGTCCTCCGAGCAGCCGCGTGAAAGGTCGTTGGCGGGGCGGCTCAGTCCCTGCAGGATCGGACCGATCGCCTCGGCGCCGCCGAGCCTCTGCACCAGCTTGTAACCGATGTTGCCGGCATCGAGGTTCGGGAAGATGAGCACGTTCGCCTTCCCCGCCACCTCGCTCTTCGGGGCCTTCGATAAGCCGACCTTCGGCACGATCGCCGCGTCGAGTTGCATCTCCCCGTCCACCGGAAAGCCCGGATTCATCCCTCGCAGGATTTCCAGCGCCTTGACCACCTTGTCCACCGCCTCGTGCCGCGCGCTACCCATCGTGGAAAACGAGAGCAGCGCGACCCGCGGCTCCCGCTCGGCGAGTTTCCGGAAATTCCGCGCGGTCTGCAGTGCGATGTCCGCCAGCTGCGCCGGGTCCGGGTACGGCACGAGGGCGCAGTCGGCGAACGCCAGCACGTCCTCCCCTCCGGCCGTCGGCTTCGGCGGCACCATCAGGAAGAACGACGACACGATCTTCGCGTCCGGCGCCGCGCGGATCACCTTGAGCGCAGCGCGGAGCGTGTCCGCGGTGGTGTGCTCGGCCCCCGCCACCGACCCGTCGGCATCCCCCGCCCGCACCATCGCCGCGGCGAAGTACATCGGGTCGTCGAGCAGTTTCTCGATCTCGGCCCGTGTCGTCCCCTTGGCGCGCAGCAGCTCCTCGACCATGGAAACGTACCGCGCGCGATCCGGATGACCCGCGGGGTCCGCGATCGGGACCCCGGCGAGGTCCACGCCGTGCTTTCGCGCCGCCTCGAGCGCGGCCTCGCGCGAACCGACCAGGATCGGCATCGCGATCCCTTCCCGCAGGAGGCGGACGGCGGCGCGAAGCGTTCGCGGCTCCGTGCTCTCGGGAAGAACGACGCGGCGTGGAGAAGCCTTGGCCTTGGCGAGAATGCTCTGTAGTAGGTTCATAGGGGCGCCATGCTATCACTTCGCGTCGGCCGGGACGAGAGAAGCCGCGTCCCCAGCGAGCCGAAGGTGTGACGCGTCGCCGGCGAGCAGCACGAGCCCTCACGCTCTCCGGGCGAGAAGCACGCGCGGTATCCCCCGCAGATCCGGGATCGCCTCGAGGCCGCGGAATCCCACGAGCGCCACCGCCCGCCTCGCCCCCTCCTCCCGACCGAACCCCAGCTCGAGCGCGAGGTAGCCGCCGGGACGAAGAAGAGCCGCAGCCGAGACCGCGGCACGTCCGTACGCCTCGAGGCCGGTCGGCCCGGGGACGAGCGCGATCCGCGGTTCGTGATCCCGCACCTCGGGCGACAGGCAGGCCCACTCCTCTTCCGAAACGTACGGTGGGTTCGAGACGACCGCATCCATCCTTCCGGCCCACGACGCCGGGGGCTCCGCGAGCTCGGAGCGCACCAGCTCGATCCTGTCCGCCACGCCGTGCCGCTCGGCGTTGGCCCGCGCCACGTCGAGCGCCTCCGGCGAGACGTCCAGCGCGAAAAGACGAAGGTCTCGCCGCGCGACCGCAAGGGAGATCGGGATGCAGCCGCTGCCGGTCCCCAGATCGGCGACGCTCGCACCCGAAGGGAGGCCGAGACCGAGCACCGCTTCGACCACCCCTTCGGTTTCCGGCCTCGGGACGAGCACCCGCGCGTCCACGAGGAACCGGAGCCCCATGAACTCCTGCTCGCCGGTCAAGTACTGGAGCGGCTCGCGTCCTTCCCGACGCGCCAGGAGCGCCTCGAACCGCGCGGCTTGCTCTTCGTCGAGGGGATCGGGGCGCCGCGCCACGACACCGCCGCGGTCCTTGCCGATGAGGTGGCCGAGAAGGATCTCCGCCTCGCGGCGGGGGGCGGGAACCCCGGCGCGCTCGAGCCGCGCCGCGGCGGCGTCCACCGCCTCGCCGACGGTCGAGAGGGGGCCGAACCGGCTCAGGCCGAGACCTCCTCGCGGAGGCGCTCCGCCTGGTCGTGCGCGGACAGCCCCTCGAGAATCGCCGCGATGTTGCCGTTCATCGCGTCCTGCAGGTTGTGCACGGTCAGGCCGATCCGGTGGTCGGTGATACGGCTCTGGGGAAAGTTGTAGGTCCGGATCTTCTCGCTCCGGTCCCCCGAACCGATCATCCCGCGCCGCTCCTTCGCGATCGCGTCGTGCTGCTCGCGCCGCTTGACGTCGTAAAGGCGCGACCGCAGGACCTGCATCGCCCTCGCCTTGTTCTTGTGCCACGACTTCTCGTCCTGGCACTGGACGACGGTGTTGGTGGGCAGGTGGGTGATCCGGACGGCGGAGTAGGTGGTGTTGACGCTCTGCCCCCCCGGCCCGGACGAGCAGAAGGAGTCGATCCTGAGCTCCTTCTCTTCGATGTGGATCTCCACATCGTCCGCCTCGGGCAGGACCGCGACCGTGACGGCGGAGGTGTGAATCCGCCCCGAAGCCTCGGTGGCCGGAACGCGCTGCACCCGATGCACGCCGCTCTCGAACTTCAGCCGGCTGAACACCCGCTCCCCCTCGACGAGGGCGATGACTTCCTTGACGCCGCCGACGGCGCTCTCGGACAGGTCGGTGGTCTGGACCTTCCACCCCTGCGCCTCGGCGTACCGACTGTACATCCTGAAGATCTCGGCGGCGAACAGCGTCGCCTCGTCGCCGCCGGTCCCCGCGCGGATCTCGAGGACGACGTTCTTCACATCCATGGGGTCGTTCGGCAGGAGAAGGATCGTGAGGCGCTGCTCGAGGGCCGCGAGACGCTCCACGAGCGCCTTCGCCTCCTCCGCCGCCATCCCCTTCATCTCGGGATCGTCGGTGGAAGCGAGCACCTCCTCCGCGCCGACGAGGTCGGAGGCGTCCTTCCGGTATTCGCCGAGCGCCTCGACGATCGGCTTCAGGTCGGCGTACTGCTTGCCGACCGTCCGGTAACGGAGGAGATCACCCGTGACTTCCGGATCGGCGAGACTCTCCCCCAGCTCCCGGTAACGGGCTTCCAGGGAGCGGAGCCTGCTCTCGAGCTTGGGATCGAGGGTGCCCGCCATGAAACGGCTCCTGGTGGGACACGCGCCCCGGCGGCGCGACCCCTCAGTTGGCGGTCTCGGTGGTCTCGGCGGTCTCCGTGGTCTCGGCGGTCTGCTTCCTGTTGTAACGCTTCTCGAACCGCTCGACGCGCCCCGCGGAGTCCACCAGTTTCTGCTTCCCCGTGAAGAACGGGTGGCAGGCGGAACAGATCTCGACCCGGAAATCCTTCTTGGTGGAACGGGTCAAGAAACTGCTCCCGCAGGCGCAGACCACGTTGACCTCATGGTACTCAGGGTGGATTTTTTCCTTCATGTCGAGCTACCTCTCGCTTCGAAAGCATGGATTGTAGAGGACTTCGGGCGTGAACGCAACGGCGCCGTTCAGCGCGGCAACCGACTGCGTGCGATTCTTCCTTCTCCTTCTCCACGATTGCGGAGTGAGTGGCGGAAGGGGCAAGCGTTCTTGGCGCAGATCCCTTCCCGCCCGACTCGCCGCACTACGGTAGACGTATCGTGTCGTACGCGGATCATCAGCCTCTCGTCGAGACCGGATCCGCGGCGACCAGGTGAGGAGGAATCTTGTACAGGCGCAAGAGCTGGTGGAGCCGGCGCACACCGGGATCGAGCTTCCCCTGCTCGATGCGGGAGAGCGTGGACGCGGGGAATCGCTCACCTTGCTCCGCGAGCTTCTGCTCGACGGCCCGGAGCGAAAGCCCCAATTCCTCGCGTTTCCGGCGGAGCAAGCGGCTGACGGACGGCGAAGTCCTGACGGCTACGGTTCCCATGACGGAATGATACGAGTCTAACGCTTGACTGCAATAACTATTCGATACTAAACTGCAACAGAGTTTCGTCGAGTCAGGGGGCGCCATGGCACGAAAAAAGACGAATTCGAGGCGTAAGCCAACCGGCACGCCTTCGCCAGGTGCCAAGAGTTGGTCTACCTACTCCGGCGAGCCCACCTCGGAAGACCGGGGAGGCGATCCGCCCCATTCCCCGCGTCGACGAGGCTTGAAACGCGGCGCGGAAAGGGTGCATGATAGCCGGGAAGGCTCCTGCTGCGCTGCTGTGAACGAGTCCCGTCATAGTCAGCGCTGGCATCGGATATTCACGAGTTGAATTGTCCGCATGGGGGGCCACCATGACAGCACGAACGCGGGCCAAGGCGAAGGCATCGATAGCAACGCTCGATGCCAAGTCTGATCGAGACGCCGGAGATCGCCCCGGAAGCCGCCGAGGAGCAAGAGACGGACTGAAAAACCCGCCGCCGGCTTCCCGATCGTCGGCATCGGCGCTTCGGCCGGGGGGCTGGCGGCCTTCGAAGCCTTCTTTTCCGGCATGCCCGCCGACACCGATCCGGGCATGGCCTTTGTCCTGGTGCAGCATCTGGCCCCGGACCACAAGAGCATCCTCACCGACCTCATCCGGCGCTACACCCGCATGCAGGTCTTCGAGGTCGAGGACGGGATGGTGGTGCAGCCCAACTGCGCCTACATCATCCCGCCCAACCGCGACATGGCCTTTCTGAACGGCACGCTCCAATTGCTGGAACCGTCCGCGCCCCGCGGCCAGCGCCTGCCGATCGACTTCTTCTTCCGCTCGCTGGCCCAGGACCAGCGCGAGCGGGCCATCTGCATCGTGCTCTCCGGCACCGGCAGCGACGGCACCCTGGGCGTGCGGGCCATCAAGGGCGAGGGCGGCATGGTCATGGTCCAGAACCCCGACTCCACCGAGTACGACGGCATGCCGCGCAGCGCCATCGCCACCGGCCTGGTGGACTACGAGCTGCCGCCGGCCGAGATGCCCGCCCAGCTCATCGCCTATGTCGCCCATGCCTTCGGCAGGCCCGCTCCCGGCCCGCATCCGCCCCGACGCCCAAGGCCGAGAACGCGCTGAAGAAGATCTTCATCCTGCTGCGCGCCCAGACCGGCCACGACTTTTCCCAGTACAAGCCGAGCACCATCCACCGCCGCATCGAGCGGCGCATGGCCGTCCACCAGATCGAGACGATGGACGAGTACGTCAAGTATCTTGCAGCAGACGCCGGCGGAGGTGGAGGCGCTCTTTCGCGACCTGCTGATCGGCGTGACCAATTTCTTCCGCGATCCGGAGGCCTTCGAGGCGCTCGAGGAACAGGTCATCCCGAAGCTCTTTGCCGGCAAGACCGCGGGCGCCGCGATCCGCGTCTGGGTGCCGGGCTGCTCCACCGGCGAGGAGGCCTATTCCCTCGCCATCCTGCTTGCACGAGCGGCTGGAGGCGCTGAAGCAGAGTTTCAAGGTGCAGATCTTCGCCACCGACATCGACAGCCAGGCGATCGCCCTGGCCCGCGCCGGCCTCTATCCGGCCAGCATCGCCGCCGACATCTCGCCGGAACGGCTGGCGCGCTTCTTCGCGCCCGAGCCGACGGCGGCTTCTACCGCATCCACAAGAGCATCCGCGACATGCTGGTCTTCTCCGAGCAGAACGTGATCAAGGACCCGCCGTTCTCCAAGCTCGACCTCATCAGTTGCCGCAACCTCCTGATCTACATGGGCGGCGACCTGCAGAAGAAGCTCATCCCCCTGTTCCACTACGCCCTGAATCCCGGGCGGCTTTCTCTTCCTGGGCACCTCGGAGACCGTGGGCGAGTTCGGCGATCTTTTCGCCACGCTGGACCGCAAGTTGAAGCTGTATCAGCGCCAAGGAACGATTTGAACAGCGCCCGCCGCTTGACCCTGGGCCGGTTCATGCCGCCCATGACGGAGATCGATGCGAAGCGCCCGCGGATCGCCGCAAGGACGGCCGGCTCCGGAAAACCGTCGCTGCGCGAGCTGACCGAACAGGCGCTCCTGAAGCAGGTCGCCCCGGCCGGCGCGCTCGTCGACGGCCAGGGGGACATCCTCTACCTCCACGGCCACACCGGCCTGTACCTGGAACTGCCCCCCGGCGAGAGCTGGCATCAACAACATCCTGAAGATGGCCCGCGAAGGGTTGCGGCGCGCCCTGACCACGGCCCTGCACAAGGCCGCGGGGACGAGAGAGACGGCGCGCTGTCCCGGGCCTGCGCGTCAAGACCGACGGCCACTTCACCACGGTCGACCTGGCCGTCCACCCGGTGCGGGGAGCCACGCGGGGTCGCTCGAGACCCCCCTGTACCTGGTCGTCCTCGAGGAAGCGGCCGCCTTCGATCGAGAACAGGCGGAGCCCGTGGCCACCTCGCCGTCCGTCGCGGCGACTCTGGATTCCGACGCCTCGACAGGACTCGGCGCGGACGAATCGTCCGGGCTCGCCGTCAAGGCACGCATCGCGGCGCTCGAACGGGAATTGCGGGCCAAGGAGGAATACCTCCAGACCTCCAACGAGGAGCTGGAGACCTCCAACGAGGAGCTCAAATCCTCGAACGAGGAGATGCAGTCGGTCAACGAGGAGATGCAGTCCACCAACGAGGAACTGGAGACCTCGAAGGAGGAGCTGCAATCGGTCAACGAGGAGCTGGCCACGGTCAACGCCGAGCTTCAGACCAAGGTGGCCGATCTGTCGCGGGCAAACAACGACATGAACAACCTGCTGGCCGGCACCGGCCTCGCCACCATCTTCGTGGATCATCAACTGCGCATCCTGCGCTTCACCCCCGCCGTCCACCCAGATCATCAACCTGATCCCGAGCGACCTCGGGCGGCCGGTGAGCCACATCGTCTCGAACCTGAAGGGGTATTCCGAGCCTGGTGGCGGACATCCAGTCCGTGCTGGACAGCCTGATCCCCCAGGAAGTGGAAGTGCAGACCCACGCGGGGGCGTGGTACACGATGCGCATCCTCCCCTACCGCACGCTGGACAACGTGATCGAGGGGGCGGTCATCACCTTCGCGGACATCACCGAGATGAAGAAGACGCAGGACGCATTGCGGGAAAGCCGGGAACGGTTCGAAAGACTGTTCCTCGATACGCCCGTGGGCATCGCTCTGATCGATTCGCTGACCGGGCACATCCGTGAACTCAATCCCACGTTTGCCACCCTCGCGGGCCGGACCCTGGAGGAACTGCTGGACGACGACTGGATGAGCATCACGCATCCGGACGATGTCCAGGCTGATCTCGACAACATGAAACTGTTGAATGCCGGGACCATCAGCGGATTCCACGTGGCCCAGCGCCTCCTTCATCGAAACGGGGCTTCCGTCCCGGTCAACATGACGGTGGTTCGGGTGAAGGCCGGAGACGAGGCCCATCCTCACCATCTGTGCATGGTCGTTCCCCGTACCCCGAGCGTGAGTTGACACGACGATGCGAGGTGCGCCATGACCCGCAAAAGGATCCAACCCGTTGACGTTCCCCCTTCGGCAAGCTCGGGGCATGTAAGGCCAGGGCAGGCAGAGCTCGGAACAGGACCTGCGCCGGCACGCCGAGGCGATCGTCGGAAGGGACCCGCGGTCGCCGGAAGACATCGAGGCCATGTCGTTCGAAGACACGCAGCGAACGCTCCAGGAACTGCGGGTGCATCAGATCGAGCTGGAGATACAGAACGAGGAACTTCGCCGGACGCAGGTGGAGCTGGACGCCACGCGCGCGCGCTACTACGATCTCTACGACCTGGCGCCGGTGGGCTATTGCACCGTCAGCGAGCAGGGTCTGATCCTGGAAGCCAACCTCACCGCGGCCACCTTGCTGGGCCTGGGGCGGCGCGCGCTGACGAAGCAGCTGCTGACCCGGTTCGTGCTCAAGAAAGGCCAGGACCTCTACTACCAGCACCGCAAAGAACTCCTCGAGACCGGCGAACCGCAGGCGTTCGAACTGCCGATGGTCAAGCGGGACGGTACCCCCTTCTCGGCGCATCTCGAAACCACCATCGCGCCGGGGGACGACGGCGCCCGCGTGTTCCGCGTCATACTGAGCGACATCACCGAGCGCAAACAGACCGAGATGAAGCTGCACTATCTGAGCATGCACGACGCCATGACCGGTTTGTACAATCGCGCCTATTTCGACGAAAGCATGGAGCGACTCGAACAAGGGCGGCAGTTCCCGATCAGCATCCTGATGGCGGACGTGGACAATCTGAAGCTCCTGAACGACCGCCGCGGACATGCCGCCGGGGATAGACTGCTCACGAGCGCGGCTCATTTGCTGATGGCCTCATTCCGTGCCGAAGACGTGATCGCGCGTCTGGGCGGAGACGAGTTCGCCATCCTCATGCCCGAAACCACGGCCGAGGCGGCCGAAAGAGCGCTGCTCCGCTTCCGCCACATTCTGGAGGAGCACAATGCCGCCTCCTCCGAAACTCCGGTAAGGCTTTCTTGCGGCATCGGCACGGCCGAAATGCGAACTCCACTCAGAGACGCCCTCAAGAAAGCGGACGCGAACCTGTATCTCGAGAAACACGGGCGCCACGTCACCTCCCGGCCGGGTTCTTCCGCGGAACACCCCTCCCTTTCGGCGCACTCCGGGCGGGCCCTGCGCCGGCACGCCGAGGAGATCGCCGGAGCGGCGGCCCGGCCGCCGGAAGAGATCGAGGCCATGTCGCCCGAGGAAACGCGGCGGACGCTCCACGAGTTGCACGTGCACCAGATCCAGCTGGAGATGCAGAACGAGGAGATGCACCGGGCGCAGAAGGAACTCGAGGCCGGGCGGGCGCGCTATTTCGACCTGTACGACCTGGCGCCGGTGGGGTATGTCACCTTCGGCGAGAACGGGCTGGTTCTGGAAGCCAACCAGACCGCGGCCGGCTTGCTGGGAGTGGCCCGGGACGCGCACGCCAGGCAACCGTGTATCCAGTTCGTCGTCCAGGAAGACCACGACATCTTCTACCTGCGCTGCAAGAAACTGTTCGAGACGGGCGAGGCCCAGACGTGCGAGCTGCGGATGGTGAAACAGGACGGAGCGCCGTTCTGGGCTCGCCTCGAAACGACCCTGGCGCAGGACGAAGGAGGCGCGCCCGTGTGCCGCCTCGTGCTGATCGACATCACCGAACGCAAACGGACCGAAGAGACTCTGTCCCGGCGTCTCGCCGAACTCGAGTCCCTGCGCATCGTGGATCAGGCGATCATCGCCAGTTTCGATCTGCGTTCGACACTCCACGTCGTGGTCGAGCAAGCGATGACGCAATTGCGGGTGGACGCCGTCGCCGTGCTCTTGCATCAACCGCAGTTGCACACGCTCGAATACGCCGCGGGGAGCGGTTTTCGCACGCCGCGCCTGGAAGAGCTGTCGGTCCGGCTCGGCGAGGGGTTCTCGGGACGCGCCGCGCTCGAGCACCGCACCCTCCGCTTGTCGAATCCGATCCCGGCGCAAGACGATCCTCCCTTCGCGGCGCTCTGGGCGAGCGAAGGGTTCGCGGAGTATTTCGGCGTGCCGCTGGTGGTGCAAGACGAGGTCAAAGGGGTGCTGGAGGTGTACCACCGGACCCCGCTCGACGCCGAACCGGGCTGGGTCGAGTTTCTCGGCACCCTCGCCGATCAAGCCGCGATCGCCATCGCCAACGCCCAGCTGTTCGACAGCTTGCAGCGCGCGAATGCGGATCTGGGACTCGCCTACAACGCCACCATCGCGGGCTGGTCGCGCGCCATGGACCTGCGCGATGCGGTCACCGAGGGGCACACCCAGCGCGTGACCGAGATGACCGTGCGCCTCGCGCGGACCCTCGGCGTGAACGAAGCCGAACTCGTGCACATCTGGCGTGGCGCGCTGTTGCACGACATGGGGAAGCTGGGGGTACCCGATAGCGTCCTGCGCAAACCGGTGGGGCTGACGGAGGAGGAATGGGAGATCATGCGTCAGCATCCGCAACTGGCGTACGGACTGCTTTCCCCCATCGCGTTCTTGCAGCCCGCCCTGGACATTCCGTACTGTCACCATGAGAAGTGGGATGGCACCGGCTATCCGCGCCACTTGCTGGGCGAGCAGATTCCGCTCGCGGCGCGGCTGTTCGCCGTGGTGGACGTGTGGGACGCGTTGACGTCCGACCGGCCGTACCGTCCGGCGTGGTCCCAGGAGAATGCGTTGAGTTACATTGCCGAGCAGAGCGGCAAGCACCTCGATCCGCGGGTCGTGCAGGCGTTCTTGGGCTCTTTCGACCGTCGCGGCGCCGGAAACGCCGGCCTCGAGGCCTGAGAGGCCGAGCGCGGACCGTTTCTCCAAGGACACGCGACAACGATCGCCCGCCGGATGCCGAGCGCGGCGAGCTACGCCATGCTGTTCAGGAACTCCTCGTTGGTCTGCGTCTTGAGGAGCTTGTCCCGGAGCAGCTCCATCGCCTCGACCGACGACATCTGCTGGAGCACCTTCCTCAGGACCCAGGTCCGGTCCAGCTCCTTCTTGTTGAGGAGCAGCTCTTCCTTCCGGGTCCCCGACCGCATCAGGTCGATCGCGGGATAGACGCGCCGGTCGGCGAGCTTCCGGTCGAGGTTGATCTCCATGTTCCCGGTCCCCTTGAACTCCTCGAAGATCACGTCGTCCATCCGGGAGCCGGTGTCGATCAGCGCCGTGGCCATGATGGTGAGCGAGCCCCCCTCCTCGACGTTGCGCGCGGCGCCGAAGAACCGCTTCGGCTTCTGGAGGGCGTTCGCGTCGAGGCCTCCCGACAGCACCCGTCCCGACGTGGGCTGGACGGCGTTGTGCGCCCGGGCGAGGCGGGTGACGGAGTCGAGGAGCAGCACCACGTCGCGGCGGGCCTCGACGAGGCGCTTCGCCTTTTCCATTACCATGTCCGCGACCTGGACGTGCCGGGTCGCCGGCTCGTCGAAGGTGGAGGAGATCACCTCCCCCTGGACCGATCGCCGCATGTCGGTCACCTCTTCGGGGCGCTCGTCGATCAGCAGCACGATCAGGTGCGCGTCGGGGTGGTTCCGCGTGATCGCCTGGGCCATCGCCTGGAGCATCATCGTCTTGCCGGTGCGGGGGGGGGACACGATCAACCCGCGCTGCCCCTTGCCCAGAGGGACCATGAGGTCCAGCACGCGCCCGGAGACGTCCAGGCCGGGAAGCTCGACTCGCAGGCGGTTTTGCGGGTAGAGCGGCGTGAGGTCGTCGAACGGGATCCGGCCGCGGAGCGCCTCGGGCGGCCCGCCGTTGACCGAGTCCACCTTGGCGAGGGCGAAGTACCGTTCCCCGGGCTTCGGAGGCCTCAGCTCGCCGACGACCGAATCGCCGGTCAACAATCCGAACCTGCGGATCTGCGCCGGAGACACATAGACATCGTCCGGGCCGGGCAGGTAGCTCGCCTCCTGCGCCCGCAGGAAGCCGTAGCCGTCGGTGAGCTTCTCGAGCACCCCTTCGGCGACGATCGCGCCGCTGCGCGCGGCCTGCGCTTGCAGGATGCGGAAGACCAGGTCCGGACGCCTGAGGCCGCCGGCCCCCTGGATATGGAGACTCGCCGCCAGCTTCGTCAGCTGGGCGGCTTCCATCGTTTTCAGCTCGCGAATTTCCATGCGTTCCCTAGTCCCTCGGCGGCGTCGCCGCCTCGATCGCCCGGTCCAGGTACGACCAGACCTCGCGGATGCCGAGGCCCGTCTTCGCCGAGACCAGGACCGGATCCTTCCCCCCGCCGACGCTCCCAGCGCGGCACGGAGCCCGCGCTCCGCGGTCGCGCGCCCATTCCCCGACAGCTTGTCCGCCTTGGTGGCCGCCGCCAGGAACGGCAGCCTCGCCGCGACGAGCCAGTCCCGCATCACGAGGTCCAGGTCGGTGGCGCCGAGGCGCGCGTCCACGATCAGGACCGCCGCGGCGATCCGCCCGGACTGCCGCTCCAGAAAACCCTGGGCCATCGGCCCCCAGGAGCGCCGGACTTCGTCCGGCACCTTGGCGAATCCGTACCCCGGCAGGTCCACGAACCAGATCTCTTCGTTGACCCGGTAAAAGTTGACGCTCTGCGTGCGCCCCGGCGTCGACGAGATCCGGGCGAGTTTGGAGACCGAGAGCAGCCGGTTGATGAGGGACGACTTCCCCACGTTCGACCGGCCGAGAAACACCACGAACGGCCCCGGATCCCGGGGCTCGTCCTCGGCGCGGTAGGCCACGCGGTCGAATCGGCAGGAAAGGATCTTCACCGGTGATGTCGTCGCGCCACCCGGCGGCGCGCGGGCTCGAAGCGCTGGTTCCGGATGCGAGCGTTCAGTGGGTCACGGACCCGTCCTCGGGCCTTTCGTCCGCGGGTGCCGCCACGTCGCCCCCGCCGATCTCCGCGGCGGCGGGAAGCGGCCCCGCGAGCGCGATCGCGAGGACCTCGTCCATGGTGTCGACGAGATGAAAAGTGAGCCGTTTCGAGATGTCGTCGGGGATCTCGGCCAGGTCCTTCTCGTTGTCCCGGGGAAGAATGACCGAGGTCGTGCCGAACCGGTAGGCGGCCAGGACCTTCTCCTTGAGGCCGCCGATCGGCAGGACCTTCCCCCGGAGCGTGATCTCGCCGGTCATCGCGACGTCCTGCCGGACCGGGACACCGGACAGGAGCGACGTCAGAGCGACCGCGAGCGTGATGCCGGCCGAGGGGCCGTCCTTCGGGATCGCCCCCTCGGGAACGTGCACGTGGATGTCGTACTTCCGGTAGAACTGCGGGTCGATCCCGAGCGCGTCGCAGCGGCTCCTGATCCACGAGAGCGCCGCCTGCGCCGACTCTTGCATGACCTCGCCGAGCTGCCCCGTGAGCGTCAACTTGCCGCGCCCCCGCATCAGCGTCGCCTCGGTGGTCAGGATCTCCCCTCCCACCTCGGTCCACGCGAGTCCGGTGGCGACGCCGACCTCCGGAGCGGAACGGTCCTCGCGCTGCGGGTGGTAGCGAGGCACTCCGAGGAACGCCGCCGCCTGCGCGGCGGTGAACGGCGGCCCCGGCTCGTACTCGTTCGACACCACCTTGCGGGCGACCTTCCTGCAGATGGAGGCGATCTCCCGCTCGAGGTTCCTCACGCCCGCCTCGCGCGTGTACCGCTCGGTGATCTCCATGAGCGCCGCGTCCTCGAACGCGACGCGCGCGCGCTTCAGGCCGTGCGCCTTCATCTGCTTCGGCACCAGGTATTTCTGCGCGATCGCCATCTTCTCGTTGAGCGTGTACCCCGCGATCCGGATCGTCTCGGTCCGGTCCCGCAGCGCCGGCGGAATCGTGTGGATCACGTTCGCGGTGGCGATGAACATCACGCTCGACAGGTCGAACTCGGTGTCGAGGTAGTGGTCGAGAAAGGAGTGGTTCTGCTCGGGATCGAGGACCTCGAGGAGGGCCGCCGACGGATCGCCGCGGAAGTCCGCGGCCATCTTGTCGACCTCGTCGAGGAGGAACACCGGGTTCTTGGTCCCCGCCTTCCGCATCATCTGGATGATCTGCCCCGGGAACGCGCCGATGTAGGTCCGGCGGTGTCCGCGGATCTCCGCCTCGTCGCGAACGCCGCCGAGCGATAGCCTCACGAACTTCCGGCCGGTGGCCCGCGCGATCGAGCGCGCCAGCGAGGTCTTCCCGACCCCCGGGGGGCCGACGAAGCAGAGGATCGACCCCTTGATGTCCCGGGTCCGGACGAGCCGCCGGACGGCGAGAAACTCGAGGATCCGCTCCTTGATCTTCTCGAGGCCGTGATGGTCCTCGTTGAGGATCCGCTCGGCGCGCCGGATGTCGGTCAGCTCGCGCGTTTTCTTGCTCCACGGCACGGCGAGCAGCCACTCGAGGTAGTTGCGGGAGACGGTTGCCTCCGCCGAAACCGGCGGCATCACCTCGAGCCGCTTCAGCTCCTGGAGCGCCTTCTCCTTCCCCTCGGCCGGCATCCCGGCCGCCTCGATCTTCTGGCGGAACTCCTCGATCTCGTTGACGCGGTCGTCCTTGCGCCCCAGCTCCTGCTGGATCGCCTTGATCTTCTCGTTGAGGTAGTACTCCTTCTGGGCCTTCTCCATCTGCTTCTTGACCCGGGTGTTGATCTTCTTGTCCACCCTGAGCTTCTCGATCTCGACCTCGAGGAGGCGAGCCACCTGCTCGAGACGGTCCGCCGGAGGCACGGTTTCGAGGAGGCCTTGCTTGTCCTCGAGCCCCACCGGCAGGTGCGCCGCCACCGTGTCGGCGAGCCGGCCGGGATCGCCGATCCGGACCGTGGACAAGAGCGTCTCGTAGGGAAGGCCGGGGGAGTACTTGATGTAGCGCTCGAACAGGGTGGAGACCTTGTTCATCGTCTCTTGCAGCTCGGGAGTGACCTCCACCTGGCGCTCGATCGACTTCAGGACCGTGCGGAGAAACCCTTCCGGCGTCTCCTCGATCTCGAGGACGCGCGCGCGGTGAACCCCCTCGACGAGCAGCTTCACGTTGCCGTTCGGGAGCTTGAGGTGCTGGACGATCGTGGCGACCGTTCCGACGCTGTTGATCTCGTCGGGGGACGGCGAGTCCACCTTGGCGCTGCGCTGCGTGGACAGGAACAGCCGCTTGTCGCCGGACAGCGCGTTCTCGACGGCGAGCAGCGAGGCACGCCGCCCCACGACGAACGGGACCATGGTGTGGGGAAACACGACGATGTCCCGAAGAGGCACCATCGGGAGACTGGTCACGCTTTCAGCGGAACGCGGCGCGCGTTCTTCCATCCGCTCCTCCTGTCCTGGGTAACGATGAATCGACGGGCGTAAAGACCCGGCCTAGCCGGCTTTTTCCATCACGACCAGCGGCGTGGCCTTCTTGAGGACCACGTCCTTCGTGACGACGACCTCCTTCACGCCCGTCTGGGACGGGAGCGCGAACATCATGTCGAGCATCAGTTCCTCGACGATCATTCGCAGCCCCCGGGCGCCGATCTTCCGCTCGATCGCCAGCCGCGCCACGGCTTCGAGGGCGTCGTCGGTGAAGCGGAGTCCGGCGCCCTCGTACTCGAAGATCTTCTGATATTGCTTGACCAGCGCGTTGCGGGGTTCCGTGAGAATCTTGACCAGAGAGACGGCGTCCAGCTCTTCCAGCACCGCGACCACCGGCAGCCGGCCCACGAACTCGGGGATCATCCCGAACTTGATCAGGTCCACCGGCTGCACCTGGCCGAGAACCTCCAGCAGGTTCTTCTCCCGGCGCGCCTTGACGTCGGCCTTGAACCCCATCGCCTTCCGGCCGATCCGATGCTCGACGATCCCCTCGAGTCCGACGAACGCCCCGCCGCAGACGAACAGGATGTTCGTCGTGTCCACCGGAACGAACTCCTGGTGGGGGTGCTTGCGTCCTCCCTGCGGCGGCACGTTCGCCACCGTCCCTTCCAGGATCTTGAGAAGCGCCTGCTGGACTCCCTCGCCCGAGACGTCGCGGGTGATCGAGGGGTTCTCCCCCTTGCGGGCGATCTTGTCCACCTCGTCGATGTAGATGATCCCGCGCTGGCACTTCTCGACGTCGTTCCCGGCGTTCTGCAGCAGCTTCAGGATGATGTTCTCGACATCCTCGCCGACGTATCCGGCCTCGGTCAGCGTCGTGGCGTCCACGAGCGCGAACGGCACCGACAGGAGCCGCGCGAGGGTCTGCGCGAGCAGCGTCTTGCCGGAGCCGGTCGGGCCGATCAGCAGGATGTTGGACTTCTGGACCTCGACGTCGTTGCGGCGGCGCGCCATCTCGTTCCGCTTGTAGTGGTTGTAGACCGCCACCGCGAGGCGTTTCTTCGCCATCTCCTGCCCGACCACGTACTCGTCGAGGAAGGACTTGATCTCGACCGGCTTCGGAAGGCGGATCCGGCCGTCGGTGTCCTCGGTTTCCCGCTCCTCGGCGATGATGTCGAGACAGATGTCGACGCACTCGTCGCAGATGTACACCGTGGGGCCGGCGATGAGCTTGCGGACGTCCCTCTGGCTCTTGTTGCAGAAGGAGCACTTGAGCCCCTCGCCCCCTTCGGTCTTCTTGCGCGTCATCGCCCCACCTCGACCGGCCCGCCGGATCCGGGCGCCTCACGTCGGTGGATCACCTGGTCGATCAGCCCGTACGCTAGCGCCTCCTCGGAGCCCATGATGAAGTCGCGATCGGTGTCCTTCTCGATCTTCGCCAGGGGCTGGTCGGTATGCCCCACGAGGATCTCGTTCAGCCGCTCGCGCAGCCTGAGGATCTCGCGCGCCTGGATGTCGATGTCCGACGCCTGCCCCTGGAACCCACCCCACGGCTGGTGGATCATCACGCGGGAATTCGGGAGGGCGAACCGCTTCCCCCGCGTCCCGGCCGCGAGGAGAACGGCGGCCATGCTGGCCGCCTGCCCGATGCAGATCGTGCTGATGTCCGGCTTGACGAACTGCATGGTGTCGTAGATCGCCAGGCCGGCCGTGATCGAGCCCCCCGGGGAATTGATGTAGATCGAGATGTCCTTGTCCGGGTCCTCGGCCTCGAGGAACAGCAACTGCGCGATCACGAGATTCGAGACCAGGTCGTCGATCGGCATGCCGAGGAAGACGATGTTGTCCTTGAGCAGCCGCGAGTAAATATCGTACGCGCGCTCGCCGCGGCTCGTCTGCTCCACCACCATCGGGACCAGCGGCATGATCAACCCTCGTGTTCAATATTAGCAACGGAGGTCAGGAAGTCAAGAGTTTTCTCCCTAACTAGCTGATTTTGAAGGGCTTCGAAGCCTCCAGCCTTCGCGAGCCGCTTTTTGACCGCCTCGAGCGTCTCGCCGACCCTTTCGGCTTCCTGCCGGAGGCGGGCGTCGACTTCCGAGACCTCGACCGAGATGGACTCCGCCGCGGCCACCGCGTCGAGCACCAGCCGCGCGTGGACCGACTTCCGCGCGGGGGCCTCCTGCCGGTCGCGGATCTCCTTCCAGTCGACCTTGATCTTCGACGGGTCCACTCCCTGGAGCATCACGGCACGAACGAAATCCTCGAGCCGGTGGTGCAGTTCCTCGTCGACCATGATGTCCGGCAGGACGACCGGATTCTCGAGAAGGATCTTGTCCAGGATCGACTGGCGCACCGCGAGCCGCGACTCGGTCCGTTTCCGCTCCTCGAGGTCTTCGCGGAGGCGCTTCTTCAAGGCCTCGATGTTCTCGAACTCCCCGAGATCCCGGGCGAAGTCGTCGTCGAGCGCCGGAATCTCGCGGCGCTTGACCTCATGGACCTTGAGCCCGTACCGGACGGTCTTCCCCGCGAGGGACGGATTGTCGTACTCCTTGGGGTACACGACCGGGAAGTCCAGATCGGAGCCGGCCGTCGCGCCGTGGATCCGCTCGTTGAACTCGGGAAGATTGTCGGGAGCGCCCACCTCGACGAGCGTCCGCTCGCGCCGGAACGGCTCGCCCATCTCCGGCCGCCCCTCCACGTCGACGACGATCACGTCCCCCGTCGCGGCCGCGCGCCCTTCCTCCAGCACCAGGCGCGCGTGTCCTTGCCTCAGATCCTCGAGCGCCCGATCGACGTCGTCCACCGAAACCGTCGCGGCCTGCTCGCGGGTCTCGATCCCCCGGTACCCCTTCGGCGAAAGCTCCGGCTTGACCTCGAACGTCGTGCGGAACGCGAAGGGGCCCCCCTTGTCGTGGGTGAGCCCGTCGAGCACCGGCTCGCCGAGGGGAGTGAGCCCCTTTTCGCGCATCGCCTCCGCGTACAACCTCGTCATGAGACGATCGCGAACATCGTCCTCGACCTCTTTCGCGAAGCGGGTGCGAACCACGTCGAGGGGAACCTTGCCGGCGCGGAACCCTGGCACGCGGACCCGTGCCGCCAGGCGGCGGACGACGGCTTCGGTCTCCCGCGACACCTCATCCGGCTCCACCTCGATGGAGAGGCTCTTCTTCACCGGTGTGAGGTCCGTGATTTCGACTTTCATGGGATCGTCTCCGAGGTGAAGCGCAGGAGCGTCCGGGGGAACGCCCCGCGGCGGCGCAGCGCGAACGAGATGGTGAGCCGCCCAGGAATCGAACCTGGAACCCGCAGATTAAGAGTCTGCTGCTCTACCATTTGAGCTAGCGGCCCATCCCGTGGCTGCGCGGCGAGCGCTCATGCTAGCACAGCGAGCAAGCCGCGGGGCACATTCGAACGCGAACCCCGGATTCATGCTACTTCCCGACGACATCGATTGGCGCGCCCGGAGGGATTCGAACCCCCGACCGTCGGATCCGAAGTCCGATGCTCTATCCGTGCTGAGCTACGGGCGCTGAGCCCCGACCCTGGGAACGACGTTACCGGAATTGGGGTGAGTGGAGGGGTTCGAACCCTCGACGGCCAGATCCACAGTCTGGAGCTCTACCGACTGAGCTACACTCACCGCACGTTGCGAGCAGCGACCCTCCCTGGTGCGCCTGGAGGGAATCGAACCCCCGACCCGCGGCTTAGAAGGCCGCTGCTCTATCCTCTGAGCTACAGGCGCCGACCCTCTAAGCGTTTGTACTCGAGGAAGGAAAATTTGGTGCGCGTGGCAGGATTCGAACCTGCGACCCCTAGCTCCGGAGGCTAGTGCTCTATCCAGCTGAGCTACACGCGCCCTGACGCCCTCCACCGGGTCCGGTCCTCGAAGGGAGGAGCATGGTCGGGGCGAGAGGATTCGAACCTCCGACCGCCTGCTCCCAAAGCAGGTGCGCTACCGGGCTGCGCTACGCCCCGCCTTCGAGTCTCCGACCTGGCGAGCGAACTGTAACAGAGGCGCTCCAACCCGTCAACGCGGCGCGGCTGACACAAGCGTAGGAAAAAGCGGAATGTCCCCAATTTGCCGCGAGAGGCGGCGCTCCGCTATCCTGGCGGATCGGGGGGACGTTCATCATGCGGATCGGATTGTTCGGGTTTCCTCAGACGGGGAAGAGCACGATGTTCTCGCTGCTCACGGGGGCGCCTCCGCCCGTGCCGGGAGCCCGCGAGGAGGTCCGCGTCGGCATCGCGAGGGTTCCGGATCCGAGGCTCGACCGGCTCGCGGCGATGTACCACCCTCGCAAGACCACCCCCGCCACGGTGGAGTACGTGGATCTCACCGGGGTCGAGAAGGGACAGGCCGCGGACGCGCTCCCTCTGGATCAGCTCCGCACGGCGGATGCGCTGGCGCACGTCGTGCGCGGGTTCCGCGACGACGCCATCCCGCACGTCGAAGGCCCCCCCGACCCCCCGAGGGACGTCTCCACCATGGAGACGGAACTGATCCTCGCGGACCACACGATCGCGAGCCGGAGGATCGAGAAGCTCGAGATGGCCGTCAAGAAGGCCCACCGCGACGACGATCGGAAGGAGCTCGACCTCCTGAGAAAGTGCCTCGCGGCGCTCGAGCGGGAAACCCCGCTGCGCAACCTCGAGTTCGCCGAAGAGGAAGCTCGCCGCCTGCGCGGTTTCACGTTCCTCTCGCTCAAGCCGCTGCTCGTCGTCGTGAACGCGGACGAGACGGACGCCAAGCTCCTCGGCGCCGGCGCGGCCTCGTTCGGACTCGGAGCGCTCGACGGGAAACCCGCGACCGAGGCGGTGGCGCTCTCCGCGCGCGTCGAGGGGGAAATCTCGCAGCTCGACTCCGCCGACGCGGAGGCGTTCCGCGCCGAGATGGGAATCCTCGAGCCGGCCCTCGACCGGGTCATCCGCGCGTCGTACCGGCTCCTCGGCCGGCTCTCGTTCTTCACCGTGGGCGAGGACGAGTGCCGCGCCTGGACGATCCGCACCGGCACCCCGGCGCGCAGCGCCGCGGGCTCGGTCCACAGCGACATCGAGCGCGGCTTCATCCGCGCCGAGCTGGTCGCCTACGACGACCTGATCGCGGCGGGCAACTGGGCGGCGTGCCGCGACCGCGGCACGCTCAGGCTCGAGGGAAAAGAGTACCTGGTCCGCGACGGCGACGTGATCAACTTCCGCTTCGGCATCTGAGGACCGCCGCGAGGCGGGCCGCTAGCGCGCGCTCTTGCGACGGCAGCACGGTCCGGAGATCGAGGAGCAGCTTCCCCTCGTGGACGCGTGCCAGGACCGGCGGGTCGCCGAGGCGAAGCGCCCGCTCGAAGCGGCCGGCGTCGCCGCGGTCGTCCGTGACCGCCAGGAGGCGCGTCGGCCGCTCTCCGAGCGGCGACGATCCCCCACCCGTGCGCGACACCCCCTCGAGGATCGACAGGCCGACCCCCGCGCGGGCGGCGCGCGCGACCTCGCGCAGGAGCCGCTCGGCTCGCCGGCCGATCGCCTCCGCATCCTCCGCGAGCATGCGCAGCGTCGGGATCTCCTCGAACGCCTTCCCGCGGACGTACGATGCCAGCGTCTCGCGAAGCGCCACGATCTGGAGTCGGTCCAGGCGGCCCACGCGCGCTACGGGATCGCGCTTCATCCGGGCCACCAGATCTTCTCGCCCCACCGCGATCCCGGCCTGCGGCCCCCCCAGGAGCTTGTCGCAGCTGAACGTGACGAGGTCCGCGCCTCGCTCGAGGATGTTCCTTACCGGAAGCTCGTCGGCGATGCCAAGGGGGCGCAGATCCACGAGATCCCCGCTCCCCCAGTCCACCACCAGCGGTATCCCCGCCCCGCGGGCCACGGCCGCGAGTTCCTCGAGCGGCGCCTCCTCGGTGAACCCCACGATCTTGAAATTGCTGGTGTGCACCTTGAGGATCAGCCCCGTCTTCGGGCCGATCGCCCCCTCGTAGTCGCCCACGCGGGTTCGATTCGTGGTCCCCACCTCGCGCAGTCTGGCCCCGGACGCGGCCAGAATGTCCGGCACTCGAAACGAACCGCCGATCTCGACGAGCTCGCCGCGAGAGACGACGACTTCCTTCCCGCGCGAAAGGGCGCGAAGCGCGAGCAGGATCGCCGCGGCGTTGTTGTTGACCGCCGTGAACGCCCGTCCGGGGAACAGCCGCTCGAAGAGAGGCTCGAGGTGCGCGAGACGGCTCCCCCGGCTCCCCTTCTCGAGGTCGTACTCGAGGTCCATGTACCCCGTCGCCGCCTCGGCGACCCGCGCCGCCGCCTCCTCGGACAGGATGGACCGCCCTAGGTTCGTGTGGACCACGACCCCCGTCGCGTTGATGACCGTCCGGGGCGAAGGCGCGAGCAGGCGCCGTGCGAGGCCGTCCACCGCCCGCGCGAGGCTCGGCGGCGTCGAAGCTTTGCCGAGCGCCGCGGCCGAGAGCCGGCCGGCTCGCGCGTCCTGCCGCAACCGCTCGATCTCCTCCCGCAGCAGGTCGGTCACGAGACCGGCACCGTTCTCCGCCAGAAGCCGCTCGAACGGCGCACTGGCGAGAACCTTGCCGACCGAGGGAATCGAGCGAGGATCGGCAGCGGGCGCCGGCGCCGAATTCCCGGGCTTTTCTCGCTTCGTTTGCATCGCTCTTCCCCCAAACCTATGTTCTTTCCCGAAGCCGGTGCAGCCTCTGAATCGCCGCCGCAGCGGGCGATTATACGGAGAAACCGTCCGTGCCGGATCGTCAGACCGTCGGAATCGAGGAGGACATCGAGCGGCTCGAGTTGGGCATCCGCCAGCTCAAGATCCAGTACGACATGTTTTTCGCCGGAGCGATTCCGAAGCAGCCGCTCGATTTGCGCGTCGAGATCGAGCGGCTCATCAAGCGGTGCGCGAACTCCCCGATGCGCAAGTACGTTCACAGATTCCACTTCAACTCGCTGTCGACCCGCTACAGCAGCCTCACCGAGTTCTGGGCCAGGACACTCAGGGGGCTGGAGGAGGGCGACCGGCCGCCCGCGATCGTCCATCCCCGCGCGCCCGGCGACGACGAGAAGATCCTGGCGCGATGCAGGATCCACGACCCGTTGCACGAGCAGGAGATGCTCAAGGTCCTGCACGCCCGGTTCCTCGACGCTCGCGAGAAGGGAATGGCGAACGGCGGCAAGGTCAGCTTCGAATCCTTCCTTCGCGGGATAACCGCCCAGGCGGATCGCATGCGCGCGGTCTCCGGCTGCGAGCAGGTCGAGTTGCGCCTCGTCCTCCACGAGGGTAAGGTTCTCCTGAAAGCGCGCCCCGGACGTTGACCCCGTGGGCACGGGAGTTCGCCATGAGGCACCGCAGCCCGGTCGCGGGCGTGTTCGTCGTGTCGATCGTTCTCGCCGGCGCCGCGTACGGCGTGGCGCTCGGCGCCGGGGCACCGCAGCAACCGCCGCAGCCGGCGCCGGCCGGCGCGTCGGTCGAGCAACCGAAAGAGAAGCTCTCCTTCTGGCAGCGGCTCCGGCCGCGCCGGCACCACGCGGTGGCGGCGGCCGACTCGGCTGGAGAGCCCTCGACTCGCCAGGAAGCCCGGGAGGCCCGGGAAGCGGAACAAGAAGTTGCCGCCGCGGCTCCGCGCCGGCTCGCGCGGATCCAGGCGCGGCTTCGCAAGAGCCCGGTCGCGGCCGATCCGGTGGGCCGGAGCTACCTCGACCTCGTGGATCGCGGCGGCGCGACGGCTGCCCAGCTGAACGATTTCGCGATTCTTCTCAGCCACCGGGGGTACTTCCAGGATGCCTCGGAGTACCAGCGGTCCGCGCTTCGTCTCGACAACAAGAATCCCACGCTCTGGATCAATTTCGGCACCTTGAATCGCGCGCTCGGCAAGTCATCCGCCGCGGCCGGGGCGTACCGCCGCGCTCTCTCTCACGACCCGAACAACGCGTTCGCCCACTACGACCTCGGCGCGATTCTCGGGGAACAGGGGGATTACGACGGCTCCGTGGAGCAGTACCGGATCGCGTTGACCCTCGACCCGAAGATGGGAGATCCGAAATTCAACCCGCAGGTCGTGAACAACGACCGCATGCTCGTCGTCAACCTGCTCAACTACGGGGGTCAGGCGGGATCCATGGGACTCCCCTTCCTGCAGATGGGCGCCCCGCCGCAGGCTCCACCCTCGGCGGCTCCCGCGAAGGCGCCCCCCCGCCCCCCGCGGTGGCCCCCCCTCGCGCCCGTCGCGCCGAATTCCCCGGTCCTTCAGGGTCCCAAGAAGCGCGCGACGGATCAGGCGGGAGACCCGAAGAAACGCTAGCGTAGCCGGCTGCCCCGCAAGTTGCGGTCCCCGGATCTTCCCGCTGTCCCGATGGGGTAAACTCTCCCCCGCATGGCGCGACTCGGAGCCGGACTGGTGATCGTCGCTCTCCTGGCACTCCCGGGAGTTCCGGCATCGGCTTGGGCGCCCCGCACCCGGGGGCAGATGGCCGACGAGGCGGTGCGCCTGATGCCCGCGTCGCTGCGCCTCGCCCTCGAACGCCACCGCGAGCCGCTCCTGCGCGGCATGATCGAGCCGATGACGCGCGAGGACGACCCGAGCCACCGTCCACCCTGGCAGGACGGTTCGCTCGATGCCGAGATCGCCGCGCGCGCGGCGGCGCTCGTCCGGGCGGTGAACTCCGCGGCGCCTTTCGACGACGTCGCCCGATCGTTCGGCGCGCTCGCCCACTTCGTCGCCGACGCCGGCTTCCCGCCGTGCGCTGCCGGAGCCGCGGGCGCGGCACGGTACGCCGACTTCGCGGCGTTCTGCGAGTCGCGCCGGCCCCGGATCCCGCTGGTGTTCTACGGGCACGAGGACGCCGATCTCGCGCGGGGCGACTTCAGGACGTTCGCTCGCCGAGTGCTCGAGCGCGCGCGGCGGGAATTTCCGAACCTCGAGCGTTCCTACGCCGCGGCGGGGATCCCCCCCGATCCCGCGGCATTCGACGATCGATCGGTGCCGTTCGCGGTCGCTTCCCTCTCTTATTCACAGACCGTCACCGACGTCGTCCGGGCGTGGCTGGCTGCGTGGGAGGCGGCCCAAGGGGATCTCGGACGCACCCCTTACCGCGATCCGCGAGGTGCGCCGCACGAAGAAAGGAAACCGTGATGTCCGACCCGATCCGCCGGGCCCTGGTCAGCGCCTTCGACAAGGAAGGGATCGTCCCCTTCTGCAGGGACCTCCACGCCGCCGGCGTGGAGATCCTCTCCACCGGAGGAACCGCGCGGCTCCTGAAGGAGAGCGGGGTTCCGGCGGTGCGGGTGTCGGAGCGCACGGGATTCCCCGAGATGCTCGACGGCCGCGTGAAGACCCTCCACCCGCGGATCCACGCCGGGATTCTCGCGATCCGGTCGGACGCGCGACACATGGAAGACCTGAAGCGCGCCGGGATCGACCCGATCGACCTGGTCGTCGCCAACCTTTATCCGTTCGAGAAGACCGCTTCGATGGACGGGATCGGCCTCGCCGAAGTGGTGGAGATGATCGACGTCGGCGGCCCGACGATGGTGCGCGCCGCGGCGAAGAACTTCGCCCACGTGGGGGTCGTCGTGGACCCCGCGGACTACGGCGCCGTGATCGAGGAGATCCGGGAAACCGGCGGCTTGGCGCCGGAAACCCGTCTGCGGCTCGCGGTCAAGGCGTTCCGCCACACCTGCGCGTACGACGCCGCGGTCTCCGCGTACCTGAGCCGGATCGGGCCGCGAGGGGAACTCCCCACGGCCTCGGGCTGCGGCTTCCCCGAGAAGCTCGAGATGAGCTACTTCAAGTCTCTCGACCTCGTGTACGGCGAGAACCCCCACCAGAAGGCGGCCTTCTATCGGGACCCGCTGGCCACCGGCACCTCCGTCGGCCGCGCCGTCCAGCTCCAGGGGAAGCCGCTCTCGTTCAACAACATGCTGGACTTCGACGGCGCCCTGACGCTGGCGGCGGCGTTGCGCGGCGACGCGTGCGCGATCATCAAGCACGGGAACCCGTGCGGCGCCGCTCAAGGACACGATGCGGCCGACTCGTTCCGCAAGGCGCTCGAGTGCGATCCGACGAGCGCGTTCGGCGGCGTGATCGCGTTCAATCTTCCGGTGGACACGCAGGCCGCGGAGGCGATCGCCGAGGCGTTCTACGAGGGGGTGATCGCGCCGGCATTCGAGGAAGGGGCGAGGGATGTGCTCGCCCGGAGAAAAAACCTGAGGCTTCTGCAGTGCGGGAGCCTGTCCGGGTACTCGCGATCGGGCTGGGACCTCAGGAGGGTGAACGGCGGCCTCCTCGTTCAGGACTGGGACGACGTCTCGTCCCCGGTCGCGGAGGCGAAGGTCGTGACGCGCCGGGCGCCGACCGACTCCGAGTGGAAGGCCCTCGACTTCGCCTGGACGGTCGTCCGGCACGTGAAGTCGAACGCGATCGTTTACGCCCTCTCGGAGCGCCTCGTCGGCGTCGGTGCGGGGCAGATGAGCCGCGTGGACTCGGCGCGCTTCGGAATCGAGAAGGCCCGCCTCCCGTTGCGCGGCGCGGTCGCGGCTTCAGACGCCTTCTTCCCGTTCCGCGACGGCCTCGACGTTACCGCTCAGGCGGGAGTGACCGCGATCGTCCAGCCGGGCGGCTCGATCCGTGACCCCGAGGTGATTGCCGCCGCCGACGAGCACGGGATGGCGATGGTCTTCACCGGCCGCCGCCACTTCCGGCATTAGTCGTCGATCTTGCGGAACGGGATCGATTCGACGAGGTCGTAGAACGCGCGGTCCTTGTCGGCGGACTGGAATTTTTGCGCGAGTTCCTTCGCCCGCCGCGCGTCGACGTCGCCCGGACGGATCTGCAGCGCCTCGCCGATGTGCCCGATCGATTCCTTGCAGTTGCCGGCGCGCAGCGACACCAGCGCGAGGTTGTACCAGGCGTTGACCTTGTAGTGCTCGACTTCCTCGGCGTAGCGTCCCGCCGGGATGCGATAGAGAATCTTGAGCGTCGGCGTGTATTCCCCTTCCGCAAACGCCGTCTTCGCACGCTCGACCTGGTCGCGCTCCACTTTCTGAGCCTTGTACAGCTCCCCCGCTTGCGTCAGACCCGACCGGGCCTCGTCGACACCCGGATCGAGGGTGAGCGCCTCGTTGTACGCGATGACCGCCCGGGCGTAGTCGCCCGAATCCATCGCCGCCTTGGCGCGCACCATCGCCTCGGAAGCGGTCCTCGCGGAAGGCGGCGCGACGGCCGGCTTCGGCTGGGGATCGGCTTTCGGCGTTTCCGGAACGGCGTTCGTGGGGGCTTCGAGCCCGACGATCGGTCCTGGCCTGTCCCCCTTGTGAAACAGCTTCGGCATGAACCACGCGGCTCCGACGATCAGCGCCACGACCACGAGGACGATCCCCCCCGCGAGAAGAGGCCACGGCGCGGACGCCGGCCGCGAACCCATCGTCACGGCGGGGGCGGACTCGCCCGCATCGTTTTCGATCGGGTCGGCGGCGACCGGCGACGGCCTGGGCGACGATTCCCTTTTCTGAAGCGGTATCGCGGCGGTCGCGGACTCGGCCGTCATCGTGCGGGGCGCCGACGGGGCCGCGAAATCGGTGGCCTCGAAGTGCGACGCGCCGCCGAGCAGGTCCTCGCCGTGGAACCCGGGGGGCGGGACCGGCGTCACGGCGGCCGCCGGCTCCCCCGCCTTCGCCTCCAGCGCGACGTCGATCCTGTCGAGATAGTCCAGCGCCTCGACGTGCGCCGGGTAACGTTCCAGCACCTTGAGAAAGCGCGCGCGCGCCGGCTCGTGTTCACCCGCCTCGAATTCCTGTATCCCCTCGGTGATCCAGGTCTCGACGTCCCGTGACGACTCCCCCTGGGCCGCGCGAAGCCGCTCTTCGAGCACGCGTGCCGCCTCGTTCTGCTCGTCGAGGATGAACACCCGGGAGAGAATGCTCAGCGCTTCGTCGATCCGCTCCGCGGACGCCTCGTGCTTGGCCTCGTCGAGAAGGTGCTCGACCCGAAGCGCGAGTTCTTGCGCCGCCCCGTCGGGCCGGGCGGACGCCGACGGGACGACAAGCGCCGCCTCGACGGCGTCGAGTTCGTCCGTTGGAGCCGTCGATGCCGGCGCCTTCGCCGCGGCCGCCGGCGCCGCGGGCGAGTTCGCCCCGTCGATGCGGGCCGACAGGGAGTCGAGCATTGCCAGGCCGCGGTCGAGGAGATCCCCCCCCCCGAGGTCTCGTTCGCACTGCCTCAGAAGATTCGCCGCCTCGAAGTGGTGCGGATCCACCACCAGGATCTTCTTGCACGCCTCGGTGCCAAGGGCAGCCTGTCCCTCACTCATGGCGGCCTTGGCTCTTGCCAGCTGCTCTCTCAGAAACGGCTCGGCGTCGAACGCGCGGTGCGCCCGGTCCCTCGCGTCGAGCACCGACGCATCGGACGGGTGTTCCGCCGCCAGTTCGTCGGCGACGACGACGGCTCCCGAGAGGTCGCCCGCCTCGAGGCGCGCGTCCACCTCGTCGAGCCGCCGGCGCAACCCGCCAGGCTCGGGGACCGGAGGAGGTGCCGCGGGCTCGCTCCCGTCGGCGAGGAGACCCGCGAGCCTGACACCCTCGAGCGCCTGCTCGTCGCTCGGATCGATCGTGAGAAGGGATTGCCAGGCCGCCAACGCTTCGCGGAACTGGCCGCGAAGGTAGCACTCGGAGGCGGTCTCGTGGAGCTGGACGATCTGCTGACGGTCCATGGTTGTCCCCGTCCCGGCATATCCATAAAGCCGGCGAGGTCAAAATATAGGTCCCGAAACGCGATCGGCCAGCCCTTGGGCGGGGGGTCAGCGGACGGTGCGGCGCCGGTCCAGGAAGGCGGCCCGGCAGGCGTCGGAGCAGAAGAAGTGCTCCTCGTCCCCTTGCCGTACGGTCAGCGCGGCGGCTCTGGGAAGAAACGTCTGGCAGATCCGGTCCCGCACCATCGCCCCCTCGAACCGGGGGACGGCCTTCCGGGACGCTTCATCCGCCCCGGCGAGCCCGCCACGGAACCGGCGCAGCAGCCAGATCGCGCCGGCGGCCGCGATGACGAGGACCAGCAGGCGCCGGATCACGACGCCTTCCCGCGCGCCGCCTTGGCGAATGCAAGATCCCGCCCGAGATTCTCGAGGCCGGGCGCCGACGGGTTCGCCTTCCGGAGCCGGTCGAGCGCCGCCTCGGCCGCGTCGAAGCCGCCCAGGTCGAAGCCGGCGACGACGACCGTGTTGAACAGCGACTGCCAGTGCGCGGGGTCCGCTTCCTGCGCGCGAGCGAAGCATTCGAGCGCCTCTTCGAACCGCCGGAGCTGGCGGTAGCAGATGCCGGCGTCGGTCAGCACGTTGGGATCCTGCGGGCCGGCGTCGAGCGCCCGCTGGTAGTAGCCGAGCGCCTCGCTCCAGCGGGAGGCGTCGTACATCGTGTTCCCGAGCTTCGTCAGAGCCTGGACGTTCTTCGGATCGGCCGCCACCACCCGCTCGAGGCTCGCGATCTCGTCGGCCGAGGGGCCGGCCGCCGGCGGAGGCCCGCCTTGCACCGGAGGAGCCGGAACGGGCGCCGCCGCGGCGGCATGCTGCGGCCCGCTCGCCCGGCGTCCCGCGATGTCGGAAACGCCGTAGCCGACAAGAAGACCCAGGACGATCCCGCCCGCCAGGAAGAGCAGCTTCTCTTGCTTCACTTTCGTCGCACCTCGATACGCGCTGTGGGTCACCGTAGCGCCGGGGTTTGAGACTGTCAAGGAAAGGGGTTCTCGGTTAGACTCGCCGCGATGCTTGGGTGTTCCGTTCCCATCCGCCCCAATCTTTACGGCCTCGACCGTGCCGCGCTCGCTCCGCTCCTCGAGGAGATGGGGGCCAGGTCTTTCCACGCGGGGCAGATCTTCCGCTGGCTCTATCGTTTCCACCGCTACGATCCCGCGCTGTGGACCGATCTCCCGCTCCCGCTGCGAGGCCGGCTGGCCGAGAATTTCCTCGCGGATCCCGGAACGATCGCGGGACGCTCCGAGGCCAGGGACGGCACGATCAAGTACCGGATCGAGCTGGGCGGAGGGGGAGCGGTCGAGGCGGTTCACATGTTGCAGCGCGGACGGGTCACGCTGTGCCTCTCGAGCCAGGTCGGATGCGCGCTCGACTGCGACTTCTGCCTCACGGGAAAGATGGGGCTCGTCCGGCAGATGTTACCGGGGGAGATCGCGGGACAGGTCGCGCGGATCCGGGACGACCGCCGCCTCGGCGCGGATCCGTTCAACGTCGTGTTCATGGGGATGGGGGAGCCGCTCCACAACTACGATCACCTGATGGCGGCGGTCCGGCTCCTGACCGACCCCGAAGGGTTCGGCCTGTCGCGCCGGCGCATCACCGTGTCCACCTCCGGCCTCGTTCCGGGGATCGAGCGCCTCGCGGCCGAGCCGGACCGGCCCCGCCTCGCCGTGTCGCTCAACGCCACGACCGACGCGGTGCGCGACCGATTGATGCCGGTGAACCGCAAGTACCCGATCGCCCGGCTCCTCGAGGCCTGCCGCGCGTTCGCGCGGGCGACCGGCGACCGGCTGACCCTCGAGTACGTTCTTCTCGAAGAGGTCAACGACGGCGGCGAGGACGTCGCGCGCCTCGCCAGGATCGTTCGCTCCCTGAGCGCGAAGCTCAATCTGATCCCGTTCAACCCGGTCCCGGGATGGCTCGAGTACCGCCCTCCGCCGAGGGCACGCATCGAGGCGTTTCGGGACCGGCTGCTCGCCCTCGGCGCGCCGGCGAGCATCCGCTGGAGCCGGGGGGCGGAGGCGCGCGCGGCCTGCGGCCAGCTCGCGCTCCTCCCCGAACGTCACGAGGACGCCCCCACCCCGTCCGTCAGGAGG
The DNA here is from genome assembly GCA_963790465.1 of Terriglobia bacterium. Classification (GTDB taxonomy): domain Bacteria; phylum Acidobacteriota; class Polarisedimenticolia; order Polarisedimenticolales; family JAIQFR01; genus JAIQFR01. The sequence goes on along the minus strand of CAWBOP010000013.1, from coordinate 14,578 downwards.
AACCGATGATCGACCTCAGCGGGAAGTCCGTGATCGTCACCGGAGGCTCACGCGGCATCGGCCGGGCCTGCTGCCTCGCCCTCGCCCGGGCCGGGGCGCGGGTGTGCGTCAACTACCGCGTCGAATCCCCCTCGGCCGAGCTGGTCGTCGAGGAGATCGAGAGCGGGGGCGGCGAGGCGTTCGCGCTCTCCGCGGACGTGGCCCGGCGCCAGGACGCCGAGATGCTCGTGGACGAGGCGGTACACCGCTTCGGCGGCCTCGACATCCTGGTGAACAACGCGGGGATCTGGAAAGGATCTCCCATCGACGAGATGACCGAGACGGAGTGGGAGGAGACGATCGCGATCAACCTGACCGGCACGTTCTTCTGCACCCGTGCGGCGGTCCCCGTCATGAAGAACGCGCGGTGGGGGCGGATCGTCAACATCTCGAGCACCGCCGGTCAGCGCGGCGAAGCGTTCCACTCGCACTACGCGGCGAGCAAGGGGGGGGTGATCTCGTTCACGAAGTCGCTCGCCGTCGAGCTGGCGCCGCACGGGATCACCGTCAACTGCGTCGCGCCCGGCTGGGTCGCGACCGACATGACCCAGGAATCGCTCCTCGGCCCCGAGCGCGAGGCGATCCTCGCGGCGATCCCGCTCGGGCGCGTCGCCCGCCCCGAGGAGATCGCGGGGGCGGTGGCGTTCCTGGCGTCCGACCTGGCGTCGTTCGTGACCGGCGAGATCCTGAACGTCAACGGCGGGGCGGTGCTGGTGGGATGAGGAACGAGGTCGGGGGTGGCTTTTCGCCCGGGTGCCCGGCCCCGGATTCCCCCTAACTTGCCGTTTCCCGTCCGCCACCGTATTCTCCTTGGTCTCATGTATCCCGAGAGTTACGATAAGTCCCGTCTCGCACGGCTTTCCCGCGGCGCTGCCCGAGCGATCGTGCCCGTCTCGTCGGGACGCCGCTCCCGCCGGCCGTCCGCGTCGCCTGGCGGAGGCGTCTGAGGCGTCGTCAAGGTCCGGTGTGCGCGCCCCCGGCCAGGGGACAAAGGGATCGATATGGACTATCTCGACGAACTCGAAAGCAAGAGCATCTACATCGTCCGCGAGGCCTACAAGCAGTTCAAGAACATCGCGATGCTCTGGTCGATCGGGAAGGACTCGACGACGCTGCTCTGGCTCGTCCGCAAGGCGTTCTATGACCAGATCCCCTTCCCGGTGATGCACATCGACACGAGCTACAAGTTCCGGGAGATCTACGAGTACCGGGACCGGAAAGCGAAGGAATGGGGGCTCAGGCTCCTGCTCGCCCGGAACGAGGAGGCCCTGGCGGCGGGGATGAGCAAGGACAAGGGGCACCTGAACTGCTGCAACGAGCTGAAGACGGTCGCCCTCAAGCAGGCGATCGCCAAGAACAAGTTCAAGGCGCTCCTGCTCGGCATCCGGCGCGACGAGCACGGGATCCGCGCGAAGGAGCGGGTGTTCTCGCCGCGCGACCAGGACTTCAAGTGGGACTACAGGAACCAGCCCCCCGAACTGTGGGACCAGTACAAGTCGAAGCAGTCGGACGAGGACCACATCCGCGTCCACCCGATGCTCCACTGGACCGAGCTCGACATCTGGGAGTATATCGAGCGGGAGAAGATCCCGATCGTCAGCCTCTACTTCGCGAAGGACGGCAAGCGCTTCCGGTCGATCGGCTGCGAGTGCTGCTGCGCTCCGGTGGACTCCGCGGCCGGCGACGTCGACGCCGTCGTCGAGGAGCTCAAGACCACCACCACCGCCGAGCGGTCCGGACGCGCGCAGGACAAGGAATCCACCTACGTCATGCAGAAGCTGCGCAGCCTCGGGTACATGTGAGGTCGAGCATGCAAGAACATCTGAAATTCGTCATCGTCGGGCACGTGGATCACGGGAAGTCGACGCTGATCGGCCGGCTGTTCTACGACACCGACAGCCTCCCCGAGGAGAAGGTCGAAGAGGTCCGCAAGGTCTGCGAGGAGCTCGGCCGCGAGATGGAGTTCGGCTTCGTCATGGACCATCTCGAGGAGGAGCGGTCGCAGGGGATCACGATCGACACCGCCCAGACCTTCTTCAAGACCGGGCTCAGGCACTACGTGATCATCGACGCTCCGGGGCACAAGGAATTCATCCGGAACATGATCACCGGCGCCTCCCAGGCCGAGGCCGCGATCCTGATCGTGGACGCCAAGGAGGGAGTGCGAGAGCAGACGAAGCGGCACGCGTACATCCTCGGAATGCTCGGGCTCGAGCAGGTGATCGTCGTCGTCAACAAGATGGACAGGATCGGTTACTCCGAGGCGCGCTTCGGCGAAGTCAAGACGGAGCTGTCCGCGTTCCTGGGCTCCCTCGGCATCTCACCGGTCTACTGGATCCCGATCTCGGCGAAGGACGGCGACAATGTCGCGATCCCCTCCGACAAGATGCCGTGGCACGACGCCCCGACGGTGCTGGACGCGCTCGACACGTTCACCCCGAGGGAGCCCGCGAAGGCGCGGCCGCTTCGCTTCCCGATCCAGGACGTCTACAAGGTGAAGGACAAGCGGATCCTCGTCGGGCGCGTGGAGGCGGGGGAAATCCGCAAGGACGACACGGTGGTGTTCGCGCCGTCTCTCACCCGGACGAAGGTCGCTTCCATCGAGATGCTCTGGCAGAATCGGACCGAGGCGGAGGCGGGTGAAAGCATCGGCATCACGCTGGCGGATCCGCTGTTCGTCGAGAGGGGGGCGGTGGCATGCCCGCCCGACCGGCAGCCGGTCATCACGTCAACGCTCCGGGCGAACGTTTTCTGGATGTCGAAGCGGCCGTTCGTGGCCGGCGAAGAGCTCCTGCTGCGCGTCGCCACCCAGGAGGTGCCGGTCCGGATCGCCATCGAGAAGAAGATCGACTCCTCGACGCTCGAGCCGATCGCGGAGAGCCCGGACAAGGTCTGGGAGACCGAGGTCGCACAGATGCTGATCCACGCGAAGGAGCCGATCGCCGTCGAGAATTTCAACGACATCCAGGAGCTCGGGCGGTTCGTACTCGTCCGCGACCTCGACGTGGTCGCCGGCGGGATCATCACGCACACCGCGGTGGCCTGACCGCGCGGCGTTCGCGAGGCGCGATCGAGGCCGGGCCCGGCAAGACCGCGGGGCGCGAGTCCTGGGCGCGTTCCCCGCTCGGAGTAAGGTCATGGCCATTTCGGACAAGGCGCGCAGCGGCCGCGCCTGCGTGATCGGGCTCGACGGCGTGCCGGTCGATCTGCTCTCCCGCTTCGCGAAGGACGGGACGATGCCCGCCATGGGGCGGCTCATCGACGAGGGCCACCTCCACCGGATGAAGGCCAGCCTGCCCGAGATCTCCGTCGTCAGCTGGACGAACTTCATGACCGGGACCGACTCCGGGCACGCACGGCATCTTCGGCTTCACCGACCTCAAGCCGAAGTCCTACGAGCTGCGCTTCCCCAACTTCGCCGACGTCAAGGCGCCCGTCGTCTGGGACGAGCTGGGCGAGACGGGGCGGAAGTGCATCGTCATCAACCAGCCCTCGACCTACCCGGCCCGCCCGATCGACGGCGTCCTGATCTCCGGCTTCGTGGCCATCGACCTGGCCAAGGCCGTCTACCCGCTCGCGCACCTCAGCGCCGCCCTGGAGCAGATGGGCTACCAGATCGACATCGACACCCTGAAGGCCCGGCGAGAACCACGGCTTCCTCTGGCAGGAGCTGATCAAGACCATGATGGGCCGGCAGAAGGCCCTGAACATGTTCTGGGAGGACGCTGGGACTATCTTCGAGTTCGTCATCACCGGGACCGACCGGCTGCACCACTACCTCTGGCACGCCGTGGACAACCCGGACCATCCCCACCACCAGAACGTCCTCGAGTACTACCGCCAGATCGACCGCGCTCATCAACAAGATCTACACCACCTTCCGCAAGACGCCGGCGACGACGAGAACATCTTCTTCCTCTCCGACCACGGCTTCTGCGCCATCCAGCAGGAGGTCTACCTGAACGCCTGGCTGGAGAAGGAGCGCTTCCTCAAGTTCGCCAAGACCGAGCCGAGCGGCCTGGAGGACATCTCGCCCAAGAGCCGTCGCCTTCGCCCTCGATCCCAACCGCATCTACCTCCACCTACCGCGAACGCTACCCCAACGGCCGGTCAAGCTCAGCGACAGGCCAAGGCCGATCAAGGAGGAGATCATCCGCAAGCTCGAAGAAGCTCGAATACGAGGGCCGCAAGGTCGTCCGCGAGGTCTTCCACGCCAAGGACATCTATTCCGGCCCGCTCGTCGCCAAGGGGCCCGACCTGATCGTCCTCTCCGAGCCCGGCTTCGACATGAAGGGCTCGGTCAAGAAGAAGGAGATCTTCGGCCGCGCCCGGACCTCCAGGGCATGCACACCTGGGACGACGCGTTCTTCCTGGCCAAGACCGACTTCGGCGCCGACCTGGCGCATCCAGGACATCGCCAAGATCATCCTGGACCGAGTTCTGATGGCACCGCGGACCGCCCCGCTCTCGACCGCGGCCGTCCTTCGGCTCCTGGCCGCGGGTCTGTCCTGGTCCTCGGCCTCCCCTGCTCCGCCTACATCGGCCCCGGCGCCGGATTCGCCTTCCTCTCCTCGTTCCTGGTCCTGTTCCTGACCTTCGTCCTGGCGATCTTCTCCTTCCTGTCCTGGCCGTTCCGCCTCCTCTGGCGGCTCGTCCGCGGGCGGCAAGGCCTACAGGCAAGAGCCAGGTCGACCAGGTCGTCATCGTCGGCCTCGACGGCATGGAGCCCGACGCTGGCCGAGAAGTTCATGGCCGAGGGCAAGCTCCCGAATCTGGCCAAGCTCAAGGACGAGGGGACCTACGGCCGCCTGCGGACGACGACGCCGGCCATCTCGCCGGTCGCCTGGTCGTCGTTCATGACCGGCGCGCAACCCGTCCAAGCACAACATCTTCGACTTCCTCAGCCGCGATCCGCGGACCTACCTGCCCGACCTGTCCTCGGCCCGCATCGGCAAGCCCAAGCGGACCCTCACGCTGGGCCACTACCGCATCCCGCTCTCCAAGCCCGAGATCCGGGGCCTGCGCAAGAGCGTCCCGTTCTGGAAGATCCTCGGCGAGAACGGGCATCTTCTGCACCGTCCTGCGGGTGCCGCATCACCTTCCCGCCCGAGAAGTTCAAGGGCCACCTGCTCTCCGGCATGTGCGCGCCCGACCTCAAGGGCAGCCAGGGCACGTTCGCCTTCTACACCGAGCGATCCGGACAAGGTCGGCAAGCGCGAGGGCGGCGTCGTCTTCCCCGTCGAGGTCCGCGGACGGCCGGCGTCGAGACGTTCCTCTCCGGGCCCGAGAACACCATGCTCGAGAAGCCGGTCGAGATCCGCCTGCCCGATGCGCGATCGCGCTCGACCGGGCCAAGCCGGCGAAGCGGCGCTCGAGGTCTCCGGCCAGAAGATCGACCTCAAGAAGGGCGAGTTCTCGCCCTGGATCCGGCTGACCTTCAAGGCCGGGCTGGGGATCAAGATCCGGGGCATCTGCCCGCTTCCTCGTCGTCGCAGACTCGAGCCCCACTTCGAGATGTACGTGACGCCGCTCAACATCGACCCGGAGAAGCCGGCCCTGCCGATCTCCCACCCGTTCATCTACTCGGTCTACCTGGCCAAGCTCCTGGGCAGCTTCATCACCCTCGGCGAGGCCAACGACACCTGGGCCCTCAACGAGGGCGCCCTCGAGCGAGCAGCGCCTTCCTCGACCTGACCTACGCCAACCACGCGGAGTGGGAGGCGATGTTCTTCAACGCCCTGGCCAAGACGCGGCGCGGCGTGGTCGCCTGCGTCTTCGAGACGACCGACAGCATCCAGCACATGTTCTGGCGCTACCTCGACAAGGACCATCCCGCCCTCAAGGCCGGCCCGGCCGAGATGAGCGCCGCAGGTCATCGAGGACCTCTTCATCCGAGATGGACGACATGATCGGCCGGGTCCGGGCCGGCCATCGAGCCCGACAAGAGCGCCCTGTTCGTCATGTCCGACCACGGCTTCAAGTCCTTCCGCCGCGGCGTCAACCTCAACACCTGGCTCCTCGCAGAACGGCTACCTGGCCCTCAAGGACGGGCGGACGGAGAGCGGCGAGTGGTTCAAGGACGTGGACTGGACGCGGACCAAGGCCTACGCCCTCGGCCTGGGCGGCGTCTACCTCAACCAGAAGGGCCGCGAGGCGCAGGGCATCGTCGCCCCGGGCGCCGAGGCCGAGGCCCTGCGGCGGAGCTCGCAGACGCAAGCTCGACCGCGCCTCAGGGACGGCGAGAAGGGCGAAGCCGCGATCAACCGAGGTCTACGACCGGGACGACGATCTACGCCGGCCCGTACAAGGACAACGCCCCCGACCTCATCATCGGCTACAACGCGGGCTACCGGGCCTCCTGGGAGTCGGTGACGGGCAGTCGTCGACGCCGACCGTCTTCGAGGACAACACCAAGGCTGGAGCGGCGACCACTGCATCGATCCGGCCTGTCGTGCCCGGCGTCCTCTTCTCCGAGCCTCAAGCTGAGCGCCGGCGATCGCCGTCGATCATGGACGTCGCCCCGACCGTGCTGGAGCTCTTCGGCCTGCCCGCCCCGGCCCACATGGACGGCCGCGTCCCTGCTGGCCAAGCGGCGTCCGGCCGCGCCGGCGTCGCCAAGACAGGAACCGAAAGGAAGTGATGCCGTGAATCAGACGCCGAGATTCATCCGGCTCGGCCGCCGGCGGCCGGCTCGCTCGCTGGCCCTGGCCGGCAGCCGGCCTGGCGCGCGCCGCTGCGGACCGCCGGCCGCAAGGCCACGGGACAAAAGATCCTCGTCCTCGGGCTTCGACGGCATGGACCCCGGCATCGTCCGAGCGATGGATGGACGCAGGGAAGCTCCCGGCCTTCCGCAAGCTGGCCGACCCAGGGCGGCTTCCGGCCGCTGCGGACGAGCATTCCGCCGCAGAGCCCGGTGGCCTGGTCCAACTTCATCACCGGCATGGACCCGGGCGGGCACGGCATCTTCGACTTCATCCACCGCGACCCGAAGACCTACTTCCCCGACCTTCTCGGCCTCGCGCGTCGAGGGCGCGACCAAGACGATCTCGGCTCGGCGACTTGCGTCCTGCCGATCTCGAAGGCGGCGAGGTCCGCAACTCCTGCGCAAGGGCCGGGCCTTCTGGCAGATCCTCGAGGAGCACGACATCCCGGCCACCGATCTTCAAGATGCCGGCCAACTACCCGCCGGCCGCGACGAAGCAGCGGACGCTCTCCGGCATGGGGACGCCCGACATCCTCGGCGACCTACGGCATCTTCAACTACTACACGACCGAGGCCACCGAGCGTGAACCAGGACATCGGCGGAGCGCGCGATCCACCAGGTCTACGTCATCGGCAACCGGGTGGAGGCCGAGCTGCCCGGGCCCGATCAACAGCTTCAAGAAGGAGCGCGCCGGACCCGAGCGTCCCTTCAAGGTCTTCCTCGACCCGTCGAACGCCGTGGCCAAGATCGTCCTCCACGGACCAGGAGTTCATCCTGCGAGGAGAAGGAGTGGAGCGGCTGGAAGCACGTCCGCTTCCCGCTCATCCCGACCCAGAGCGTGCCGCGGCATCTGCACTGTTCTACCTCAAGGAGGTCCGGCCGCAGTTCAAGCTCTACGTGTCGCCGGTCAACATCGACCCGGCCTCCCGGCCCTGCCCATCTCCACGCCGGCCGGCTATGCCGAAGGAGCTGGAAGCAGCCATTCGGCCCGTTCTTCACCAAGGGCCTGCCGGCCGACACGAGCGCCCTGGACAACGGCCTCCTGGACGAGGAGGAGTTCCTGAGCCCAGGACGAGATGGTCCTGGAGGAGAGCCGGGCCATGCTCGAGTACGAGCTGGGCCGGTTCGAGGCGGGGCTGCTGTTCTACTACTTCTCCAGCACCGACCAGCGGCAGCACATGTTCTGGCGGCCAGCTGGACAAGCGGCACCCGGCCTACGACCCCAACCGGAGGCGAGGGCCGCCCAGGTGATCGAGACGATCTACGCCGACATGGACCGCATTCTCGCGCGCGCGATGGAGAAGGCCCCGGCGGACGCCACGCTCATGGTCATGTCGGACCACGGCTTCACCAGTTTCCGGCGCAGCTTCAACCTGAACACCTGGCTGCTCGACAACGGCTACCTGCGGCTTCTCAACCCGTACAACCAGGAAGAGGGGGAGTACCACTCGAACACCGACTGGTCCCTTACGCGCGCCTACGGCCTGGGGCTCAACGGGCTCTACCTCAATCTGAAGGGGCGGGAAGGGAAAGGGATCGTGGAGCCGGGCGCCCGGAAAGACGCGCTGATCCGCGAGCTCGCGAGCAAGCTTCAGAACGTCGTGGACCCCTCGACCGGCGAGAAGGCGATCTCGACCGCCTTCATCGCCTCGGAGGTCTACCACGGCCCGAGGGTCTCCGAAGCGCCCGACATCATCGTGGGGTACAACCGCGGCTACCGCATCTCCTGGGCGACCCCGCTCGGACGGATGCCCAAGGGGATCTTCGAGGACAACACACAGGAGTGGGGGGCGGATCACTGCATGGATCCCGCGCTCATCCCCGGCATCCTGCTCATGAACCGGAAGATCAAGGCCGCGACCCCGGCGCTGTACGACCTGACGGCCACGATCCTGAAGCTCTTCGACATCGAGACCCCGCCGGACATGATCGGGCGGAACATCCTGTAGCCAAGGAGGACGGCTCGTGGGCACCACCAAGATCAAGATCGACAAGGACCTGATGGACCGGGTCGCGAAGTTCTCGACGCTGGCGGGCTACTCCTCCGCCGAGGAGTTCGTGGCGCACTGCCTCGAGAAGGAGCTCGCGAAGCTGGAGGACGCCGACTCCGAGGAGGAGATCCAGAAAAAGCTCAAGGGGCTCGGCTACATCTCGTAGGGAAACAAGGACTGCTCGTAGGGAAACGGGGACTGTCCCTATTTTCCCGGAAAATAGGGACTGTCGCAATTCTCGCGATGGGTGGAGAATCGGGATGATCGCAGCGCTCAATGCGGTTTTCGGCGGGCTGTTCGCCGCCGTCTTCTACCCGTTCCGAAGCATGAATCCCTGGGTGGGGATGAGCGTCGTGTCGCTGCTGACCGCCGTTCTCATGCTCGTCGTCTTCAGGTACACGTCGAACCAGGAGGGGATCCGGGCGATCAAGTCCAGGATCCAGGCGTACCTTCTCGAGCTTCGCCTGTACAAGGACAGCCTCTCCACGCAGTTCGCCACCCAGGGAAGGCTGCTCGCCTGCCTGCCGAAGTACATCGGCTACTCGTCGGTGCCGGTCCTCGTGATGATCGTTCCGCTGGTCTTCATGATGATCCGGATCGACGACTGGTTCGGTTACGAGCGGCTGCAGCCGGGGGATACGGCCGTCGTCACGATGCGGCTGCAGGACGGACTCAAACCCTCCCGCCTCGAGATCGCCGCGGAAGCCCCCCCGGGGCTCGCCGTGGACACCCCCGCCCTCAGGATCGATCGGGACGGCGAGGTGGACTGGCGAGTGCGCGCCGTGAAGGAAGGGGTGCACGACCTGGTGATCCGCGTGGGGAGCGAGCGCGTGACCAAGCAGGTGGTGGTCGGCGGACGCCCCCTGGCGCCGGTCTCCTGGGCCAGGGTCGGCGGCGGCATTTTCGAAGAGCTCTCTCACCCGGGGGAGCCCGCCATCGCCCAAACCTCCCAGATGAAGAGGATCGAGGTCGCCTACGCGGGGGGGCGCATGAGCCTGCTCGGCTGGCGCGTCCACTGGCTCGTCGCGTTCTTCGTCCTCTCCCTCGTCTTCGGCTATCTCCTGAAGGGGCTCTTCAAGGTCGAGGTCTGATCCGCGAGGATCGGAGCTTGATGCCCGCCGGGTCGAAAGTCCCGAGGCGAGCCTCGAGACCGGCCGCCGCCGTCAGTTGGCCAGCCCTTCCTCGAGGCGGCGAAGCGCCTCGCGGAGCGTCTCCTCCCGCTTGCAGAACGAGAAGCGCACGAGGCTGCGCCCGCGGTCGGGCTCCGAAAAGAACGACGAGCCCGGAACGCAGCCGACGTGCACTTCCTCGACCAGCCGCCTCGTGAACGCCACGTCGTCGCTCACCCCAAGCCCCTTCGCCTCGGCGAGGATGTAGTACGCCCCGCTCGGGACGGTGCACTCGAACCCGATGTCCTCGAGCCCACGGAGCATCAGGTCCCGCCGTGCCCGGTACGCCTCGGCCAGCTCGCGGTAGTAGGTATCCGGCAGCACCAAAGCCGCGGCTCCGGCCTCCTGCAGCGGCGCCGGGGCGCCCACGGTCAGGAAGTCGTGGACCTTCCGGATCCCCGAGGTGAGCGCCGGGCAGGCGACCGCCCATCCCACCCTCCAGCCGGTCACCGAGTAGGTTTTGGAGAGCGCGCTGATCGTCACCGTACGATCCGCCATCCCGGGGAGGGTGGCGATCGGGACGTGCTCCGCCCCGTCGTACACGATGTGCTCGTAGATCTCGTCGCTGAACACCACCACGTCCCACTTCCGGCAGAGGTCGGCGATCGCCTCGAGTTCCTCGCGCGAGTACACCTTCCCCGTGGGGTTGTTCGGCGAGTTCAGCACGATCCCCCGGGTCTTCTCGTTGAACACGGCCGCCAGCTCCGCGGGATCGAACGACCACTCCGGCGGCCTGAGCGGGACGAAGCGCGGCATCGCCCCGGCGAGGATCGCGTCCGGGCCGTAGTTCTCGTAGAACGGCTCGAACACCACCAGCTCGTCGCCGGGATCGACCACCGCGAGGATCGAGGCGATCATCGCCTCGGTGGATCCGCAGGTGACCGTGATCTCCCGGGCGGGATCGACCGGCATGCCGTAGCGCCGCGCATACGTGTCCGCGAGGGCGGCCCGAAGCGAGGGGGATCCCCAGGTGATCGCGTACTGGTTGACGTCGTCCGCGATGGCGCGGCGCGCGGCCTCCTTGACCTCCGCGGGAGCCGGGAAGTCGGGAAAGCCCTGCGCGAGGTTGATCGCGTCGTGGATCCGGCACAACCGGGTCATCTCGCGGATGACCGACTCGGTGAACCGGCGGGCCTTGAGACTGATCTCGAGCACGCTCAATTATCCGCCCGGCGCGCGGCCGTGCACAGCAGCGCCTCGGGATCGCCGCCCCGGTCCTCGAACCGGCGGACCTTCACCCCGCGGAACCCCGCCCGGCGCAGCCGGTACTGCAACTCGAACTCGTGGAAGCCGAGCAGCTCGGGGGCGTCCTTGTCGCCGCCGAGCCTGAGAGGGATCATCTCCTCCCCTATCGGCGCGGCGGGGACGATGGCCGCGAGCAGCCCCCCCTCGACGAGCGACCGCCGAACCTCGTCGAGGATCCGGTCCACGTCCTCGGGCCGCGGCCCCACGATCGAACCCACCGCCACCACCACGTCGAACGCGTTCCTGAACGGGGCGAGGTCGCGCAGGTCCCGCCGCCTGAACGTCACGTCTTTCCCGACGCACACCCGGCGGGCGAGGGCGAGGCTCGCCGGGGCGTAGTCGACCGCGACCACCTTCCCGAACTGCTTCGCGAGGAACGGGAGCAGCCTCCCCGAGCCGCACCCGAGGTCGGCCACGGTCATCCCGCGACGGCCCGGCACCCCGCGCAGCAGCTCGAGGAGCGACTCCTCGGCCGGCTGCGGCTCCTCGTCGCGTTCCGAACGGCCCAGCGTCCAGCCGTCCCAGTCTTCCGGTCCCCAACGCATGCGGTTCTCTCCGCGGTCAATCTAATCCCAGGCCGGCCGGCCGACCAGGGGGGTTAACCCGGATAATTCATGAAGAACCTACTGCGACCACGTATCTGCCCGCCCTGCTCGGCGTTCTCGGGCCTCGGACCCTCCACGTACGGTACAGTACGCGTCGGGTCCTCGGTCCTGCGAGCGCCAAGCATGACGGGCATCTCCGCGGTCTCGCTACGGTTCTTCACGAATTATCCGGGTTAAGTCAGCAGGTTCGCCAGGAACTCCGCATTCGTAGGGTACCGCGAGATCCGGTCCGCGAGCAGTTGCATCGCCTCGGCCGCCTTGAGCGACGCGAGAGCGCGCCTCAGGAGCGTGACCCGCTGAAGCTCCTCGGCGGTGAACAGCTTCTCCTCTTTGCGCGTGCCGCTCTTCGAGATGTCGATGGCGGGGAAGATCCGCCGGTCGAAGAGGCCGCGGTCCATCACGATCTCGGTGTTCCCGGTCCCCTTGAACTCCTGGAAAATCACCTCGTCCATTCTCGAGCCGGTGTCCACGAGAGCGGTGCCGATCACCGTGAGCGACCCGCCCCCCACCACCTTCCGGGCGGCGCCGAAGTATTTCCTCGGCTTCTCCATCGTGCGAGCGTCGATCCCTCCCGACAGGACCCGTCCCGAGCTGCGCTGCTCGGTGTTGTACGCCCGGGACAGGCGGGTGATCGAGTCGAGCAGGACCACGACGTCCCGCCCCGCCTCGACGAGCCGCTTGGCGCGCTCGATCGCCACCTCCGCGACCTCGAGGTGGTTCTTCGCCAGCTCGTCGGCCGACGACGCGATCACTTCCCCGCGAACCGACCGCCGCATGTCGGTGACCTCCTCGGGCCGCTCGTCCACGAGAAGCACGATCAGGTGGATCTCGGGGTGGTTCACGGTGACCGAGTGCGCCATCTTCTGGAGCAGCACGGTCTTCCCCGCTTTGGGAGGCGCGACGATCAGGCAGCGTTGCCCCTTCCCGATCGGCGTGATCAGGTCCACGACGCGCATCGAGAGGTCGGACGGATCGCACTCGAGGTGGATCCGCTCCGTCGGATCCTCGGCGACCAGGCTGCGAAACGGCGTCCTCTTGGCCCAGGCTTCGGGCTCGCCGCCGTGGATCGTCTTGACGTCGCGCAGCCAGGCTGGTTGCCCGGGGCGCGCCGCGGGGATCGCGAGCCCCACCATCTCGACGCCGGTCTCGAGCCCGAGCCTCGCCACCACCTCACGCGGGACGTACGGATCTTCCAACTGCGCGTTGAAGTCCGCCCGCGGCGATCGCAGGAACCCGTGCCCCGCGGCGACGACGTGCAGCACGCCTCCCACCTCGAGGCTTGCGTTCCCCTGTGGCGGCGCCGCCGGCGGCCTCGCCTGCGGCGGGGGCGGCCCTCCTCCCGGGCCTCTGCGGCCGCGCCGCCTCGACCGGTTGCGCGAGCCGGAACCCTGGCCGTGGCCTCCCTGTCCTTGAAGCATGTCGGTTCTCCGCTCGAAGATCAGTCGAGCCCGTCGGCCGCGGCCGCGTCGACGAGCTCGGCCGCGAACAGGATCAGGATCTCAACCGCAAGGTCGAACGCGCGCCCCGCCTCGGTGCGCGCGATCTCGAACCCTTTCTCTCCGGAACACGCCACCAGGTAGGCTCCACTCACTTCCCACCCGGTCAACTCGAAGCGCGTGGTCCGCGCGCCGCGCCGCGCCACCCGGAACAGGCGGCCGTCGGGCGCCAGCAGGCTGCTCGGGGGACCGTCATCCCCGGCTTCACGGGTCGTGCGGCCCACTTCGCCGCCTCCGATCTCGCGAAGCACGAAGCCACCCGGGTACGAGGCATCCCGAAGGAGGACCCAGCGCGGCGCGTCCGGAACTTCCCGGACCTCCCAACCTTCGCCGGCGGGATCCGCGGCTACGCGCCTTGCGCCGCCGCCCGGATCGATCGTGAAGCCGCCCCCGCCGGTCGTCGCGAGTCTCATCGAGTTGGGAGCGCCGCCATCGTTCTCGCTAGCCGGCTCCGGATGGGCGCCGGGCGATCTGCCCCGCCCTCGAGTCGAATCGGAACCGGAAGTATACACCGATCGGCGGGCTCCGCCGTGGCGTGCCGTCATCGCGGCCCCTCCTGGCCGGCCTCTGCCGGCCTCGCGGTGAGCGGCGCGCCTCCGCCCGCGGCGGGCGGCCGCTCGGGCTTGGGCGCCGGGTGCGAGCCGGGCGCGAGCGATTCCGCCGGAGCGGGAGCCGCGGCTTCCTCGGGTCTGCCGACCCCCGAGCGCCGCAACTCGCGCAGCGCCGCGGCGGAAGCGCCCCTCACGAACTCGTTGGCGTCGAGAGCGGCGCTACCGACCGGCGCGTACGCCTCGGGAAGTCCCGTGCGTCCGAGCGCCACCACCGCCGCCGCGCGATTCTCCCACGACGTCTCCTCGCGGGCGAGCCTGGAGAGCGCCTCGAGCGCTCCCGCCACGCCGTGGCGCGACACCGCTCCGATCGCGGCGAGGCGAACCTGCGTGGAACCGTCGCCGAGCGCGTGAACGAGTGGTTCGGCGGCACTCGCGTCCTTGACGAGAGATCCGGCCGCCTCCACGGCGCCACGGCGCACCTGCCAGTCGGTGTCTTCGGCGGCGACGCGAAGCAACTCGGGAACCGCGCGGGGATCCTCGAGGTCGAGGAGACACTTGACCGCCGCGGCGCGCACCGATCCGGCCGGGTCGCGCAGCGCCGCGAGGGAACGCTCCGCCGCATCGGGAGTCCCGAGCCTCACGAGCGCGGCGAGCGCTCCCGCGCGAACCGGAGCCTCGGCGTCCGACAGGGCCTCGCGGATCCGCTCGACGTGCGTCGCGGTCGGCTCCCTCTCCCACTCGAAAATTCGCGCGACGCGTCCCTCGACGTGGCTGCGAC
>CAWBOP010000012.1:0-143569 GCA_963790465.1 Terriglobia bacterium | reverse complement strand
GAGAGCGGCGGCAAGGTCTTTCATCGGGGGGATTCTACGGGCGTGGCGATTCCGGCAACCGTTTCAGCTTCTCGCCGAGGCCGCGCCGGTAAAGGAGCCGCATCGAACGCCGGAGGACCGCGAGGACACGCCGGTCGTAGGGAAAGGCGAGGAATTTCGCGATCAGCCGCTCGACGGGCGCGAGGAGCGGCCGGCGGACGGTGATGGCCTGAGTCCGCGTCCACTGACGAATCCCCTCCACGCCGTGTCTGACGCCGATACCGCTCTCCTTCCACCCCCCGAGGGGCGCCTCGACGACGATGTAGTTCACAAGGACGTCGTTCGCGATGACCTGCCCCGACTCGAGCCTCCGGGCGAACTCCATCGCCTCGCCCGGCGCCCCGAAGACGGTCGCGTTCAGGCCGAGGTGCGTGTCGTTCGCGCGACGCAGCGCCTCCTCGGTGTCCTTCACCCTCATGACGGCGACGAGGGGTCCGAAGGTCTCCTCCCGCATCACCGCCATCTCCTGCGTCGCGTCGAGAAGGAGAGTCGGCTCGAAGAAATAACCGGCGAGGTCTCCCCGCCGCTTTCCGCCCGAGACGAGGCGAGCCCCTTTTGCGAGCGCATCTCCGAGGTGGCGCTCGACGATCCCGATCTGACGCGGGAAGGTCACGGCCCCGAGGTCGTGCTCTTCGCCCGACAGCGGATCCGACGGCCCCTGTCGCAGCCCACGGACCCGCTCGGCGAGAAGCTCCTCGAATCGTCCGGCCACGGACTCCACGACGTAGATCCGTTCCGTCCGGATGCAGGCCTGCCCGCTGTGGACGAAGCTGGACCAGGCCGCGGCCTCGGCGGCACGCTCGAGATTCGCCGAAGCGAGGACGATGAACGGGGACTTCCCTCCCAGCTCGGCCACGCAGGGAATGAGCCGCTCTCCGGCTCGCGAGGCGACTTTCCGCCCCGTCGCGACCGAGCCGGTGAACATGACGCCGTCCACCCGGTCGACGAGAGCCGCTCCCGTCGCTCCCCGGCCGGTGACGACGCGGAAGACATCCGCGGGGTTTCCGGCGCGGCGCCAGAGATCCGCGAGCCGGAGGGACGTGAGGGGAGTGACCTCCGACGGCTTCAGGACGACGGCGTTCCCCGCGAGCAGAGGGGAGACCGCATCGGCCGCGTTGTTCAGGATCGGGAAGTTCCACGGCCCGATGACGCCGACGACGCCGAGCGGGCGGCGCACGAGGCGCGTCTTCTTCGTCACGAAGAGGAGCGGGTGCCGGGTCTCCCCGGCGAGAGCCTTGCGCGCCGCGCCGATGGAGAACCGGATCAGCTCGCAAAGGTAGAGGATTTCGATCCCTTCGGCCTCCTGCCGGGGCTTGCCGCTCTCCCGAACGAGCGTCGCGACGACCTCCGGGTCGTCGAGGATCAGGTCCCGCCAGCGCTTCAGCGCCTCGGCCCGCTCCGGCAGCGGAAGAGCGGCCCAGGAGGGGGCCGCTCTCCTTGCGGCTTCGACGGCGCGGGCGACGCCCTCCTCGCCTTCGTCCGGGACCTCGGAGAGAAGTTCGCCGGTCGCCGGCGAGACGATGCGGATAGGGGGGAATGTGGACACGGGCGAGGATCCTAGCCCCTCGATCAGGGAGCCGTGAAGCCGAACCGGCGCCAGGACTCCCGGTGTCTCCGGAGCCGAGAGAACGTCGAGGGCGCGCGCGGCGGCCTCCTTCCGGGCCGAAGCCGAGACGATCGCGGCGGTCTGGCGGAGCGGCTCGTGAAGCGTCGGATCGACGGGACAGGTCGAGAGTCGCGGATCCGCGGCGAGAGAAGACGGAACGATCGCCACCTCCGCCTCCCCCGAAAGGACCCGGGCAATCGCCTCGTCCGACGACGGCACCGGAAGGAGCTTCTCCTTCAACTGGTTCAGGATCATCGCCGCGGCGAGAAACTCCTCGATCGAGGCCCCCTCCGGAGCGACCTTCTTCGAGACGAGGGCGACGTGCCGGATCGGAAGCTTCACGAAGGCGAGGGCCGTGGCGCCGTCGAGCCGCCGCGGCAGGTCGAATGAGGCCCCGCGAGCCGCGACGACGGCGAGGCTCTCGGTCGCGCAGCGCGTCATGGTCGCTTCCACCACGAGGCCGTCCCCCGCGAGCTTCTGGACCGTCTTCAGGTCCGAGGCGAGGAAGAGGTCGACCTCCGGCGTCTTCCGGAGGGCGGCCGCGAGGGTTCCCGTCTCCCCGTAGCGGATCTCGACAGGGCCTCCGGCAGCCTTCTCGAGGTCGGAACGGAGCGCGTCGAGAACCGGGCGCGACGACGTCGCCGCCGCGATGACGAGGACGAAGGCGGGGATCGGAGAAGCCATGACGGTCCGAATCTACTCCGGAGAGGAGCGAGGCGTCCGATTCTCCCCCGTGACGTCTCGGAGCGTCGCGGGCCACTCCGCGGGCGGGATCTCGAGGAGCCTCCGGACCGTCGGCCTCTCCTCGATCTCGAGGGACGCCTCGACGAGCGAGCGGGCCGAGGCCGCGTCGCCGCCGTCACGCGCCGCGAGCGCCAGGACCAGCGGAAACCGGCTGTCGACGGGCCGCCGCGCCCGCACGCGCTCCACGAACTCCGCGAGCGTCTCGCGGCGCCCGGCCAGCCGGTAGCTCTCCGCGAGGACGACGGCCGTCTGCGGGCTCTGCAGGTGCCCCCAGAGCCGCTCCGCGAAGTCGACGGCCCGGTCGGCGCGCCGCATGTCCTGCGCGCGAAGGGCCTGATCGAGGATCCCTTCGATGTAGGCCGCGCCCCAGGCGGCGTCGGATCGGCGCCTGAAGAAGGACATCCCGAGATGAGGCCATGCGAACGGACGGGTGAAGTGCGCGAGTTGGTCCGCGGAGAGGGCATTCTCGAGCGGCGTCTCGACGCGCAGCTCGGGCCGATCCGTGGGCCAGGGCGGCGTACGGAGACGGGCGAGGACGTCTCCCCCCCGAAGGCGATTGACGAGGAGCCACGGCGCGACCCGGAGCGGCGAGAGGGCGGGGACCTCGGCGACCCAGAACTGGCTGTCGAGCCGCCCGCCTCCCGTCGCGGGATCGCGGTCGTAGGTGAAGAAGGGGTAACGCGCGACATCCGCTGGGGAGAGGACCCGCCGTGGCAGGATCGAGAAGTACTTCATCGTGTCCACGTCCGGCTGAAGGACGCCGATCAGGTTCACGGCGACCGAGAGCCCGAAGAGCAGACGGAAGACGAGCGGGGGGAAGCGCCCCGCGCCGAAGGCCGCGAGAACCGCCAGGAGCGGAACGAGCGGCAGCAGGAGCCGCGGTCCCCAGCCGAACGTTCCGTCCCAGGCCCACCAGGCGGCGGACGAGACGAGAATCGCGCCTGCGAAGCCCGCGACGGACAGGGCGGCGGTCCGGCTCCTCCGGAAGAGGATCGGAAAGCCGGCGAGCGAGAGTAAGGCGAGCGGGTAGTAAAGAAAGAGCCCCTTGTTCGGCCCGACCGTCAGCCGAAAGAGGCCGTCGAGAGGCGGATGGCTGAAGCGCTCCCCGGCATAGGAGGCGAAGGGACGGCCGAAGCGGACGACCTCGAACCCGAGCCAGAGCGCCGCCGGCGCCGACCAGCCGAGGATCGCCGCGCCGGCGCGCCGGTACCGGCCCGTCTTCTCGCCGCCGACGACGACGATCGAAAGCGCCGCCGGAAGGGCGAGGACGAAGACGGACTTCGACAGCAGGGCGCCCCCGGCGGCCGCGCCGGCCGCTGCCGACAGGACGAGCGACCGCCGGAGCGAGATGTCCGGTGCCGCGGCCGCGGCGCTCGCGGCGAAGAGCACGGCGAGGAGAGCGGCCTGGAGCGGTTCGGAGAAATCGGCCCCGGCGTAGGCCCAGAGGGGCGAGCCGACGACCGCGAAGAGGGCCGCGCGAAAGACCGCCCGCTCGTCGCCTCCCCAGGAGCGGGCCAGGGCCCCGGCGCCGGCAGCCGCGGCGAGGAGGAGCAGGATCTGGTGGAGGATGTAGAGCGTCTGGCTCGTGGCCGGCTTGATCTCCCGCTCGAAGAACCCGGCGAAGAAGGTCGGGACCGTCAGCGTCAGCGAGGGGCCGAGCCCGTAGCGCGAGACGCTGTCGCCGCCCGGCCGGTCGAGTCCCACGGCCTGTCCGCGAGCGATCCCGATCTCGCCGAGGGTGACCATCGAGATCGCCGTGCGCACCATGATCCGCCCCGTCCGGAACGAGGCCGAAGTAGCGTTCGTCGGCCGTCAGGACGAGGACGAGGGCCGTCACGAGAAGGGCGGCCCGGAGAGGCCGCCCCGGGACCGGCGCCGCGGGTGATCCGGTCGACGGCGAGATCGGAAGCCTCCCGGAAGAGGCCCGATCGGCCCGGAGCTTCGACCGGCGCCGGCTCAACGGGCCTCCTTCGGGCGCAGGCCAGGCTGGGCCCAGAGCTGGACCTCCCGAAAGGTCGCAGGCCAGTCGGAGACCGGAAGGTCCGCCAGCCGCTGATACTCCGGGCGGGGTGCGGCTCTGAGGACCGCGGAAAGATTGCTGCGCGCATTTTCCTCATATCCCATGTCGCGCGCCAAGAGCGCCATGACGACCCCGAACTCCGGCGCCCTCTTCAGCTCACGCGGAAGCGAGACGACGAACTGCTTGAGCTGTTCGCGCCGGTTCGCGAGCCGGTACGCTTCCGCGAGCGTCTGGGCCGACTGCGGACCCGGAACCATCCGGTAGAGCTTCTCGGCGAAGGTGACGGACCGCTCGCCGTCCTTCATGTCCTGCGCGCGAAGCGCCTGGTCGAAGACGCAGTCGACGTAGGAGAGGACCGTGTCGGGCGGACCGCCCTTTCTCATCATCGACATTCCGAGATGCGGCCACCGGTACGGCGACGAGAGAAGGACGAGGCCGCTCGCGGGGACGGCGCGCTCGAGCGGCGTCGCGATCTCCTGCCCGGGCACATCCGTCCGCCAGGGCGGCGCGAGCGCCCCGCCGGGAAGATCCTTCCCGTGGAGACGTTTCCCGAGGAGGGCGGCGTGAAGCCGGATCGGCGAAAGGGCCGCCTTCCGCGCCACCTCGTAGAGGGCGAGAAGTTCGGGCGCACCGGTCGCGGGGTTCGTCACGCAGGCGTAATCCGGCCATCGAGGCCTCTCTTCCGCGGAAAGAGGCCGATTCGGCAGGGTGAAATAGTAGAAGTAGGTCAGCCCGTCCGGCTGGAGCGCGCCCAGGAGGTTCACGCCGACTCCCGCGGTGAAGAGAGCGCCGGCCACGATCTTCGGGAGGGCCGACGCCCCGAGGACCGCAAGCGCCGCGAGAAGGGGAACGAGCGGAACGAGGAGGCGGGGCCCCCAGCCGGCCGCGCCGTCCCAGGACCACCAGGCCGCCGTGGAGAAGACCAGGAAGCCGAGGAAACCGGCCGAGACCATCGCCCCCTTCCGGTCGCGCGCGAAGACCCTTCGGAAGCCCGGTATCGCGAGGAGCGCGAACGGAAAGTAGAGGAAGAGCCCCTTGTTCGCCCCGACCGTCAGCCGCCAGAGACCGTCGAGCACCGGATGGTTGAAGTGCTCCCCTTCGTACGAGCCGAACGGGCGTCCGAAGCGGACGATCTCGAAAGCGAGCCAGATCGCCGCGAACGGCGCTGCCCCCGCCGCGGCCGCGAGCGCCCGCCGGAGCCGCGACCCGGGAGGAGCGCCCCAGGTGACGAGGACGAGCGCGGCGGGGACCAGGACGATGAAGATCGACTTCGTGAGGAGCGCTCCCCCCGCGAGCGCCCCCGTGGCTCCGGCCAGAACGAAGGAGCGCCGCGAGGGGGAGCCGGGGATCGCGGGAACGGACGCCGGCCGCGAAGAGGGCCCCGACGAGAGCGGCCTGAAGCGGCTCGGAGAAGTCGGAGCCGACGTACCCCCAGAGGGGCGACGCGATCGCGCACGCGAGGATCGCCCACGCCGTCTCCGCGTCACCCCCTCCCCAGCCCCTTGCGAGCGCCCCGGCCGCCGCCGCGGCTCCGAGGACGAGGAGGATGTTCATCAGGACGAAGAGCGTCTGCGACGAGCCGACCCCGAACGCGCGCTCCCACGGCCCCGCGAGCGAGACGGGGAGGACGCGGATCAGCGTCGGGCCGATCCCGTAGCGGGTCACGGCGTCCCCAGCGGGACGCGGGATGTTCACGCGATGCCCCCGCGCCGTCCCGATCTCTCCGAGGGAGAAGATGGAATAGGCGGTGCGCGTCATGACCTGCCCGTCGGTCACGAGCCCGAAGACGCGCTCGTCGGCCGTGAAGGCGAGGAGAAGCGCCGCAAGGAGAAACGCGACGCGAGGGCGCGCGAGGCGTCCGCCGTAGCCGGCCTCAGACATTGACCTGGATCGGGAGGATGACGGTCTGCAGCCCCTCGAACTGCAGGCGCCGCTGCACCGCGAACGGCGTCTGGTTGTGGAGTGCGCGGTTCACGAGGTTTTCGTTCGGAAAGAGTAGCTTCGACGTGAAGAAAATCGGCCGGTCGTACCGCTCCTTCGTCTCGTGGCAAAGGGCGACGATCTCGTCGAGGAGGTCCGTTCCGATCCGGAGATGGTGCTCCGCGTGCATCCCGAGGCCCCGGGCGAACTCGACGTACCTGTTCAGATCGCGCTCGGTCTCGCGCTTCAGGTTCTCGATCTCGTCCACCCCCTTGAAGTTCGCCGAGTCGACGACGCCAACCGAGAGAAAGACCGCGTTCTTGAAGTAGCGCGGGAAGTATTTCTGCACCTGCAGAAGCGAGTGGATGCCGAGGCCGTTGAACCCCGAGACGAGGAAGACGGCCGTCGGTGTGTTCCGGCTGACGGGCTCGACTTTCTGGACCGTCCCCGAGACGTCGGCGGGACGGTAGCGCGGCAGCGTGGTCAGGACGTCGTCCGCCCGCTTCATGAGGAGGCCGACGGAGCGGTAGTGGCGGCGGATGAAGATGCAGAGGACGACGACCGAGCCCGTGATCGCCACGGTCACCCAGCCTCCCTGCAGGAACTTCATGACGACGGTGACGGCGAGGATCATGCTGGTCAGGAGCAGGCCGAACCCATTGATGGCGAATCGGCGGCCCCACGTCGGCTCCTGCTTCCTCACCTGCCACCAGTGGACGCACATGCCGAGCTGCGACAGCGTGAAGGTCAAGAAGACGTTGATGGAGTACATCACGACGAGAAGGTCGACGCGCCCTCCCGTGTAGACGAGCATCGCGATCGCCGAGAGCCCCATCAGAAGGACGCCGTTCTGGGTCACGAGCCGCTCCGACAGGAGGCTGAAACGGTGCGGCACCCACGAGTCGATCGCCATGTTCGAGAGGACGCGCGGCCCGTCGAGGAACCCGGCCTGCGCCGCGACGAAGAGAAGGGAGCCCTCGGCAATGAGGGAAAGGAGGACGATCGTGACTGCCGTCGCCGACCCGGCGCCGAAGGCCTCGGCGGCGAGCTTCTTGAAGAGAATCGCGTTCAGCGGTGCTGTCCTTCCGCGCGGCCGACGCCCGAAAGGAGATAGCAGAGGATGAGGCCGCCCGCCACGATGGAGAGCGAAACGGCCATGTACGTCATCGTCTTCTTGCCGGTATGGGCGCGCGGCTCGCGAAGGATCGGAAGGCCGTTCGAGACGGCCTCGATTCCCGTGTAGGTCCCCCCCCATCGAGAAGGCCTTGAGCAGGAGGGCGATCGTCCCCCGAGACCGAGCTCGCGGACTGAGCCGTGCCATTCCCGTGAGGTCTCCGACACCAGCGCCGGAAACGACGTGAGGTGCCGGCCGAGCCCGAAGGCGATGAGCGCCGCGTGCGTCACGAGAAAGAGGATGAAGATCGGCAGGAGGACCTGCACCGACTCGCGGACGCCCCGGAGGTTCAGGACGATGAGGACCACGCAGGCGAGAATCGCGAAGAGAAGCTGGGTTCCCTGCGCGACCCCGGCCGTCAGGGAACAGAGGGCCGCCACGCCGGCCGAGATGGAGATGGCGATGGTCAGGACGTAGTCCACGACGAGAGCCGTTCCCGACGCCGAGCCCCGCCCCGGAGCCGAGAAGCCTCGTGGCGACGAGGTAGCCGCCGCCGCCCGAAGGGAAGACGCTCGACGATCTGGGAGTACGAGGCCGAGATCAGGATGACGGTGCCCGCGGTCGCGAGGGCGAGGAAGATGGCGAGGTGATGATGGGCGCCCAGCGCGACGAACGCTTCTTCGGGGCCGTAGGCCGACGAGGAGAGACCGTCGGCGCCGAGCCCCACCAGGCGACCTGTGCGGCAGCGGGCGCACGTTTCGGCGCTTGCCTTCGTGGAGTGGGTGGGAGCGTATCACCCGGCCTTCAAGTTGAGCGGAGAGCTGGCGCGACGGAACCGGGAGGAGACCCTGCCCGCCGGTCCCATCAAGCTCAACGTCCTCATCTACCGCTCCGCCGACGTGGAGGGGGCGGTGAACCGGATTCGGGAAATGGGAGGGGAGATCCTCAACCGGATGCCGGCGTACTTCAGCGAGATGGCCACGGTGCGCCTTTCGGGCTCCCGGGTCGGCGACCTGGCCCGGCTGCCCGAAGTCTACGTCGTGGAGGTGGCCCCGGAGCCGAGGCTGGAAGACGAGTGCGCCACGCAGATCCTGGCCGGACAGGTGGACGGCAGCGGGATCCCGTACCGGCCCTATTACGGCCTTCCCACGTACAACGACTGGCTCGCCGCACGGAGCCTCGACGGCTCCAACGTCACCGTCGGATACGCCGACAACGGCGTGACGAACGTGGATCCCAGCGGGCACACGTCGGGGCGGGTGAACGAGAGTGTCTGCGGCACCCCCGGGGCCGACGGGCACGGCCAGTTCGGTGCCTCCATCACGGGCGGGGCTTGCAGCCATACCCCGGAGTTGAGCACGGGCTACCTCTATGGCCTGGGGGTTGCTCCGGCGGTCAATTTCATCAACATTCCCTTCCTCAAGGCCGTCGGCGCCTGCACCGACGACGACGCCGCTCGGGCTCGGGACACCGTCGCCAACAGCGGCCCCAACGGAGTGCCCGGGACGATCCAGAACAATTCCTGGGGATCGGGAGGGTACAGCGCCGACGGCAACACGGTCGAAGATGTCTCCTACACGGCCTTCGAACAGATATTCGACGCTCTGGTGCGTGACGCCGACTCGGTGGCCGCCGGGAACCAGCCGCTGATCACCTGTTTCTCGTCCGGCAACGAAGGGAACTCGACCCCCGGCGCGACGACAGACAGCCCCGCCAGCCTGACGCGGCCCCACGCGGCCAAGAACATCCTCACCTCGGGATCCAGCTCCGTCTACCGTCCCTCGGCAGGCGGGACCAACATCGACGACCGGAGCTTCTTCAGCAGCCAGGGGCCGACCTTCGACGGCAGGATCAAGCCCGACTTCATGGCCCCGGGCGGTGTGGCCGGCAACTACGTCGGGATCGCCTCCGCCTCGGTGAACAACTTCGGCTCTTCCCTGGGAGACGGCCTCCACAGCCTCTCGGCCGGGACCTCCTTCGCAACCCCCGGGACGGCGGGAGGAGCGGCCCTCCTGGTCCAGTGGTGGCAGCGCTTCGCCGCCGCGGTTCCTTCCCCGGCGATGGCGAAGGCGCTCCTCGTCAACAGCTCCCGGGACATGCAGGGGGGGAACACCTCCGACCTGATCCCGAACCGGCACGAGGGGTGGGGACGCTGGAACCTGGGGAACATCCTGGAGCCGGGAACTCCCACGATCGTGGCCGCCCCGCCGCTCTTCACGAAGACGAGCGGGCTGGGGGCCCTTTACCTGGATCAGGGGAGTCGTGTTCAACACCGGCGGCGATCAGTACCAGGTGAGGTTCATCCCTTCGGATCCCGCCCAGCCCCTCAAGGCGACGCTGGTCTGGACCGACGCGCCGGGCGCCGTCGGCTCGTGTCCCTCCCTCGTGAACGACCTCGACCTGGAACTGGTGCAGAACGGGAAGATCGTCCTGCGGGGTAATGCGTTCACCAGCGGCATCACCACGGCGGGCGGGCCCGCCGACCACACCAACAACGTGGAGCAGGTGATTCAGCCCGGCCCCTCCGGCTTTTACACCCTCACCGTGAAGGCGGTGACGCTACCCGGTGACGGGATCCCCGCGAACGCCGACACCACCGATCAGGACTTCGCCCTGGTGGTCACCAACGCGGTGCCCTACTCGGGGCCGATCCTGTCCGCCGGCACCGTCGGTGCCGCCGACGTCTGCCCCGGCGCGGGGTCCGGCGGCGACATGGTCATCGATCCCGGCGAGACGGTGGTCTTCTCCGTCCCGCTGGCCAACTCGGGCGGCGCCGCGGCCACGGCCGTCAGGGGCGGCCTCGCTTCACAAACTCCCGGCGCGACCATCCTGGACGGCTCCTCCGCCTACGCCGACATCCCGGCGGGCAGCGTGGGGAATCCGAACGCCGGCGACACGCTCAGCGTGGTCGTCTCCGACACCCTTCCCTGCGGCACCGGGATCGATCTGGTCCTGACCGTCTCCACGGGGCAGGGGATCTTCGCCGTTCCCATCCATTTCGACGTCGGATCCGAGACGGTGACGACCGAGAGTCTCAGCGGCACGACGGGCTCCGTGAATGACGATGCCCTCGTTCCCAGCGTCTTCACCACGCCGATCGCGGCCTCCGGGACCATCCGGGGCCTCTCTCTCGACGTCAACCTCACCAGCACCGATGTTTCCTATCTCTTCGACGACTACATGGTTACCCTGACTTCTCCCCAGGGAACCGGGGTGACGGTCCACAGCAATCCGATTCCCTGCAAGGCCCTGAACACGACCTTCCCCGACAGCCGCCTGGCCCAGGTCGGCAGCATGGACCTGTACAAGGGACAGGATGCGGGAGGGATCTGGACACTGCGCGTGTATGACCGGAACAACACCCTTTGCCAGTATCACGGCACCATCTCCTGCTCCCTGGGGACGGTCAACTCCTGGGGCCTCCACATCACCCGGGAGAGCGCTCCGGCCTGCAATACCTGCACGGTGACGGCTCCTCCCCCGGAGGTGAGCGCTCCGGGATCCGCGTCGCCCCTCCTCCTCGGTCGCGACACCTCGACGGGGATTGCGACCTTCACCTGGGAGAACCTGGGAACCCTCGCCGATTCCTACCGTCTCTATCAGGGCGCGATCGCCTCGCTGGCCGGCACCGGCGTCACCTTCTCCAACACCTTCCCGGTTCAGTGCGGGATCGTCGGTTCCACCACCGCCTTCGTCCCGGGCGACGGAAATTTCTTCTACCTGGTGGCGGCCCAGAAGGGATCCCAGTTCGGCCCGCTGGGAGAGGCCACCGATCCCGTCACGTATCCCCGATCCGCCGACCAGACCTGCCCGTAACAGCGAGAAAGCCGTCCCGAGAGAAAGGGCATTTTCAGAGGGGGCAAGGCCGATCGGCAGAGGGGCGATCCCGGGGGCCAAGCGGTAGCGGTAGCGGTAGAGCCGTCCTTCACGCCCACCCGCCAAGCTCATTCTCCTCCCGGTGCCCGAGCCGATCCCTGTAGCGAACCGCGGAGCGACTCCAGGACGCCCGTTCGCGGCCGTCTCGAGGATGACGCACCTCCTCGCCTTCTCCGGGAATTCGGCGCCGCGTTCCGCCCATTTCGCCCTTGCGCCGTGCGTGAAAGGCTCCTATGTTAGGGTTCTTTCGAGTGGAGAACCCCCTCTCGGAAGCGTCCATCTCGGACCGACATTCTGTCGAGACATCGAGGGAGGACACAGGGATGCGGAGTAGGCGTATCGCGATTTGGATCGGGGTGTTCGCCGCATTTCTCGCGATGGTGGCCGCGAGCCCCGTGGCGGCGGAGGAAGGGACGACGACCGACGCATCGAAGTCGGGGGTGACTTTCAAGTCCGGGGACAACAACGTGACTTTCGGAATCTGGAGCATATTCCGGACGATCTGGGACGACAGAGAACAATTCGACGCCGACACCGCCGGAACGGGCGTCGGCAAGGAAGACGGTCTCTCGGGGCAGTTCAAGGTGCACAAGATCCGCATCTACGCGCAGGGAACGATTTACAAGCCCTGGCTGAAATTCAAGATCGAGGCGGAGCTCGCGGACTCGACCGGAGCGAGCAACAACAAGCTGACGGATACCTACGTCGAGTTCGCCAAGGCTCCTCTCGCGACCGTCCGCGCGGGCCAGTGGAAGGTTCCTTTCGGCCTCCAGCAGATCACGCCCGACATTCGCCAGGAGTTCGTGGACCGCTCGATCGCCGACGCCAAGTTCGCGCCAGGCCGGGATCAGGGCGTCGGGCTCCTCGGCGTCGCGGGTGACGCCAAGTTCGGCTACCAGGTCGCCGTGTTCAACGGCGCCGGTCAGTCGGCCGCCCAGGAGGACAACGGATTCCTGTACGCCGGCCGCGTCTACTACGATCCCCTCGGCGAGTACAAGCTCTCCGAGGGCGCCCAGGACAATCCCGACAAGCACGTCCTCCACTTCGGTCTCGCGTACCGGACCGGCGAGGTCGCGAAAGGGAACGTGGTTCCGAGCGGGACGCCGGCCCTGGTTATCTTCCAGAACCCGAACAACGAGAGCGCTTACGGTCTCGAGGCGGCCTGGAAGTACCGGCGATTCTTCGCGCTCGCCGAGTACTACGGCATGACGGACGAGCAGAAGAACCCCACCGCCGCTCGCGACATCGACTCCAGGGGGTATCACGCGCAATTCGGCGTGTTCGTCGTCCCGAAGAAGCTCGAGCTGGCGCTCCGCTACTCCCAGGTGGACCCCGACAGCGAGACGGATGACGACAACGTCGCGGAGACCCGGATCGTGTGCGGGTACCTCTTGAAGGGCCACAACCTCAAGTTCCAGCTCGACGCGGGCCAGATTCACTACGACGCCGGCTACGGAGGCCTGTCCTCTCTCGCCCGCCGCAATCTGCCGTCGCTCGGCACGCGGCTCGTCGAGGACGTCGCCTACAACGATCGGCAGTACAGGGGTCAGTTGACCCTCGCGTTCTGAGCCTTCCCCTCGAGGACGCCCCGGCTTCGCGAGCCGGGGCGTCCCGGCTTGACTCGACGTCCGCAAACCCGGTGTCGAATCCACACCACCGCAGCCTCCTCTTGCGGTTCCATTTCGGCGCGACGCTTCGGGGAGTTTGTTTCGGCACGTCGACATCCCGGTGGACGTCGTGGATTCGGGGGACCGAGTCGTGGCGACGTCGTGAATCGTGCGGAGGCATGCCCCGGCGTCGTCCAGGTGGTTCTGTTCGGCTCGCGCGCTCGGGGAGACGCGAGGCCGCGCCGTCACTTCCGGACGAACTTGTAAGGAGCGCCGAGGCCGGCGGAGGCCCCGTCCGGGAGCGTCAGCGCGATCTCGAGCCGGAAACTCTTCGTCCCGGGCGGCGGCAGGCGGAACACCAGGATCCCCTCCACCTCGCCGCCCGGGCGCACCACCTTCTGTCCGTCGAGGAGCAGGCCGCGGGCGAGAGCCTGCACGGGAGGCACCTCGCGGCCGAGAAGGTCGTACGCCGACTGGATGTCGGGCCAGCCGATCGGGTACAGCACTTCCTTGGCCCGTCCGAGGAGCCGCACCGCGTCCGGCTCGAACACGAGATCTCCGCGACCGCGGTTCTCGATCTTCAAGAGGAACGTGAGGAGGCCCGGCGGCTGCCCCGGGAGCGTCGCGAACGGATCGGCGGGGGAACCGGTCCGCCGCTTCACGAACTCGCGGCGGGCGATCTCGTCGACGAGCTCGAGTTCGGCGGCGTACGCGGCGGTCTCGGCGTTCCACCGGCCGCCGGAAAGGGAGGGGGCGCCCGGCGCGCCGGGATCCGGCGCGAACGCCCCATCCCGCGCGCCGCGTCCCCAGACCCGGGAGCCGGGGGTCCCGAAGGTCGAGAGGAGCAGGATCACGAGGGCCGCGCGCGCGGCGGACGACCGGGGGCTCACCCGCGCAGGATACCACCACCCGCCTTCCTGTCCGGATGGCCCTGCGCCGTACTCCGCAACCTCCCTAACCCGGATCCTTCATGAACAATCCGGGTTGATCCCAGGCGAAACCGGGGGGGCCAGGCGTTTGCAGACTTGGGCAGGCTTCGGGGTGTTGCCTTGGGATGCGGGGGCGCTTATCGGGCTGGCGGCGATCCAATCGCCCGACGCCATCCGCGCCCAGCACGTCTTCGCTCGGGCCGCGGGCGGAAGGATCCATCACGTCAAACCGCACGGTGCCCTCTACAACATGGCGGTCGGGAACCCGGTTCTGGCGGACGCCATCGCACGGGCCGTCCCGTCGGCAAGCGGTCGAGCGCACCCGGAGCGGTCAGATCCCGCCGATGTGAAACCAGTTGAACACGCTCCCGAACACGGGACGCGACACGACGGCCTCGCAGGCCGTGATCCCCACGGCGATCGCCATGACGACGAACGGGAAGACGGCGCGCAGGCGCAATCTCCCGAGAAGCCATTCGAGTCCCGTGACGTACAGCAAGAGGAACGGGACCATGCTTCCCGAGATCAGCCTTCCCGAGGTCATGTACGGCCGCTCGCGCGACGGGTAGACGCAAGTGCCGAAATCGAACGCCATCGACAGGCCGATCAACAGCACGATCGAGACCGCGACGGCCGTCGAGGCGACGGCGCCGGCCAGCCTCTGTTCCCTGGCCTCTCTGTTCTTCCCCACCCAGAGGACCGCGCTTCCGACCGGCACGAAGAGCACCGACGACGCGGCATAGAAAAGGTCGCACGCGCGGGATGCCAACGGGACCCCGTGCCAGCCGAGTTCCCCACGCCAGAACGTGGTGCAGCTCTCCGCCAGGAAATGCGCGAGGCCCGAGGGCGAGAGGATCGGGTGATCGAGAATCCGGCCCAGAGGCTTCACCTTCCAGCCGAGGTACGCGATCTTCGCCGCGCTCCCGCTCGAGTCGCCGAGCACAACCTCGTTCCTCAGGAGCCAGAGGGCGATCGGCACGACCGCCGCCAGCAGCAGGGCGGCGATCGCGGTCCATTGCTCCCGCGGGCCGGGTCCGTCGCCGTTCCGCCTCACCGGTATCACCGCCACCAGGACGAGCACGAGAATCGCGACGTTCGTGTACTTCGTGAGAAAAGTGGCCGCGGTCAGCGCTCCGGCGAGCAGGTGGAATCCGTACCCCGATCGCGGCTCGAGCCGGATCCGGACCAGGGCCAGCAACGACGCGCAGAAGAGAAGAGGCGACAGCGTGTCGTTCCCGATCGTGTACAAGC
Source organism: Terriglobia bacterium (assembly GCA_963790465.1). Taxonomy (GTDB): domain Bacteria; phylum Acidobacteriota; class Polarisedimenticolia; order Polarisedimenticolales; family JAIQFR01; genus JAIQFR01. The sequence goes on along the minus strand of CAWBOP010000012.1, from coordinate 128,463 downwards.
TGTCCTGGGGGAGCAGCGCCACGAGCAGGACGACCGCCATGCGGGTCAGTGGGCGGGCGGGCAGCAGTTCGCGCAGCAGCAGGTAGGCGCACCCTACGAGCAGCGCGGCGATGCCGACGTTGAGGAACCTCACCCAGTAGAGCAGCCGCCCTCCACGAATCCCGAGGAAGCCGCCGAGACGAAGCCAGCATGCCGCGATCGCATAGTAGACGGGCGGCTGCGTCGCCTCGACGTTCAGCCCGCTCTGCTGCCGCGCCGCCTCCCGCGCGATGACCGCGTCGCGAATCGCCGGGGGGGCCGTCCATCGCGGCTTCATCCCCTGGCCGTCGGGGAGGCCGGCCGGCGGCGCCTCGTACTCCCAGCTGCCGTAGAGGGCGATCGCGTGGGCGGTCGCGGGCGTTAAGTGGGTCAGCCCGGCCGGTAGGTCCGCCCGGGCGTAGTGCCCCACCGTATCGAAATGGTCTGTCTCGTCCGCGTTGCCGAAGAACGGGAAGGCGGCGCAGAACAAGAACACCCGGACCGCGGCGACGAGCGAGAGCGCGAGAACGATGGCCGGCTCGCGTGCGACGACGCGCTGCAGCCACCGGGGCGCAAGCTCCGCCGCCCGGCTCTTCTCGCGGGTTTCCGGTCCCTCCTCGCCGCGCGCGTGTCGCGTGCGCATGGGCGTTCTTCTCCGACGGCCTCCGCTCCCACCGGCCGGCTTCCGGCGCTGGACGCCGCCAGTCGAGCCCGGGGAACGAGAGGGTCCGCGGAAGAGTAGCCCCGGCCGGCGCCTTTGTCACCGTCATGCGTTCCCGAGACCCCTTGCGTATACTCGCGGACGTGCAAGCCGATCGGCACGGGGGCGTCCGGAAATCGAGCGCGACCGAGCACGTGGCCCCCGCGCGAGTTCTCTTGTTCGAAGGGCTCGACAAATGGTCCCCGCATCGCGCGACGGGTAGAATGGGATCTCTCCAACGAGGACATCAAGACCCATGGCGGCGACCGAGATCGTCATCCGCGGCGCGGCGGAGCACAACCTCAAGCGGATCGACCTGACCCTTCCGCGGAACCGGCTGATCGTGTTCACCGGAGTCTCCGGCTCCGGGAAATCCTCCCTGGCGTTCGACACGCTGTACGCCGAGGGGCAGCGGCGTTACGTCGAGTCGCTGTCGGCTTACGCCCGCCAGTTCCTGGAGCAGATGGAAAAACCGGACGTCGAGTCGATCGAGGGACTATCGCCGGCGATCTCCATCGAGCAGAAAACGACCTCGAAGAATCCGCGATCGACCGTCGGCACGGTGACCGAGATTTACGACTACCTGAGGGTGCTGTTCGCCCGCGCCGGCCGGCCGCACTGTCACCTGTGCGGCAAGCCGATCTCCTCCCAGACCGTCCAGCAGATCGTCGACGCGGTCCTGGCGTTCCCCGAGGGAGCGAAGATCCAGATCCTGGCCCCCATCGTCCGGGGGCGGAAGGGGATCTACAAGAAGGAGCTGCGTGACGCCGCGCGGCGGGGGTTCGTGAGGGCCCGGGTGGACGGCGAGGTCCGCGACCTCGCGGACGAGATCGACCTCGACAAGCAGAAGAAGCACACCATCGAGATCGTCGTGGACCGGCTCGTGGTGCGCCCCGACCTCAGGGGGAGGGTCACCGACTCCGTCGAGACCGCGCTCGAGGCGGCCGAGGGGCTCGTCGTCGTGGACGTGGGGGGGAAACGCGACCTGCTCTTCTCGCGGCAGCTGTCCTGCTCCGACTGCGGCGTGTCGATCGGCGAGCTTGCGCCGAGGATGTTCTCGTTCAACTCCCCCTACGGTGCCTGCGCCGCGTGCGACGGCCTCGGGGTGAAGCGCTCGTTCGACCGGTCGCTGATCCTCGTGGACGAGGGGAAGAGCCTGAGGGGCGGGGCGCTCGGATGGGGGGACGGGAACTGGTTCCAGGTGCTCGAGTCGAGCCTGTTCCGCGCCTACCGGATCGATCCCGAAACCCCGTACCGGAAGCTCCCCGCGACGTTCAAGAAGGTGCTCTGGGAAGGGTCGGGGGACCGGGAGTTCCAGTTCCGCTGGCAGGGGCGGAAGAGCACCTACGAGTGGAAGCGGACCTGGGAAGGGATCCTCCATAACTTCGAGCGGCGCTACCGGGATACCGGCTCCGAGGGACGCCGCGAGGAGATGGAGAAGTTCATGTCGGTGCACCCGTGCCCGTCGTGCGAGGGGGCGCGGCTCAAGAGAGAGAGCCTCGCGGTGCGCATCGCCGGGGAGAACGTCGCGGAGCACACCTCCCGCTCGGTCGCCGAAGCGCTCCGGTTCTACGAGGGGCTCCGCTTCGAGCCGCGCGAGGAGGCGGTCGCCGTCCCGATCCTGAAGGAGATCCGCGAGCGGCTCGGGTTCCTGAACAACGTCGGTCTCGGCTACCTGACTCTCGACCGGGGCGCCGCCACGCTCTCGGGAGGGGAAGGGCAGAGGATCCGCCTCGCGACGCAGATCGGCTCGCGCCTGACCGGCGTCCTTTACATCCTCGACGAGCCGTCCATCGGACTGCACCAGCGCGACAACCGCCGGCTGCTCGACACGCTCCTCGCCATGAGGGACCTGGGCAACACCGTGATCGTCGTGGAGCACGACGAGGAGACGATCCGGAGCGCCGACTGGGTCGTGGACCTCGGGCCGGGGGCGGGGGAGCTGGGGGGCGAGGTGGTCGTGGCGGGCGTGCCGGACGCGGTGGCCGCCCATCCGACGTCGCTCACCGGAGCGTACCTGTCCGGACGGGAGCGGATCGAGGTGCCGCGATCGCGGCGCCGCCCGAACGGGAAGGCGATCACGGTGGTGGGGGCGACGGAGCACAATCTCAAGAACCTCACCGTCGAGTTCCCGCTCGGCCTGCTCACCTGCGTCACCGGCGTGTCGGGGTCCGGGAAGAGCACGCTGGTCAACGAGATCCTGGAGCGGGCGCTGGCGCACGCGCTCCACGACGCGCACGCGGAGCCGGGCGCCCACCGCGCGCTCCGCGGCGTCGAGGGGGTCGACAAGGTGATCGACATCGACCAGTCGCCGATCGGGCGGACGCCGAGGTCGAACCCCGCGACGTACGTCGGGCTGTTCACGCCGATCCGCGAGATGTTCTCTCTGGTGCCCGAGTCCCGCGCGCGCGCTTACAAGCCGGGCCGGTTCTCGTTCAACGTGCGGGGGGGGCGCTGCGAGACGTGCGAGGGGGACGGCGTGATCCGGATCGAGATGCACTTCCTGCCGGACGTGTACGTCACCTGCGACGCTTGCCGCGGCCGCCGGTACAACCGGGAAACGCTCGAGGTCCTCTACAAGGGGAAGAACATCTCCGAAGTGCTCGAGATGACCGTCCACCAGGCGCTCCCGTTCTTCGAGGCGATCCCAGCGATCCGGGAGAAACTCCAGACGCTACAGGACGTCGGCCTCGGGTACATCCGGCTCGGGCAGCAGGCGACGACGCTCTCGGGGGGAGAGGCGCAGCGGATCAAGCTCTCGAAGGAGCTTTCCCGCCGCGCGACCGGCCGCACGGTGTACCTCCTCGACGAGCCCACCACGGGCCTCCACTTTGACGACATCAAGAAGCTCCTCGCGGTGCTCAACCGGCTCGTGGACCAGGGGAACACCGTGATCGTGATCGAGCACAACCTCGACGTGATCAAGACGGCCGACTGGATCCTGGACCTGGGGCCCGAGGGAGGGGACGAAGGGGGGAAACTCGTCGCGAAAGGGACTCCCGAGGAGGTCGCCCGCGCGCACGACTCGCGCACGGGGGTGTTCTTGAAGAGGGTGCTCGGGAATCCCCGCAAGGAGTGACGGCCGCGCTTCCGACGGTCGCCGGTCACGTTGAGGCGTACTCGGTCGCCGTCGAACGAGGAGGGCCTGTCGTCTCCCGCCTCGTCCCGTGTGAAGTACCGTTCTCGCCGCGCCTTCGAGCGCGAACTCCGGGCCGGCTCCCGACTAGACGGTGAACCCGTCCGGGATCACGGCGTTCTTCGTGACGACGACGATCCCGTCGCGGATCGCCCACCCCGGCCCGTCCGCGGCGGCGATCTTCTTGGAGTTCACGATCCGGACGTGTCGCCCGATCCGGGCGTTCTTGTCGATGATCGCCCCCTGGATCAACGTTCCCTCGCCGATCCCGACCGGCGGCGCGTCCGGCGGCCCGTCGGGCGGGTGAGGGTCGGCTCCCATGAGCAGCGACCGACGCACGGTGACGCGGTGCAGCACGGTGCGCACTCCGATGATCGAGTCCTCGACCGTCGAGTCCATGATGAGCGACCCCTCCGAGAGGATCGACCGGTTGAACCGGGTGCCGCTCACCCTGGCTCCGGGGAGGTACCGGGGGTGCGTGTAGAACGGCCACTCCGGGTCGCCGAACTCGAACGGCGGCTCGGGCCTCACCAGATCGAGGTGCGCCTCGTAGAGCGAACGAATCGTGCCGATGTCCCGCCAGTAGCCGTCGAAGAGGTGCGCGTGGATCTTTCTCCGCCCGACCGCCGCGGGGACCACGTCTCGCCCGAAGTCGGCGAGGCGGTCTCCGAGAGACTCCACGAGGACCTTCTTGTCGAACAGGTAGATGCCCATGGACGCCAGATACGGCCGGCTCGCGTCGACGCCGTGCGCGGCGAGAAATTCCGGCGACGCCTCCATGCCGGAGCGCGCCTTCTCGGTGGCCGGTTTCTCGAGAAACTCGAGCACGCTGTCGTCCGGCGCCAGCCGGACCGCTCCGTACCCCGCGATCTCCGCCTCGGTGCACGGGGAAACGGACAGGGTCAACTCGGCGCCGTGCTCGATGTGTTCCCGCACCAGACGGCGATAGTCCATCCGGTAGATGTGGTCGCCGGCGAGGACGAGCACCAGGTCGCCGCGCAGTTCGGTGATGATCCGCAGGTGCTGGCGGACGGCGTCGGCCGTTCCCTGGAACCAGGTGTCATCGTCGGGGGTCTGCTGGGCCGGCAGGATCTGGACGAACCCGCGCGAGAACGGGTCGAACTTGTAGGTCCGGACGATGTGCTGGTGGAGCGAGATCGAGTTGAACTGGGTCAGGACGAAGATCCGCTCCATGCCGGAGTGGATCGAGTTGCTGATCGGGATATCGATGAGACGGTACTTGCCCGCGATCGGTACGGCGGGCTTGCTGCGAAGACGCGTCAACGGATCGAGTCGCGCGCCCCGGCCGCCGCCGAGGATCACCGTGATGACGCCGCTTTCCCTGTCGTTCGCGCTGCTCATGTCCTCTCCGATGGGGCGTCCGAAAGGCGGCCGCGGCGAACCCCGTCGCGTCGGCTCAGATCCGCATGGCTCCCGTGGAAAGACGTTTCCAGCAGGAGGGACAGAATCGCTCTCCCTTTCGGTCCATGTCCGTCATCGCCTGGGTCGGCGCCAGGGCGCACCCCGGGTCGCGACAATCCACGAGGCCGTGGATCTTCCCGATCGCCCGCAGGATCTCCTTGGCGAGCCGCGCGCGCTGCTTGGCCGGGTCGGGCTTGCGCCGGTAGAACGCCTCGCGCATCCGGCGCACGGAAACCAGGGCCGTCCGGCGCGGCGCGTCCACCTCGAGAAAAACCGACTCGGTTCCCGGGGAGAACAGGTCGAGGTCGGTGACGAGCACGGCCGCGTCGGGACGGGCGACCGGCACCGGAGCGGCCGCCGCCGCGGCGCCGCCGACGAGTTTGCGGACGCCGAGCAACGGGAGGGCGGCCCGGGCTTCCGCGAGGATCGTCGGCGCTTGAAACTGTCCCCTCGAAACGTCCTCGGCCCCCTTCGGGTGGGGAAGCGGCTCGCGGATCTCCACCGCCTTCGCGAGCGCCTTGGACACGCGGGCCGCGGCGTCTTCCATCTCGGCCGCGTCCATCCGTCCGACCGGAACGAGCGTCACCTTGAGTTCCGACACGCGCCACCTCCGACCTCACCACTTTACGCCCGCTTGCGGGCGGGAGTCCACCGGAGCGGGCGCCGTCGGACGAGAAGCCCGCTCCGAAAAAAAACGGGCGGCGGGCCCTTCGGCCTCGCCGCCCGGCGTTCTCGAGTTCCCCGTGGAATCAGCCCTTCGCGATTTCCGCCTTGACCCACTCGGTGGTGATGCTCTTCGGCCGCTCGATCGGCAGGCCGAGGGCGCGGTCCCACACGAGCGACGCGAGCACGCCCATCGCGCGCGACACGCCGAACAGCACCGTGTAGAAGTCGTACTCCTTCACGCCGTAGTACACGAGGAGCACGCCGGAGTGCGCGTCCACGTTCGGCCACGGGTTCTTCGCCTTCCCGTGCTTCAGGAGAATGTCGGGAGCGACGTCGAAGATCATCTTGACGATCTTGAAGTTCTCGTCGTTCGGCAGGTGCTTGAGCGCGAACTGCTGCTGCGCGATGTAACGCGGGTCGGTCTTGCGGAGCACCGCGTGGCCGTATCCCGGGATCACCTGGCCGCTGTTCAGCGTGTCCCACAGGAACTTGACCAGCTGCTCCTGGGTCGGGACGCCGCCGCCCAGCTTCGCCTTGACGTCCATGATCCAGCGGAGCACTTCCTGGTTCGCGAGGCCGTGGAGCGGGCCGGCCAGCCCGTTGATCCCGGCCGAAAGCGAGTAGTACGGGTCCGACAGTGTCGAGCCGACGAGGTGCGTGGTGTGCGCGCTGACGTTTCCCCCCTCGTGGTCGGCGTGGATCGTGAGGTAGAGCCGCATCAGCTCCTTGAACTGCTCCTGGTCGACCCCCATCATGTGGGCGAGGTTGGCGCCCCAGTCCAGGTTCTTCGGCCCCGGCGGGATGTGCTTCCCGCCGTGGTACGAGCGGCGGTACACGTACGCCGCGAGCGTCGGCAGCTTCGCAAGGAGATTCATCGTGTCGTCGAGCGTCGCTTCCCAGTAGTCGTTCTTGGTCATCCCCTCGCGGTACCGGCTCGCGAAGATCGACTCGCGCTGCATCGCGAGAATGCCCATCGAGAACTGGGTCATCGGGTGCGTGTCCGTCGGCAGGGCGTCGAGCGCCTTCGCGACGTACGCCGGGAGCGTCTCGTTCGCGCGCCACGCGGCCGTGATCTCCGCCACGTCGGCGTCGGTCGGGAGCTCGCCGGTCAGCACCAGGTAGAAGAGCCCCTCGGGCAGCGGCTGCTCGCTCCCCTTGGCGCGGGGAAGCTTCTCCTGCAGTTCGGGAATGGTGTAGCCGCGGAAACGAATCCCTTCCATCGGATCGAGCGCCGAGGTCTCGGTGACGAGGCACTTGACGCTGCGGGCGCCACCGTACGCCTGGGCGATCGTGACTTCGGAGATCTTCTTTTCCCCGTGCTCCTTGAGAATCGCCTTCACTTCGTTGCGCATCGTCGCGATTTTCGCGGCGAGCTTTTGCTTCATGGGCACACCGACCTCGCTCGGGCTCATCGTTTTTCTCCTTCTCTCCGTGCTTTCCTCGCGCGCCCCTCCGGCAGATCCGGCGGGGCCAGGTCGAAAGAGCATATGCGGACGCTTCGCGTGTGTCAACGCTGGAGTGATTTATTGCGCTCCGAATTGTCGCGAATTTCCACGACGAACCGTTCGGCGTCGTCGAGAACTTCGATTCCGGTCGGAGAGCCCCGGTCGAGCCAGCTCACGCTCCCGTGATAACCGTCCCCGGGCGTATCATGCGTCGCACCGGAAGGAGTGACGCCATGAGCATCAAGGAGCGGATCGCCGAGGACATGAAGGCCGCCATGAAGTCGGGGGACAAGGACCGCGTCGGCGTCCTGCGGATGCTGCGCGCCAAGGTGCTCGAGGCCGAGGTCGCGGCGCGGGAGACGCAGGGGCGCGACCACGAGGCGACCGACGCCGAGGTGATCGACGCGGCGTCATCCTATGCGAAACAGCGGAAAGACTCGATCGAAGCGTACCGGGCCGCGGGGCGCGAGGACCTCGCGGCACGGGAGGAGGCGGAGCTCCAGGTGGTGCGGGAGTACCTTCCGCGGCCGCTCGATCCCGACGCGATCCGGGCGATCGTCGTGGAGGCGATCGCCGAGGCCGGCGCGAAGTCGGCGAAGGAGATGGGGGCGGTGATGAAGCTCGTGATGCCGCGCGTCAAGGGGAGCGCCGACGGGAAGCAGGTCCAGGAAATCGTCCGCTCGCTGCTCGGCTGAGGCAGCGTCATGGCGGCGATCAGGGGGGCGTTGGACGGCGAAGGCGGCGGGCCTCAGCCGCGGGTCGCCTCCATCAGCCGCGTGCGGTCCTTCGGCGGGAAGTGCTCGATGGCGTAGCGCAAGGTCGTGCGCGGGATCCGGGGCCCGTGCTCGAGAAGATAGCGCTCGAGGCGGTGGCGATCGGTCCGGCCCGCCTCGCGGAGCAGCCAGCCGACCGCCTTGTGGGCGAGGTCCTCGCGGTCGTCGAGGAGGCGCGTCGCGATCTCGTACGCGGTGTCGAGGTACTTCCCCCGGCGCGCGTGCGGGACGAAGGCGACCGCCGCCGCGCGGCGCACCCAGAGCACGTCGGAAGCGGTCCAGGCGACCACCTCGGGGAGGACTTCCGGGTGCCGCTCGACGAGCGGAGCGACCAGGTGCGGGGCGATCTCGTCGACGGTCGCCCAGTTCCCGGAGCGGCGCGCGATCCACTCGTGGAGCCGCGGGAGGTGCGCCGGAGAGAGCCGCTTCTCGTACTTCGCCAGGAGGCCCAGGGCGATCGCCTTCGACTCGAGGTGCGGGTCGCGGATCAGCGTGTCGCAGAACACCACTGCGTCCTCGACGGTCCACGATCCCCTCACCGCGCGATGGAGGTCCACGGCGACGAGGCGGACGTCGGGAAGCGGGATGCCGAACGCCGCCACGGTCTCCTTGAAGTAACGCTGGACCTCCGCGGCCTTCTTGGGGTTGGCGCGGGCGGCGAGCAACTCGCACATCTCGCGTGCGGCGGTACGGGGAGAGGGTTTGGAGGTGGGCACCGGTTATTGCGTCCTGAAGTTCCCGAACTGAAGTTCCATGCCGAAATCTTCCTGCTTGAGCTGGGCGATCGCGTTCTGAAGCTCGTCGCGGGACGGCGAGGACACGCGCACTTGCTCCGCCTGGATCGAGGCCTGGATCCGTTTCATTTTTCGGTCCTTGATGAATTTCACGATGGCACGGGCCGCCTCGATCGGGATCCCCTGCTGGAGGTCGATCTGCTGCCGGACGGTGCCGCCGGCGGCCGGCTCGATCTTCCCCGGCTTGAGGTTCCGGAGCGGAACCTGGCGGCGCACCAGCTTCTGCTGGAGCACCTCCCACATCGCCCTGACCTTGAAGTCGTCGGGGCCCGTCAGGACGATCTGGTTCTCGGCCCGGATCAACTCCAGCGACACCTTGAGCCCCTTGAAGTCGTACCGCTGGGTGATCTCCTTGACGGCCTGGTTGACCGCGTTGTCCACCTCTTGCAGGTCGCAGCCGACCGTGATGTCGAAAGACTGGGTGACCGCCATCGAACTCCTCCGTTCCCCGGCACGACGGTCGGGTGCGGGTCGGAGTATAGCGCGCCGCGGGCCGTGGCGGCTCAGTTTACGGCGTCAGGGCTCGAATTCCCCGGGGAAGGCCCCCCTGTCTTCGGTCCTCGCCGCGGGGGAAGAAGGCGGGCGCGAGTGAGCGCGTCGCGGCCGAGCCGCTCCCGCACCTCGTCGGCCGCGCGGGAGGCCCTCCGGGTCCGCTCCACCCCCGGATCGTCGAAAAGCGACGGCGGCGCGGCGTCGGCGGGCTCGATCCCGCTCACTCCGACTCCGAGGAGCCGCACCCCGCGCCCTCCGAGGACAATCCTCTCGCGGTACATCTCGCGTGCCGCCCGGACCACCACTTCGGCGAGATCGGTGGCGGCGCGAAGCGTGAGCGCGCGCGTCCAGGTGGTGAAGTCCCCCGTGCGCACCTTGAGGTGGACCGTCCGCCCGACGAGCCCCTCGCGCCGGAGTTCCCGCCCCACCCCCTCGGCGCGCGCGAGCAGCGCCCGGTCGATCTCGTCCGGATCGGTCAGGTCCTCGCCGTAGGTGCGCTCCTCGGAGATCGACTTCGGCTCGCGGTTCGCGACCACCGGCCGGTCGTCCTCGCCGTGCGCGAGCGCTCGAAGGTGCTGGGCGCTCCCCCGGCCGACGAGCGCCGAGAGGCCATCCTCGGACACACGGAGAACGTCTCCGACGAGGCGAAGCCCTCCCGCCGCGAGCCGTTCGGCTGTCTTGGGGCCGACCCCCCAGAGCCTGCGGACCGGCATTGGCCAGAGGCGGCGCTCGACGTCCTCGAGGGGGAACACGACGAGCCCGTCCGGCTTCTCCATGTCCGACGCCACCTTCGCCAGGAACTTGTTGGGCGCGACGCCGACCGACGCGGTGAGGCGCTCCTCGGCGCGGATCCTGTCCTTGAGCCCCTGCGCCACCCGCCTCCCGGCTTCGAGCGTCGCCGAGATTCCGGTCAGGTCGAGGAACGCCTCGTCGATCGAGAGCGGCTCGACGAGCGGCGACGCGGTCTCGAGGATCGCGCGGAGCCGCCGCGACACCTCGACGTAAAGTTCCATCCGCCCGGGCAGCCAGACCGCCCCGGGGCACAGCCGCTCCGCCGTGACCGACGGCATCGCCGAGTGCACGCCGAACTTCCTCGCCTCGTACGAGCAGGTGGAGACGACCCCCCGCCGCCCGCGGTGCCCGATGACGAGCGGCTTCCCCGCGAGGGCCGGGTCCTCGCGAACCTCGACCGCCGCGAAGAACGCGTCCATGTCGAGGTGCAGGATGACTGTCGGCGTCACGCGCGTCGCTCCTTGAAACCGCACCCAAGGATAGTCGACGCGGCGTCAGCGGACGATGTCGAGCAGCGACCCCCACATCTCGTCGGAGGTCTTGATCACCTTGAGGCTCACCTTCGCCGACGTCTCCGCGACCTCGAGATCGACCATCGTCTGCGCCGGGTCGGCGTCCGCGTTGCCGGGAGCGACTCGCTGCGCCGCCCGCTCGAGGGCGGCGAGTGCCCCCCTCCAACCAGCGATTCCGGCGTCGAGTCCCGAGATGGCTGCCACGGTGACCTCCAGGCGAAAAACTGCCGCCTCGTCATTCTTATCGGCCGGCCTTGCGGGAACTTGAGGCGGGAAAGTTTGCGACGGATTCCAATCCCCACCCGACGCGGGTTTCCGGGGGTTTCTACTTGCAAACCCGACCCGAGCTGGGTTTCGACTCCGGACTCTGAAGTGGAAACCTCCGTTACGGACGGCGGTCCGCCGCCGTTCGTAATGGAGGTTGCGCGGGCGTTCGCCCGCGGAGGAGAAAAATCCGGTTCGCCGTCGAGGAAGGACGCCTGATTCTGCCGGACAAACTTCCAATCCCCACCCGACGCGGGTTTCCGGGGGTTTCACCCCCGGACCCCGGCAACCGCCGTTCGCACGGATCGGCAGACCGATCCGTGCGAACGGCGGTTTCTACTTGCAGACCCGACCCGAGTGGGTTTCGACTCCGGACTCTGAAGTGGAAACCTCCGTTACGGACGGCGGTCCGCCGCCGTTCGTAATGGAGGTTGCGCGGGCGTTCGCCCGCGGAGGAGAAAAATCCGGTAGCGTCGCCGTCGAGTCAGAATCCCCGCATGACAAACTTCCAAGCCCACCCGACGCGGGTTTCCGGGGGTTTCACCCCCGGGCCCCCGGCAACCACCTTTAGCGGGGATCGGCGGACCGATCCCCGCTAAAGGCGGTTTCTACTTGCAAACCCGACCCGAGTTGGGTTTCGACTCCGGACTCTGAAGTGGAAACCTCCGTTACGGACGGCGGTCCGCCGCCGTTCGTAATGGAGGTTGCGCGGGCGTTCGCCCGCGGAGGAGAAAAATCCGGTAGCGTCGCCGTCGAGTCGGAATCCCCGCATGACAAACTTCCAAGCCCACCCGACGCGGGTTTCCGGGGGTTTCACCCCCGGACCCCTGGCAACCGCCGTTCGCACGGATCGGAAGACCGATCCGTGCGAACGGCGGTTTCTACTTGCAGACCCGACCCGAGCTGGGTTTCGACTCCGGACTTTCGAGTGAACACCTCGTATACCACGCGGTCAGAATGCGTGTTAATATAATGACATGGTTAACAGTCATGTTTACCCTCGACTCCTGACCCCGCCTCGCGGGAGCTTCTTTCTGTTCGGGGTGCGCGGGGTCGGGAAGAGCACCTGGGCTGGAGCCAGCTTCGGAGAGGCACGGAGGGTCAATCTGCTCGACGAGGGGCTGTACCTCAGCCTTCTCGCGGACCCATCGCTGTTCGCGGCCGAGCTCTCGGCGCTGCCTCGGGGGCAGTGGGTCGTCGTGGACGAGGTCCAGCGGATTCCTGGCCTTCTGAACGAGGTTCACCGGCTCATCGAGGAGCGTGGTTTCCGTTTCGCGCTGCTCGGGTCGAGCGCTCGGAAGCTCAAAACCGCGGGGACGAACCTGCTCGCCGGGAGGGCGGCCTGGAAAACGATGTTCCCACTGGTCCCGGAGGAACTTGGCGACGACTTTTCGTTGGAGGAGGTCCTCGGTTTTGGGAGCATTCCGCTGGTGTGGAACGTCGCCGACAAGCGGGAGACGCTCGAAGCCTATGTGCAGCTCTACCTCCGGGAGGAGATCCGGTCCGAGGCGCTGGTGCGGAACCTTCCCGGATTTTTGCGGTTCCTGCCGATCGCGGCGCTATTACACGGACAGGCCGTCAATGTCGCCGGGGTCGCCCGTGACGCGGGCACCGCCCGCACTACGGTCGCGGGCTATCTCGACATCCTCGAGGACACGCTGCTCGCCACGCGGCTGGCCGCCTACGAGGCGCGCCTGAGGGTTCGCGAGAGGAAGCACCCGAAGCTCTACTGGGTCGATCCCGGTCTCGTGCGCGCCGTGAAGAGGCAACTCGGACCCCTCGCGGTCGAGGAGCGAGGCGCGTTGTTCGAAGGCTGGGTGTTCACGCTGCTCAGGACATACGCGGAGGAGCGGGAACTCTACGAGGACGTCTTCTACTGGTCTCCCCCGGCAGGCCCCACGACGGAAGTCGATTTCCTCCTTCGCCGGGGACGGGAGTTTCTGGCGGTGGAGGTCAAGTCGAGCCCGCGCTATTCGCCCGCCTTGACCACGGGGTTGCGCGCGATCGCCGACCTGCCGCGTCTTGTTCGGCGAGTCGTCGTCTTCACGGGGCCCCGTGCGCTCACGACGCCCGAGGGGATCGACGTCATGCCGGTGCGACGTTTCCTAGACGTGCTCGCGGCGGACACGCTCTGGCCTTGAGCGAACCGGTTGCGTTCGTGTGTGGGGCGAAGGAATCCGGATCCCCACCCGACGCGAGCTGGGTTTCGACTCCGGACTCTCGAGTAATCAATAGCTCGCGAAGCTGAAGCATTGACTCGGGTATGCGGGCTGGAACGAGCAATGCACGATCGTGCCCGGCGTCCCCTACAGCGCCAGCACCAGCTTTCCGCGCACGTGTCCGGCCTGGCTCAACCGCTGGGCCTCGGCGGCGTCCGCGAGCGGAAAGATCCGCTGCACGTTCGGCTTGAGCTTGCCGGCGTCGCACATCGCCCCGAGGGTCGCTAGCTGCGAGGCGCTCGGCTCGACGAACACGTAGGAGGCATCCACCCGCCGCTTCCGGGCTAGCGTTGGATCCGGCGGGGTCACGATGCCGACGATCCGGCCACCGGGTTTCAGCACGTCGAAGCTGAGCTTTTGCGTCTCGCCGCCGACGGTGTCGAAGACGAAGTCGACCCCCTCGGGGCTGAACCGGTCGACCGCCTCGCTCCAGTCCTCGCGGGTGTAGTCGATCGCCACGCTCGCGCCGAGGCCGAGGAGGAACTCCTGGCTCCCGGCCCCCGCGGTCGCCAGGACTCGCGCGCCGGCGTTGCTCGCGAGCTGAACGGCGAAGTGGCCCACGCCACCGGCGCCCGCGTGGATCAACACGACGTTGCCGCGCGCGATCCCCGCCCGTCCGAAGAGGGATTGATAGGCGGTGAGCGCCGCGAGCGGCACCGCGGCGGCCTCCTCGAACAAAAGTCGCGAAGGCATCGGCGCGACGCTGGTCTCGGGGACCACCACCAGTTCGGCGTACGTTCCCCACTGAACAACCGGCTTCCGCGCGTACGCGAAGACCCGCTCCCCCTTCCGGATCCGCGTCACGTCGTCGCCGATCTCCTCGACGGTCCCTGCGAGGTCCCAGCCGGGGACGAGGGGAAAAACGTGCGGGATGCGGTCTCGGAGCAACCCCTCGCGGATCTTCCAGTCGACCGGGTTGACGCCGGCGGCGACGACGCGGACGACCACTTCGCCCGGGCCTGGGTGAGGGTCCGGCAGGTCCATCGGTACGAGCCGCTCGGGCCCGCCGAATTCCTCGATGCCGATGGCTCGCATGTTGGCTTTCCTCCGGAGGGCATTCTATCCTGGCGCGGCGCGGGGTGGGGGATTCTCGAATGAATGCGGCGACGCCCGTGGTCGGCTGGACGGAGAGCGGCGGTCTGGGGATCGCTCGCCTCGCGGGACCTCGCCGGAACGCCATCGGCGATGCGCTTCTCGCCGGCCTGGAACGGGCGATTGCGAAGGCGGAGCGCTCCGAGGTTCGAGGCGTCCTGCTCGCGGCGACCGGGAGCCTCTTCTGCCCCGGCATCGACCTGATCGAGGCGCGCAAGCGCAACCGGCGCTCGATGAGGAGCTTCATGGAGCGGTTCGCGCGCGTGTTGCTCGCTCTCTGGACGCTGCCCAAACCGGTCGTCGCCGCGATCGAGGGGCACGCGCTCGCGGGAGGATGCCTCCTCGCCCTGACGGCGGACCGCAGGATGCTGAGGAGCGGCGCGCGCGTGGGGATGAACGGCATCCGGCTGGGCGTTCCGCTGCCGCTCGAAGCGGTCGAGATCCTGCGAGCCTCGGTCGCCGGACACCGGTTCGAGGATGCGGCGGTGAGGGGGCGCGATTATTCGGAGGACGAGGCGATCGAGGCGGGGCTGGCGCACGAGTCGCTCGGCGAGGCGCGGTTCGAGGAACGATGTCTCGAAGCGCTCGCGACGATCGTGGGAGGCGACGAGCGGGCTTTCGCGGTCGCGAAGATCGACTTTCGCGGGTTGGTCGCGGAGCGGGCGGTGCGGGGGGCGCCGGAGCGCCTCGATGCGTTTCTGGACGCCTGGTTCTCCGCCACGACCCAGAGGAGGATCGAGGCGATCGTCGCCGGCTTCGGTGGAAGAGAGGACGGACGATGAGCGAGAGGCGCGGCGTGCGAGCGTCCTCACCCGGGCCGGCCGATCCTTTCGAGGCGGGCCGCGATCTCGGCAGGCGCTAGCGCAATCAGGACGGCCTTGTCCTGCGACGTCTCGCCGGAGAGGATCTCGATCGAGGAGGGGGGGAGGCCGAGCGCCTCCGCGAGGAGCCGGACGACGGCCTGGTTGGCTTTCCCGCGCTCCGGCGCGACGGCCACCGCGAGTTTGAGCGCTCCGCCGTGAGGGCCGAGGATCTCGCTCCGGCGCGCGCCCGGCTTGACGCGGAGACGGAGCCGGCTTCCGCCGGGGACCTCGGTCAGATCGAGCGCGCTCGCGTTCGTGGCGTCCCTCCGGAGAGCGTGCATCATAGCCCGGAGCGGAGGAGCCGGTGGAAGTTCGAGAGAGCAACGCCGCGGGGCTCGCGCCTCGAGTCGTGGATCCTCTCGTGCTCCGCGACGGTGCCGGCGTCGATTTTGCCGGCACGCTCCGCGACGCAGGGCGGCCGTCCGGCGTCGTGCTCGTTCACGGCATCGTCGG
Source organism: Terriglobia bacterium (assembly GCA_963790465.1). Classification (GTDB taxonomy): domain Bacteria; phylum Acidobacteriota; class Polarisedimenticolia; order Polarisedimenticolales; family JAIQFR01; genus JAIQFR01. The sequence goes on along the minus strand of CAWBOP010000012.1, from coordinate 112,822 downwards.
GTCCCGCCGGCTTCCCGAGCTGGACGAGGTGGCCGCCGCGCTCGCGGCCGAGCACGACACGCTCGCGATCGACGTTCGCGGCCATGGCGACACGCCGGGGCGGTTCACCTGGGGACGGGAGGAGTGGCGCCAGGTGGACGCGGCCGCCCGTTATTTTGCGGCGGGCGGCCGTCGAGTCGCCCTGGTCGGTTTCTCGTTCGGCGGTTACCACGCCGTTCGAGCGAAGGCGCGCGGCGCTCCCGCGGACCGGCTCGTGCTGGTGAGCGCCCCCGCGGACCGGACGATCCTCGATCACTTTCCGTTCGGGCCGGCCTTCTGGCGGCACCTCCCGGTCATGCTCCGCAGCTCCCGCCGGCGCCGCGCCCGTTTCGAGGGCGCCTACTGGCCCGGCGGCGCACTGTTGTCCGACGGCGAGATCCGGCGCGCCGACTGTCCAACGCTCGTGATCCACGGGACCGGCGACTGGCTCGTGTCGCGCCGGCACGCCCGCCGGTATCTCGACCTGCTTCCCTCCGCCGCCTACCTCGAGTTTTCTCGCGGCTTCCACGCGGAGTACCTCATGGCATCGCATCCGGCGGAACTGCTCTCCGCGCTGCGCGATTTTCTGGGCGCTCTGCTACCATGACCGCATGTGTGGGTTCATCGGCGTGATCGGCGCGGAGTCCGCGGTGAAGGAGATCTACGACGGTCTCCTGGCGATCCAGCACCGCGGCCAGGACGCCGCCGGAATCATCACGTACGACGGCCGCTTCCACGTGAAGAAGGGGGAAGGGCTCGTCCGCGAGATCTTCTCGGCCGCCAACTTCGAGCGCCTCAAGGGGGGGCTCGGCGTCGGCCACGTGCGCTACCCGACGGTCGGGTCCGGCGGGGGGAGGACGCCCAGCCGTTCGTCGTGAACTACCCCTTCGGCATCGTCATGGCCCACAACGGGAACGTGGCGAACTACGAGGAACTCCGCCAAGATCTCGCGCAACACGGCCAGCGGCACCTCTACTCGGGGTGCGACGTCGAGGTGGTGCTCAACGTCTTCGCCAACGCCCTCGCCCGGCGCGCGTCGGACGGTTTCAGCGTCGATGCGTACTACGAGGCGGTGGGGGAGGTCTACCGGCAGGTCCGCGGCGCGTACAGCGTCGTCGGCTTCGTGGCCGGCCACGGTCTCTTCGCGTTCCGCGACCCTTACGGGATCAAGCCGATCGCCATGGGGCGCCGCCGCGTGAACGGGCGGGACGCGTACGCCGTCGCCTCCGAGAGCGTCGTGCTGATGGCGCTCGAGTACGAGCCGCTCCCCTGGGGGCGCCCCGGCGAGGCGGTTTTCGTGGACATGGACGGCCGGATCCACGGCCGGAAGGTGGCCGAGCCGACGCATCACCCCTGCGTCTTCGAGTTCGTGTACTTCGCGCGCCCCGATTCGAGCATCGACGGCATTTCGGTCTACCGCGCTCGCATGCAGATGGGGGAGCGTCTCGCGGTCGCCTTCCGCCTCACCGGCCTCGGTGCGGACGTGGTCATCCCGGTGCCGGATTCCGCGCGCACCGCCGCCCTGTCCATGGCGCAGTCTCTCGGGATCCCGTATCGCGAAGGGCTCGTCAAGAACCGGTACGTCGGACGCACGTTCATCATGGCGAGCGACGGTGAGCGTCAGGCGGGGGTCCGGCACAAGCTCAACGCGATCGAGGACGAGTTCCGCGGGAAGGACGTGCTCCTGGTGGACGACTCCATCGTCCGCGGGCACACGAGCCGTAAGATCGTCCAGCTCTCGCGCGCCTCGGGGGCTCGACGGGTGCTCTTCGCCTCGACGGCGCCTCCGCTCCGCCACTCGTGCGTGTACGGCATCGACATGAGCACGCGGCGGGAGTTCGTCGCGCGGGGGCGCACCCACGAAGAGATCGCCCGCGAGATCGGCGCCGACGCGGTGATCTACCAGACGCTCGACGATCTGGTGGGGGCCGTCACCGAGGGGCAGACCCACGTGGAGCGAATGTGCACCGCCTGTTTCTCCGGGGTGTATCCCACCGGCGACATCACCCCCGGCATGCTCCTCGAGATCGAGGAGGAGCGCCTCGTGACCGGCAAGAAAGCGTGAAGCTCCGCATCGATGCCCCTCCCGGCTTCTCGTTCCGGCGCACGGTCTACAGCCATCACGGCGGCCGCGCGGTCACCGGCCGGACCGTCGCGCGCCGCCATGCGAGGTTCGGCCCGTGGGCTCCGCTCGCTCTCTGGCTCGAGCTGACGCGGGATGCGCTGACCGGGGACGACCCCGACGAGGCGTGGGAGTCGCTCGCGTGAACCGGAGCGTCCTGCTCGGAGAGGGTTCCTGTCTGCTCGCGGCGTTTCTCTGGGCGTTCACCGTCGCCATGTTCCGCGGGCCGATCGACGCGTTCGGCGCGCGCGCCGTCAACCTGGCCAAGTGCACCATCGCCGGCACGCTGCTGGGGGTGACGGTTCTGGTGTCGGGGCAGGCGGCCGTTCTCGGCGCCGCGCCCGTGCACGACATCGCGTTCATCGCGGTCTCCGGTCTCGTCGGGCTCACCCTGGGGGACTCGGCGCTGTTCGCGTCGGTCAAGCGGCTCGGCCCGTACCGGGCGCTGCTCCTCCAGACGCTCGCTCCGGTGTTCACCGCGATCTTCGCGCTGGCCTGGCGGGGCGAGGGGCTCCGCGGATCGCGTCTCGCGGGGATGGTCCTCACGCTGGCGGGGGTGGCCCTCGTGGTCGCCCCGAAGAGGGGGAGCGTGGCGGGGGTTGCGGCCGGGCGCGCCCGGACGGCGGGGATCGTATTCGGGGTGGTCGCGGCGGTGGGGCAAGGGGGGGGCATCGTGCTGGTCAAGGAGGGGATGGGCACGCTCACGTCGCTTCACGCCAGCTTCGTGAGGCTCGCCGCCGCGGCCGCCGGCCTCGTCCTGCTCGGACTCTTCGACGGGAGCTTGGCGCGGGCGGCGGACCTCTCCCGAACACCGCCATCGCTCGGCCGCGTGGTCCCGGCGGCCTTCATCGGCTCCTACGTCGGGATCTTCCTGATGATGTTCGGCGTCTCTCACGCCCACGCGGCCGTCGCCGCCGTGCTGCTCTCCACGACGCCGCTGTTCAGCTTGTTCCTCGACGTGGCGCGCGGCCGGGAGCGGTTCACCGTGCGCGCCGCGGCGGGAACGCTCCTCGCCCTCGCCGGCGTCGGAGCGCTGACGTTCTAGCCCCGTCGAGAGCGGGGGGACGGGCCGCGGCCCCTCCCCCCCGGAACGGACGAGGCCTCAGCCGGGCCTCAGCCGTTGACCCGGACGAACTCCTCCATGAACGACACCAGCGTCTTCACGTTGTCCACGGTCACGGCGTTGTAGGCCGACACGCGGATGCCGCCCACGTCGCGGTAGCCCTTGAGCCCGACCATCCCGGCCTTCTTGGCCTCGGCGACGAACTTCGCGTCCAGCTCCTCGCTGGGCAGGCGGAAGATCGACGTTCATCAGGGAACGGTGCTCCTTGACGGAGACGTGGCCGCGATAGAAGTCCGGGTGCTTGTCGATGCAGCCGTAGAGCAGCCCGCCCTTCTTCCGGTTGTTCTTCTCGATGGCGGTGAGACCGCCGATCGACTTGTTGTAGGCCAGCACGTTCCGCAGGATGTAGATGGCGAAGCAGGGCGGGGTGTTGTAGAGGCTGTTCTTCTCCGCGTGGATCTTGTACCGCAGGTAGCTCGTCAGGTCCTCGCGGCACTGCGCCAGGAAGTCGTCGCGGATGATGACGACGGTGACGCCGGAGGGGCCGAGGTTCTTCTGCGCGCCGGCGTAGATGAGCCCGAACGGCGTCACGTCGAAGGGTCGCCACATGAAGTCCGACGACATGTCGCAGACGAGCGGGACGCTCCCCGTTCTCGGGGAACTCGTGCCACTGGGTGCCGTCCACGGTGTTGTTGGTGGTGAAGTGCACGTACGCGGCGTCGGGGGTGAGCTTGAGCTCGTCCTGCCGCGGGAGGCGCCGGAACTGCTCGGCCTCGGTGGAGGCCGCGAGCTTCGTCCGCCTCCTTGTTGACGATCAGGGCTTCCTTGTACGCCTTCTTCGCCCAGTTGCCGGTCACGATGTAGTCGGCGACGCGGCCGCCGTGAAGAAGGTTCATCGGGAGCATGCCGAACTGGAGGTTCGCGCCGCCCTGGAGAAGCAGGACCTTGTAGTTGTCCGGGACGGCCGAGAAGCTCCTTGGTGAGGGCGATCGCCTCGTTGTGGACCGCGTCGTACTCCTTGGCGCGGTGGCTGATCTCCATGACCGACATGCCGGTGCCGGCGAAGTCCAGCAGCTCTTCCTGGGCCCGCTCGAGGGCGGGGAGCGGCAGCCCGGCGGGGCCGGCGTAGAAGTTGATCGCTCGGGTCATGTCGTTCTCCTTGTCCGGCTCGACGGCCGGCGTCACTTCTTCCAGGTGCTCAGGATCTCCACGACGATGTCGCCGATGCGGAGCAGGTTCTCCTTGGTCGAGGCGCCGATGTGCGGCGTCATGAGGACGTTCGGGGCGGTGAGCAGCGGGCAGCGGGGTCCGGCGGATCGCTCGTACCAGACGTCGGTGGCGTAGGCGCGGACCTGGCCGCTTTCAGCGCCTCGGCGAGGTCGTCCTCGACCATGAACTTGCCGCGGCCGGTGTTGACGATGATCACGCCGTTCTTCATCTTGCGCGAGGGCGTGCGTTGCATCATGCCCTTGCGTCTCGTCGGTGAGCGGCGTGTGGAAGCTGATGTAGTCGGACTGGGCGAGAGCTCGTCGAGGCTCTTGACCATCTCGGCGACGTCGTGCTTCTTGACGAACGGATCGTAGGCGATCACCTTCATGCCGAAGGCCGCGCGCGCGCCGGGCCACCTCGGTGCCGATGCGCCCGACGCCGACGAGTCCCAGGGTCTTCTGGTACAGCTCGGTGCGCTTCAGCTCCTTCTTGAGCCACTTGCCTTCCTTCATCGCCATGGTGCGCCTCGATGAGCCGGTTCGGGATGGCGAGCATGAGGGCCATGGCCAGCTCGGCCACCGCCACGCTGCGAGGCCTCGGCGGTGTTCATCACCTCGATCCCGCGGGCCTTGCAGGTCGTCCCGGTCGACGTTGTCGAGGCCGACGCCGCCGCGGATGATCAGCTTGAGCTTGGGCGCCCGGCCATGAACTCCTTCGTCGCCTTGGTCTTGGAGCGGATGAGCAGGACCTTCGCCTCGGCGAGCTTCGCCATGTCGGTGATGACCTCGCCGAACGGCGCCAGCCGCCTGGGCAGGGTTTCGTCGAACGCGTCGGCGATCAGGATCTTCATGGCGATTCCTCCCGGTATTGGATGCGCCCGGTTCGACCGGGCTTCATGCGTCCAGCAGGCGGACCAGCAGTCCGCTGCGCAGCTTGGGCTCGAACCAGGTGGACTTGGGCGGCATGACCTTGCCGGCGTCGGCGACGGCCATCAGCTGCTCGAGCGACGTCGGGTGAACGCGAGAAGGCCACCGCCGCACCCCTCCCGGCACCGCTTCTCCAGCTCGCCCATGCCGCGGATCCCGCCGACGAAGTCGATCCGCTTGTCCGTCCGCGGATCGGCGATGCCGAGCACCGGCGCGAGCAGGTTGTCCTGCAGGATCGACACGTCGAGCCCGTGGACCGGGTCGTCCGCGGGGTAGGTGCCCGGCCTGGCCGTGAGCCGGTCGCCACCGGCCTTCCAGGAACATGCCGAAGGTGCCGGCTCTCGGCGGGCGCGCTTCGGCGGCCGGCGTCGACGTCGAACTTCTCCGAGATCCGCTCCAGGAACCGGCGGACGGCGAGGCCGTTCAGGTCCTTCACCACCCGGTTGTAGTCCAGGATCTGCAGCTGGTCGTGCGGAAAGACCACCGCCATGAACGACTCGTACGGCTCGTCGCCGGAGGCGGGGGTTCTTCCCGCGCATCGCTGGCCGTGCCGGACCGCGGCGGCGGTGCGGTGGTGGCCGTCGGCCACGTACAGCGCGCCGACCGAGGCGAACAGTCGCTCGAGGCCGGCGATCTCCGCCGGGTCGTCCACGACCCAGACCGTGTGGCCGATGCCGTCGTCGGTGATGAAGTCGTACACCGGCCTTCCGCGCGAGGACGCGGTCGACGATCGCGTCGATCTCCCCGCGGGCGCGGTAGGTCAGGAAGACCGGCTCCGCGTTCGCGTTGCACTCGGTGACGTGCCGCGTGCGGTCGTCTTCCTTGTCCTTCCGCGTGTATTCGTGCTTCTTGATCAGGTCCCGCTCGTACTCGGCGACGCTGCACGCGCCCACGAGGCCCGCCTGGACGTGATCGCCCATGCGCTGCTGGTAGACGTAGAAGCAGGGGGCGTCGTCGCGAACGAGCTCTCCGGTGTCGACGAGGCGGCGCAGGTTCTCGACCGCCTTCGCGTAGACGCGATCGTCGTGAAGCGGAATCGACGGGTCGAGGTCGATCTCGGGCTTGCCCACGTGAAGGAACGAAAGAGGGTTGCCCTCGGCCAGCGCGCGAGCCTCGTCCGAGGAGATCACGTCGTAGGGGAAGCTCGCGATCTCGCGAGCGTGCTCCGGCCTGGGCCGGTAGGCCCGAAATGGTTTGATTCGCGACATTGGGACTCCTCTGAAGACGCTGGAAAGCCTTTGGCGCGTGCCGGATACGATAGTAGAGCGCACTTCGGCCGGGGTGCGCAAGAGGGGCCGGGTCCCCCTATAATGCCGGAGAGGGAGACCCATGAACGTGCTGGACATCCTTCTCGTGGTGGTGGCGGGAGTGCTGGTCCTGATCGGCCTGGCCAAGGGGTTCGTCCGGCTCCTCGTCACGACCGCGGCCCTGATCGTGGCGTTCGTGCTCGCGAGCCGTTATCACCAGGGGCTCGCGGAGCACATGACCGTGCTCCGGTTCTCGATGGAGGTGCTCCGCCTCGTCGCGTACGCCCTGATCTTCCTGGGGGTCATGCTGCTCGGGGGGCTCCTGGGCTGGATGCTCAGAAATCTCGTGAAGGCCTCGATGCTCGGGTGGGCGGACCGCCTGGCCGGAGCCGCTCTCGGCCTCGCGGCGGCGGCCCTCGCCGGGGCGCTCGTCGTGCTGCCGCTCGCGGCCTACCTCCCCCGCGGAATGACGCTGCTCGAGCAGTCGAAAATCGCGCCTTACGTGTCGGCGGTGGCGGATCTGATCAACGTGACCGCCCCTTCCGATCTCGCCGCGCGCTACCGGAAGGGGATCGAGCGCGTCCGGAAACTGTGGCGAGGAGAACTGGAGCCGGAGGCCGCGGAGCCGGCGAAGCCGGGAAAGCCCGGTGCGAAGGAGCCGCAGAAACCGTCCGGCCAGGGGGCGAAGACGGCCGCACCGGCTCCCAAGCCCGCCGCGGTCCGCTGATTTCGGCGGCCGCGGTCCCCCGCTGGTAGAATCCGCGCCGAGGTCGTTCCCGATGACAGAGCCCGCGATCGTCCCCCCGCACGAACGGTCCGCCGCGCCCCGAGTCCGGATCACCCGGCGCTTCGAGGCGCCGTTCTCGACGATCCTGACCGCGGCGCGCACCTGCTACTCGTCGAAGGGGGTCGTGCGGGACGAGGACCTGAAGCCGGGAGGGGAGGGGCTCGCGCGGGAACTCCATGCCGCCGGCCACCACACCACGATCGAGCACGCGCACTTCCAGTTCTCGCTCGAGAACGTCTCCCGGCAGTTCCTCTGGTCGTTCCTCCACGCGCACCCGTTCTACAACTCCGAGCAGGTCTCGCAGCGCTACGTCGAGGTCAAGCCGGACGCCTGCTTCGTGCCGCCGCTCGGGGGGGAGGCGCTCTCCGTCTACCGCGAGGCGCTGGAAGAGCAGTTCGCCTTCTACCGCGAGCTGATCGACCGGCTCGGACCGCTCGCCGCGGCCGCCTACGACGCCCGTTTCCCGGCGCGCGCGTCGAAGCGCAACCTCTACGGGAGAGAGATCGAGAAGAAGGTCCAGGAGATCGCCCGCTACGTCCTCCCCGTGGCGACCTTTGCCTACCTCTACCACACCGTCTCGGCCCTCACTCTTCTCCGGTACTGGCGGATGTGCGGCCAGCCGGACGTCCCCTACGAGCAGCGGCTCGTCGTCGGCAAGATGATCGAGGCGCTCCTCGAGGCCGACCCCTCGTACGGGACCCTCCTCGAAGACCCGATTCCGGTCGAGGAGACCCCGGAAGCTCGTTTCTTCGCGTTGCGTCCCGATCTCGCCGGCGTCTCCCACCGGCGGGAGTTCCTCGCGGAGTTCGACGCGTCGCTCGAGGGGCGCGTGTCGCGTCTCGTGGACTGGAAGGGCCGAGGCGAGGAGGATGTCGCCCGGGCGGTACGCGAGGTGCTCGGCGTGCCGTCGTCGGCGCTCTCCGACGACGAGGCGATCGAACTCGCCGTGTCGCCTTCGCGTAACCCGGTCCTCGGCGAGGCGCTCAACCTGACCACGCTCGACCGGCTGACCCGGACCCTGCACCACCCCGCGTACACGTTCCGCCAGAAGCTCTCCCACACCGCCGACTCCCAGGACCAGCGCCACCGGATGACGCCCGCGAGCCGTCCGATCCTGGCCGCTCACGCGACCGGCGATCCCGACTTCATCACGCCGGAACTGGTCCGCCAGGACCCGGCGGTCGAGAGCCGCTACGCCGAGATGATGGCGAGGATCTGGGCGAGGATCGGGCGGCTCCTCAGGCTCGGCGTCCCGGACGAGTTCGCGCAATATCTCCTGCCGAACGCCGTCGCCGTGCGCTACACCGAGTCGACCGATCTTCTCAATCTCCGGCACAAGCACGTGATGAGGCTGTGCTACCTGGCGCAAGAGGAGATCTGGCGCGCGTCGGTGGACGAGGCGCGACAGGTGCTGGCGATCCACCCGCGCCTTGGCCGGCGCCTCCTGCCGCCGTGCGGGGTCCGCAAGGAGGCAGGCACCACCCCCTGGTGTCCCGAGGGGGCTCGCTTCTGCGGGGAGCCGGTCTGGGGGTACGGCTTCGAGGATTACCGTCGGGTGATCTGAGATAGGCCGGAGAATCCATCTCCTTACGCGCGCGGACCCGAAAGCGGCGAAGGTATTTAAAAAACTCCTTGACGAAGACCAAAGTTTTCCTATGAGAGTAGTGTAGATTACAAGAAGATACCCGGCCAGGCTTGACATCATGCCGGTCCGCCGTATCCGCACAGGGCCCGGCGGGCGAGAGAGGGGACGATGCGAAGCTTCATGGCGTTCCCGATCCGGATGACGATGGCGGTGATCCTCGTGGCAGGACTCGCCGCCGCGCTTTCGTGCGCGCCCCCCGTTTCCAACGAGAAGGTCGTCGTCCGCGCCGGTCACTTCCCGAACATCACGCACGCCCAGGGGATTCTGGGACAGGCGACCGGCCGCTTCCAGCAGGCGCTCGGCGACAAGGCGACCATCGACTGGAAGATCTTCAACGCGGGACCGTCGGCGATCGAGGCGATGTTCGCCGGCGAGCTGGACATCACCTACATCGGCCCGAATCCCGCGATCAACGGGTACGTGAAATCGAACGGCACCGCGCTCCGGATCGTCTGCGGAGGCTGCTCCGGCGGCGCGGCGCTCGTGATCCGCGCGGACCTCCCGATCACCAAGCCCGAGGACTTCAACGGCCGGACCATCGCGACCCCCCAGCTCGGCAACACGCAGGACGTGGCTGCCCGCGCCTGGCTCCTGAAGAACGGCATGGACTGGATGGAACGGGGGGGGACGGTGCGAGTCCAGCCCCTCGCGAACCCGGACCAGCTCACGCTCTTCCAGAAGAAGGAAATGGACGCGGCATGGACTCCGGAGCCGTGGGTGTCGCGCCTCGTGCAGGAGGGGGGGGGCAAGGTGTTCCTCGACGAGGGGGACCTCTGGCCGGACCGCCGGTACGTGACGACCCATCTGATCGTCGCGAAGAAGTTCCTGGACGCGCACCCCGACCTCGTCAAGGCCTGGATCGAGGAGCACATCCTCATCACCGACTGGATCAACGCCAACCGGCAGGACGCGATGAAGCAGATCAACGTGGAGATCAAGAAGGAGACCGGCAAGTCGCTCCCCGAGTCGATCCTGGTCTCGGCGTTCGCGCGGCTCGAGTTGACCGACGACCCGATCAGCGGCTCGCTGATGAAATCCGCCGACGACGCCTTCGCGCTGGGGTTCCTCGGCAAGGACAAGCCGCGCCTGTCGGGGATCTACGATCTGAAGATCCTCAACGAGGCCCGCAGGTCGATGGGCCGGCCGCCGTTGCGCTGAGAGCATGATCGTGGCCGAGCCCGTCGCCGCCGCACAGGGTCCGAAGCTCACGGTTCGTGGGGTCGAGAAGACCTTCCTCAGCCGGCTCGGGTCGGTCGGCGCCCTCGGGCCGATCGACATCGACATCCGCGAGGGGGAGTTCGTTTGCGTCGTCGGCCCGAGCGGTTGCGGCAAGACGACTCTGCTCAACATCGTCGCCGGTCTCGAGGAGCCCGAGGTCGGAGAAGTCCGCTTCGACGGGAAGGCGATCCGCGGGCCCGGGCCCGACCGGATCGTCCTGTTCCAGGACCTCGGCCTCTTCCCCTGGATGACCGTTCTCGGCAACGTGGAATTCGGGCTCCGTCTTCGCGGCGTGCGTGGCAAGGAGCGGCGGCGTTCGGCCATCCACTATCTCCGGATGGTCCACCTCTCCGGGTTCCAGGGCTCCTACATCCACGAGCTGTCGGGCGGGATGAAGCAGCGGGTCGCGCTCGCTCGCGCCCTCGCCATGGATCCGGTCATGCTCCTGATGGACGAGCCGTTCGCGGCGCTCGACGCGCAGACCCGCGACATGCTCCACCAGGAGCTCCAGGAGATCTGGAGCCGGACCCGGAAGACGATCCTGTTCGTCACTCACAACGTCCGCGAGGCCGCCTGCCTTGCCGACCGGATCATCACCATGACCCGCCGCCCGGGGCGCATCAAGCGGGAATTCCAGGTGGACATCCCGAGACCGCGGCAGATCGAGGACCCGGACGTGGGTCGCCTCGCCGCGCAGGTCCGCGAGGATCTGCGGGATGAGATCGAGGCCGTGCTCGACGAGGAGCGGCGACGTGCAAAGGAACGCTAGCCGGGCTCTCTTCTTCCTGGCGGTGCTCGCCGGCTGGCAGGCCGCGCACCTGTGGGGACCCTGGCCGTCGTTCCTCCTGCCGGGACCCGTTCAGGTCGCCGAGTCGCTCTGGGGCGGTTTCGCCGACGGCACGTTTCTGATCGGCATCTTCATCAGTCTCAAGAGGCTCCTGCTCGGGTACTCGATCTCCCTCGTATTCGGCACCGTGCTCGGCATGGTGCTCGGCCGCGTGGCGTGGGTGGACGACACGGTCGGCTCGGTGCTGCTCGGGCTGCAGACCCTTCCCTCGATCTGCTGGCTTCCCCTCGCGATCATCTGGTTCGGGCTGAACGAGAAGGCGATCCAGTTCGTGGTGATCATGGGGGCGGTCCTGGCGATCGCCATCCACACGAGCGACGGCGTCAAGAACATCCCTCCGATCTACGTGCGGGCGGGGCGCAATCTCGGTGCGCGAGGGTGGAGGCTGCTGCTCGGCGTGATCCTACCCGCGGCGCTTCCGGCGGTGCTGACCGGCGCGAAGCTCGGGTGGTCGTTCGCCTGGCGATCGCTGATGGCGGCGGAGCTTCTCTTCGTCAGCCTCGGGCTGGGCCAGCTTCTCATGGTCGGACGCGAGCTGAACGACATCGCCCAGGTGATGGCCGTGATGCTCGTGATCATCGCGCTCGGCCTCATCGTCGACAATTTCGTGTTCGGCAAGCTCGAGCTCAGAATGCGCCGCGTCTGGGGGCTCGCCGCGGCGTTGCCAGGACGCGCTCGCGCGCGTCGGGTCTGAGCCCCATCGACGGGTCAGCGCCCAAGTCGTTCGGTCTCGTCTTTCGATCGGTTGCGCGTGCGGCCGATTCATCGAAATTCAAAGAATCGTAGAGCGTTCCCGATATTGGATGTTTTTGCCCGGATTTCGTCGAATCCAGCGTGCGAACTCGAGCGGACAGTCGTCGCAACTCATTGAACCACAATATGTTGCTGGCTCGCATCGTTTCGGATCCTTCGTGGGCAGAACTCTTGCTAATCAGAAGGAGCGACGGAGGGATTTGTTCGCAGGTAAGGACATGAAACACGGCGAATCGACCGGAACCGCGAGGCTGAGGTTCGCCATAGAGGGAAGGAGAGAGCAATGCGGAAAGTACTCGTCATGCTGACGGTCCTGGCGATGGTTGGGGGGATGGCGGCTTACGCGGACACCCTGAAGAAGGGTGACAAGGAAATGAACTTCAACTTCTCGTATGCGAAGATCAGCCCCGACGAGGGCGACGACATCACCCTGTCGCAGTTCGCGGGCGCGATGGGGTATCTCATCACCGACGGCAACGAGGTCGGTCTACAGTTCGCCTATCAGAAGCAGGACTACGGCGGTGGCGACAGCAGCGACTCGAACACGATCAGCGCGTTCTACCACTACAACTTCAAGGCCGGCGAGACGATGAATCCCTACCTGGGTGTCCTCGCCACGACGTACGGCGGCGACATGGGCGACTCAATCGACATGAGCTATGGGATCCAGGGCGGCGTGAAGGTCTATCCGTGGTCGAACGCCGGCTTCAACTTCGGTGTTCAGTATGAACAGCTGATGGGCGCGAACGATGGTGGCGACGCGACGAACGTGGCGGCGTTCGGTGGCGTCCTGATCAAGTTCTGACCCCGGCACGATCGATCGTCGTGAACCCCCGCGAGGCGCCGCCCCGCGGGGGTTTCGTGTTCATGGAGTGGAAACGATGGGCCGCGCGGAAGAGCGCTCAGATCTCGAGCGTTCCCATCTCGAGCAGGCGGCGAGCGGACGCCGCGGGCGGATCGGCGGCGAGAAGCGCCGCGAGGTAACCGCCCGCGGGGGACGGCGCCAGCGATCGCAAGAACTCGCCGTCCGAGAACACTTCGGCCTCGAACGGACTCACGGAGATTCCGAGGAAGTCCAGGATCATCGACCGGTAGAGGTCCGTCGCCGAGGGAGCCGACGCATACGGCACGAGCGAGACCCCGGGAAAACTCTCGGCGATCTCGCGGGAGAGGCAGAACGCCGCGTGCACGGCCCCGTCCCCTCCGTCGAGAGGAACGATCAGGCTGCCCGCGAGAAACGCGCCCCTCGAGAGGGCCTGCAGATCCGAGGCCGGAATCCGGACGAGGAGCAAATTGGCCGGAGCTTCCAGACAGCGGAGTCGCTCCGTCACCGCGGGCAGGCCTCCCGCGTCGTCGCGCCGGAGCCCATCGAGTCCGCACGGGATCGAGGCGAGCGGGACCGAAAACGACGCGGCGCCGCTTGCCGTTCGCGAGCGACCGAGGGATGCCACCTCGGGGGTCGGTCCGAAATCCACCGCGGCGACCTTGAGACCGGCCTGCGATCCCCAGCGCGCGAGTGCCTGCAGCGCTTCGCCTCCCCCGGTGGGGCCGAGGCCGGCGACGACCAGCATGCGATGGACCGCGGGCTCGACCCGGGGCTCCGCGGGAGGCGCGAACGAGACCGCCGCTGCGCGAGCAGCCGACGCGCTCGCGCCACGCTCCCTGCTCATGAGCCGGTCGAGAACGCCGGCGAGTGGGTGGCCGTCGCCCTCGGACTCTTCCGCGGGGGAGCGCAAACTCAGACTTCCAGCACCGAGTTCCGGGTGCCCACTTCATTCACGACCTGATTCGGATTGAGAGGATCCGCGATCCAGCGGCCGCACACCACGAGCTTGTATTCGTAGCGTCCCGGCTTGAGCGGAAGGAACTTCGTCCAGCTCCCGTCCTCACGCTGGTCGAGGAGCACGCCCGCGTCGGGGACCCAGTCGTTGAAATCCCCCGCCAGGAGAACGTCTTCCGCCGCAACGTCGTGCCGGGACAAGTAGAGGCCCTCCGGCGTCAGGAGGAGCCCCTGCGACGGCACCTTGAGCGGGGCTTCCGCGGCGGCGGGGAAGGAACGTTCCAGCTCCGCCGCGAGGGAGCGGTAGTCCTCGACGATCGGCGCCTGCGGGGCGTGCCGGTCGAGGGAAACGCCGCGGGCCGCGGCTTCCCGGACGCGCACGCTCTGGCGGATCACCGTCTCGAGAACCCTCTCGGGGAAAGTTCTGCGGATTTCCTCGAGGGTCTGCCGGGCGAAGTTCGACCGCCCGTCGTAGGCGTTCACCAGGACCCGGACGCCCGCGCGGTGGTGCTTGCGTTTCGCCAGCAGGTCGACCAGCTCGATCATGCGGACGAGACCCTGCATCGAGTAGACGCTGGGTTCGACGGGGACGATCACCTCGTGGGCCGCCATGAGGGCGTTGAGCGTCAGCAGGCCGAGCGACGGCGGTCCGTCGATGACGACCCGATCCGCGCTTTCCGAGAGGGCCGCGAGGTGCTCGGCGAGCCGTTCCTCGCCGCCCGGGACCCGCTGGAGTTCCGGCTCGAGTTCGGCCAGCTCGGCGCCCGAAGGGGCAAGAAAGAGATTCTCGGCGACCTCGACGAGAATCTCGGTGATCGGGACCGCGTCCTCCTGGAGGCCCGACCGCGACAGGACGAACGACAGCGAGCGCTCGCGCGCGGGAGCCGCCACGCCGAGGCCGAGCGTCGAATGTCCCTGGGGGTCGAGGTCGATCAGCACGGTGCGGTGCCCAGCGCTCGCAAGGCACGACGCGAGCTGGATCGAGGTGGTGGTCTTTCCGCAGCCCCCCTTCTGATTCACCAGAGCAAGGATGCGCACCCTTTCCCCCTTTCCGGGCCGCCCGCGCGGCCGCTACACCCCTCGCGCCGCCACCCATCCCCGGCCCAGAGTCTAGGCCCCGCCGCGGGCGGAGGTCAAGGACGCGTATTGCGCCGTCCAGAGTTGGAAACGGGAGGCATCGGTCTTCTCGCGGGGGGTTCGGAGCAGACAGGTACCGGCGTCCGGAGCCCCCGCCGGACGCCAGGCTACCCACGGATTCCGCCGAAGAGCCAAAAAAGAAGGGCACCTCCGAAGAGGTGCCCCTCGAGCAAACTCGCTCGAATGTCGCGGGAACTAGTAGCGACGGTTGCCGCCGCCACCGCCACCGCCACGGCCGCGGCCACCGCCGCCGCCGCCACCGAAACCACCACCGCCGCCGCCACCGCCGGTGCGCTCACGCGCCTCGTTCACGGTCAGGGCGCGGCCGCCGAAATCGGCGCCGTTGAGGTCGCGGATCGCGCTGTCGGCGTCCTCGTTGCTGCCCATCTCCACGAAGCCGAAGCCGCGCGGGCGCCCGGTGTCGCGGTCGGTCACGAGCTTGACCTCGCTGACCGTACGGCCGCCCTGGGCGAAGAGGTCGCGGATCTGGTTCTCATCCGCGCTGAAAGGGAGGTTGCCGACGTAGAGTCTGGTACCCATTCTCGAACTCCTGGCGCTCCCATGGCGCCGTTCTCGGATTCTGGCCGCCGACCCGATCCGACGGGTCGGACACGCGTGCTCCAGCACGTCATCGGCTTCGGCACGTCATACTTTCGTTTCTGTACGAGAGGATGCCGACCAGAACCTGACACTAGTTTAGGGGTCGGCCGGGATTTGTCAAGGGAGTCGACGAGGCTTTCTGCCGGGTATTCGCCTCGCGACAAAGGGGGACATTCCGCTTATTCTTCTATCGCTCGTGGGTGGCGGCCAGGCCGGCAGGATTCGCGGGCGCCCCCTCGGCCGTTCCGCCGCTTTGAATCGGAAACGCCTTGCAGCGGCCCTGCCGGAATGTCCCCATTTTCTGTTTCGAGGCTGCAACCCTCCTGGGAGTGAGGGCGCCGAAACGAGCTAGCATGGCCGGCGGTCCGCGCCTCCGCCCGGTGCCGCACCGGCCGCGGGTACATGCCCCATCCTTCGCGAGTCGCCGCGAGCGCGGTCTGGTTTCACGCCATGAACCGCGCCGAATCATCGGCCACGTTGCTATCCGTTTGCGGGGACGGCGGACCGTTCCTCGATCTCGTCGCGGCGACGATCGAAGCGTCGGCTCTGGAGGTCCACGCCTACTGTCTCCTGGAGCGGCACTACCACCTCCTGGTTCGCGCCTCGGCGGAGTCGCTGGCCGCATCGATCGAGCGCTTCGAGCGGAACTGGGCCGCGCGCCTCGGCGCCGGCACCGTTTCCCCTTTCGCGGCGAGGCCGCGGCTGCTCCCGGTCCGGCTCGGACGGCACCTCGCGGAGGTGAGCCGCTACGTCCACTTGAATCCATTCGAGGCCGGACTGGCCTGGCGGCCGGCGGACTGGCCCCACTCGAGTTATCGCGGCTACCTGGGAGACGCCTCGGCGCCGGAGTGGCTGCGCACGGACGCCGTGCTCGCCCACTTCGGCTCGATCGGAGCGCGGCACCGGTACCGCGCCTACGTCGAGGCCGGCATGGACCCCGGCACCCGGGACGCGGACGGGCGCCCCCGGTGGGGCGCGCTGTTCCGCGAGGGCTCGCTTGCCGAGGATCTCGCCTGGCGGGTGGATCCGTTCCTCCTGCCGCGACCGGACTCGGACGGAGCGCCGTCGCGCGGCGTCGCTCCTGCTCCGCCGCTCGCCGTCCTCGCGCGGGAGGTGGCCGAGGCGTTCGACCTATCGATCGAGAAACTGCGCTCCCGGCAGCACGGAAGGAGCGCGACGGCGGCCTTGGCGCGCGGAGCCCTCGTCCACGCGGCCCGGCAGGCAGGCGGCCACAGGCTCCGCGACGTGGCGGCCTGGATGGGGTACGCCTCCCCTCGCGCCGCGGCGGTCGCCGCGTTGCGCTTCGAGCGGACCTTGACGCTTCGCCGGACGCTTGCTATACCTACCGGTAGGTAGGTACGGTCCACGGCGCGGCGCCGCGGACCGGGAACGGCGAGGGATCGAGATGAGCCAGCGAGCGGCGGCACCGGCAGTGGCGGTCGAGGGGAAGGTCAAGGAGAAGCTTCACGCGGCGGCGGCCGAGGTGTTCGCGCGGAAAGGGTACGCGTCGGCAACGGTTCGCGAGATCGTCGAGAGGGCCGGCGTGACCAAGCCGGTCCTGTACTACCACTTCGGCAACAAGGAAGGGGTGTACAAGGCGATCCTGGACGCGGCGCTCGGCGACTTCGAGGAACAGCTCGCGGCCGTGCAGCGGTTGCACGGGAGCGCGACGCTGCGCCTCCGCCGGCTGTGCGGGGAGGTCTACGGGATCTTCAGGAAGCACACGGACGCGATCCGGATGATGCACGCGGTCTACTACGGGCCTCCCCAGGGGGCGCCCTTCTTCGATTTCGACAAGGCGCTGTTCCGGCTCGACGACAGCGTGCTGAAGCTCATCCGCCAGGGGGTCCGCACGGGGGAGTTCAGCGGCCACGCGCCGTCGATGGCACGGGCGGTCCTGGGGGTGTGCAACGAGTGCATCGATCGCGATCTGGCCCACTCGAAGATGGCGGTGGGGCCGGCGGGGTTCGACAGGACCCTCGACGTGGTGTTGCGAGGCATGAAGGGGAAGGACGGACGATGACGACGAGAATGAAGTTTGCGGGAACCGCGCTCTGGGTCGCGGCGGCCGCCGTCGCGATGAGTTGCTCCTCGAAGGCGAACCACGAGACCGGAGCACGGCCTCCCGTGGCGGTGGAAGCCGAGGCGGCCGCATCGGGCACGCTCGAGGAGCTCGTGGACGTGGTAGGCACGCTTGCCCCGAAGTTCGAGGCGCAGGTGCACGCCGAGTACCCCGGCTCCGTCGCCGAGGTCTACGTAAGCGAATGGGTCCCCGTGAAGAAGGGGACTCCTCTCGCGAGGCTGGACACGCGCGAGCTGCAAGCGGCGGTCGATGCGGCGAGGGGCTCGGCCCGCAGGGCGGAATCCGAGGCGCGGCGCGCGGACCGCGAGCACGAGCGGGCGCTGCGACTCAAGGAAGCCGGCCTGATGACCCAGCAGGGGCTCGACGACGTCCAGTCGGCACGCGACGCCGCGCGCCCCACCGCCGAAATTGCGCGGGCCCAGGTGGAGACCGCCGAAACCCGCCTCGCCAAGGCGGTGATCCGCGCGCCGATGGACGGCATCGTCGCCTCGCGCGACGTCAGCGTGGGCGATTTCGCGGACAAGGCCCCGCTGTTCCACGTCGTGGACAACCGCTTGTTCGACCTCACGGTCACCGTCCCGTCGGGACGGATCCATGCGGTCCGGCCGGGGCAGCGGCTCACCTTCGAGACGGACGCGGTGCCCGGGCGGGCGTTCGAGGGAACCGTGGCCTACATCAATCCCTCCGCCGAGGCGGGCAGCCGCGCGGTTCGCGTGATGGCCGAGGTGGCGAACCCGACCGGCGAGCTGAAGGCGGGCCTCTTCGTGAAGGGGCGCATTCTGACCGGGGCGCGCGCCGGCGTCGTCCAGGTGCCGCGCGCCGCGCTTCTCTCGTGGGACGTCGAGGCCCGCAAGGCGGAAGTGTTCGTGCTCGACGGCGACGTGGCCCGGCGCCGGACGGTCACCACCGGCGCCGTCGTGGGCGACGCCGTCGAGATCGCCTCGGGGCTCGCCGCCGGAGATCGGGTCGTGACCCGCGGAGCCTTCAATCTGCGGGACGGCGACCGCGTGGCGGTGGCCGGGACGCGGGGGGCCTGATCCGTGTTTCTCTCCAACCTGTCCATCAAGAGGCCGGTGTTCGCGACCGTCCTGATGCTGGCCCTCGTCACCCTCGGCCTGTTCTCGTACCGGCGTCTGGCGATCGACATGATGCCGGACGTCGAGATCCCCGTGCTCTCCATCGTCACCGAGTACCCCGGCGCCTCGCCCGAGGCGGTCGAGCGCGAGGTGACCCGGAAGCTCGAGGAAGCGGTCAACCCGATCTCGGGAGTCAAGCACGTCTCGTCGGTCTCGCGCGAGGGGCTGTCGAGCGTCGTCGTGGAGTTCGAGCTGGAGATCAAGATCAACGAGGCCTCGCAGGAAGCTCGGGCGAAGATCAACGCGGTCCGCAACGACCTGCCGGAGTCGATGAAGGAGCCGGTGATCCAGAAGCTGGACTTCGGCGCCTTCCCGATCATCTCCCTCGCGGTGCGCTCCGACCGGCTTTCCCCCGCGAGCTGACCACCCTCGCCGAGCGGAAGATCAAGCGGCGCCTCGAGAACATCTCGGGGATCGGCAAGGTGAAGCTGGTGGGCTCGTCGCGGCGGGAGGTCGGCGTCGAAGTGGATCCGGTCCGGATCGAGGCGCTCGGGATGGGCGTGGACGAGGTCGTCGCGGGGCTTCGCTCCGAGAACGTCAACACCCCGCTGGGACGTCTGAATCGCGGCGCTTCCGAGACGCCGCTGCGCCTCTCAGGCAAGCCGGGGGAGGTGTCCGGCTTCGAGAGCATGGTCATCGGCGTGCGCGGGGGGCACCCGGTGACGCTGGGCGAGGTCGCGCGGGTCGTGGACGGTGTCGAGGAGGAGCGCTCGCTGGCGCTGATCAACGGCGTACCGGCCGTGGCGCTCGAACGTCCTGAAGCAGAGCAAGGCGAACACCGTCAAGGTGGCGGACGAGGTCAAGCGGACCCTCCTGAAGCTCCGCGAGGAGATGCCGGCCGGCACCGAGATCGCCGTGGTGCGGGACAGCTCGATCTTCATCCGCGAGTCGGTCGACGACGTGCAGACCACCCTCCTGATCGGCGGCTTCCTCACCGTGCTCATCGTGTTCTGCTTCCTGAACTCCTGGCGGTCCACGGTGATCACCGGCCTGACGCTCCCGATCTCGGTGATCTCGTCGTTCATCGCGATGTACTTCTTCGGCATGACGATGAACACGATGACCCTCATGGCGCTGTCGCTCGCCATCGGTCTCCTGATCGACGATGCCATCGTCGTGCGGGAGAACATCGTGCGGCACCTCGAGCACGGCGAGGACCACTTCGAGGCGGCCCGGGAGGGGACTTCCGAGATAGGCCTCGCGGTGCTCGCCACGACCCTTTCCATCGTGGCGGTGTTCGTGCCGGTGGCGTTCATGAAGGGGGTCATCGGACGTTTCTTCTTTCAGTTCGGCATCACGGTGACGTTCGCCGTGCTGGTGTCGCTCTTCGTCTCGTTCACCCTCGACCCGATGCTCTCGTCGCGCTGGTTCGATCCGGCCGTCGGGCGGAAGGGGAGGCGGCTCCCGCTGGCGCGGCTCCTGGAGCGGTTCAACGACGCCTTCGACCGGACCGCCGACCGGTACCGGACCGCCATCGGCTGGGCGCTCGATCACCGGAAGACGGTGGTGGGGGCTGCCGCGCTCGCGTTCGTGGCGGGACTAGCTCTCTTCGGCACGCTCGAGTCGGAGTTCATGTCGACGTTCGACCGGGGGGAGTTCAACGTCCGCTTCAAGACCGCCCCCGGCGCTTCCATCGAGGAGACCAAGGGGAGGCTGTCGGCGATCCTCGAGGGGCTCCGCGGCTTTCCCGAGATCGAACACACGTACGGCACCATCGCCGCGGGAGACTCGGACACGGTCCGGGACGGCCTCGTTTTCGTGAAGCTCAAGGACCGCGCCGAAAGAACCCGGTCGCAGGCGAAGATCGTGACCGACGCCCGGTCCCGTCTCGAGCGGATCCCGGGAGTGCAACTGTCGATCGAGGACGACCCGGACCAGATGCAGCGGCCGCTCCAGTTGCTCATCCGAGGCGACGAGATCTCGAAGCTCAAGGAATACGCCGGTGCCGTCAAGAGGGAAATGTCCAAGATCCCCGGTATCGTCGACCTCGACGCATCCATGGAGCAGGACCTGCCCGAGTACCGGCTTGCGGTGAACCGCGCGCGCGCGGCCGAGGCGGGGCTTCGAACCGAGGACCTGTCGCGGACGCTCGGCGTTCTGGTCGGCGGGCAGGCGGTCTCGACCTACGAGGACGAGGAAGGCGAGGCGGTCGACGTGCGGGTCCGCCTGCCGCGGGCGCTCCGGCAGGACCTCTCGCAGGTGGGCGATCTGAGGATCGCCGTCCCGGTCCCGGGAGGGCCGTCGTCGCTGATGCCGATCGGCGACCTCGTCACGGCGGAGCGAACGGCGTCCGCGTCCGAGATCGACCGGCGCGACCTCGCCCGGCAGGCGGTGATCGGCGCCAACCTCGACGGGCTGCCGCTCGGGACCGCCGCGAGCGAGGCGCTGAAAGCCGCAGGGCGCGTCGAGATGGTGCCGGGCTACCGCATCGCCATGGCGGGCGACACCGAGATGATGGTCGAATCGTTCGGCTACCTGGCCGAGGCGCTGCTGCTGGCCGTCGTCTTCGTCTACCTGATCCTGGCGGCCCAGTTCGAGTCGTTCATGGATCCGTTGGCGATCATGCTCGCGCTGCCGCTTTCCATCGTGGGGATGGCCGGCATGCTCGTCCTGACCGGGGACACCGTGAACATCATGTCGCTGATCGGCCTCATCATGCTCATGGGGCTCGTCACGAAGAACGCCATCCTCCTCGTCGACTTCGCGAAGGTGCTGCAGAAGCGGGGGATGAGCCGCCGCGAGGCGGTGGTGACGGCGGGCCGCACCCGGCTCCGGCCGATCATGATGACGACCCTCGCCATGATCTTCGGCATGATGCCGCTGGCGCTCGGAATCGGGGCGGGGGCCGAGTGGCGCGCCCCGATGGCCCGCGCGGTCGTCGGTGGCCTCATCACCTCGACGCTCCTCACGCTCCTGGTGGTGCCGGTGGTTTACACCGTGCTCGACGACCTGGGCGCGTGGATGAAGGGGAAGTGGCGCCGCAAGGCCGCGACGGCCGCGGCGCTCGTCCTGGCCACGGCGCTCGCGGGCCGAACCGATGCGGCGGAGGCCGGGCGGAGGGCGCTCACGCTGGACGAGACCGTAGCGATCGCGCTCGAACGGAACCGCGACGTCCGGAAAGCCAGGGAGAGCAGGAACTGGATCGAGGGAAGGTACGTCGAGGAGCTCGCCGCGGCGTTTCCGCAGTTGACGCTCGGTGTCGGCGGGGAGCGCCTTCACGACGAGAGCCAGCGGGCGTTGTTCGCGGCGGAACTCGGCGCGGACATCGCGCAGATGTTCCCCTCGCAGCAGGACGTCCGGTCGGTGGACTTGAAGATCAGCCAGCCGCTCTACACCTGGGGGAAGGTGGGATCCGCGATCCGCGCCGCCAAGGTCGGCTTCGAGATCTCCGACGACCAGATCCGCCAGGCGCGCCACACCGCGCAGCGCGACGCCTCCGCCGCGTTCTACGACGTCCTGCTGGCGAAGGACCTGGACGCCGTCGCGCGAAAGAACCTGGAGCAGAAGACGCGCCACCTGGACGAGGCCCGCCGCAAGCTTGCCCTCGGGACCGCCACGGACTACGACGTGCTGGCCGCCGAGGTCGCCGTGGAGAACGCGCGTCCCGATACCATCCGTACGGAGAGCGCCATCCGTGTCGCTCGCGATCGGATGCGCTTCGTCCTGGCGGTCGAGGAAGAGGTGGACGCGGCGGGGACGCTCGATACCGCGCCCGCATCCGTCCCGTCGCACGCCGCCGCCCTGGCCCTTGCCCTCGAGCATCGCCCCGATCTGCACGACCTGGTCCATCGTGTCACCGCGCAGAAGGCGCTTCTGGCCATCGCGAAGACGGGAGACAAGCCGCGACTCGATTTCCGCGGCGCCTGGGGGCGGAAGCAGTACGTCCTTCCCGACGTCAGCGCGAGCGGCAAGGTCTGGAACGCGGGGATCTTCATGACCTTCCCGTTTTTCGACGGCGGGCGGACGCGCGGCCAGGTCCGGCAGTCGCGAAGCGACCTGACGGTGCTCGAGATCGAGATCGAAAAGATGCGGGACTCGGTGGCGCTCGAGGTCCGAACCGCCCTGGACTCCCTGCGCGAGGCGGGGCAGATCGTGGAGGCGCTCGCCGGGACGGCCGGCCAGGCGGAGCGCCTGCTTTCCATGGCGGAGAAGGGGTTCGAGCTCGGGGTGAAGACGCGCCTCGACGTCGAGGACGCGCAGTTCAACCTGACGATGGCCCGCGGCAACCTGGCACGCGCCCGGCGGGACTGCCTGGTCGCGCGGGTGAATCTGGATTTCGTGATGGGAGTCGTTGGAGACGCTCCTCCTTCAGGCTAGAAGAGCGCCGGCCGGTTGCGAGCGCCCGATGGCAGGACCTCCCGCGGTGGAGTACCTTGTGCGGCGTGATCGCCGAGTCCCGCCGGGGGCGGGAGCGGGGGAACCAACACCCGGGGCGAATCGCCGCAAGGCGTAGGGCAATCTCTTCGGCCCGAGCCCGTCAGCTAACCCCGTAGGCGTCGAAGGGGATCTCTTCCGGAATCGGCCGGAAGCGCATCCTCGGTGCGAAGCTTTCGGGAGGATGCTGCATGGCGCGGCGGCCGGGGGAGGATTCCGCTTCCGAAGAGACGGGCGCGGCGACCGAGCGCGGTCCGCTCGGCGAGGCCGGCCTGCCCGCCGCGAGCGATCCCCTCACCGGCAGGAGTGGCATCGCCGGCACCGCGAAGCGGTTCCTGATCGGCAGGCCCCGCGATCCCAACGACCCGTCGGTCTTCCGCAAGATCACCCTCATGGCGTTCCTCGCATGGGTGGGGCTCGGGGCCGACGGCCTGTCGTCGTCGTCGTACGGCCCCGACGAGGCGTTCCGCGCCCTCCAGGGGCACGAGTACCTCGCCCTCTACCTCGCCCTGATGACGGCGATCACCGTGGGGGTCATCTCCTTCGCCTACAGCCTCGTGATCGAGCAGTTTCCAACCGGCGGCGGCGGCTACGTGGTGGCGACCAAGCTGCTCGGCCCGAGAGCCGGCGTCGTGTCGGGCTCCGCGCTGGTCGTGGACTACGTCCTGACCGTCACCGTGTCGGTCGCGTCCGGGATCGACGCGATTTTCAGCTTCCTGCCGCTCGCCTGGCAAGGGTACAAGCTCGTGGCGGCCTTCCTCGTCCTCGCCGCGCTCATGGTCCTCAACCTGCGGGGGGTGAAGGAGTCTATCAAGGTCCTCCTTCCGATCTTCCTCGTCTTCCTCGCCACGCACCTGCTGATGATCGTGTACGGCGTCCTGGCCCACATCGGCGGACTGCCCGAGATCCTCAACGCGAGCCACTCGCGAGCGGTGAGCGACGCGCGGACCCTGGGGATCTGGCCGCTGCTGTTCGTGCTCTTCCGTGCGTACTCCCTCGGCGGCGGCACCTACACCGGGATCGAGGCGGTCTCGAACGGCTTGCAGATCCTGAGGGAGCCGAAGGTCGCCACCGCGAAGCGGACCATGTTCTACATGGCCTGCTCCCTCGCATTCACGGCGGGAGGCATCCTGGTCTGCTATCTCCTCTGGCACGCCGCGCCGGTCGCCGGCCGGACGATGAACGCCGTGCTCCTCGAGCAGGTGTTCGGCTCGTGGGCGATCGGCTCATGGCCGGTCGGGGGCTGGCTCGTGATCGTCACGCTCTTCTCCGAGGGAGCCCTGCTCTTCGTGGCCGCGCAGACCGGGTTCATCGACGGCCCCAGAGTGCTCTCCAACATGGCGCTGGACAGCTGGGTCCCACGGCGCTTCGCGAGCCTGTCGGACCGTCTCGTCGCGAAGAACGGCATCTTCGTCATGGGGGTCGCCTCAGGCGCCCTGCTCCTGTACACCCGGGGGAACGTCTCGTTCCTCGTGGTTCTCTACGCGATCAACGTCTTCCTCACGTTCAGCCTCACCGAATTGGGGATGTCCCGCTTCTGGCTGACGGAAGGGCGCAGGCACCACGAGAGGTGGCGGCGGAACCTGGCGGTCCACCTGACCGGTCTGACGCTGTGCCTCGCCATCCTCCTCGTCACCACCGTCGAGAAGTTCACGGAAGGCGGCTGGCTCACCCTCGTGGTCACCACGTCGTTCGTCCTCCTCTGTTTTGCCGTCCAGAGGCACTACGCCGGTATCCGGCAGGAGATCCGGAAGCTCGACGACGTGTTGACGAATCTGCCGGTCCAACAGGTCATCGGTCCGGGCACCCCGCTCGACCCCTCGAAGCCGGTCGCGGCTCTCCTGGTATCGGGGTTCGGCGGGCTCGGCATCCACGCCCTGCTCTCCGTGCAGCGCCTGTTCCCGGGCACGTTCCGCGACGTCATGTTCCTGTCCGTCGGGGCGGTGGACACGGGTCATTTCAAGGGGGCGGAGGCGATCGAGGCGCTGCGGCTGGAGACGGAGAAACAGCTCCGCCGTTACGTGGACCTCGCGCGCGGTCTGGGGCTGAACGCCGACCACCGCATGTCCATCGGCACGGAGGTTCTCGACGAGGCGGTCAACTTGAGCCGCCGCGTTGCGGAGGCGTACCCGAGAGCGACGTTCTTTCTCGGGAAGCTTATCTTCGAGCGGGAGACGCTGGTCCACCGGGCGCTCCACAACGACACCGCCTTTGCGATCCAGCGGCGGCTGCAGTTCGCCGGAGTCCCGACGGTCCTCCTCCCCATCCGCGTGAGATCGGTGTGAGGGGCCGGGGCGCGATCAGGACCAGCCGATGTGTCTCGGATTGAGAGGTTGCGCCGGGCGCGTCGGGAGGTGGTGGTCGGTGATGAAGTCCGAACCGAGGTCGAGGATCTGGCGCCGTACCTCGTGTGCCGCACCGGAAGGCGATCGCTCGAGCGGGGTGGCGCGCCACCATCGCGGCGGGGGGGATCCCGGCGCTCCCGAGCCCGCGGGAGCCAACCGGTCGTAGAAGCGCATCTCGACGTTCACGAGCAAGTCGCCCCTGCCCGAGTTGCCCGTCCCGCAACGAGCGTAGCCGTGGACGGTGACGAGGATCTCGGGCCAGTCGTCCGCGCTGGCGTTCCCCGAGTCCGCCCGCACGTGGATGCCGGCGCTTTCGAGCGTCGCGACGAGCTCCTGGCGCGCCTCACCCGTCGCCGCCGCTACCTCGGGCGAGTCCGAGTCCACTTCCATCCGTAAGTGCATCTGATGGAAGTGCGCCATCTCGATGGCGTCGGCGATCGGGTGGGCGACCTGCCACACGAAGAGCGCCGCGCCAGAGACCACCAGTACAGCCGTCACGATCGCCTTCATCGCCCACCTCGCGCCGATGCGACCCGCGACCGCTGCCCGGCCGCCGGGAAGCCTGCAGGGTGCCCATCTCAGTTGTACCCGCGAAGGTCTTCGGACGGCGTCAAAACGAACGCCGGCTGCATCAAGAATTCGTCAAACCCTTCCTTGACGGAACCTTGACGCCGGAGGCGTCGATCCTAGCGCCCCGATGACGTCGCGACGCGCTATAACCATCGGGGTGGCCGAACGAGGCGCGAGACGGGGTCCCGGGGGCCATCTGTCGGAGCGCGAGGGCGAGAACGGAGGACGCGATGCTCGATCTGCTCTGCATCGGCTCGATCATGGTCTTCTTCGCCGTCGCGGCGGCGCTTCGTGCGCGGCTGCGAGAGCCTCGAGAAGGAGGAGGAGTAGGATGGGCGACTACATCTGGACCGGGGTCGTGGCGCTCCTCCTCCTCGTCTACCTGATCTACGTGCTCCTCAAGCCCCACAAGTTCTAGGAGGGCGGCATGACCGCGAACGGGGTCCTGCAACTGCTGCTGTTCTTCGGCCTGATCCTGCTCCTGACGAAGCCGATGGGAGCGTACATGGCCCGCGTCTTCCAGGGGGAGCGCACGCTGCTCACCCCCGTGCTGCGGCCGGTCGAGCGGCTCTTCTACAGGCTCTTCGGCGTCCGGGAAGACGAGGACATGAAGTGGACGACCTATGCCTTCGCGATGCTGATGTTCAGCGTGGTCGGGCGGGCTGCTCACCTACGCGCTCCTGCGCCTGCAGGGGCACCTGCCGCTCAACCCGCAGCACTTCTCCGGGCACGGAGATGACGCCGGACCTGGCGTTCAACACGGCGATGTCGTTCACCACGAACACCAACTGGCAGAACTACGTGCCGGAGGCGGCGGTCAGCTACTTCTCCAACATGGTGGCGCTCGCCTCGCACAACTGGATGTCGGCCGCCACCGGCATCGCGGTCGCGATCGCCCTCGTGCGCGGGTTCGCCCGGCACTCGGCGAACGGGCTCGGCAACTTCTGGGTGGACATGACCCGCGCGCACGCTCTACGTGCTGCTGCCGATCTGCCTCGTCGGCGCGCTGCTCCTGGTCTGGCAGGGCGTGCCGCAGAACTTCGCTCCCTACACGCAGGCGACCACGCTGGAGGGCGCGCAGCAGACCATCGCGCAGGGGCCGGTCGCCTCGCAGGAGATCATCAAGGATGCTGGGGACCAACGGCGGCGGCTTCTTCAACGCCAACTCCGCCCATCCGTACGAGAACCCGACGCCGCTTACCAACCTCCTCGAGATGCTCGCCATCTTCCTGATCCCGGCCGGGCTGACCTACACCTTCGGCAGGATGGTCGGCAACACCCGGCAGGGCTGGGCGATCTTCGCGGCCATGGCCTTCATGTTCGTCGGCGGGCCTCGGCCTCTGCTACTGGGCGGAGGCGCAGCGGCAATCCGAACGTCGCGAAGCTCGGCGTCATGACGCAGGCGACGGCCGGACAGCCCGGCGGCAACATGGAGGGCAAGGAGACGCGCTTCGGCATCGCCGACTCCGCGCTGTTCGCGACCGTCACGACCGACGCCTCCTGCGGCGCGGTGAACTCGATGCACGACAGCTTCACGCCGCTGGGCGGGATGGTGCCGCTCGTCAACCTGATGTGCGACGAGGTGATCTTCGGCGGCGTCGGCGCGGGCCTCTACGGCATCCTGATGTACGCGGTGGTCGCGGTCTTCATCGCCGGTCTCATGGTCGGGCGCACGCCGGAGTACGTCGGCAAGAAGATCGAGAAGTTCGAGGTGCGGATGGCGATCCTGGCCGATGCTCATCCTCTTCGCCAACGTCGTGCTCTGGACCGGGCTGGCGGCGCAACCTCGACCTGCCGCCGGGGAAGGATCCGCTGACCTTCACGCGATGCGCAGAAGGCGGACGAGGCGAAGTTCCTGGCGGCGCACCCGGCCGCGCTGGAATCACGTCAACAACAGCAGCCCCAGCCATCTACTACGGCGCGACCTACAACAACGTCAACAACTCCGGCGCGCACGGCTTCTCGGAGATCCTCTACGCCTACGCTTCGCCAGACGGGCAACAACGGCTCCGCCTTCGCCGGGCTCACGGGCAACACGCCCTACTACAACCTCACGCGGGGGCTCGGCGATGCTGATCGGGCGGTTCCTGATGATCATCCCGCTGCTGGCGATGGCGGGGAGCCTGGCGCGCAAGAAGGCTGGTGCCGGCATCGGCCGGCACGCTGGCGACCGATTCCGGCGACCTTCGCGTTCCTGCTGGCGGCGGTCGTGCTGATCGTCGGCGCGCTCGAGTACTTCCCCGCGCTGGCGCTCGGGCCGATCGTGGAGCACTTCCAGATGATCGGCGGGCAGCTGTTCTGACGGCGCGGGAGCGACGAGGAGAAACGTATCCATGGCGACGGCAGATTACGCGACATTCCCTCCGCCTCGACTCCGGGCACCGAGTCGATCGGCTACCGGAGGCCCAAGTACGCGCCCGAAGTCGCTGTTCGATCCGCGCGATCGTCAAGCGCGCGGTCGTGGACGCGTTCCGCAAGCTCGACCCGCGGCACGTCGCCAGGAACCCGGTCATGTTCGTGGTCGAGGTCGGCAGCGTCGGCTGACCACGCTACCTCCTCGTCCGGGACCTGTTCACCGGGCGGCGCGCGACCTCCTCTTCAACCTCCAGATCACGCTCTGGCTCTGGTTCACGGTGCTCTTCGCCAACTTCGCCGAGGCGATGGCCGAGGGGCGCGGCAAGGCCCAGGCCGATGCGCTGCGCAAGACGAAGACCGAGACCGTGGCGCGCCGGGTCCCGGCGGTCGCGCCGAGAGCGACAGGGAGGAGCGCGTGCCGGGCCACGCAGCTGCGCAAGGGCGACCTCGTCGTCTGCGAGGCGGGCGACATCATCCCCGGCGACGGCGACGTGATCGAGGGCATCGCCTCGGTGGACGAATCGGCCATCACCGGCGAGAGCGCGCCGGTCATCCGCGAGAGCGGCGGCGACCGCAGCGCGGTCACCGGCGGCACGAGGGTGCTCTCCGACCGGATCGTCGTCCGGATCACCTCCAACCCCGGCGAGACCTTCATCGACCGGATGATCGCGCTGGTCGAGGGCGCGAAGCGGCAGAAGACGCCCGAACGAGATCGCGCTGACGATCCTGCTGGCGGGCACGACCATCATCTTCCTGCTGGCGGTCGTGACGCTCGTGCCGTTCGCGGCCTACAGCGTGCGCTCGGCCGGGGCCGGGCTCGCTGCCGACGCATCTTCCTGCTGGCGGCGCTGCTGGTCTGCCTGATCCCGACCACCATCGGCGGGCTGCTCTCGGCCATCGGCATCGCGGGCATGGACCGCGTCATGCAGCACAACGTGCTGGCGATGTCGGGCAAGGCGGTCGAGGCGGCCGGCGACGTGAACACGCTGCTGCTCGACAAGACCGGCACGATCACGCTCGGCAACCGCCAGGCGGTGGAGTTCATCCCGCTGCCGGGCGTGGAGATCGAGGAGCTGGCGGACGCGGCGCAGCTCTCGTCCCTGGCCGACGAGACGCCGGAAGGCCGCAGCATCGTCGTGCTGGCCAAGGAGAAGTACGGCCTGCGCGGGCGCGAGCTGCCGGAGCGCGACGCGGAGTTCATCCCCTTCACCGCGCAGACGCGCATGAGCGGCGTCAACCTGGACGGCACGCAGATCCGCAAGGGCGCGGGCGACGCGGTCAAGCAGCTACGTCGCGGAGCAGGGCGGCAGCCGTGCCCGGCGAGCTGGACGAGATCGTGACGCGCATCGCCCGCGCCGGCGGAACGCCGCTCGTCGTGGCGCGTGAACGACAGCGCCGCTCGGCGTCATCCACCTGAAGGACATCGTCAAGGGCGGGATGCGCGCAGCGGTTCGACCAGCTGCGCGGCGATGGGCATCAAGACCGTGATGATCACCGGCGACAACCCGCTCACCGCGGCCTCCATCGCGGCGGAGGCGGGCGTGGACGACTTCCTCGCCGAGGCGACGCCGGAGACCAAGATGGCGCTGATCCGCAAGGAGCAGCAGGGGGGCAAGCTCGTCGCGATGACCGGCGACGGCACGAACGACGCCCCCGCCCTGGCGCAGGCCGACGTCGGCGTGGCGATGAACACGGGCACGCAGGCGGCCAAGGAAGCCGGCAACATGGTGGACCTCGACAGCAACCCGACGAAGCTGATCGAGATCGTGGAGATCGGCAAGCAGCTCCTGATGACGCGCGGCTCGCTGACGACCTTCAGCATCGCCAACGACGTCTCCAAGTACTTCTGCATCATCCCGGCGATGTTCGCGGTGACCTACCCGATGCTGGGCGCGATCAACTTCCTGCAGCTACGGTCCGGGCAGCGCGCGATCGACGCCCGAATTCGGCGGTGCTGGCGGCGGTGATCTTCAACGCGCTGATCATCATCGCGCTGATCCCGCTGGCGCTGCGCGGCGTGGCGCTACAAGCCGATGGGCGCGTCCGCCGTGCTGCGGCGCAACCTGCTGATCTACGGCGTCGGCGGCGTGCTCGTGCCGTTCCCGGCGATCTGGATCCTCGACCGCCTGCTGGTGCTGCTGCACCTGGCCGAGTCGCGGATCGATCGGAAGGACGCGGCAGGCTTGAGCTTGTTCCGGGAAGCGTGTGTAACCGCCGAGGAGAGAGACGATGCTCCGACAACTGCGGCCCGCGATCGTGAGCGTGCTGGTCTTCATCGGTCTTCTCGGGTCTCGTCTTTCCCGCTCGTGATCACCGCCGATCGCCGAGGTGGTCTTTCCGCGCCAGGCGAACGGCAGCCTGATCGAGCAGGGACGGCAAGATCGTCGGCTCGGAGCTGATCGGGCAGAGCTTCACCGCGCCGGGCTACTTCCATCCGCGGCCATCGGCGGCCGGCAGCGGGTACGACGCGAGCGCGTCCGGCGGCACGAACCTGGGGCCGACGACCGACAAGCTCATCAACGGGATCCACAAGAAGCTGCCGAACGGCGAGGACGATCCCGGCAACTTCGACGGCATCCGGGACCTGGCGGCGGCCTACCGCAAGGAGAACGGGCTGCCGGCCGGCGCGCCGGTGCCGGCCGACGCGGTGACCCGCTCGGCCAGCGGCCTCGATCCGGACATCAGCCCGGCGAACGCCGACGTTGCAGGTGGCGCGCGTGGCGAAGGCGCGCGGGCTGCCGGAAGAGGCGGTGCGGCGGCTCGTGGCGCGGCAAACCGAGGCGCGGCCATTCGGGTTCCTGGGGGAGCCGCGGGTGAACGTACTTCTGCTGAACCTGGCCCTGGACCGCGAGGCGGGACGCCTCGCGTCGCCCCGGGTGGACCCCCCGGGCGGCGGATAGGACCGTCGATGGCAAGAGAGCTCCGGCCCGACCCCGACGCGCTCCTCGCGAAGATCCGCGCGGACGAGCGCGCCTCGTCACGGGGCCGCCTCAAGATCTTCTTCGGCGCGGCCGCCGGTGTGGGCAAGACGTTCGCGATGCTCGAAGCGGCGCGCGAGCGCCTCGCGGCGAACGTGGATGTCGTCATCGGCCACGTGGTGACCCACGGGAGAGCGGAGACGGAGACTCTCCTCGTGGGGCTGCCGATCCTGCCGGACCGATCGGTGAACTACCGCGGCCACCCGCTAGCGGAGTTCGACCTCGACGCCGCTTTGATGCGCAAACCGAAGCTCCTCGTCGTGGACGAGCTCGCGCACACCAACGTCTTCGGCTCCCGACATGCGAAGCGCTATCAGGACATCGAGGAGCTGCTCGCCGCGGGGATCGACGTCTACACGACCCTCAACGTCCAGCACCTCGAGAGCCTGAACGACCTCGTGGCCCAGATCACCGGCGTCACGGTCCGCGAGACCCTGCCCGACTCCGTGCTCGAGACGGCCGACGACGTGGAGCTGGTCGATCTCCCACCCGACGAGCTGCTCGCGCGGTTGCGCGAAGGGAAGGTCTACATCCCGGAGCAGGCGGAGCGGGCGATGGCCAACTTCTTCAATAAGGGAAACCTGATCGCGCTGCGGGAGATGGCTCTCCGGTGCACCGCCGATCGGGTGGACGCGCAGATGCAGGCCTACCGGAAGGCCGAGAACTCGGCGGGGACCTGGCCGATCGCGGAGAAGATCCTGGTCTGCGTGAGCCCGAGCCCTTCCGCGATGCGAGTCGTCCGAGCCGGCCGGCGTCTCGCGCGCCGGCTCCGCGCGGAATGGACGGTGCTGTTCGTCGAGCAGCCGAGGCACGTGGCGCTTCCGGAGGCCGATCGGGATTACGCGACCCGGGCGCTGCGGCTGGCCGAGCAGCTCGGGGCCGAGGCGATCACGATCTCGGCTCACGACTCCGTCGAGGAGATCCTCAGCTTCGCCAGGGCGCGCAACTTCTCCAAGATCGTGGTCGGGAAGCCGTCCCGGTTTTGGTGGCTGCGGGAGCTGTTCACCGGCTCCTTCGTGGAAAGGCTGGCCCGGCGGAGCGGCGACATCGACGTGTTCATCGTCCACGGTGGGAGCGGCGAGGACGCCGGGGCCGGGCCCGCCTCCCCCGGCCCCGCGCGCGCCATCGGCTGGGCCGGATATGCGTGGGCCGTCGCGACCGTCGCGGCCTGCACCGCGATCACCGCTCTGATGTCGCGCCGCCTCGAGCTGTCGAACCTGGTCATGGTCTACCTGGTCGGGGTGGTGATCGTGGCCACCCGGTCGGGAAGGGGGCCGTCGCTCCTGGCCGCGATGCTGGGGGTGGCGGCCTTCGATTTCTTCTTCGTTCCGCCGTATCTGACCTTCGCGGTGGCGGATTACCAGTACATCGTGACGTTCGTGGTGATGGCAGCGGTGGCGGTGACCATCAGCACCCTCACCGTCAGGTTCAAGGAGCAGGCCGAGGTCGCCCGGGACCGCGAGCGACGAAC
Source organism: Terriglobia bacterium (assembly GCA_963790465.1). Taxonomy (GTDB): domain Bacteria; phylum Acidobacteriota; class Polarisedimenticolia; order Polarisedimenticolales; family JAIQFR01; genus JAIQFR01. The sequence continues at coordinate 80,158 of CAWBOP010000012.1, read as the reverse complement.
CGGGGCCCTCTACTCCCTGAGCCGCGAGCTGGCGTCGACGCGCAGCCTGGATGCGATGATCGCCACCGTTCGCCGTCACGTCGAGGACGCGTTCAGGGGCCAGACGGCCGTCTTCCTCACCGGCACGAAGGGCCGGCTCGAGATGCGCGCTTCGGGCGCTCAAGCCTTCGCGGAGGAGGCGAAGGAGACCGCGGTGGCGCAGTGGGTCCACGAGCACTCCGCAGCGGCCGGTCGAGGCACGAGCACCCTCGCGGGCGCCGAGGCGCTTCACCTTCCCCTCGTCGGCAGCCGCGGTCCGGTGGGGGTCTTGGCGGTCCGGCTCGATCCGGCCGCGCGTCCCTTGAGCACCGATCAGACCCATCTTCTGGAGACCTTCGCTAACCAGGCCGCCCTGGCGCTCGAGAGGGCCCTGCTGGCGAGGGACGCCCACAGGAGCCGGTTGGCGGCCGAGGAGGAGAATCTGCGAAGCGCGCTCTTGGCCGCGGTGTCCCACGACCTCAGGACGCCGCTTGCCGCCATCTCGGGCGCGGCCAGCAGCCTCGCGTTCAGCGAAGACCGGCTGGATCCCGCCGCGAGGCGTGAGCTGGTGCTCACCATTCACGAGGAAGCGGAGAGAATGACCCGGCTCGCCAACAACCTGCTGGACATGGGGCGGCTGCAGGCCCGCAAGGTCGTATTGCGCCGGGAGTGGCAGCCGCTCGAGGAGGTCTTCGGCGCCGCGCTCCAAGAGCTCGACCTGCACCTGAAGGATCGAGAGGTCGTGCTCCGGCTCCCCGCGGATCTTCCCCTCGTCCCGATCGACGAAGTGCTCGTCGAGCGGGTGCTCGTGAACCTGCTCGAGAACGCGTCGCGCTACACTCCTGCCGGCACTCCGATCGAGCTCGTCGCGTCGGCACGGGAGGGCGAGATCGTCGTGGAGGTGCTCGACCGCGGGCCCGGCGTTTCTCCCGGCGAGGAGATCCGGATCTTCGAAAAGTTTTTCCGGGGCGAGACCTCCCCATCGCGCCGCGGCATCGGTCTCGGCCTCGCGGTCGCCCGCGCCATCGTGGAGGCGCACGGCGGCAGGATCTGGGCCGAGAGCCGGCAAGGCGGCGGCGCGGCCTTCCGCTTCACGCTACCGCTTCGGGGCGAGCCGCCCGACACCCCCGGCGAGTTGGCCGAAACGGAGGGTCTCCCGTGAGCGACCCCGTGCCGACGGTCCTCCTCATCGAGGACGACCCGCAGATTCGCCGCTTCCTCCGCGCCACGCTGCCGGCTCACGGGTACCGCCTGATCGAAGCCGAGACCGGCGACCGCGGGCTCGTGGAGGCGGCGACGCGGACGCCGGAGGTGGTCCTCCTCGACCTCGGGCTTCCGGATCTGGACGGCCTCGAGGTGACCCGCCGGCTTCGCGAGTGGTCGGCGGTCCCGATCGTCGTGCTCTCGGCGCGCGGCCTGGAGCAGGACAAGGTCGCCGCCCTGGATGCCGGCGCCGACGACTACTTGACCAAGCCGTTCGGCGTCGAGGAGCTTCTGGCGCGCCTGCGGGTGGCGCTCCGTCACGCGGCGAGGGCGGTCGCCGGCCCGACCGAAGCGGTCTTCGTCTCGGGCGAGTTGGAAGTGGACCTTGGCGGGCACCGCGTCCGTGTGCGGGGGAAGGAAGTCCACCTGACCCCGACGGAGTTCAAGCTGCTGGCGGTCCTCGTCCGGCACGCGGGCAAGGTGGTGACGCAGCGGCAGCTGCTCGTCGAGGTCTGGGGGCCCGGCTCGGCGGGGAACGCGCATTACCTCAGGGTGCAGATGCACGGCCTCCGCCACAAGCTGGAGGAAACCCCTGCGCGCCCGCGCTACCTCGTCACCGAGCCAGGCGTGGGGTACCGACTCAGGGAGCAGGGCTGAAGCGGTCCGGCCGCTACGATCTGCCGAACAACCGCTTGTACCAGGGAACGCCCCGCGCCTTCTTCTCGGCGCGCAGCTCCTCCACGCGCCTCTTGTCCTGCTCCAGAGTGACCTTCTTGAGGAAGGACTCTCCCTTTTTCTCGTGGCACTCCTTGTACTTTTTCCCGCTGCCGCACGGGCAAGGATCGTTCCGGCCGACCCTGGCGACGTGGCGCTGCGAGATGGAGTTGAATCCCGGCCAGATCACCTTCCCGTGCCGCTTGAATCCTCGGCCACCCATGTCGACGACCCTCTCCCGAGCGTCCCGGCGCGCGCCACCGATCGTCTCTTGTTCCTATCGTAACCCAATCGCGGCGCGGCGGGGAGCACGTACTCGCCGAAGTCGCGCGAGGCGCCCGGAGGTTGCCCCGGCCCGGACGGCCCGCCCGATGGGCCGGAAGTGAGTGTCGTGTCCAGGCTCATGCCGGCTTCGCGAGGCTCGAAAGGCTCCGCCGTCAGCCGAGGATACCCGAATCCGTCCCTTCGAGAACCGCAGGCGCCGCGACGCGTTCTTCGGACCGCGCGGGGTTCCTCCCCACGATCCCCTCCCGGAGATTGTCGTAGCGGTAGGTCAGGCCGAGCCGCAGCACGACCCATGCCGGGACGAAACCGATCGAGAAGATCGACCGCGCGAAGCGGAGAAGGATCCGGTCGAGCCGGTAGAAGCTCGAGTACAGCCAGTCCGCCCCCGCCTCGAGCTGCGCCGCGGTCATGCGCGCGGGGCGGATCACGCAGTGCCGGAAGTCGTAGCGGTCCCAGTCCCGGTCGAGGACCCGTCCCTGGCGGTCCATGGCGTCGAACAGCGGCGTGCCGGGGAGCGGCGTCATGATGTTGACCTGCACGGCGTCGATGCGGCTTCGATCGAGGAAGTGAAGCGTGCGCTCGAACGCGCCGGGGTCGTCGCCGTCCATCCCGACGATGATCCCCGCCGTGATGCCGATCCCCTCGCGCCGGATCGCGGCGATGCGGCGAAGGTAGCCGCGGCTGTCGTTGAACCCCTTGTCGACCGCCTCGAGGTTCTCGGCGCTGAGCGTCTCGACGCCGATGAACAGCCCGACGCACCCCGCCCGCCGGGCGAGGCGCAAGAGCGCCGGGTCGTCGGCGATCGAGAGCGAGCACTGGCCGACCCAGCGTCGCCGCATCGGGACCAGCGCCTCGAACAGCCGGCGCGCGTATTCCGGGTCCGCCAGGAGGTTGTCGTCCACGAACATGAAGTCGCGGGGAACGGAGCGGATCTCCTCGAGGACGTGATCGAGCGGCCGGCTCCGGTGAGCCCCCTCGTGGAACGCCGTCACGGAGCAGTAGCGGCAAGCGTGGCGGCAGCCGCGCCCCGCCTGGACCGCGTGGATCGTCGCGTAGTGACGCGCGGTGCGCTCCGACAGGTCGCGCCGGGGCGCGGGGATCTCCGCGGGATCGCACGGTCCCGGCCGGCGGTAGATCCCGGCCAGGCGGCCCGCCTCGGCATCCGAAAGAAGCTTCTGCCACTGCCCCTCGGCCTCGCCCACCACCACCGCGTCGAAGTGATCCGACGCCTCCTCCGGCAGGAACGTCGGGTGATACCCGCCGGCCACCGCGACCTTTCCCCGCGCCCGGAACGCATCGGCGATCTCGTACGCCCTGGGAGCGAGGGCGGTCATGAACGTGACGCCGACCAGGTCGACGTCGGCGTCGAGATCGAGCGGTTCGACGTTCTCGTCGCAGATGGAGACCTCGTGGTGCGGCGGGGTGAGCGCCGCCACGGTGGTGAGCGGGAGGATGCTGAACCGGAGCATGTTCCGCGACGGGACTCGCGGGTTCTCTCGGGTGACCCGGACCCGCTCCGCGGCAGGGAGAACCAGCAGGATCTTCATGGCGCGCCTCGCATTCCGCAGCCGGATTCTGTCTGTAAGTGAATGCTTACAAATCGAGCAAAAAAAGAGTTCAACGCGTTTCTCCCTCGATCAGAAGCCGTCCCGCTTCCGCGATCAGCCGCGCGCGGAGGCCTGCCGGGAACAGGTCGAGCTCCCGGCCGACGTTGGCGACGGTGCCGAGCCCCACCATCGCCCACGCGACCAGCTCCGCCTCGGCCCCGCCGGCGGCTCCCCGGACTTGCCGGTGTTCCTCGATCCGTCTCAGGATCCAGCGCTGGAACCGGCGGTAGGTGCTCCGGAGGTGGGAGCGGATCTCGGGATCGTCCGTCTCCGCGAGTCCCGCGAAGAGGATCCGGTAGAGACCGAGTTCGCCGAGGTGCCTCGACTCGTACGCGAGCAGCTTCTCGGCGGTCGTCCCCCTTTTCGTGGCGTTCGCCTGCTCTTCCCAGATTCGCTCCGCCTGGTCGTAGACGTATCTCATGGAGGCCAGGAACATCCCCTTCTTGTCCGGCCAGAGCCGGTAGAGGACGTTCTCCCGGACGCCGCACGCCCTGGCCAGCATGGCGGTCGTCGTCCGCCGGTACCCCAGCCGGGCGAACGTTTCCGCGAGGACCGGCAGCGTTTCCTTCCGGCGCTCCGAGCTTCGGTTCGGTCTCGACACGGTGTGAAGCCCCGATGGTTATGTAAGCGTACACCTACATAATACCCCGTAATCGCACGCTGTCAAGCGCAGAAAGCAGGCAAGCAGGCGCCTAAAAACGGTACGCGGCACGGTTAAGACGAGGGCGGCGCCCCGCTTCGGTCGCCGGCCGTTCGCGAAGCGTATCCCGAAACAGGACTCGAAATTGCTAAACGGTGGTCAACAGACGGATCACGGCGCAAGAACGGTGCGATGGCACGCCCGCGTATGCCCCCATGGAAATACCCCCCCCGACCCCCTACAATCCCCCAACTCAATCGGGAAAGGCTCGGTCAACGCGAGGAGGCCAGGTGGCGAAGCGGATCGCGGTGCTTGGCGGCGGCATGGTGGGCGGGTTCATGGCGCGGGAGCTGGCCCGCGACGGGCGGTTCCAGGTCGTCCTGCACGATCGGGATCGTGGGGCGCTGGCGCGCTCGGCGGGAACGAAAGGGATCGAGCCGAGAGAGACGGACCTGTCGTCGAGCGACGCGGTGCGGAAGGCGGCGGCGGACGCCGAGCTCGTTCTCTGCGCGGTGCCGGGACACCTCGGATTCGAGACCGTGCGCGCCGTGCTCGAGGCGGGGCGGAGCGTCGTGGACATCTCGTTCTTCCCCGAAGATGCGCTCGCGCTGGACGCCGAGGCGCGTTCGCGAAATCTCGGCGCCGTCGTGGACTGCGGCGTGATGCCGGGGTTCGGCGGCATGCTCGGCCTCCACATGGCGTCGGAGCTCGAGCGCGCGGAGCGGCTCACGATCCTGGTGGGCGGGCTGCCGGTCGAGCGGCGCTGGCCGATGGAGTACAAGGCGCCGTTCTCGCCGATCGACGTCATCGAGGAGTACGTGCGCCCGGCTCGTTTCCGCCGCCGCGGCGAGGCGGTGGTGCGGCCTGCGCTGAGCGACCCGGAGCTCGTGGATCTTCCGGGCGTCGGCACCCTCGAGGCGTTCAACACCGACGGGCTCAGGACGCTTCTCACGACGTGCGACCTTCCGGACCTGAAGGAGAAGACGCTCCGGTATCCCGGGCACGTCGAGAAGATGCGCATGCTCCGGGACCTCGGGTTCTTCTCCTCGGAGCCGATCGACGTGGCGGGCGCGGCGATCCGGCCGCTGGACGTCACGGCGAAGCTCCTGTTCGGGGCGTGGCGGCTCGAGCCGGGGATGCCCGAGCTGACGGTGATGCGGGTCGAGGTGGAGGGGTGGAGCGAGGGGCGCCGGGTGATCCGCCGCTGCGATCTCCTCGACCGGACGGACCCGGGGAGCGGCGATACCTCGATGGCGCGGACCACGGGGCTGCCCGCGGTGGTGGTGGTCCGGCGCATGGCGGAGGGGGTTCTGTCGCCGGCCGGTGTCGTGCCGGCGGAGCTGCTCTCGCGCGACCGGCCGACTTTCGACGCGCTGCTCGGCGAGCTGAGAGGCAAGGGAGTCCGGCTCACGTTCGAGACGGTCCCCGTCTCCGGGCCGGCGTGAAGGCGGGCCACGGCGATTCGATCAGGCTGATACACTCTTCCTCCCCGCCGCGGGAACGGGACGTGGCGCGAGAGAAAGGACCCACGACATGAAGCGACTCGGGTTCGCCCTCCTCGGACTGGCGGTGGTCGGAGTTTGTGTTTCTCCGGTGCTAGCGGACGAAGGGATGTGGACGTACGACCAGGTGCCGGGAAAGTTCCTCGAGACGCGGTACGGATTCTCTCCGACCGCCGCCTGGCTCGACCACCTGAGGCTCTCCTCGGTCCGGATCGGAGCGAGCGGGTCGTTCGTTTCCCCCGACGGCCTCATCCTGACGAACCACCACGTCGCGCTCGGGTCGCTGCAGCGCCTGTCCACCCCCGGGAAGAATTACGTTCGCGACGGGTTCCTCGCGCGGACGCGCGGCGAGGAGCTTCCCGTTCCCGGGTTCGCCGTCGAGGTACTGCGCTCGACCGAGGACGTGACGGCCGTGGTCGACGGCGCGGTGCGTCCCGGAGCGACGGCCGCGGAGGCGAATAACCAGCACGACGCCAAGATGGCGGCGATCGCTTTGGAATGTCTCGCCAGGACCGGCCTCAAGGGAGAGGTCGTCACGCTCTACGGCGGAGCCAAGCACGTCCTTTACCGGTACAAGGAGTACACCGACGTGCGGCTCGTGTTCGCGCCGGAGCTCCAGGCGGCGTTCTTCGGCGGCGACTACGACAACTTCACTTATCCGCGCTACGACCTCGACTTCGCGTTCTTCAGGGCGTACGAGGGGGGCAAGCCGGCGCGCGTCGAGCACTTCCTCTCGGTCGAGGCGGCGGGGGCCGCGGACGGGGAGCTGGTTCTCGTGTCGGGGCACCCGGGAAAGACCCGGCGTCTCGATACGCTGGCGATGCTCGAGTACGAGCGCGATGTTCGGATTCCGGCAAGGCTGGCGCAGCTCAAGGAGCAGCGCACGGTCCTCGGCGGGTATGCCGCCCGCGGCCCGGAGCAGGCGCGCCGGGCCAGGACCCGCCTCTACTTCATCGAGAACTCGCTCAAGTCCCTCGAAGGGGAGCTCGGCGGTCTCGTCGATCCCGTGCTGATGGGACGGAAGAAGGCCCAGGAGTCGGCCCTGCTCGCGGCGCTCGACGCCAAACCCGAGCTTGCGGGATACCGGAAGGCCTGGACCGAGCTCGCGGACGCGATGGCCTGGGCGCGTGCGCACGAAAAGGACCGCCTCCACAAGCTGAGCTTCGGGAGCCGCACCCTGGCCGGCACGGCGGTCGAGATCCTCCGGTACGCGGCGGAAGTTCGGAAGCCCGACGCCGAGCGGCTCGACGGGTATCACGATGCGGAGCTTCCCGATCTGCTTCGCGGTCTCGAGAACCCGCCGCCGGTCTACAAGGATCTGGAGGAGGTCGTGCTCGTGTGGGCGCTGCAACGGATGACGGACGGGCTCGGCGCCGACGATCCGTTCGTCAAGATGGTGCTCGAGGGCCGGTCCGCGGAGGAAACGGCGAAGAGCCTCTTCACCGGCACGAAGCTCGACGACGCGGCGTACCGGCGGTCGCTCCTCGAGGACAGGGGGAAGGGGGTGGCGTCGTCCGACGACCCGCTTCTGAGGCTCGCCCGGCGCGTGGACCCGACGCTCCGCGAGGTCGAGAAGCAGTTCCGGGATCGGGTGGACGCCGTGGAGGAGGAGGGGCTCACGTCGGTGGCGCGGGCCGGCTTCGAAGCGTTCGGGACCGAGGCGTATCCCGATGCGAGCGGCACGCTCCGGCTCGCCTTCGGCAAGGTCGCAGGCTATCCGTTCGCGACGACGCTCGTGCCGCCGTTCACCACCTACTTCGGTCTTTACGACCGCGCCTACGCGTTCGGCAACAAGGGGGACTTCGCGCTCCCGCCGCGGGCGGCCGAGCACCGGGCTGACGTCGCCATGAGCACGCCGCTCAACTTCGCCAGCACCGCCGACATCACCGGCGGGAACTCGGGGAGCCCGATCGTGAACCGGGCGGGACGCCTCGTCGGCCTCGTGTTCGACGGCAATCAGCAGAGCCACCCGAACACGTACGTCTACTCCGAGACGGAGGCCCGCTGCGTCGCCGTGGACGTGCGCGGCATCCTGGAAGCGCTTCGCAAGCTCTACGGCGCCGGCGTCCTGGCCGAGGAAATGGAAGCGGCTGCTCCATAATAGCGGCATGCGCGATCTCGAGAAGCTCTACGGCGAAGCCGAGGCGTCGTTCGGGCGATGGGAAGTCGTCAAGGACGTCGTGGACGAGCTCCTCGACCTCACGCTCAACCACCGTCAGAGCGGGCATCCGGGAGGGTCGAGGTCGAAGGTCCATCTCTTTCTCTCGACGCTCCTGTCCGGCGCGATGCGCTGGGATCTGCTCCGGCCGTGGCGCCCTTTCCAGGACCGCTTCGTGCTCGCGGCGGGCCACACGGTTCCGCTGGTGTACGCCGTTCTCGCGCTGCTGAACGAGGCGGTGCGCGAGCGTCATCGCCGGACCGGAGACCCGAGGTTCGAGTTTCCCGACGGGGGGCGGTGGGCGCTCACGTGGCCCGATCTCCTGGGGTTCCGTCGCCGCGGGGGGCTTTCGGGCCACGCCGAGATGGAAGGTAAAACTCTTTTCCTCAAGTTCAACACCGGGCCGTCGGGCCACGGCCTGCCGGCCGCCGCGGGCGCGGCGCTGGCGCTCAAGCTGGCGGGATGCGAGCAGGTCAAGGTGTTCGCGCTCGAGGGGGAAGGAGGGCTGACCGCCGGCTCGTCCCACGAGACGAAGAACACGGCCTGGGGGCTCGGGCTCTCGAACCTCGTGGTCCTTCTGGACTGGAACGATTTCGGGATCGACGAGCAGAGGATCTCGTCCGTGGTTCCCGGGACTCCCGCGACCTGGTTCGGCGCCCATGAATGGCGGGTCGCCGGCACCGACGACGGGATGGAGTGGGGGCCGGTCACGCGCGCGGTGCTCGAGGGGGCGCTCGGCGAGAACCCCGACGGGGTCCCCGCGGCGGTCTGGGTCAGGACCCGCAAGGGGCGCGGGTACGGGAAGTACGACGCCGCCTCCCACGGCTCGCCGCACCCGATGAACTCGCGAGCGTTCTGGAAGCTCCGGAAGCCGTTCATGGAGCGGTACGGCATCGAGTACGAAGGGGTGGACGCCGCCGCTCCGGATGACGCCGGCGCGAGGAGGCGTCAGACGACCGCCAACCTCGACCTGGCCCTCGGCGTTTTGCGCCGCGATGGGGGGCTCGTCGAGTACCTCTCGGACCGCGTGGCGTGGCTCGCGGGAGAAGTGCCCGACGGCATTCCGGGTTCATGCCTCGGCCCGCGCGGCGGCAGGGTCCACCTGGATCCCCGCCTCTTCGACGTTCGCGGCTACCCGCCGGAGCTGTTCGCCGGGCCTCGCGAGCGGAAGTCCAGCAAGGAAGGGCTCGCCGCATGGGGGAGCTGGGTCAACGCGTTCGCGAAAAAGGAGTACGGCCGTCCGCTCGTGATCGCCTGCTCGGCCGATCTCGCCGGGTCGACGAGCATCGCCGGCTTCGCGCGAGGCTTCGGCACGATGCCGGGCTGGGGCCGGTACGACCGCCGCGACAATCCGCGCGGAGCGCTTCTCCCGCAGGAGATCACGGAGTTCACCAACGCGGCGCTCATGGCCGGCCTCGCGACCGTGAACCTCGCCGAGGACCCGCGGCGGGAGTTCGACGGCTTCTGGGGGGCCTGCTCGACCTACGGCGCGTTCGCGTATCTCAAGTACGGGCCGATGCGGCTGTTCAGTCAGCTCGCGCAGGATGGGCAACTGGCGGTCGGCAAGCTGATCTGGGTCGCCGGGCACTCCGGGCCGGAGACCGCCGACGACTCGCGGACGCACTTCGGCATCTTCGCCCCGGGGGTCACGCAGTTGTTTCCCGAGGGGCGGGTCATCGACCTCCACCCGTGGGAGCACAACGAGGTGCCGGTGGTTCTCGGCGCGGCGTTGCGCGAGAAGGCGCCGATCGTCGCGCTGCACCTCACTCGCCCCGCGGTCGAGATTCCGGATCGTGAGGCGCTCGGGATCCCGTCGCACTTCGAGGCGGCGCGGGGCGCGTACGTGATCCGGGAGTTCAAAACGGGTGTCCCGCCGGGGGGGACGGTGTTCGTGCAGGGGACCTCGACAACGGTCAACCTGGTGAAGCTGCTACCCGAGCTGGACCGGGCGGGACTCAACGTCAAGGTCGTGGCCGCCATCAGCCCGCAACTGTTCCAGCTTCAAGACGCGGCGTACAGGGAGCGCGTGGCGTCGACGGCGGACCGCTGGGACGCCATGAGCATCACCCACCGGGCGCTGCGCCTGATGGCCGACTGGATCGCGCACCCGATCGTCGCGGAATACTCGCTCTCGGCGGACCGGGACGATCGCTGGCGCACCGGCGGCACGGTGGAGGAAGTGATCGACGAAGCCGGGCTGTCGCCACGGCACATCCTCGAGGGGATCGAGCGCTTCGTGCGCGACCGCGAGTCGAGGCTCTCGCGGCTCGGCGCGGCGGTGAGCGCGGCGCGTCGCTGAACCGGCGGTGCGAGGGAGTTTTAGATCATGGAAGATCACGGATTCTGGCTCGAGGGGTTCCCGGCCGCGGTGACCGTGACGGACGCGGAGGGGAAAATTCTCTACATGAACGCCCGGTCCCGGGAAACGTTCGCGAAGGACGGCGGGGGAGCGCTGGTCGGCCGGAGCGTTTTCGACTGCCATCCCGAGCCCGCGCGCTCGAAAACGCGGCGGCTGTACGAGGATCGCGTTCCGAACGACTACACGATCCGGAAAGCAGGACGGAAGAAGATCGTCCATCAGGCGCCGTGGTACCGGGACGGTGTCTTCGCCGGCGTCGTCGAGATCACCTTCCCGATTCCGGACGACCTCGCTCATTTCGATCGGGATTCATGACACCGCGGCCGGCCTTCTCGCCGGCGTCGCGAGCCTCGAGCCGCGCCCACTCCGTCGTGGTGCACGATCGGAGCTTCTTTACCTCGACTTGTCCGGATGCCGGGGCGGCTTCGGCTCCTCGATCGGCTCCTTCCGGATCTTCTCCTGGAGGTAGGCGATCGCCGCCTCGAGCTGGGCGTCCTTGCCGTCGAACGTGGCTCGGGGGAGGTTGTCCACCGTCACGTCCGGATCGACGCCGTGCCCCTCGATCAGCCACTGCCCCTCGGGGCCGAACACGCCGGTTTCGGCCGCGGTGGCGATCCCCTTGTCCACCAGAACATTGCTGCTGCTGAGCCAGATCTCGCCTCCCCAGGTCCGCGTGCCGATGACCTTCCCGAGGCCGAGCCGCCGGAATCCCTCGGCGAACGCCTCGCCGTCCGACGCGGTCCACTCGTCCACGAGCACCACGACGTGGCCGCGGAACGCGTACTGCATGTTCCAGGTCGGCCCCCCGACGCGAGGCTGCCAGTAGAACCACGCGCGGCGCATCAGCTTCTCGAGAATCCAGCTGTCGATGTTCCCCCCCCGGTTGTGCCGGACGTCCACGATCAACCCCTTGCGCCGGTAGACGGGGTAGAAGCTCCGCGCCCACTCGTTGTAGTCACCGCCTCCCATGGCGCGCAGGTGGACGTAGCCGAGGTCGCCTTTCCCGGCCTCCTCGACCGCGAGCCGTCGCGAGTACTCCCAGTCGTCGTAGCGGAGCTCGGCGCCCGCCCCCTGGACCGGGACCGCGATCGCGTCGTGGGTCTTGCCGGACTTCGCCTCCTTGACCGCCAGCAGGACCTGCTTGCCGGCCTTGCCGCGGAGGAGCACACCGGGATCGGAGACTCCGAGCAGCGCCACACCGTCGATCGCGGTCAGAACATCGCCCTCGGCCACGTTGACACCCGGCTTCGCGAGCGGTCCGAGCTCGTCGGGGTAGTCCGGGTCGGCGCGGTAGATCCTCCGGACGCTGTAGCCGCCGGCGGCCTCGTCGCGGACGAGGTCGGCGCCGAGCGAGGCGTTCGAGACCGGATCGGGTGTCTCGCGGAGGTCGCCACCGCGCACGAAGACGTGGAGCGCGGAGAGCTCGGCGACCATCTGCGCCAGCAGATCGTTCAGCTCCGCGCGGTCGGTGGCCCGATCCACCAGGGGCTCGTACTTCTTCAGCATGGCGGGCCAGTTCACGCCGTGCATGTTCTTGTCGTAGAAGTAGTCGCGCTCGAGCCGCCACGCCTCCTTGAACATCTGCCGGCGCTCCTCGCGCGGGTCGAGCGGGAAGGTCCAGCCGTCGAGCGGGACTTTCTTCTCGGAGAGGTCGGGGTTCTCCCCGGAGGTGGCGTCGATGATGTGGAGGTCGTCGTTCTTGCGCACCAGGAGCTTCTTCCCGTCCTGCGACGGCTCGTAGCCCTTCACGTCGGCGAGCACCGTCTTGACCTTCGGCTCCTGGTTCGTGATCTCGGCGAACGCGAGGCGGGTCTTCCGCTCGAGCGACGTTTCCCGGATCACGAAGAAAAGCCGCTTCTCGCCGGCCGTCAGGCTCTCGTAGTTGTCCGGCGGGAGGGGGACCTCCTCGAGACGCCTCTCGAGACCGTCGATCTCGATCTTCACGACGACCTTCTTCTCGGCGGACTTCGAGCCTTCGCCCGCCTTGTCCTTCTCCCCCGCCTTGGCGGGCGCCGCGTCCTTGCCTTGTCCTTGTCCTTGTCCTTCTCCTTGTCCTTCTCGTCGGAGGTTTTCGCGTCCTTCGGCGCCAGCTCGTCCAGGGGCCGCCAGGGCGACCGCTGTCCACCCGCCAGGTCCACGAGGTAGATCTTCGTGGTCTTGTCGAAGAAAGGCTCGGGCTGTCTCTCGCCCCACGGGCTCCCGACGAGGGTGCGCAGGTTGCGGTCCGACAGGAAGTACATCCACTTGCCGTCCGGACTCCAGGCGGGCGAGTAGCTGCTCGCGCGGTCGCTCGTGACCGGCACCGTCTTGCCGTCGGCGACCCGGTAGATGAAGATGCGCGACAGCTCGTTGTCTTCGGGGACGGTCCACGCCAGCCAGGCGCTGTCGGGCGACCAGGTGAGATCGGAGAAGTCCCCGGCGCGGGACGACGCGATACGCGTGTTCTTCCGTGATGCGAGGTCGAGGAGCCAGAGTTCCTGGTTCTTGTCGCGGTACGCGAGGAGCTTGCCGTCGGGGGAGGGGACGCCGTCGAAGCGGAGGACCAAGCCGTCCGAAGTCAACGCCTCGGGGGCGCCGACGCCGTTCGCGGGGAGCTTCCACCACTCGACCTCGCCGCTCTGGTCCGAGAGGACGATCAGCGACTTGCCGTCCGGCAGGAACCGCGCCTGCCGGTAGCGCACCCCCGGGCGGCGGGTCGCCTCGACAAGCCGCCCCTGCCGCGCCGGCGCCGCGAAGACCTGGCCGCGCGCCGTGAGGACGACGCGGTCGCCGTCGGGGGAGAGGTGCGCGGCGGTCGTGTACTCGATCGGCTTCTGCACCCACTTCTCGCGCATCTGGTCGAAGTCCGACGCGAGCGCGATCGGGACCGGCGTGTCCTTGCCGGTGACGAGGTCGAGGATCCGGATGTCGGCGCCCAGCTGGTACGCGATCTTCCCGTCGGAGAGCGAGGGGGACTTCACGTCCCAGCCGTCGTGGCGGGTGTGCTGCCGGAGGTCGCCGCCGTTCTCGTCCATGGACCAGACGTTCATGGTGCCGTCGCGGTCGCTGACGAAGTAGACGCGGCCGCGCCACCCCATCGGCGACCGGCTCGTCCCGGCGAAGTCGGCCGTCAGGGGAACCGCCTCGGCGGCGCCCCCCGCGAGCTTCCAGATCTTCTGCGCGGTCCCCCCCTTGTAGCGCCGCGTGTGGCTTCCCTGGAACCTCAGGCGGGTGAAGAACAGCGTTTTTCCAGAACCGTCGTACGTCCCCTCCGCCGCCTGGCTCAGCGGAAGGAGCGCGCCCGAGCCGCCGGCCGGGTCCACCGTGGCGAGTTGCGTGTCCGGAAGCGTGCCGCGGTTTCCCGTCGCGTAGAGGACCTGGCCGTCCGGTGTCCACCCCACGACCGTCGCGAAGCCGTCCCAGGTCAGCCGGCGGGGCAAACCGCCCGCGAGCGGCATCACGTACACCTCCGTCGGCCCCTCGTAGGCCGCGGAGAACGCCACGGTCTTCCCGTCGGCGGAGATCGACGCGTTCGACTCCATCCCCGGGTGGCTCGTGAGCCGCTGCGCCGGACCTCCCTCGATGCCGACCTTGTAGAGGTCCCCCTCGGCGGTGAACACGAGGGTCCCGCCGTGGATCGCCGGGAACCGGTAGTAGCCGGCGGCGGACTCCGTGGCTCGCGCGAGGGCGGGGGAGAGAAAAAGGACGGCGGTCAACGCGGCGGAGATCGTTCGATTCATGGCGGCCTCCAGGATCAGGGCGGATATTCTACCGGCGGCGGCCGGAGCGCGTACCGATACGGGGCCTGAAGTAGATAGTTTTTTCGCGCCCGATATAATCGCACCGCGATCCGATTCGGCGACGGCACGAGAGGAAGGCGGGCCGCGATGAAGTACGCCATCATCTTGCCCGACGGGGCTTCCGACGATCCGTTGCCGCAACTCGGCGGGAGAACCCCGCTCGAGGCGGCGAGGATTCCCCACATGGACTGGATCGCGGCGAACGGTAGGCTCGGCCGCGCGGTGACGATTCCCGAGGGGTTCACGCCGGGGACCGACGTCGGAACACTCTCGGTTCTCGGCTACGATCCCCACCGGTACTACTCCGGCCGCGCGCCGATCGAGGCGGCGGCGAAGGGGCTCGCCGTCCGGGAAGACCAGATGATCTTCCGGTGCAACTTCGTGACGGTCCTTGACGGGCTGATGAAGGACAACACCGCGGGGCACATCGCCCAGGAAGAGGCCGACGCGCTGATCGCCGACCTCGAGCGGGCGCTCGGGGACGACGGCTGCGAATTCCACTCCGGCGTGACCTACCGCCATCTGATGCTGCTCGACGGGGGGGCGGAGATGAATCTCCGGTGCGCGCCCCCCCACGACATCATCGGCCAGCCGGTCTCCGCCCACGCTCCCACCGGGGCGGGCGCGGACCGGGTGGAGGCGATCACGCGGAAGGCCTCGGCCCTGATCGCCGGCCATGCGGTGAACCTTCGCCGCCGCGAAGCGGGTAAGGACCCGGTCACCGATATCTGGTTATGGGGCCAGGGCCGCCCGGCCCCGTTCGAGAGCTTCGCCTCCCGCTTCGGCCCGCGGGGGGCCGTGATCACCGGTGTCGACATTCTTCGGGGCATGGCGAATCTCATGGGGATGCGCCGGATCGAGGTTCCCGGCGCGACCGGCTACATCGACACGAACTACGCCGGGAAAGGGGCCGCGGCGGCCAGGGCCCTCGACGAATTCGACATGATCGTCGTTCACGTCGAGGCCGCCGACGAGGCCGCCCACATGGGAAGCCCCGAGGAGAAGATCAAGGCGCTCGAGCGGATCGACGCGAGGGTGGTCGGCCCCGTGATGGAGAGGCTCCGCGCGTATCCCGACTGGCGTGTCCTCGTCGCGGCGGACCACCCCACGATCTGCGCGACCCGGGGGCATTCGGCGGTCCCACCGCCGTTCTGCTTCGCGGGAACGGGGATCTCGCCCAACGGGGGTACGCGTTTCACCGAAGTGGCGGCGGAGCGGACCGGCCTGTGGGCGGACCCCGGGCACTCGTTGATGGAGTCGTTCTGTCGCGGTTGAGGGGGCTCGCGTGACGAAGCCGCGCATCTTGATCCTCCACACCGGCGGCACCCTGGGCATGCGCCCGCGCACGCAAGATCGGGCGCTCGCCCCCGACGAGTTCGGGACGGAGATTCTCAAGCACGTCCCGTATCTCCACGAGATCGCCGAGGTCGAGGCGCGCGTCTTCGCCAACATCGACTCCTCGGACGTCGACTGCGCCTTCTGGATGCGGCTCGCGCGGGAGATCTCCGCCGACATCCCCTCGTTCGACGGGATCGTCGTGACCCACGGCACCGACGCGATGGCGTACACCGCGTCGGCGCTCTCCTACGTCCTGCGGGACCTGCAGAAGCCCGTGATCCTCACGGGAGCCCAGCGCCCGATCGCGGACCCCCACTCCGACGGGCGCCGCAACCTCGTCGGCGCCGTGGACCTGGCGGGACGTGCGATCGCGGAGGTCGGGGTTTACTTCGACGGCGTGCTCCTCCGGGGCAACAGGACCACCAAGCGCAGCTCGTTCTCCTACGCCGCCTATCGCTCCCCCAACTTCCCTCCGCTCGCGGAGATCGGGATGGATGTCCGGATTCTCGTCGCGCCGCGCGAGGCCTCGGGGAACTGCCGCGTCGAGGGGGGGTTCGACTGCCGCGTGGCCGCGGTGCGGCTGCTCCCCGGTCAGCCGGCCGCGCCGCTCGCCGCCCTCGCGGGAACCGGGATCGGCGCGGTGCTGGTCAGCGCCTTCGGCGTGGGCAACCTCCCGGTGGTCCACCGAGGGGTCGCCGAGGCGATCGCGAAGCTCGTCGGGTCGGGGGTCGTCGTGGCCATCGGGTCGCAGTCGATGCACGGCCGCGTCAATCTCTCCCGGTATGCGGGCGGCCGCCTGGCCATGGAGGCGGGAGCGGTGGGAATCGCCGACATGACCATCGAGGCGGCGTCGGTCAAGCTGATGTACCTGCTCGCGGCGTGCGGCGGCCCGTCGGAGGTTCGCGACCGCCTCCTGGCGCCGATCGCGGGAGAGGTGACGGCGGAGTGAAGGGACGAGGGCGGAGTGTCCCCCCTACTTCTTCTGCGCTCCCCAGAGCGCCTGATCGAGATCGGCGATGACGTCGTCGGGGTGCTCGGCGCCGACGCAGAGCCGGACCAGGTTCGGCGGGATGTCGGCCAGCTTGCGGCCCTTCCTCGCCCTGCTGCTGGTGGGTGGAGATGGCGGGGATCGTGGCGACGCTCTTGATCCGGCCGAGGTCGGTGGCGCGCCAGATCCGCTGCAGCCCGTCGAAGATCTTCCGCGTCGTCTCGGCGCCGCCCTTGACGCAGAACGACATCAGATGGCCGTAGCGGTTCACCGGCTTGCCGTACTGCTCGTCGTGCTCGGCGTCGACGAGCCACAGGTAGCGGCTGGCCAGCTCGTGCAGCGGATGGTTCGGCAGGCCGAGGTACTGCACGCTCTCGACGCGCGGGTGGCGTCTCGAGGAACTGCGGCGACCTTCATCGTGTTGCGGCTCATCAGGTCGATCTTCGAGCGCAGCGTGCGCATGTCGTTCAGCGTCATGATCGCCTGCATCGGGTGCAGGTTCGGGCCGTAGTCGCGGTTCGGCAGGTACTTGACGTAGAGCGCGAAGTCGTTCTTCAGCGCGTCGTTCGCGATGTTCGTGACGAGCCCCTTGCGGGCGATCACCGCGCCGCAGATGCCGAAGCCGCTCGAGGTCAGGGTCTTGGTCACCGACTGCACGACGATGTCGGCGCCGTGGCAGATCGGCCGCAGCAGCGCCGGCGTGGCGACCGTGCTGTCGCAGATCAGCGGCAGGTTGTGGCTGTGCGCGAGGTCGGCCACGGCCTGGATGTCGAAGAAGCCCTGGCCGCGGATTGCTCGGCAGCTCGCCGTAGAGGAAGCGCGTGTTCTCGTCGATCTTCGACGCCCACTCGTCGAGGTTCGTCGGGTCCTCGACCCAGCGGCACTCGATGTCGCGCTCCTCCATGCAGGCGGACGTTGAACTGCTGGAAGGTGCCGCCGTAGCACTGGGCCGTGGCGACGAAGTTGCGCGGCTCGTAGCGTGTCGTGCCGGGTGTGGACCAGGAACGGCTGCACCGCGGTCATGATCGCCGCCATGCCCGACGAGGTCGAGCAGCAGGAGGTCTCGCCGTCGAAGCCGTAGCCCTCGAGCAGCGCCAGCGTCCACTCGTAGTAGTAGGTCGAGGGGTTGGCGATGCGCGAGTAGCACCAGGTGGGGATCAGGTAGGCCAGCGCGGCGGCCATCTCGTCGGAATCGCGGTAGGCCTGCGACGAGCTCATGAAGATCGGCTCGATGATCGCGCCCTGGTAGTCCTCGATGGCGTCCTGGACGGTGTAGAGGCCGTGGACGGCGATCGTGTCGAACTTCCACTTCTTGACGACGTCGCGGATGTACGTCGAGCGCGCTCGGCCAGGTACTTGTTGTTCTTCTCGATGTAGCGCTGCATTCCGGGGGTGACGAGAGTACCTGCGTCGACAGCCATGACGACCTCCCACGTGCGATGGAAACCGGCCCGCGTCTTGGGGGTCAAAATACACCATCGGGCGAGGGCGGCACAACGAGGGGAGCCCGGCGCGTCTGCCCGCTCCCACCGGCAGGCGCGGGACAAAAGGAGTCCGGAAGACTTGTACTATCATGGGGGATCGGGAGAGCCCACGATGAACACCGAACCGATCCTCTTCTACAGCACGAACCGGAAGACGGCGTGCGTGACGCTCCGGGAGGCGCTGCTCCTGGGCCAGGCGCCGGATCGCGGGCTGTTCATGCCCGAGACGTTCCCGAAAATCCTCCCGGGTGAGATGGCGGCTCTGGGTGATCGCAGCTACCCCGAGATCGCCCGCTTCGTCCTGGCGCGATTCACGCGCGGCGTGATCGCGGAAGATCGGCTCGCCGCGCTCTGCGAGGATGCGTACGACTTCGACGTGCCCCTCGAGCGGGTGGAGAACCGGCGGTACCTGCTCCGTCTCGACCGAGGGCCGACGGCGTCGTTCAAGGATTTCGCGGCGCGCATGATGGCACGCTGGATCGGCGTTCTCATGGAGGACGACCGGTCCGAGCTCGTGATCCTGACCGCCACCTCCGGCGACACCGGGAGCGCCGTCGCGCACGCGTATCACGGGGTGGACCGGGTCCGGGTGGTCGTGCTGTTCCCGATCGCCGAGGTCAGCCAGCGCCAGCGGAAGCAGATGACCACCCTCGGCGGCAACGTGACGACGATCGGGGTGGACGGGAAGTTCGACGACTGCCAGGCGATGGTGAAACGGGCCTTTGCCGACCCGGAGCTGTCCGGGATACGGCTCAGTTCCGCGAACTCGATCAACATCGGCCGGCTCCTTCCGCAGGCGGTCTACTACGTGTACGCGTACGCCCGCCTCGCGAAAGTGAGCGAGATCGAGCCGATCGTGTTCTCGGTTCCCTCGGGAAATTTCGGCGACATGATGGGCGGCGTGATCGCCGCGCGGCTCGGCGTTCCGGTCTCGCGCTTCGTGATCGCCACCAACGCGAACGACGAGGTGCCCAGGTTTCTCGCCACCGGTTCGTACGAGAAGATCGTGCCGAGCCGCGTCTGCATCTCGAACGCGATGAACGTCGGCCATCCGTCCAACCTGGCGCGCCTCGTCGATGCCTACGGCGGGTGGATGGACGAGACCGGGCGCCTCCTCGAAGCGGCGGACATGGACCGGCTCCGGCGCGACCTTTACGCCGTCGGCGTCTCCGACGAGGAGACCCGCGCCACCATCCGCGACGCGTGGAGCCGGCACCGGGTGCTCCTGGAGCCGCACGGCGCCGTCGGATGGGCGGGGCTCGAGCGGTACCTACGCACGCTGCCCGCCGGAGCGGACCCGCTCGCCGTCTCCATCGAGACGGCGCACCCCGCGAAGTTCCCGGAGGAGATCCGGTCGCTCCTCGGCCTCGACCCGCCCGTCCCGGCGAGCCTTCTGGGGATCGAGGACCGAGAGGAGAGCTACGGCCGGCTCGCCACGGACTACGAGCCGTTCAAGCGTCTGCTGCTCGAGAACTTCGCGACCTCCTGAGCCTCGTTCCGGCGAGGCCCGCCCCCCCGGCCGCGGAGGGGTGCGGGCGGCGGGCGGAATGCTCTATGCTCGACGATCCGAATCGGACTCCGGCGGACGAGCCGCCGGCAAGGATCCCGCGTGACACTGAAAAGCCGGGGGACCGGCATCCTCATGCACCCGACCTCTCTGCCGGGGGTCTTCGGCATCGGAGACCTCGGCGCCGAGGCGGACGCGTTCGTCGCGTGGGCGGCGGCGGCCGGGCAGTCGGTCTGGCAGGTGCTCCCTCTCGGCCCCACCGGCCCCTACCATTCGCCCTACGTCGCGCTCTCCACTTTCGCGGGAAATCCCTTCCTCGTGTCGCCGCGCCGGATGGCCGACGAAGGGCTGCTCGCGACGGCGGAACTCGAGGGGACCCCGCGTTTTGCTCCGGGACGCGCGGCGTACCGCCGTGCGATTCCGTGGAAGGAGGGGCTGCTCCGTTCGTCCTGGGGGGCGTTCGGCCATCGCGCGCCGCGGGAAGCGCAGCGCGATCTCGAGGCGTTCGTGTCGGACCCGGCGCAGGCGGGGTGGCTCGACGACTGGGCTCTCTTCATGGCGATCCGGCTCCGGCACGGCGGGATCGCCTGGACCGACTGGGAGCACGACCTGCACCGACGCGAGCCGGCCGCTCTCGAGCGGGCGCGACGCGCTCTCCGCGGCGAGATCGAGTTCCAGAAATACCTCCAGTTCCTGTTCTTCCGCCAGTGGATGCGAGTGAAGGCCGAGGCGAACCGCGCCGGCCTCCGCATCCTGGGCGACCTTCCGATCTACGTCGCTCCCGACAGCGCCGACGTCTGGGCGAACCAGACGCTGTTTCGTCTGGATGCGGAAGGGCGCCCGGTGTCGGTCGCCGGAGTGCCTCCCGACTACTTCAGCGACACGGGGCAGCGCTGGGGTAATCCGCTGTACCGCTGGGACCGGATGGAGGCGGACGGGTTCGCCTGGTGGGTCGCGCGCGTCGAGGCGAATCTCCGGTGCTGCGACCTGCTGCGCCTCGACCATTTCCGGGGGTTCGCGGCTTACTGGGAGATCCCGGCGTCGGAACTCACCGCGGTGAACGGCCGCTGGGAGCCGGGACCTGGGGCGAAACTGTTCGCCGCGATCCGCCTCGCCCTCGGGGACCTTCCCCTGGTCGCCGAGGACCTCGGGCTGATCACGCCGGATGTCCATGAACTGCGGAACGCCTTGGGCCTCCCCGGGATGCGAGTGCTCCAGTTCGCGTTCGACGGAACGGACAGCTGGCACCTTCCGCGCCATCACCCGGAGAACGCCGTCGTGTACACCGGGACTCACGACAACGACACGACGCGCGGATGGTTCGCGTCGCTCGACCGCGAGGGGCGCGCGCGGGTTCTCGACGGCGTCGGGAGCGACTCTCCGATCGAGTGGGCGATGATCCGCGCGGCCTACGGCTCTCCCGCCCGTCTCGCGGTCGCTCCGTTGCAGGACGTTCTCGGCCTCGGCAGCAAGGCCCGGACGAACACTCCCGGCCGGGCGGAAGGGAACTGGGCGTGGCGCGCGCGCGAGTACGCGTTCGATCCGGCGCGGGCCGAGCGCCTCCGTCGTCTCGCCGAGGAAACGGGGCGTCTCCCGGCCGCCGCGTCCGCCGGGCGGTCGAGCGGCTTCTCGACCTCTCGCCCCCTCGAGCCCACGTGATGGGCGGAAGGCGAACGCCCGCGCAACCTCGATTACGAACGACGGCGGACCGTCGTCCGTAATCGAGGTTTCCACGCCGGAGTCCGGAGCCGAACCCCGCTCGTAACCGAGGTTTCCACTGAAGAGTCCGGTGTCGAACCTTCGCGCGGGTCGGGTTTGCCCATAGAAACCACTTTTCCCGTGGATCGGTCCTCCGATCCGCGGGAAAGGTGGTTGCCGGGGGCCGGGGGTGTCCCCCGGAGGCTCGCGTCGGGTGGGGATCGGAAGTTTGTCATGCGGGGATTCCGACTCGACGGCGACGCTAACGGATTTTTCTCCTCCGCGGGCGAACGCCCGCGCAACATCGATTACGAACGACGGCGGACCGTCGTCCGTAATCGATGTTTCCACGCCGGAGTCCGGAGCCGAACCCCGCTCGTAACCGACGTCTCCACTCAAGAGTCCGGTGTCGAACCTTCGCGCGGGTCGGGTTTGCCCATAGAAACCACTTTTCCCGTGGATCGGTCCTCCGATCCGCGGGAAAGGTGGTTGCCGGGGGCCGGGGGTGTCCCCCGGAGACCCGCGTCGGGTGGGGATCGGAAGTTTGTCATGCGGGGATTCCGACTCGACGGCGACGCTAACGGATTTTTTCCTACGCGCGAAGTCCGGAGCTCGATTACGAACACGCGGACCTTCGTCCGTGTCGGGTTTGCGAATGGGTCGGGTTGCAAATGGAAACGTAACTACTCAGGTGCCCTCCCGCTGTGTGATGGCACCTGATAGTTACAGGAATCCGGGCTAAACTGTTGGGCGCGTCGTCCGGCCGGCGTCCGGCCGGCAGGGGCGATTCGAGAGGAGATCCTGATGGGCAACAAGGTGTTCAAGAAAGTTCGGCTCGTGGGTTGCTCCGACAAGAGCTACGAGAAGGCGATCGAGGTCGCCGTGGCGAAGGCGTCGGAAGCGGTTCACGGCGGCTCGTGGTTCGAGGTCGTGGAGATGCGCGGCGCGCTGCGCAACGGGAAGGTCGTCGAGTTCCAGGCGACGATCGATCTCGGCTTCAAGGTCGACTGATCCGGTGGACGCGGCGGAACCTTCTACCGTGACGGACGTGCCCGACCGCTGGACCTTTCTGCCCTTCTCCCGCCCGGCGTTGGGGGAGGAGGAGGTGCAGGCGGTCGTGGAATGCCTGCGATCCGGCTGGATCACGACCGGCCCGCGCACGCGGGAGTTCGAGGAGCGGTTCGCCGCGTACGCCGGCGCCCGTCACGCGCTGGCGGTGATGTCCGGCACCGCGGCGGAGCACCTGGCGCTGCTCGCCCTCGGCATCGGACCCGGCGACGAGATCGTGACGAGCCCGATGACCTGGGTCTCTACGGTCAGCGTTGCGGAGCTCGTCGGCGCCCGCCCGGTGTTCGTCGATGTCGAGCCGGGGACGCACAACCTCGACCCCGGCCGGCTCCGGGCGGCGATAACCGGAAAGACCCGCGCGATTCTGCCGGTCCACTTCGCCGGGCTCCCCTGCGACATGGACCCTATCCGGGAGGCGGCGGCGGAGCGCGGCATCCCGGTGATCGAGGACGCGGCCCACGCGGCGGGGGCGGCGTACAAGGGGCGTCCGGTCGGGAGTCTGAGCCTCCTGACCCTTTTCAGCTTCCACCCGATCAAGAATCTGACGACCGGCGAGGGGGGGATGATCACCACCGACGACCCCGACCTCGCGAAGCGGATCCGCCTACTTCGTTTCCACGGGATCACGCGCGATTCCTGGCAGCGGCAGGGGGCGGGGGCGGGCGCGGCGTACGACGTGCTCCTCCCCGGATTCAAGTACAACATGACGGACATCCAGTCGGCCATCGGGCTCGTCCAGCTCGCCAGGCTCGACGCGTTGAACGAGCGCCGGGCGCTTCTCGCGCGCCGCTATCTCGGGGCGCTCGACGGCATCGAGGAGATCCGGCTCCCGGCCTCGGACGCGGGTTACCCGGCGCGGCACGCATGGCACCTCTTCACGATCCTCGTCGACGTGGACCGGCTGACCCTGGATCGCTTCGGGTTCATGGAAGCGATGAAGGTCGAGAACGTCGGCACCGGTTTGCATTTCCTCGCCGTGCACCTTCAGCCGTACTATCGCGACCGCTACGGTTACCGCCCCGGCGATTTTCCGGAAGCCGAGCGGGTGTCCGAACGCGTCGTGTCGCTGCCGCTGTTCCCCGGGATGACCGAGGCGGACGTGGACGACGTGGCGCGCGCCGTGAAGAAGGTCGTCCGGACGCACCGGAGGTGACGGGATGGTCCCGCGCGAGACGCTGAGGGAAGGCCGCGCGACGGGCGGGGGCGGCACGCCGTACCTGTCGGCCGTGGTCCCGGTCTTCGAGGAGGAGGCGAACATCCCGGCCCTCCACGGCAGGCTCTCCGCCGCGCTCGAGGCGACCGGTCGTTCCTGGGAGATCGTGTACGTCGACGACGGGAGCCGGGACCGCTCCCTCGATCTCCTCCGCGCGGCGGCGGCCGCGGACCCGCGCGTGACCGTGGTCGAGCTCGCCCACAATTTCGGGCAGCACGCCGCGATTCTTTCCGGCTTCGAGCAGGTGCGGGGCGAGATCGTGATCACCCTGGACGCCGACCTCCAGAACCCCCCGGAGGAGATCGCGAAGCTCGTCGAGGTCATCGAGGAGGGGCACGACGTGGCGGGCGGGGTGCGATTGGACCGGCACGACTCCTTCGCGCGGAAGCTCCCCTCGAAAATCATCAACCGGATCATCAGCAATTCCACCGGGATGGAGCTGCGCGACTACGGCTGCATGCTCCGGGCCTACAGGAGGGAGATCGTCGACAACATCTGCCGGTACGGGGAGAATGCCACGTTCGTGCCGGCGCTCGCGAACCTGTTCGCGCACTCGGTCAAGGAGGTGCCGGTGGCGCACGCGTCGCGCGCCGCGGGCCGATCCAAGTACAACGTCCGGCGGCTCGTCCACCTCGCCTTCGACCTGATCACCGGCTACTCGCTCTACCCGATCCGCATGGTGACCCTGCTGGGGGGGTTGATCGCCACGCTCGGCATGGGGTTCGGCGGCTTTCTCTTCATTCGCCGGCTGGTCGTCGGACCGGAGGCGGAAGGGCTGTTCACACTGTTCGCCGTCCTGTTCGTGTTCGTCGGCCTGCAGATTCTCGCCCTGGGGTTGATCGGCCAGTACATCGGGCGGATCTACTTCGAGGTGCGTCGGCGGCCGCGATTCGTCGTCCGGCGGGTCTACCGCCATGAAGGCTGACGGGTCGGCGCTGCGCGCCGTCGTTCTCGCCTACCACGACGTCGGTTGCGTAGGTCTCGAGGAACTGCTCGCCGGGGGCGCCGACGTCGCCGCCGTGATCACCCACGAGGACGATCCGGGCGAGACGATCTGGTTCGGCTCGGTGGCCGCCGTGGCGCGGTCGCGAAACATCCCCGTGTTCACCCCCGAGGACGTCAACCGGCCCGAGTGGGTCGAGCGGATCCGAGCGCTCCGGCCGTCGATCCTCTTCTCGTTCTACTACCGCCGGATGATCGCCCCCGAGATCCTCGCGATCCCGCCGCTCGGCGCGCTGAACCTCCACGGCAGCCTCCTGCCGAAGTACCGGGGGCGCGCGCCGGTGAACTGGGTCCTCGTGAAAGGGGAGACGGAGACGGGGGTCACGCTGCACTACATGACCGCCCGGCCGGATGCCGGCGACATCGTCGCGCAGCGGCGGGTGCCGATCGGCTTCGAGGACACCGCGGCGGACCTGTTCGGGAAGATCGTCGCCGCGTCGCGCGATCTTCTTCGCGACACGTTGCCGCGGCTTCGCGACGGGAGGGCGGAGCGCGTCCCCCAGGATCTGTCGCGCGGGAGCACCTTCCGCGGCCGACGACCCGAGGATGGCCGGATCGACTGGTCCCGCTCCGCGGTCGAGATCCACAATCTCGTCCGTGCGGTGACGCGCCCCTATCCGGGCGCCTTCACGTTCCTCTGCGGCGCGAAGCTCCTCGTGTGGAAGGGATATCCGCTCCCGCCGGCTGGCCCCGGCGCCGAGCCCGGGACGGTGATCGGAGCCGACCCCGCGCGCGGTGCCGCCCTCGTCGCGACGGGAGAGGGCGTTTTCAGGATCGATCGCTTCGGATTCGAAGGGGAGAGCGATCGCGACGGAGCCGCGCTTCCCGAGGGAACGCGGCTCGGATCGGGGACGCCGTGACCCTTTCGCCCGGCGCCACCGAGGTGGCGATCAAGGTGGACGTGGACACGCATGCCGGCGCGCGCGAGGGGATCCCCCGGCTCGCCGGAATTTTTCGCGCCGCCAGGATCCACGCTTCGTTCTTCGTCACGATGGGCCCCGACCGGTCGGGTCGGGCGATCCTGAGGGTGCTGACGCGAAAAGGGTTCCTGCGAAAGATGCTCAGAACCCGGGCGGCCAGCACGTACGGCTTGAGAACCTTGCTCTCGGGTACGTTGCTCCCGTCCCGACCGGTCGGGTCGGCGTTCCCGGATCTCCTGCGTTCCCTGGCGGCCGATGGGCATGAGGTCGGGCCGCACGGCTGGGACCACGTGCGGTGGCACGACCGACTCGCCCGCATGGACGACCGGGAAACCCGCGAGGAGTTCGCGCGAGGTCTCCTGGCGATCGAGCGGGTGCTCGGGCACCGTCCCCCGGTTCCGCGGCCCCCGGCTGGCAGTGCACCGCGGCCAGCCTGAGGGTGCAGGACGAGCTGGGGCTCGCCTACCACTCCGACGCGCGCGGGACCTCGCCGTTCTTCCCCGTCGTGGGGGCCGAGACGTTTCGCGCGATCGAGATCCCCACGACGCTGCCGACGCTGGACGAGGTGCTCGGCACCGCCGAAGCGGAGCGCGAGGGGCTGGTGAAGTTCTTCGACCGGCGGCTCGTCGAGGGGGGGCTGAACGTTTTCACGGCGCACACCGAGACCGAGGGGATGGCCCACGCGCCGTTCCTCGAGGGGCTGCTTCGCCGCTGGCGGGCGAGGGGCGCGCGCTTCGTGACGCTCGCCGGTGTCGCCGCGCGCGCCGCTTCCCCGGACGCGGCGCCGCTTCCCTGCGCGGAGATCGTCTGGGGGGAGCTTCCCGGGCGCGCAGGCCGCGTCGCCTGCCAGGGGAGTTCCCGATGACTTCCCGCGAGCGCGTCGTGACCGGGTTCGTGCTCGCGGCGATCGCGACGCTCTATCTGGTCCGTCTGGGGGCGACCGCGTTCTGGGACCCCGACGAGGGTAGATACGCGTCCGTCGCCGCGGCGATGGTCCGCTCGGGGGACTGGATCGTGCCGCGTCTGGGAGGCGTCCCGTATCTCGAGAAGCCGCCGCTTCTTTACTGGAGCACGGCGGCGTCGTTCCGGCTGTTCGGGTTCTCGGAATGGGCCGGACGACTCCCGATCGCGTTGTTCGCCTTCGCCGGCATCGGCGCGACGTTCCTTCTCGGCCGTCGCGCCGTCGACCGCCGGACCGGCCTCGTCGCGGCGGCGATCCTCGCCGCGAGTCCTGGGTTCTTCGCGATGGGCCGCCTGCTCACCACCGACATGCCGCTTTGCGGCGCCATGACCGTCGCGCTCGCCGCGTTCTTCCTGGCCGCGGAGTCGCGGAGCCCGCGCGGCTACCTTCTGTTCTGGGGGGCGGCGGCGGCGGCCACGCTCGCCAAGGGGCCGGTCGCTCTCGTGCTCACGCTGTTCGTCGCGGTCGCGTACGCGGCGCTTTCCCGGCAGTGGCGCGTGCTCCGGGAGATGCGATGGGGAGCGGGGGGGCTGCTCGTCGCCGCCCTGGCGCTCCCCTGGTTCGTCGCGGTCCAGCTTCGGCACCCCGAGTTCATGGAATTCTTCGTCGTCAAGCAGCACCTCGAGCGATTCCTCTCGTCGCAGGCGGAGCACCGGGAGTCGATCTTCTTCTTCGTTCCGGTTTTTCTCGTGGGGTTCTTTCCGTGGTGGCTCTTCCTTCCGGCGGCGTCCGGCCGGGACGGCCGCGGGAACGGGGAGCGTCGGCTGGCGCTCTTCCTGTGGCTGTGGGCGGGGACGATCTTCGCGTTCTTCTCGATCTCGAGCGGGAAGCTGATGTCCTACATCCTCCCGGCGCTCCCGCCCGCGGCGCTCCTGGCGGGTCGCGCCTGGACGGCGTTTCTCGCGGGGCTGCACGGCCGCAAGTTCTCCGCTTGGATGCGCGCCGGCGTCGCGATCGGGGCGGCGGGCTGGGTGCTGCTCGCCGCCGCGTTCCAGCTTGCGCTTCCGCAGTGGCTCGGCCGCCAGGAGAAGATCCCGCCGGACGACGTCGCGTGGATCGCGGCCGCGCTCTCCGTGCTCTTCGCGGCGGGCGCCGTCTCGCTGCTGTGGCTCGTCCGGCGCGATCGCCGGCGGGAGATGCTGGTGGTGGCGTGTCTCGTGCCCGCCGCCGCCTTCCTGCTCGTCCTGGCTGCGGCGAAGGCGGTCGAGCCCCACCGCAGCACGAAGCCGATCGCCGAAGCGCTTCTGGCCCGGCTCGCCCCGGGGGACCGGGTCGCCGAGTTCCGGATGTTCCAGCCGAGCCTCGAGTATTACCTCGGACGCCCGCCGATCCTGATCGCCAGGAAGGGAGAACTCGAGTTCGGCGAGTCGATCGCCCCCGATGCTTCGAGGTTCCTGACGCGTCCCGAGGAGCTCTCGCCGCTCATGAGATCTTCGGGGACCGTGTGGTGCGTCGCCAAGAACGAGGAACGGCCCGAGATCGAGCGGATCCTCGGGGCGAAGCCGGAACCGGTCGCCTCGAACGCCTACTTCGTGCTGTTTCGCAACGGGGCGCGCGGGGCGCCGTGAGCGGGGCGGAAGCTCAGCGCTCTTCCCCCGACCGCTCGAGCACCGGCACCAGTTCGCCCCAGGTCGTCGAGTCCATGGCGAGAAGCGACGTGAGATAGACCTCGACCTCCTCCGCGGGGAAGCTCTCGAAAATCCGATCGGCCGCGGTCGCGAGACGGTCCGCCGGCGGAGGTTCGACGTGGCCTGCGTCGGCGATCGCGCCGTTTTCGTGAGGGATGCCGAGAGCGTCGAGGAACACGGCGAGCATCGGCCGCCGGTTCTCCATGTGCAGCGCCAGCAGGAGCGACGAGCCGAGCGAGTCGTCCGGCCGCACCGCCCGCACGAGGTAATCGACGCGCCGGTCGAGCGGGAGCTTGCGCACCGCGACCTCGCGGAACCGGAGCGCGCGCGCGATCGCGATGTCCGCCAGCTGCCGGGCCGTGGTGTCGGCGGCGTCGTGCGCGTAGAGCGACCGCACCGCGAGCGCGCGCACTTCCGCCGGAAGATGAGGCCAGAGTTTCGACGGATCGAGCCCTTCGAGCGGGACCGAGAGAAGACGTGCAGGCGCCACGGGTGCCCCTCCGGAACGCGCGCCCGGCGCGAATCGCCGCGTCGCGACCGGACGGAAGTCTACACCGTGCAAGCGCGTTTCCGCCTCTTGACGCTCGTTCCCGGCGGGTCGGGTATCCTTCAGGATCCCGGATGGAGGGCCCATTCCGGCGGGTGAGGGCGGGGCGCGCGTGGACGGCAGCGAAAAAGAGGAATCGGCGGCGGCGGCGACGCGCAAGCGTTTGACCTGCGGCGGTGCCGTGCAGGGGGTCGGGTTCCGCCCGTCCGTGCATCGTCTCGCCACGGGGCTCTCTCTCGCGGGCTGGGTTCGCAACGGGCCGGAGGGGGCCGTGATCGAGGTCGAGGGGCCCGCCTCGCGTGTCGCGGAGTTCCTGCGCAGGTTCCCGGCCGAGTTGCCGCCGCTCGCGCGGCTCGACTCGCTCGAGACGGCCGACGTGTCGCCCGAAGGAAGTCGGTCGTTTTCCGTCGAGGAGTCGGAACGGGGACCGAGAAGCGGCGCGCTCGTTCCCCCCGACGCCGCGCTCTGCGCCGACTGCCGGCGCGAGATGGAGGATCCTTCCGACCGGCGGCACCGGTACACGTTCACGACCTGCACGAACTGCGGCCCGCGATTCTCGCTCTGCCGGTCGTTCCCTTACGACCGGGAGCGGACGTCCATGTCCTGCTTCACGCTCTGCGCGGACTGCGCGAGGGAGTACCGCGATACCGGAGACCGCCGCTTCCACGCCGAGCCGGTCTGTTGCCCGGCGTGCGGCCCCGGTCTGAAGCTCGTCGAGGGGGAGGGGGGCGCGGTGGCGGCGGGGCGCGAGGCGCTCGAGAAGGCCCGCGGCGCGCTCGCCCGGGGCGCCATCGTCGCCGTCAAGGGGCTGGGCGGATTTCACCTCGCGTGCCGGGCGGATCTCACGGCGTCCGTCGATCTCCTGCGGGAGCGGAAGCGGCGTCCCACGAAGCCGTTCGCGGTCATGGCGAGGGACCTTGAGGTCGCGCGTCGGCTGATCGCGCTGTCGCCTTCGGACGAGCGTCTCCTCGAGTCGCCGCGCGGCCCCGTGCTCCTGGCCCCCCGCCGGCGCCCGTCTCTCCTCTGCGACGAGGTGGCGCCGGGAATCGACGACGCGGGGGTGATGCTCCCTACCACGCCGCTTCACGTCGAGCTGTTCCGGACCGATGCCTACGAGGCGCTGGTCATGACCAGCGGCAACGCCGGGGACGAGCCGATCTGCCGCGGCAACCGCGAGGCGATCCGGAGGCTCGCGGGGATCGCCGACCTGTTCCTGCTCCACGATCGAGACGTGATCCGCCGGGTGGACGATTCGGTCGTCCGCAGCGTGCCGGGAGGGGGCGCCGTCATGGTGCGCCGGTCGCGAGGCTGGGTTCCCGAGCCCGTGCCGCTCGCGGACGCCGCCCCCGTCCCGATCCTCGCCGTGGGAGGGCACCTGCAGGTGACCGCCTGCCTCGCGTCGGGGGGGCAGGCGTTTCCGTCGCAGCACGTCGGCGATCTGGACACGGAGGCCGCGCGCGCCTTTCTCGTGGAGGTCGCCGAGGGGCTCGAGGAGTTCCTCGAGACGGGGGCGAAGGCTGTCGTCGTCGATCTCCATCCGGATTATCCGAGCCTCTGGATCGGCGAGGAGCTGGCGTCGCGCCGGCTCGCGCCGGTGCTTCGCGTCCAGCATCACCTCGCGCACGCCGCTTCGGTCCTCGCGGAGCACGGGGTTTTTCCCGGGCGGACGCGAGGGCGGGAGCGATCGTGCTCGACGGCACCGGCTGGGGGCCGGACGGCACCGCCTGGGGGGGAGAGTGGCTGCTGATCGACGGCGGGCTGGCCTGGCACCGGCAGGCGCACCTCCAGGAGATCCCGCTCGTGGGCGGGGAGGCCGCGGTGCGCGAGCCCTGGCGCGTCGCGGCCGCGGCGCTCGCGATGGAAGGGGCGGCGGACTTGCTCTCGCGGCTGCCCGTCGCGAATCTCGTGGGGTTGGAGCGTCTCGAGGAGGTCTCGCGTCTTGCCCAGAACCCAGGTTGGCCGCTGGCGGCCGGGGCCGGGCGATTGTTCGAGGCGGCGGGGGCGCTACTCGGACTCGCGGCGGTCAACGGCTGGGAGGGGGAGGCGGCGGCGCGGCTCGAGTCGCTCGCCGACGCCGATGCCGGCGGGCCGCGCGACTGGCCGGAGGTGCAACTCCGCGACGTCGCGCGCGGTCCGGTCGTACCCGGTCCGTCGCTGCTGGCGGCGGCCGCGCGGCGCGCCGCGGCGGGGGAGCAGCCTGCAGCGGTCGCCTCGGGGTTTCATGCTACCTTCTGCCGGTTGGCTGCGGAGGCTGCGGTCCGCGTGTTTCCGCGCGGCACGAGGGTCGTGGCGCTCGGCGGCGGTTGCTTCGTGAACCGGAGACTGCTGTCGGGTCTCGCCGGTCGCCTCGTGGATGCGGGCTTCGAGGTGCGTGTCCCTCGGGCGCTCCCGCCCGGCGACGGCGGGTTGTCCCACGGCCAGGTGGTCGTCGCCGCCCTCGCGCTCTCGCGAGGGGGGGAGCCGGCGTTGAAAGGAGCACTCTGATGTGTCTCGCGATACCGATGGAGCTGGTGGAGCGGCGCGAATTCGACGGAGACGTCGAGCTGAACGGCGTGCGCCGCACGGTCTCGTTGATGCTGCTCCCGGAGGCCGAGGTCGGGGAGTTTCTCCTGGTTCACGCCGGCTACGCGATCGGCAAACTCGATGCCGAGGAGGCGAAGGAAACCCTCGCTCTTCTCGAGGAGCTGGCCCTCGCTGCAGGAGACGCGCCTTGACGTCCGGCGGGGCATTTTCCGATCCGCGCGCGATCGCCGAGCTGGTGAAGCGGATCCGAAAGGCGAGCGAGGGGCTGAAACGGCAGGTGGCCCTGATGGAGGTGTGCGGCACGCACACCCACGCGATCGCGGCCGCGGGGCTGCGGCACATGCTCCCGCCGCAGGTGCGGCTGATCTCGGGGCCAGGATGCCCGGTCTGCGTCACGCCGGTGGATTACCTCGACCGGGCCGAAGCGCTGGCCGCGCTCCCCGGCACGGTGGTCTGTACGTTCGGCGACCTCGTGCGCGTGCCGTCGAGCCGGGGAAGCCTCGAGCGGTCGCGGGCGCAGGGGGCGCGGATCCGGGTGGTGTACTCGCCGCGGGATGCGCTGGGCGCGGCGAAGGAGAACCCCTCGGCGACGGTGGTCTTCCTCGCCGTCGGCTTCGAGACCACGGCACCGACGATCGTCGCCGCGGTGGAAGAGGCGGAGCGCGCGGGGATCCCGAATTTCCTGATCCTCCCCGGAAACAAGACGGTGCCGCCGCCGCTCCGCGCGCTCGCGCGGGACCCGGACGTGCGGGTGAACGGCGTGCTGCTGCCGGGGCACGTGTCGGTGGTGACCGGCTCGCGCGAGTTCGAATTTCTCCCCGCGGAATTCGGGATCCCTTCGGCCGTCGTCGGGTTCACGCCGGCCGACGTCCTGCGCGGCGTACTCGAGCTCGTGGAGCAACTGCGCGACGGCCGCGCGGAGGTGGTCAATCTTTACGGCCGTGTCGTGACCGAGGGGGGCAATCCGCACGCCCGCGCGCTGCTCGAGAAGTTCTTCGAGCCCGCGGCGGCGTCGTGGCGCGGCCTCGGGACGATCCCCACGTCCGGTCTCGCGCTTCGCGCAGCCTGGGCCCACCGCGACGCCTCGCTCATCAACGTCGCGCTCCCCGATCCGGTGGAGCCCGCGGGCTGCCGGTGCGGGGAGGTCCTCAAGGGGATCCTCGACCCGCCCGAGTGCCCGTTGTTCGCGGGCGCCTGCACTCCGGACACTCCCGTCGGCGCGTGCATGGTGTCGAGCGAAGGCACCTGCGCCGCCTGGCACCGCCACGAGCGGTGGGGAGCGGAGGCGCGGTCGTGAGCGCGCCCGGCAGGGTTCTGCTCGCGCATGGCTCGGGAGGGCGGATGACGCACGCGCTGGTGCGCGAGACGTTCCTGCCGGCTCTCGGCAATCCTTTTCTCGCGACGCTCTCGGACAGCGCCCTCCTCCCGGAGCTGCCGCCGGGGCGTCCCGCGCTGACCACCGACGCCTTCGTCGTCGACCCGCCCGTCTTTCCGGGAGGCGACCTCGGGTATCTGTCGGTATGCGGCACCGTGAACGACCTCGCGGTCGCCGGCGCGAAGCCGCTCTGGCTCACCTTCGCGGTGATCCTCGAGGAGGGGCTTTCCTTCGACCTCCTCGAGACCTTCGTGCGAGGGGCGGCCCGCGCCGCGTCCGAGGCGGGCGTTCGCGTGGTTGCCGGCGACACGAAGGTGGTTCCCCGGGGGAAGGGGGACCGGATGTACGCGGTGACCGCGGGGCTCGGCGTCGTTCCCCCCGGCCGCGATCTCGGCGATCGCCGGATCCGGCCCGGGGACGCCGTGCTGGTGTCGGGCACGCTCGGCGATCACGGCGCGACGATCATGGCCTGCCGCCACGAGATGGCCGGCCGCGGCCTCCGCTCGGACTGCGCGCCGGTCGCCTCCCTCGCGGAGGCGCTCCTCGCTTCCGGGGCCGAGGTGCACGCGATGCACGATCCGACTCGAGGCGGTGTCGCGGTGACCTGCAACGAGGTGGCGGGGCGTGCCGCGGCGCGGATCGTCCTCGACGAGAACGCTCTTCCGGTCGCCCCCGAGGTCGTTGCGGTCTCGGAGATGCTCGGCCTCGATCCTCTCTATCTCGCCTCCGAGGGGAGAATCCTGGCCTGGGTCGCCGGGGTCGATGCGGATCGCGCGCTCGAGGCGCTCCGGGCCCACCCGCTCGGCCGCGGCGCGGTGCGGATCGGAGAGGTGGAGGCCGTCTTTCCCGGCGGCGCACCGGTGATCCTCCGCACGCGGGTCGGCGGCCGGCGGCCGGTGGATCTCCTCTCGGGGATGGATCTGCCCAGGATCTGCTGAACGCGGCGCGCGGTCTCGTGGCGGTCGGAAGCCGCCGCGCATCGAGGCGAGGCGGCGGGCTACGGTCTCAGTGTCGCGCGGTGGCGGGCGTGGCCGGAAGAGTCTCCCTCGAGTAGCGCCCGTCAGCCACGTCGAGCACGGTCCGCCACGCCACGCGCGCCGCCCCCTCGAAGAGCGGGCCGTTCAGCGTCTCGGGGCGGTCTCCCGGCAGGTGCAGGTAGTCGTAGGCGTGGGTCGCGGCGAAATAGGCGGTCGGGATGCCCGCCTCGCGGAAGGGTGTCGCGTCGGCTCCGCCGCCTCCCCAGGTCTCCTTCGTCATCGGGACACCGAGCGCGCGGGCGTTCTTTCTCGCGAGTCTCCAGAGCGCCGGCGCATCCTTGCCGCCCCCCACCTGCAAGGCCTCTCCGCGTCCCATGCAGTCCATGTTCAACATGGCGGCGGTGCGGCCCAGGGGGAACGGCGGAGCCTCGACGTACCTGCGCGCGCCGTCGAGACCGTGCTCTTCGGAAGCGAACAGGACGAGCACCACGGTGCGCCGCAAACGCGGGCCGCGCGCGAGCGACTCCGCCAGCGCGATCACCGCGGCGGAGCCCGAGGCGTTGTCGTTAGCGCCGGGGTAGAGGACCCGCTCCGCCTGGCTTCCCACGTGGTCGAGGTGGGCGCCCACCACGACGAACTCCTCGTCCTCCTCCGTGGCCGTGCCGCGCAGCACCCCCACCACGTTCTCGGTCGGCGCGTCCTTCCGGTACCTGGCGAGGACGTCGATCCTGGCCGAGGCGCCGAGCACGAGAGGCCTCGGTTGTTTCGCGGTTTCGATCGCGGCCTCGAGATCCTCGAGGGTGTGGCCGCTCCCCGAAAGCAGATCGTCCGCGACGGCGGCTCCCACGTGGAGCTGCGGGAAGCGCTCGTCCTGATCTCCCTTGCCGTCCAGGAGGCTGCCGATCGGCTTCTGAGCGGGAGACGGGCGGGGGGGGAAACGAGAAGCAGCCCCGCGGCGCCGTGCTCCGCGGCGACCCTCGCCTTGGCGCGCGGGAGGTCCGCGCCGTCCCAACCGGCGGCACCCATCGTCCACGCCGGAGCTCCCTTGAAGACGAGAACGATTTTTCCGTGGACATCGGTGCCGGCGTAATCGTCGTAGCCGAGATCCGGAAGCGAGAAACCCCAGCCGAGGAACACGACCGGCGCCGCCGCAACGGCCGACCCGGTCAGAACGCGGCAGGCGTAGTCCTCGCCGAGCCGGTACTCCCGCACCGGCCGGCCGTCCCGCTCGACCGCGAGATCGCACCGCTCGACACGGTTGGTCTCGACGCGCAGCCGCTGAAAGAAGCCGTCGTCCCCCCCCGGCGCGAGGCCGGCGGCAGCGAAGCGGTCCGCCGCGAAACGCGCCGCCCGGTCGTACCCCTCCGTGCCCGCGAGCCGGCCGTCCATCTCGGGGGCGGCGAGAGCCTCGACGTTCCGGAGGAGCGTCGTCCGCGCCAGCGCGGGATCGAGGGACGCGATGACCGCCGCCCGCCGGACGCCGCACGCCGCCCCGAGAAAGACGGCGGCGGCGACGGCGGTCGTCGCGGCGATCCGTGCGAGGCGGAGCGCTGAGAGGCTCGGATGAGCGCGGAGCTCGACCACCACGACCTCCACTTCGCAACACTCCGTTCCGGTCGTGGACGAAACCTCCGGCCTCCGCCGACGATTCCTCTTCATCCCGTCTCTCCTTCGTAGAGAACGGGGATTCTCTCGCATCGGCGTGTCAACTCAAACTCGGGGAACGGGGCACCGTGACAGCGGGGACTGGCAGCTTCACGGCCATCCTGGAGCGCCCTTGATCGGATCCCATTGGTTGGACCTTCTGTCTTCGGAGACCAGCGAGGAAGCAGCCGCGCCAGACAGATTCTGTCCGCGACCACGGCCAGCACCACTCCCGCACCGAACATCACGAAATCAAGAGGATCGAAGGTGCGGCCCAGCAGCGGCACTCCAAACGCTTGCATTACCTCCGTGGAAGACGCGATACCGAACACGAGCATGGCCTTCACACGCCAGTCCGCGAGCAGCGGAACACGATCGTCTCTCAGGCACAGCAAGAAGTACATGCCGAAGGGGACGATGACGTCGGAGAAATAGCCATAGTAGAGTCTGAACAGTGCGCCATGGAGGTAGGTACCGACCCTGAGAAGATGAACCAAGGCGATGGCCACCATGATACCGACCACGACTGCGGTCCTGGATCGACCTGGTGTATCGCCTGAAGCCGTGCCGGAGTGTGCCCAATTCACGGATGCCTCACAATTTCGTTGCGCGCCTAGGTCGCTCTACGCTCACCATCAGCGGCGGAGCGACGCGCCGTCAGTTGCATGTTGTTATTCGTTAGGCGCCTCTTTCACGCGGCCGCCCACTCCTCGGACAGCACCTCCGCCTGCTCCAGCACCGTCTGCGTCGCCTTCTCCTGCTTGTCCGGCGGGTAGCCGTACTTGCGCAGGATGCGCTTCACCAGCACGCGCAGCTGCGCGCGGACGTTCTCGCGCACGGTCCAGTCGATCGTGACGTTCGTGCGCACCGTCTCGACCAGCTCGCGGGCGATGGTGCGCAGCGTCTCGTCGCCGAGCACCTTCACGGCGCTGTCGTTGGTCTCCAGCGCGTCGTAGAAGGCGAGCTCGTCCTCGCGACAGCCCGAGCGCCTCGCCGCGGGCGTTGGCCTCGCGCATCTCCTTCGCGAGCGCGATCAGCTCCTCGATCACCTGCGCGGCCTCGATGGCGCGGTTCTGGTAGCGGCGGATCGTCTGCTCCAGCATCTCGGCGAACGAGCGCGCCTGCACGACGTTCTTGCGCCGGCGCGTGCGTTATCTCGCCCTTCAGCAGCTTCCGCAGCAGCTCCACCGCGAGGTTCCGCTGCGGCATCCCGCGCACCTCGGCCAGGAACTCGTCGGAGAGGATCGAGATGTCCGGCTTCTTCGAGCCCGGCGGCGGCGAAGATGTCGATCACGCCCTCGGGCGCGACGGCCCGCGAGACGATCTGCCGGATGGCGTGGTCGAGCTCCTCCTCGGGCCGTGCGTCGCCGGGCGCGCGCTTGGCGAGCACCGCCCGCACCGCCTGGAAGAACGCCACGTCGTCGCGGATGCGCAGCGCCTCGTCGTGCGGCACCGCCAGCGCGAACGCCTGCGACAGCTCGCGCACGGCGCTGCACGCAGCGGTCCTTGCCGTTCTCCTGCGCCAGGATGTGCTCCTGCGCCGCGCGGCAGCAGGCCGAGCCGCTCCTGCGGCGTGCCGGTCGTCCACTGCGACCAGTCGAAGCCGTGGAAGAGGCCGCAGCAGACCTCGTACTTCTCCAGCATCACGGCCACGGCCTCGTCCTGGTCGAGCGCCGTGCGCCCGGTGCCGCCGCTCTCGGTGTAGGTGGCCAGCGCCTGCTTCAGCTCGTCGGCGAGGCCGAGGTAGTCCACCACCAGGCCGCCGGGCTTGTCCTTGAACACCCGGTTCACCCGGGCGATCGCCTGCATCAGCCCGTGGCCGCGCATCGGCTTGTCCACGTACATCGTGTGCAGGCAGGGCGCGTCGAAGCCGGTCAGCCACATGTCGCGCACGATCACGAGCTGGAACGGGTCGTTCGGCGTCGCGGAAGCGGTTGGCCAGCGCCTCGCGCCGCGGCTTGTTGCGGATGTGCGGCTGCCAGTCGGCGGGATCGGAGGCCGAGCCGGTCATCACGACCTTGATCGCGCCCCTGCTCGTCGTCGTCGCTCGTGCCAGTCGGGCCGCAGCTTCACGATCTCGTGGTACAGCTCCACGCAGATGCGCCGGCTCATGCAGACGATCATCGCCTTGCCGTCCATCGCCTCGCAGCCGCTTCTCGAAGTGCTCGACGAGGTCCTCGGCGACCAGCTCGCAGCCGCTTCTCGGCGCCGACGAGCGCCTCGAGCTGCGCCCACTTGGTCTTGAGCTTCTCCTTGCGCTCGACCTCCTCGCCCTCGGTCACCTCCTCGAACTCCGGGTCGATCTTCGGCCGCTCGGCCTCGTCGAGCGCGAGCTTGGCCAGGCGGCTCTCGTAGTAGATCGGCACCGTGGCGCCGTCCTGCACCGCGCGCTGGATGTCGTAGACGCTGATGTAGTCGCCGAACACGGCGCGCGTGTTCGCGTCCGGCCAGCTCGATCGGCGTGCCGGTGAAGCCGATGAACGAGGCGTTCGGCAGCGCGTCGCGCATGTGGCGGGCGAAGCCGTCGATGAAGTCGTACTGGCTGCGGTGCGCCTCGTCGGCGATCACCACGATGTTGCGGCGGTCGGAGAGCACCGGGTGCCGGTCGCCCTTCTCCTCGGGGAAGAACTTCTGGATGGTGGTGAAGACCACGCCGCCGGCCGCCACGCTGAGCAGCTCGCGCAGGTGCGCGCGGCTCTCCGCCTGCACCGGCGGCTGGCGCAGCAGGTCCTGGCAGCGGGAGAAGGTGCCGAAGAGCTGGTCGTCGAGGTCGTTGCGGTCGGTGAGCACGACGAGGGTCGGGTTCTCCATCGCCGGCTCGCGGATGATCCGCCCGGCGTAGAAGGCCATCGTCAGGCTCTTGCCCGAGCCCTGCGTGTGCCAGACCACGCCGACGCGCCGGTCGCCGGGCTTGCCGCCCGGCTTGCGGCCCGCCTCGTAGCGGCCCTCGGCTCCGCGACCGCATCGCTCGGCTCAGCTCGGCCGCGCGCAGCGTCTCGCCCACCGCCACCTGCACCGCGTGGAACTGGTGGTAGCCGGCCATCTTCTTGGCGATGCGTGCCGCCGCCGTCGTCCTCGAACACGATGAAGTCGCGCACCAGGTCGAGGAAGCGCCGCGGCGCGAACAGCGCCCTCGATCAGCACCTGCAGCTCCGGCAGGTGCGCGGCGGCCAGGCGCCTCGCCCGCGATGGTGCGCCAGGGCTTGAACCACTCGCGCCCGGCGGTGAGCGTGCCGATGCGCGCCTCCACGCCGTCGGAGACGACGAGCAGCGCGTTGTGCGCGAAGAGCGACGGGATCTCCGCCTTGTAGGTCTGGAGCTGCTGGAAGGCGCGTCCAGATCGTGGCGTTCTCGTCGGCCGCGTTCTTCAGCTCGATCACCGCCAGCGGCAGGCCGTTGACGAACAGCACCACGTCCGGCCGGCGGGTGTGCTTGTTCTCGACCACGGTGAACTGGTTCACCGCCAGCCAGTCGTTGGTCGCCGGGTCGTCGAAGTCGATCACCCGCGCCTGCGCGCCGCGGATGCTCGCCGTCGCGCGTCGCGGTACTCGACCGTCACGCCATCCACCAGCAGGCGGTGCAGCGCGCGGTTGCGCGCGACCAGCGCCGCGCCCTCGGGCCGCGTCAGCTTGCGGAAGGCGTCCTCCAGCGCCTCGGCCGGCAGCGCCGGGTTGAGCCGGGCCAGCGCATCGCGCAGCCGCTGCGCCAGCACCACCTGGCCGTAGTCGTCGCGCTCGGCGGCAGGCTCGCCGGGCGCGATCTCCGCGCCGTTGCGCGACCGGCCAGCCGGCGCTCTCGAGCCAGGCGAGGGCGGCCTGCTCGACGACGGATTCGGTGAAGTGGTTCACTCGATCACTTTCCATCGTCCACCCTTGGCGGGCCCGACACGCACAAGCACGCCTGAATCACGAAGTATCCGAATGGCACGATGGATCGCACTCTCGGATTTGCCCATGAGGGCTGCAAGCTGCGGCACAGACAGATCGGGCTTGTTTTTCAGGAGATCCAGGATTTCCATCGGGGTTTTCCCTAGCGTTTCCCTAGCTTTTCCCTGGCGTTCCCCCGGCTTTTTCCCCGGCAATCCGAACGTCATGATCACCGCCCCCTCGCGCTCGGCGGCAGGCTCGCCGGGAGCGATCGACGCGCCGTTCCTGACCAACCAGCCGGTGCTTTCGAGCCAAGCCATGGCGGCCTGTTCGACGACGGATTCGGTGAAGGTGCGGTTCATCACGTCATCGCCTCGCGAAGGCCAGCGCCGTCGAGATCGGGCAGGTCTCGCCGGAGGATGCGGTCAATGGCCTCGGCATCGAACGTTGGGAGCCCGAGGGTCTCGAATAGGGGCGCGGTCCTGACGGCATCCTGATCGCGCGCCGCCGCCAGTGCGCGCTCGGTGGTCTCGATCTCAGCATCCACGCCTGATAGTTCGGGAAGCGCGCAGAACTCGTCCACCGAGAACCCTTCGCGCACGGGGTCCGTGATCGCGGCGGCCTTCTCCCAGCGCGCTGTTGTGCTGCTCGATGCGGGCGACTAGTTCCTGGAGCGACCGGCTCAGAGCGACGCCCCGAGCACCGAGGACGAGCTCGTGGAGGTTCTGTCGGTGCCGGGCATCCACGGCGAGTCCCGAGTGGATGTTCGCGTCCACGAACACATCGTCGAAAAGCGCAAGGTGAGGCAAGGTCCGATTCCAGGCGCCATCCTGGAACATCGCATCGGGCGGGCCACCCTCACAGTCGAGAACGACATGCGGTGGATGCGCTGCCGCAAGCCGACGCCGTTCGGTGATGGCGACCGGGTCACCGCTTGCCAGCGACCGCAGGACGGCCGCCAGCGTCGTCTTGCCGCGACCGTTCTCGGCGTAGATCAGCACGAGTCGGCCGAGCGTGATTGTCGCGGCCGCGTCCACTGAGTCGAACTGGCCGATGTTGCGGAGCAATCGGATCCGGCGAATCATGAGTCAGCCCTAGCAACGAATCGCAACGAATCGCTCTACATCCGGGACGCGCAGCTCGCCGGAGATGAGCTTGGGCAGCAGCGTGTCGCGCAGGGCGGCGAGGGTGCGGGACTCATGAATGCCCGCGATGATGCGGTCAACGCGACGGTTGCAGTCTCTCCGTGAATGCTTGGGCGACAGACTTCAGGTGGCAGCGCGATGTCGTAGCGCGCCATCTCGGACCAACTGGTCCTCGGCATCTTCGTTCCGGTCGACCCGGCGGTCGTGTACTCGACGAACTCGTCGCTCGACACGAGGCCCAGCACGAAGCGCGAACCAGTGGGAGGTTCGCGGTGCAATGACCACGATGTCTGTGGAGCACACACCGTCCACCGGCGCGACGCCGACCTTGTGGAAGTACGGCCGGAGCTTCCCGAATAGGATCTCGCCCTTCTTGAACTCGAACTTGTTGCTTTCCAGTCCGTCAGCGAAACCCCAGTCGCGAGAGTGCGATGCTCCGCTTGGGCATGTGCTCCAGTGCGATGTACGGCGTATCCGGCTCAATGCTGTTCGGCTGCACGCCCCGGCGGGGATGTTCCGCGACATCGCCGAGTGTCGCCCACCTTCCACCCCTTCGGAATCTCCCCCAGTTCCGAGTCCTCGAAGGAATCCGGGAAGAGGTCGGCGAGTGGCTGGGGCAGGCCGGGGTCGCGGCCTTCGGCCTTGGCGCGGACGGGGTCGAAGTCCACGAACCACGACTTGAAGAGCGCCCGCGCCATCGCCTCCAGCGTCTCGTTCATCCGCCGGTTCAGCTCGATCTTGTCGTCCAGCGTGCCGAGGATGTGGGCGATGGCGCGTTGTTCGGGGAGCGGCGGACGTGAGCGAAGCGGAATCCGATTCATGTTGCCCTGAGTCAGCTTCGGCATCGTCGAGCCATGTCACGATATCCGCTGATGTGCTCCTGATGCAGAGCGCAGACATGAGATGAGCGCGTGATCCGGCTTCGCCGTTGCCACGTCGCGAGTGCGAGGCGTGATTGTGTCACCCAGAACTTCCGCGCGGGCGAGAAACTGCGACCGGTGTGATCCGCGTTCGTAGCGATCTCACCCAGCTTCGGCGACTCGAGCAGATACTCGCCGTCGAAGACGATAGTCATCGACGTGGTCGACGATGCCGGACGCGCCGAGTACGGATACGGCCCGGCATCGTCGGTCTGCTTCCTGTCACGGGCACACGGATGCCGTCGAAGTCGCTCGGTCAGATCGGCCAGCGGACGTTCGCGCCACTCACCCGCCATACCCAACCCCCTTCAGGTTGGCGGCGACGGCCGCATCCAGCTTCGCGCCGAGAACCCCGCTCGTTCATCGCTTCCTCCGCCTTCGGCGCCAGCTCCGCCTCGATCTCTTCCACCGTCGGCAGTACCGACTCGCAGCCGCGCCGGCAGCGCCCGCGTCAGTTCATAGGTCGAGATGCCGATCGGCTTGTCGATACCGGCGAAGCTGTACTCGACCAGGAGCTGAGCTCGCGTCTGGCAGAGGATCAAGCCGATGGTCGGGGTCGTCGGTCGGGTGCTTGAGTCGATCGTTGACGACGTTGCAGTAGAAGTTCAGCTTGCCGGCGTACTCGGGCTTGAACTTGCCCTTCTTCAGGTCGATGACGACGAACGCCCGCAGCCGCAGGTGGTAGAACAGCAGGTCGATGTAGAAATCCTCGCCGCCGACGTCGAGGCGATACTGGCGGCCGACGAAGGCGAAGCCCTGGCCGAGTTCGAGCAGGAACTTCTCCAGATGACGGACGAGTTCAGTTTCGAGTTCGCGTTCCTGGAACGGCTCGGTGAGGGTGAGGAAATCGAAGATGTAGGGGTCTTTGAGCGTCTGCTGCGCGAGGTCCGACTGCGGCGCGGGAAGCAGGGCGGCGAAGTTGGAGACGGCCTTGCCGTGCCGGGCGTGGGCACGGGCATCGATCTGCAGGGCGAGGACGTTGCGGCTCCAGCCGTTGGCAGAGCGTCTGCTCCATGTACCAGCGGCGGGTAGAAAGGTCGGGAACCTTGTCCATGAGAATGACATGGTGGGCCCACGGCACCGACCAGAGGAGCGGCTCCGGCAAAAGTGCCACCGGTTGTGGCACTTTTGCCGACGCGGGCGATTGTGCAACAGGTTGTTGCCCCATTGCGATGGGGTCCGGGTAATCGCGGTGGAACGCCAGCATCCGCTTGATGTTCCGCTCGGAAAAGCCCTTGATCTCGGGTAGTTCGTTCTTCAGTTTCAGCGCCAGGCGGGGAATGACGGCTGCGCCCCAGCCTTCGCGGAGTTGCCGATCGATCGATGATCCGACCGATGTCCCAGTAGAGGCGGACGAGTTCGCCATTGACGGCCAGCACCGCCCGCGTCTGGGCAGCCTGGATGCGGCCCTTCACATCGGCGAGCAACGCCGCGAAGTCGGAACGGCCGACGGCCGCGATTTTCGGCTTCCTACTCGCCATACCCAAGCTCCTTCAGGTTGGCGGCGATGGCGGCATCGAGCTTCGCGGCCTCGGCCTGCTGCTCGCGCAGCGTCGCGGTGAGCCGCTTCATCTTCTCCTCGAACGGCTCGCCGTCGTCCTCCACCGCCTCGGCGCCGACGTAGCGGCCGGGGGTGAGCACGTGGCCGTGCTTGCGGACCTCCTCCAGCGTGCGCGCTCTTGCAGAAGCCGGGCACGTCGGCGTACTCGCCCGCGTCCTTCTCGCCGCGCCAGGCGTGGTAGGTGCCGGCGATGCGGGCGATGTCCTCGTCGGTCAGCTCGCGGTGGGTGCGGTCCACCATGCGGCCGAGCTTGCGGGCGTCGATGAAGAGCACCTGGCCGCGGCGGTCGCGGAACTTGCCGTTCTTGCGGTCGCGCGCGAGGAACCACAGGCAGGCGGGGATCTGCGTCGAGTAGAAGAGCTGGCCCGGCAGCGCGACCATGCAGTCCACGAGGTCGGCCTCGATCAGGTTCTTGCGGATCTCGCCCTCGCCGGACTGGTTGGACGACATCGAGCCGTTGGCGAGCACGAAGCCGGCCACGCCCGCGGGCGCGAGGTGGTGGACGATGTGCTGCACCCAGGCGAAGTTGGCGTTGCCCGCCGGCGGCACGCCGTACTGCCAGCGCTTGTCGTCGCGCAGCCGCTCGCCGCCCCAGTCGGAGATGTTGAAGGGCGGATTGGCGAGGATGAAGTCGGCCTTGAGGTCGGGGTGGCGGTCGTTGTGGAAGGTGTCGCCGTGGCGCGATCTGGCCGTCGATGCCGCGGATGGCGAGGTTCATCTTGGCCAGCCGCCAGGTGGTGTAGTTCGACTCCTGGCCGTAGATCGAGATGTCGGCCTTGGCCTTGCCGCCGTTGCCGTTCCCGTTGGCGTGCGCGCGGATGAACTCCACCGACTGCACGAACATGCCCGACGAGCCGCAGCAGGGGTCGTAGACGCGGCCGTGGTAGGGCTCGAGCATCTCGACCAGCAGCTTGACCACGCAGCGCGGCGTGTAGAACTCGCCGCCCTTCTTGCCCTCGGCGCTGGCGAACTGCGAGAGGAAGTACTCGTAGACGCGGCCGAGCACGTCCTTGGCGCGGCTCGCCTCGTCGCCGACCGCGATGTTGCTGATCAGGTCGATGAGCTGGCCGAGGCGCTGCTTGTCGAGCGCGGGGCGGGCGTAGTCCTTGGGCAGCACGCCCTTGAGCGCCGGGTTGTCGCGCTCGATGCCGGCCATCGCGTCGTCGACGAGCTGGCCGATGGTGGGCTGCTTGGCCTGCGCCTTCAGGTGCGGCCAGCGCGCCTCGGGCGGCACCCAGAAGATGTTCTCGGCGCGGTACTCGTCCGGGTCCTCGGGGTCGGCGCCCTTGCGCCTTCTCGGCGACGCAGCTTGGCGTGCTGCTCCTCGAAGGCGTCGGAGATGTACTTGAGGAAGATGCAGGCCGAGGACGACGTGCTTGTACTCGGCGGCGTCCATGCTGCCGCGCAGCGCGTCGGCCATCTGCCAGAGCTGGGCCTCGTAGCCGACGTTGGCGGAGGTGGCGCTCGCGGGAGCCGAGTTCTTCTTCACTTTGGGCACGTGTTACCTCTTGGGGACTCGGGCTGCGCGACGGTGCTGGGTGCGCCTAACGTCCAAACGTGCAGCGCGATCCGGCGCGCGGGACAGGGGTGGCACCAGAACTGGGGCGGCGTGGCTCGCAGCCCGGTCCACGACCCGGTCCGGTCAACGGAGAGGCCGGGATTGGCCAGCCAACCGAGTCCAAGATCACCGTGCCGG
Source organism: Terriglobia bacterium (assembly GCA_963790465.1). Lineage (GTDB taxonomy): Bacteria > Acidobacteriota > Polarisedimenticolia > Polarisedimenticolales > JAIQFR01 > JAIQFR01. The sequence goes on along the minus strand of CAWBOP010000012.1, from coordinate 35,832 downwards.
TTGCCCACGTCGTCAAGCATACGCCGAGGGACCCAAGAGATGGACACCCGGGCTCTCCGGCAGCCGCGGAGAGGGGGAGCGCCCTTCTCCTCGCCGCGCGCAGTCGGCCCACCCTTGCGGACCGCCGCTCCTTGTGTTTCCCTACGGTGCGGAGGGACGGCATGCCGATCTACGAGTTCTACTGTCGCGACTGTCACACGCTGTTCAGCTTCCTCTCGCGAGGCGTCGACACCCGCAAGCGCCCCTCCTGTCCCCGGTGCGGCCGGCCCGAACTGGCCAGGCGCCCCTCGGCGTTCGCGATCTCCTCGGGGCGCAAGGAGGAGGGGGCGGGGGAGGGGGACGAAGGACTCCCCGATTTCGACGAGGCGAGGCTCGAGCGGGCCATGGCCTCGATGGCGGGGGAGCTGGAGCACGTCGACGAGAACGACCCTCGCCAGGCGGCGCGGCTCGCCAGGAAGCTCTACGAGGCGGCGGGGATCCCGGTCAAGGGGGGGATGGAAGAGGCGATCCGGCGGATGGAAGCCGGAGAGGACCCCGAGGCGATCGAGGCGGAGCTGGGCGACGCTCTCGAAGAGGATCCCTTCTCGGCCACTCCCGAGAAACGCCTCGCCGGGCTCCGCCGGAAGGTGCTTCCCCCCTCGGTGGACACGACGCTGCACGAGCTCTGAGGCGACGCCGCCGCGCCGGATCAGCTCTGGGTCGTCGCGAACGCGGTGCGACCCGCCTCGAACGCTTCGAGGTTGATCTTCCGGACCTTCTCGGGAACCAGCGCGAGGATCGCGTCCCGCCAGACCTGCTCGGCGATGTCGAGGTGCCGCGACAGCGCGCCGATCATCACGACGTTGACGACGCGGACGTTGCCGAGCCGGCCGGCGATCTCAAGCGCGGGGATCGCCTCGAGACGCGGGAAGACGGAGCGCAGCCTCCCGTCGAGGTCCGCGGGCCACTCGGACTGCCCGGTGGACACGGTCACGGGGCGGATCTCCTGGTCGTTGACCAGCGCGACGCCTCCGTCTCGAAGTTCGTGGGCGAACCGGAGCGCCTCCACTTTCTCGAACGCGATCAGGTAGTCCGAGGTCCCGGTCGCGATCAGCGGGGAGTGCACCCGGTCGCCTATCCGGACCTGGCTCACGACGCTGCCGCCGCGCTGCGCCATGCCGTGGACCTCGCTCTTCTTGACGTCCTTGCCGGAGAGCAATGCCACCTTGCCGAGGATCTCGCTGGCCAGAAGGGTGCCCTGGCCGCCGACACCGACGAGCGACACGTTGAGGATCGAGCTCATGGCTGCACCTTGTCGTGGATGGCGTCCGTCCGGCAGACCTGCACGCACACGCCGCACCCCACGCAGAGAACCGCGTTGATCCGAACCTTGGCCTTGCCGGTCGCCTCGGCGATCTCGTCGCTCTTCTCCATGGCGGGGCAACCGAGTCGAAGGCAGACGCCGCAGCCGCTGCACTTGTCCGGCTCGATCTCGTACCGCTCTTCGACCTTGACCCGCGCCCCGAGCACGCAGGGGCGGCGGGCGATGACCACCGAGGGTTCGGGCGCGTCGAGCTCCTCCTTGAGAACCTTGTAGGTCTCCTCGAGGTCGTAAGGGTCCAGGACGTGGATGCGCCGGACGCCGAGTCCTCGCGCGACGTCCTCGATGCGGCTCTCGACGGTCTCGATCCCCATCAGGGTCCGGCCGGTGCCCGGGTGCTCCTGGTGGCCGGTCATGGCGGTCGTGCGGTTGTCGAGAACCACGACGGTTCCACGGCTTCGGTTGTAGACCATGTTGAGCAGGCCCGTGATCCCGGAGTGGAAGAACGTGCTGTCGCCGATGACCGCCGCGATCCGTCCGCCCTGCCCCGCCTTCTCCATCCCGTGCGCGTTCGTGATGCTCGCTCCCATGCAGACGATGGTGTCCATGGCGTCGAGCGGAGCGAACGCTCCGAGCGAATAGCAGCCGATGTCTCCCGTCACGACGGCGTGCAGCCGGTGAAGGGCGTAGAACACCCCTCGGTGCGAGCAACCGGGGCAGAGGACCGGGGGCCTCGCGGGAAGCCCCGAAAGGGGCGCCGGCAGCGGCCGAGGCTCGTTTCCCGCGATCTCGGCGGCCATGCCGGAGAGCCTGTCGGGATTCAACTCCCCGATCCGCAGCGACGTGCGCGGCTTGTCGACCCCGATGCCGAAGGCGAGCAACTGCTCCTCGAGGAACGGATCGCCCTCCTCGACGACGTAGAGCCGCTTCACCGACGCGGCGAAGTCGCGGAGCAGCCGCTCCGGCAGGGGGTGGATCATGCCGAGCTTCAGGATGGAGGCGTCGGGGAAGGCCTCCTTCGCGTAGCCGTATCCGATCCCCGACGTCACGATCCCCACCCCGTTGCCGCGCTCGATCCTCTGGAGCGAACTCCGCTCGGCGTACTCCGCCAGGCGGTGCAGCTTGTCCTCGAGGCGGACGCGCATCCCTCTCGCGAACATCGGCACCGGGATGGTCTTCGTGATGTCCTTCTTGTAGGTCCGGTCCCCCCGAGGCCTTCTCTCGAAGGCGCCCAGGTCCACGACTCCCGAGGAGTGGGACACCCGGGTGGTGGTCCGCACCAGCACCGGGACCTCGAACTCCTCCGAGATATCGAGCGCGGTACGGACCATGTCATAGCAATCCTGACTGTCCGAGGGCTCGAGCATCGGTATCTTGCCGAACCGGGCTATGTTCCGGTTGTCCTGCTCGTTCTGGGAGCTGTGCATTCCCGGGTCGTCGGCGGTGATCACCACCATCCCGCCGTTCGCGCCGATGTACGCGAAGGTCATGAGCGGGTCGAGCGCGACGTTGAGGCCGACGTGCTTCATCGCGGTGAGGCAGCGGACGCCGGCGAACGAGGCGCCGATGACGACTTCCATTCCCACCTTTTCGTTGACCGCCCACTCGCAGTAGATCTCGCGGAACTTCGAGACGTTTTCGAGGATCTCGGTGCTGGGGGTGCCGGGGTAGGCGGACGCCACCTCGACGCCGCCCGCAAACGCCGCGTGAGCGATCGCCTCGTTGCCGGAAAGGACTTTCCTGTTCTCCATGGAAATTTCCTTATCGGTGGGCCCGCGGGGACCCGGACGGGGTGAGGATCATCCTAGCACCGGACGCGGCGGTTAAAACAGGGCGGCGGGGAGGGGGATGTTCCGCCCGGGCCTCGGGAGGGAGGGGGCGGCGCAACTCCGGGCACCGGTCCAAACCGGCGCCCGGAGCGATTCAGTCGGCCGGAATCAGAGAGGATCGCTGCAAGACTTGGTTTTGGTTCTCTTCCTGATCTGGATCGGCGGCTCGGGGCTGGCGGAATCCGAACGCGTGTCCTGGTCGCCTCGGGTGGCCAACTCCTGCCCGAAGGACTGCAAGAAGACGTCCACCTGCGTTTCCGAAAACGCCGCTTCCGGCTCCTGTGTCGTCACGTTCAACTGGAGCGCCGCCGCGATCGAAACGACCACCCCTTCGGTGAGCGGCTTGTCGAAGGCGACCTTTGGCATCGCGTAGCCCGCGGCGCGGAGCGAGTCCGCCGCGTTGGCCGGATCCGACACGTTGAAGTTGTGGGCCTTGGCGACGGCGACCAGGAACTGGCCGGTCGTCACCTCGCCGCCGTCCGCGAAAGCGTTCCCGGTCAGGATCGCCACCACCACGGCAAGCAAGATCGTTGCGAAGACTTTCGTGAATTGCGGCATCGGCTTCTCTCCAACCCCTCGGGCGCCCGGGCGCCGAAAAACTGACGACTGGACTGTTGTGGCCATCGCCCTGGGGAGAAAATGCACCTGCACGCACCCTCGCCCCCCGCGCGGACACCTACCAATCCCATATATACGACGACGATCGCGGCGCGGCAAGGGGAATCGGGTCGAAAAAATGGCGACGCCTTGGCGCGGTCCCTCGCCTGCCGCGCCAACCCCCGTCACGAGCCGGTAGAGCACCGGCGCCGACGAGACTTCATCAAAAACCGTGTCCGAGGCGTTCGGTTCCTGCGAGGTGACGTCGGCGAAGTCCGAGCGCGCCGGGGTCATTGTCGACCGTTACACCCGGTACGATGTCGTGCCCGGGTAAGGGGGCCGGAAAGCGGTCACTCGGCCCGGAGCGCCTCGACGGGGTCGAGCGCCGCGGCGCGGCGGGCGGGGAGGACGCCGCTCAGGAGTCCCACGGCGAGACTGACCGCGAGGGCGGCCAGGACGAACCGCATCGGGGTCGTGACGGGGAGCGCGGGAACCCACCGGCGCAGCAGGGTGGCGGTCCCGAGACCGACCGCGACCCCGAGGGCTCCTCCGGACACCGAGAGCAGGGAGGCCTCGAGGAGAAAGAGCGCCAGGATCTGGGCCGGCGTCGCTCCGAGCGACTTGGCGAGGCCGATCTCCGCCGTCCGCTCGTTGACCGAGATCCACATCATCGTCAGGATGCCGATGGCCCCCACCAGGAGCGAGATCGCGCCGATGCCCCCCACCGCGAAGCTGACGATCGCGATGACCCGGCCGAGCACGTCGAGCATCTCGGTCTGCGTGACGATGGTGAAATCCTCCTCGCCGTCGTGCCGGTCCATCAGGGTCTTCCGGATCCCGGCCACGACGCGGCCCGTGTCGAAGTGGTTCGAGAAGAGCACGTCGATCTCCGCGAGGTCGTCCCGGTTGAAGAGCCTCTGGGCCGAGGCGACCGGGACGTAGGCGGTGTCGTCGAGGTCGAAGTTCAGGAAGCGCCCCTTCGGCTCCATGATCCCGATCACGACGAATCGCCGCCCGCCGATCCGCACGTGCTCGCCGAGAGCGTTCGCCTCGCCGAAGATCTCCCGCTTGAGCTTCGGACCGAGGACCGCCACCGGTGCCGCGCGGCGTGGATCGCCCGGGGGAAGGAACCGCCCCTGCCGGATCCGGAACTTCCAGACGTCCGGCACGTCGTGGGTGACGCCGTACACGAACACGCTCCGCCCGCGCTCTCCCGCCTCGACGCGGGCCATGCCGAGTGCCAGGGCCACGACCTTTTCCGCCCCCGGCACGCGCAGGATCGCCTCGGCGTCCTCCAGCGTGAGTTTCCGGACGGTTCCCACCACCGATCCCGAGATCCCGGTTGTCCGGATCTTGCCCGGCTGGATGGCGAGGGTGTTGGTCCCGAACTGGGTGAACTCGGCCATGATGTACGAGCGCGCCCCCTCGCCGATCGACGTCAGAAGGATGACCGAGGCGATGCCGATCAGGATTCCGAGCAGGGTGAGCAGCGAGCGGAGCCGGTGCGCCGTGACCGATCCCCAGGCGAGGCGCAAGAGGTCCGCGGCGGTCATCGTCACCTCCCCGAAAGGGCGGCGACCGGATCGAGCCTCGCCGCCCGGCGCGCGGGGAACGCGCCGAACACCATGCCGACCGCGAGGGACAGCACCACCGCCCCGGTGACCGCCCCGTGCGGTGGCGCGAGCGGAAAGCCGGGGTAGATCGCCATGAGAAGCCGGTCGCCGGCAAAGCCCGCGGCGAGACCGAGCGCGCCGCCCGCGGTCGAGAGGAGCACGGCCTCCGCGAGGAACAGGGCCAGGATCTGCCCCTCCGTCGCCCCCAGCGCCTTCAGCAGCCCGATCTCCCTCGACCGTTCGCTCACGGAGACGAGCATCACGTTCATGATCCCGATCCCCGCCACGGACAGCGAGATCGCCGCGATGCCGGCGAGCGCGGCCGTGAGGATCCCGAGGATGCGTCCGAACGTGGACATCACGGAATCCTGCGTGAAGACGGTGACGTCCTCGACGCCGTCGTGACGCTCGACGAGAACGCGAAGCACTTCCCGCTTCGCTTCCTCGATCCGGTCGTGGGCGCCGACCTCCACCAGGGCGCGGAACAGCCCGCTCCGGTTGAACATCTTCATCGCGGGCACCACGGGGACGTGCACCGCCTGGTCGAGATCGATGCCGAGCGACGTTCCGCGCGGGGCCATCACGCCGATCACCCGGTACCGCTCGTCGCCGATGCGAAGCCACTCCCCGAGCGGGTTCCTCCCGGGAAAGAGCTCTTCCTGGACCTTGACGCCGAGAACCGAGACGCGCGGGGAGCGCGCCCCCTCGATGTCGGGAAGGTACCGCCCGACGGCGATGTTCAAGCGGCGGACACCGAGCATCTCGCGGGTCGTTCCGATCACCGTGATCTCGCGGCTCCGCTCCCCGAAGCGCGCGGTCGCGGTTCCGACCGACAGCGGCGCGACCCGGCGTACGAGCGGGACGCGCCGCGGCAGCGCCTCGGCGTCATCGAGCGTCAGCTCGTGGAGGGTGCCGCCCAGGAGTGGCGCCACGCCGGTCGTCTCGGTTTTTCCCGGAACGACGATCAGGAGATTCGTACCGAGCGAGGCGAACTCGCTGGTGACGTACCGCCGCGCCCCCTCGCCGAGGCTCGTGAGCAGGGTGACCGCAGCGACCCCGATCGCAACGCCGAGGAGCGTGAGGCCGGTCCGCAGGCGGTGCCCACGAAGGGCGCCGGCGGCGAACCGGAGGAGATCGCGGAAGCTCACGTGCCGTCCTACGGCGCCGCCGCGCCGGACCCAAGACGCGCGGCTTCCGCGAGGTGCCCGGCCGCCTCGCCGTTGCGGCCGGCCCGGGCGAGGGCCTGGGCGATCCCGCGGTGCGCGTCGACGAATTCCGGGTCCGCGCCGAGGGCGGCGGTGAAGTGGGCGATCGCCTCGTTCCAGCGTTCCTGCCGGAGCCGGACGACCGCAAGGCTGTAGTGCGCCTCCTTGTACTCCGGCTCGAGGCGAAGCGCCTCGGCGTAGCAGACGGCTCCCTCGTCCGCGTTTCCCCGGCCGACCCAGGCGAGACCGAGGTTGTAATGCGCCTTGGCGAAGCGAGGGTTCAGGCGAAGCGCCTCCCGGATCGGCGCGAACGACTCCTCCGTCTTCCCTTGCGCGAGCAGCGCGCCGCCGAGGCTGTTCCACGCCGCCGCGTACGACGGATCGATGCGGACCGCCTCGCGATAGTGAGCGATCGCGTCGTCCACCCGGCCGCGCCGCGCGACGGCCGCGCCCAGGTCGAAGTGCGCGACGGCGTTACCGGTGGTGACCGCGAGGGTCCGTTCGAACAGGACGACGCTGTCCTTCCAGTAGCCGGCCTCGGCCCGGGCGGCGGCGCCGAGCGCGAGCACCAGGCAGACGGCGGGAACGCCGAGCAGCCAGGCGCGCGAGCGCGCCGGCAAACGCTCCGCGAGGTCGCAAGCGCCCCATGCGAGGATCACGAACGGTCCCACGAGGGGGAGGTACGTGTAACGGTTCGCGATCGCCTGGAGCCCCACCTGCACGAGGCCGATCACCGGAACCAGTGTGCCCAGGTACCAGAACAGGCCGACCGGCAGGTACGGAAAACGGCCTCTGAAGCGGACGGCGAGGTGCGCCGCCGCCACCAGCGTCGCGAGCGATCCCATCCACTGCCACGCCGGGATCCCCGCGTCGGGGTACGGGTAGAGCACCGCGAGGCCAGTCGGCCAGACCGCGAGACCGACGTAGCGCAGATACGCGACCAGTGCGTTCGCGGCCCGGGCGGACAGGGGGAGCGCCTCGAGGTACATCACGGCGCCCGCCGCGAGTTGCACCTTGAAGGTGACGACGCACGACACCGCCGCGAGGGCGAACAGCGGCGCTTTCTCCCGGGCGCGCGCTGCGAGATCTCTCGCAAACCGCGGCGCCCCCTCCGTGGTGCGGAGCCTTCCGAGCGGCCAGGTGTCGAGGAGGAGCAGGACGAGCGGCAGGGTCACGAGCATCGGCTTCGCCAGGAGGGCGAGCGCGTAGAGCGCGACGACGAGCCCGTATCGGCGCCGGCCTCCGCGCCGTGTCCACGCGACGTACGAGAGCGCCGCGAGCAGGCCGAAGAACGTGCTGAGCACGTCCTTGCGCTCCGCGACCCAGGCGACCGACTCGACGTGCAGCGGGTGGACCGCGAACAGCGCGGCGACGAAGGCGCTCCGCCACGCGTGCCCGGTGAGGCCCTCGAGAAGGAGCAGCAGGAGCACGGCGTTCGCGGCGTGAAGGAGGAGGCTCGTCAGATGGTGCCCCCTCGGGTCGAGACCGTACGCGGCGCAGTCGGCCATGTGGGAGAGCCAGGTCAACGGGTGCCAGTTGGCGGCATGAGAGTTCGTGAACGCCCAGACGATCCCGTCGCCGGAGAGCCCGCGGCGCACCACCGGGTTGCTCGTGACGTAGTCGGCGTCGTCGTAAGCGTCCACGAAGCCGTTCGACAGCGACGGCGCGTAGACGGCCAAGGTCGCGCCCGCCAGCAGGACCGCGGCGAACAGCGTCCGTCGCCCCCCTGCGAAACGGCCGTTCACCCGCCTGCTCCCTCGGCGGCGCCGGTCCCGACGGAGAGCCCCCCGTCGGCGAGGCGGACCTGCCGGCGCGCGCGCCGGCCGATGGCCGGGTCGTGAGTCACCACGATGAGCGTGAGCCCGCTCCCGTTCATGCGCTCGAGAAGCGACACCACTTCCGAGCCCGAAGCCGAGTCGAGGTTGCCGGTCGGCTCGTCGGCGAGGAGAATCGACGGTCCCATCACGACGGCTCTCGCGATCGCGGTCCGCTGCCGTTCGCCTCCCGAGAGTTGGTCGGGACGGTGGTGGGCGCGGTCCGCGAGCCCCACGGATCGGAGCGCCCCGGCGACCCGCTCCGCCCGCTCGGCGCGGTCCACACCGGCGAACACCATCGGGAGCTCGACGTTTTCCGCCGCCGTCAGCCGGGGCACGAGGTGGAACGACTGGAACACGAATCCGATCCGGTGCCGGCGGACGAGGGAGAGCGCCGCCTCGCCGAGACGAGCGACCTCCTGACCGTCGAGGACGTAAGAACCGGAGGTGGGCCGGTCGAGGCAGCCGAGAAGGTTGAGCAGCGTCGATTTCCCGGAGCCTGACGGGCCCATCACGGAGACGTACTCTCCCGCGGCGATCGTGAGGTCGATGCCGCGAAGCGCGTGGACCGGCCGCCCCCCGACGTCGTACGCCCGCCCGATCCCGCGAAGCTCGATCACTTGAGCGTCTCGCCCGCGACCCGCACCTTGGCCCCCTCGCGGATCTCCGCGCGGTCGAGCGAGACCGCCACCGGCTCGCCGGGAGCGAGCCCGCCGAGCAACTCGACGAACTCCCAGTTCCGGAGGCCGGGGCGGACGGGAACCGCGACGAGGTGGCCGTCCCGGACCACCAGCACCTTGCCCCCCTCGATCAGCGCGTAGCTCGGCACCCGCAACACGTCGTCGCGGGCGTCGAGAACGACCTCGACGTCCGCGGACGTACCGGGGAGCACCGTCCTGGAGAACGCAGCGTCGTCAAACTCCGCCTCGATCTCGAAAGTCCGGTTCTGCTCCTGGGCGTCCTCTATGTAGGGGGCGACGCGGGTGACGCGCCCCGGGAACGACCGGCCGGGAAACGCGTCCATCGAGATCCTGCCCCACTGCCCCGCGCGGATGCGTCCCGCGTCCACCTCGTCCATGGGAGCGCTGACGTAAAGGGCATCCGGGTCGATCAACTCGATCACGGGAGGGATGGGCAGGCCGGGCGGCGAAGGGGTGATCCACTCCCCCCGCTCCGTCCTGAGGTCCCCCACGACACCGTCGAACGGCGCCCTGAGCACGGTCTTGGCCAGCGCGGCGCGGGAGACGTCGAGGGCCGCCGACGCCTGGCGGACCCGGGCGCGCACGGCATCGCACGACGCGGCCGCGACGTCCTTGCGGCTGTCGAACTGATCCAGGATCTCCTGCGAGACGATCCGGTCGCTAGCCAGCCGCGCGTACCTCTCGAGATCGCGCGCCGCCTGTTCCGCCGCCCGGCAAGCCTCCTGTTCCGTCGCGCGTGCGGCTTCGAGCGAGCGCTCCTCCATCGCAACCTGCGCGCGGTACTCCGGCTGCGCCAACTCCAGCAGGATCTGGCCGGCGCGGACCCGCTCCCCCTTCCTCACGGGCAGCTTCTCCACGCGCCCGCCGACCTCCGTGCTCAGCGATGCGCGCCGGCGCGCGCGCACCGTGCCGGCCTTGCTGTTGGTGACGGTCTCCTCCACGCGCCCCCTCGCCGCGAGGAACACGGTGACCGGAACGGACTCCGCTCGGAACACCGTGAGACGGAGCGCGATCGCGGCGGCGATCAGCAGGAGGAGGAGCGATATCCGGCGTGCCCACGGGGATCTCATGCCGGGAATGTTACAGGAAAAGAGGGGTGATCCTCACGCCGCGGGAGAACCGCGGCCGGGGCCGCCGGGACGCGAGGGTGACCCCGTCAGCGCCCGCTGCCTGCCTGGACCAGCGTCTTCTTCCTCTTCGCGGATTTCCGGCCGCGGCACGCCTTGTACAGGACCACCTCGCGCCCCCCCCTGCGGTACTCCGCGAGATCCATCAGCTCGTGCATCAGGAAGATCCCGCGTCCATGGGGGAGATGGAGCCGCTCCTCGGAGCGCGGGTCGGGGACCGTCGCGGGATCGAACCCCGGCCCCTCGTCGCGGATGGCGAGCAGGAGCCCCTTTCCGGGGGCGCCATAGCAGCGGAGGCGAACCTTTTTTTCGGGCCGGTTCCCGTTGCCGTGGAAGATCGCGTTGGCGAACGCCTCGCGAAGCGCGATCTCGACGTCGGCGGCGTCCGATGGCGGGAAACCCGCCGTGCGGGCGATCTTCATGACCTCTCGGACGGCGAGATTGATGGAGTCGCGCGTGCTCGGAAGCGCCGCTCGGAACCGGATGACGAACCTTCGTCGGTCGAACCTCGCGGGAAGCCTGTCGAGCTTCGCTGCGGGCGCGTTCTTCGCGGCGTTCGCCAAGGCACCTCCGCGGGGTGTGGCGCACCTTCGCCCCGCCTCTCACGGCACAAGATAGAGTTCGATACGGCCGAAAACGAGAGGGAGTTTCAGAAGCACTTTTCGAGTGGGGGCAAGCGGCCTCGCGGGGGCGCCGGCTTCGCGTCCCCTCTCGCCCCGTGTAAGCTTCGCGATACCCGGACACCGCCTTCCCGGGCCGAGGTGGCCATGACCGCTCGTTTCTTGTTTCGCGCGATCGCGCCGCTGCTGGCGCTGGCGGCTACGTTTCCACTTCTCCTGGCCGCGGAGCCGGCGTCATCGCCGCCGCCGCCAAACCTCGGCGTGATCGTGGTGGTCGACGGTCTCCCCTGGGACCGGCTGGCCGCCGCCGCGCCCGTGCTCCGGTCCGGGCTCAGGCGCCTTCTCGACGAGGGACGGGTGGAGCGGTCCTGCCGCTACCGGCACTTCGGCACCGAGACCGGTCCCGGGCACGCCTCGCTCGCCGTGGGGGCGCCACCGCGCGTGACGGGAATCGTCGGCAACGACTGGTACGAGAAAGGCGCGGACGGAAAACAGTGGCACGTGAAATGCGCCGAGGCGCCGCCGGGACCGGGCGGCGGTCGCGGGGGGACGAAGGGGCCGTTCCACCTGAAAGTGCCGACGCTCGGCGACCGGCTGGTGGAGCAGCGGCCGGGGGGGCGTGTCGTGTCGGTGTCGGGCAAGGACCGGGCGGCGATTCTCCTGGCCGGGAGGGATCCGCGGCACATCGTTTACTGGCTCGATCCCGACTCCGGGAGATTCGTCTCGTCGCCCGCGTACGACGCGGCGGCGCCGGGAGCCGCGCGAGCGGCTTCGATCGTCGCCTCCTTCAACGGCGCGCCGGCCGGCCGGCGGCTCGAGGAACGCTACGGTAGCCTCTGGAAGAAACTGGACGCTCCGGCGAGCGCCACGTGGCGGCCGGTCTTCCCGTCGCGTGCGGCGATCGCTCCTCATCAGATACCGGACGCGGGGCTCGGTTTCGATCACGATCTCTCCAAGGCGCCGCCCGGATACGTCGGTGCGTTGATCACGAGCCCATACCTCGACGAAGCGGTGACCGATCTGGCGCTCGAGCTGCTGGCGGACGCCAGCCTCGCGATCGGGCGCGGGCCGGTCCTTGACCTGCTCTGCGTGTCGTATTCGGCGCACGACTACGTTGCCCACGCCTACGGGCCGGAGTCCGAGGAGAGCCTGGACGTCCTGCGCCGTCTCGACGTTCAGATCGGGAGGCTGCTCGAGGCGTTCGATCGGCTGTTGCCGCGCGGCAGCGTCGCGCTCGCCCTCTCCGCCGATCACGGCATGTTCCCGATTCCCGAGGTCGAGCGACAGCGCGACCGCTCGTTCAAGGGGCGTCGGCTGCTCGGCTGGAAATCGGGCGGGACCGTCGCGACCTTCGGGGAGTGGATGAACCGCCTCCTCGACAGCGAGCTCTGCCTCGATCCCCAGGCCCGGCCGGTGCGCGGGATGAGCGGGTGGGGCGTCTACTACGATCGCGACGCGCTGCCGCTCGTGACCGTCGCGGGGGCGTGCGGCAGCGCGGGGCGAGCGGTCGCCGCTTCCGATCTCGACGCCGCGCTCCCTCGGGTCGTGGCGCGCTTTTTTCCGGAGGAGATCGAGGAGACGCTCCTCATGTCGCGCGAGCGGGACTGGCCCGTGAGCGACGCGGCGGTTCCGTTCGTTCGGGAGGGGCTCGACCCGGCCCGCTCCGCCGACGCGTTCTTCGTCCCGCGCTACGGCGTGATCCTGCACTGGGACCCGGCGCGCGGCGCCGGCCACGGGTCGCACCGCGAGCCGGACATCCACGTCCCGCTGATCTATTGGGGGGCCGGGATTCCTCCCGGCGCCTCCGACGCGGACACGACCCCGTACGATCTGGCGCCGACGCTCGCGAGGATCCTGGGGGTGACGCTTCCGGACGCCACGGGACGGCCGCTCGTGCCATGAACCCCGGCTCGCCGCTATCCGGCCTTGCCGTTCTCGGGGAGCACCCGTGGCGCGAAGCGCATCCCGTAGAACAGGACGGCCGCGGAGAGGATCACGGCGGCGAAGGTGCATGAAAAACCGGCCTCGATGTTGCTGCGGTCCGAGATCCAGCCGATGAGGGTCGGGGAAAACGCGTCGCCCAGAAAATGGATCACGAACATGTTCGCCGCGACCGCGGTCGCCCGGACCGAGGCGCCCACCGAGTTCACGAGGGCGGCGTTGAGCGGAGCGGTGTTCAGCAGCAGGAAGAACTCCGCGAGCAGGATCGCGGGGTACATGGCGGGCCCCCTGGCGTAAATCGCCACCACCATGGCCGGCAACGCGAGCGTCATGCCGATGGCCGACACCAGGTAGTGGGCCCCCGCCGTCCGGCGCAGGAGCCGGTCGCCCAGCCAGCCCCCGGCGAGCGTGGCGACGAGGCCGCAGAAGAGCGTCATTCCTCCGAAGATCTTGTTGGCGGAGTCGAGCGGGACGCCGCGCATTCGCGAAAGGAAGGTGGGCATCCAGACCTGCAGGCCCCCCACCGTGAAGGTCATCATCGCCATGCCGAGGCTGCACGTCCAGAACGCCCGGTTCCGGGCGAGGCCGCGAAGCGAGCCACGCTCCGCGGTTTCGGCCAGGCGGTCGTTGCTCCCGCGGACGGGCTCGGGGATCAGGAAAAGCCCGGCGGCCAGAAGGAAGCCAGGGATCGCGGCAACGTAGAAGGGGGTGCGCCAGCCGAACTCGTGGCCGAGATATCCGCCGATCAGATACCCGCAGGCGGAGCCCACGGGGATCGCGAGATAGAAGACGGAGAGCACCCGTCCGCGCCGGTGCTCGGGGAACATGTCGGAGAGGAACGCGGGGGCGACCGCCACGAACGTCGCCTCGCCCACCCCCACGAGGATGTGGCGGATGAGCAGCGACCGGAAGTCGTAAGTCACCGCCGTGAGGAGCGTGAAAAGGCTCCAGACGATGGCGCCTCCCGCCATGATCGACTTGCGGGGGAAGCGATCGGCCACGAAGCCGGCGAACGGGGCGGTGATCATGTAGCTGAAGAAGAACGCCGTCGTGAGGAAGCCGAGCTCCGTGTCGGAGCACTTGAACTCCCCCTTCACGAGGTCCTGGATCGCGAAGAGGACGTTCCGGTCGATGTAGTTGAAGAAGTTCAGCGCGGTGAGCAGGAGGAGCGCCGCGCGGGGAGCGGTTTTCGACTGCATGAGGCGACCGACTATACCATCCCACCGGGTCCTCTCGACCCGGCCGGAGGTGCCCGGCCGGAGGCGCCGAGGGTCAGCGCAGCCGCTCGCGGCGATCCGGTTCCCCGGATCATCCTCGAGGACGATCCGGTAGCCATCGCGCGCCTCGTCGAGCCTCCCCCTCACCCGTTGGGAGTAACATCTCGGCATGGTCAAGGCCTCACTCCTCGTGATCGGGTCCGAGATGCTCGATCCAAGGCGGCCCGACGGGAACGGGCCGGTGGCGCGCGAACGGCTCGCCGAGCTCGGGATCCCGCTGTCGCAGGTGATTCGCGTCGAGGACCGGGAGGAGCCGATCGCCGCGGCGCTCCTGTCGGCGCTCTCGTCGTCCGCCGTCGTGATCGCTTCCGGCGGACTCGGCCCGACCGGGGACGATCTCACCCGGCAGGGAGTCGCGCGGGCGCTCGGCCGCGGCGTCGTCCTCGACGAGCCCTGGCTCGGCGAACTCACTCGCCGGGTGGAGGCGCGCGGCCGGCCGCTGACCGACGCCGGGCGCCGCCAGGCGCTGATCGTGGAAGGGGCGGAGCCGATCCCCAATCCGCGTGGGCTCGCGTGCGGCTCGTGGATCGAGACCGGCGGGAAGGTGATCGCGCTGCTCCCCGGCGTGATGCCGGAATTCGCCGGGATGCTCGACGCGTTCGTTCTGCCGCGCCTCGCCGCCCGCTTCCCCTCGCGGCCGGCCGTGCGCGTCGTCCGCGCCGTTGTCGCGGGCTTGCCCGAGGTGGGCGCGGAGCCGGTCCTGGCGCCGTGGTACGGAAGGCCCGGCGTCGACGTCTCGATCCTCCCGGTGCTCGGCGTGCTGCGCGTGACGCTGACCCTGACCGATCCGCCCGCGGGGCCGCCGGACGTTCTGGAAGACGAGGCGCGGCGGCACCTCGCCGCGGGGTTCGCGGGCCACCTCGTGAGCCTCGACGGCGTCTCGCTCGAGCAGCGCGTCGGCGAGCTGCTGCTCGCGAGAGGGTGGACCCTGGCCACAGCGGAATCGTGCTCCGGTGGGCGCGCCGCTCACAAGATCGTTTCCGTGCCCGGCGCCTCGCGTTACTTCCTGGGAGGGGTCGAGGCGTACTCGAACGGCGCGAAGCGCGACCTGCTCGGCGTCCCCGACAGCCTGCTCGAGAGGGTGGGCGCGGTCAGCGAGGAAGTGGCGCTCGCCATGGCCCGCGGCGCGCGGCGGCGCTTCGGCGCCTCCTGCGCCATCGCGATCACGGGGATCGCCGGGCCCGACGGGGGAACGCCCGACAAACCGGTCGGTCTCGTCCACGTCGCGGCCGCCACGCCGGAGTCCGAGAAGGCCCGCCGGATCCAGTTCCCGCTCGACCGCGTCTCCGTGATCGAGCTGTCCGCGAACTACGCGCTCTACACGCTGTGGCAGCTCCTGGGCGGATCCGCCGGCGCCTGAGCGGCGTCGCCAGGCGTTTCATGCGGTCTTTCTCCTTCGGCGCCGCCCGGATTCGCCCCGCGTCGCGCGCGGGGGAGTACGGGACGGCGCCGGGACGAATCGGTAACGGGCGAGATCGAGTCTTCCGGCGGCGGAGAACTCGACCTCCTCCGCCTCGAGCATCGCCCTCTGGAGCCCGGCGGGAATGTCGGGCATCCGCTCGGTGGAGCAGCCGCCCGACGCGTTGACGACCCGCTGCCACGGGACGTCGGCGGGGCAGCCGTGCATCGCCCACCCGACCGCGCGAGGCGACAGCCGGTTCTCGATCAGAATGGCGATTTGCCCGTAAGTCATGACGCGTCCCCGGGGGATCCCACGGGCGATCGCATAAACCGCCTCGAAGGCGTTGGACCGGCGCCCGCGCACGTCGCCGTGGACGCGCGAGGACGCGGCGAGGAGGGTTCGAGGAGTGCGCTTGCCGGCCATGATTCCGCCTCATGATAACCGCACCCGGCGGGTCCCGCCCTGCGGTATCCTCATGCGGTCCAGGAGGTTCTCATGAAAGAGCAGGAAGACACGCTGGCTGCGGCGCGCGGCGTCTGGCCGCGGCGATCGATCCTCAAGGCGGTCTCCGCGGCGGGGATCGGCTCCGCCGTGTTCGGCCGGGCGCTCGCGGCGCAGGCGCAGGGGGGGAACGGCGCGAAGGTGACCTCGGAGATGATTCAGCAGGCGGAGTGGATCTCCGGGATCAAGCTCACGGACGAGCAGCGCAAACTGATGATCGAGGACGCCGGCAAGCAGCTCTCCGATTTCGCGAAGCTGCGTGCGATTCCGATCGACAACGCGGTGCCCCCCGCGTTGCGGTTCGATCCGTCGCCGTTCGAGCCCGCCGGGGCCGCCGACCCTCTCGAGCTTCCCGAGCAGGAGGAGCCGGACGAGCCGTCCTCGTGGGACGAGCTGGCGTTCGCCCCGGTCACGGAACTGGCGGCGCACCTGCGAAGCCGCCAGGTGTCGTCGGTCGAGTTGACTCGGACCTACCTCGACCGGATCGCGCGCTTCGACCCGGTGCTCTCCTGCGCGGTGAGCGTTCTCGAGAAATCGGCGCTGAGGCAGGCGGAGCGTGCCGACCGCGAGATCGCCGCGGGGCGTTACCGCGGCCCGCTGCACGGGATCCCCTGGGGCCTCAAGGACCTTTTCGCGGTTCCCGGCGCGAAGACCACCTGGGGCGCGGGCCCCTACAAGGACCAGGTTCGTCCCGAGAAGGCCACCGTCGTCGCCCGCCTCGAGGAGGCGGGAGGGGTGCTCGCCGTCAAGACGAGCGTAGGGGAGCTGGCCTGGGGGGACACCTGGTTCGGAGGCGTCACGAAGAATCCGTGGAAAATCTCGCAGGGATCGAGCGGCTCCTCGGCGGGCTCGGCCGCGGCCACCGCGGCGGCGCTCGTCGGCTTCGCGATCGGGACCGAGACCTGGGGGAGCATCGTCTCGCCGTGCACGCGTTGCGGCGTCACCGGCCTCCGGCCGACGTTCGGTAGGGTCAGCCGGCACGGCGCGATGGCGCTCGCGTGGAGCATGGACAAGGTCGGCCCGATAGCGCGATCCGCGGAGGACTGCGCCGTCGTGTTCCATGCGATCCAGGGGGCGGACGGACTCGACCCCGCCGCCGTGGACCGCTCGTTCACCTGGCGCCCCCGTCGCGACGTGCGGACCCTCCGGGTGGGGGTGGCGGAGTCGCTCTTCGACACGGACTACGCCGCTTCGGCCGACACGGAGGACGAGAAGCCGGGGCTGCGGGAGTGGAAATCGATCGACCGTGCCGCGCTCGCGACCTTTCCCGAGCTGGGGATCGAGTTGCGTCCGGTGAAGTTTCCAGAAACGTTCCCGGTCGGTTCCCTCGCGTTCATCCTGTCCGCGGAGGCGGCGGCCGCGTTCGACGAGCTGACCCGCTCGGGGCGCGACGCCCAGCTCGCCCGACAGGTCGCCGACGCCTGGCCCACGACGTTCCGGCTCGGCCAGCAGGTGCCCGCCGTGGAGTACATCCGCGCGAACCGGGTGCGCACCCTCCTGATGCGGGAGATGGCGAAGCTCATGGAGGAGGTCGACGTGATCGTCTCCCCCAGTTTCGGCGGGGACGTCCTGCTTCTCACCAACTTGACCGGTCACCCCGCCGTCGTCCTCCCCGACGGCTTCAGGCGGTCTGACGGCACGCCCACCAGCCTCACTCTCATCGGCAGGCTGTGGGGGGAGTCCGACCTGCTCCAGGTCGCGCTCGCGTTCCAGGAGGCGACCGACTTCCATCTCCGGCGCCCCGTGCGTTTTGCCGGAACGGAGGAGCCCGCGGAGCCGGAAGGGCACATCCGGAGCTGAGCACCCGCGGTTTTCAAGGGCGGTACTTCGCCGGAAGCGTTCGGATCTCGACTCGCCGCCGGCGGCCGGCGCCCCTCGTGGCGCTGCAGGACTCGGGCGCCGAGTCGAAAGGACGACGGTCGTGACGGAGTTCGACCCGCGACGCGCCGCGATCCCCCGTCCGCCCCGCGCGGTGCTGTTCGACATGGACGGGGTGCTCGTGGACAGTTTCGACGCCTGGGTTGCGGTGCTGGACGAGTGCCGGGGCCGGCGGGGGATGACGCCGCTCGGGCCGGGGCCGGTGCGGGCCTGTTGGGGACAGGGGCTCAAGGCCGACTGCGAGACGCTGTTCCCCGGAGAGTCCCCGGAGGTCCTGGCGCGCGAGTACGACGAGGGGTTCGAGCGACACCTCGAGAAGGTGCGTGGCGAGCCTGGGGCGGGGGAGACGGTCCGCGCGCTCGAGCGCGCCGGCATCGGCACGGCGGTGGTGACCAACAGCCCGGCCGCGCTGGCGCGGCGGATCCTGCGCCTCCTCGATCTCGAGGACGCGTTCGACGTGGTGGCGGGAGGGGACGAGGTCCCTCGCGGCAAGCCCGATCCGGACCTCTTACTCCTCGCGCTCGACCGGGTGCGCTGCGGCTCCCGGGAGGCGGTGCTCGTCGGCGATACCCGGCTCGACCTCGAGGCGGCGCGAGCGGCCGGCGTCCCGGTGGTCGGCTACCGGCTCGACGGCGGCGACGCGCGGGTCGATCGCCTTCCCGATCTCCTGCCGCTCCTCGGCGTGGGGAGATCCGGAACTTCTACTCCGCCGGTCTGAACCCTAGCCCGCATTATTCATGAAGAACCTACTGCGACCGCGTATCTGCGCGCCCTGCTCGGCGTTCTCGGGCCTCGGACCCTCCACGTACGATACAGTACGCGTCGGGTCCTCGGTCCTGCGAGCGCCAAGCATGACGGGCATCTCCGCGGTCTC
The DNA here is from genome assembly GCA_963790465.1 of Terriglobia bacterium. GTDB lineage: Bacteria > Acidobacteriota > Polarisedimenticolia > Polarisedimenticolales > JAIQFR01 > JAIQFR01. Next base: position 17,153 of record CAWBOP010000012.1, on the reverse strand, counting down.
GCTACGGTTCTTCATGAATAATCCGGGCTAGCCCAGAGACTTCGCCGGTTTCGTCGTGGCCGCACCGTCCCCCACAGGTCAAAAAAAAGAGGGCCTGAGCCCACTTTTCGATCGGTCCGGCGCCCGGCACTTCAGTCCAAATCCGGAAACCCACGCAATGATGCGGCTGTGTTCGAGAGACGTGAACACTGCCGAAATTCATGCCCTCGGGTTTCCCTGGCGACGGCTCACGATTCAAGAAGTCGGCGTTATCCAATTGTATGGATTCCAGAACTTGGCTCGGTTCCTGTGTGCGCTCGTAACTCGTTGATAATAGAATATTTTCTTGAATGATAAGATGGCGCGGATGTTGCTTTTTCGCCATCAATGAGTGAAGCTGGGGGTGTATCGGGCGACCGGGTTCCTCGCTTCGGACCGGGCATGCGGTCGGGAGGGAGCCTAGCCCATTACGGTTATTGGACCAGTTTTTGGACCAGAGGAGGAGGGCTCATGAAGAGGAGAATCCGGATCTTGGCGTTCGCGTTCGCCTGGATCCTGGCCGGAGGAGCGGCGATGGCGCAGCTCACGACCGGGCAGATCTCGGGTGACGTGCGGGACGAGGGTGGGCAGCCGCTCAGCGGCGTCACCGTGCTCGCGACCAGCCCCTCGCTGCAGGGGGAGCGGACGGTGACGACCGACGCCGGCGGCAAGTTCAACCTTCCCGTTCTGCCCTCGGGCAAGTACGATCTCAAATTCAGACTTGCGGGCCACCAGACGATCCAGCTCTCGACGATAGTCCGCCTCGGCACGATCACGCCGGTGGCGGCCACCCTCAAGAAGGGCGAGCTGGTCGAGACGCTGACTGTTGCGGCGTCCGCCCCGATGATCGAGACCAAGACGGCGGACGCGACAGTCAACATGAGCTTCGCGAAGCTCGACACGATCCCGACGTCGTCGAGGAGTTTCCGCGACCTGACCAAGTACGTCCCGTCGATCACCAGCGTGGACATCAACACCACGACCGGTGCCGCGGGCGGCTTCCCGTCGATCCGCGGCGAGGGGCAGTACGGCGACAACTACCTGATCGACGGCCTGACGGTTCGCGACCCCGCGGTGTACACCACGGGGACCCCGCTGCCGTTCCAGTCGATGGAGGAGGTCCAGATCATCACGGACGGCTTCTCCCCCGAGTACGGGCAGTCGATGGGCGGCATCGTGAACGTGGTCACGAAGAGCGGCTCGAACACGTTCGGCGGCGAGGTGGCGTACCTCTACACGGGGGACAGGCTCAGCGCGAAGTACCAGGACACCTTCCTGGCGACCCCCACCAAGTTCAACTCGAAGACCCCTTACGCCAACGTTGGTGGCGCGATCCTGAAGGACAAGCTGTGGTTCTTCACCACGTACGACAGGCTCGACGACTTGAGCGCCTACGCGCCGGTCGCCATCGAGGGGTTTGGCACCCTTCCCGAGGGCGTGACCACGAACGAGTCCAACCTCCTGTTCGGCAAGCTCTCGTACGCGATCAACGCGAAGCACAACGTGTCCGCCAACTACACCTGGCGGAATCTGGACACGGCCGGTCTCGGCGCGGACGCCGCGACACCCGAAGCGCGCCAGACCCAGACCGTCAAGGACACCCGTGTCCGATTGAACTACCAGGCGATCTTCACGCCGAACTCCATCCTGCAGTTCAAGTTCGGCAACGTGACGCGGAACATCGACACGCTGCCGATGGGCGGCCTGGGTCCCGCTCAGTGGGAGATCACGAGCTACGGCATCACGATGAACAACGCGTGGAGGCAGCAGACCAGCGAGAGGACGCGCAACGACTACGCGGCGATCTACACGCAGTTCCTGAACCCCGGCGGCTGGCTCGGCTCGCACGAGATCAAGGCGGGGTTCGAATACCATGACCCGAAGCAGATCTCCGGCACGGCGTTCACCGGCGCCGATGACGACGTGATCCAGATCGGGATGAACGAGGCGGGGTCCGACTTCGGCCTCGAGGACACGTTCAGCAACGGGACGAAGTTCCAGCTGGTCGCGGCGCTTTCGGACCCGACCGATCTCAACAGCGCGACCGTCCTGATCCCGTCCGTCCTGACCGAGTACAGTTCGGCCGGCAGTTCGCAGAACTCGAACACGGAGTACGGGTTTTTCATCCAGGACCGGATCGAGATCAAGAAGTGGAACATCCTGATCGGGTTCCGCGAGGACAAACAGACCTCGTACAACGACGCCCAGGTCGACATCTCGCATTTCAGCTTCAACAAGTCGTTCTCCCCCCGGATCTCGATCACTTACGACATCACCGGGGACGGCAAGAACATGTTCAAGACCGGCTGGGGAAGACTGTTCGACGTGAACTCGACCCGGTTCGGCGAGTTCGCCAACCAGCGCACGATGTTCTCGTACCGGAACTACAACTGGATCGGTGGGCAGGAGTTGAACGAGGACTTCCGGGACCACGTGGGCGACGGCGGGGATTTCGACATCCAGAACGCCGCCAACTGGGAGTTCGGGAGCGAGCAGTCACAGGAATCCAACGGCCTCGATTACGGCGGCGTGACCCGGCCGGCGCACGTCGACCGGTTCCTGGTGGAGTACGACCGCGAGATCAAGGACAACTACGTGTTCAAGGCCCGCTACGTCAACGGCAAGAGCCGTGGCCTGATCGACGACATCCACTATCTTTACAATACCTGGATCGTCCAGAACACCGACCTCAAGAGGCGCGACTACAATTCGGTCGAGTTCGAGTTCAACGGCAATCCGTCGCCGAACTTCCAGTTCAACGCGTCGTACGTCCACTCCGAAGCGAAGGGGACGAACCCCGGCCAGTTCGAGGCGTCGGGCTTCCTCGGAAGCAGCGGCTCCGGTAACGACATCGGCGTCTACCTCGACCGCCCGGCCTCCGACCCGGCCTACTGGGTCAACTATTACGCTGATTATTACGAAGACCCGGCCTACGATTCCGGCGTGCCGACCACCTGGGTCGATGTTCCCAGCAGGGACTACAACAACGACGACACGGTCAACCAGTACGACCGCGACCTCTACATCCAGAATGCTTATGCCGGACTCGGGGGTGTCGACGGCGACGACGGCTGGTACGGCTACCTCCCGTATTCGATCGACGACCAGGTGAAGGTCTATGGCCGTTTCAACCTTCCGCGCTTTCACAATGTCTACGTCACCGCCTTCGGGATGTTCGCAACCGGCTACCACACGCAGCGCCGCGGACTCCAGGGACTCTACGGCGACTACCTCACGTTCTCGCAGGTGTATTCGCCGACCTGGACGTACGTCGACCCCGACACGGGCGCGAGTCTCACGTCGGCCGAGTGCACCGCGGCCGGGTTTGACGGGTGTGAAGCGGTACGCGTGACGGACACCGTTCCGGGGCAACCCGGCTTCAACGCGCAGAGCGGCGAGCGTCGCGGCCTCAACACCAACCCCTCGTTCTGGAGCATCGACCTGTCGATCGGCAAGACCTGGAGCGTCGGCAAGAAGATGTTGCTCGAAGGCCGTCTCGAGTTGTTCAACATCACCAACAACCAGGTCCCGCTTTCGGTCAACGACCGGGCGGTCGACACCTACATGGATCCTCTGACGCGGCAGCAGCCGCGCTCCGCGAGGCTGTTCGCCCGCCTCGCGTTCTGATCGCGACTTAGGCTCGATCTCGAGGGGCGCGCTCCATCCGGGGGCGCGCCCCTTGTTTTTTTGCTCCGGCCCGGCCCAACCTATAATGCCGAGCCGGGAGGGAACGAGACGATGTCCCGAACTTCGCGCCCGTTTTTCGTCCTCGTCGCGTTCGTCGCGGCCCTCGCCTTGGGAGAGGGAGCGCGTGCGGCTGACGCTCCAGCCGCTTCCCCTCCGCTTCCGTCCACGCTCGAGGAGAAGGTCGAAGTCGTTCTGCGGCTCGTGGACTTTCTCGCCGTGGACGGAGACGGGAGGCCGATCGAGGACCTCGAGCCGGCGGAGGTCCGGTTGTGGGAGGACGGCGAGGAGCAGAAGCTCGTCGACCTGATTCCCGCGGATGCGACCCCGGGAGAGCCCACCGTCGGGACGACTCCGGCTCCGCAACCGCCTCCCGCCGCCCCCGCGAAGGAGGCCACGACCGCGCCCAACGCCGGGATCGCCGCGGCAACCGCCCCCATGGCCGTCGCTGCCCCACGCTGGATCATCCTTTTTCTCGACGCGCGGAACCTCTCGTACCAGAACCTGGCCCGGGCCGGCGCGGCTGTCAAGGATCTCGTCGCCCACAATCTCGGCCCCGAAGACCGGGTGGCGTTGATGGTCGACGAGGACGATCTGGCCATCGTCGTTCCCTTCACGACGCAGCGCACGGCGCTCCTTCAGTACCTCGAGCACCCCGAGGGGCTCGTCCACCGGTCGAGGGACATGGAGCGGCGCCTCAAGGAACTCCAGGAGAACTCCCAGTCCTGCCGCGACACGAGCGAGGTGGTCAAGTGCGTGCGCGACTCGACCGGGTCGTTCCTGCTCGAGACCTCGCGAGAGACCGAGACCAGCCTGAACCACCTCGAGGCGCTTCTACGGGGCCTTTCGGCGATCCCGCATCGGAAGATCCTCCTCTATGTCAGCGACGGATTCCTCCTCGACCCTGGGGACGTCGCGCTGGCCGCCGTGGAGCACGCGATCGGGCAGAACAACTACAGCACTTCCGCGATGCGGGGCTTCCTCCAGCGCGACTACCGGTCGCGCATCGACCGGATCTACCAGCTCGCCACCGAGTCGCGCACCGGGTTCTACCCCGTCAACGCGTCGCGCCGGATGAGCGACGACGCGTTCGCCCCCGAGGAGCGGACCGACTACGGTCCGGACAACCTGCCGCAGGCGAGGAGCGATCTCTTCGAGGCGAACTGGCAGCAGGTCTCCTCGCTGGCCCGCAGCCTCGCGAGCGCGACCGGCGGAACGCCGGTCATCCGCCGCGATCCCGCCGGGCTCCTCGCCGGCCAGATCGCGTCGTCGTCGGGCGTGTACACGGTGGCCTACCATCCGCCGAACGCCTATTCCGTGCGCCACAAGATCAAGATCAAGGTGTCGCGGCGCAAGGCGCAGGTGTTCTACCGGGCGACCCTGCGCCCCTTGCCCGAGCGCATGCTCCCGCTCGCGGGAGAGCTCGTCGCGACGACGGACAAGGACGATCCGGCGAGCGGTCTCGTGAGCGTCCGCCTCTCGGTGGGCGGGGCGGGTTTCGTGGTCGCGCCGGAGTCCGAGCCGCCGGTCTCGGTGGCCGCCCTCTTCATCGAGATCCGCGACGCGGCGCGGCGCCTGGTCAAGGACCTGCACGAGATGATCGCGTTCCCGCGAGGCGAGAAAGGGAAGATCACGATCGGCATGCTCGAGAGGCCGTTCGCCCTGAAGGTGCCCCCCGGCGCGTACACGCTGCGGGTCGACGTCCGCGACGTCAACGGGCCCGCGAGCGGCTCGTTTTTCACGACGTTCGCGGTCGAGTCTCCCGGGCCCTCGCTTTCGGCGGGGCCGGGAGGCGCCTCGCTCCCCGAGAGGGACGGCGACAAGAAAGGAGCCGTCCCGGGAGGTACCGGTGGCGGTTGATCGTCGTCGAGCACTCCTGGCGTCGCTCGCCTGTCTCACCGTCGCTTGCGCGGCCTGCGGTCGCGCCGATCCGGTCGGCACCCCTCCCCGCGGCGCTCCTGCCGTGACGAGCCCGACGCTCGGACCGTCGATCTACTTCGAGGAAGGGAGCCTCGTTTTCTTCGCGGTGAACAGCCACCTCGCGCGCTTCCAGCTGAAGGAACCGCTGATCCCGCTCGAGATCGCGGTGGCCAACAAGGGGTTGCAGCGGCTGACCGTCGGTCTCGAGGGGATCACGCTGCGCGACCGCGCGGGGCACGCGTGGGCAGCCGCGACGCCGGCGGAATCGCTCGGAAGATCTCTCCGCTCCGAGTTCGACCGGAGCCTCATGCCGGTCGATTTCCGGGAGGTCGTGCAACTCCGCTTCAGCGCGTACCGTCCGGTGCCGGCGAACTACGGTCTCCGTCCGGGGGACCACGTGATGACGCGCACGGCGGAGATGACCCGCAACACCTGGATGTACGCGCAGGTGTGGTTCCCCCATCCCGGCGGGGAACTGAAGGGGAAGACCTTCGAGGTGTGGCTGACCGCCAGGGAACTGCCGCAGCCGGTCTTCACCACCATCGCGTTCTGAGCGCCCCGCTCAGGACGGCGGCTTCGAGGGTGGCCGCCGTTTCTCGATCGCGCGGCGCACCTCGGCGCGGGTCGCGTCGAGTTCGGGGAATCCGGGCTCTTCCGACGCGATTCGGTCGAGCTCGCTGTTGGACTCGTCGTCGCGTCCGAGGCGGTGCAGCGCGAGCGCCAGATTGAAGCGCGCGGCGGTGAACCCGGGGCGCGCCGAGAGGGCGGCGCGGTAGGCCTCCGCGGCTTCCGCCGTTTTCCCCTGGCGGGAAAGCGCGAGTCCGAGGTTGTTCGCCAGGTTCTCCGCGGAAGGATCGGACGCGAGCCCCTTGCGGAAGAGCGACTCGGCCCGTGCCGCGTCGCCGGCTCGAAGAGCCAGGATCCCCAGATTATTGACCGCCACGAGGTTCTCCGGATCGGTGCGCAGCGTCTCGTCGAACGCCTTCCTTGCCCTCGTGGTCCTGCCGGCGGCCAGATCGGCGAGACCCCTTTCGAGGGAAGGGATCGCCGCGATGCGGTCTTTCGGGTCGGGGCGCGGGCGATCGTCGAGGCGTCGGCCGATCGCTGGGCTCCCCGTTCCGCCGACGTAGCCGAGGCTGGCGAGGCGCTCGAGATCGGCGCGGGCCTCCTCGCTCGGTCCCGGCGTTGCCGCACGCAGTTCAGCGAGACGCTCCGAGAACCGCGCGAGTCCCTCGGGATCGGCTCGGTTGCGAGACTCGGCCGGGTCCTCGGAGAGATCGTAGATCTCGGGGCGCGGCGCCGCGACGTACTTGTGGGGCCAGTCGAGGACGCCGTACAGCGAAGCCCAGCCGTACCTCCTCCTCCCGTGCACCGATTCGATGTACACGGGAGGGGGAGCCTCGCCGGGCCGCGCGCCCTTGCGGGCCGCGGCGTCGAGGAGCACGCGCCCGTCGCCGCCGCGAAGCTGGGGGAGTCCGGCCACAGCGAGGAGGGTCGGAGCGACGTCCGCGAGGGTGACGGGTTCGTCGACCGTCCCGGGGACGCCTCCCAAAGCAGGAAAAATCACGAGCGGAACGCGGAGGGTGCTCTCGTACAGGAACACGCCGTGCGTCGCCTCTCCGTGCTCTCCGAGCGACTCGCCGTGGTCGGACGTGACGACGACGGTGAGACCGGCCGCCCGTCCCCCGGACGCGATGCCGTCGAGCAGCTTGCCGAGCGCGTCGTCGGCGTAGGCGACCTCGTCGTCGTAGGGGAGCGGATGGGTGCCGGCGAACGGCACCGGGGCCTCGTACGGCTCGTGGGGATCGTAGAGGTGCACCCAGAGGAAGAACGGGCCGGGAGGCTTGGCCGTCAGCCAGTCGAGCGCCGCGCGGACCACCTCCGCCGCGCGGCGCTCGGTGTGTCCGGAGGCGGTTCCACCGGTCGTCCGGGTCATCCGATCGTCGTATCGCGAGAATCCACGATCGAGCCCGAACTCCCGCGCCAGCGGATACCCGCCGATGAACGCGCCGGTCCGGTACCCCGCGGCGGCGAACGCCTCGGCCACCGTCGGAACGTCGCGAGGGAGCGCGTGGCCGATGTTGTCCCGCACGCCGTGGTGCCGCACGTCGCGGCCGGTGAGGATCGTCGCATGCGACGGCAGCGTGAGAGGGCAGAGGGCGTGAGCGCGCGTGAAGACGATTCCCCGCGATGCGAGCGCGGCGAGCCGCGGCATCGCTCCCTTCGCCGAAAGACGGTCGGCGCGCAGGGTGTCTACCGTGACGAGGAGGACCGATAGGCGCGCGGTGCCGACCGGAGCCTTCGTGGGGCCGGCGGCGGCCCCCGCGAGGGCGAGCAGGATCGCCGGCACGGCGACGCGCTCGACGGGGGTCAGACGCACAACTCTCTCCGGGTCGCGCGGGCCCGCTCGGCGCGCGTCAGCGGTGCTCGAGCGACTGCAACAGCGCGGCGATGTCGGCGGCGTCCGAGGCCTTCGGCTGCAGCTCCAGGTACTTCTCGAGATGCACCTTGGCGCCGCCCACATCGCCCGAGTTAAGGAACGCGAACCCCAGATTGCGGTACGCCTCGGCGAAATCCGGCTTCGCGGCGATGACTTTCTTGAACCCGTCGATTGCCGGGCCGAGTTCCTTCTTGTTGAAGTGTTGAACGGCGATGTTGTACAGCACCAGCGGATCGGTCTGGCCTCCGGCCTGCGCCTTCCCGATCCAGTTCTCGGCCATCGGCGTGTTCCCGAGGGCGGTGTAGAGCGCGCCGACCTCGCTCGCGATCACGGCCTGCTGCGGGGGAAGGATGTCGTACGCCTTCTCGAACGCCTCGATCGCCTTCTCGCGGTGCCCCGCGTCCCGCTCGATCTCACCGACGCCGAGCCAAGCCTTCCCCTTCATGTCGTCGTCGGTCGCGACCGCCGCTGTCTTCCGGAACGCCTCGGCGGCGTCGGCGGGACGGTTGGTCTTCACGTAGAGAGTGGCGAGTTGGTACCACGCGTCGACGAGTGAGGGGTCCTTCTGCACCGCCTGCTTGAGGTCCGCCTCGGCCTCGACCATCTTCCCTTCGTCGGTCTCGAGGTAGGCCCTCAGCGTGAGCCCCATCGGATCGTCCGGCGACTTGGCCATCGAAGGAATCGATCGTCTTCCGCGCCTTGTCCCGGTCGCCGTCTTCGAGCGCCTTGCCGATCGTTCCGATTGTCTTGTCCCCCACCAGCGTCTGGAACGTGGCCTTGACCAGTTCTTCGGACTCGGGCAGCGTCTCGCCCATCACGCGAGCCAGGATTTCGGCACACGATCGACCTGCCCGTGCAACGGTGCGATGGTCGGCTGCACGACGCTGTACGTTCCGTCAAACGAACGAGCATCTCCCCAGCTCTCGAGGAAATGGCTCTGCGGCACGTGCCACTGGCAGAGTGCTGCGGTCTCGTCGCGATAGAGACCGACGTGGATCGACGTGGGAACCTTGGTCAGTCCCGCCGGCGAAATCGACATCGGCCGGGCGCGTCGTAGACGGGGTTGCCCTCCGAGGATCAACAACGTCTCGACACTGCCCGGCGTGCATGGCCGTGGCAAGCGCCGCGATCGCCTCGACGTGCGGCCGACGTTCCGGCGCGGCCACGGGCGTGTAGCGAACGGTCTGTCCGACGTTGCCGAGCAGCGCGTTCAGTCGGTGCACCGCGGCGTGCACCTCCGGAGGCTGTTGCGGACCCACAGCCACGACGCTCGTGCCGCGATGAGCGTGGAGATCGCTGCGCCAGTACCGACACGAACTTGTCCAAGTAAGCGTCGCTCGGCCCGCCGCTCTCGCGCCGGCATTCGGAGCCGCCAGACGTTCGACGGCCTGTTGCAGTCGTCCGACAAACGCCGGCAGCTGGCTGGGACGCAGCGGCAGGCGGTGGTCGGCAGCGGCACCCGTCACGCGAAAAGGCGCTTTCCACCACGTACAGTCGATTCATCGTGCCGTTGACGACTTCCCGTCCCTTGGCAAACGCGCGGGCGTACTGCAGCGAGGCCGGATGCGCCGCGAGCAGATCCGCGTCGAGGCACAGGATGACCTGGGCCTTGTCCAGCGCCAGCTGGGTCAGCACCGGCTTGCCAAACGCCGCTCGGGCACCGGCCAGCACGTGATCGTCCGTCAACGGTTCGTATTCCAGCCACTGGGCTTCGGGCATCTGCTCGAGCAACTGCTGACGCAGGCGCGCGAGCGTCGGAGAGCTGGTGGCTTCACTCAGGACATAGAAGGAAGCCCCGCGGCGCTCCTTCACGCGGGCCAAGTGCTGGCCCAGCATCTCGTCGAACTTCGCCCACTTGTCCTGCTCGGCATCGCCCGCGTGGACGATCGATCCCTCGCCGGTTCGCTCGACCGGATACTGACTGCGATCCGGATCGTACAGCGACAGCACCGAGGCCTGAGCCAAAGCGTGGCTGGCCCCCAGGCTCTGCGGATGCAGCGGGTTCCCTTCGACCTTGATCGGGCCGTCCGTCGACGCAGGTCACCAGGAGTCCGATCGCATGACCGCTCAGGTCCATGGCGGTGGCATACCGCTGCGGCTTGCCGGGCACGCGCCCTTCCGGTCGGTGCGCGAAGGGGAGCAATTCCTGCTTCTTCGCTTCGCAACCTGCCACGCCCGCCAGTGCGAACGAAGCGCCCATGATCTGCAGCCAGCGCCGGCGATTAAGGCCGCCGGGGTCCGCCGTTTCCGGGAATTCAGCTTCCAGAAACGCGCGGAACTCCGGTGCGTTGTCCAGTTCGGCCAGACTGCGCCAGTGTTTCTTCGATGCTGTGGATGATATCTATCGATGACATGTCGAGCAACTTGTCGACGGATTGATATGAAGTTGTTCCCGCACCCGCTTGCCGGTCTCCAGTGCACCGTCTTCCGGCACCCAGTTCAGATCGGTGACAAACTCGGGCGGACGAAGATGCGGCTCCGGATTGCGATGGCAATCCAGGCACCAGGACATACTCAGGGGCTTGACGATCGTGACCTGTTCCATCTGATCGACCCGGCCGTGGCAGGAAACGCAGCTCACGCCGCGCGTCACGTGCGCGCTGTGATTGAAGTACACGTAGTCGGGCAAGGGCATGCACCTTGATCCAGGGCACCGGCGCGTCCTGCGCGAACGTCTCGCGAAGCGGCCAGCAACTTGCGGCTGGTCGGGGCGATCTGCTTGTGGCAGTTCATGCAGGTGGCCGAGGGAGGAACGGCCGCGAAAGCGGCCCTCTCCACCGTGGTGTGGCAATACCGACAGTCCATCCCCAGCTGGCCGGCATGCAGCGCATGGCTGAACGGAACGGGCTGCTTCGGAGAATATCCCACCCGCCACGTTTCCGGCGAACCGCCGTAATAGAGCATGGCCACGACATACACGGCAGTGGCTACCAGACCGACCCCGACCAAGGGTTTCACGCGGTCGAGCCATTCCGGAAGTTTTGTTCCAATCATCCTGCGTCGCCAGGCAATCGAAGTTTACATGCACCAACGTAAACGAGCGGACGAAATCCACTGGATGAGAACGACCCGCACCAAGGGCTCTGACGCTGACGAGCCGATCGCGTGAAATTCTAGACGAAGATCGGCCGGTCGCATACCGAGGGGACGCAGCCCCCTCGCGCGGAGCCCCCGACCCGACGGGAAAGTCACGATTGTGATCCGTTTCCACTCGGCTGGAAAGGGATCTGCCACGATTTTTCCGGCAAAATTCAGTCCGGCCGCGCCGCGTTCCACGTGCGCGGCTCGGCCCTCCCTATCCCCTCGGGCCCCCGTTCTGCACAATGGTCTGGCGGTCCATGGATCGGCTGATCCAGGTCGGTGGTCACAGGATTCGGAGTCACTCCATGGGAATCCACGTAGGGCTCAATCATCGAACGACTTACCGATACGATCGGCTCATTTCCCTGGCGCCGCAGATCATTCGACTGCGACCGTGCGTGCACAGCCGCACACCGATCCACAGCTATTCGATCCGGGTGCTGCCGGAAGGGCATTTCGAGAACTGGCAGCAGGATCCGCATGGCAATTTCCTGCTGCGGGCCGTGTTTCCCGAGAAGGTCCGTGAGTTCTCGATCGAAGTCGACCTGGTCGCGGAGATGGTCGTCATCAACCCGTTCGATTTCTTCGTCGAGGAATACGCCGAGTCGCGTACCCGTTTGCGTACGAACCGTGGTTGGCTCGCGAAGTGCTGCCGTACCTGGAGGTGGAGCCTGCCGGCCCGCGGCTGCAGTCGTATCTCGCGACGCATCGACACGAGCCCGCAGAACACGGTGCGATTTCCTGGTGAAACTCAACGGCCGCCTGCAACAGGACATCCGGTACGTCATTCGCCTGGAACCGGGCGTGCAAACACCCGAGGAAACACTCGGCATCGCGCTCGGGATCGTGCCGCGACACGGCCTGGCTGCTGGTGCACATCCTGCGACAACTTGGGACTGGCCGCGCGATTCGTCTCGGGTTATCTCATTCAGCTCACGCCCGACATCAAGTCGCTCGACGGCCCGTCCGGCCCGGAGCAGGACTTCACCGATCTCCACGCCTGGACCGAGGCCTACATTCCGGGTGCGGGTTGGATCGGGTTGGATCCCGACCTCCGGCTTGATGGCGGGCGAGGGGCACATTCCGCTTGGCCTGCACGCCCGACCCGGCCGGAGCGGCGCCGGTGACCGGCGGGCTGGAGCAATGCGAGACCGAGTTCTCGTTCGCCATGCAACATCACGCGAGTGCGGGAAGAGCCACGCGTGACGAAGCCCTACACCGACGAACAGTGGGCCCGCATCCTGGACGTCGGAGCGGACGTCGACCGTCGGCTGGTCGCGGGGGACGTGCGTCTGACGATGGGGGGCGAGCCGACGTTCATCTCGATCGATGACATGGACGGTGAGGAGTGGAACACGGCGGCGCTGGGACCGCGGAAACGCCAGCTGGCCGCCGACCTGCTCCATCGCATTGCGACGGGCCTTCAGCCGGGCTCCCTGCTGCATTTCGGCCAGGGAAAGTGGTATCCGGGTGAGTCCCTGCCGAGGTGGGCGTTGAGCTGCTATTGGCGCCGCGACGGCGTGCCGATCCAGCAGCGCGACGACCTGATCGCCGAAGAAGGCCGGGATTACGGTTACTCGGTGTCGAGCACGCGCAGCAGTTCGTGCAGCGGTTGGCCGAGGAATTGCAGGTCGCACCGCAGTGGGCCATGCCGGCCTATGAAGAGCCTTGGCACTACCTGGCGGAGGAACAGCGCTTGCCCCTGAACGTCACGCCCGAGGATCCGCGACTGAAGGACCCGGAAGAGCGGGCGCGGATCGTCGGCGTTTTCGAGCAGGGATTGGGGCACGCCGCGCGGCTACGTGCTGCCGCTGCAGCGCCAGTGGTGGCAGGCCCGGGCCGTGTGGCAGAGCGGCCCGTGGCCGCTGAGCGCCGCCGCGCTGTTCCTGCTGCCGGGTGATTCTCCGATCGGGCTGCGCCTGCCGCTGGATTCCCTCCCCTGGCACCCCGCCGACCAGGTGCCGATCATGGCTCAATGGATCCCACGGCACCGCGTGCGGCACTGCCGCGTCGAGCGGGACGCCTGGCCCAGCCGAACCTGGTCCGCACGCCAGCCGCGACCGCCGCCGTACACCGTCGCCAATCCGCAATCGCCGGCAGGCAACTCGGCCGAGCCCTCCGAGCATCATTCGCACGGCCTTGTGTGTCGAGCCGCGCGACGGACAACTCAAAGTCTTTCTGCCTCCGGTCCCGTGCCTGGAGGATTATCTCGAGCTGGTGGCGGCGGTCGAACGGACGGCGGGCGACTTGGACATGCCGGTCGCACTGGAAGGTTATCTGCCTCCCGCGGATCATCGACTGAATCACATCAAGATGACGCCCGATCCGGGCGTCATTGAAGTCAACATTCATCCGTCGCATTCGTGGGACGAATTGGTGGCGACGACCACGCAGCTCTACGAGGACGCGCGTCTGACGCGGCTGGGCACCGAGAAATTCGACCTCGACGGTCGGCACACGGGCACCGGCGGTGGGAACCACGTGGTGCTGGGCGGACCGACGCCGCTCGACAGCCCCTTCTCCGGCGCCGGATCTGCTGCGCAGCCTGATCGCCTGCTGGAACAACCACCCGTCCCTGTCCTATCTGTTTTCCGGCACATTCATCGGGCCGACGAGTCAGGCGCCGCGGGTCGACGAAGGACGACGCGACGCGCTGTTCGAACTGGAAATCGCCTTCGAACAGATTCCGGACCCCGATTCCCCGCACGCCGCGTCGTGCCCCCCTGGCTGGTCGATCGCGTGTTTCGTCATCTGCTGGTGGATGTGACCGGGAACACGCATCGTGCGGAATTCTGCATCGACAAGCTGTATTCGCCCGACAGCGCCACGGGACGACTGGGACTGGTGGAGTTTCGTGCCTTCGAAATGCCGCCGCATGCGCGGATGAGCATCACGCAGCAGTTGCTGCTGCGGGCCCTGGTCGCCCGCTTCTGGCAGCAGCCGTATCGCGAGAAACTCGTGTAGTGGGGCACGACGCTGCACGATCGGTTCCTCTTGCCCCATTTCGTGTGGGAGGATTTCCAGGATGTGATCGAGCAGACGCGGCGGCCGGCTTTCCGCTGGAGGCGGCCTGGTTCGCCCCGCACCACGAGTTCCGCTTTCCCTTCATCGGCCGCGTCGTGTGCAGCGGGATTGAGGTAGAATTGAGGCAGGCGATCGAGCCGTGGTACGTGCTGGGTGAGGAACCCGGCGGGGGCGGCACCGTTCGGTACGTCGATTCGTCCGTCGAGCGGTTGCAGGTGAAGGTGCGCGGGCTGACCGGCTCGCGGCACGTCGATGACCTGCAACCGGCGCACGGTGCCGCTCGCAGCCACCGGCACGGAAGGAGAATACGTGGCCGGCGTGCGGTATCGGGCCTGGCAACCACCGAGTTGTCTGCATCCGACGATCCCGGTCGACACGCCGCTGGTCTTCGATGTCGTGGACACGTGGAACGGGCGCAGCGTGGGTGGGTGCACGTATCACGTGGTCCATCCGGCGGGCCGCAACTACACGACGTTTCCCGTCAATGCGTATGAAGCCGAAGCGCGGCGAGCGGCGAGGTTCTTTCGCATCGGACACACCGGCGGCGTGCTGCCGATCCCGGTCGACGAACCGAACCCGTGTTTCCCGCTGACGCTGGACCTACGACGAGGCAGGTCGACGGCATGAGCATTCCGGATTCCCCCAGGCACGCGTCGGCCGGGCCCTCGATCTTCGCGGGCTACGCACCTCGTCACCGATGCGTATGACGAATTGGTCGACGCCTCGGGACTGATCCGCGAACACTGGCGGCCGCTGGCCGCCGGACTGGACCAACTGGGTGTCGAAGAGCTGGACCGGCGTGCTGACCGATGCGCGCCGGCTGCTGCGGGAAAATGGCATCACGTACACGACGCGCGAAGATCCCGGAGATGCCCGCCCCTGGGACGTCGATCTGTTTCCGCTGCTGTTCGACGCGCCAGCAGTGGCGGGAGCTGTCGGCTGGCGTGTGCCCAGCGCGCCCGGCTGCTGGATGCGGTCATCCGCGACGTGTATACGTCGAACAGCCTGCTGATGCAGTCGCGTCTCTGCCCCCGGAACTGCTGTACGCCAATCCCGGTTTCCTGCGTGCCGTGCACGGGACAGCCGGTGCCGGGCGACTGTTACCTGCACCTGTATGCGGCCGACGTGGTTCGCACGAGCGACGGGACGTGGCGCGTTGTGGCCGATCGTACGAACGCGCCCTCGGGAGTCGGTTACGCGCTGGAGAACCGCATCGTCTTCGCGCGGATGTTTCCCGGCATGATCCGCGATTGCCGCATCGAACGCTTGGCGCCGTTCTTCATCGCATTGCAGAAGATGCTGCGGGAATGCGCGCCGCAGCACCGCGAGAACCCGCGGGTCGTGCTGTTGAGCGAGGGGTCCCAGAGCAGTCGGCATTTCGAGGACGCCTACCTGGCCCGGTATCTGAACTACACACTGGCCGAGGTCGGTGATCTCGCGGTGCGCAATGACTACGTCATGCTCAAGACGCTGGGCGGTCTGCTGCCGGTCGATGTGATCTTCCGGCGACTGTCCGATACGTTGTGCGATCCCCTGGAGTTCCAGGGAGACGCGGCACTGGGGGTGCCAGGTTTGCTGCAGGCCGTGCGGCGCCGGCCACGTGGCGGTGGTCAATGCGCTGGGCAGTTCCGCGGTCGAGACGCCTGGCGCTGTTGCCGTTTCCTGCCCGACCTGTGTCGGCGGCTGTTGCAGCAGGAACTGCAGTTGCCGTCGGTGGAAACCTGGTGGTCCGGCACGACCGGAGGGCCGCCAGCAGATGCTCGTCCGGATTCGAGGACCTGACGTTTCCAAACGACCTTTCCGGAGAGCTCGTCGGCTGGTGATGTCCCCGGCAGCGTGGGAACCGCTCGGACGAGGAACCTGTCGCCGAGCGACTCGCGACAGACCCGTAGGGTTGGTCGGCCAAGTGCCATCCCGTGCGCTCCACCGCGCCCGTGCGCAGTCCGGGTGCGGTCTGCCCCGCGCCCATTTCGCTGCGCGTGTTCGCCGTACGATCGGGGGAAGAGTATCACGTGTTGCCCGGCGGCCTGGTGCCGCGTCGCTGGTCGAGAAACCGCTGCCGGATGCCTCGAGACTCCCTCCGGGAAGCGAGCAAGGATGCCTGGGTCATCGCCGACGCCGAAGTGGCAGATGTCAGCCTGCTGCAGTCTCCGAACGAACCGGCGCACGACTGCGTCGCGGTGGAGCGGAATTGCCGAGTCGAGTGGCCGACAACCTGTTCTGGCTCGGCCGCTACGTGGAACGCGCGGATGCCGCCGCGCGGATGATGCGCACGGTCGTCGTTCGATTGGCGGATGAATCGCAGATTACGGTGGCGCGCGGAACTGACTCCGCTGGTCCGCACGCTGGTGGCCGAGGAAGTTCTGCCACGCGAATTCCTGACCGATGATGGCCAGCAGCTCGCGCACCGACCTGGAAGGAGTGCTCGCCGTCGCAGATCCTGGCGCAGTACCAGCTGCCCGCATGCGGCTTCTTTCGGACCTTTGAATCGCTGACGCGGACCGCCGACCTGGTGCGCGATCGATTGTCGGTCGAGAACTGGAAGATCCTCAACGGCCTCCGCGAGGATATTCAATCGGCGATCGGAGCCGGTATTTGAAACGCTCAGCGATCTACTCGGACTCTTCGGGCAGGCCATTACGGGACTGGCGGCCTTTTCCGGGATGGCGGCCGAAAGCATGACGCGTTCCCAGGGCTGGCGATTCCTGGACCTGGGGCGACGCTTGGAACGTTCCATGCACACGATCACTTTGGTGCAGGATTTCCTCGCCTGCGGTGCCGGGGAACTGGCGTCGCTCCAGGAGACGTTGCTGGAGGTGGGCGAGAGCCTGATGACCTACCGCTCGCGGTACCTGGCGAACCTGCGGCTGGCCCTGGTGCTCGATTTGCTGCTGACCGATGACACCAATCCGCGAGCCGTGGCGTTCCAATTGGCCGCCATCGAAGAACACGTGTCGCAGTTGCCGCACGATCGCTCCGAAGCGCT
>CAWBOP010000011.1:0-209666 GCA_963790465.1 Terriglobia bacterium | reverse complement strand
GTGGATAGACATTGAATAGCAGATGGAATATGATCTTTATTGCCATACCCCATTTCAATTTTAGCCTTTGTGCCCCACTTCTTCATGACCCAATTTATGTTATTAAATTGAGAGGAGTCAATGGTAATGGTTTCAAATGGATTACCATTACAGTCTTTACCCTGAACAGACAATACTCTTTGAATTTCATCGCCGCCGTCATCTTTTTCAATCTCCTCAACAATCTCGGCGGTGAAATTGCAAAGAGGTACAAGATTAACCATTCCCTTGACTACTTTTTTAAGACACATTCTGCCCTCACTGATTTCATATCTATCTTCATTGTGGGCATGACCATCTCCATTTCCTTCCATCAAAGCCTGCTCTTGTTGTAGATTTTTTATTGTCTTATTGAAATCGGCTGTACCTAACCCTAAATATTTTTTGACTGGCTCTTTATACAAGGCGATATGATATGGAGATAATTGGGATATTTGCTTGAGTAGTTTTTCACCTTTTACAGCCCGCTCTGCTTTTGGAACTTTTGAAATCTTTTCGAGCTTAATCTGGATATAGGTTTTAGCGTTACCTAACCGCTTCTGGAATTTTGCTTTATCCCAGTCATCAAGATAGAGGTCGGCAATACTCTGATCATCAGGGAGAAAAGATATTCTGGCTTTTTCGCCAAGTGTTTCCCCTATACGAAAGGCCCCTGTCTCCTCTGGACTATCTGCATTTAGAAGAATGTAAACAGTGTCACAATGATCAAATAAACGAACCCACTGCTCCTTAAACGATGCATAATCAGGGATAGCTATAGCATTTATGTCGAGTTGCTGAAGCAGTAGGCAATCAAGTTCATTTTTACAGACAATAACTTCCTTAGACTTGAGCAAAACCTTCTTATTGAAAATCCGAACAGAAGAGCCATTGGCCGAATAATACCTGGTAATTGTCTGCCCATCCTTCTTAACCACATCCCGTCGGCATCTGAGGCAAACCACTTGATCACGAAACTGATAGGGAATGATGAGTCCCTTAAAGGAATCATTGCCATCATCCTTTAAAACGCCTGCCGCCTGGGAGAGTTTGGAAGAATATTTTTGGGAACCAAGGTGCTTCTTCAATCCTCCATCGGCCCAACCAAGCTGATATTCCTTTATGGTTTCCTTGGTAAGGCCAAGTTCTTCTAGGCAATGTTTCTTTTTGTCTGAGGGAAAGTTTTTTTGATAATAAATTGCTGACTCTTTCCAGATATCCTGGATGGTTTTTTCTTCTTTTGATTGCATATTGATTTACTCCTTTAATATATATTCGTCGTTGAAGGGGACTGACTTCTTTTTTGAGGAAAAACCGGCTTCTTTGATATTGGACTTTGGACAAATTGTAAGGTCGATGTCCGCAAAAAAGCGCGTACACTGGGAGATGGGGCGAATTGAAATGGCCAATACTTACATCCAGAATCCTACACCCATGTTGAGCCAATGATACTTTCTCATTTGACATTTTTTCTCCCTATGGGTACCTTTCTATGTAATTGTTTGCATAGGAGGTACAAAGATGGCTACCGTATGGAGATGGATATTGGCAGTAACGTTGGCATTTATGATTTTGACACCTGCAACTAATAGAGCAACAGCCAATCAAACAAGTCAGGACATGGTACAATGCGAGGGCGCAAATACAAAAACGGGCAGTACGCACAAAACGTCTCACTCTGGGCCAAGCTGTTGTGGTGAAGTCAGCCCCCGTCAACAGATCCCTAAACCTGAACGAAATTTCCTCCATAATGCAGGAGGAGGAAAAAAAACAAAAACGCTTCGCAATCGCCGCAAGTCTGGCAAGTCCAAATTTTGTCAAAGGCCAAAGAAACGAAAGCCCAAACGCTTGTCGGACGAACAGGCTGCTGCTAAGACACATGATAAAAAATTAACCGAGCGTATTGAGCAATTTATTGAATTTCGGGAAAAGCTCTATAACTCTTTTACCTACAGAGCAGATGCGATAATGGATTTGCTCGATGCTCTCTGTGGGAATACACGAGCGACATCTGTTGTTCAATTGAGCCTTAGCCCACTTTTTGATAGGGAGTATGCCAGTGTTCATGATGCTGTGGACAATTTTTTTGTCGCCTCCTGCTCTGAGAAAACAAAACAAGAACGAGATGCCCATCAACAACAAATAATGCATCTCATTGGTTCTATATGCCCAAAGCCGGTTAATCGAAAATTTTACATTCTGGGTTTGGATGCCACACCGCAGCCCCGACAATTTGCCAAAACACTTCAAGACCGTGGTTTTGTATATCGGCCAAACCCCATTGTCGGTAACAAACCCATTACAATTGGGCATAGCTATTCGGTATTGGTAGTCATGCCGGAAAAAGATAAACCGAATGCCCCACCCTGGGTCATACCTCTATCCTGCTGCCGGGTGCCCACTGAGAAAAAGGCTACCGAGACAGGAGCAGCCCAGGTAAAGGCATTACAGGGAGATACAGAGTTGCCTTTCGGTAAACAACTCTCTATTTTGGTCGCAGACGCTGCTTATAGCGCTGCTACATTCCTGTATGAGGTATCTGAGCACAAAAATCAGATCACCATTACCAGAGTACGTGGGAATCGTACATTTTATAGAATGCCGGATCAAACTCCAGATCAAACTCCGGATCAAACTCCGGATCAAAATAATGCGCTAAAAGGCAATGGACACCCTACATGGTATGGAACCTCGTTCAAGTGTAAAGATCTATCTACCTGGGGAGTGCCGGATGAAACGGTATCAACAACATACACGACGAAGAAAGGTCGTGTTTGCCATATTGAAATACAAGGATGGCGGAACATGCTCATGACCGGCAAAAAGCATGTCCCCATGCATAAGCATCCCTTCACCTTGCTACGTACTACGGTAAAGGATGAGAATGGTAATGCTGTGTACAAAAAGCCTCTGTGGACCATTGCATTTGGGCAACGCCGGCACGAGGTATCCCTGCTTGATGTATGGGAATCGTACCGCCAACGCTACGATATTGAACATTTTTTTCGTTTTGGAAAAAATAGACTCCTTATGGATTCCTACCAAACCCCAATCGTAGAACATGAGGAAAACTGGTGGGAACTTAGCGGGCTGGCTTACGTACAGCTCTGGATGGCAGCAACATTATCTCAGATTTCGCCTCGACCCTGGGAGCGTTATTTGCAAAACCTGAAGGAGAAAAAGGACGGGCTGCCAACCCCCTCAATGGTCCAACGAGATATGGAAAGAATTATTGGCCAGTTTGGATCACCCTCCGCTTCGCCCAAACCAAGGGGTAAATCCCCTGGAAGGCAAAAGGGCTATAGTCCGGGTATACGAGAACGCTATCCGGTAATCAAAAAAAACCTTTCAAAAGATAAAAAATTGGCACAGGAATCCTGATCCGGCTTTTTTACTCCATACACTCTGAAAATTTTCGACCTATCGAAAGTCCTCCCTCTCAGAGGGCTGCAAGACTTTTTTGTCCAAAGTCCAATTGATATCTACAGGCACCCTGACCTTCTCCCTGTTTGCTGGAAGAAGGTCAGGGTATGATGAATTACCTAATAGCCGAAACGAAGACCATCATCTCTTTTTTGCTGTGTTCAGCTTTCTGATGATGATAGCGACCAGAGGAGTATAGGTGGTCAAATATTTTTCTTCACCTTCTATACTCAGCTTCAATGGATCGAACTCCTTACGGCTCCAACCCATTTTCTTTGCCCTGATCTCTTCTGGTATAGGGTCACAGGTGAGGTTGAGCATCTTTACGGCCTCATAAATCTGCCGTTCCAGAAGATCCGCATAATGAATATTGCCTTCACATTTGAGATAGCCATTTTTTGTCACGATAGCGATTCTTCTGGCTGCGACATCGGAAGTGGGTTTGTTGGTAGTGGCGATGTTGCATTCTTGGGTGATCGTATTGCATATATCCATGAAGGGATATATCTTAAGCCCTTCCAGTTTCATTTTTTTATACATAGTTCCCTCTGTTTAGTTGAAAAATTTGAAAAGATTAGATAATTTTCTTTTTCTTTTACTAAAAACAAGAATCAATAACAGAAGGTCATATAGAATGGCTTCTCCTTTGTTGTGTGTTTGTTGGTCTAAAGCCTCACTCCCCCAATAAAGAAATTTGGCCAGACAAATACTCTGACTAAATTCTCTCTTGGGGATTCATAATGAGGTTTTGGAAGGTGAGTTCTCTCTAAAATAGATTGAACTCGACGTGGCATTTATTAAAGCAGCCGTTTTGAGATCAAGGGAAAAACATTTCACCCTAAAAAAGAAAAAGGACTGGCCTTTCTATCAACCAGTCCACTCGAACAAATTTTTTAGAGTTGTTTCCCTCTATTTGTAAGTATATCGCTTTTTTGCGATATGTCAAATCGCCTTACTGATTTTAAGTTATTGATAATAATAGCTAAATTGTGGCAGCTAAAAATAAATCACAAACAAGAAACAAAAAAGCCCGACTGCTGTTTATATTTCCAGTAGTCGGGCTTTGATTTTAAAAATTTTGACTGGGATTAGCCGGTCAATTTTTACTCTACGATATCAAATGAGACCTCATACTTCATACCCAAGAATTTGATGGTCTTATTAAAAGCATTCTTGAGTGTTTCTTCATGGATGGATTTTAGCCTGTCTTCTTTGTACTGAAGGATCAGGCAAAAATCATTTTCAGGAGAGGGAGACTTGTATTCAGCATCAAAAGCAAGGTCGGATTTTTTCTTTCCTTTCGAGTTCTTTCGGCCTTCTTTAGGAGTAGCCTTCGGTTCTTTATGTTCCTTCAAATATTCCCGCATCTTTTGTTCAGTCTTTTTTTTCAACAGCCTTAACAAGAAATGCCTGGAATAGTCAGTTTCGGAATTACGAACTTCCTCTTTGATTTGTTCGGGCAGTTTAGCTATAGAGAGAATTTCACTCAGGTAGTTATCTGATTTTCCTATGATAGTAGCCAGTTTTTTCTGTGTGTATCCGTAATCATCTTTCAGTTTCTTTAACCCTTCTGCTTCCTCAAGTGCAGTCAGGTCTTTTCTCTGCATATTTAAAGTCATTGCTAATTCGGCCAGTTTCTCAGGTTTTATATCTGATGGAACAATCATGGCAGGGATTTCCTTGAGCCTAGCCTTGCTTGCAGCCTTTAGTCGTCTCTCTCCATCGATTAGTGTGTACCCCTTACCATTCCCATTACCGTTAGTGTTTCTTTTGACGATGATAGGCTGTAGTACGCCTTCTGTGAGGATATTTTTTATAAGATCAGGAGTATCAAAATCCTTCCTTGGCTGTTCAGGGTTGGGAGCGATATCAGTTACGCCTATGCTTTTGTATTTGTATTGGGCTGAAAGGTGCTGATCTTGTTGAGGGCCACCCCTATCTTCAGCAGCAACTTTCTTTTTCTTCTTTTTGGGCTTAATCATTTCCTTCTCCTTATGCAGTTTGTTTTTCAGGTCGGGTGTGGGAGATTTCTTTTTCACGGGTCATCTTATTTTTCGACCATATCCATGCACATAATTCGGAGGCGAAACTTTTTCTTACCCCTGATGTTTGGTTTTATCAAGGGTCAGGTTATTTTTATACCCTCACAATGAACCAACCCCATGAGCTTAGCGTATTCTCCCGCCACAATTATCCCCCAGGAAACACCCTGAGAGCCTCAAGGATCGTCCGAAGTATGGCAGGTTGATCCTTTGGCCTGTATGGTGAGTGCCGGCTATTGGCTCTTTGGCAGGGATTTGACCTATGGCCATATCCCTCTGATTATAGAGAATCTATCCGTTTTATTATTATATCAAGTAAAAAATTAATAAAAATTATAATTCACACTTGACAAAATCATAAAGTTCGGTATAATCTATAATAGATGATATTTATTATAGAAAAAATATTATTCCATAGATAAGAGGGAATAAGGCAATGGATCGAAAGTCAGCAGAATTTTTTATCCAGAGAAATAAGCGTTGCGACCACGGCCATGTTGTTTGGGCAGACGGCAGTGAAAATGAGTTTGGCCTGACGTTGAGGGTTGAAAATTTACTGGAATATCCCACTCCTTTTGATTACCTGGTTGCCACCGTCTTAAGCTGGTATCCAGAAAGGAAAAAGGAGGAGATTAGAAGCATTCGTATAGCAGGGTGAACAGAGGAGGTCCTCTTACCCATGAAAAGCAATGTAGTCACCCTTGAAGAATTATTGGGTAGTCTTCCTGATGATCAAAAGACAGGGAATGTTATTAAGAGATTGAAACTCTGGTATGAAGCGGAAACCAATCGGCTGAATGAACATGCCAAGGATGCCAAGGAGCCTTTTATTGGCCTTTCGCTCTTTGAACCCTTACCTTTCAGCAGATCCGGTAATCAATGCCTGGTGGTTTTTACTCCATACATGGCTAAATCCTGGGTGAATGATCTCTCTAAACCAGTTACGACTAAAGAGGATCAGTGTTTACAAGATGCCGGTCAGTGGCTTTATTCAGGATGTGTCGTGATTTAAGGATGGCAGAGTCAGCACCCATTACTGATCATCTTTCACAAGGTTGGAGTTCAAAGCGATGTCTCAGAAAACTTTTGAAGTTATCACAAATCAGATCTTACGGAAGCTTGAGGAAGGGGTGGTTCCTTGGCATAGGCCCTGGTTATCTCCAGCAGGAATTCCTAAGAACCTGGTCACCAAAAGAGAATATCGTGGGTGCAATTTTTTTATCCTGTCTATGGCAGGCTGTGCAAGCCCTTACTGGTTGACCTTCAGGCAGGCGGTAAAAATGGGTGGCCATATCAAAAAAGGTGAAAAGGGTACTCCTGTCGTCTTTTGGAAATGGATGAACATGAAAGAAGATGACGAGGGTGAGAGTGAAGTTATCGGGAAAGCTATTCCCCTTGTCAGATATTACAGCGTGTTCAACCTTGCCCAATGCGAAGAGATAGAAGCCCCAAAGGAAGAGACCCCTTCCTTTGAATGGGACCCTATCGAAAGGTGTGAAGCGGTAGTCAGAAACATGAAGAATCCTCCGGTTATATCCCTGGGGATGAGAGCCTGCTATTCTCCATCCCTTGATACGATACGGATGCCCAATCGAGAATTATTTGAGAAGCGGGAGGAGTATTATTCCACCCTCTTTCACGAACTCATACACAGCACAGGGCATTCGAGCAGGCTTAATAGACCTACCATTATTGATATTTGTCCATTCGGAAGTACGAATTATTCAAAAGAGGAACTTATAGCTGAGATGGGTGCAGCGTTTTTGTGTTCTCGTGCTGGGGTCGAAAATAAGACAATCGATAATAGTGCCGCATACATTGGAAATTGGCTCACCAAGCTCAAGAACGATCCGAAATTAGTAATAATCGCTGCCGGTCAAGCCCAAAAAAGTTGTGATCTTGTCCTTGGCAAGGCTGAACCAGAATCAGAGGAGAGTGAAGAATGAAACATAGTGTACCACCCCATATCATACAGCCCGACAAAAAGCTTCTCCTTACGGATAGAAATAGAGAGCGGATCTACTATGACGGTTCCCATTTAGTGGAGGTTGAATTTATAGAAAATGGCAAGGTAATGGTGTCCAAGGTAAACATTCAGGGTAGAGTCATCAAGAGAATCGACATAGGGAAAATGAGCCTGTCAGAATTAAGTGCTCGTTACTTGGAATCCGAAGAACCAACTGAGATTTTGAAATACATGGCAAGCCCCTTCCAAGAGGCAGAGCGGATATTCAATGCTATCAGGTTCAAGTATCTGTCCGCTATTCTAAAAGGTCGCAGAGATCCTCAAGATTATATCAGCTCCGAGTTCAACAGCCTCTTTAAAACCTTAGCCGGTTTTCCCCTACGAAACGATTCGCAGGGATTACGTGCCAGGAAATTAGCCTTTGCCGAAGGGTTTGATGTAGATGCCATTCCCTTGATAGATGTAAGTGCTGAAAAGCATGAGTTGAAAATTATTCTGAAATATCTCTTCGATGTTTTCTCAAGTGATCTGCCTGGGTTATATCGGGAGCTTATCTCTATAAAGCCTGGGTTCCACGAAATCTGGGCTGATGATAATTGGGCTGAAGATGGACATGTAGAGGGGTTAAGAGATAGCCCCTATAAAGACCGGCGTACACTGGTTTTGAAAGAGATACATGGCCTGATAGATCCTGCTCCACACCTTGACCTGACCAATATCACTTATGAGGTCAACATTCCGGCATTCATGACCTATGCCCCTTGCAATTCAACAGAAGGCCCGTTTGTCTATAGAAAAAGAAATGATGTTTCCTGCTATCAATTACTGAGAGACCGAGAAGAAAATCAATTTGAGTGACCATTTCCTCATCTATGACTACTGGGGAAAGGACATAAAGGAGAAGGATCTTGATGCTCTTAAGTGTTTTCAATACCACAATTGCCTTGATTAACAACCTCACATTCATGAAAGGAGATTCTCATGGCCGCCATAAAAGAAAAGCCACAAAGGAAAAGCAGAAAAGCCCAGAAAGTGAAACCAAAACTTGATGAGCGATTCATTATTACTATCAAAGGTAAAGATTTCGTTCTCTATTCCGGTTTGCTGGATCTGGCCCATCAACATGGCCTTCAGAGATTGAGTGTCGAGCCTATCCAGTACCCTACAAACGAGAATGGGCATGAGGCTATATGTCGAGCGGTTGCTGAATCAAAGGATGGCGAAGTTTTCTCGGATATTGGAGATGCAAACACGGCGAACGTGAATGCGTTATTTCGCCTCATATTTTGCGGGTAGCCTCGACCAGAGCCAAGGCCAGAGTGCTGAGGGATATGGTCAATATCGGGATGACTGCCCTGGAAGAATTGGGTGGACTGGATGAGCAGATCGAAAATGAGATAACCAAGCCAGGTGGAAATGGCAATGGAAATGGTAACGGCAATAAGCACGAGGATCAAGAGGAAAAAGCTAAGAAAAATGGATCAAAGCAGGGGAAGAGAGAAACGGCAGGCAAGCAAAAGGAGTCAAAGCCAGAACCATCAAAGCCACCCAAGTCAGAAGCCAGCCACAAAGTCTGAAGCTAAAGGAAATGGAAACGGGAAGACCCCTAAAATGTCTGAGGCACAATCACGAGCCATACTGAGCCTTAGCCGAAGAAAGGGAATATCTTCGGAAGAATTGGAGGCTATGGCCCTGAAGATTTACAACACTTCCCTGAATTACTTGTCTTCGTCTGATGCCAGCGCCTTTATTAGGGAATTGCAAGCCGCTTAAGTTAAAACCCGTTCGATCTCATAATGGAGGTAGCCAGAAATGAACATCATGGAGTTGAAAAGACAACCACATCTATCGTCCTCATCAGTCGGGGATTACCTGGACTGTGGTCTCCTGTACAAATTTTCAAGGATCGATAAAATCAAGTCAGAGTTTAAATCAGACTCACTGGAATTGGGTTCTTCAATTCACAAGACACTGGCGGATTTTTATCAGGAAAAAATGATCGGCAGTAAATTATCACTCCAGGATCTCCAAGCAAGTTTTGAAAAGCACTGGAAAACAATTGAGGAAAGAGATGATGTTGAATACCAAGAGGGTGAGGACTTTGAAACATTACTCAAAAAAGGAAAGGATCTTCTGAGTGTCTACTACGAGAAACTCCCTGACGACGACTTCAAGGTCTTGGCCATTGAAGAGCCATTCAGTTTTACCATCGATGGCCTTCCCCCTATCATCGGTGTGTTCGATCTTTTGGAAGAAGATAAGTCCGGCACAATCATTATCACAGACTGGAAGACTTCGAGCAAAGCTTATAGTGCGGATCAAATAGACAAAAGCCTTCAGCTCACAATCTACCAGATGGCAATAAAGGCAAACGGCTATCGAGACAGAGATGTTTTGCTCCGGTTTGATTGCCTTATCAAAACCAAAACCCCTAAATTCGAGCAGTACTACACAACCCGAAGTGAGATGGATGAGAGAAGGGCAGCCAAAAAAATCCTGAAGGTCTGGGAGGGGATCAGCAAGGGAGTGTTTATTCCGCATGACGGCAATTGGAAATGTAATGGATGTGCTTATGGTGAATACTGTGAGAAGTGGTTTTCCAATGAGGAATAAACCTGAGAAGAGGCGGGCTTTTATGAAGAGCATCTTCTGTATCGAAGCAGACTGGGAAAACACAAGGCCAAAGCGTATCTCGATTGCTCCTATGCTTGAATGTATGAGCGGAATCTACCCTGATCTAAAGTGCTTCTTCAGAACCGCTAATACCCTTGAAGAGTTGACCTACTGCTTGAACAAATTCAACGAAATTAAATATGACAATGGCGGTGGATTTTACGTTGTTCTCTTTGCAGCTCATGGCCAGCCAGGTATGCTTCGATTCGGAGATGAATGGGTGAGCCTGGATGATCTTGTCCGCATCGCCATAGGTATTGATGATGAAATTTTTTATGGTGATATTGTCCATTTTGATGCCTGCCATGTGATGAAGGTAAATCCAAAAACAGTCAGGGAATTCATGGTGGAAACTGGGGCGGGTGTGGTCACTGGCTTTAATAGGAAGGTGGGCATGGTTGACTCAGTTGCCTTTGCTATGATTTTAGTCGAGATTTTACGGGCAAAGGGCAATCCGAAAAAGGCTGTCGAGTATACCTTGAAAAATTATGCTGACCTGTGTAACCGATTAAAGTTTAAGGCTCTCTATAAGAAGCAAAGACCCCCAAGGTAGAAATGTCGGAATCCGACATTTTAAGACAGAATCCTTATTCCGGTATCTGGCTGGAGATTAATCCTTATTGCACTTGGTGTCACGAATATTGGGTTTAGGCCATTATGCTTCTTCCGGCTGAGGAAGATTGTTGTTTTTTTCTCCATTACTATCGGGTAAACTAAAAATGTGCTTTGGAAAACCTCTTGGAAAATTCAGATTATTCATATAGTTAATTTGGATATTATTCTGTCCAGATATGTTCAGAATAATATTCATAATATTTCTACTTGATTTAATGACCAGCCCAAGAAAAATGTAGTCTGCTTCTGAAAATTGGAACCCCAAAATTTCATGAAGGCAAGATAAAACCTAAACTTACAGAAAATCCTACGGTAAATTTACCCTGAATGTGCAATTTCCCCCTATTTTTGATCCAGAGGATAGCGAAGTGATTGAGTTCTAATAAATATCGACATCCTATGGGGATTTTCCCCTGTTTGTTTAATCTTACCCAAATTTGTGACGTGTCACAAAATCTAAAGATAAGTAGTTGACCTTTAATGAGTTGATCAGAAAAACCCCACCATAAACACCAAGGCCCTACGGGGATTTTCCCCTATTTTGATCCAGAGACAACCTTACCGTATAAATTCGCACGAATCTTCTTGATACCCTTTATTGCGGTTGGTGTCACGAATGTTGGGTTTTGGCTGGTTAGCAATGGAGAAAAAACCGACGATCTTAGCGTATATTTTTACACGAATCTGCCTGGTATCCTCCCATTGCCTCTTTGTTTTTCTTTCAAGAAAGAACCAATTTTGATATAATGTACCTAACCATTCATTGGTAATATTCCACAAAGGTGAACCATGTCAAACGAACTTGAAAAACAGATCCCAGAGGGGTACAAAACCTTAAGAGAAGATATTGCCTATCTTCTTGAAAAGGCAAAACTGCAAGCTTATAAAGCCGTTGATAACATCCGTGTCCAAACCTATTGGCAAATAGGAGAGCGGATTGTAAGAGAGGAGCTAAAAGAAGGACGGGCGGACTATGGATCAAAAGTTATCCCTCTTTTAGCTCAAGATTTAGGCTTTTCACGCACGGAACTATTTAGAATGGCAGAATTTTATAAGGCTTATCCAATTGTTGCGGCAGTGCCGCAACAATTAAGTTGGTCGCATATTAGAGAACTCATTCCTATAGATAGTGAGGAAGAAAGGCGATTTTACGAAGTTCAAACAATAAAAAATACTTGGAGTCTGTATAAATTAAGAGAGCAAATCAAAGCCAAAGTATATCAACAGGTCAAAAAAGAGGGTAAGGTTGAAATTGTTTCTAAGCTTCCTCTTCAATTACCCGAACCCGATGAAGTCTTTAAGGATACCTACCATTTTGACTTTCTATCTCTCAAAGAGGGACATAGTGAGCAGGACTTAGAGGATGCTTTGGCTGATAAGATCGTTCAAACATTGATGGAATTGGGCCACGGCTTTTATTTTGGAGGTCGGCAGAAAAAGATTCTTATTGACGGCCAGATCCACACTGTTGATCTTGAGTTTTACAATCGTGAGCTTCAGTGTATTGTCTTGGCAGAGCTAAAAACAGAAAGGTTTAGGGCCGAATTTGTTGGCCAAATGAATAAGTACATTTCCTACTACCGTGAAAACATACAGCTTCCCTTTGAAAAGCCCACCATCGGCCTTATTATTTGTGCTGGAAAGGGCAAGGAAGAGGTTCACTATGCTTTAGCTGGCCTTGATGATCGGATCTTTGTAGCTGAGTATAAGACAAAGCTGCCTAGTGAGGCAGAGATTAAAAGAAAGCTGGAAGAGATGGAATAACCCGACTATTAATATTCCTTCCGAAATCCTCTACTATCAACGTATGAAAAACTTTAGCCTGCCATCAGACATTACAGTATCCAAAGCCAGGGTTCATAATCAATGGATCTATACCTTTCGGCACGGAGAACTTGGTGAATTGGGACGTATTCGATTGAAGGGAGTTGATGGCCAAACCTGGATTTTATGTGATGCTGTTGGCGATCCGAATGATCCCATGACGGCGAAACGGCAAGCTATTTTTGAACCCTTAGGCAAAAAAGTCGCGGAACAAATGGAGACGGATGCTGGGAAAAAGTATTGCCGATGGATCTCCACCACCATCCACCCCCGACAGAAAAAGCCCTTGTCGAAAGTAAAATGATGCAGTGTATCCGGTGTGGTGCATTTGTGGCCATGCTGATTTATGCCGATGATGCCAAAACCCCTGACCGCCTTGAAGATTATGCTCGGCTTATGTATCCGACCTATTCAAGGGTGAACCTGCCGACTTGGGTCATTGGTGCCTCTTTCGGAAATACGCCGCATTCGCCTGCCTACATTTTGAAGGTTTGGCCTGAAAGAGAACCTGTCCAGTTCCTGAGACCTGATGAATTTAACCCTGGGCTTGACAGGATTCAGGAATCTCATTGTTCGTGAAGGGGTTGGGCATGGTATAAGGGATAAGCATAGTAAGGGAAGGAAGGCGGCTGATTCCTTATAAAAGGCTTTGTTGGAACCCGACCACTTCCTATGATTTTAAAAATTTATAATTTTATATTGGAAACCTCCACTTCGATTGTTTTACTCCTGATCTTATGCCAAAAAAGGATCATAACCTATACCAGGGGTTTATATTATGACCTTTTCTCTATGTCTCATGACATCCATGCACCACCAAAAGAATCATACGAGATAGGGCTGCTTACCCCGCCATATAGTCCATATCCAGCCAAGCCATAGCCGCCATACAAACCGCCATATAATCCATATCCAGCCAAGCCATAGCCACCATACAAACCACCATATAATCCATATCCAGCCAAGCCATAGCCACCATACAAACCACCATAATTCGCACCAACCCCAGGCATAAGCATAGGGCCATATTGATCATAAGTGGATGGAGGTGCTCCAAGGGAAGAGCCGAGATCATCGTTTTGTTGGTAATAAGGTGATAATCCTTCATATCCTGCTACCGGACTTACATAGGCCATTACATTTACCCCGCCAGGGAGAGTGTAAGGATATTGAGCTGTTGAAGGGTCAGTCCAGATCCAACCTGATAAATCAGGTGGTGGTGCAGTAACATATGGGGGGCCGAAGATTCCTCCGTAATAGGGAATCCCAATACCAAAGCCATAGTAAGGAGAACCAAACATGTTGTAAGGAAAGCCAAAATATGCTTGAATTTGGAGGGGCAATAAAGAAAGAATTATAAATAAACTTATTGCTGATAATATTTTCAAAAAACCATGTTTTTTTATGTTATTTTTCATAATAATTATTTTTAATAATTGCTTCATTTTAATTCTCTCTTCCCCTTTTGGAGTTTTATACGTACAATTATAGACCTTCGCAAATGAATTGATACTTGATATTTCAATTTATTATATGATACTTTATTTAAAAATTTATTATATTGTAAGTTTATGTGTATATTATAGGCTTTTCATGTGAGTTGATACTCAATTCAGGTTCGATTTTATGCATCCAACAATGCTCTAACTGGAACTAAGGGTATCAATTCATTTGCGAAGGTCTATAGTCAATGGTAGGTTACCAACAAGCCCGCTTCCAAAATTATTTAACTCCTCACTTATCTTTAAATATTCTCACTTTATACTTTTCGTCACCTCGAATCATTAAATTAAAAGGATAAAGACTCGCCATACTATTAATTACGGAATATTAAATATAGCAAAAATCATGCCTGTAATGAAAAAAATTATTCTCGATAAATTAGGCGATGAGATAGCTCTCACCGCCTAACTGGTTTCCAATACTATTGTAAAAAGAAGACAAGAAGACCTCATTCAACCTTTATGGATACATTAAAAGTGTCTACGATAGCTTTTGAGTTATCATTGTCGCAACACTCAAAAGATAGCTCCATCTCTCCTGCTCCAATAACTTCATAAGTAAGTACTTGATTATTATCCCCTGTGATCGGCATCTTCATAATGGTGGGCTTGATTACATTAAAATGAAACGAAGGTATATCTCCATTTTTATCTTTTTTTTCTATCCATTGAGTACCAGTTACCTCTATGACGGGAATTCCATCTGGCCCAAAGGAAACAGAATTGAAATAGGTAGAAGGTAAAGTAATTTCAATTACGTCTCCAACATGAAGAACAAAAACTTTTGTACAAACAATGCTATTCTTACAAATAGTTCCAAGAGTGCGTATTCCGGTGTAATTCGACCACCGATTCCGGAGTTAGCCGACCACTGATTCCGGTGACAAAGATGGGGTACAAGGTCTATGAGACTGAAGTAGTGCTCTATGGGAAAACCTATCGAGCAGTAGTAGTCCACTCCAGTGCCCACGACCAGCGACGACAGAAGCGGATTGACCGGCAGTTGGAAAAAGAGCGCCATGCTCTGGAAGCAAAATGCACCCAGATGGAGAAAGGAGAGTATTTTTGCCGACCAGATGCTGAAGCCGCAGCAGAAGAGCTTCGCAAGATGAGCACAGAGTGCTACCAGGTACAAGTCTCAGTAGAGGAAAGACCTCGCTATAAAAAAGGACGTCCAAGTAAAAAAGGTCCCCGCGAAATCAAGGAAATGCGCTATGGCCTGCGTGCCACAGTAGAGGAAAAGACAGAGGCTGTTTCTACCAAGCGCCAAGAGGCAGGCTGTTTTGTCCTCGTGAGTAACATTTCCAAAGAGCGAGAGGTGGCCTACGATAAGGCACGATCAATTCTGGAAGCTTACAAAGAGCAGCATGGAATTGAGCAAAACTTCGGGTTTCTCAAAGACCCGGTGATTGTAAACGACCTTTTCCTCAAGAAACCAGAGCGTATCGAGGCTTTGGGTTTGGTTCTTTTGATTGCACTCCTCATCTGGCGACTGATGGAGAGGTCCTTGCGTCAATACACCGAATCTGAAAGGACTTCTGATAGATCGACTTCAGGTACCCGTGCCCTGACCGATTTTGAATAACCAAAATGCTGGTAAATACTTGCTATAAGGACACGATGCCTCGTTGAGAACAGCCCAATAGTAAATAAGTACAGACATGACGCCCCAGCATAGAAATATCGTTTGATAAATCCAATCACTCTTTTCACGTTAGTATTCAAGCCTCCTTCCTCATGTATTTAAACTGCCAGTCTATCCCAAAATGCTATTGAACCACACAGGACAACGAGGACAGCGATAGGAACAGGGAATAACTCTCTTTCCTCTGTGCTATCTGCGTACTATCTTTGCTCTCTATACTCTCTCTCCGGGAAAAACTATAGAGACTGCCCTTAATTTTATGGTAGAATGAAAAGAAAACCTGAAGGTGTTTATCATTAGTGGAATTGCAGGGGTACCACCTTTAAAAAGAACGAAACATGGGAGAAAGCACTACCTTTTCACCACCATGTTTCTTTACCTTCTCGATACACTCCGGGTATAGCAATGACGCACTCGAACGATAACTGACATCCTTTGTTTTTAGCTTAAGCTTTTGCTTTAATTTTTTCTTGCACGGCAACATCTTGCAAAATCGATGCTATTTCGTAACTACTCAGGCACAGAGGCACAGAGGCACAAAGTTGTTTTCACTAATAGGCATAGGTTGTTTTTTTCTTTACCCCTTTGTGCCTTTGTGCCTTTGCCCCTTTGTGCCTACCTGAGTAGTTACGCTATTTTTATCTTTGCCCCTCATTATATTTTCTCAGGTTTTGCTTCCATTAGGAAGAATAAGATCTCGCGGTAATGCCCCTGCAAAAAGGAAAGTGATACCTTATGAAAGACAGTCTATTGAAAAAAGTTATCTTTATCTGGTTAACCCTCATGTGCACAATGGATTACCTTTTCCCTTCGGGAAGCTGGGAAACCCGTTTATTAATGTGGGGGATGAACGGGTTGCTTTTTGCCGTCTGGTTCACCGAAAACATCAGCCAGAAACGGGGTTTTACCCCCTTCAGAGAGCGAGGGATAATGATTGTTCTTTACCTCTTTTTATTCTGGGTCTGTATATCCATTTTTTTCTCCCAGTACCCTTTGACTGGGATAAGGCAGTATTTCCCCTTCTTGTTGGCTTTTTGGATGTCTATATTTTTTATGATTTTTTTTCACGCAGCAAAGAAAATGTGTATTTTTTTGTCAAAGCTATCACCTTTTTTACGCTTTTTGTATCTTGTTGGGCCATCGATAGAATCCTTCCATAGACTTTCCCTCGGAGAGTCATCTTTAAGAATATTTATGCTGGATTTTGTAATCAAAACTTTCTGGGATATTTTTTATTCCTTTTTACACCTCTCATCGTGTCATATTATTTCATTAATTCCCCCTTTCATGGAAAGCATATGATATGGCGGTTTCTGCTTATCATAATAACGGGCTATGCCCTCATCCTGTCTTCTTCCCGCTCCTCGTGGAACGGATTTATCATGGCTATGGTATTTCTGCTTTCCTGGAAAAGCAAGGCTCTTGGGAGTAGGGATTTTGCTTCTGGCTATCATTCTCAATTCATCAATCTATATTCTGCAGGGTGGACAGATGTATCAAACCGCCTGGCAAGGGGTCTATAATGACCGGGCCGCTGCCTGGAATGTCTACTGGGATGTAATCTTAAAAAATCCATTTATTGGCATAGGATGGGGAGTTATTCCTCAAGGTGCACTCCATGCACACAACATTTACCTTTCAGATGCTGCTCAAACGGGTATATTTTCAATCATATTGATATTGGCCTTTTATATATTCTTTTTCTATGGCTCATTCCAGACTGAAAAAAGAGTCACGGACCCTCACTTAAGGGCCATTCTCCTGGGAAGTACAGCTACCTATTTTGGCCAGATGTTTTATAGCCTTACGGATCTATCAGGAATTCTGGTGGCCTTCAGTGCAACCAGCATTTCCTTCCTGCCGTATATTCTTATCGCCCTGCCCCTGGCTGTCAGAAATCTCTGCCAGCAGCAGGAAGAAGATCAGGTGACTAGAAAATCCACTGATCTCATGAGAGTGACCGCATCATCTCGACCGCAGTCTCATAAACGGAATCAACGGAAATGGAGCGGATACAGGAAAAATGGCTGACAGAGGTCTGTATTCTCCTGTTTGCACGGAGTGCAGGGCAGGGGGTTTCGAACTATCCGTGAATGGCTTGCCCAGGGGCGAAACATCTCGATTTTGGTCGGTCCCATAATGGCCAGCGTGGGCACATCCAGAGCACAGGCCATGTGCATGGGCCCTGTGTCATTTGATATAAACAGGTGACACTGCCGGATCAGGGCT
This sequence comes from Terriglobia bacterium, assembly GCA_963790465.1. GTDB lineage: Bacteria > Acidobacteriota > Polarisedimenticolia > Polarisedimenticolales > JAIQFR01 > JAIQFR01. Next base: position 191,729 of record CAWBOP010000011.1, on the reverse strand, counting down.
GCCATCTGCGTCAGGGATGTCTGACCAGCAGCACAAAGGGGCTTATTTCTCATCAGCGAAATTATTCCTTCCACATATTCTCTTTCCGGTTTTGATCCGAAAAAGAGCACCTGCACTTTCTGATTTTGAATCAGAAGATCAGCCAACCGGGCAAATTTTTCAGGTGGCCACTTTTTCCCCTCCCAGCTTGCATTGGGATTCATCCCGATAAGCGGCCTGTTAAGCGGCATTTTAGGCGGCATATCTTCCTGGAAACCCTGCTGATGAAAAAATTGATGAGTGAATGAATTCATTGACGAAGGAGGATACAAAAAAGGAGGGTCCCAGCTGGGGGACAGCCCAATTGAGCGGGCAAGGTCAAGATACCTTTGGGTATCATGGATGATGGTAGCCTTGAGTTTTACCGGGTGGGTAAGCAAAAAGGAATCTGCTCCGCGCAGAGAATCCGTATTTTCAAGATCCTGAGTATAGCCGATTCGATATCTGGCCCCTGTCACCCAGGCCAGCCAGCCTCCAATGGCCACAGGGTAAAGAACAAAAGCCATATCATAGCGCCGCTTCCGTAATTCTCTTATCGTAGAGAAAACCTTACTGATGCTGCGGGAATCCGCCGCTATAGTCCGGTTAACATACGGCAGGAGTGCCTTGAACTCCTGTTGCAGGTTTCTTGCTACCCAAACATCGATTTCCCCCTGCGGATACAAGGACCGCAATCCCTTGAGCAGAGGGAAGGGAAAGGAGAACATCTCCCAGGGCATACAACTGGATGACCAGGATACGATGGATCTGATCAGGATCGAAGGATCGTCTCAGGAATATGCCCGGGCCTTGCCGGAAAAAGCAGAGAGCAGCTTTGCCCGCAAAAATCCAGTACTCTGCTCAGGATCTTGACACTTTTTTTGATTTGGGGAATATCTTTCATGGCTGCATATGGCTCGTGAGAGGAGGAACTTTCGAATCAGGGTCATCATTTTTTCCTTTTCTCCCTCAAGCGTATGAGAGGCTACGGTTTTGAGCCCTCCGTCGATGATCCGGTTTCGCATTGTTTCATCATCCGCCACCGCGAGGATAGCCTGGCATATGGCTTTCGAATCTGCCGGGGGGATAAGCATTCCATTGGTCCTGTCCTGAATGAAGTATGGGATTCCTTCAACCGCTGTGGCAATGACCGGGAGCCTGCTGGCCATAGCCTCAAGGATCGTCTGGGGCAGCCCCTCTCCGGTCAGGGAGGGAAGGATAAACAGATCATGATTCCGATAGTGATTGAACAGCTCAGGGCCATGATTGACATAGCCCGGAAATTGCACTGCATCCTCAAGCCCCCTTTCCCTGACTTCCTGCCGCAAAAAAGATTCCTCCTTACCCCTCCCTATGATGGTCAAAGAAACCTCTCGATTCTCCCTTCTCAGCAAATCGTCCAGTGCCCGAATAAGATAGGTGAGTCCCTTTTCAGGGTCCAGACGGCCAATACTCAACAGCCTGATGGGACCATCCGACCGCCTGATAAGGCCATCCGGCTGTTTGGTAAGGCTATTCGATTGTCTAATAATGCCATCAGATTGTTTAAGAAGGCCATCCGGCTGCTTAATAATGCCATCAGATTGCTTAATAATGCCATCAGATTGTTTAATAAGGCTATCAGGCTGTTTAACGATGCCATCCGGCTGCCGGACTCTTTCGTCGCCAACGACGGGCACGTCGATCAACCGTTGACCGGCTGGGCGCTGGCGAGCCTGCAGGGAATCAAGGTCTTCCGCTTCGAGGACGGCCTCGTGCTGCTGCCCGGGGCACGCATCACCGTGACGAGCGGCGAGGGAGTGGCCCACAAGCCGCCCGCCGTGTTCGGCTGGACCGACGAGACGGTCTGGAACAACCGCGGCGACGTGGCGCTTCTCTTCGACTACGAGGGAGAGGAGGTCGCGCGCTTCGCGTATCCGGCGAGCCGCGCCGAGCAGGCCAAGCGCCTGCCGAAGCAGGCGCTCGTGCAGGACGAGGACGGAAACTACCGGGTCGAGCCGGACCGGAAGCCGCCGTCGCGCCACCGTCCGAAGCCGGTTCGCGCCGGCAAGACCAAAGCGTGAGGGGCCGGGGCGCCGCCGCCCCGGCTCACGACTCGCCGCCGCCCGGAACGATCGCCGCCGGGTCGATCCCGATGGCGGACAGCGAGGCGCGCCACATCTCAGAGGGGTCCCGATCGAGAACGATCGCCGGATCGGAAGGGGAGAGGATCCAGGCCCCCTCGGAGATTTCCCGTTCGATCTGGCCGGGGCCCCAACCGGAGTATCCCGAGTAACAGTGGAACCGTCCGACCGGGAGGGCGCATAGCCGCGAGAGCGTGCCGGTCGAGGTGCTGAAATGCAGCCCCTCCTGGACCTCGCGTCCTTCCGGGTCCGCGTGATCGGGGGCGTAGAGCACGAACCCCTGCTCCGGCTGGACCGGCCCGCCGAGCCGGACGCGCTTGTCCGGGTTCCCGGAATACGGGATCTCGTGGTCCCTGCAGAGATCGCGAAGGAGCAGCGATGTGTCGCGATTGACCACGATGCCGAGCGCCCCCTCGTCGTCCTGGCGAAGCAGCAGCACGACGGCCTGCCTGAAATTCGGGTCCATGAGCTGTGGGACCGCGATCAGGAATCCGGGCGCGATATCGTCGAGCATGCGGTTAGTCTAACCCGGCGGCGGCATCGTGGCATCTCGCGCCTCCCGGCGCGCGGCGATCACTCCCGTGGCGTGGGTGGCCGCGGCCACAGCGAGACCCGCATAGATCGGCTCGACGCCGAGCCAGGGGCGCCCTCCGGCCGACTGCGCGCCGAGGATCCATGCCAGCGTGAGAGCGCCCGAGACGGCCATCCCCCAGGCCGCGAAGCGTGGGGCCGGGCGCAGAGAGGGATAGAAGACGCCGAGAAGAGGGGGCAGAAGCGTCGCCGTGCCGACGCTGTAGAACCCGTACCAGAGCGCGACGACCGACTGCGAGGCGAGGGCGATTCCGGCCGACGCGGCGGTGGCGGCGACGAGGCCGGCGCGAGTCCAGAAAAGCAGGTCGGCCTTCCCCCCCGACAGGCGCCACACCAGGTCGCGTCCCAGCGTGACGCCTCCCACGAAGAGGAACGAATCCACGGTGGACATGATCGTTGCGATCATCCCGGCGAAGAAGACGCCGAGGAGGACCGCCGGGAGCAGCTTCTCGCCGAGAGCCGGGAACGCGTCGACACCGGACGGGAGCCCCGGAATCAGCGCCCGCGCGTACATTCCGGTGAACGTCGTCAGCCCGTCGAACAGCGCGAAGAAGAGGATCGAGACCAGGATGCCGTTCCGCGCGGTCTTCGGCGACCTGGCGGCGAAGCAGCGCTGGTAGAACGTCGGCTCGACGAGCGTCTGGAGCGCGATGAAATACCAGGCGGCAACGTAGCCGCCTCCCTTTCCGCCATCCCAGGTGAAGTGCTCGACGGGGAGGCTTTGCCTGAGGAATCCCCAGCCGCCCGCGCTCCACACCGCCACGGGGAGGAGCAGCACGAAACCGCCGTACATGAACGCGAACTGGAGCCCCTTGGTCTGCACCACCGCCCGGAAGCCACGAGCCGCGATGTAGGCCAGGCAGAACAGCGCGCAGACGATCACGGAGGCCCTCTGGCCCCAGCCGGTCATCCTTCTCAGAAGCACGCCGAGCATCAGCAGGTACGCCGCCGGGAGCGACAGCATGAACACGGTTGCGGTTCCCACGATCCCGGCGCCGCGTCCGTAGGTCCCGAACAGCAGGTCCGGGACCGTGTATTCCGCCGACGCCCGCGCCTTCCGCGCGAGCAGCGCCGCGAAGAGCAGCGCGCCGACGTAGTACGGCAGCCCCATCACCAGCCAGTTCGACAGGCCGTGGAGGTAACTGTATTCGCCGACCCCCAGAACGCCGCCGTACCAGGTCGCGACGAGCGTCACGACGAACGCCGGAAGGGTCAACGTGCGCCCGGCCAGGAGGTAGTCGTCCGCCGGCGCCGCGGGGCGCCGGGCCGACCGCATGCCGAGCCAGACGGTCGCGGCCAGATACGCCACGACGACGCCGGCGTCCAGAGGGCCCATCAGAACCCGAAAGTCAGGCCGGCGATGAAACTCCGCGTCGCCGCCGGGAAGAATTCGGTGTAAGACGACGAGAAATCGGCGCTCGGGTACGAGTACCCCATCGCGACGTATTTCCGGTCGAGCAGGTTGTCGACGGAGAGGTCGAAGCGCAGCGTCGCGCCCCGCCCCGCCACGAGTCGCGTCAGATCGAAGGTCGCCTGGGCGTCGACGACGGTGAACGGGTCGATCCTCTTCGTGACGTACCCCGGAGCGAGTCGGGCCACCGGGTCCTTGCGCTCGTTCTCGCTGTTGTCGAGGTGGATCCGTCCGATCCAGCGCGCGCCCAGCGCGACGCGCGCCGGGCCGAACGGCCGGGACAGGCGAAGACGCGCCGTGCCTTCGGGGAACCCCGCGATCCGGTTCCCCGAGTAGTCCACTTGAATCGGCTCACCGGCAGAATCGGTGCCGTAGAGCGTGAAGCTCTCGAGCACGTCGCGGCTCGCGGCGACGTACGCCGATACGTCCACCGCTCCGGGAAGCCTCCCCGCGGCCTCGAGCTCGATCCCGCGGTGGAGCGAGCGGCCGGCATTGACCGTGATCGGAAGTCCGTCCTCGTCGAGCCCCCCCTGCGGGACGAACTCGTCGCGAAACCGCATCTCGTAGGCGGCGGCCTTGAAGTGGGTCGCCCCCGATCGCCAGGTCGACTCCCGCCTCGTAGGTCGCGAAGTTTCTCGGGGCGCGCGGCCGGGTCGGTGAAAGCGTCGGTCCGAGGAGCCCGCCGCCCCGGAACGCCTCGCCGGAGGACTCCACGGGTCCTGGGGGTTCCAGACGTTCGAGAACGACGGCTCGCTCGCCGCGGTGGATGCCGTTGCGTAGAAACCGAGACGGTCCGTCGGGTTCCAGTTGACCCCGAGGCGCGGCGCGAAGAACGTGTACACGGCGCTCCAGGCAGAAGCCGCGGATCCCGTCGTCCGACATCGAGAAGCGGTGCCGCGTCGCCTGCGCCTCGAAGTGCAGCGCGAGGCGGGGGGTCGGCCTCACCGTCTCCCGCGCGAAGACGGAAACCGTCTCCTTGAAATTCGTGTAGTCGTAGAGCTTCTTGTCGCCGTCGAGCGGCTCGGTCGTCGCGCACGGATCGGTCGATGTCGCCGGAGCGTGCAGAGAAGTCCAGACCGGAGCGATCCCACGTGACGCAGCGAGTGGTCCTGCACGAACAGCCCGGCGGTCAACCTGCCGCCGGGATGGTCCCACGTGAGGCGGGGGACCCAGCCGATGTCGCGCCCGCCGATCCATCGCTTCCGCCACGCGTCCTCGACCGGCGTGACGACGGCCGGCGAGCCGTCGGCGTTGTACGCGGTCACGTAATCCCCGTAGAGCTCGTCGTGCTGCAAGAAATAGCCGTCGTTGACGACGGCGTAAACGGCGTTGTGCAGAAAAAGCCCGTCCGCGATCTGCCAGTCGTGCAGCACGTGGAGATGCGGCTGCACGAAACGGTCGGTCTCGCCGGGCGCCAGCGGGTTGATCCGGCGATCGCGGTCGGCGTTCCCGGTGATCTCCCCGCGCAGGTACTCGACCGGCACGCCGTAGTACGAGAGCTGCGTGCGCTCCGGCCCTCCGAAGAGCTGGATCCTGAGCACCTGGTCGTGGCCGAACCGCTCGAGCGCGAGATGAAACAGCGTGTGACGCGTCCAGGAGGGGACGCGGTACCCGTCGCTCTCGACGTGCGCGACGCGCGCCATCCACGCCCACGTCCCTTCCGCGATCGGCCCGCCGTACCGGAGGTCGAGCCGGCGCGTGCCGAACGATCCCGCGCCGAGCTTCAGCTCGCCCCCCTCGACCGGGTCGAGGTGCCCGGTCTCGAGCTGCACGGCGCCACCCACCGCCGGCGATCCGTAGAGCGCCGTGCCGGTGCCGCGCTGCACCTGGAGGGACGCGAGCCCCCCGGCGAGGTCGGCGAGATCGATGAAGTAGAGTGCGTGGTCCTCCGGCGTGTTCAGCGGGATGCCGTCGATGTACGTCGCGATCCGCTCCTGCCGGAAGCCGCGGATGCTGAGGTAGCTGTAGCCGATCCCGTTCCCGGCGTCGCTGTAGGCGTACGCGTTCGGCGTGTCCGCGAGGATCATCGCCAGGTCCTGCCCGTGGTTTCGCGCCGCGATCTCCTCGCGGGTCACGTTGGTGAACGTCGCCGCGTCGCGCCCTTCCTCGGCGGTGGTCGCCGTGACGACGACCCTCTCGACGAGGGGGGGGAGCTTCCTCTGCTTCTTCTCGGCGGCGGGTTCCTTGTCGTCGCGCGAAGCGGGCTTCTCCGCGTCGGTGGGCGGGGTCGATGTCGCGTCGCCGGACTCGCCGGCGGTGGCCGGTACGGGCAGGGGAGGCGCGGCCTCGTCCGCCCGCGCGGCGAGCGGCGCGAGCAGGAGCGCCGCAATGCATAGCCATGACCGCGCGCCACGCGCCCAGCGGGTGATGTCTCCGGATTCCATCGCGACCTCCCGGTCGGGAGGCTCGGCCCCTGGTTCCGAGCGGGACCGTCCTGCCGACCCCGAGCGCGAGGGCGAACGGTCCGAAGGAGCCTGGGAGAGGATTCCTGCGGCACGTCCCGTTTCCCTACGCTGGTATTATCCAGTTCAGGTTCGAGGGTTTTTTCTCAGCCGGGATCTCTCCCGGCACCCCTAACGGAACCGGGGAGACGGTACGCCGGGCAGCAGGCGGCGTCAAGGTCCCGGCATCTCAGGGTTCGCCCTCCGGCGATCTATAATCCCCGGCCGGCCTCGCCGGGGAGGATCGCGTGCCGACAGAACCGCTCGTTTGCCCGCAGTGTGGCGGCAAGGTCCGGCCCGAGGAGGAGGACGCGTTCGCGACCTGCGGATTCTGCGGGTCGCGTCTCTACCTCGATCCCGAGCTCGCCGTCCGGCACGAGATCCTTCCCGCGATCGTTCCCCGGGGAGAGCTACCGGGGAGGCTCGGCCGCTGGCTCGCGGACCTCGAGGCGCTCGGAAGCCCCGAGAACGTCTCGACTCGGCTGCTGTATTTCCCGTTCTGGGTGATCCCGGGAGACCGCCGCACGCGGATCGAGCCCGCGGCGGCGCTGCTGCTCCAGGACATGCAGCGGTTCTCGCTTCCCGCGGGGGACCTCAAGGCGTTCCGCGAGGAACTCGTCGGCTCGGCGGAACTGATTCCGGCGACCGTGCTCCTGGCGAACGCCGTGCCTCGCAGGCCGGACGAGGCCGCGCCGGCGCTCGGCGACGCGGCGCCGAAGGGGACGCGCCTCGTCCACTTGCCGTTCTGGGAGGTGTCGTTCCGGATCGGCCGGGCCGAGCACCACGTCTGGATCGACGGCGCCGGAGGGCAGGTTCTTCCGGCGACCGTGCCGGCGTCGGCGGGCGGGAGCCTCGATCGGACCTACTCGGCGCTGCTGGCCGCGATCTTCGTCGTCGCCGTCGCAGGTTTCCTGCTGGTCCTCTCGGGAGGCGCGGGGCGGGTCGCGCTCGGCCTCGCGGCGCTCGCCGTGGGCGGGCCGGCGGGCTGGTGGGGGATCCGCAGAGCGATCGTCCTCCGGGAGAAGCCGTGAAGGCGGCGAGGCTCGAGGTCGTCGCCTGTCCGTCGTGCGGCGGCGCCGTTCCGGCGGCCGCTTCCTGCGCGTTCCTTCCCTGTCCGTCGTGCGGATCTCCTCTCGCGGTGCGCGCCCCGGACGGCGTCGCGCGGCGGGCGGTACTCCCGGCGCTCGTCGAGCGCGAGGCGATGGCGGCGGCCCGGCGATGCTGGGAGGGGCCGATGGTCCCCGACGGGTTCTCGATGCGGGCGCTCGTCGAGGCGCCTCGCCTGGCGTTCCTGGCGTTCTACGAGGTGGAGCGCACGCTGGAGCGCGAGGGGAGCGCGAGGCGCGTGCTGCTCGAGACGCTCGACCGCGCTCCGGCCGTGTCGATGCCGGGGTTCCGGATCGAGGCGCTCGATCCGCACGTGATCGAAGGGGCGATCGAGCCGATTCCGTTCGACCCCGCCGCGCTGCAGCGGCGCGGCCTGGTGTTCGATCCGTCGCGGAGCGTGGGGGAGGCGGTCCCCCTGGACCCGGCGGTCAAGTTGCTCGAGGAGCGGGTCGCGGTGGTGTACCTGCCGGTCTGGTTCGTGCGGTGCCGTTACGGTAGGAACCTCTACGAAGTGGCGGTGGACGGGGCGACGGGCGCGGTGCTCCGCGCTCGCGCGCCGGCGGTGCGGGATCTGCGGCTACCGCAGGCGATCGCGGCGGTGTACCTGCTGGCGTTCGCCTCGGCTTTCCTCTTCAAGGCGGGTCTTTCAACGCTGTTGCTGCTCCTGAAACTGCGGGAGGCTGGGGCGATCGGCGGACTGTTCCTGCTCGCGGGGCTCGCCTGGTTGCTCGCGTGGGCGTGGGACAGAATTCGCTTCCGGTACGAGGTGGTGATCGAGGGGGACGCGCGGAAACTCGTGGCGATCAACCGGCCGGAGCGCACCGCGCCCGAGAAGGTTCGCGACGGGCTGATCGCGCTCGCGGGACAGATCCTCGAGCGTTCCGCGCGGAGGAGGACGTAGAGATGGCCGGCGCGAGGGTCGTGGTCCGCCGCTGCCCCGATTGCGGGGGAGAGGTGCTCGGGCGGGAGGGAGTGGACTGGCTCGTCTGCGTCCGCTGCCCGCTCGCGTTCGACCCGTTCAACGAGCCGCCGAAGCGGATCGCCACGGCGCGGCCGAAGGGGGAGGTCGGGGAAGCCGCGGTGCGCCTGCCGTTCTTCGTGTTCGGCGTCGGTCGGGAGGGCGAGCCCCGATCGGTGTGGATCAACGCCTTTCGGGTGATCGGCCTCCAGACCCACGGCGACGCGGGGGCGCGCCTCACGGAAAGGGGCTACCTCCCCGCGTTCGAGAGCGCCCCCCTCGGGGGGCGGCTCGCGCGCGGGCCCGCTGCGGCGTTGCGCCTTCTCCGCGCTCGCGAAGGGCTCGGCGAACACGATCCCCTCGAGGTTCGCTCGGTGTCGTTAGTGTCCCTTCCGTGCCGCGTGGAAGAGAACGTTCTGCGCGAGCCGGTTTCCGGGCTCGTCTATCCGAGGAGCCTCGTCCTGCCGTGAACGGGTCCGGATCGATTTCTCGGCAAAGGAACGGGCCGTACCCGGCAGGGTGGATCCCATGCGCGAACGGTCTCGTTCGTTGACCGTTCCGGCCGATCGGCCTATATTATCGGCCTCGTTTCGGCGGCGTCGCCAAGTGGTAAGGCAACGGTCTGCAAAACCGTCATCACCGGTTCAAATCCGGTCGCCGCCTCCAAAAAAGCTTGGCATCTCAAGCTTTTCGAGTTCGACGACGGGAGGCCGTGGGCAATCCGTGGGCAATCTGGGCGGATTCCCGTACCTGTCGCGACCTCCGCTACATCGCCTCCACCGGTGTCCGACGCTTTGATCTCCTCCTCCTGGTCGAGCGTCTGCTCGCGCTTCGAGCCGGCGACGAATGCGCGGCCGCGCCAGCGGCCGGAGGGGAGCTGCTCGTAGGAGCCAGAACCGTACTCGCGGCGCTTCTTGCGGCGTGGCATGGTGAGAGTCTAATGCCTTCCCAAATCCTCCGGCCTCACGCGGTCGCGACGCGCCAGCCGTGGTTCCAGACCTCGACGTCCAGGCGGACCGCTCGGCGCGCCTTCTCGTCGATCCCCTTCAGCCGGTCGAGGCTGTAATCCTCGACCGGCTTGCCGTGGAGGACCATCAAGCGGAGCACCCGGTCGGCGAGCGCCGACAGCGGCTTCTTCCCGGTCTCCCAGCGAGAGACCGTCTCGCGGGTCACCCCAATGAGCTCGGCGAAATCCTGGCTCGACCGCCCGAGGTACTTCCGCAGGAACCGGATCTCCGGACCGTTCAACCGGGACGCCTTCTCCGCGAGGCCGTGGGCGATGCACCGGTGAAGGCCCTCGAGGTTCGGAATCGCGACCTCCTGCTCCCCGCACTTCTGGCACTTCCGGACCTCAACCCCGCTCAGCTGGACATTCGGCAGCCCGGACTCCAGGTATCGATGCGTCCGAGTCGTCACCGCCATCCGTCCGCCGCACGTCAGGCAGTTCATCGGCCCTTCCTCCACGCCGTCACGATCACGATCTCCGCCTCGCCTCGCAGCGCGATGACCACCGCGATCCGGTTCGTCTCCACCGTGTACCGCCAGCAGTCACCGACCAGGCTGTTGATGTCCACCGCCCCGGCCCGCAACACATTCAGGCAATCCGACGCATCCAAGTCGTCCTTCGCCATCTCCTCCGATGCGTGCCTCGAAAACGTCACCAAGCCGCCCTCGAGGAGACGCCGCACGATTCGGCGGACCTCGTGGGGGTCGAGCGCGTTTCCCATCTGCACCCCAATGTACGACGATGTGACAAAAAGTCAACCGCCGAGGCCTCGGCGGCCGGCGAATTACCGCTGCCCCGTTTCCCGAGTTTGAGTTGACACGCTTCGAGGCGGGGAGAGGCCGCCATCCTCCTGGGCCTCTTCCCGCCGCTTCAACGGGGAGCCGGCAAAGCACCACCCGCCCGAGGAACGCGCTGCGGCACGGCTCTCCTCGCCGTACGTTCTTACACCGAGCACGTCGTTCCGACACGGCAAAGCTACAACGCAGGCCCTTTGCCGGAAGCCAGCTGCGAGGCCGGCGCTGTGGGAACGCGGGTTGGACGGACGGCTCGTGTCTTGCACGGTATTGTAGGGGGTCGGTACGCCCGGGGACACCCGCTCGAGATTCCGGAACGCCGGTCGCTCCAAAAGGAGGCTTGTCATGAAAAGGACCCTGATGCTGCTCGTCCTGGTCGTCGTCACCGCCGCGGTGCTGGCGGCTTGCTCGTCCGGTACCACGACGCCGTCGCGCGGGAACGTGACCATCTTGCTGACCGATGCGCCGCTCGACCTCGCCGGGGTCAAGGCGGTCAATGTCACGCTGAAGGAGATGATTCTCTACCCCGTGGATGAAGGCGGCTCGTCCACCGACGCGTGCGGCTCGACCATGACGCTCGAACACGTCGTGGCGGGAGCCGGGCTCACGCTCAACCTGCTCGATTACCGGAACGGGACGACGGTCGTGATCGCCACCGCGGACGTGCCTCCGGGGACGTACGCCCGGGTGCGAATGGAGATCGAATCGGCCGAGCTGGTGCGTGCCGGCGCCTCTCCGGACTCGCCCGACCAGGTGGATCCGATCTTTGTTCCTTCGGGGAAGGTGGACATCCCGGTGGGCTTCACGGTCACGGCAGGAACGCCCACGACCGTGACCCTCGACTTCGACGCGGGCATGTCGGTGCAGGTCAACACGACGAACGGCCAGCATCCTTACATCCTGCGTCCGGTGATCACTGCCGTCGGGACGTCCCAGAACTGACGATGGCTTGCCGGTGTAGCGTCTCGGAAATAGTTCGAAGCACCGAGGGCGCCGATGCGTCCGGCCTGCAAGGAGCAGGGCAGCAGGCCGGGATGCAGCGGCGGCCGAATGCCGAGCTATTTCCGAGACGCTACACTAAAATCCCCGGCGTGGCCCGGTCGGCGGGTGAGCCGTCGCCGCGTGCCACGCCGGCGGAGAGATGTTCGAACGTAAGCCCAAACCGCCCGCGGGTCCCGACCTCCTGGATCGTGTCGTCGCGGCGGGCTGCCAGCGCGTAGCCATCCTCGGCCTTCACGCTCTCGCGGGTACCCGGACCGTTCTTTCGTTCCTCGTACGGCGGATCCACGCGCGCTCGTGGCCGATCGCCGTTACGTCGGCCCCCCGCCTTCCGCTCGAGATCGAGTTCGATCTGGGGTCGGCGGCGCAGCCCGTGACGCGCCTCGCGTTGCCGGAAGGGGCCTTCGTCGCCACGGCCGTGGATACGGTCCGCGGCGCCGAGGGAGGGCTCGAGCTCGTCGAGTCGACGTCGTGGTCCACGCCTCTTGGGGTCATCGGAATCTACCGGATGTTTCGCGGGGGAGAGGTGGACCTTCACGGCCCGTCCGAGAGCGAGGGGATGGCGGAGGTGCTCGCGCGGCTCGGCGAGGTGTCGGGCGGACTCGTGCTGGTGGACGGGGGTTGGGAGCGGCGCGCGTTCGCGGCCCCCGGAACCGTGGACGGAACCATCCTGGTGGTCGGTTCGAGCTATTCGGCCTCGCCGGAACGCTCCGCGGCCGCCGCTCGCTACGTGGTGGAAACGCTCACCGTGCCCCCGTGCGACGAGCCGGGGCGTATCGCCTGGGAAGAGACCGCGTCGAGAGGCGCCGCCGCGCTTCTCGATGCGCGGGGGAAGGCGATCGGCGTCCTCCCTCCCGGTCTCGAGGATCCGACGCGTGCGCTCGAAGCGCAGGGGAGATCGACCGTCTCGACCGTCGTGCTCCCCCACGGTCTGAACGACGAATTCATGGTCCCGCTGGTGCGTTCCGCGTTCCGTTGCAGCCTGGTGGTGCGCGACGCGACCCGGCTCAACGTGGCTCCGATCTACTTCAAGGCCTGGCTCAAGGGGGCGGGGCGCTTCCACGTCGTGCGGCCGATGAAGCTGGTCGCGGTGGCGACGAATCCGGTGAACCACGCTGGTCCCGACGCGGAGCCCGCGTCGTTCCGCGACCTGGTCGGGGGAGCGCTCCCCGAGCTGCCGGCGCACGACGTCGTTCTCGAGTCGGGAGAACAGCACCGCAAGCCCGCATGGCAGTTCTGGGAGTAACGCCGGGTTTCGGCGGCGACCCCGACCGGCCCGTCGGCGCTCATCGCTGATGCAGCGTCACCCCTATCGGCTGGTTCGCGACACCACGGATCTGTGTATCCGATTATTCGCGATCTAATGTCGATCATACGCATATTGATTCTGTAATTTTTGCAATGACGTAACGATGTCGATATAGGTGTCCAAGGCATGTGAGAAAATCTTCGATTGGTAACTGATTTGATTTCTTGGCATTGCATGGCTTTTCCGTGAAGTTCCCCACGATGGCACGACCATCGCAATAGGCCTCCGTGCGGTCCAAGTGCCGACTGCATGGAGAAACCGGAAATGCTTGCAATCTTTCGGCGTCTCGCGATTCTCGTTCTGGTGGTGACGTTCGGCATCGTCTCGGCTTTCGCCGGGACGGTCGCGTTGACCTGGGACGCGGTCACCGACGCCGATCTTGCCGGCTACCGCGTCTACTGGGGAAGCTCTCCCGGCACCTACACGCAGAACCTCAGCGTCGGCAATGTGCTCGCGACGACCGTGACCGGCCTCACGGACTGCCAGACCTGGTACTTGGCGGTGAAGGCCTACGACACCACCGGGAACCTGAGCGCCAGTTACTCGAACGAAGTCTCGGGCTGGCCGCGGCCCACCGTCGTTTCGTCCTCCCCGTCGGCGGCGGAGCAGGGCAGGACGCTCTCGCTCACGCTCACCGGCACGAATTTCATGACGGGCGCGACGGTCCAGTTCGCCAATACCGGAATTGTCGTCAACTCCGTCACGGTCGACTCCTGCACGCGGATCACCGCGAGCGTGACCGTCGGCGGATCCGCCGCGGCCGGATCGACCAGTATCGACGCGACGAACACGGACCAGGTCTACGGTACCGGGGCCGGCCTCTTCACGGTGCAGGCGGCGACCGTTCCTACCGTGTCGTCGACCTCTCCCGCGGACGCCGCGACCGGGGTCGCGGTCACCGTTCACCCGACCATCACGTTCAGCGAGGCGATGCTCGCGTCGTCGATCACCGCGACGACGGTGCGGCTCCTGGACAGTGGCGGCGCCGCGGTGGCCCAGGCGGCCGGCTCGCCGGCGCTCTCCGGAGACGGCCTGACCGCGACGATCACGCCGGCTGCCAGCCTCGCGCTGGGAGCGACTTACAAGATCCAGGTGGTGGGCGGCGCCTCCGGCGTGTTCGATCTCGCGACCCACTCGATGGCCTCCACATACAACCATGCGACGGGGTTCAGCACGGCGCCGGATACCACGGCCCCGGTGATCTCCGCCGTCGCGTCCTCGAGCGTCACCTCGAGCGGCGCGCAGATCGCCTGGACGACGGACGAATCCGCGGACAGCCAGGTCTTCTACCGCAAGCTCGGTCAGACCGGCTATCAGCAGACCGACGTCGACGCGACGAGGGTGACGAGCCACTCGGTCGCGCTCGAGGGTCTCGACGCCTCGGCCACGTATCAGTACCACGTGCGCAGCGCGGACCAGGCCGGCAACCCGTCGACCTCGACCCCCGACGCCACCTTCACCACGGGTGCGAGCACCAGCAGCTATCTCGAGTTCGAGGCCGAGTCGGGCACGCTCGTCTCGCCGGTTCGAACGCAGTCCGGCGCCGGTAGCTTCGGTGGAAGCTGGATCGACACGCCGTCGGGCACGCCGACCGGCACCGCCTCGAGCCCGTCCGGCAGGGCGACCTTCGGGGTCAACGTGCCGAGCGCCGGGACCTGGTACCTGTGGGTGCGGATTTACGGTCCGGGCACGTCGTCCGACACGTGGTTCGAGTCGGTCGACGGCGCGGCGCGGCAGGCGATCACCGCCTCGCGGACGGGAGAGTGGACCTGGACCGCCTGCCGGTCGTACACGCTTACCCAGGGCCTCCACAGTGTCGAGCTGGGCGGCAACGAGGCGCAGGCGCGGGCCGACCGCGTGCTGCTCACCAACGACGCGACGTTCCGTCCGACCGAGCAGCCGGTGGACGACCAGACGCCGCCCGCCGCCCCGACGGGGTTCGCGGCGGCACCGTCCGACCTGCGAAACACGCTGAACTGGACCGATCCGGCCGACGCCGACTTCAGCAAGGCCGTCATCCGGTATCGGACCGACGGGAGCTACCCGACGAGCCCGGTGGACGGCTTCGCGGCCACCGAGGAGCCGGCGCCGCCGGGGACGGCCGACAGCTACGTGCACGCCGGCCTGACCAACGGCACGATCTACAGCTACAGCGTCTTCTCCGTGGATGCCTCCGGTAACGTCTCGGTGGCGGCTCACGTCCAGGGGACGCCGCTCGACAACGTCGTGCCGGCCATGGTGATGAACGCGCGACGGACCGACAAGAAGCCCTGACGCTGGTGACCCTCCCGGCGCGGCCGCCTCTATCCCCCCTGAGGCCGGTCGCGCCGGGAGGCGCTTTGCCTCCCGCCGCTCTCGAAATCCCTTCGGATCTTTTCGGTCGACGGCTTCCGCGGAGGACGCGGAGGCTTCGTCGTTTCGGGCTCCGGCCGCGCGCGAGCGCAGGTCTCGCACTGGCGGCCCGCCTCGTGGCGGGAAACGCCGTCGGCTTGCGCCTCCTCGCAGAGGCCCGTCCCCTTCCGATCGTCGGGTTGCGAGTCGGCGTCGCTGCTCGTCGTCTCGGTCGTTTCCGCGCCGCCGAAGTCGTCGTCAGGGCTGCCAGAATTGCGACTCCTGGATCACCGCACCGGGCTCCTCCCCCAGCGCCGCGGGGACGTACGCCTTGCGCGCGTAGTCGCGGACCATGCGCTCGGCGCTGAAGCGGGGGGCGAGTTTCGCGAGCGCCCGCTTCATTCTCCCGATCCACTCCACGGGAAGGGCGGACGCGGGATCCCGCCGGTAAAAGCAGGGAACGATCTCTCCCAGGAGCACACGGTAGAACGACTCGGCATCCTCGCGGTTCTGCGCGCCGTCGTCGGCGCTGTCCTGCCCGCGCCCGATCACCCAACCGTGCGTGCGGTCGTACCCTTCGCACCACCAGCCGTCGAGGACGCTGAAGTTCAGCCCGCCGTTGACCGCGACCTTCATGCCGCTCGTGCCGCTCGCCTCGTGAGGGCGGCTCGGCGTGTTGAGCCACACGTCCACCCCCTGGACCAGCGCCCGCGCGACCCGCATGTCGTAATTCTCGAGGAACACGATCTTCCCCTGGAACGTGGGGGTGAGCGAGGCCTCGAAGATCCGGCGGATCAGATCCTGTCCGGGGCGATCGGCCGGGTGCGCCTTTCCGGCGAACAGGACCTGCACCGGCCGGTCGGCGTCGGTCAAGATCGCGCGGAGCTTACCGGGATCGTTGGAAGATCAGATCGGCCCGCTTGTACGTGGCGAAGCGCCGGGCGAAGCCGAGCGTGAGAATCCCGGGGTCCATGAGGGTCTCGATCTGCCGCAGTTCCTTCGGCGAGCGGCCGTGCCGGGCGAACTGCCCGATCAGCCGCTCCCGCGCGAAACCGATGAGCCGTCTTTTCTGCGCCTCGTGCGCCTCCCAGAACTCCGTGTCGGGGATCGCCATGATCCCCTCGGCGAATCCGGGGTCGAGCAGCCGGGCCAGGTAGCCCTGCCCGAGCCGGCGCCTCAACAGGTCGTTCATCTCGGGGCCAATCCAGGTCGGCACGTGAACGCCGTTGGTGATGTGGGAGATCTTCCGCTCGTCCGGCTCGTCTTGCTTGACCGGCCAGAGCGCGCGCCACATGGCGTCGGCGACACGCCCGTGCAGCTCGCTGACGCCGTTCGTCTGACGCGTCGTCCGGATCGCGAGGGCCGTGAGGTTGAACTGGCCGTCGTTCCGCCCCGGGACCGCCAGGCCGAGCGAGAGGATGTCGTCCACCGGCACGCCGCATCGCTTCGCGCACTCCGAAAAGTATTCGCTCACCAGCGGCGCTTCGAACAGCTCGTTGCCGGCGGGGACCGGGGTGTGCGTGGTGAACACCGCGTTGTCCGCGACGCGGCGGATCGCCTCCGCGAACGGCTGCTTTTCCTGGAGGACCTTGTCGCGAATCCGCTCGAGCGACGCGAACGCCGAGTGCCCCTCGTTCAGGTGCCAGACCGCGGGCCGGATCCCGAGGGCGCGCAGCGCGTGGACGCCGCCGATCCCCAGCAGGATTTCCTGGCAGAGCCGCATCTCGCGGCCGCGAACGTACAGGATGGAGGTGATCTGCCGGTCCGCCGCGACGTTTTCCCGGACGTCGGAGTCGAGCAGGATCACGGGAACGCGCCCCACCGTCGCCTTCCAGAGCCTTAGATGCACCTTCCGATCGAGGAGGTCCACCGAGACCCGGACCTCCTTGCCGCCGGGGCCGACGACCGGAAGAACGGGGAGCCGCCGGACGTCGAAGTCGGGGTGGAAATGCTGCTGCTCGCCGTCGGCATCCACGGTCTGGAGAAAATACCCACGGCGGTAGAGAAGGCCGACGCCGATGAACGGGAGACCGAGGTCGCTCGCCGCCTTGCAATGATCGCCCGACAGGATGCCGAGGCCGCCCGAGTAAATCCCGAGGCTCTCGTGCCATCCGAACTCGGTGGAAAAGTAGGCGATCGGGCCGGCGTCGTAGTCCGGGAACGTTCTCCGGAACCAGGAAGCCTTGGCCCCCGCGAGATAGTCGTCGAACTCCCCGACCACCGCGTGGTAGGACGACATGAAATTCTCGTCGAGGAGAAGCGGCTCCCACCGGTGCGGCTCGACGTTGATCAGCAGTTCCACCGGGTTGCGGTACCGGATCCACCGGACGGGGTCGATCGAGCTGAAGAGGAGGTGGGCTCGCGACGACCAGGTCCACCACAGGTTGTAGACCAGGTCGTACAGCCGCGACAACTCCATCGGGATCTCGATGTCGGCCACCGGGATCGTGCGAACCTCGGGCATCCGGATCGGCATTCGCCTTCGCCCTCCTCGACGCGTGTAAAATGCGAATTATAGCTCCCTCCGCCCTCCCCGTCCGGTGTGCTTCGGGGGCGCCGCCCCCTTGCGGAGCGCCGCGCGGAACGGCTAAGTTAGCGGGTCCGACGTCGTTTTCCAGGGGAATACGATGAACCACCTGACCCTCACGCGTCCTCTGGCCTTCTTCGACCTCGAGACGACGGGGACCGATCCCGCCTCCGACAAGATCGTCGAGATCTCGGTGCTCCGCGTGGATCCCGGCGGGGGGCGGGAGAGCCGGACGCGCAGGGTGAATCCCGGCCGGCCGATCCCCGCCGAGGCGACGGCGATCCACGGGATTCGCGACGAGGACGTGCGCGACGAGCCGGACTTCCGGCGGGTGGCGCGCGGCCTCCTCGACTTCCTGAAGGACTCGGACCTCGCCGGTTTCAACGTCGCCCGGTTCGACCTGCCGTTGCTCGACCGCGAGTTCCGGGAGTGCGGGCTCGACCTGGGAGCTGGCTCGGCGGCGCGTGATCGACGCGATGACGATCTTCCACCGGAAGGAGCGGCGGCACCTCACCGCCGCGGTCGCGTTCTATCTCGGCCGGGAGCACGCCGGCGCCCACGGCGCCGAGGCGGACGTCGCCGCGTCGCTCGACGTCCTGGACGCCCAGCTCGGACGGTACGCCGATCTCCCGCGATCCGTCGAGGAACTCGACGCGTGGTGCCGGCCACAGGCGGCGGCGGGCGCGGCCGACTTCTCCGGGAAGTTCCTCTGGAAAAACGGCGAGATCGTGCATGGCGTTCGGCAAACACCAGGGACGCTCGCTTCGGGACATGGCGCGCGAGCACCCGGACTATCTCGAGTGGATCGTGAAGCAGGACTTTCCCGCGGATGCGAAGCGGATCGCGGAAGGCGCCCTCAAGGGCGAGTTCCCGGATCCGCCAGCCGGCGGACGATGAACCGGGGAGCGGAGAGGCGATGCTGACGACGTCGGATTTCAAACGGGGACTTCGGGTGCTGATGGACGGCGAGCCGTACGCGATCGAGGACTACACGGTGCAGTCCCCGTCCGCGCGCGGCGCCGCGACGCTCGTCCGGGCCAAGCTGCGGAACATCATCACGGGGGTGTTCGCGGAACGGACGTACAAGTCGGGGGAGAAGTTCGACGAGCCCGACGTCCAGTTCCGCCAGATCCAATTCCTGTACGACGACGGCGAGGCGTGCCACTTCATGGACGTGCAGAGCTACGACCAGTTTTCGCTGACCCGGGAGCAAGTGGGGGACGGAGCGGGCTGGCTGACCGAGGGGCTGACGCTCTCCTCCGTCATCTTCAACGGTAAACCGGTCGGCGTGAATCTCCCGGCGTACGTCGAGGCCGAGGTCGAGATGGTCGGCGGTGGCGCGCGCGGCGACACCCAGTCCGGGAAGAACTTCAAGGATGCCGACCTGACCAACGGAAAGACGGTCAAGGTGCCGCTCTTCGTCGAGGCGGGAGAGAAGATTCTGATCGACACCCGCACCTGGGAGTTCTCGAAGCGGGCGCCGAAGTGAGCGGGGCGTCCACACGGTTCGAGGGGGCTCCCCTTCTGCGCGAAGCGCGTGCGTGCGGGCCTGCAAATCAACGGGAATCGGCGCCAGGGAGGGCCGCCAGCACCCTGCGCGACAGGTCGCGCTGGCGGACTGCTTCGTCGCGCGCCGCGCCGCGGTGGGCGCGAGTCAGAATCCTTTCGTGGCGCTCGAGCCATCGGGTCCAGAACAGCGCCACCAGCGGGTCCTTCGATCGGACGAGACAAGGACCGGCCTCGAGAAGATCCTCGACCGAAAGCGCGGGGTGAGCGAGTCTCTCGTTTCCGGGCTCGGCCGAGATCAGCACGTAGAACCGGCGGCGGTCGAGGACGATTCTCTCCTCGACGTGACGGAAACCGTGGGCCGCAATCCACGCCCGTACCACGACCGGATCGGTCTGGGGCTGGAGGACGAGGCGCCGGAGCGCCAGTTCGCGGCAGGCCGGCTGATCGAGAATCCTCGCGATGGCGTCGCCGCCGAGCCCGGCGATCACCACCACGTCGACACCGTCCTCTGGCCTGAGAACCGCGAGCCCGTCGCCCACCCGGAGCGAGAGCGTGCCTTCCCTCGGGTCGCCCGGCACGAACCCACGGACCTTCAAGAGCCGGCTCGCGTGCGGCTCGCTCGCGATGCAGCGCAGCGCCCGTCCCGACGCCAGCAGGCGGTGCGGGAGAAGGCCGTGGTCGGTCCCGATGTCGGCCACGATCGACCCGCGAGGTACCATGCGGGCCAGCGCGTCGAGCCGATCCTCGGGAATGCGGGTGTTTCGCGGGCTCACGGTGAGAGATTATCCCGCAGGCGCCCGACCCGGCGAGGGGCGTGCGCGAAGAAGAGCGGGCGCGGACTCTTGCGACACTTGCGCGGGGCTCTATAATCACCGCGGCTTCCGATCGGTGCGGGCGGCGCCGCGCTCCAGGCGACAAGCGGGGAGGGGATCGATGAACGTTCCGGCGACCGACCGGTTCACGGTTGACGACGCCATCAATCTCTACGGCCTCGACGGCTGGGGGAACGGCTATCTCGCGGTCGGGACCGACGGCCATCTCATGGTCACGCCGTCCCGCGATCCCAGCCGCGGCATCGACGTGATGAAGGCGGTGGAGGACCTCTCGCGCCGCGGCTTCAAGACGCCGCTCCTCCTGCGCTTTCCCCAGCTTCTCGAGGGGCAGGTCCACGAGCTGGCCAACGCGTTCGCGAACGCCATCCGCGAGTTCAGCTACCCGGAACGCTATCTGCCCGAGTTCCCCATCAAGGTCAACCAGCAGCGGTCGGTGGTCGAGGGGCTCGTGGCCGCCGGCTGGAAGTACGGGCTCGGTCTCGAGGTCGGGAGCCGGCCGGAGCTGCTGGCGGCGATCGGGCTGCCGACGTCTCCCGACGCACTCCTGATCTGTAACGGTTTCAAGGACCCGGATTACCTCTCGTCCGCTTCCCTCGCCACCCGCCTCGGGAAGCAGGTGGTGGTGGTCGTCGAGAAGCCGTTCGAGGTGGAGCAGATCCTCGAGCTGGCGCGGGAGGAGGAGATCCTTCCGAAGATCGGGTTCCGGATCCGGCTCCAGTCGAAGGGGTCGGGGAAGTGGGAGAAGTCGTCGGGGTTCGCGTCGAAGTTCGGGCTCACCACGCTCCAGCTCATGCGGGTCGCTCGACAAGCTCAACCAGGCGGGGCTCTCCCGCAACATCGCCCTCCTGCACTTCCACATCGGGAGCCAGATCACCGAGATCCGGCGGATCAAGAACGCGGTGAGAGAGGCCGCTCGGATCTACGCCAAGGTGCGGAAGCTCGGCGCCGACATCGCTTACCTCGACGTGGGCGGCGGGCTCGGGATCGACTACGACGGCTCGAAGACCTCCTCCGACGCCTCGGTGAACTACACCGTCCAGGAATACGCCAACGACGTCGTGTTCGGCATCGCGGAGGTCTGCGCCGAGGAGCACGTCCCGCCTCCGACGATCATCAGCGAGTCGGGGCGGATGCTCGTGGGCTATCACGCGATGCTGGTCACCGACGTGCGGGGGATCATCTCCGGGATCGAGCCGGACCCGCCCGCCCTCACGGGGCGCGAGCCTCAGGTGGTGCAGGACCTGGCGGAGGTGGCGCGGAAGATCTCGGTCAAGAACTACCGGGAGTTCTTCCACGACTCCATCGAGTACCGGGACCAGATGTACCAGCTGTTCAATCTCGGGATGCTCGGCCTCGAGGACCGCGCCAAGGCGGAGAACCTGTTCTGGGAGATCGCGGGGAAGGCGGTGCGGTTCTCGAAAACCGCCAAGTTCGTCGCCGACGAATTCGTCGAGCTGGAGCAACGGCTCCACGACAAATACATCTGTAACTTCTCCGTCTTCCAGTCGCTACCGGACCACTGGGCTCTCGATCAGCTCTTCCCCGTCATTCCGGTCCACCGGCTCAACGAGCCCCCCACGCGGCGAGCGACCCTCGTGGACATCACGTGCGATTCGGACGGCGAGGTGGAGAAATTCGTCGACCTCAAGGACATCAAGGATTCGCTCGAGGTTCACGACATGGTTCCGGGCGAGCCCTACTACCTCGCGTTCCTGCTGGTGGGCGCCTATCAGGACACCATGGGGGACATGCACAACCTCTTCGGCCGGGTCCACGAAGCCGAGGTGATCCTCGACCCGACGGGGACGACGCTGATCCGGGACACCCGCCGGGGGGAGCCGGCTCGGGACACGCTGGCCTGCTTCGGTTACGACGAGGGGGAACTGGTCGAGACCGTGACCGCGGCGCTCCGCGATCGGGTCAACCGCGGAGAGGTGAGCCAAGAGGACGCGGACGGGCTCCTCGACGACTACCGCCAGCGGCTGACGCACTACACCTATCTCGATTGACCGGACGGTCCCGGGGGACCGCACGATGACGCGCCCGGCCGCTCCCCCCGGCGAGTTGAGACGCCAGTTGCGCTCGCTGGACGCCGCGGCGATCTTCGTCGGCATCATTCTCGGGTCCGGAATCTTCGTGGCGCCGGCGGCCGTCGCCGGGGTGGCTCCCGGGCCGCTGGCCGGCGTGGCGCTCTGGCTACTCGGCGGCCTCGTTGCCGCTTGCGGCGCGTTCTGCTACGCCGAGTGCGGGGCGCGCCTGCCGCGGACCGGCGGATTCTACGTGTTCTACCGCGAGGCGTTCGGCGCGCCGACGGCGTTCGTCGGCGGCTTCGCCGCCGTTCTCGTGACCTACCCGGCCTCCATCGCGGCGATCGCGCTGGTGTTCGCCAGGTATCTCGGCGAGGTCGTGCCGCTGCGCGGCATGGAGGTCCCGGTCGCCGGTCTAGCACTCGTCGCCGCAGGCGCGCTCAACGCGGCCGGGGTGAGGATCGGCGTTCTGGCGCAACGCGTGCTCACCGGCGTGAAGCTCGCTGTTCTGGCGCTCCTGTGCGTGGCGGCCCTGTTGGCCGGGAAACCCGTATCCACGATGTCCGTCATGGCGATGCCGGAGGTGCCGCCCGCGGCGCTCCTCGGCGCTCTCGTCGTGCTGCTGTGGACCTACGACGGCTGGTCCGACGTGACGCTGGTCTCGGGAGAGCTCGAGAAGCCAGGCCGCGATCTGGGGCGGGCCGTGCTCGCCGGGACGGCGATCCTCGTCGCGCTCTACGTCCTCGTCCAGCTCTCGGTCGGGGCGCTCCTCGATCCGGCGACCGCCGCGTCCTCGGAGCGGGTGGTCGCGGACGCCGTCCAGTCCGGCCTCGGGGCGCGCGCCGGACGGCTCGTGGCGCTCCTTGTGGTCGTGTGCACGTTCGGCTCGATCAACGGCACGGTGCTCACGGCCTCCCGTCTCGGGTACGCGATGGCGCGGGATCGCAAGTTCCCGGCCTGGTTCGGTGCGATTCACCCGCGATGGGGAACGCCGGCGCGCTCGGTCGTGGGGCTCGTGGCGGCGTCGCTCGTGTACGTGGCATCGGCCGGGTTCCTCAACCTTCTGGCGTTCTTCTCCTTCAGCGTCTGGATCTTCTACGGCCTGACGGCGGTCGCCCTGCTCGTGCTCCGGCGGCGAAGGGTCGGGGAGCCCGTCCCGTGGCGCGCTCCCGGCGGCATCCTGCCGCCCGCGGTCGTCCTCGCGACGGCCGTCGCCATGACCGTGAGCCTGATGCTTCAGGATCCCAAACGGTCGCTCATGGGGCTCGGCCTTCTGCTCCTGGGATTTCCGGCCTACGCCCTCTTCAGGCGGTACGGCGGCGATCGCGTCCTCGGGTAACTTCGCTTTCCGAATGCGATTAGAATCTTCGACGGGAGGGACGACGAGATGAAGCTCAGTGCCGACGCGGAGGCGCGCTATCAGGCGCAAGATTACTCGAAGCGCCCCGGGATCGACGGGGTGGCGCTCGTCGACGTGCGCCGCTTCCACGACGAGTCGGGGTCGATGACCGAGCTGGTTCGGCTCGAGGACGGCCGGGTGCAGGGGCTCGAGGGGTTCGTCGCCGCCCAGCTCAACTACAGCACGCTCGAGCCGGGCGCGATCAAGGCGTTCCACGTCCATCGCCGCCAGACCGACGTCTGGTTCGTGCCGCCGTCGGACCGCGTCCTTCTCCTCCTCGTGGACACGCGGCAAGGTTCGCCCACCGAGGGAAACCGGCTCCGGCTCACGCTCGGCGACGGCGAGTCGAGGCTCGTCAGGATTCCTCCCGGCGTGGCCCACGGTTGCCGCAACGTCGGGACCGCCGCCGCCCGGATCCTTTACCTCACCGATCTGCACTTCTCTTCGGTCCCCCGAGAGACCGACGAGGGACGGCTGCCCTGGGATCATTTCGGCGCCGGCCTCTGGGAGCCGATCCGTGACTGAAGGCGAGGAAGCCATGGACGTGATGGAAGCGATCCGCCGCAGGCGCAGCGTTCGCGAGTACCGCACCGACCCCGTGCCGCAAGAGCTGCTCGACCGGGTCACGGAAGCGCTGCGGCTGGCCCCGTCCGCGTGCAATTACCAGCCCTGGCGCTTCATCCTCGTGACGGACCCGGGGCTCCGGGTCGAGGTTGCGGAGGCGTGCCACGAGCAGCGGTTCGTCGCGGAGGCGCCGGTCGTGGTCGTTGCCTGCGCGTTTCCGGAGGCGGCCTACAAGCGAATGGGGGAGTACTGGAGCAGCACCGAGGTTGACGTCGCCATCGCCGTCGACCATCTCACCCTCGCCGCGGCGGCCGAGGGGCTGGGGACCTGCTGGATCGGCTCGTTCGACGAGAAGGCCTTGAAGCACCTGCTCGGGATCCCGGCGGAAGCCAAGGTCGTCGCGCTCACGCCGCTGGGCTACCCGCGGCATGCCGCGCTCCTCCGTCCCGTGAAGGACGACGAGCGGAAGCCCCGGAGCGAGGTGTTCTCGAACGACCGCTGGTGAGAGGCGGCGCCGCCCGGGGCGCCGCGCACGCTCACCGTTTCTCGAACAGCGGATAGTACGGGTCCACGTCCACCGGGATCCGCTCGAGACCCGCGAGGATCTTGAGCATCGCCGTCGGAGGGGTCCCGTACGTCTTGACCAGGCGCTGGGCGCCGGCGTAGTCGCCGAGCGCCTCGACCATCAGGAGTTCCCGCGCCAGATCGGAGATCGCCGCGCGGAACTTCTCGGGAACCGGCCGGAACAACCCCTGAGGCGTCACCTCGATCGCTCCCTTGGACAGCAGGTAGTTGGTCTGGATCACGACGCCGAGGCCGTGCGCTTCCGCCACGCCGAACCGGGTAGTTCGAAAGAGACCCGCGGTGTACGTCCAGGGGAGCGGTTCGATCACCTTGGCGGGAACCGCCTTCGCCTCGGCGAGGGCGTACAGGTTGTACACCCCGAGGGCGTCGGCCTTGGCCTCCTCGATGGCCGAGTAGAGCTCCTTGAGCTCGAGGCGTACTTCCGTCTCACGCCCGGCCAGGACCAGCCGGCCCGGGCCGAGCCCATGCGACATCTCGTGGAACAGGATGAAGTGGAAGTAGCTCTCGAAGTCGACCCGGACGGCATCCGGCGCGGGGAGAGCGAGGGCGGCAATTGGGGTCAGAATCGCCTCGTACTTCGCTTGCATCACGTTCTTGAGCAGGACCTTCTTGGATCCTTTCGCCTCGCGGACCCGCTCGTCGTTGGGCAGGTTGAACGCGATGGTCTGGACCCCCGAGCGGGCGTCGCCCGCGGTGTACACCACGTCGGCGACGCGGATCGGCGAGGCGCTGCCGCGCTTCAGGTTCTTGTGCTCGTCTCCGATCGGCAGGTTCTTCTCGAGGAACGGGATCTGCTCCTTGTAGCGCGCCAGCTTCGCCGAGTCCGCGGGAGATTCGACGCAGACGAACGACTCGAACGACGCCTTGTAGCCGAAGAGCGAGTCCTCGTAGGTCTCGTACGGACCGATCACCACCTCGATCGCCCCCTCGATGTCCATCCACGCCAGGTCGGACGCGTAGTAGTCGTCGGACAGCAGCGCGTCCGCGCGCAGCGCGAGGAACTTGGCCAGGGTGGGGGAGGAGGTCGAGGCCGCGGCTTTCCGCAGCTCCGTCGCCGCGCGGCCGAGCAGGTCCGCGTACTCCTTCGCGTACCCCACCGCCGCCAGCTTGCCGCCGGGCGTGCGCCGGATCACGGTGAACGACGAGGTGAACGCTCCCCGGTCGGCCGGGTGCGCCGCGATCCACGCGTCGAACTCCTCTTTCTTCATGTCCTCGGGGTAGAACCCGGCGCCCACGGGCCGGACCGGGCCGCCGAGGAACGGCTCGTGCTCCTCGAGCTCGTCCCACGGCTTCGCCATGAGCCGGTAGTACTCCCGGGCGGCCTGCGCGAGCGGACCCGACAGGGACTCGACGCGGGAAGCGAGTGCCGGGTTTCCCTGCCAGGCCTGGCGCTGGAATAGCTGGTGCGCGAGCTTCGCGGCGGCGACGAGGTGATCGAGAGCTTTCCGGTCGCCCGGCGACAGGCTCTCGATGTTCGCGGCGAGAGGTTTCGTCACGAACCGGGCCCGGCGGGCCTCGATGTCGGGGGCGATCTTCAAGGCGGGTCCTCCCGGCGCGGGGGCCTTCGCCGGCGGAGCCGAGAACGAAGGCGCGACGACGATGGCGAGACCGAGAACGACGAGCAAGGGAAGCACGGCGGCACGGCGCATGGGCGGCTCCTCGGCGATGGTGTTGCCTGCATCTTCGCGAACGGCGAGCGGCACTTCTCCTCGGACTGCTGGCGGACACACCGAGCCTAGCGTGGCATCTCTCCGAGGTCAACGTGACCGGTCTCGACGGAAGTCGCCATCCGTCGCTCGCGGGGTACGCGTGGCTTCCCTACGGACGGCGCATCGCCAGCGAGCTGCCTTTCCCTTGGCCGTTCGCCGCACGGCGGCGTCAGTTCCGCCGCCTCAGGCCGATCGAAATGCCGACGATGCCGAGAATAATGAAAATCGATGCCTGCACCGCGGTCTTGACCTGCACCTCGGGGCCGGTGAACGCGGTCGCCAGGAAGGCGACGCCGAGAACGAGGACCCCGGCGTAAACTCCCAGCATCACGCGAGCCGCGCGGTGGCGGGTCGCGGCGGAGTCCTCGCCGAAGGCCCGCGCGAACAGCACGAGGCCGGCGGAGGCGACGAGGTCGAGCAGCGCGAAAATCGTCCAGAACAGACGCGCCCTGCCCGAGGCCGCGGGGGTCCCGAGGGACGGCTTGAGCATTTTCTCGTAGAGAAACGCGCCAAGGTTGGACCCCAGGAGGGAGCCGAAGACCCCGTAGAGGAACGCGTACCCCATGTAGACCGCCACGCGGTCCTTCGGCGCGACGAGCCCGACGAAGCTGTAATATTTCGGGTGGGCGGTCATCTCGCCGATCGAGAACACCGCGATCCCGAGGATGAACACCCATGGGTTCATCGACACCGCGAGGCAGGCGAAACCGGCCGCGCCCAGGACCATCCCGGCGACCATCGTGGGGAGCGCACGGCGCTCCTTGACGATCCGGCTCACCACCACCTGCAGCAGGATGATCATCCCGGCATTGATGACGGTGACGTGCTCGGCGTCGAACGAGAACCGCCAGGACAGGCCGCACCGCGGAGAGCAGGGCGGTCGCCGCTCGGTTGATCGGCTCCTTGTCGACGAAGTCCCTCAGGTACCAGAGGACCGAGCCGAAGTTCTGGAAGTACAGGATCCAGAACCCGGAGTACACGACGATCATCAGCATGAACCGGGCGTCTCCGAGCACCTCCGCGGCGCCGAGCAGCACTTCCCGGAGCCGCTTGCGACTCTCCGGCCGGGGCGGGTCGCGGTAGAGAAAAACCGTCGGTAAGAGCATCAGCCCGGTGTACGCGGCCGACGCGGTGAAGACCGCGCGCCAGGAAAACCCCTTGAGCAGGGTGACGGCAAGCGGCGCCAGGAACGCGCCGAGGTTGATCATCCAGTAGTAGATGCCGAAGCCGAAGGTGGAGGTGCGCTCGTCGGTGGACCGCGCGATCGTCCCCGAGATGATCGGCTTGAACAAGCCGGCGCCGGTGGCCATCAGGAGGAGAAACAGGAACACCATGCCGTAGGTCGACGCGCCGCCGGCGGCGAAGTACCCGGCGGAGAGCAGCGAGAAAGCGACCAGGAGCATGCGGCGGTAGCCGTACCGATCCGCGAGGGCCCCGCCGAGTATCGGAACGACGTAGGTCGCCGCGTACACGATCCCCTGGAGGAAGCCGACCTCCTGCTCGCCGAATCCGAGCCCGCCGGAAGCTCGGCTCCCGGTCAGGTAGACCGCGAGGACCGAGTTCAGGCCGTAGTAGGCCGCCCGCTCGAAGAGCTCCATGACGTTGGCGACCCAGAACACGCGCGGGAAGGAACGGATCGGATTGCGGACCACGGGCGACCTCCTCGAGGCGGCGGCGGGGGGCGGCCCCGCCGGGGGCGCGCATGATAGCCCGTACTGCCGGATGCCGCAGGAATCGGGTATGCTTCGCCGACCCCGGTCGGCGGCGGGGGGCGGGCGCCGCCGGGCGGCGGCGGAGGAAACGATCCCATGAGCGACACTTACGTCTTCGCCGCGGCGATCCTGGTCTACTTCGGGATCCTCGCGACGCTCAACGTCATCCGGGCCCGGAAGGTGAAGACCCAGGACGACATGATGGTCGCGGGGCGAACCCTGAGCCTGTGGGTGATCGTCTTCACCCTGATCTGCACCTGGATCGGGTCCGGCACGTTCATCGCCGGCGCGGAGTACGCCTACTACGCGGGCTGGTCGTCTCTCTGGCTGCCGGCGGGAGCCTGGGTCGGGATCCTGGTGATCTACTTCCTGGCGGCGAAGATCCGGACGTTCGGCCAGTACACCGTCGGGGACATCCTCGAGGTCCGTTACGGGAAGTTCGCGCGGTTGTTCGGCGCCCTTGCGGTCGTGATCTCGTTCACGACGATCGTGGCCTACCAGTTCCGCGCCGGCGGGTACATCCTGAACGTGATCAGCGACGGACGGATCTCGGTGGAATGGGGCCAGCTGGCCGCCGCCGCGTTCGTCATCCTCTTCACCGCGCTCGGGGGGATGGTGGCGGTGGCCTATACCGACCTTCCCAACGGGATCGTGATCGTGCTCGCCTGCCTCGTCTCGGTGCCGTTCGTCATCCTCACCGCCGGAGGATGGTCCCACGCCGCGCAGGTGCTGCCTGCCAGTCATTTCGTTGCCTTCTCGGGGGATTTCGGTTACTACCCGGCGCTCAAGGCGGCCGGGTACGCGTTCTCGACACTCCTCCTGCTCATGGGCATCCAGTCCATGTATCAGAAGTTCTACGCGGCGAGGAGCGCGGTCGAGGCGCGGGCGGCGGTCGGGGTCTGGATCATCGGGACGATCGTGGTCGAGGTGGTGGTGGTCGTGATCGCGATCTACGCGTCGAGCTACGACGCCGAGCACGCCCGAGGTTGGGACGCGAGGGCGATGGTACTTCAGGCCGCGAGGAGAATGGTCCCGCTCCCCGTCGGGGTGCTCCTGGTGGGGGCGGCCTGCGCGGTCGTGATCTCCACCGGCATGAACTACCTGCTCTCACCCAGCACGAACGTCATGCGGGACGTCTACCAGCGGTTCATGAAGCCCGACGCCGACCCGCGCAGGATGGCGGCGCTCCAGAAGCTGGTCGTGGTGGCGATCGGGTTCCTTGCTTTTTTGATGATCTTCGTGCCGACCGTTCTCGATTCGAACATCTCGGTGCTCCAGTACAGCTATTTCGCCTACACGATCTACGGCGTCGCGGTGACCCCCGCGCTGCTGGCCGCCCTGACCTGGAAGCGGGCGACACGCCTCGGGGGGCTGCTGTCGATCGTCCTCGGCACGGTCGCCACGCTCTTTTTCGAAATCGTCTTGCCGCACGTCTGGCCGGATGTGATGCTCGGCGCGCCGGGCGGCGTCGGGGCGGGGGTGTTCGGAAAGGATCCCTGGGGGATTCCCGGGATCTTCTTCTCGTTCGCGGTCTCGATGCTGGCGCTCGTGATCGGGTCGTACCTCTCGCCGCCGCCCGAGGCGGCGCAGCTGGAGCCGTTCTTCGGAAAGGCCGCGCGAAGCTGAGGGGGCGAGAAGCGGCGCGCGCCGCGAACGGCCGGGCGTTTCATTCGATGCGGTGCGGAGGCGGGCACCGCACGCTTCGCGCGCGGTGCCCGTCTCCAGGATCCTAGTAGTCGCCGCCGCCCATGCCGCCCGGCATGCCGCCGCCCATGGCCGGCTTGTCTTTCTCGGGCACCTCGCAGACCACCGCTTCCGTGGTGAGCATCAGGGCCGCGATGGAGCCGGCGTTCTGCAGCGCGAAGCGGACGACCTTGGTCGGGTCGATGATGCCCGCGTCGAACATGTTGACGAACTTATCGTTCTGGGCGTCGAACCCCTTGTCTTTTTCCAGGTCCTTGACCTGGTTGACGACGACGGAGCCCTCGTACCCGGCGTTGTTGGCGATCTGGCGGATCGGTTCCTCGACCGCCCGCTTGACGATCCGGATGCCGATGGCGATGTCCTCGTTCTTTTCCTTCTTCGACAGGTCGTCGAGCGCCGCGATGCAGCGCAGCAGCGCGACGCCGCCGCCCGGGACGATCCCTTCCTCGACGGCCGCCTTCGTGGCGTGCATCGCGTCCTCGACGCGGGCCTTCTTCTCCTTCATCTCGGACTCGGTCGCCGCGCCGACCTTGATCACCGCGACGCCGCCGACCAGCTTCGCGAGCCGCTCTTGCAGCTTTTCGCGATCGTAGTCCGACGTGGTCTCGTCGATCTGGGTCCGGATCTGCTTCACGCGCCCTTCGATGGTCTTGGCCTTGCCGGCGCCCTCGACGAGGGTGGTGTTTTCCTTGTCGATGACGACCTTCTTGACGCGGCCGAGGTCCTCGAGCTTCACGTTCTCGAGCCGGATCCCCAGGTCTTCGGTGATGCACTTGCCGTTGGTGAGGATCGCGATGTCCTCGAGCATCGACTTGCGGCGGTCGCCGAAGCCGGGCGCCTTGACCGCGGCGGCGTGCAGCGTGCCCCGCAGCTTGTTGACCACGAGCGTCGCGAGCGCCTCCCCCTCGACGTCCTCGGCGATGATCAGGAGCGGCTTGCCGAGCTTCGCCACCTGCTCGAGCACCGGGAGAAGATCCTTCATGGAGGAGATCTTCTTCTCGTTGATCAGAATGTACGCGTCCTCGAGGATGACTTCCATCCGCTCGGGGTCGGTGATGAAGTACGGGGAGAGGTAGCCGCGGTCGAACTGCATCCCCTCGACGACCTCGAGCGAGGTCTCGAGCCCCTTGGCCTCCTCGACCGTGATGACGCCGTCCTTTCCCACCTTGTCCATCGCCTGGGCGATGATCTCGCCGATCGACACGTCGTTGTTCGCGGAGATGCTCCCCACCTGGGCGATCGCCTTTCCGGCGATCGTGCGGGAGAGCTTCCGGATGTCGGCGACCGCGGCCTCGACCGCCTTCTCGATGCCGCGCTTGATGTCCATCGGGTTACCGCCGGCGGTCACGGCCTTGACCCCCTCGCGGAAGATCGCCTGCGCCAGCACCGTCGCGGTCGTCGTGCCGTCGCCCGCCACGTCCGACGTCTTGCTCGCGACTTCGCGGACGAGCTGGGCACCCATGTTCTCGCGGGGGTCCTCGAGCTCGATTTCCTTGGCCACGGACACGCCGTCCTTGGTGGACAGCGGCGAACCGAATTTCTTCTCGAGGACGACGTTGCGCCCCTTGGGACCCAGCGTGATCTTGACGGCGTCGGCGAGCTTGTTGACGCCGCGCAGCATCGCCTGCCGCGCGTCCTCAGCGTATGTGATGTTCTTGGCAGCCATCGCTTCTCGACCTCCTGAATGATCTTGACTTGCGTGAAGGCCGGTCCTCGCGCGTCTTGCGACGGCCGGGACCGGCGCCCGCCGGCCGGGCCGGCCGGTTACTCGATGATGCCGAGGACTTCGTCCTCGCGCAGGATCACGTGCTCCTGGTCGTCGATCTTGATCTCGGTCCCCGCGTACTTCCCGAAGAGGACCCGGTCTCCCGCCTTGACCTCGAGCGGGACCTTTTTCCCCTTGTCGTCGATCTTTCCGCCACCCACCGCGATCACCTTCCCCTCCATCGGCTTTTCCTTGGCGGTGTCGGGGATGATGATGGTCCCGCGCTTCTGCTCCTTTTCCTCGATTCTCTTCACGAGGATCCGGTCGTAGAGGGGTTTCACCTTCATGTGCTCGACCTCCTTCTAGTTAAGCGGCCTATTTTGAATTACTTGCGAAGCATTACTAGCACTCGCCGTCGACGAGTGCTTGTACTATACGATTGCAAAAGGACGGTGTCAAGATCGAGGGGGAGAGATCGCAGGGGACCTGGGTGATCGCGGATCACTCGCGCGGGCGGGAGAGTCGCCCGCCGGTCCGGAACCTGAGGCCCGGAACGTCCTCAGATGGACGAGGCGCTCGAAATCGCGGGATGCCGGTCTTCCTCGGTGCGGCTGCGCTCGCCGGCCTCGGCGAGGCGTGACGCCTCTTCGAAAAGAGTCAGCGCCTTCCGGATCTGGAGGTCCGCTTCGGCCAGAATTCGGTTCTGGGCCTCCACGCCCCATTTGACGCGGGCGACCTGCGCCCGCAACTGCACCTCGATCTGTGCCCAGGCGGTCTCGATCGCGGCGTCGAGCGGGACCGATCGCGTTTCGAGGAATCGCTGGAACTCGTCCTTGAAGCCCTTGTCGACCGGGACCTCCGGCGTGAGAGCGGGATGCGCCGGCACGTATCGGACCGCGAAGTCGAGCACCAGATTGTCGCGAACGAGGCGGGAGAGGGCGGGGGAAGCCCGCTCGGCCTTCACGATGTAGTCCGGCGTGATGCCGCCGCCGCCGTAGACGGTCCTTCCGGCATCGGTGTGCCGGATCTCCTTGCGGGAGGTGGGAGATTCGGGAGATCCCGCCGGGACCTCGGTTTCCACTTCGAGCGCGAGGAAGTAGTCGTCGAGATCGGAATAGTCGCGTTGGATGAGCCGCCCCGACGGGGTGAAGTACTTGGCGGTGGTCAGGGCGACGGCGCCGCCTCCCCGGAGCGGGATGACGCGCTGCACGAGTCCTTTTCCGAACGTCGTTTCCCCGACTACGAGGCCGCGGTCGTGGTCCTGGATGGCGCCCGAGACGATCTCGCTGGCGGACGCGGAAGCATGGTCCACGAGAACGACGAGCGGAAGGTCGACGCGGTCCGCCTCCTTCGAGGCGACATAGTCCTGGTCGGATCCCGGTACCCGCCCGCGGGTGTAGACGATCATCTTGCCGGCGGGGATGAAGCGCTCCGAAACCTGCACCGCCTGATCCAGAAGCCCCCCGGGGTTGCGCCTCAAGTCCAGGATCAGCTGCGACATCCCCTCGGAACGGAGACGCTTGATGGAGTCGTCGATCTCGGTGGCGGTCGTCGCGGTGAAGTTGGCCAGACGGATGAAACCGGTGCCGGGCCGGATCATGTAGGACAGCGGGACGCTGTGAGTGGGGATCTCGTCGCGGACCAGGGTGACGTCGAACGGCGCGTCCTCGCCGGGCCGCTGGATCGCGATCGTGACCTTGGTCCCCTTCTCTCCCTTGAGCCGGCGAACCGCCTCCTGGACGGTCAGGGAGATCGTTTCGGCCCCCTCGATCTTCGAGATGATGTCGCCGGCCTGGAGGCCGGCGCGGCTCGCCGGGGTGCCGTCGATGGGCGCGATGATCGTGAGCGGCTTGTCTGCCCCCGGCTTGTTGATCTGGATCCCGAGCCCGCAGAACTTTCCTCGCTGCTCGTCCCGCATCTCGCCGTAGGCTTCCCGGTCGAGGTAGTTGCTGTGCGGGTCGAGGGTGTGGAGCATCCCCTGCAGCGCGTCGTCGACCAGCGTCTTCGACTCGACCTTCCCGACGTAGTTGTCCTCGACCACGGCGAGAGCGCGACCGAACGACTGGAGCAGCGCTTCGGACTTATCGGCCTCGGCCCGCACCCGGCCGCCGATCAACCCGCCCAGCGTGCAGCACGCGGCGACGACGAGCACGGCCAGCATCGCGGACCTACGGTTCGTTCGGCTCATCGCATCCCCTCGGCCGTTATACGTCGAGGAGGGATTATAGGGTGGCGCCCGCGGCTCGGCAAATTCCGGGCCCCGCCGCGCCGAGGCGTTCCCGGCTGCCGTTTCCTTGACACTTCCGGGGAAGCCGAAGTAGCCTGCGATTCCGTGACGGCGAGAGGGGCGTGAGGAGGTTTTCGCGATGTTCGGTTCGGTCGGCGGACCCGAGATCCTGCTGATCTTTGTCCTCGCCCTGCTGCTGTTCGGTCCTCGAAAGCTCCCCGAGATCGGCCGCGCGCTCGGGAAAACCGTGGCCGAGTTTCGCAAGGCGACCGCGGAGTTCCGGAGCACGCTCGAGCGCGAGGTCGACATGGAGAAGCTGAAGGACACTAGCGTGGCTTTGAAGTCCGCGGGCACCGACACCGTGGACGCCGTGCGCGGCCCGTCGCTTTTCGGCGAGCTGGCGGCGCCGACCGCCCCGATCCCGTTCTCGGACGAGACCTCTCCCGTCCCCGCTCCGGGCGCCGCGCCGCCGGTTCCCGCGCCCACCGAACATGTTGCGAAGCAGCAAGAATCCTGACGGCGCGATGAGCTTCCTCGAACACCTGGACGAGCTCCGGAGGAGGCTCTTCCGCTGTGCGATCGTTTTCATCGCCGCGCTCTCGATCTGCTGGTACTTCAGTCCCACCCTCGTCGAATTCCTTCTTCAGCCGATCAAGCGGCATCTGTTCGGGGGCGGGGACATCGTGTTCTTGCGCCTCACCGAGCCGTTCATGGTGTACATGAAGGCTTCGGCGGTGGTCGCGCTGTTCGTCTCGGCCCCCTACATGCTTCACCAGCTCTGGGGGTTCGTCGCCCCCGGTCTCTACCGCCACGAACGGATGATCGGCGTCGCGTTCCTCTTCTTCGGAACCCTGTTCCTTGTGGCCGGGGGCGCGTTCGGGTACTACGTCGCGACGCCGATCGCGGCGAAATGGCTCATCCAGCTCGGATCCAATTTCAGGGCGTCGCTCACCCTCGAGTCGGCGTTCGAGTTCGAGGCCTGGATGCTCCTCGGAATGGGGCTGGTGTTCGAGCTTCCGATCGTCCTTTTCTTCCTCGGCCGGATCGGTCTTGTCTCCCCGCGGTTCCTGCTGCGGCATTTCCGGCTGGCGGTGGTGATCATCTTCATCCTGTCCGCGGTCCTCACCCCCACCGGCGACATGCTCACCATGAGCGTCTTCGCGCTGCCGATGGTGCTGCTCTACCTTCTGGGGGTGCTCGTCGTCTGGTTCACGGGACGGCCCAGGAAGACCTGAGCCGATGCGCATGCCTGGAACGCCCCCGCTCCCCGGATTCCTCTCGAGCAAGGCCGGGCATCGCGTTCTCGTCGCCCGTGAAGACCTGCTGGACCGCAGCATTGCGGCCGGCCTCGCGGATGCCGCCGTGTGGGAGGCCGCGCTCGCCTCGGGCGGTCCGGGTCGCGGCGCCGCCGGCCGGCTCGAGCTGTTCGGCGGCGTCCGGCTCGTGCTCAAACGGATGCGTCGAGGGGGGCTTGCGGCCGCGGTCTGGCGAGACCGCTTCGCGAGCGCCGCGCGGCTTCTCCGCAACCTCTCCGTGCCCGTCGAGGCGGCCCGGAGGGGGGTGGCCACGGCGGCTCCCGCGGCGCTGCTGGTCGAAGAGGGGCCGCCCGGGCTCTACCGGGCATGGCTCGCCACGCTCGAGATTCCGGGAGCGAAGGACCTTCTCTCGAGGCTGTCCTGTTCGCCGCCGCCGGACGAGAAGGAGATCGCGGCGGTGATTCGCGCGGTGCGACATCTGCACGATGCGGGGGTCGAGCACCGCGATCTCAACCTGGGGAATCTCCTGCTGGGCCCGGGAGGCGATGGAGAACCGGAGGCCTGGGTCGTGGATCTCGATCGAGCGAAACTCCATCCCGGCCCGCTCCCGGCCCGGAAGCGCCGGGCGGCGCTTCGACGCATGGAGCGATCCTACCTGAAGCGATTCGGAGAGGCGGGGCCGCTCGGCGGCGCGCCCGGAGCGCGCTGGCGCGGGATCTACGCCGAGGGGAACGAGGCTCTCGCCGCGGCGCTCGAGGCGGGACGAGGCGTCGCCCGCGCATCGCTGGCGCTGCACCGGCTCGGCTGGCGGAAGCGGACGAGGTAGGTCACCGTTTCCCCGAGGCGCTCCGCGGGTCTCGGCGCAGCGCGGCGAACGTCGCCACGACGAACGGAGACGCGGCGATCGCCAGCGCCGTCCAGAACAGGGCCGCCGGGAAGTCCCCCGGCGCGCGGCCGTCGAGGACGTCGCGGTACCTCCAGCAGAAAGAGATCACGATACCGAGCGCGCCGGCCACACCGAGGAGCCATCCCACGCGCGACGGCGCGACGGAGCGCCCCCTCGACGCCGCCAGCTCGTTGGCGGCGAAGCCGGCGAGGAGCAGGAGCGAGACCACGATCGGGTAGATCACCGGCGAGACCCACGGCACCGGTATCAGGAAGAGGAGGTCCCACGTGTGCAGCGACTCCGGCCAGCCGAGGAACAGGCGAAGCCCCGCGTAGTAGACCAGGTCCCACATCCCGAAAAGCCACGCGAAGACGAAGAAGCCGTCCGTCCGGTCGCGCCTCGCGAGCGCGGCCACCGCGAGGAGCATCACGATCGTCGCGGCCTCGCGGAGGAGCTCGACGACCGCGATGCGGTCCGGCATCCGGACGATCGGGAACCGGAATCCTCCGGGATAGTAGAGCTCCCGGAGATACACCACGACGATGGCCTCGAGGATGCCCATGGCGGCCGCGAACGCGGCCAGCCATGCGGCTCTCCTCGCGCCGGAAAAGATCACCGCCGGCTCCGGCCGGTCCGGCGGAGCAGGTCGGTCACGGCCGCCGCCACCGCTTCGGGCGTCGCGCCTTCGAAGCCGCCGGCCTTCCGGTCGAGCCGCTTGACGCCGGTGTAGGCGCGGCCCGGTGGAAAGATCGCGGCGTGCGGCACGCCCCAGGGGGCGTTGACCTCGGGGTCCGTGGGACCGTAGATCGCGACGACGGGGCAGCCGACGGCGCACGCGAGGTGCAGCGGACCGGAGTCGCCCGCGACCAGGAGTCGCGCGCGCTTCACGAGGGCGGCCAGCATGCGAAGATCGGTGGGGGGCGCCAGCGTGGCCGCGCCGTCCGAGGCCTCGACGACGCGAGCCGCGTCGGACTCCTCGCCGGGACCGTGCACGACCAGCGAGGCGATCTCGTGCGAGCGCAGCTCGCGGGCCGCGGCGGAGAGGAGCTCGGCCGGCGGCTTCTTGTACGCCTGCTTCACGCTCGCGCCGGGGGCCAGCACCGCGTACCGCCGCCCCCGGCCGATCCGGCTCGCGACGAGGTCGCGTCCGGCGAGCACGCAGGAAGGTGAAAAGGGGAGTCCCCCGTCCGGCAGCGGTGCCGTCGCGAAACCCAGCGCGCGCACGAGCTCGAGGTTTCGCTCCATGCGGCGCATGCGCCGTGGCCCCGGCGGCGTCCGATGCGTGGTGAACAGGCGATTCCCCTCCTTCTGCTGCGGGCCGGAGTAGCCGAGACGGATCGCGGCTCCGCTGAGCGCGCCGAGCACGCCGCCGCGGAGATTCCCGTGAAAATCGAGCACGAGGCCTGGACCGACCTCGCGAAGCTCGCGGGCAAAGCGCGCCACCGAGAACAGGAGCGACGGCC
Source organism: Terriglobia bacterium (assembly GCA_963790465.1). Taxonomy (GTDB): domain Bacteria; phylum Acidobacteriota; class Polarisedimenticolia; order Polarisedimenticolales; family JAIQFR01; genus JAIQFR01. The sequence continues at coordinate 154,535 of CAWBOP010000011.1, read as the reverse complement.
ACAGGAGCGGGGAGCGCGCCAGGCGCGACCACTCCTTCCGAGGGACCGCGAAGCAGCCGTCCAGATCGGGATGATCGGCCAGCACCTGAACCCAGCGGTCGTCCGCGACCCAGTAGATCCTGGCTTCCGGGAGTGCGAACCGAACGAGGCGCACCGCGGGAAGCGTCCTCAGGATATCCCCGAACGCTCCCATCCGGAGCGCAAGGAGGGTCAATCCCTTGCCGTGGCTCTCGAGCCGCCGGAGGAGCGATTCCGGGAGGGGCCTCACGCGGCGAGTATAGCCGACCGGGTGCGGCGCGAGAATCCGGCGCGCGCCGCTCCGCCGGACCGCCGCGTTGTAGAATCGGCCTGGCGGCCGGGCGCCGCCGCCGGAGGTCCGATGCCGATCGACGACGGTCTCCTCGCCATCCTGGTTTGTCCCGCATGCCGGGGACGGGTCGCGCAAGACGGCACCGAGCGGGGTATCGAGTGCCGCGAGTGCCATCGCGTCTATCCGATTCGCGACGGCATCCCGGTGATGCTGATCGACGAGGCGCCGGTCCCGCGGGTCGAAGATATTCCGCCGTTCTCGTAATTCACTCGGGAATCCGGGCTCGCCGGGCCCCCACCCCGGCGGGAATTGCAGGAGCGAGCGGCGTGTCCCGAGGGTTCCCTGAGCCGGGGGAAGCCGGAGCCTTGACGCGAATGCGCTCGGGATTAAGTTAGATGGAGGGGTTTTCCGCCTTCGAGCGAGCCGGTGCGGAAAACGCCGCAACGAACCGAGTATCCGGCGCGACATCGCGGCCGGCTGGGGATAGGGCCACCGACATGGACGAGACGAACCTGCGGGACGGGTTTCCGGGGCTCGTGGCCGGACGCCTTGAAGGGTTGGCGGTTCCCGACCTCATGTGGCTTCTCTGCCGTCGGCGCGCCACCGGGGTGCTACACCTCCAGCGCGGCGACGTCGCCAAGAAGGTGTTCTTCCTGGAAGGGCACATCGTTTTCGCGGCGTCGAGCGACCCGGACGACCGTCTCGGGGAGCTGCTTCTTCGTGACGGGCTCGTGGACCTCGAGCAGCTCGAGGACGCCATCGCGAAGCTGTACCTCGGGAAGCGCCTCGGGACGCTGCTGGTCGAGATGGGACACTTGAGGCCCGAGGATCTCGTGCGCGGCGTCATCGCGCAGGTGCGGGAGATCGTGCTCGGGTTGTTCACCTGGGAGGAGGGCGCCTACCGTTTCGACGAGGGACCCCTTCCGACCCAGGAGGTCGTCACGCTCGGGATGAGGACCGGCGAGATCCTGTTGCAGGGGATCAGGCGGGTCCGCTCGTTCACGCGTATCCGGAGGAGCATCGGCGGTCCGAGGCAGCGATTCGCCCTGTCCGCCGGCTCGGCTGAAATCGTGGAGGGGCTCGCCCTGACCGACGGGGAACGGCTCCTCCTGCAGCAGCTGCAGCACGGAAGCGCCTCCATCGCGACCTTGTGCGGCGAGATCTACGTTTCGAACTTCGAAATCCACCAGGCGCTCTGGGCCCTCAGCGTGCTCGGTGCCGTGGAGGACGCGGAAGGCGCCGCGGAATCGGCTTCGGGGGGCGCCTCGCTCGAGGGACGGCTCGGCCGCGGCGGGATCGTGGAGGCGCTCGTGCGCCTGTGTCGGTCCGGCGAGACCGGCGTCCTTCACGTCACGCGGGGAACGGCGGAGCGGACCTTCCACCTTCGCGAGGGGCGTTGCATTTTCGCCACGAGCAACAGCATCGACGACGGGCTCGTGTCGCACCTGCTTCGCCGCGGCGTGATCTCCATCCGGGACCGGGAGGAAACCGCGAAGCGGCTCCTGAGCAACAAGCGGGTCGGCACGATTCTCCTCGAGATGGGGGTTCTGGACGAGCGGGACCTGCGCGAGATGGTGCGCGAGCAACTCAGCGAGATCGTCTGCGACACCTTCCGCTGGGAGGACGGGGAGTATGCGTTCGTGCCGGGCGAGCTTCCCACCATCGAGGACATCGTCCTCGAGATGAGTCTCGAGGACCTGGTGGCCGAAGGGATCCGCCGGGTGACCTCCTGGACCCGCGTCAGGGAAGGGTGCGGCGGGTCGCCGCGGACGCGGCTCGGGCTGACCTCGGAATACCTCGACATCCTGGACCGGATGAAGGTGGGTGCCGACGAATGGGAGGTCGTTTCCTGCCTCGGCGAGCCGAAGAGCGTGATCGAGATCTGCCGCCGTGCGTCGCTCGGCGACTTCCGCGTCTGCCAGATTCTCTGGTCCCTGCGTCTTCTCGGGGCCATCGTGGAGGTTGCCGCGGCGGACGTGGCGGACGCGCCGGTCGAGGAAGCTCCCGAGAGCCTCCCCGACGACGAGACGTCGTCTGCGGTCCCGGTGGCGGAGCCTTCCGGCGAAACCGAGATCCTCGGGGCGTTCGAGGGGATTCCGCCCACCGAGGCTCCGCCCGAAGCGGTGGCAGTGTCTCCATCGTTCGAGCCCGCTCCGGCCGAGTCGTCCATGGACGAGGCGCCGCCGGCGGGAGACGTGTCCCACGCGCTCCCGGTGGCCGCTGCGGAGGGGGAAGCGGCGGAGGTGGTGTCCGAGCCCTGGCGGCTCACGGCGGAAGCCTTCCCGGCTCCTCCGCGCCCGGAAGCATCGGCAGCCGAGGAAGAAGCGGCCGCCGGGAAGAATGTCGCGACGGACGACGCCGTGCCCGCGGTCGACTCGCCGGCGGATGCGACGCTGGTCCTCACGCGGGAGGAGGTCGAGGCCGCTCTCGGTCTTTCCCGATCCGCCGGAGAGGCGGCGGATTTCGAGCTTGCGGAGCCGGGCAGCGGCGCGGAAATGGCGTTTGAAGAGATGCGCGACGCCGACGTCGCCGGCGGCCGCGAATTCGAGATCGGAGAATCCATCCCGGAAGTTTCGGATTTCGAGGGCGCCCCGTCCTCCGGTACCGAGCCGGCTTTCGAGATGGCGCCTCCCGGGACGGACGAGCTCGAGAGACCGGCCGACGAGACCGTCGCGGCGGCGTCGTCGGACGAGAGCGCCGACCCCTGCGATTTCGCGGCGACGGATGTCGCGCCCTCCGAGGTTTCGACGGCGGAGGTCGCGACGGCCGAGGCCCCGACGGCGGTGGCGGAGCCGGCCGAGGTTCGGGCGACGGACGTCGCGCCGGCCGAGCCTTCCCCGCAGGAACCCTCCGAGGATCCGATCGTGGACCTCGAGGGGGCGATCGTTCGTTTCAATCAACTGCACCGGGTGCTCTACCGCGCCATCCGCGCGGAGGTGGGCGCCGCCACCGCGAATTTCATCCAGGCCTGTCGCGGGGACCTCGGAGAAGGGCTCGGCGAACTGTTCGAGACGAGCCGGTTGCTTCCCGACGGCACCTGGGACCCGGAGGGGCTCAAGAAGGGGATCCGCCAACGCAGGGTTCGCGAGCCGTGGTCCCGCCTCGAGCGGCTGCTCGATCGTGAGTTCGAGATGCTGAAGCCCCAGATCGGCGAGGCGCGCGTCAAGGCGCTTCACGACCAGATGTCGGAGCTTCGCCGGTCTTCCTAGAATCTCGTCCCCGAGGTCGAATCCGCTCGGGTGTCGGACTCGCGCCTAAACGGCACGACCGCCCGAATACGGGTCGTCGCCGCGGCTGTCGTCCCAGACCGCTTCGGCGTCGTAGACTGGCGCGCTGGCGGGGGGCGAGCCCGCCTCGTCGTTCGCGTCCGGCGACCGGAAACCGCCGGGCCCGGACGGCTCCTGGATCGCGTCGGGCTCGGCCCGGCGGCCGGTGATGACGGGCTGGGTCCGCAGATAGTTCAGTTCCGCCTCGATCTTCTGGAGGTCCCGCCGGAGCCGGTGATTCTCGAACCTCAGGTTCGCCCCTTCGGCGACGGCGATCACCCCCGAGTACACGATCCCCGCGAGGACCGACAGGATCACCACCGCGAACAGCGGTACGTCGCGGTGCTGGGTCTTCCAGACCGTCACCTCGACCTTCGTCTCGAGGTTCGTGAGCACGAACCCCAGGATGTTCACGAGCAGCATGATCGTCAGCAGAATCACCAGCAGCCGCATGTCCGCCTCACCGCGTCTTGAAGTACGTTCCCGAAATCCCTTCCCATTTCTCCTGGGCCTCGAGGATCAGCGTGATCAACTCGCGGACCGCGCCGTCTCCGCCGGAGCGCTCGGTAATCCAGTGCGCGGCCATCGCCGCTTCATCGGACGACTGCGCCGGCGCCACGCCGAGGCCGACCCGCCGGAACACCGGCACGTCCACCAGATCGTCTCCCATATAACACACCGCCTCGTCGGGCACGCCCAGACGCGCGACGATCTCGTCGTAGCGGGCCTCCTTCTCCATCACGCCGACGTGGACCTCCAGGATCCCCAGCTCCGCCGCCCGCGCCTCGGCCACCTTCGACGCGCGCCCCGAGAGAATCCCGAACACGAGGCCGAGCCTCTGGCCCATCTTGATCCCGTACCCGTCCCGTACGTGGAAGGCGCGCCCCTCGGTTCCGTCGGAGAACTGCAGGAGTCTTCCGTCCGTCAGCACGCCGTCCACGTCGAGAAGGACCAGGCGAATCTTCTCCGCCCTCGCCACGATCTCCCGCGGAACGTCCTTCATGGTCCGGCACCGCTCCTCGACCGCGTCAGAACAGCTGCGTTCTCCACAGGTCGTGCAGGTGGACCACGCCGAGCACGCGGCGCTCCTCGTCCACGACCGGCAACGACGTGATCCTCCGCTCCTCCATGAGTCGTAGCGCTTCCGTCGCCAGCCCGCCCGGCCCCAACGTCACCGGCGAACGGGTCATCGCATCGCCGGCGGTCCCCTCGAGCGGACGCTCCGCGCGCAGCATGAACCGCCTCAGATCCCCGTCGGTCACGACGCCGGCCAGACGCCGTTCGTCGTTCAAGACGCAGGTCATCCCGAGCCGCTTCTCCGACATGACCCGGATCGTCTCCTTGAGCAGGGTGGACAGGGAGACGGCGGGAAGCGCGTCCCCCGAATGCATCACCTCGGCGATCGTCAACAGTTTCCGGGCGAGGTTTCCGCCCGGGTGATAGCGGACGAAATCGCCTGCCGAGAACCCGCGCCGCTCGTAGCAGGCCACCGCCAGCGCGTCCCCCATCGCGAGGGCGGCGGTCGTGGAAGCGGTCGGCACGAACTCGAGGCTTCCGGCTTCGCGGCGGACGCCGACGTCGAGGTGGACGTCGGCGTGCCGCGCCAGGGTGGATTCCGGGCCGCCGCTCATCGCGACCAGGGAGGCGCCGAGCCGCCTGAGAAACTCGAGCAGGCGGACGATCTCCTCGGTCTCTCCGGAATTCGACAGGGCGAGCACGACGTCCCCCGCCACGATCATCCCGAGGTCGCCGTGGATCGCTTCGGCGGGGTGCATGAAGTAGGCGGGGGTACCGGTGGAGGAGAGCGTGGCGGCGATCTTCTGGGCGATGATCCCCGACTTCCCCATGCCGGTGACGACGATCCGGCCCCGGCACTCCGCCAGCATCTCGACGGCCCGGTCGAAGCTCTCGTCGAGACGGTCCGCCAGGTCGGCGATCGCCTGAGCCTCTATCTCGAGAACGCGGCGGGCGGACTCTCGCGCCACGGTTCCACCTCCAGGCCCGGCATGATAGCCCAGGTGGCGAGGATCAACGCGGGGGGGCCGACGACGTGAGCCCGTCTCCCGAACCGACGCGGTGCACCGGCCACGATCCCGAAACCCGCGGTCGGATGGGCCGCCACGTGTCCCTCCCTGAACGGTCCCGTCAGCGCCCCGAGTCGCCGGCCGTCGCCACCGGAACGGCCGTCGCCGCCAGGCCGCGGCGGGTCTGGCGGTGGCGGTACGAGGCGGCGACGAACTCGCGGAAGAGCGGGTGCGGGTCGAGCGGGCGGGACTTGTACTCCGGGTGGAACTGGCAGGCGAGGAACCAGGGGTGGTCGGCATACTCGATGATCTCGACGAACTTTCCGTCGGGCGACCGGCCGCTCACCTTGAGACCCGCGGCCTCGAGCCGGGGAATGAACTCCTGGTTGACCTCGTAGCGGTGGCGGTGCCGTTCTCCGATTCTCGCCGCGCCGTAGGCGGCGTGCGCGAACGAGCCGGCGGCGAGGTCCGCGGGATACGACCCGAGCCGCATCGTCCCTCCCATCTCTTCCACCCCGAGGAGATCGCGAAGCTTGTAGATGACCCGGTGCGGCGTCCCCTCGTTGAACTCGGTGGAGTCCGCCCCGTCGAGGCCGCACAAGTTGCGGGCGCACTCGATGATCGCGCACTGAAGGCCCAGGCAGATGCCGAAGAACGGGATCTTGCGCTCGCGCGAGTACCGGATCGCCTCGACCATCCCGGCCACCCCGCGCACCCCGAACCCGCCGGGGACGAGGATCCCGTCCACCCTCTCGAGCTCCGACTCGAGCTTCCCGTTGACCATGTCCTCGGCCTCGATCCACCGGATCTGGACCCTCAGGTTCGAGGCGACGCCGCCGTGGAGGAGCGCCTCGTTCAGGGACTTGTAGGAATCCTCGTAGGCGACGTACTTGCCCACGATGCCGATCGTCACCTCGTCGGCCGGATGCCGGATCCGGTCCAGCAGGTCCTCCCAGGCCTTCAGGTTCCTGGGCCGGTAGGGGAGGTCGAGGAATTTCATGATGATCTCGTCGATCCCCTCGCCGGACAGCGCGAGCGGCACCTCGTAGATCGTCTCGACATCGCGCGCGCTGATCACCGCGTCCTCGGAGACGTTGCAGAAGAGCGCGATCTTCCGCTTGAGCTCCGGCGGTACCGGCCGGTCGGACCGGCACAGCAGCAGGTCGGGCTGAATCCCGATGGCGCGCAGATCGCGGACGGAGTGCTGGGTCGGCTTGGTCTTGAGCTCGCCCGCGGCGGCGATCCACGGGACCAGGGTGAGGTGAACGAAGATGGCGTTGTTGCGCCCCACGTCGAGCCGAAACTGCCGGATCGCCTCGAGGAACGGGAGCGACTCGATGTCGCCGACGGTTCCGCCGATCTCCACCATCTGGATGTCGTATCCCCCCGACACCGTGAGGATCGACTCCTTGATCTCGTCGGTGATGTGGGGGATGACCTGCACCGTCGCGCCGAGATAGTCCCCCCGCCGCTCCTTCTCGATGACCTTGGCGTAGATCTTGCCGGTTGTGAAGTTGCTGTTGCGGTTGGCGACCATGGAGGTGAAGCGCTCGTAATGCCCCAGGTCCAGGTCGGTCTCCGTCCCGTCGTCGGTGACGAACACCTCTCCATGCTGGAACGGGCTCATGGTGCCCGGATCGACGTTGATGTACGGGTCGAGTTTCTGCAGCGTGACCTTGAAGCCGCGCCCCTCGAGAATCCGCCCGATCGAGGCCGCCGCAAGCCCCTTCCCGAGCGAAGAGACCACGCCGCCGGTCACGAAGATGTACTTGGTGCCGCGCTTGTTTTTCATCATGTTTATGGCTCTCGAGCCTCCGCGAGCAGCGACGCCGCCCGGGCTAGATCCTCGGGGGTGTCGACGGCCACGGAGTGGAAATCGGAATCCAGGACGCGGATCGCGAGCCCCGCCTGAAGCGCGCGAAGCTGCTCGAGCCCCTCTTCCCTCTCGAGCGGCGAGGGGCGGAGCCGCGTCAACGCCAGGAGGGTCTCGCGCCGGTAGGCGTAGATCCCTTGATGCTTGCGGTAGCCGGAAAGCCCCCCCGGCCGCTCGGAGAGCGCCTCGCGGAAGTCCGCGGCGAGGCGCGTGGCGCTCCCCCGGTGATACGGGATCGGGGCCCGGGAGAAGTACAAGGCGCGGCCGTCGAGCGCCGTCACCACCTTGACGACGTTCGGGTCGAACAGCTCGCCGGCGTCGGCGAGCGGCTCGGCGAGGGTGGCCATCTCGGGCGGCCGCTCCACGTCGAACGCGTCCACCAGCCGGTCGAGGCAGGTCGGCGTCACGAACGGCTCGTCCCCCTGGATGTTGACCAGCACGCCGAAGAACCGGTCGAGCCGGAGCGCGATCTCGGCCACGCGGTCGGTGCCCGACGCGTGGTCGGGGGAAGTCATGAGCGCCTCGGCGCCGAAGGAGCGGCACGCCTCCGCGATCCGCTCGTCGTCGGTCGCCACCACCAGCCGCTCGATCCGGCGCGCCTCGCTCGCCCGCCGCCAGACCCGCTCGAGCAGCGTTCGGCCGCCGAGGGGGGCGAGAGGTTTGCCGGGGAAACGGGTGGATGCGAAACGCGCGGGAATCACACCCAGGGCACGCACCATTCGGGAGCTCCCAGGGTCGCTGTCGGGCGAGGGACCCGCGGCGACGCGGAATGCTAGCGCAGCACCGCACGGCTGACAAGGGGTCTCCGGTTCATCTTGCACCGCCGCGCCGTCTCGGCTAGCGTGGATCCTCATCCTGTCGAAGCGTTCAAGGGTCCGCGGGCGGCGCCGTGGGCCCAGGAGGTTCCCGTGAGTTTGAAGAGCGAGATCCGGAGCAGCTGCGTCGAGCGATTCCTCCGCTACGTGACCATCGACACCCGGTCCGAGGAGGACTCGGAGGCTTTTCCTTCCACCCCGAAGCAGCTCGATCTCCTGCGGCTGCTCGTCGACGAGCTCCGGGCGGTCGGCGTCGAGGACGCCACGATGGACGAGCACGGGTACGTGTTCGGCACCGTTCTCGCGACGACGAGGAAGCCCGGCGTGCCGGTCCTCGGCCTCATCGCCCACGTGGACACGTCGCCCGAGGTGAGCGGCGAGGGGGTTAAGCCGATCGTGCACGAGAAGTACGACGGCCGTGACCTGGTGCTGCCGGACGATCCGTCCCAGGTCATCCGTCTCGCGGACAACCCGTTGCTCCAAGGTCAGCTCGGCAACGACATCATCACCGCCTCCGGCACGACCCTCCTCGGCGCCGACAACAAGGCCGGGGTCGCCGAGATCGTCGCGGTCGCCGAGTACCTCGTCGCCCACCCCGAGATCCCTCACGGAAAGATCCGGATCGCTTTCACTCCCGACGAGGAGGTGGGTAACGGCACGAAGCACTTCGACGTCGAGCGCTTCGGGGCGAGGTACGCGTACACCGTGGACGGGGAAACCCTGGGTGAGGTCGAGATGGAGACGTTCTCCGCCGACTCCATGACCGTGACGTTCCAGGGATTCAACACGCATCCGGGCCTCGCGAAGGGGAAGATGATCAACGCCATCAAGATCGCGGCGGACTTCATCAACCGGCTTCCGAAGGGCCGGTTGTCGCCGGAGACCACCGCGGACTACGAGGGGTACGTCCATCCTTACGTGATGCAGGCGGCGGTGGATCGCACCTCGGTGAAGCTCCTGATCCGCGATTTCGTCACCGCGGGACTGAAGGAGAAGGAGGACTTCCTCGAGAAACTCGCGAGGGAGACCGTCGCCGCCTACCCGAACGCCTCGGTCGAGATCAAGATCGACGAGTCGTACCGGAACATGAAGGAAGTACTCGACCGGTATCCGGAGACGGTCGAGAACGCCAACGAGGCGATCCGCAGGGCGGGACTCTCCCCGAGAACGCACCCGATTCGCGGCGGGACCGACGGGTCGCGGCTGTGCTTCATGGGGCTTCCCACGCCGAACCTGTTCGCGGGAGAGCACAACTTCCACTCGCGGCTCGAGTGGATCTCCTTCCAGGACATGCACAAGGCGGTCGAGGTGCTCGTTCACCTCTGTCGGGTGTGGGAGGAGCGGACCCCGGCCTGACGCGGCGCGTTTCCGCGGCCCGGGCGGTCAGTCGTCTCGGCGAACCTTCTCGAGGGCACTCTCGAGCCTCGACTCGACCCGCCCCCGGTCGATCTGCTGTTTCTTTTCCAGATCCCGGAGTTTTTCGGGATCCCCGCCCGCCGCCTCGAGATCCTTCCGGTGAAGGATCTCGATCTCGGCCAGCTTCGCGTTGGCGTCGCGCCGAAGCTCCGAGATCCGCTGCTTCTGCGCTTCGGTCAGCGGCTTCGACTCCTCGAGCCCTTCCTCGCGATCCTTGCGGCGGAGCCGCTCCATCGCCAGATCGTAGGCGGATTTCAGGGGCGTGTCGTCGGGCATGGTCACCTCTCGGGAATCGTCCTCGTCATGATAGCAGCACGCAGGAGACGAACCTCGCGTCGGGCGGGATCGCGGGGTCGAGATTCCCGCACTCCTCGTCGAGCCGGTCGAGGCAGGCGATCCCGAACGCAAGCAGTTCCGCGGTCTCCCGCGGGTCGAGCTGCGCCTCCGAGGCGAGCCGCGCGACCAGCGCGTCGAGCGCGGCGCGGGGCGCCTTGGGCGCCGCCGACCGGCGCGAAGCCACCTTCTCGAGAAACTCGACCGCCACCTCGGCGGGAAGCGCCTCGACCTTCGGCTCCCCGCGAAGCGAGTGCCAGGCGAGCGCCGTGAGGAGGATCGTGCTGAAGCGCGCCGGTCCCGCCGCCGCGCCCCGGCTCTCCTCGATCACGTCGGCGACGCGCAGGCCGAGACGCTCGACGAAGATCCGGCCGAGAATCTCCGCCAGTTCGACCGCGACGCGCGTCTCCTCGACCTCCGGGAGGGTGCGGAACTCCCTCAGGGCACGCCCGCCCTCGGCGGACGGGTCCCAGTACAGGGGATGCGGTTCGAGAAGCGCGCGCAGTCGCGGAAGGATCGGGGCGTCGAGAAGATCGGCGGCACCGGGATGGGTCGCGGCCCAGCCGTCGCGCAGCAGGCCGAACGCACGGCGGCGAATCTCCGCGACCCGCTCGTACCCCTCCCTGAAGAGTTCCTTGAGCGGAACCCGCACGAGCACCGCACCGGCGGTCGCCGGGTCGCGCGCGTCGCGCGCCTCGAGCGCGATTCCGATGTAGGCAGCCTCCTTCTCGATCGCGGTGCGGTGCGCCTCGGGATCGCCGGCGTCTCCGCCGTCCGCCACGAGCAGGTAGTTCGCCAGCGAGGCGGCCTGAAAGAGAACGCTCTCGCGCGCCGATGGCGGGAGCAGGTCCATCGCGGGGGCGAGCACCCCCTTCTCGCCGATCACGCGGATCGCCGCCCTCGGCGCGAGGTGCTCGTGCAGCCCGGGCGGCAGCACGTCCTCCGCGTCCACCTCGATTCCTTGCGGCGGGGAGTACAGCGCCAGGGCCTCGTCCAGAGAAGGAAAGCCGTGCTCCTCGAGCCGGCTCTGCCGCCAGCGGTGTGCCTCCTCCTCGACCTGCGCGTCGATCTCCGACTCCGTCGCCCAGACGAGGCGCGTGTAGCGTTCTCGCCGATCGTGGAAGAGGATCTCCGCGAGGCGGCGGACCGCGGAGGCGTGCTCGGGGACGATCGGGCGGAACCGGTGGTTCCCGTCGGGAGAGACGAACCCGAACTCCGTGCCCGCCTCGGTCTCTCCGCTCCCCCCGCGGTCATAGCCGTCCTCGGGGACGATCGGCTCGATCCCGGCCCACTTCGTGAACAACAGGACGATCAGCTCGTCGTCGGCGTGCCTGAGAAAGCGGGTGGCGGCAGACTCTCCCGCCTCCAGGAGCAAGGCCGCCCACGCCCCCGCCCGCGCGGCGTCGAACCGATCGCCTCGCCAGCCCTCGAGGTCGAGCAAGTGCAGCAGCTGCGGCGCGGAGGCGAGGGCGAGGAGCGGCAGCGCGTCCAGCGGGCCCACCTCGCGAACGGCGAGGTACACCTCGAAGTCGGGGATCGCGCGGACCAGCTTCATCGGGGCGGGAGCGTGGAGGAGGATCTCGAGCCGCTCCCTGGCCGGGAGGCGCAGCGCCAGTTCCACCTGGTCCCGCAGCGAGAGCGCGGCGAGCCTCTCCGACAACCGTTTCGGATCCGAGCGCGCCAGGGGGGCGGCTTCCCTGGCGAGAGATTCGATCTCGGCGGCGGAACGGAAACGGGCATCGTTCCCGGCTCCGCCGTCGCCGGTCGTTCCGGACGTCGGCATGGGCACCTCGGCGGTCGGTCCCGGCGATCGAGTGCGCGCTCCGCGGAGACGGACCGGGAAGGAACTCTACTATACTGGCCGCCGAGGGACGCATGACCGATTCCCGAGAGCCGGCACCGGTTCCCTTCGCGGTCGATCCGGAGCTCGGCTCGGTCGTCCGCCTCGGTCTGGTTCGGGGGGAGCCCGTGGAAGTTCGCCCCGCCGCGGAGGCGCTCCGGGCGGAGACCGAAGCGCTCCGCGCGGAGCTCGCGGAACGGCACGCCGGGAAGAGTCCGGCTCAGATCGGGGGGCTCGCCGCGGCACGCGATCTTTACCGGGCCTTCGGAATCGACCCGACTCGCACGCGTCCGTCGTCCGAGGCGCTCCTGCGCCGCATCCTGCTAGGCAAGCCGCTACCGGTGATCCTGAACGCGGTGGACGTCTGCAACCTCTGCTCTCTCCGGTTCCTCCTGCCGATCGGCCTGTACGATGTCGCCAGGATTCGCGGCCGGGTCGTGCTCCGGCGGGGCCTGCCGCGGGAGTCCTTTCAGGGGATCCGCAAGGACGACGTTCATCTCGAGGGGCGCCCCGCCCTCGCGGACGACGAGGGGGCGTTCGGCAATCCCTCGTCGGACTCGCTCAGGACCTCGGTCACGGAGGCGACGCGCTCGCTCTGGATGGTCGTCTTCGCTCCGAAGGATTATTCCGCGTCCCTTCTCGCCGATCACGTCGCGTTCGCGCGCGCGGCGGTGGAGCGGCACCTCGCGCCGGCCGGCGGCTCGACCGCGACGTCCGGCGCGCGGTTCCCGGCCTAGGCCCGCGGCGTGGCCCCCCTCCTTCGCCTCCTCGCTGCGCTGACGTTGCTCTCCTTGCCCGCGTTCGCTGCCGAGGCGGACCACCCTCCCGTCCTGTTCAGGGAGCCGCTCTCGCCGCGTAACGCGAGCTACCGGATCGAGGTCAGCCTCGACGCGGACGCGCACGAACTTCGCGGGACCGAGACGATCCGGTGGAGGAACCTCACCGGCGTCCCGGCCACCGAGCTGGCATTCCACCTCTACATGAACGGCTTCGCCAACGACGCGACGCTGTTCATGAAGGAGTCGGGAGGCGGGCATCGCGGGTTCCGGTTCGACGAGCAGAACTTGGGGTACGTCGTCGTCTCCTCGCTGGCATTCGTCGAGGGCGGTCGCGAGATTCCGCTGAAGCAGGGATTCCCGGGCCCGGACCGGACCGTGATGCGGGCGGCGCTTCCGGCGCCGGTTCCCCCGGGGGGCGAGATCGAGGTGCGGGCGTCGTTCGAGGTGAAGCTCCCCAAGGTGTTCGCACGCACCGGCTGGGCCGGGCGGTTCCACATGGCGGGACAGTGGTTCCCGAAACTCGGCGTGTGGGAAGGAGCGAAAGGCTGGAACTGCCACTCGTTCCACTACGCCTCGGAGTTCTTCTCGGACTTCGGCGTGTACGACGTCGCAATCGACGTGCCGGACGATTACGTCGTCGGCGCGACCGGGGTCGTCTGGGCGGAGCGTCCGGGGAAGCCCGGCCGCAAGATCGTGCTCTGCCACGCGGAGGACGTCCACGACTTCGCCTGGACCGCCTCCCCGCTGTTCGTCGAGCGCTTGGAGACATGGCGCGGCGTGACGCTGCGGGTGCTGATGCAGCCCGAGAACACCTCCTCGGTCCGCCGCTATTTCGACGCGGCCCGGCGGGCCCTCGAATTTCTCGACCGATCGGTCGGTGCGTACCCGTACTCCGTCCTGACGATCGTCGACCCTCCGGCGGAGGGCCAGGGGGCGGGAGGGATGGAGTATCCGACTCTGGTCACGGGGCTTGCGAGCCCGGTGATCCCGGGGCGGGTGCGCTTGCCGGAACTGGCGGTCGTGCACGAGGTCGCCCATCAATACTGGTACGGGATGAGCGCCAGCAACGAGTTCGAGGAGGCGTGGCTCGACGAGGGGATCGCCACCTACTGCGAGATGCGAACGGTCGACGCCTGGTTCGGGGCGGACCGTTCGCTCTTCGAGGGGGTCCTCGGCTTCTCGCTGGGAGACCTTGCGATGCAGCGGATCGGCTACCTCTTCGCCGCGGACGCTGCCACCGTTCTCCGGCGATCCTGGGACTATCCCGACTTCGGCGTTTACGGTTCGATGAGTTACTGCAAGCCCGCGGTTCTCCTCGCGACACTCGAACGCCTCCACGGCACCCCGGCCGTCGATCGGCTCCTGCGGGATTTCTTCGCGGAGGCGCGTTTCCGGCACCCGACCACCGGCGATTTTCTCGCCGTCGTCCGCGCGGTGATGGGGGAGCCGGCGGAAGGGCTCGCGCGGCGGCTCCTCGAGACGACCGACACCGTCAATCACCGGGTGCTGGCCGTCCGGAACGCCAAGGACGGGCCGCTCGAGGGATACGATTTCTCGACGACCCCTCCCGCGTTCGTTGAGGGGGGCAAGAAGGGGAAGGACGTGGAGCCTCCCCTCGAGGCGGAGGTCTGGGTCGTGCGCGACGGCGCGCTCGTGTTGCCGGTCGAGGTCCGGGTCGAATTCTCGGACGGATCGTCGCGCACGGAAGCCTGGGACGGCGTCGAGACGCCGAGGGTCTTCAGGTATCCCGGAAAGAAGGCGACCTCCGTCGAGATCGATCCGGAAGAGCAGGTCGTGCTGGAGCGGTACCGGCTCGACAACGGGTGGCGGGACGAGCGAAACCCACGCGCCGCGTCGGCGCTGGCCGCGCGGGCGCGGCGGGCGCTCGAGGCCTTTTTCTCGGCGCTGCTCGCGGCGTCGTGAGGCGAGCGTGAACTCCTTCGTTCGCTCGTTGCGGGAGGGGTTCCGGGGCGCTCACGCGTCGATCGTCGCGGCGGTCCATTTCTACGCCGCCGCCGTCGCGTTCGCCTGGCTCGCTTCGGCGCCGCTCTCCTCCGCGCTTCACGGGGCGCTCGACCGGCACCCCGGAGCGGCCCACCTCGCGGCGGACGGTGGGGTCGCCGTCTTCGAGGAACTGTCTCGCACGCTGCCGCAATTACCGGGAACGGTCTTCGCGACCGCCGCCCCGCTCGCCCTCGTGTTCCTTCCTCTTGCCCTCCTCTTGCTCGGCGGCGCCCAGGGGGTGCTGTGGGGGGAGGGTGAGAGTCCCTGGCGCGGATTCTGGGGCGCGGGGGCGCGGCGATTCCTCCCGCTCCTTCTTCGCGCCCTACCGGGGGGCTCTACGCCGCGGTGGTGGGGCTTCTCGCGGCGGGAGTCTTGCGGGGGGTCGCGGCGGCGGTACGCGAGCCCTCGGGGGCGGGAGTGTTCTGGACCGGCATCGCCCTCAGCGCCGCGATCCTTTTTGCCGCGATCGTCCACGCCCGAACCGTTCTCGGGTTCGCCTTCGCGATTCTCGAGGTCCGGCCGGAAGAATGGTTTTTCCAGGGGTTCCTCGCCGCGGTGGTTCTGTCGTGGCGCCGCTTCCCCGGCGCGCACGCCATCGGGGCTTTGTTCCTCCTTCTCGACGCGGCGGTTGCGTTCCTCGGCATCTTCCTCGCCGGCGCGGCGGGACATGGGACGTGGCCCTCGGCCTTGCTGGCTCAGGTCGGATGGTTCGGCGTCGCCTGGCTTCGCGCGGCCGAGATCCGGGCGCGGATCGCCTTCGCCGCGGCCGAGGCGCCGGCTCCCGCGACCCCGATCGCGGGGGGAAAGGACAGCGTGGCGGTGACGGATGGATGTGGTTCCGTGGGGTAACTCCCGGAACTCCGCGTCGGGTGGGGATTGGAATCCGTCGGGCAAGGCCTGCTATTCGTCGTGTACGAATCCGGATTTTTCTCCTCCGCGGGCGAACGCCCGCGCAACCTCCATTACGAACGGCAGCGGACTGCCGTCCGTAACGGAGGTTTCCACTTCAGAGTCCGGAGTTCGAACCCCGCTTGCAATCGAGGTTTCCACTCGAGAGTCCGGAGTCGAAACCCCGCTCGGGTCGGGTATGCGAGCAGAAACCACCGTTTGCGGGGATCGGTCCGCCGATCCCCGCAAACGGTGGTTGCCAGGGGTCCGGGGATGAAATCCCCGGAACTCCGCGTCGGGTGGGGATCGGGATTCGTCGGGGTGGGCCTGCGCTTCTTCGTGTACGAATCCGGATTTTTCTCCTCCGCGGGCGAACGCCCGCGCAACCTCGATGACGAACGGCGGCGGACCGCCGTCCGTAATCGAGGTTTCCACTTCAGAGTCCGGAGTTCGAACCCCGCTTGCAATCGAGGTTTCCACTCGAGAGTCCGGAGTCGAAACCCCGCTCGGGTCGGGCTTGCAAGCAGAAACCACCGTTTGCGGGGATCGGTCCGCCGATCCCTGCAAACGGTGGTTGCCAGGGGTCCGGGGATGAAATCCCCGGAACTCCGCGTCGGGTGGGGATCGGGATCCGTCGGGTAGGGATTCGGTTCCTGTTCCTTCCGGAATCCGGAAGAAACTAAGCCAGCCCCAACTGTCGCACCGCTTCCGCGAGCGGCCGCACCTGGTCGAGGAGCTGAGGCAACTGGTCGCCGAGGCGGATCATGCTCGCGGCGTCGCAGGCGGCCTTGAAGGGATCGGGGTGCGTTTCGATGAACAGCGCGTTGGCGCCGGCGGCGACCCCGGCTCGCGCGAGCACGTGGGCGAATTGCGGCTCTCCGCCCGCGGGGTCGCTCGACGGGCGGCCGTAGATCCGCACGATGTGGGTCGGGTCCACCACGACCGGGCAGCCCAGCTCCTTCATGATCTGGACGCCGCGCACGTCGAACACGAGGCGGTGATAGCCGAAACAGGTGCCCCGGTCGGTGAGCAGAACCTGACGGTTGCCGGTGTAGTGGAGCTTGTCCACCGCGCTTTTCATGTCCTCGGGGGCCAGGAACTGCCCCTTCTTCACGTTGACCGGCTTGCCCGCCTCGCCGACCTTGATCACCAGGCTCGTCTGCTGGCACAGGTACGCCGGGATCTGCAGCACGTCGAGCACCTCGGCCGCCGCGTCCACGTCGGTCTCGCGGTGCACGTCGGAGAGGACGGGAACGCCGATCTCGCGCTTGATGCGCGCGAGAAGCTCGAGCCCTTCGTCGAGCCCCGGCCCGTTGAACCCCGTTGGCTTGCCGCGGTTGTCCTTCTCATAGGACGCCTTGAACACGTAGCCGAAGCCGCGCTTCGCGGTCTCCTTCTTGAGCGTCTCCGCGATCCTGAGCGCGAGGTCCGCGTCCTCGAGCACGCAGGGGCCGGAAATGAGCGCGAGGGGCTCACCGTCGCCGATCACGACCTCGCCGATTCGCACCTGACTCATGGCGGCTCCTCCGTGCGCCGCGCGAGATTCCCCGGCGGCGCCGCGCCTTCAGCATACCCCGGAACGGGGCCGTTTCCCTCGAGGAGGCATCGCGAGGTGTTTGCGCGCCGGGGTGTGGCTGGAGCACACTATCGAGTTTGGGACCCCGCTTCCGGTTCACGGACTCGTGCCGGAGGAGGGGGGAGGAGGGGCGGCGTGGCCCGAAGGAAGTCGGAGCGCATGCGGCGGTTGTTGCCGCCCGCATCCGTCGATCCGGCGCTGCTTTCCACCGATCTCGAGCGGTGGGCGGGGAGGCGCGTCGCGAGGAGCGGCCGCGAGACCGCCCTCCTCGGCCGGGTCCTGTCGCTCCGTCTCGATCCGGACGGCAGGTCGCTCGAGGCGAGCGTCCGCGATTCCGGCCCGATTCCTTGCCGCGTCGAGGTGGCCGCGGCGGGCGGCTTGCTCATGAGCCGTTGCACGTGCCCTTTCGACTGGGGCCCGGTCTGCAAGCACGCGGTCGCCGCCGTGGAGGCGCTCCGCTTTCCGCGGTTCGCGCGCGCCGCGCGGACCGGAAAGCGGCGTTCATATGAGCGCGGCGGCCGGACCGCGCGCGGGTACGGGAGGATCGTGACGCCGGCGCCGCTTTCCACCGGGACGCTTCTTGCGGGGGTGGCGGACGGGGCGCCCACGTTCGAGGAACGGATCCTTCAGTCGAAGGACGAGGAGATCGCCGCGCGGCGCAAGCGCGCGCGGCGCGAGCGGGCCGGGGTGCGCAGGATCTCGGGCAGGGGGGGGCCGCCGCGCTTTCTCGTGGAAGGCCGGGAGCCGGAGGCTCCCTATACCGTCGTGCTTCGCGGCGCGAAGGGAGATCTTCCGTCCTGCTCCTGCCCGGACTTCGCCAAGAACGAACTGGGGATCTGCAAGCATGCGGAGCGCGTCCGCGGGTGGTTCTCGCGAAAGCGGAAGCGTTACCCCGTCCGCGTGCTTTCCTTGTGGTGGAAGCCCAGGGAGTGGCCGCGCTGGCTTCCCGACCCGCTCCGTGAAGTGCGTGTCGACGTGCCGGATGCGCCGGTTCCGGTGGAGGTGGCGTCGCACTTCGACGCCGATGGGTGGCTTCGCGAGCCGCCGCCCGGGACGATTCGCTCGGAGTGGGCCAGGGGGGCCGTGAACGCGGCGAGCGCCGCCGCGGCGGGCCGCGGGTTCGTCCTCGACCTCGACCGCGCCGTCGAGGCGAGGATCGCCGAAGCGGCCGAGGCCGAGGCGACCTTCGCGCGACTCCGCTCCGCCGCGCGCGGCGGGGATCTGTGGCGCGAGGTCGTCCCCGCGCTCGGTCTCCGGCTCCACGCCTACCAGGAGGACGGGGTCGATTACCTCGCGCGGCGGGGGAGGGCGTTCCTCGCGGACGACATGGGCCTCGGCAAGACCGTTCAGGCCGTCGCCGCCGCCCTTCTCCTCAGGAAGGCGGCGGGCGCCGAACGCGCCCTCGTCGTCTGTCCCGCCTCGCTCAAGCACCAGTGGCAGCAGGAAATCGAGCGCGCGTGCGGGGAGCGCGCCATCGTCGTGGACGGTGGCCTCGCCTCGCGCCTCGAGGCTTACCGCGACTGGCGCGAAGGGTTCCTCGTGCTGAACTACGAACTGGTGCTCCGCGACCTCGACGAGATCCGCGGCGCTCGCGCCGACCTCGTGATCCTCGACGAGGCGCAGCGGATCAAGAACTGGGACACCAAGACGGCGAAGGCGGTCAAGCGACTCGACAGTCCGTATGCGTTCGTGCTCACCGGTACCCCCCTCGAAAATCGTCTCGCGGAGCTGCACTCGCTCGTCGAGTTCCTGCACCCGCGCGTTCTCGGTCCGAGGTGGAGGTTCCTTCCGCTCCACGTGGTCACCGACCCGACCGGGCGCGTGATGGCGTACGAGAATCTCGGTCTGCTGCGGAGCCGGCTCGAGGGACTCTTCATCCGCCGGGAGCGCAAGACGGTGCTCGACCAGCTCCCCCCGCGCATCGAGCAAACCTACTGGACGGAGCTGTCGCCCGCCCAGTGGCGCCCGTACCGGCGGGAGGCAGCGCGCGTCGCGGCGCTCGTCGCCAAGAATCGTCCGCTCCGGCCGGGCGAGCTGCGCATGCTCCTGCAGGCGCTCACCCGCATGAGGATCCTGTGCAATGCGCTCGGGCAGTACGAGTGGGAGCGGACCGCGCGGAAACTCGCCGTCCGGAAGTGCGCGACGCGAGAGGATCTCCGGGCGATCCAGTCGCCCAAGCTGGAGGAGTTCGCCCGGGTGCTCGAGGACCTTCTCGACCAGTCCGACGCGAAGGTGGTCGTGTTCAGCCAGTGGGAGCGGATGCTCAGGCTCGCCCACTTCGCCGTGCGGGATCTGCTGGGCCGGCGCGGCGAGCGGGCGGGAGTGTTCCACGGCGGTCTCGACGCCGCCGCGCGCGTTCGGATGCTCGACGCCTTCGGCTCGGAACACGATCTGCGCGTGCTGTTCTCGACCGATGCCGGAGGGCTGGGCCTCAACCTGCAGGACGCGGCGTCCATCGTCGTGAACCTCGAGGTTCCGTGGAATCCCGCGGTCCTCGAGCAGCGGATCTCCCGCGTGCACCGGCTCGGACAGCGGGCGAGCGTTCAGGTGCTGCACTTCGTGACCCGGGGGGCGATCGAGGAGCGCGTCCGGCGCGTGATCGAGGCGAAGCGGGCGCTGTTCGACGGACTCCTCGTCGAGGAGGCGGATCGGATCCTGCTGGACGGCGACCGGCAGGCGCCGTTCCTCGAGAGGGTGAGGAGCCTGACCGAGGAAGATGCGCCGGCGCGAATCGCGCCGTCGCGCGACGGCGAGGACCGGGACTGACTCGTCGCGACGCGGGAACCCTCGCCGAACGGGCGTTCCTACCAGACCTCGAACTCGCGGACGAGCTCGACGCCGAAGCGCCGGCGGACCTCGGCTTCCACGCGCGCTACAAGATCGAGGGCGTCCACGGAGGTCCCGCGCCCGAGGTTGACGAAGAAGTTCGCATGCTTGCGCGATACCTCGAGATCGCCGACGCGAAGCCCCTTGAGAGAGCACTGCTCGATGAGGCGGCCCGCGAAATCCCCCTCGGGCTTGAGGAACACCGAGCCGCAGGAGGGGAGGTCGGTGGGCTGGTTCTCGCGCCGCGATGCGGCGTACGAGGCGAGCCGCTCGCGGATCGCCCCCTTGTCGTCTTCGCTCAGGGCCAGCGTCGCGGCGAGGACGATCCCCGCTCGAGCGCGAAGCACGCTGGTCCGGTAGCCGAAAGCGCACGCCTCGCGAGAGCACGCGACGACGTCGCCGTCCGGCTCGAGGAACTCCACACTCTCGACCACGTTCCCGATCTCGTGCTCGTGCCAACCGGCGTTCATCCGCAGCGCCCCGCCGACGGTGCCGGGAATCCCTGCGGCGAATTCGAGCCCGGAGAGTCCCGCCGACGCCGCGAGATTCGCCGCCGCGGGCAGCGAAGCACCCGCCCCCGCCAGCACGCGGGATCCCTCCACCCGGAGTTCGGCGAGCGCCCCGCGAACGCGCAGCACGACCCCTCTGACCCCCTCGTCGCGGACGAGGAGGTTCGATCCGTTTCCCAGCACTCGCCACGGGACCCCACGGGATTCCGACCACCGTAGGGCGAGGACGAGGTCGGCGCGATCCGCGGGGGTCGCGAGGATCTCCGCCGGCCCCCCGATCCGCCAGGTCGTGTGCGCCGCGAGAGGTTCCTCCTCGAGGAGTTCCCCACGGAACCCTTCCCCCCGGAGCGCGGACGCCAGTTCGGAACGCACGGGGGGATCGTAACAGAACCCGTCTCCGGGGACGCGGGAACTCCCGGCAGCGGGGCCGTCAGGCGACCCGGAGCACGATCTTGCCGAAATTCTCGTTCGCCTCCATGGCGGCGTGGGCGAGCGCGGCCGCCTCGAGCGGCAACACACGGTCCACGAGCGGCCGGAGGCGTCCCCCGGCGAAGAGCGGCATCACGTCCCGCTCGAACGCCAGGGTGAGCGCGATCTTCTCGGCGAGCGCTCGGCCGCGGAGCACCGTGCCGACGACGGTCAGCCGCTTGCGCATCAGCACGGACAGATCCGCTTCGACGCGGCTCCCGCCCATCGTGCCGACGAGCACGATCCGCCCGAGCTCGCGCAGGACCTCGAGATTGAGCGGCCAGGACGCGGCGCCGAGGAAGTCCACCACGAGATCCACCGCGCCCCCCGCCGCGCTCCGGATGGAGCCCGCGAGGTCCGGAGCGCCGGGATCGAGGACGCCGTCGAGGCCGAGTTCGGCGAGCCTCCGGCGCTTCTCGGGGGAGCGGGACAGGCCGATCACCCGGGCGAGCGAGTTCCGGGCGATCTGTGCCGTCGCGGTGCCGACGCCGGAAGCCGCGGCGTGCACGAGCACCGTCTCGCCGGACGTCATTCGGCCGCGCTCGAACAGCGCGTCGAACGCGGTCATGAACGCCTCGGGAACCGCGGCGGCCTCCTCCCACGAGAGGAGCGGCGGGATGCGAACGCACAACCCCGCGTTCACGACCACCTTCGTGGCGTAGCCGCCTCCTCCGAGGAGTCCCATGACCCGGTCGCCCGGACGAAGGCTTGCGACGCGGCCGCCGGCCACCTCGACCTCACCCGCGAACTCGAGGCCCGGGATGTCGGCGGGCGCCCCCGCGGGGGCGGGATAGCGGCCCTGCCGCTGCAGGAGGTCGGCGCGGTTGAGCGCCGTTGCCCGCACGGCGACCCGCACCTCGTCCGGCCCGTAAGCGGGGTCGGGCAGGTCCCGGACCTCCAAAACCTCCGGGCCCCCGGGACGCGTGATGACGACGGCTCTCACGGCGTGCCGGCGCGGGAGACCGCCGCGGGCTTCCGTACGGCCTCGAACAGCACGACGGCCGGCGAAGAGGAGCGGATCGTCGTCCGGTCGCGCACTTCGAACCCCGCCGCCACGAGAGCGTTCCTCAGGTCGGCGGCGCGCCGGTACCTCAGCCTGTGGTGCGGCCGGCCGGGCAGGAGCAACGACAGGAAGTCGAGCAAGGCCCGCCACCGGAATCGGGCTCCCGCCGTCGCGTCCACTTCCCTGACGAGCAGCGTGGCGCCCGGTTGGAGCGCGCGCCCGAGCCGCCTCAGGAGCGCATCCTGCGAACTCAGCGGGAGAAATCGCAGAACGTCCAAGGCCAGGACGAAGTCGGCCGCCGGTGGATCGAAATCGCGCAGGTCGGTGGCGGCGAACGAAACGTCCGGCAGGTCGTGGAGCGCCTCGCGGGCGGCGCGAACGTGCCTCTTCGACACGTCCACCCCCAGATACGACCGCCGGCCGGCGAAGCCGTCCTGCACCCCCGCGAGCAGCGCGGCGACGACGCCGCGTCCGCAGCCGAGGTCGAGGACCCGCCGCGCCTCGACGAAAGCAGGCTCTTCGGCGAGGTAGGGGAGGAGAGGATCGTTGACGAGAGGGAATCGCGCTCCCTCCGCGTCACGAATCGACACGTCGAGGTATCGGCGGACGATGGCGTCCACCCGGCTCTGATAGTCGTGAGGGAGCCTTCCGGCGCGCGCGATCAACCAGGCCGCGAAGCCGAGGAGCAGCGCGAGGCCGCCCCCGACGACGAGGCTTCCCATGAAGAAGTCACGGAAGATACCGGTGACTCCCTCCTGGATGATCTCGTCCATCGTGAGGCCGATCCAGGTCCCCCGTAACAGGCGGTGGCCGACCTGAACCTCGGCGAAGATCAGCGGCGTCGCGGTGATCGGATTCGCCAGGTTCGTCGCGGCATAGACCATCACCCGGTTGAGCCTGAGAACGGTCGCCAGCAGCAGGGCGATCGCGAGATGGAGCCCCCAGAAAGGCGAGCACCCCACAAAGACCCCGAGGGCCACGGCCGCCGCCACCTTTCCCGGCGTGGTGTGCTCGGTGCGAAGGGTCATGTAGAGCCGGCGCATCCAACCCGCCCTGGGACGGGCCTGCCCTTCCGGCAGGGGCTCGACCGGGATCCTGGCAAGAGGTCTTTTTCCCACCGCGGTTGGGCCTCCTCGGGTGCGCCCGGTAGGGTACACCAGGAAGCGCGGCCCCATTTGTGGCACAATGGGAGGGTTCACCGGAGCATCCCGTCCTGAGCTTTCGCCGGGAACCGCGATGGGTAACCCGGCCAGGCCGAGGGCGGCCGGATGCGAAGAAGCGCTGAGAGGTATGCCGTGACCGACGATTCGACCGTCACACCCGAGCCGGAGGCCGGTCCTTCCGAGTCCTCCACCCCGCTTCCAGAGATGTCGGAAGACAACGCGTCTGTCGACGCGAGCACCGTGGAGGTCGACGTCGGCGCCGCCGGGGCGCCTGGCGAAGAGGCGGTTCCGCACGACGGGGAAGCGGTGTCGTCGCCCGCCGGCGAGCGCGCGCCGCACGCCAGGCCGCCTCGTCGGAAACCACGGGACCCTGCGATCGCGCGGGCGTTCCGGGCGGGACTCGCGGTGGACGGGACGGTCGAGAAGGTGATCAAGGGGGGGTACGAGGTGCAGGTGGGGAAGTGTCGCGGCTTCTGCCCGCACTCCCAGATCGATCTGCATCGAGTCGATACCCCGGAAGAACAGATCGGCAAGACGTTCAAGTTCAAGATCCTCCAGATGCGTCACGGTGGGGACGACGTCGTGGTTTCCCGGCGTGCGCTCCTCGAGGCCGACCGCGTCGAGGAGGCGAAGGCGGTCCGCGCGACTCTCATCGAGGGAACGGTCACGGAAGGGCGCGTGGCGCGCCTCGCGGACTTCGGCGCATTCGTCGATCTCGGCGCCGGGGTCACGGGCCTCGTGCACGTCTCGGAGATCAGCACCGCGCGTGTCGTCGACGCCTCCGACCTTCTGCACGTGGGCGACCGCGTTTCGGTTCGCATCCTCCGACTCGAATCCGGGACCGGGCGGATCTCGCTGAGCATCCGGCAGGCGCAGGAGGATCCGTGGAAGGGGGTCGCCTCGCGGTATCCCGTCGGGAGGGTCTGCACGGGCACCGTGGCGCGCCTTTCCGATTTCGGCGCTTTCGTCGAGTTGGAGCCCGGCATCGAGGCTCTCGCCGCGGCGCGAGATTTTCCCCCGGCGGCCGGCGGGTGGCACGACGGCCTCGAGTGCGGCGCGAGCCGCGACTGGGTCGTCGTATCCGTGGAGCCCGACCGGTGGAGAATGAGCCTCGCGCCCGTTCCGGCCGGCGGCGCCGCGGCCGAACCGCTGAGTCTCGAGGCGGGGGCGAAGCTTCGCGGCAAGGTCCAGAAGGTGGAGAGGTTCGGCGTCTTCGTCTGGCTCGCTCCGGGGCAGGTCGGCCTGGTCCCGAACGTCTGGACGGGAACCCCGAGAGGGACGGATCTCGTCCGGCATTTCCCCGTGGGCCAGGACGTCGAGGTCACGCTGGTCGAGGTCGTGGACGGCGGCCGCCGGATCCGCCTGACGATGGACGAGGCCGCGACCGCGGCAGGGGACGAGGCGCCGCCGCGCCGCGGCCGGGCGCCCTCCGCCGGCCCGGATCGGCCTGCCCCCTCCGCGAGGGATCGCAGGCCTCGCGAGGAGGAGGTTCCGGCGCAGCCGGGCGCTTCCTTCGGAACAAGCCTGGGCGACGCCTTGAAGAGCGCGTTCGAAAAAAAACGCGACCGCGAGTCCTGATCTTCGCCATGGCCGCCAGCCCTGGCGTTCGCTTCTCCGCCGCGGGGATACGTTTCGGCGCCGCGGAAACCGGCAGCGACCCGTCGTCCTCGACGTCGTGGAGAGCGCGATGACAAGCTCGCGGATCGGAGGCCGGTCCATGCGACGGAATCCAGGAGTGTTCGCCGTCGTCGCGGTCGCGCTGGTGGTCGCCGGCTGCGCCACGACGAGGTCCGAGCTTCGTACGGGACCCGGAACCTCTCCCTCGCCCGGGGAGATCTGGACGCCGCCGCCGGGCACCCGCATGCCCACGTCGAAAACGTTGCCGCCCGCGGCGATCCCTCCCGAACTCCTCGCGGAGGCCCAGCACTGGTCGCTCGGCCACCTGATGAACCTGGCGCTCCGGAACAGCCCGGACACCCGCGCGGCCTGGGCCGCGGCCCGCTCCGCCGCCGCGGCGTTAGGGAGCGAGCGCGGGGCCTTCTACCCGCGCGTCGAGATCGACGCGAGCGCCGGCCGGGTGAAAGGGGCGGCGGCGGGCGGGACGATCGTCTTCCAGCAGACCAGCTTCGGCCCCACCCTGCTGGTCGACTACCTGCTGTTCGACCTCGGCGGGAGGAACGCCTCGGTGGAGGAGGCCCGGCTGGCCCTGATCGCCGCCGACGCGTACCACAACGCGGCGATCCAGGACGTCGCGCTCGGGGTCGAGCAGGCCTACTTCCAGTACGTGGAGGCGCGGGCGCTCCTCGAGGCCGAACAGGCGAGCGTGAAGGAGGCAAGGACCCACCTCGACGCCGCCGAGCAGCGGCACCAGGCCGGGGTCGCGACCCTCGCCGACGTCCTGCAGGCGAGAACGGCGCTCTCCCAGGCGCAACTGGGGCTGGACACCGTGGAGGGGCAGATCCAGACGATCAAGGGAGCGCTCGCGACCGCCGTCGGCCTTCCCGTGAACACTCCGTTCGACGTGGCGGCGCCGTCAGGCGATCTCCCGCTCGAGCAGGTCTCGAGCGACGTGGACCGTCTGATCGAGGAGGCCGAGGCCCGCCGCCCCGACCTCGCCGCCGCCAGGTCCCTCGCGGCGAAGGCGCGGAGCCACATCGTCAAGGTTCGCTCTCAGGGACGCCCCACCGTTGATCTTAGCGGACAGGCCGGGCGGATCTGGTACGGCAGCGACGGCGTGCGCCAGGACACGTATTCCACCGGGCTGCTCCTCAGGATCCCGGTCTTCACCGGGTTCTCCCAGCGGTACAAGATGATGGAGGCGCGCGCCGATGCGGAGCGGTCCCAGGCGCAGCTCGAATCGCTCCAGCAGCGGGCCGTGTACGAGGTGTGGCGAAGCTACTACGCCCTCGAGACCGCGGCGGCGAGAGTGAAGACCCTCGCCACCCTCGTCGAGAGCGCGGCGCAATCCGAGGAAGTCGCCTTGGGGCGGTACAAGGCGGGGGTCGGCGGCATCATCGATCTCCTCGTGGCCCAGGGAACGCTTTCGTCCGCGCGGGCGCAGCAGGTCGCGGCGAGATCGGACTGGTTCTTGTCGCTCGCCCAACTCGCCCGCGACACCGGGACGCTCTGGCCACCTTCCGGCAAGCCGCAGGCCGATCCTCCAACCATCGACGAAACGACGAGAGGAAAGCCATGATGCGGATCGTCACGAGGCAGCAGGTGCTCGCGGCCCTCGTCCCCGCCCTCGCGCTGGCCGTCGCGGGCTGCGGCGGGAAGCCGCCGCAACGGGCACAGCCCCCGGTCCCGGTGACCGTCGCCAAGGCGGTCCTGAAGACCGTCCCTCTCCAGTTCCGCGCCATCGGGCACGTGGAGGCGATCTCCACCGTGGCGGTGCGCGCCCGCATCGGGGGGGAGCTGACGAGCGTGGGGTTCCTGGAGGGGCAGGACGTTCGCGCCGGGGAGACGCTGTTCGTCATCGATCCGCGCACGTACGAGGCCGCGCAGCGGCAGGCCGAGGCGCGACTCGCGCGGGACCAGGCGCTGCTGCGCAAGGCCGACGTGGACGTCGAGCGGTACGCCGAGCTCGTGAGGAAAGACTACGTGACCCGGGAGCAGTACGACGGGATGGTGGCCGGCGCCGAGTCGTTGCGGGCGACCGTCACCGCCGACCGGGCGAGCGTGGACGACGCGCGGCTGCAGGTCGGTTACTGCACGATCAAGGCGCCGGTCGCCGGCCGCACCGGTAGCCTGGCGGTGAAGGCGGGGAACCTGATCAAGGCCAACGGCGACGATCCCATGGTGACCTTGAACCAGACCCGCCCGATCCACGTCGGCTTCTCGGTGCCGGCGCAGCTCCTGCCGGAGGTCAACCGGCGCAAGGGGGAGCGGCTCAAGGTGACCGCCACGCCGCCTCAGGGATCGGCCGGGCCGCAGGAGGGGACGCTCACGTTCGTGGACAACGCGGTGGACACCGCCACGAGCACGGTGCTCCTCAAGGCGACGTTCCCGAACGTCGACGAGGCTCTGTGGCCGGGCGCCTTCGTGGACGTGCTGGTGACGCTGGGGGAGGAGCCGGACCGCGTCGTGGTGCCGTCGACGGCCGTCCAGACCGGGCAGCAGGGGGCGTACGTCTTCGTGGTGAAGGGGGACGGCACCGCGGAGATGCGCCCGGTCAAGGTCGCCCGGATGGATGAGGTCGAGGCGGTGATCGCCGAAGGACTCGTGGCCGACGAGACCGTGGTCACCGACGGGCAACTCCGCCTCGCGCCGGGCTCGCGGGTGATCGTCGGGGCGGCGCCGGGCGCTGGGGTCTCTCCGTCATGAACGTTTCCGAGCTGTTCATCCGGCGCCCCATCATGACGACGATCGTGATGGGGGGGATTCTGATCTTCGGCACGATGGCCTACCGGCTCCTGCCGGTGAGCGATCTTCCGAACGTGGACTTCCCGACCCTCTCCGTGTCCGCCGCGCTTCCGGGCGCCAACCCGGACACGATGGCTTCGTCGGTGGCGACGCCGCTCGAGAAGGAGCTCTCCACCATCGCCGGCGTCGACTCGATGAGCTCGTCGAGCGCGCTGGGGAACACCAACATCGTGCTGCAGTTCAACCTGAGCCGCGACATCGACGCGGCGGCGCAGGACGTCCAGGCCGCCATCGCGCGCGCCAGCCGGCAGCTCCCCCCGGACATGCCGTACCCCCCCACCTACCAGAAGGTGAATCCGGCCGACCAGCCGATCCTCTTCCTCGCGCTCACCTCGCCGACGCTGCCGCTGTACGACCTGGACGAGTTCGGCGAAACCATGATGGCCCAGCGGATCTCCACGGTCACCGGCGTCGCGCAGGTGCTGGTCTACGGCGCCCAGAAATACGCCGTGCGCATCCAGCTCGATCCGAGGGCGCTGGCGACCCGCGGCCTGGGGATCGACGAGGTGTCGCAGGCCGTCCAGGCGGCGAACGTCAATCTTCCTTCGGGGATCCTGTACGGGCCGGACAAGGCCTACACCCTGACGACCCAGGGACAGCTGACGCGGGCGGCGGCCTACCGCCCGTTGGTGGTCGCCTACCGTGGCGGCAAGCCGGTCCGCCTGGAAGAGCTGGGGAATGTGACCGACGGCGTCGAGAACAACAAGACAGCCGCCTGGTTCGTGAATCAGCGGGGGATCGTCCTGGCGATCCAGAGGCAGCCCGGCAC
Organism: Terriglobia bacterium; assembly: GCA_963790465.1. Taxonomy (GTDB): domain Bacteria; phylum Acidobacteriota; class Polarisedimenticolia; order Polarisedimenticolales; family JAIQFR01; genus JAIQFR01. The sequence continues at coordinate 126,251 of CAWBOP010000011.1, read as the reverse complement.
CAACACCGTCGAGGTCGCGAGCCGGGTCAAGCAGCTCCTTCCGACCTTCGTGGGGCAGCTCCCCGCCAGCGTCTCCCTCAACGTGCTGTTCGACCGCTCCCTCTCCATCGACGAATCCGTCACCGACGTCAAGACCACGCTGCTCGTCACCCTGGCGCTCGTCGTCCTGGTCATCTTCCTGTTCCTGCGGAACCTCTCGGCCACCGTGATCCCGTCGCTCGCGATGCCGATGTCCATCGTCGGCACCTTCGCGGTCATGCAGCTGCTCGGCTACTCGCTCGACAACCTCTCGCTCATGGCTCTCACGCTGTCGGTGGGGTTCGTGGTGGACGACGCCATCGTCATGCTCGAGAACATCGTCCGCCACATGGAGAAGGGGAAGCCGCCGTTCGCCGCGGCGCTCGAGGGATCCCGGGAGATCGGCTTCACGATCGTGTCGATGACCCTGTCGCTCGCGGCGGTGTTCATCCCGGTGCTGTTCATGGGCGGGATCATCGGGCGGCTGTTCCGGGAGTTCTCGGTGATGATCGGCCTGTCGGTGCTCATCTCGGGGTTCGTGTCGCTGACCCTGACGCCGATGCTCTCCTCGCGGTTCTTGCGTCCCCCGAGGGAGGTGGAGCACCACGCGCTTTACAACTTCTTCGAGCGGTTCTTCTCCGGAATGCTTGCCGTTTACGAGACCGGGCTGAGATGGTCGCTCGGCCACCGTCGAACCGTGATCGCGGGCACGGTGGCGATCACCTCGCTCACCGGGGTGCTGTTCGTCGCGATCCCCAAGGGGTTCATCCCGTCCACGGACATCGGCCAGATCTTCGGCCAGGTGGAGGCGGTCGAGGGGATCTCCTTCGACGCCATGGTGAAGCACCAGAAGGCCGTGGCCGGGATCCTAGGCGCCGACCCCAACATCGAGGCGTTCATGTCCTCCGCCGGAGGGCGCGGCGGGATGGGGGCCTCCAACACCGGGTTCTTCTTCGCCCGCCTGAAGCCGCGCTCGGCGCGCGCTCTCACCGCCGACCAGGTGGTGGAGGAACTGCGCCCGAAACTTTCGTCGATCCCCGGCCTGCGCGTGTTCGTGCAATCCCCCCCGGCGATCCAGGTCGGCGGGCGGCAGACCCGAAGCCAGTACCAGTTGACGCTCACCGGTCCCGATACCGTCGAGATGTACAGGGCGGCGCCGCAACTCGAGGCGAAGATGCGGGCTCACCCGATGCTGGTGGACGTCAGCACCGACCTCCTGCTCAGGAACCCGCAGATCGACATCGCCATCAACCGGGACAAGGCGGCCTCCCTGGGGGTCACCGCGGCCGCGATCGAGAACGCGCTCTACACCGCGTACGGCACCCGGCAGATCTCGACGATCTACGCGCCGAACAACGACTACCAGGTCATCATGGAGCTGAAGCCGGAGTTCCAGACCGACATCCTGGATCTGTCGCTGCTCTACGTCCGGGCGTCGTCGGGGCGACTGGTGCCGCTGGACTCGCTGGTCACGATGACGCCCGGGCTCGGCCCGCTGGCGGTCAATCACTCGGGGCAGATCCCGTCGGTCACGCTGTCGTTCAACCTGCGCCCCGGCATCGCCCTCGGCCAGGCCACCGGCGAGGTGAACCGGATGGCGCGCGACACGTTGCCGGCGACGATCAGCGCGACCTTCCAGGGGACGGCGCAGGCGTTCCAGTCCTCGATGCAGGGGCTCGGCCTGCTGCTGCTCCTGGCGATCCTGGTGATCTACATGGTCCTGGGGATCCTCTACGAGAGCTTCATCCATCCGCTCACGATCCTGTCGGCGCTGCCGCTCGCGGGGCTCGGCGCCCTCCTGACGCTGCTGCTCTTCCAGGTGGACCTCAACATCTACGCCTTCGTCGGCATCATCATGCTGGTGGGGCTCGTGAAGAAGAACGGGATCATCATGATCGACTTCGCCCTCGAGGTGCAGCGCGCGGAGGGGAAGAACCCGTCCGACGCGATCTACGAGGCGTGCGTCGTGCGGTTCCGCCCGATCATGATGACCACCATGGCGGCGCTGTTCGGCACGCTCCCGATCGCGCTCGGGTTGGGCGCGGGGGCCGAGGCGCGGCGCCCGCTCGGGCTCGCGGTGGTGGGCGGCCTGCTGGTCTCGCAGTCCCTGACGCTCTTCGTCACGCCGGTGGTCTACACTTACATGGAGAGCCTGCAGGAGAAGCTCGGCCGCCGGCTCTGGTTCATGACCGGCAGGGAGCGGAAGATCGCGTAGGCGATCGGCACGCTTTTCGAGCAAAAAACAGGACGGGCTCGGTGGGGATAGGCAGGATGAAAATAGCGCCACCACTCCGGCCCAATTACCAAACGCAATAAGTGTTGCATTTGGTATGACCAATCGTATAACATGTTGCATATGGTTAGACGCGACTTCTGGTTGGAAAGGATCGCCCAGGCTTGGCGCCAAAAGTCAATCGTCTGGCTGGCCGGTGTTCGAAGGGCGGGCAAGACCTTCTTGGCCAGGAGCTTGGGCGAGACGAACTTTCTCGACTGCGAGTTGCCTCGGGTCCGACGCGATCTTGAGGATCCGGAGGACTTCTTCCGCCACGTTACAGGCCGACGGATCGTTTTCGATGAAATTCACCGATTGAAGAACCCGGCCGAGCTGTTGAAGATCGCCGCCGACCATTTTCCCCATCTTCGAATCCTGGCCACCGGTTCTTCCACGCTTGCCGCGACCCGAAAATTCCGCGACACGCTGACCGACCGAAAACGGGTGATTCATCTCACGCCCATGATCTGGCAGGATCTGCTCGATTTTCGACAGCCCGACCTGTCCCACCGTTTCCTGCAGGGCGGACTGCCTCCGTTTTTTATGCACCCCCGCTCCTTGGACGAGGACTTCACCGATTGGATGGATTCGTACTGGTCGAAAGACATCCAGGCACTTTTTCGGTTCGACCGGCGATTTGCCTTTCTCCGTTTCGTGGAGCTCATCTTTGCCCGGAGCGGTGGCATTTTCGAGGCCACCAGCTTCGCCGCGGACTGCGAGGTCAGCCGGCCGACGATCCACAACTTCCTGTCGGCGCTCGAAACGACGTTCGTGGCCACCCGCGTGCGGCCCTATTCCACGCGCAAGACGACGGAGATCGTCGCCGCACCCAGGGTCTATGCCTTTGACACCGGCTTCGTCTGTTACTACCGTGGCTGGCAGACTCTGCGGCCCGATGATTGCGGGCCGCTTTGGGAGCACCTGGTGCTGAATGAGCTCCTGGCCCACGGGCACGCGCCCTCGTATTGGCGGACGAAACAGGGGCACGAAATTGATTTTGTGCTGGCGCCCCGCGGCCGCGCTCCCCTGGCCATCGAATGCAAATGGAAGGAACGGACGTTTTCGGCCGATGCGGTCGCGGCTTTCCGGCGTTACTACCCGGGCGGAAAAAACCTCTTGGTTGTGTCGGACGCCGTCCAGCCCAAACGCCGATCCGTCGCCGGATTGGAATTCGATGTCTGTTCCATTTCGCATTTGGGAAAATGGTTGAGCAGGGAGACCTCTTCTCGTTCAGGGTCGCAGACGCCCTGATCGTGGCCAACGTTATGACACACGAATTTCAACCTTTCCTTTGATCTGGCAACGGTGTCCGTGGATTTCTGTGCCTACAGGCCCGGGAACTTCAGTTTAAATATTACCTGTTATGAGCATATATGTCAATTATGGGTATTATATTTCACGGCGCCGTGAAGAGAGAGAATGCGACGGTGGGTGTGTCGCTTAGCTCCCGCGTCGCGGCATCGTTGAGACCGACCTGGTGGCGCTGTGCCGCATGGCGGAGTCCCGAGGAGCGTCTTCGACTTTGCCAAGGTCAGTCCCATCAATGGCTTGAAGCCTCAAGTCGGATAAGCAATTGACAACCGATTCGGAGTCGGTTATTATATGACTTGAGTTGCTGGAGAATGGCATGCTCTTCGAAGCGCCGAAGCTGGACGAGCACGACGCGAGGGTGATCGCGGAAGTCGACGAGCTTCGGCGCGTGTTGCGGTACGCGGTGGGAGGCGAGCCGAAGAGGTGGACCGGTCTGCTCCGGCGGGTCGCCTTCGCCCGCGCCATTCGCGGTTCCAACACCATCGAGGGTTACAACGTCACGGTGGACGACGCGATCGCCGCCGCCGAGGGCCAGGATCCTCTGGACGCAAGCGCCGACGCCTGGATGGCCGTGAGAGGCTATCGGCAGGCGATGACCTATGTCCTGCAACTCGCCGACGATCCGCACTTCGCCCACTCGGTGGGGCTACTGCGAAGTCTCCACTACATGATGCTTCAGTACGACCTGGCGAAGGCGCCGGGGAAGTGGCGCCGAGGTCCGATCTTCGTGCGTGACGAGGAGAAGCACGAGACGGTATACGAAGGACCGCCGGCGGAGTTCGTGCCTGCTCTCATGGACGAGCTCGTCGCGGAGCTGAACGCCGCCGACATAGGCACGCCGGTTCTCGTGCGCGCGGGCATGGCCCACTTGAACTTCGTCATGATCCATCCCCACGCCGATGGAAACGGCCGCATGGCCCGGTGCCTTCAGACCCTGGCACTGGCGCGGGAAGGGATCCTCTCCACTCACTTCTGCAGCATCGAAGAGTACCTTGGCCGAAACACCCGGGCGTACTACGACGTGCTCGCAAGCGTGGGCGGCGGCGGCTGGGACCCGAGCCGCGATACAAGACCGTGGGTACGGTTCATACTGACCGCGCACCACAGGCAGGCCAGCACGCTCCTGAGGCGAACGAAGGAAACGGCCCGTCTCTGGAATGCGCTGGAGCAGGAGCTGGCCCAGAAGCACCTGCCGGAGCGCGTCATCCTCGCGCTGGCGGATGCCGCGTCCGGCCTCAAGGTGCGGAACGCCACGTATCGCTCGGTCGCGGAGGTCTCGGACTTCGTCGCGAGCAGGGACCTGAAGCTCCTCGTGGACGCCGGGTTTCTCGTCGCGCACGGCGAGAAGCGCGGCCGGTTCTACGTGGCGTCTTTCGGACTGCAATCGATTCGAGCGGCGACGCGTGAACCGAAGTCGACGGAAGATCCGTACGATGCGCGGTCGTCATGACGGCGCGGCCCTTTCCCAACCCTCTCGTTCGTGGCCAGGCGGGGAAGGCGAACTGAGTTCGCTTGCGCGGGCCTCGAAAGTTGACGGCGCCACAGGGACGTAATACAAACTGTCCGACAGAGGAGTTTCCGATGGCGTCGCGCACCGTGCGCCTGGACGACGAGGCCGAGCAAGTGCTCGCCGAGTTGCGTCGCAAGACCGGCATGACGATCTCGGCGACCTTGAAGAGCGGGCTGCTCGCCCTGCTTCGGGGGCTGCGCCGGGAGCCCTCCGCGACGGCCTGGGAGGTCTACGAGGGCCTCGACCTGGGACCCGGTGGCTACGCTCGGTCGGAGGGTGCCGGCGCCAAGCGCGCGGTCCGGGAGGTGATCCGGCGGAAGCACCGCCGGTGATCCTCGTCGACACCGGCCCCCTGGTCTCGCTGTTCGACCCGAAGGACGGAGCGCACGCGCGCTCGCGGGCCGCCCTGCGCCGCGAGCGCGACCCGCTTTTCACGACCGTGCCCGTCCTGACGGAGGCCTTCCATCTCCTCGCGCCCGGAAGCCGCGGCGGCGGGGCGCTCCGCGACTTCGTCGAGAGAGTTGGGGATTCCGTGAGGCGGAGGTTTCGCGATGCGTCGAGAGCTGATGGATCTTCACTTCCGCAGCAGGACGTAAACGGCTCCAGGTCCGCCGTCGGACCGCGGCGCGTCGGCGTAAGCCAGCACGGACGGATGTGACCTGAGGTAATCCCGCACGCGTGCCTTCAGGACCGGAACTGCCCCTTCCGAGTGCAAGCCGCGGCCATGCACGATGCAAACGCACCGATGGCCTTTCCGACGGCTCTCGTCGAGAAACCGTTCCACGATCGCGCACGCTTTGGCGGCTGTCATGAGGTGCAGGTCCTGCCAGGCGTCGGCGGAGTATTCTCCGCGTTTCAGTTTTTTGATCTCGAGGCGATTCACGCCGGGCGCGACGAAATCCTCGTTCGATCCGTCCGCGACACCGACGGTTGACGGCGTCGCCGCGGGACGAGAGGCGCGGGTCGGTGCACGGATCGGTGGACGAGGGCGATTCCGCCCGCGCGGATCCGGCTCGAGAGGGATGACGTCCTTCACCGCACTCTTGAATTCCTCGGCGTCGGAATCGTCGTCTCTTCGTTTCGTCACGGGACCATTGTATTCGCCTCTCGACGCCTCGGTCCGAGTGGACCGACCTGATTCTTGGCATCCGCATGCCGTCCTGGTTTTCCTTGGCGCGCCCCGGAGGCCCGATGGAGTGGACCGTCTCCTGTGGTGCGCCCCTTTTGTCCGACCTGACGCATCGCCCTTCGTTTGCTAGACTGGCTCTGCATCCAGTGCACGCGGATTTCCACGTTTTTCACGGAGGTTCCCATGGCGGCGATGACGGACCACTCCCTGCTCGAATCGCTCGGCGTCCGCCCGGTGAGTCCCGGCGCATGCACCGGCGCCTGGATCGAGACCCACGGCCCCGAACTCGTGTCCGTCAACCCGACCACCGGCGAGCCGATCGCGAGCGTCCTGCAAGCCACCGCCGACGACTACGAGAAGGTGGTCGTCGAGGCGGAGAAGGCGCTGCTGACCTGGCGAATGACGCCGGCGCCGGGGCGGGGCGAGATCGTCCGGCAGCTGGGGGAGGAGCTGCGCAAGCACAGGAAGAACCTGGGCCGGCTCGTGTCCCTCGAGACCGGAAAGATCCTCTCCGAGGGGCTCGGCGAGGTCCAGGAGATGATCGACATCTGCGACTTCGCCGTCGGCCTCTCCCGGCAGCTCTACGGGCTGACGATGCACTCCGAGCGGCCGATGCACCGGATGTACGAGCAGTGGCACCCGCTCGGGATCGTCGGGATCGTCAGCGCGTTCAACTTCCCGGTGGCGGTCTGGTCCTGGAATGCCGCGATCGCGGCGGTCTGCGGCGACACCATGATCTGGAAGCCGTCGTCCAAGACCCCGCTCACCGCGGTGGCGGTCCAGAATATCTGCAACGACGTGATGAAGCGGAACGGCCTCCACGGGGTGTTCAACGTGATGATCGGACGGGGCAAGGACGTGGGGGAGCGGATGCTTAACGACCGCAGGATCCCGCTGATCTCCGCCACCGGTTCCTGCCGGATGGGCCGGCGGATCGCCACCGTCGTCGGAGAGCGGCTCGGCAGGACGATCCTCGAACTGGGCGGGAACAACGCCATCGTCGTGATGGACGACGCCAGCCTCGACCTCGCGGTCCGGGCGATCCTGTTCGGCGCCGTCGGGACCGCGGGCCAGCGCTGCACCTCGACGCGCCGGGTGATCGCGCAGAAGGGGATCGCGAAGGAGCTGACCGATCGCCTCGTCGCCGCCTACCGTGAGGTCCGGATCGGAGATCCTCTGGACGAGAAGACCTTGATGGGACCGCTGATCGACGCCGAGGCGGTGGCCGAAATGATGGCGGCCCTCGATCGGGCGAAGGCGGAGGGGGGCGCCGTGCTCTGCGGCGGGAAGAAGCTGGACCGGAGCGGGTACTTCGTCGAGCCGACCCTCGTGAAGGCGCACAAGGGGCTCGAGGTTGCGAAGGACGAGACCTTCGCGCCGATCCTCTACCTCTACGAGGTGGACACCCTGGACGACGCGATAGCGCTCCACAACGACGTGCCACAGGGGCTGTCCTCGGCGATCTTCACGACGAGCCTGATCTCGGCGGAGACCTTCCTCAGCCACCTCGGCAGCGACTGCGGGATCGCGAACGTGAACATCGGAACGTCGGGCGCCGAGATCGGCGGAGCGTTCGGGGGGGAGAAGGACACCGGCGGCGGCCGCGAGGCCGGCTCCGACTCCTGGAAGGTCTACATGCGGCGGCAGACCAACACCCTCAACTGGAGCCGGGAACTTCCGCTCGCCCAGGCCGTGGAATTCGACTTGTAGGAGGTGGGGACATTCTGCTTGTTTCGTAATCCTCACGCACGCGTCTTCCCGGCGACTTCGTGCGTACGGAAATTGCGCGAAAAAGCAGAATATCCCCGTTCTTCGTCAACGGATTCCCGGAACCCTGCGCCGGGGAAGCCGTATGCTTATGTCGGGAGCCCCGGAACGGGTAGCCGCGAGAGCCCGGGCCCCCGGGGCTGAGGAGTCTGGCGATGTTCGGCATGTTGCTCGGTGGGATGCTGCTCTTCGGATTCGCGGCGCTGCTGCCGTTTCTCGTCGCGGGCCTCGTCTTGCGGCTCGTGTTCAAGATCGTGCTGATTCCCCTCAAGATCGCGGCGGCTGTGGTCGGCCTCGGTCTCGGCCTCGGCGGACTGGTCCTCGGCGTCGCGGCTCTCGCCGGCGGACTGCTGCTACTCCCCTTCTTGGTGGTCGGAGGGCTGCTGCTGATGGTCGTGGCGCCGGTCCTTCTCATGGCGCTCGCGGTCTGGGGCCTCGTGAAACTCGTGGGGGCGACTCCCCCGAGAGGGGCGACCGTCTGACCCCGAGGATCCCGCCGCCGATGCCCGGTCCCCTCGTCGAAGCCCGCGCACTTCACAGTGTCGCGGTCCCCGAGCCGGTGGTCGATCCCGGAATCCTCGAGGCGTACCTCGAGGATGCCTCGGGAAACCCGCCGGGTCGCGCCGCGGGGTTGCTCCGGCCGGCGACCGAAGGGGAGGCGGCGGCCTTCCTGCGCGCGACGGCGGGAAGAGGGGTCGCCATCCTCCCGCAGGCTGCGCGCTCGTCGCTCACGGGGGGCGCGGTCCCCGACGGCGAGATCGTGGTGTCGGTCGAGAAGCTCGACGCCATCGGGCAGGTGGAGCGGCGCGCCGGCGGTGCGCGCGTCTCGGTGGGCGCCGGGGTCCGGCTCGAGGACCTTCAGCGAGCGCTCGCGTCGCAAGGGCTCTACTACCCGCCGGTGCCGACCTATCAGGAAGCGATGCTCGGCGGCACCGTCGCGACCAACGCGGGCGGCGCGGCGACCTTCAAGTACGGCGTCACCCGGCAGTGGGTGCGCGGTCTACGGGTGCTGCTGTTCAACGGGGACCTGCTCGTGCTCGAGCGAGGGGAGGCGGTCGCGCGTCGCGGTGGGTGTTTCCGCGTTCGGTTGTCGGACGGCCGGGTTCTCGAGGTGCCCGTTCCGGACTGGCGCCTCCCCGATCTCAAGAAGATCTCCGCCGGCTACCACGCCTCCGATCCGCTCGACCTCGTGGACCTGTTCGTCGGATCGGAGGGGACGCTCGGGCTGATCACCGAGGCGACCGTGGACCTCGTGGCGGCCCCCCCCGCGGTGATGACCGGTCTCGTGTTCCCGGACGGCCTCGACGCGGCCGTCGCCATCGCCGCCGATCTCCGTCGCTCCGCGCTGTCGGCCCGACGGAGCGGCGACAGCTCCGGACCCGACGTGCGCGCCATCGAGCTCGTGGACGCTCGCGCGCTCGAGCTTCTCCGCGTGCACGGCGACGCCCGCAAGCTCAGGGTCTCGATTCCCGACGGGGCCGGAGCCGGTCTGCTGTTCGAGATCGAGTTGCCCGAGCGCCTCGGCAACGACGAGGCGCAGAGCTTGCTCGCCGCCTTTCTCGAAGAGGGCGGGGGGGCGCCGGACGGTCCCCTCGAGAGGCTCCTCCGCATCCTGGCGCGGCACGGCGTTCTCCCGAGCCTCGACCTCGCGTTCCCCGAGGACGGCCAGAGGAGGGAGGCGCTCCACGAGTTCCGGGAGGCGGTACCGAAGCGGGTCAACGAGATTCTCGCGAGCCGCCGGCTCGACGACCCGGGCGCGAGAAAGATCGGCGGCGACCTGATCGTGCCGTTCGAGCGCGTCGGCGAGATGCTGCACCTCTACGAGGACGGGTTCTCCCGGCGCGGGCTCGAATTCGCGATCTGGGGGCACGTCTCCGACGGCAACCTCCACCCCAACGCGATGCCGCGGACGAGCGGCGAGGCGCGCCTCGCGGTCGAGGCGCTGCTCGAATTCGCGGACGAGGCGGCGAAACGGGGAGGGGCGCCGCTGTCGGAGCACGGCGTCGGCAAGAGCGCGGTCAAGCAGGAGATGCTCCGGCGATTCCTGGGGGAGGACGCCGTCGCCTCGATGCGAACGATCAAGGCGGCCCTCGATCCGGAATGGAGGTTCGCGCCGGGGGTGCTGTTCCCGGCCCGCGCGGCCAAGCCCGCCCCGGGCCGCCCGATTCCGGCAACTCGTTCGTCGGCGACAGTCCGGAATTCCAGAAGCTGACCCGGCGGGTCGAGCGCGTGGCGCCGAGCGATTCCGCGGCGCTCATTCGCGGCGAACCCGGCTTCAGATCCAACAGACTGCCCCAGCCCCCATGAAAAAAGGGGAGGGACCGAAGTCCCTCCCCTTGAAAGAAACGGTTAACTTCTAAGGATCAGGGGCACTTGATCGCGCCCGCGGCGATCTCGGTGTCGCGACCCGCCAATTCCTTCGGGGCGCCCGCGCTGTAGGTGTATTTCGCGTTGCAGTAACTCGCCCCCTGGGGCCGGCACAGGTAGTACTGCGCCTGGCCGGGGGTGAGCGCCAGCGTCGTGTCGAGGATCGTTGGGCCGATGGGGATGTAATACGGGAGGGTGCCGTCGTTCGCCAGGCACGCCAGCGCGCTGCCGGTGTAGGTTTTGGCAGTCCTCAGCGCGGTGAGATTGCCGGCAATCACGTCGACAGGGGTAGCCGCGGTAAGGCCCGCGACCCAGACGGTGTTGTCCGGTTCGACGGTGCCAGTGAGATTGAGCTTGTTGACGTAGATGGTGGGGCAGAAGAACGTCTGCACGGTGCCCGGGCAGGTGACGACGACGGCGCGGACCGCTTGGCTCGCGCAAGTCGGCGCCGAGGAGCAACGGACCTTGACGCCATATTGCGTCGAGTACAGCGGAGCATCGATGTACGCCGAGTTGTCGGACCAATCGCGCGCCAGCGTGTCGCCGTCGACGGTGCTCAACGTTCCGTTGCTATTGTTGTCGAGCCAGAACTGGTACTGGAGCGTGCCGGAGAGGCAGATGTCGGCGGACGAGCCGGCGGCGCGAAGCTCAACCACCTGGCCGGGCGCCGCGAGAGCGGTACTCGGGCTGGAGACGAGCGCTGCCGTGACCGTCGTGCAGTTGGCCGGGCAGGCCGCGAGCGCGGAGTTGTCCTTGGTGTCCGCGGATATCGTGGCCGGGCTGCTCATCGTGTTGGAGATCCGGAGGTCATCGATCCACCACCCGTCGTCCAGCGACCTCTTGTTCGGGAAGCCGAGCGCGATGCAATCCGTGGTGTCGTTCACCTTGATCGTGGTTGCGAGGAAACGGAGACGGACGCTGCGGCCGAGGTACCGATCGAAGTTGAACTTCGTCTGGACCCAGGTGCCGCGATCGATCGAGCCCTGCAGGCCGATGCGGTCGTCGGAAGCGCGCTCGGTAGTGCCGGGGATGAACCCGTTGTTCCAGTTGGTGCTACCGACCGACCCGAAGTTGAACTCCGGGTAGCAGGTGGTGGAGGGGCCCAACCACCTGAGCGGATCGGTCGGCGAGAAATAGCTGTCCTCGTTGTTGCCGTCGTCGCTCGGGTCGAAAATACAGTTGATGTAGTTGTTTGAGGTCTGGATGTCGTAAGTGTTCTCGAACGGATACAGCTTCTGCCAGACGCCCGTGGGGGTGCCGGCGGTGTCGGCGAACTGGAGCTCGACGACAGCGCGGTCGGGGGCCTGCATGAAGAGCGCGTTGACAGAGCGGTAGTCCATCATCGAAACCTGCATCTTGAACGACATCTCGGGATCGCCTGGGGTCACGGGGGTGTACCCGAGGTTGACCGGATTGTTTATCCGGATCGCGTCCATCGAGGAGAAGTGGGTTATGTCGTTGTCCGCCGAGGCCGACTGGTGGAAGCCGTAGTGCAGGGAATTACTTCCCAGGAAGGCGCGTCCGCCGTCGGGGCTCGCGGTCGAGTGAATGTGCCAGTCGAAAATGTTGAACTCATCGGTTTTGCCCGCGAATCCCAGGTAGCAGTATTTCTCGCCGTAGGAGTTGGAGTTGATGTAGTCGGGGTCGCTGTACTGGCAACGCATGCCGTCGGACAGCAGGTTGGTGTTGAGTCCCTTGTCCAGCGACATCGAGGTGAACGTTCCGAAGCCCCCCTCGAACCCCTCGACGTAGTTCAGCGCCGTGCCCCCGCCCGTCATGTCGAGATCGAACTCCTTCGTGATCTCCTGGGCAGCGGAGGTCGCATCCATCTGGTCGGAGGCGATCGTGACGCTGAATTTCGCCGTGAATTCGCTGTTCTCGCCGCCGGCCGGCCGGCTGGCTGTCGACGAAACGTGGAACACGAACGGGGTACCGATCTCTTGGGTGGTCAGCTTGGCGAGCGACGCCATCGTGATCGTCGGCTGCAGGATGCAGTCGACCTTGGGGTCGTTCGAGACCAGCCGGGCCACGATGTTGGTGAGGTCGACGGTGGACTTGTTCGAGATGGTGATCCACAATTGCGCCGTCTCGTTCGTGTCGGCGAAACCGTCGCCGTCTCCCGTGAGGCTCACGACCCGGCTCGACTTGACGGTGACGTTCAGGAACGGAACGTAGACGCTCGCGTAGGCCTGCACCTGGCCCCACTGGGCGGCGTCGGGGCTCGCCTTGCAGGGCTGGCCGGTTCCGTCGTTCGGGTCGAGGTACTTGACCGTCACCGACGCCGGCGACGTCCCCTGCTTCTGGACGAAGAGGGTGCCCGCCGAGTCGAAGGCCGAGGAGATCGGCAAGTTCCCTTTGAACACCCCTGTGACGCTGGTCTGGTTCAGGACCACCCATTCGCCGAGCGGCTCGACGTCGTTGTAGGCCTGGAGAGGCACGTCGGGGGTTCCGTTGTTGTCGCAGTCGTTGTCGTCTACCCCCAGATCGGTGTAAAGGCCGTTGTGGTCGCAGTCATTCACGCCCAACAGGTTGCCGGGCGACCGGTCGGTCACGGTGATTTCGAGCACCGCGAGGCCGGAGTAGAACGTCCCAGCGGAGAGGTTGAGCGTTGCGCAGGCTCCCGCCGTGCTGCAGTTGGTGGTGGTGTCCTCGTCGGTCCGTGTTTCCTTCCACTCCACCACCATGTCGTCGATCGCGACACCGTAGCCGTTCTTCGGCGCGAGGCTGGTCGTTCCTTCGAACGCGACGAACCCGACGGCCCCCTGGAAGCGGGAGCCGGAGTCGCCGTAGATGTCCTCGAGCGTGTAGTACCGGCCGTCGATCCAACCGTTCACGTGTTCGAGGTTCATGTTGCGCAGCGGTCCGTTCTTGTAGACGTACAGGTCGGTCGACGAGCCGGCGTCGAACACGCAGAGGCCGTGATACGTCGGCGCCAGGCAGACCGTCGCCTGGTCCGCGGTCGTGCACGACGTCTGCTTGTTCCAGGTGCGGTCCGCCACGTTCGCGGCTTCGCACCAGCCGTTACGGAGATCGTCGTCGACCGGGAGGGCAAACCCGTACGGGGTGTAGCGGGATCCGTACTCCTCGAAGGTGCAGGGATTCTTCCCTTCGTGGTTCCCGCCGATCGTGCCGTTCTTCGATGTGGTCGCGCCGGTGCCGTTGAAATCGGCGAACACCGGGAAGCCGTTGGTCAGCGGCGCATTGCCCATGCTGACCGTCCCGAACGCGCCGGACAGGCTGTTGAAGAGGTTGCCGTCCGCCTCGAGCGTGATAGGACTGATCTTGTCGAGATCGGTGTCGAACTCCCAGGTGATCATCGCGAGGGAGTCCGGCATGTCGATTGCCATGTTCCACGCCCAGTTGGTGAACTGCACGCGGTAGACGGGCCGGCCCTCGGCGTCAACCGTCGGGTTGACCTTATTGATCACCGGCGTCTCGAGGAGCTCCCACCAGTAGCTCTGTGCGGTGATGCCGGGGTATGTCTCGTAAGTCTGGCACTGGGAACTGATGCTCCCGCTCTTGGCGCATTGCGACAGGGTCGTCACGTCGATCCTGCCGGTGTGCCAGACACCGCCCGTGGCGCTGGTGGTGAGGGCCTTGGTCTGCCACCCGCAACCGCCCTTCGTGGACCAGTTCTGGTCCAGAAGGCTATTGGACGGGTCGCGGTCTTCACCGGTGTCCAGGATGTCGTTGAAGTTCTTGTCCTCGCCCCACTGCGCGAGCACACCGGAGGTGGCGGCGTTGGTCCCGGAGTTGAGCCCCGAGCGGAATCCGCCGTTGTTCGTGTCGAATTTCCAGGGCGACTGGAGCGACGTGTTACGAGTGCCGCCCGCGGTCAGGTCGGACCAGGTCACGGTCTCGAAGTGGTAGTCCCACTGGACGTTGACATCGCCCAGCATCGAAGAGGGATTCTCGAGCGACTCGTTGTTGTTCCAGTCGTAGTTCTGGGTGCCGCCGGTCGGGAAATCGGTCGAGTAATAGAGCGCCGTCTCGTTGGCGTTCAGGTCCATCCGGTAGACGGAGAGCCCCTCGATCGGCTTGCCGGCCTTCCGTGCGGAGATGCCGAGGATCATGTCGACGTCGAGTTTCCCGGTGATCACGGCCCCCATCTGGATCGTGAAGTTCACCGCGAAGACCGGCGCCGACGTCTGGTTGACGTTCGGGCTGTACTGGGCCGGGATGAGGCCGATAATCTTCGGCGAGTCCAGCACGGTGAGAATCGAGCTTGCGACCGGGACGTTGTTCGTCCGGTTCGGATCGGTACACCCGGTGGTGTTCGGCAGGCAGCTCGCCGGGCTGTCGAGGTCGTGGTACACGGCCTTGAGCGTGGCGACCGCGTCCTCGAGATCCGTCGTATCCGCTGTCTGGACGGCGATCTGGAAGTCGATCAGCTCGCCGTGATCCATGTACTGGTCGGGGTAGCCGAACGTGAACATGCCGCGAGCATCCCGCTCGCAGCCGCCATTGATCGCCACCGCCATGTCCTTGCCGAACAGGCCGAACGTGACGCCGCCGAACAGAATCGTGCTGCGGCAGTAGACGGTCGTCTGGTTGAATCGCGTCTTGTTCGGATCGGCCGACCCGCTGGTCTGGTCGTTGTAGAACACCTTGATCGTCTGACCATCGCGCACATCGAGGACGCCGTTGCCGGAAACCGGCAGCATGCTGTCGGTGAGGATCACCATCGAGGAGCTGTACTTGAGCGTGCCGGCGTCCTGCGTGAAGGCCAGGTTGGTCTCCTGGTCCATAACGCTTCCGACACTGTCGAGGACCTGCACGACGGTCCGGGCGCTGACCTGCGAGGTCGTCGGCGTCGGATCGGTGACGTCGGCGTACTCGTTGACGACCACCTTCACCTTGTCGTTGCAGGCGGGGAGGTCGCCGACCAGCACGTCCGTGCCGCTGATGGCCCGGTAGACGTTGAGGCGAACCGAGGAGCCGAGCTGGACCGGCCCGGCGATCGCCACCGCGTACTTCTGGCTGCCCGCGGGGACCGTCCGTCCGATCACCTTGAGGGTCCAGGACCCGGCCTCGAGCTGGTTCTTGGGATCGGGATCAGGCAGGGTGGAACCCGCGCCGACGGTGTAATCCGGGTGGGGAGACAGGAAGATCGCCTCGGTCGGGTTCTTCGTGTCGCGCATCGAGTTCGCGCAGGTGGGAAGGCTCCACGGGTAGAAGTCCGCGGTGGCCAATGCCTCCCACGGAGCTACGGCGCAATCTTCGCCGACATCGCTTTGCCGGTCCCTGTCGTTGTCGTCCGTGAAGTAGTTGCCCCAGTAGATCTTTCCGCTGGGAGACACAAGCTCGAGATCGAGGTCGTTCGCCAAGGCGTCCGAGGCGTCCTCGATCCAGGCCAGGCCGACCCGCAGTTCTTTCGTGGTGTCGGAGATCGTGAAGGTGTACGTCTCGGTGGTGCCCGCGCCCGCGGTGCCCGAGAACGACGTGTTGTTGACTCCGCCGACCATCCCGCCGTCCGCCACGATCAGGCCGACAGGGCTCGGGTAGGTGAGCAGCGGCAGGATGTTGTTCAACTGGACGCGCCCGTACCCCTGCTCGTTGTTGAAGCGGTACTTGGTCGGGTTCGCCGTGCTGATCGTGCAGCTCGGATCCCCCAAGTAGCAGGGGTAATTGAGGAAATCGGCGGACGCGATCAGGATCGCCTTCACGAGCGCGCCGGAGATGTTCGGGACCTGGTCCGCCGCGTTCAGCGTGTTGCTCGCGGTGCCGTCGGGATAGAACCCCTGGACGAAGTAGTCGCGAACGAGAAGGGCCGCGCCCGCGGCGGCAGGAGACGCGAAGCTGGTGCCGGCCACGCCGAGCATCACGTCGCACTCGACCGGGTTGTTCTGGTCGTTGTCGTTCGTGCGGCAGGAGTACTCCGACAGCGGGCCGAGAGTGCCGATGTCCTGGCCGGGGGCCATGATGACCGGGGCGGTGCGCCCCGAGGTCAAGGTCGCCGGGCCGATGCTCGAGAAGGAGGCGCGGCGCTTCGTGGTGTCGAGGCCGCCGTCGTTCGCCGTGTCGGTCGCACCGACGACCATGGCGTTCTTCGCGGTCGCCGGGTCGGAAACGGAGAGCGAGTCCGGGAAGCCGTTGCGGTCCGTGTCCAGGGCCGAGTTGCCGGCGGACACGAAAAGCATGGCGTCCTTGTTGTCGAACAGGAACTGGTCGATCTTCGTGGCGTTCGTGCCGTAAACCGGGTTGTTGGTATTGACCCCAGGAGAAGTTGAACGCGCGCGCGCCGAGCGTGTACGCGTCGCTCAGGGAACCTGTGCCCGCCACGCCGGGGCGGGTGTAGATGTTGCCCGGGAAGATCCCGCTCACGGCGGGGTCGTCGCAGGAAGTGGTGGTCGCGGTCACGCTGGCGTCGTAGAGCCCGACGCGCGCGCCGGGCGCGACGCCGTCGAGTTTCCACTTCTTGCCGCTGAGCGGATCGGTGTAGTACCACGCGCCGCCGTAAGCGAGCGACGTCGCGCTGCCGTTTCCGAGCGCGGTGGCTGACACCATCTGGCCGTGCGTGAAGCCGCCCTGCTGGGGCGCGTCGCACCCGAGCGCGTCGCCCGCGCCGAGGTACGTATTGGTCGTCGTGTACCACTGCACCTTGCGGTGCAGCGCGCCGGGCGTTCCGGCGTTGGAGTAGGTGTCCGATATGTCGCCGGCGTCGAGCTGGATGCCGCTGTCGAGCACCATGAGAAGCTGCCCGCTGCCTTTGATCCCGGCGTCGTGGTAGGGGATCGCACCATTGGTGTAATGCCCCTGCTGGATAACCGTCGTGGTCTCTTCGCTCTTCGGGAGGTTCTGAATCTCCTCGAAGATCATCGCGACGGGCTCGAGGGCCGCGATCTGCGAGATCTTTTCGCGAGAAACGTCGGCCTTCACCACGTCGCTCCAGATCGCCGTGACGTTCGCGCCGAGAGCGGCCACCGCTTGCGCGACGACCTTGGAGTCCTCGCCCGGGAACAGCGTGATCTCGACGGAGTAGACGCTCGACAGAGCCTTCACCGGGTCCGTCAGCGGGACGCGGCCAAGGTACGGAGAAATTCTGAACGCGGGATGGTAGGGCTCGAGGAAGAGCACGCCGGGCTGCCCCTGGACCGCCGAGAAGGCAGCCGGGGTCAGGCGGACGACGAAGCCAGCGACCGGCATGCTCTGCACGACGGCGCCCCCGCTTGCTTCGACGCTCTCCTTGAGCCGGTCGAACGAGCCGTCGGCGAACGACGCCGGATCGACCTGCAGCAGGAAATACTGGGCCGCCTGTCGGTCAAGCTTGACGGCCGTTCGCAGTTCCTGCGGAATGTTCGGGAGTCCACGGCCTGTGTCGAACGAGCCGACGGACAGGTGCATGACCCCCTTGGCGTTCCAGTTCGATTCGTCCACCTCCCCATAGAAGGGGCCAGTGCCGTACTGCCACTGGTAGTTGGCC
This sequence comes from Terriglobia bacterium, assembly GCA_963790465.1. Classification (GTDB taxonomy): domain Bacteria; phylum Acidobacteriota; class Polarisedimenticolia; order Polarisedimenticolales; family JAIQFR01; genus JAIQFR01. The sequence goes on along the minus strand of CAWBOP010000011.1, from coordinate 108,454 downwards.
CTGGGGTACAGCGTCGGCTGCTTGATGGTGTTCTCTTCCGACGCGGCGGCGAATCCCTGGGTTCCGCCGATCGGGTTCGCGACGACAGTTGCGAAGGCTCCCGTCGCCGACAGCAGCACCAAGCTCGCGACGGCTGCGGCCAACGTCAGGCCTCTCCAGCCAGCGAGAAAACGAATGCGCATATCCTCCTCCTGCTTTTGGGTTAGTGGGACACAACGGACTATAGAGTCTACCCGATACACAGTTCCCTCACGGGGCAACGTTCATGTACGGTGATCGCCACGGGTTGTCAAGCCGTTCTCCCCTGCGTTTTGCGGTTCCACCGACCGCAGGCGGTCGCGCCGAAGTGCTAGGATGAAGAAGACGATTTCCGGCGCGACGGCCTGCGGGCAGCGCCAAAAGCCGGGACGCGACGCGGGGGCTGGAGCGAGCGATGAATTCAGCAATTCTTAAAAAGAAGCAAAAAGCTCTGGCCTGCCTTCGTCACGCCGGAAGTGTCGTGGTCGCCTTTTCGGGGGGGGTGGACTCCGCCGTCCTGCTCTCGCTCGCGGTCGAGGCGCTCGGGACGGACCGGGTTCTCGCGGTCACCGGCCGCTCGGCCTCGCTACCTCGGCAGGACGAGACCGACGCCCGGGACACAGCAGCCGCCCTCGGTGTCTCCCACGTCGAGGTCGACCCGGGCGAGCTCGACATCCCGGAATACCGCGCCAATGCCGGCGACCGCTGCTACCACTGCCGGTCGGCCCTGTTCGAGTCGCTGGGCCGCATTGCCGCCGAGCGCGGGTTCCCGGCGGTCGCCTACGGCGCGATCGCGGAGGATCGCGGCGATTTCCGCCCGGCATGCGCGCGGCGGAGGAGCGGCAGGTCATCGCGCCTCTGCTCGAGGCCGGCATGTCGAAAGAAGATGTCCGTGTCCTTGCCTCGGCCGCAGGCCTGAGGACCAAGGACAAACCGGCCAGCGCCTGCCTCTCCTCGCGGATCCCTGTCGGGATCGAGGTCACCGAGGAGCGCCTCGGCCAGGTCTCACGCGCCGAAGAGTCGTTGCGGGAGATCGGTTTCCGCCAGTTCAGGGTGCGCCACCACGGAGACATCGCGAGGTTGGAATTCGATCCCGACGGCGACCGCCGCCTGTCCGACCCCGCGCTTCGGAGCGCGGTGGTGGCGGCGGTCAAGGCGGCCGGTTTTCGCTTCGTCGCCCTGGACCTCGAAGGCTACCGGACCGGAAGCTTGAATCCTGGCGAGGTTTCAACTTAAGGGTCCGGAGTTCGAACCTGCGCTCGGGTCGGGTGGGCCTGCGCTTTTTCGTGTGCGAATCCGGATTTTATTACTCCGCGGGCGAACGCCCGCGCAACCTCCATTACGGACGGCAGCGGACTGCCGTCCGTAACGGAGGTTTCCACTTGGGAGTCCGGAGTTCGAACCCTCGCTCGGGTCGGGTTTGCAAGTAGAAACCGCCGTTCGCGGGGATCGGTCCGCCGATCCCCGCGAACGGTGGTTGCCAGGGGTCCGGGGATGAAATCCCCGGAAATCCGCGTCGGGTTGGGATTGGTGGTTTGTCGGTTGAGAATCGGTGGTTCGTCGGGTCCGGATCGGGATCCGTCATGCGGGGATTCCGACTCGACGGCGACGCTAACGGATTTTTCTCCTCCGCGGGCGAACGCCCGCGCAACATCGATTACGAACGACGGCGGACCGTCGTCCGTAATCGATGTTTCCACTGGAGAGTCCGGAGTTCGAACCTCGCTCGGGTCGGGTTTGCAAGTAGAAACCGCCGTTCGCGGGGATCGGTCCGCCGATCCCCGCGAACGGTGGTTGCCAGGGGTCCGGGGATGAAATCCCCGGAAATCCGCGTCGGGTTGGGATCGGTGGTTTGTCGGGTCCGGGATCGGGATCCGTCATGCGGGGATTCCGACTCGGCGGCGACGCTAACGGATTTTTCTCCTCCGCGGGCGAACGCCCGCGCAACCTCCATTACGGACGGCAGCGGACTGCCGTCCGTAACGGAGGTTTCCACTTGGGAGTCCGGAGTTCGAACCCTGCTCGGGTCGGGCTTGCAAGTAGAAACCGCCGTTCGCGGGGATCGGTCCGCCGATCCCCGCGAACGGTGGTTGCCAGGGGTCCGGGGATGAAATCCCCGGAAATCCGCGTCGGGTTGGGATCGGTGGTTTGTCGGTTGAGAATCGGTGGTTCGTCGGGTCCGGATCGGGATCCGTCATGCGGGGATTCCGACTCGACGGCGACGCTGACGGATTTTTCTCCTCCGCGGGCGAACGCCCGCGCAACCTCCATTACGGACGGCAGCGGACTGCCGTCCGTAACGGAGGTTTCCACTTGGGAGTCCGGAGTTCGAACCCTGCTCGGGTCGGGCTTGCAAGTAGAAACCGCCGTTCGCGGGGATCGGTCCGCCGATCCCCGCGAACGGTGGTTGCCAGGGGTCCGGGGATGAAATCCCCGGAAATCCGCGTCGGGCGGGATTGGAAGTTTGTCATGCGGGGATTCCGACTCGGCGGCGACGCTAACGGATTTTTCTCCTCCGCGGGCGAACGCCCGCGCAACCTCCATTACGGACGGCAGCGGACTGCCGTCCGTAACGGAGGTTTCCACTTGGGAGTCCGGAGTTCGAACCCTGCTCGGGTCGGGCTTGCAGGTAGAAACCGCCGTTCGCGGGGATCGGTCCGCCGATCCCTGCGAACGGTGGTTGCCAGGGGTCCGGGGATGAAATCCCCGGAAATCCGCGTCGGGTTGGGATTGGGATTGGTCGTGCAGGAACTGGCTATGTCACCTCACCCATCCCATCCGAGAAACCGGCCAGTACCGAAAGATAACCCGTCCGCGAAATCTCCCGGCCGGCACCCCCACCGAAAACCCTGCTGTCCGCGCTCTCGCGAGCGTTATCCCCTCGCACCCAGAAACGTCGCGAGATCGGGTCTCCGGGATCGAGCGACCACGGCGGCGGCCCGTCGGAAGGCTCGGGTCCGGCGACAACTCTCTTGACCAGAGGAGTGCGATCGGGCCCCTCGAAAAGCGCGATCTCCCCGGGTGCCGGTGCGCGGGCGCGATACGAGCGAAGATCCACGAGGACTCGGTCGCCCGGCTCGAGCGTGGGCTCCATGGAGCGGCCGAGAACCGTCCAGGGAATTGCGATGTAGCGGGCCGCGAGGAAGACCGCCGCGGTCGCGATGGCGAGCGCCAGCAGGATCTCGATCAGCCAGCGGCCTTCGTCGGGGAGTGCATTGCGGACAGGTGCGGTCGGCGCGGAGCGGGTCATGAGGTCAGCGGAGCTCGCGGCGCCGGGGGTCGAGAAGGTCCCGGATCCCCTCGCCGACGAGATTGCACGCGAGCACCGACGCGAAGAGCGCGGCGCCGGGGAACAGGGCGAGCCACCAGGCGCGCTCGATGTGCACGCGCGCCTCGGTCAGGAGGCCACCCCAGGTCGCGGTCGGCGGGCGGACACCGAGGCCGAGGAAGGAGAGCGAGGCCTCGAGAAGGATGGCGGCGCCGACGGCGAACGCCGCCGTCACCAGGACCGGCGCGAGCGCCGAGGGGAGGAGGTGGCGAACCACGATCCGCAGGGGGCCGGCGCCCGCGGCGCGCGCCGCCTCCACGAGATCCGATCCCCTGAGCCGCAGGAACTCGGCACGCAGGTACCTCGCGACGGGAGTCCAGCCGGTGATGCCTACCACCAGGGCGATCCGGACCCCGTCGGGGAGTGCGAGGAAACGGGAAGGCGCGGCCGCCAGCAGGGCGAGCGCGAGCAGCAGGCTCGGAAAACAGAGGAAGGCTTCGACGACGCGGGAGATCAGGGCGTCGGTGGCTCCGCCGGCGTAGCCGGCCAGCGCGCCGATCGGGACGCCGACGAGGAGAGCGAGCGCGGCGGAGAGCAGGCCGACGAACAGCGAGACGCGCGCGCCGTGAAGAAGCCGCGCCGCGAGGTCCCGCCCGAGACCGTCGGTCCCCAGAAGGTGCTCCCTCGACGGTGGCGCGAGCACCGAGTCGAGATCCACCTCGTACGGATCGTGAGGGACCGGGGCGCGAAGTAGCACGCGTGCCGAGGGGTCCGGCCGGGTCGCGAAGCCGAACGCGGCCCGGAGCGCCGGTGAGCGAAGCCCGGCGGCTCCGCGCTCGAGGAGCGGGTGCGAGGTGGCGAGGCAGGACGCGAGAAGCCCCGCGGCGATCAGAGCGGCGAGCAGCGCGCCGCCGACACGAAGGCCGCGCCTCTTCTCAGCCACGGCGCACTCTCGGATCGGCGGCGGCGTACGCGATGTCCGCGAGGAGAATCCCCGTGAGCGTCGCCGTTCCGGAGAGGAGCGTCAATCCCATGATGACCGGCATATCCCGCTCGAACATCGCCTCGACGAAGAGGCGCCCGAGCCCCGGGATCGCGAAGATCGTCTCGACGATGACCGATCCCCCCACGAGCGCGGGCAGCAGGAACCCCGCGAGCGTGAGCAGCGGCACCGAGGCCTGCCGGAATCCGTGGCGGAAGAGCACCGCCCGCGCGGACAGGCCGCGGGCCCGCGCCGCGCGGCCGGGTTCCACGAGGGCGCTCTCGAGAAGCGTCCCGCGCACGAACCGCGAGACGTAGGCGATGCCGGGATAGGCGAGGCAGATCGCGGGCAGCAGGAGGTGCGCCGCCGCCTCCGCCAGGTGCGCGCCGGCGCCCGCGGCTTCGCCGCCGGGCGCCGCGAGGCCGTAAAGAGGGAGCCAACGCAGCCGCACGGAGAAGACGGTCTGCAGGAAAAGCCCGCCGCAGAACACCGGAAGCGCGTGGAGCGCGTACGTCCCCGTGCCGGCGACGCGGTCGAGCCAAGAGCCGGAGCGGCCGGCCGCCGCGGTGCCGAGCGGCACCGCAACACCGAGCATGAGGAGCAGGGCCGCGACGTTCAGCGAGAGCGTCAACGGGAGTCTCTCGGCGATCTTCGCGGAAACCGGACGCCGGTCGTGGAACGACGATCCGAGATCGCCCGCCGCGATGTCGCGGAGCCACAGTCCGAAGCGGACGAGGATCGGCCGGTCGAGATGGTAAAGCGCCGAGAGCTCGGCGCGCTGCTCGGGGGTGATGCGCGAGAGCCCCTCCTCGTCGCCGCTCGCCGATAGCGGGTCTCCGGGAGAAAGGCCCGCCATGAAGAACACGACGACGCTGACCAGGAGCAGGGTCGCCGCGGCGGTGAGGAGCCGGCGGGCGGCGAGGCGGAGCAACGCTCAGCTCCCGCCTGCCGCGGAGGGGGCGGCGGTCCAGCTCCAGCCCCTCGGCCCCGGAAAGGAGGCCCAGAGGCCGAGCGGCGACGGCTTGACGCCGGAGAGCCGGGGATCGACGAGCACCGGCGCGGCAAAGTGGAACAGGCAGGAGATCGGTTCGAGTTCGTGGAGCCGCGCTTGCAGCGCCGCGTAGATCGCCCGCCGCGCGGCGGGATCGAAGGTCCGTCTTCCCTCGTCCACGAGCCGGTCCACTTCGGGGTCGGCGAGACCGAAGAAGTTCATCCCGGCCTTCTGGGCGGACGAATGGTAGAGCTCGAACTGGTCGGGAGCGGGGGAGGTGAGCTGCAGGGTCTGCATCAGCGCTTCGAACTGGCGCGCTCGTCTTCGCTCGAGAAAGGCTTTCCACTCGAGTTTCTCGATCCGAACCTCGACGCCGATCTTCGACAGCGACTGCTGGAACCAGGCGGCGATCCGGTCGGTGATCTCCTGCGTCCCGACCGGGAGGGTCAGCGTGAACGCGAACGGCCGCCCGTCGCGGGACCGTTTACCGTCCGGCCCCATCCTCCATCCGGCTTCGTCAAGGAGCCGGCCCGCTTCGCGAGGATCGTACGGCCAGGGGCGGATGGACGGATCGGTCCAGGAGGAGTCCGGGTGGTAGGTCAGCACCGCCGCTCTCGCGAGACCGCCGATCACGTTTCTTATGAACGGCTCGCGGTCGAGGGCGAGCACCATCGCGCGGCGGACGCGCGGATCGCCGAAGAACGGATTGCTCCCGTTCTGGTTCCACGCCGTGTACCAGGTTCGCAACGGGATGTAGACGAGCCGCCTGAGCCGCGCCGCCTCGGGCGCGGTCTCGGCCGCGCGAAACGTGTCCGAGGTCACGCCCAGGATGTCGATGTCCCCTCGCAGGAGCGCCTGGTAGCCGGTTCTCTCGTCGGGGATCACGCCGAGAACCAGCCGGTCGACGAGCGGCCGGCCGTCCCAGTAGGCGGGATTCGCCTCGAGGACGATCTCCCTTCCCGGCTCCGCGCTCGCGAAGCGAAACGGGCCGCATCCGATCGGGTGCCGCGAAAAATCGCCGGTGAGAAGGTCCGCGTCGCGCGCCGCGAGGTGCTCGGGGACGATCGGAACGGTCCACGAGTCCAGCACGTCCGCATAAGGGACGGAGTAGACCGCCCGGACGGTCAGCGCATCGAGAGCCTCGAGGGACACGAGGTTCTCGAACTGGCCGAGGTACGCCCGCGCCTCGGTCTTCGGATCGCGCACCTTGCCGATCGTGAACACCACGTCCTTCGCCGTGACCTTGGCACCGTCCTGCCAGGTCGCGCCGTCCCTCAGGCGAAGCACGACCGTCTTCCCGTCCGGCGAGATCTCCCATGACGAGGCGAGGCGCGGACGCAGCGTGAGCGAGTCGTCGTACTGGAACAGGCTGTCGGTCACGAGGCGCGCCACGACCTCGGACGCGGTGTCGTTCTTCCCGATGAGCGACAGCGACGCCGGGAATGCATTCATCGCTCCGCGCACGACCGACGCGTGAACCCGCGTCGGCGCGGGGGCGGAGCACGCCGCCGCCGCGGCGACGCACGCGAGGAGCGCGGCCGCGGTGCCCGGCGAACGGCGCCGGAAGAGGAATGGCCTCATCGTCGCGCCCCCTATCGGTTCCGGCTCACGGGGCCGGGACGGGTTTCTCCGAGACGTTTCCGGCGTCGTCGAGCACCCGAAGCATCTGAATCGCCTCGGCGCCGGTCCCCAGATCGGACGCCTCGATCCGGAACACCTCGTCGCGAGAGTCCGACACGCCGTCGACCGGGCGCCCCTGGAAGACCGGCCTCCCGTCGCGCATCGCCTCGAGCCGGTTGATCGGCGAGAGCGCGTCCACCCCCCTGGCCTCGATGATGCCTCCCTCGATCCGCCGCACGTCGAGAACCGGCGGCGTCCGGTCGACGGTGACGATCAGCGGCGGATCCGCCGCCTTCTCCTTCGCCTCGCCGGCGAAGTTGGCCGCGCGATCGCTCGCGACCGCGGCGATCTCGTAGGTCCCTTCCGGGACCGCCGAAGCGTCCCATGCCAGCTTGCCGCTTTTCCAGCCGGAGTCCTCGTCGTCCGCGGAACCGGGCGTCGTGTCGAGAGAGTCCACGCGGCCGGCAACGGACCAGGCGTCGGTCCCCCGTTTCCGGTAGCGCACCTCGACCGCGAGGGGATCGCCGTCCGGATCCGCGACGGCGAATCTGAAGTTCGCCGTCCCGGCGATCGCCGGCTTCGGTCCGTCGAGAGTGAAAGCCCGGATTCCGGGAGCGCGGTTCATCGCCGCGTAGCTGACCGCCGCCACCGAGATCCTGGAGCCGGACAGGTCGCCCCCCGCGAGCCGCGCGCGCCACTGGACGAACCGCCCGTCCGGATTCCCCACCTTGCTCGCGTCGGGATCGGTCAAGGCCGGGCCCCAGGCGGACCAGGTCGCGTCGGGCTCCGCGGTGTTCCCGGTGCGGGTGTAGAACTCCGCCCGGCCCGGCACCCCCTCCGCCCGCCAGCGAATCGCCCCCCAACGAGTCAGCGTGCCGGCGTCGAACGGGCGCGACACGAAGACCCCCGCCTCCCGCGGCTCGCGCTCCATTCTGTAAACCGCCGCGGGGTTGCTTGTCGCCGCGACGACGCCGTTCGCCGCGGCGAGCAGTCCCGTGACCTGCTCCTCCGGGAAGGACGCGATCAGCGCGACCTCGTCCGCGGACTCGGTCCGGAAGATCCTCGCGGGCTCGCCCGTTCCGAACGTCGCCCTTCCCTGAGGGTCCACGACGAGGCAGAACGGAGCCTGTGTCGCGGATCGCCATATTTCGGTTTCGGTCCCGTCCGGCGCGATCCGCACCAGTTTGCCGCGGATGCGCGTTGCGTGCTCTTCGGGAATCGTGGGCAACCCCTCGATGACCCCCTCGAGGGTCTGCCCGGGCCGCTCCTGAAGGTCCCCCACGGGGTCCGGGTTCGCCCCCGACCTCCGCGCCGCCGCCGGCGACCTGGATCCGCACGGCGGGAGGCCTCGCCTCGGCCTCCGGCGGCCCGAGGATCGCCGCGTAGATCGCGCCGTCCGGCGCCACCGCCACCGCGTGCACCTCGGGAAGATCGTCGTCGTGGAGAATGCGGGCGTGCCCCTCGGCGTCGATCCGGTAGACGAGACCGCGCCCCGCCCCCCCGGCGATCAGTCCGCCCTCCCGGAGCAACGCGAGGGAGACGATGTGCGACTCGTCGCCGTCGAAAATCGGCGACGCCTTCCCGGCACGGTCGATCCTGAGAAGGATGCCCTGGTCGCCGGTGCCGGCGTACACGGCGCCGTCGGGCGCCACCGCCAGCGTCCACACGTACCGCTCGCCCGTCTCGCACCAGAGTTCGCTCTTCCCGGTGGGGCCGACCCGGTAGATCTTGCCGCCGGGGGAGGTCCCCGCGAGGAGTTCCCCGCCGGGGAGGAGGGCGACGGCGGTCACCATCGGTTCCTCGGCGGCGAAGAGGACGCTGAGGGCGCCGGCCGGAGCGATCTTGAGGAGGCGTCCTTCGGGGCCGGTCCCGAGATAGACGTTGCCGGAGGCGTCCGCCACGGCCGACCAGACGTGATCGGGAGCGCCGGCGAAGCGGGGCCCTCCCGCCGGGACGAAGCGCGGGACCAGGAACAGCCTTCCACGCGAGGTGACCGCGACGCCGTCCGCCTCGCCGCGCTCGAGCTCCGCGACGGAGGCGGTCCAGGTCCGCGTGTGGATCGCGTGTGCGGGGCTCGGCGCGAGCGTAGCGCAAGCGAGCAGCACGGGGAGCAGCGCGGCGCGGGTCATGGCGCCTCCACTTCGAGCTGCACGCGCGCCAACCCTTCGACAGCGTACTCCGCTGGAATCTCCTCCTCGAGCACCGCGCGGCGCTGCACGACGGTGAAATTCCCGAGGGTTTTCGGCCGCAACAGAATGCTGAGCGCCGAAGGGGGGAGCGACGGCATCCGTTCGCCTCCCAGGATCACCCCGGCGTCCTCGCGGATCCCGAGCACGAACACCCGATCGTTGCGCCGGAGCTGATTGATCAGCTTCACGAGCTGCGCGAGGTCCCGGGGCATGACGTCGCCTTCGTTCCCCTCGATCTGGCCGAGGCCCGAGGCGTCCCCGACGAACAGGAGCAGGCGGCCCGGCGCCGTGGAGGAAGGCACCTCGATCTGCTGCTTCAGCACCTGTTCGGCGCCGCGGTACGGCGCCACGACGACGGACACCTCGACCTTCTCCCCGGCGCGAACCCGGTAGCGGTCGAGGCTGACGCGCCGTATCCGGCCGGAAAGCGGATCGGCGTCGTAGTCGAGGATCAAGTTGATCCCGCTCACCCTGGGAGGCGCCCAGTCGTTGTTGAGAAGCAGATAGAGCACGTACGCCGGGATCCCCGTGGCGAAGTACGCCGCCGTGGGCCCGGTGAACACGTTGTCCAGCGCGATGTCCTCGACCCCGTCCGACTTGATCACGGAGCCTTCCGCGAGGCGGAGCGTGAAGTTGCCCGCGACCCTTTCCTTGTTGCCGAGAATGCCGTTGAGTCCCGCGTAGAGGATCAGCGGGGCCAGCAGCGGGTCGCTCGCGACGTCGAAGGCGAACGTCTCCGTCGGGCCGCCGCGGGAGCGAAGCTCGAGGCGGACCGGGATCATCCGGGCGGCGGCGCCGAGCTTGCCGAAGATCCCGGAGACGCGGTCCTGGCGGAACGCTCCGATCTCCGACAGCGGGGTCGCCATCCGGAAGGATTCCTGGAGACTCGGCATGAGCGCCTCGGCGCGCGCCCCCGTGAGGGGCATATCCACCGGTCCGAGTCCGTACAGCGGGTGGCCGAACGCCATCACGCGGTCGCCGTCCACCCAGGTCACGGTTCCCGTCGCGGTAATGTCGAGATCGCCCCGCGAGAGCTTAATGCCCACCGCGGAACCGGGGACCAGGGCCGGCGAAACCCCGGGGGATCGTCCGGCGCCGCCTCCCTCGAGGGGGGTGAGCCCTGCCCGCCCGAGAAGCGGGACGAGCCGCGCGAGCCCCGCCGCGCCGAGTCCCGCCACCGAAACGGGGATGGCGGCCGGCGATCCGGCGACGGGGTGCGGGAAACGCGAGAGAAGGCCGTCGGGAAAGAACGAGGCCGCCGCGAGCGGGGAACGAAGGCGAGCGAGGGCCGCCCGGTCGAGCGGCGCGCCGGTTCGCGCCGGCGCGCCCGATCCTTCGGCTCGCGCGGCGGCCGCCAGCATCTCCTCGATCGGCGTGATCCCCGCGATCGGTTCTTTCGAGAATCCCCAGCTGTAGGCGACCGCGCCGGCGAGCTTCCCGTCCAGGAACACCGGGCTGCCGCTCATCCCGGCGAGGACGCCGGTCGTCGCGAGCGGTCCGCCGCTCAACCTGCCGAGAATCAGGCTCTGGCCGGGGCCGATGTTGGGGAGGGTCCCGACGATCTCGACCTGGAACTCCTCGACCGTGGTCCCCGAGAAGACGGTCCGTCCGGTCCCCTTCATTCCCGGATGAACGTCCGCGAACGGGAGAAGGGTCGGCGCCGCCGCGCGGGCCGGCAGCCAGGAAACGATCGCGAGAACGGCGAGGAAAATCGCGCGAATCGGATTGTTCAAGGGCTCTCCAGGCACGCGCGCCCACCCAGGCCGCGCGTGCCTCGAAGAGGATAACACGCCGTAACTCGTGGACTTGGAACGTCCGCGGACGGGCCACCGCACCGGATCGAGAGGCCGGGCTAGGAGGCCCCGGCCAGCCGGTCTCCCCCCGCGTCGCGGGCGGCTTCCATCGCAGCGCGCGCCGCGGCGATGAGGTCGGCGCCCGAGCGGATCGAGTCGCCGGGGCACCCCGCCAGCCCGACGCTCACCGTCGCCTTCAGCGGGAGCGCGGGCCGGTCGGACGCCGGCCGTTCCGGCTTGAAGAGAAGGCTCGCGCTCACGGTGCGCAGCCGCTCGGCGACGATGCGCGCGCCCCCCATCTCGGTTTCGGGCAGGATGACCGCGATCTCGGAAACGGCGGGGCGGAAGAGGATGTCCACTTCTCGAAGCGTCCGTCGCGCCGCCGCCGCGAGCGAGTCGGAGAACGCGTCGACCGTGGCCGCGCCGTGGGTGCTCGCAAGGTCGCCGACGCGGTCCACCGAGAGCAGCGCAAGGCCGAGCGGATGGCGATAGCGGACGCTCCTCAGGTACTCGTGGTCGACCCGCCGCGCGAGCGCGTCGAGTCCCGAGGCGTCGAGGAACGCCGGGAGCGCGCCGGGCCGGCCGACGATGGCGATGTCGGGAGAGAGGGCGCGGATCGCGTCGGCCACGTCGCCCCCCGAGGCGAATTCGTGAATCTCGGCGCCGCCGCCAAGCGCCGCGACCTGCCGCCGCACGTCGTCCTCGACCGTTCCGAGAACCAGGATCCTGAGCCCCACGTTCGCCTCCGCCCGCTCCAGCGCGCTACATCCGGTCCGGCACCTCGATCCCCATCAGTCCCAGCAGGTGCACCATCCCGTCGTGGTAGAGGCGGACCAGCGCGGAGCGCGTCCCGCGTACCGAGGCGTTCTCTTCCTGGGTCACCGGGAAGCGGTGATAGAACGAGTTGAACGCCTGCGCCAGGACGTACGCGTGCTTGGCGACCGTCGCGAGCTCGAGCGAGTCCACCGCCTGCCGCACCACCGCCTCGACCCGGGAGAGGAGCAGCGCGAGGTTCCAGTGCTCCGCGAGCGTCTCGGGCGCCAGCGCGCCGAGATCCAGGGATTCCGACAGAAGGACGGCGTCCGCTGCTTCCTTCCCGTAGCGTTCGGCGACCTTCGCCAGGATGTTTCGCGCGCGGACGACGGAGTACTGGAGGTACGGCCCCGTCTCCCCCTCGAACGCGAGCGCGTCGTCGATGTCGAAGGCGACCACCCGGTTCCGGCTGAAGCGGAGCATGTAGTAGCGCAACGCGCCGACCGCGATGCGCGATGCGGTCTCCGCGACCCGCTCTTCTCCGGCATCCGGCTTCCGTTTGAGGATCTCGGCGGACGCTCGCGCGATGAGCGAGTCCATCAGGTCGTCCGCGCGCACGCCGAGCCCCTTGCGCCCCTTCATCTCGAGGTACGGCTTCGCGCGGTCGTCGTCGGTCAGCGCATAGTCGGGGAACATGGCGGCGACGGACGCGGGGGAAAGCGCCACCTTCTCGTAGGAGAAGTGGATCGACCGGTCCGCTTCCGCGGCGTGTCCGAGGGTGCGCAGGCCGAGCGCCACGACGCGCTGCAGGTACGACTGGCTGACGTCGATGACGTTGTAAACCTTGCCGGCGCGCCCGAACGCGGGATGCTCCTTCACCCCCGTCCCGTGCGTGGTCGCCCAGAGGTCGTACCGCCGCGCCGCGGGGGACCAGTCCAGCGTCTCGTAGCGGAAGTCCCGCTCGAGGAGGCCGAACTTCCACATCTGGTAAGCGATATCCTTGCCGACGTACGTCACGACGCCGTTCGACCGGACGATGACCTTCTGGTCCTCGCCCGACCCCTCCTCGACGCCGGGGAGGTCCATCACGAAGCAGCCGGCGTTTTTCCCCTCCCGCACGAGGCGGATCGCGCCGCTCTCCTTGAGGCGCGCGAACGCGTCCTCCCAGAAGCGGAGGACGAGAATGTCGCTCTCCCGCGGGAGGAGGTCGTAGCGCACGTCGATCCGGGCCATGGTGGTCAGGTGGTGGCGCACCATGCGATGCGCCACGTGGGCGGCGATCTCCGAGATCGGGTTTCCCCCCTGCTCCATCGCGTGCAGCGTCTCCTCGCGATGCCGGAGCCTCGCGCGATCCTCCTCGTAGAACCGGGTGACCTCGGCGTAAAGATCCCAGGCGAGGTAGTCGAACCGCTCGCCGCGAGAGAGGAGCGACTCCTCCGCGTAACGAGCGCGGATCTCCTCGATCCCCTCGCCTCGCAGTACGCGGAAGCCGACGACGAGGTCGGCCACCTGCACGCCGGTGTCGTCGATGTAATTCTGGACTTCGACCGTCTCGCCGAGCTGTCTGAGGCACCGGACCAGCGTGTCGCCCAGGACGGCGTTGCGCAGATGGCCGATGTGGGCCGCCTTGTTCGGGTTGATGTTCGTGTGCTCGACGATCGTCTTCGGGTGGCCGCTCGGCGGAACGTTTCCCCGGTCCTCGACGAGCCAGCGGCGCAAGAACGTGTTCCGGTCGAGGAAGGCATTGAGGTAGCCGCCGCCCGCCACCTCGACGCGTTCGATCCCGCTCCCCGGCTCGAAGGCGACGGCGATCGCCTCGGCGAGCGCGCGCGGGGGTCTTCTCGCGGTGCGTGCCAGCTCGAAGCAGATCGGGCTCGCGATGTCCCCCTGGGTCGCGGTGGGCGGATAGGCGAGCGGAATCGCCGAGGGCTCGATCCCGAGCGTCTTGAACACCGCCCGACGAAGGGCCTCCTGAAACGCTCTTTCGGGCGAAGTGCCTTCCACGTCGAGACTCTCCGGAGGAGAGGACTATACAACAGGGAAGTCGCTTGCGACCGGCCGCGCCTATCCCCGGCGTTTCGAGAGAGCGGGGATCAGGGGGTCGGGAGGGCGGGGCCGCTGGCCGCCATCTCGGAGAAAGCCGAAAGTCCCTCGGGGGTGACCGCTTCGATCCGGTAAAGGTACCGGACGCCCGGCTCGGCGGTCGCGTCGAGGAACTGGTACGCCGCAGCTGTCGCCGCATCGCCGAACGCGGGGACCCGGATCGGGTTGATCCGGACCTCGCTGCCGGTCCCCTCGCGGCGGCGCAGCAGGTTGAACCCCGCGAGCGAGTGCTCCGACGTGGTCTCCCACGCGACCGAAACGGCGCCCACGGGGGACTCCACGTCTTGAACCTCGATCGACGCGAACTCGCACGGGAATCCCGATTCCCGGTGCGCCGACCAGGTGTAACGATGGGAGGACCGGCCGTCGCCGTCCAGGTTTCTCACGAGAAGGACCGCTTCGGTCATGCCGCGCAACGGCACCGTGACCTCCCCGCGCCCTTCGCCCGACAGTCCGATCGGAAGGCGCCGGATGCGGCCCGGCGCGTCGTAGAGGAGCAGGTCCACGTCCCACCGCGCCGAGGTCTCCCCCTCGAAACGGACGGTCATTCCCCCGGAGGTTTCTTCGGGCCGAAGCAGCACGTGGGCCGCTCCGAGGGAGGCCACCGGCGGATCCCCCTGCACCGAAAGGGCGGGGAGCGCGTCCGGCGACGCGGCAAACGCCGGGGAGGGTAAACGCCCGGCGAACGAGAAGTGCCGGCCGTCCGACCGGGCGCCGGTCAGGACCGACCAGAGGTGGAACTCCCGGAACGCGTTCTGGAGCGTTTCTCCGGCGATGCGGCGCAGCGCGCGATCGAGTGCCGGCGCGAACGGGGCGCCGGTGGACAGTTCCTCGATCGCGAGGGCGACCGCGCTCGGACCGTACGCCTCGTCGAGAAACGCCAACCAGAGGGCGTTGCCTGCCGCCAGGGCGAGATCGTCGGTCGCGAGCCCGGCCGAGAGCCGCTCGAGTCTCGCGCCCATCAGGCTCGCGGTCCGCGCGTCCGGGCCGCCGGCGATCTCGAGGTTGGCCCAGGTCGCGATCGCCTCGCCGAACGCCACGGGGGCGGCCGGACCCGCCGCGAGAAAGACGGCATGCGCATACTGGTGGGCGGCGGCGCTTCGGATCGCGGCGAGGCCCCCGCGAGGCGCCGCCTCGAGCACCCACAACGCGCGGCCGTCCTTCCGGGCCGGAGGGATCAGATAGCCGTCGAGGCCGCCGCCGAGTTTGGCCAGCAGCACGTCCGCGGGGGCGGGGGAGGGGAGCCCCATCTGCGCGACAAACAGTTGCCTCGCCGCGGCCAGCCCCTCGAGAACCGCCTCGACCGCGTCCGGCTGGCCGTCGGCGTCGCCGTCGAGGAAGTCCACTCGATCGAAAACTCCGCGCTCCGTGCTGAACCGGACCACGTTGCCTTCGCGATCGGCGAACCGCCGCTCACCCGAGAGCGCCGACTCGGACTGGAGCGACGACAGGGCGCGCCGAGCCGCCGGCGTCCCGCCCGCCGGATCCTGCAGGAGCGAGAGAATGAAAGGCGTGAGGCATTGAACGGGGAACGGTCCGCCGCCGGACAGCGCCGCGATCGCCTGTGCCCGCGTTGCGGACCGAGGCGCGAAGGCGCCCTCCGCGAGAGCCGGGGGAGAGAAGACGCCGGCCACCACCGCCAGCAAAGCGGCGATCCGCACAAACCTTCCACCCGCTGAGGTGGCGTACTCCGTCACCCGACCTCCAGACTCGCGGCGCACCCGTAGAATTCCGCGCACCTCGAGAATCCGAATATAAGAGGATTTCGCCCTGCCGTCAAGCGAACTTGTTGGAATCGCGCCAGTTACGAGCCGGTGATCGCGCTCAACGCGCGTCGAGGATCACGACGGTGATGTTGTCGTCCCCTCCGCGCTCGTTGGCGGCGGCGATCAAGGCCCGGCAGGCCAGCTCCGGAGCGCCCGGGTAGCGATCGACCAACGCCTGGATCTCGCCGTCGGTCAGCATCGTGTTGAGGCCGTCCGAGCAGAGCAGGAAAGCGTCCCCGGAGCGCATCTCCTCGACGGTGCGGTCCACCGTGACGTCGGGGCGGCTGCCGAGCGCGCGCGTCACGATGTTTCTCATCGGGTGCCGGTGCGCGTCGTCGGCGGAAAGCAGGCCGAGCTTGACCTGTTCGTTGACCCACGAGTGGTCGCTCGTGAGACGCACGATCGCCCCGCGCCGGATCAGGTAGCCTCGGGAATCGCCGACGTGCGCCAGCACCGCGCGCCCCGAGGCCGTGAGAAGCGCCACGGCGGTCGTTCCCATGCCGCGGTGCTCGTCGTGGCCCTGGATCGAATCGCAGATCCGGCGGTTCGCCTCCAGCATCGCGGTCTCGATCAGCCGCGAGGCGTCGTCGGGTGTGGCCGCGGCGGGATCCCACCCGCCGTCTCGGACCACGGAGCCGATCGCCTCGACGGCGAGCCTCGAGGCGACCTCGCCCGCCGCGTGCCCGCCCATCCCGTCGGCCACCACAAAGAGGCCGATCTCGGGGTCGACGAGACAGGAGTCTTCGTTCTTCTCCCTCCGGCGCCCGACGTCCGTGAGACCGAACGAGGCCGGCTTCATCTCGCTCCTCCCCGCGGCGGGTTTCGCCGCGCCTCCGCCGAGCGACCGGTGCGCAACTCCTCCAGCTTGACCGACGCGGCGGTCTGAGTCGGATCGAGGGCCAGGACCGCTTCGAGCTGCGATTCGGCTTCCTTGTACTGCCCGGCGCGGAGTTGCGCGAACGCCAGGTTCAGGCGCGCCTCCACGTAGTCCGGGTTGAGCGCCGCGGACCTGCGGAACGCTCCGATCCCCTCCTCGACGCGATCGAGCTGGCAAAGACAGATGCCGCGGTAGTTGTGCAGGTCGGTGAATTTCGGATTGATCGAGGTGGACTCGTCCAACTCCTCGAGCGCCTTCTCCCAGTTTTCCTGCTTGAGGAACTGGATCGCCTTCCGGTAGTGCTCCGCAAGACGGTCCGGCGCCGAGAAGAAGGTCTCCTTCAGGAACTCGCGAGCTTCCTCGGTCATCCCTTCGCGGAGCCGCAGCAGCCCCTTCTCGTACGGATCGCGGACCTGCCGAAGCTTGATCTCGAGCGCCTCGGCGAACCGGCCGATCGCCTCGTCCTCCCGCCCCGCGTCGAGAAGACAGAACGCCAGCGCCACCATCGCGTCCAGGTACCGGTGCTGGTCCGACACCGCGGCCTCGTACTCGAGGATGGCGTCTTCGTGGCGCCCGAGCCTCTCCAGCACGCGACCGTGCCGAAAGCGGATATCGGGATAGTCGGGGCTCACCTCGACCGCACGGCCGTAATCCCGCTCCGCCGCCTCGAGATCGTCCTTCCCTTCGAAGCGCTCCGCGGAGCTGACGAAGGTCTCGGTCATGTAGTAGCGCGCGAGACGGCGGTCGCTGTCGCCGAGGGCCGGTTCGTCGCGAAGGGCCTTGCGGAGGAAATCCACCGCCTGCTTGTACTCGTTCCGGTAGTAGTGATAGATCCCGGACTTCACGTGGTAGTTCCCCATGAGGTTCAGGATTTCCTTGAGCAGGCGCATGGTCGGTCTCTCCCGGATCCGATTACTTCTTGAGCTTGATCTCGTTCGTTTTCTGGTTCCTGGTGTCGTAGGTTCTCTTCGCGTTCCTCCTCACGATCTCGGGCACGTTCTTGTCGTTGGCCAGCCCCTTGAGGTCGCGGTCGGTCATTCGCGGGATGAAGTTGGTGGAGACCCCCGGAGGGGTGCGCGGATTGCGTACCAGGGTCGCGGCCACGACGTAGCTCTTCGACCATTCGCGCCCCGCGCCGATCGACCGCAGCACCTCGTCCGACACGTTGCGCATCGCGGCCATCCTCTCGACCTCCTGCTCCGTGAGCCTCGGGTTCTTGAGCACGCCCAGCGCGACGACCTTGTTCGTGTCGCGGATCAGGATCGTCCGCTCCTCGCGCCCCCCCTTCATCGCGAGCATCGCCTTCTGCCCCGTGTTCAGCGAGAGGATCTTCTTGTACACGCTCCGGATCGCGGGGTCGTCGGCTTTTTCGAACTCCTCTCCCCCCAGGATCTCGCTCGCGGCGAACAGTTCGCCGACGTCGACCTGAAGCAGACGGGCGGCCTGCTCCTCGTCCACCCCCTCGAGGCCCGGCTCGACGGCCGCCCCCGAATCCGTCCCGGCGGCCGGCGCTTGCCCGTCCTTGAAGAACTGCGCGAGGAGGTCGAGGAGGCGCCCTCGCTGGTCCGGCCTCAGAGCCGGATTCTCGGAAAGCCGGTCGAGGAGGCCCGGGCTCCCGAGCAGCCGGTTCTGGTTGGTGAGCACCAGATCGAGGACCGAAGCGTTCCCCTCCGCGGCGAGCACGCCCAGCGCCTCGTCGGGTACGGCGGGGTGAAACGCGATCTTTTCGGCGAGTGCCTCGTCCCTGGCGGCAGCGCGGGCGAAGTGATGAAGCACCTCGGCCGCGCATGAGGGATCGGAGACGATCTCCCGGATCGCATCCGCATCGAGGGCGGCGAGGCTCGATGCCGCCTCCGTCCGCACGGCCTCGTCCGTGTCGTCGCGAAGCAGCAGGAACAACTTGGCGAGGACCGCCCTCGGCAGAGGCAGCGCGCCGCGCGCCGCCGCCGTGAGGAGCGATCGCGGCGCCGTGCCGTCGAGGAGGCGTTGGACGAGCGAGTCGACCGCGGAAAGTTCGCTCACGGCGCCCCATCCGTGGTCCGACCTTCGCGGGGTGGGGGGGCCGCGATGCGATGGTGCGCGAGCGGCGTTCCCGCCGCTCCGAGGGGCGCCGGCTCGGCGCCGCCGACCCCCACGCGGAGCGCGCCGGCGTCGTCGGCGTCGAGGAGGAGATCCTCGCGGCACTGGATGTCCACGAGCGCGCCCGGCGGAAGCGACTCGAGCAGGTGAACGAGCCGGCCGTCGCACACGATCGTCCCCCGGACGGGCCGATCCAGAACGATCCTCACGGACATTCCTTCCGCATCGGCTGGAGCGGGGGGCGGGGCCGCCGTCCCGGGCTCTGCGGCTTGCGACGTGACCGGCGGCTCGTGCGACGCCGCGGTTCGGCGGGGGCGTATCACGAGGAACCCCACGGCGATCGCCACCGCCAGCAACACGATCGCCCCGGCGATCCAAGGACCCAGGCGCGGCCGGGACGGGGGCTCGGCGATCGGGACGCGGTGCGGCTCTCCGGCCGCGCGACGGGCACGATCCCTGTCCTTCTCCTGCAGCCGCGCCTCCTGTTTGCGGATCTCTTCGAGATACGAATCGATCATCGCCTCGGGGTCGATGCCGATGTGCTGCGCAAACGCGCGCACGAACCCCCTGTTGAATACCCCTCCCGGGAGGTGCCGGAACTCGTTGCGTTCGAGGGCGTCGAGGTAACGCAGGTTGATCTTGGTCGCCTCGGCAATCTCCCGGAGGGTGATCTGGCGCAATTCCCGCTCGCGCTTCAGCGTCTCTCCGAAGGAGGACATGGGCACACTCCGAGTAGGGCCGGGCGACCTGGAACCTGCCGCGACCGAAAGGCGATTCTAGGAAGTTGCGGAAGCCGCTGTCAACCGCCGGGGTTGTTCTCGAGGCGCCGCCCCGCTTCCACCCTCACGATTTCCGGCACGTCCGCGTCGCCAGCGAGGAGCGAGAGGTCCTGCCGGGACAAGGTGCGAACGAGGACGAGCGCGGACGCGACGGGGGTTCTGGGGTTCTTCAGCAGGGCCAGCCTCACGGGACGCCTTATCCCCCACGAGGCGTCTTCCGCGAGCGACTGCAGCAACACCGCCGGCGCCGCCGTCCCGGAGGCGATCCGGGTCGCGTCCGCCTCGACGAGACGGGGGTTCCGGAGGAGCGCTCGAAGGACGGCCGCGTCGGTCGAATCCCGCAGGACCGCGATCGCGGGGCGGCTCGCCTTCCGGGCGAGGGCGATCTTCTCCCCCAGCGCCAGCCGCTCGACCTTTCCCTTGAGCAGTTCCTCCGCCCGGTGCCTCACGGCGGGCGGCACCCGGAGATCCTCCGCGATCTCCGCAAGGTCGTTCCAGAAGAGGTGCGCGGCCAGGCCCTGAGCGACCGCCACCGGCGTGTGGGGGTGCCGCACGAGCGCACGCTGGATTTTCCGAAGACGCGACCACTTCCGTTCGCCGCCGATCCGGGCGAGAAGAGAAGCGCCGGCCGCGCGATTCCGGAGAAGCAGGATCATCTCGTCCGGGCCGAGGGCCGGGTTCGCCGCCGCCCCAGCCAGGTACGGGGCCGGCGCGTGGACGAGCCGCTCCCGCAACTCCTCCGGGGTGGCGGTGCGGCCGCGCGCCTCGGTGGCGCCTTGGCGCGGCGCGTCCTGAGAGCTCCCAGCGTTCACGGAGAACAATTATAGAGGAGAGGGGGCCGGCCGGGAGTGCCGAATCCGAACCCGCCCTCTTCCCTCTGGTCCGCGAATTCGTTTCGCCCTATCCTGGCTCCGATGATCAGGCGACGGTCGAACCACGGGATTTGCACGCTCCTGGCGCTTCTCGCGTCGGTGGCGGCTGTCGCCGCGGCACCTGCCGCGAGTACTCCCGCGGTGCCGGACTCGAGGCCCGGGCTGCTGCTGATCACTCTGGACACGACGAGGGCGGATCACCTCGGCTGCTACGGCGACCGGGAGGCGGCAACCCCTCGTCTCGACCGGCTCGCGGCGGAGGGGGCGGTCGCGGAAAACGCGATCGCGACCGTGCCGCTCACGCTGCCGTCGCACGCTTCGATCCTGACGTCGCTCTATCCGCCCCGGCACGGTGTCCGCGACAACGGGGATTTCCGCCTGCCGGAGCGCGAGTCCACGCTCGCCGAGGTTCTGAAAGCGCGGGGGTACCGCACGGCGGCGGTTGTCGCTTCGGCGGTGCTTTCGGCAACGCAGGGACTGGATCAGGGGTTCGACGTCTATGACGAGCCGCGCGCGAAAGCGGGAGGGGCCGCGGTCGGGGGCTCCGGCGTTCTCTACGAACCCAGGGTCGAACGCAGCGCGACCGAGGTCACCGACGCGGCGCTCGCCGCGATCGACCGGATCGGTCGAGGGCCGTTCTTTCTCTGGGTCCACTATTTCGATCCGCACGTCGAGTACGTGCCGCCGTCCCCCTGGCGGGAGCGGTTCGCGGCGAGGCCTTACGACGGCGAGATCGCTTACATGGACGCGGAGATCGGCCGGCTGCTCGACACGCTCGATCGGCGCGGGCGGCTGTCGCGCACCGTCGTGGCGGTGATCGGCGACCACGGCGAGGGGCTGGGCGGGCACGGAGAGAGAACTCACGGCCTGTTGCTGTACCGGGAAACGCTTCGGGTGCCGCTCATCGTCAGATACCCCGGGAGCGTGCGCTCCGGCGCGAGGCTCGGCGGCGTCGTGTCGGGCGTGGACCTCGCGCCGACGCTGCTCGACCTGATGGGGCTGCCCGGAATGCCGGGGGTGCAGGGGAAGAGCTTCGCGGCGGCGTTGCGCGGCGGGCCCGAGGGGGACCGGGGGCCGGTCTACTCCGAATCTCTTTATGGTGAGCGGGCCTACGGGTGGGCGGCGCTGTACGCGCTCACCGGCCGGAACCGGAAATTCGTCGAGGCGCCGGAGCCGGAGATCTACGATCCGGCGGCGGATCCGGCGGAGTCGAGGAACCTGGCCGGGGCCGATCCTTCGGAACTGGACACATGGCGGAATCGCCTCGCGGCGATTCGCAATTCGATGGGGGCGCCCGATGCGACGGCGGCGCACGAGGCCACCGAGGAAGAGCGGGCGCGGCTCGGGAGCCTCGGCTACGTCTCCGCGGGCTCGCCGGCCCTCGGGAGGAAGGACCGTCCGGATCCGAAGCGGTGGGTGGCGCTCAACGACCTCTTCCTCGATGCGCGCATCCTGGTGTCGAAAGGACAGATCGAAGAGGCCCGTGTGTCTCTCGAAAAGGTCCTCGCGTCCGATCCCGGAAATCCTCTCGCGCTCGCGACGAGCGGTTCCCTGCTTCGTTCCCTCGGACGCCACGACGAGGGGATCGCGCGTCTCGAGGCTGCGGCGCGCGCCGCGCCGGGCGTGCACGAGATCCAGAGAAACCTCGGCGCCGCGCTGCGCGACGATGGGAAGCCGCGGGAGGCCGCGGAAGCGTACCGGGCCGCCCTCGCGATCCGGCCGTCGTCGTCGGACTCGCATTTCGGCCTCGCGAAGGCACTCCACGAGCAGGGGGATCCCGCGGCGTCGATCCTCGAGTACCGCCTGGCGGCCGCCCTCGGGTTCTCCGGCCCCGCGATGCACGCGGACCTCGGCCTGGCTCTCGCCGACACCGGAGAGTTGGCGGAGGCGGAGAAGGAACTGCTCCGTTCGGACGGCGCCGACAGAGCGGTACGTTTCGAGGGGTGGTCGCGGCTGGGACGAGCGGCGGCGCGAAAGGGGATGCTGGTCGAGGCGCGGCGCGCGCTCGACCGGGCGCTCGCGCTCCAACCCGCGCAACCCGAGGTCCTCCTCGACCGGGCGAAGGTGCTCCGGAAGCTCGGCGACCTGCCGGAAGCCGAGCGCAGCCTCGAGAGGCTGGTGGCCGCGAGCCCCGGCCATCCCTCCGCGCGATACCTGCTGGCCGAGCTGCGTGCGTCGACCGGCGATTCGGAAGGGGCCGCGAGGGCGGCTCGGGAATTCCTGTCGCAGGAGGGAGCCGATCCGCGACTCCTCGCTCCGGCTCGCGACCTCCTTGTGCGCATGGAGTCGAGGTGACGCGCGCCGCGGCGGCGCTGATGATGTGCGCCCTCTTGCCGGCGTGCGCGGCCGCGCCCGCGGAGCCGCGGCCGGCGGCGGCGCGGCCTCCGAACCTGCTGCTGATCACGCTGGACACGACGCGGGCGGACCACCTCGGCTGTTACGGCGACCGGGAGGCGGCGACGCCGCGGCTCGACCGGCTGGCCGCGGAGGGGGCGCTGGCGGCGCACGCGATGTCGCCGGTCCCGCTCACGCTCCCTTCGCACGCCTCGATCCTGACCTCGCACTATCCGCCGCGGCACGGCGTGCGGGACAACGCGGACTTCAGGCTGCCGGAAAGCGAGATCACGATCGCGGAGCTCCTGAAGACCAGGGGCTACCTGACCGCCGCGGTCGTCGGGTCGGTGGTCCTCGCGGCAGCTCAAGGACTCGACCAGGGGTTCGACGTTTACGACGAGCCCGCGAGGAAGATCCTGCCGGCGGCGCGCGGAACGGGAGTGCTCTACCAGCCGATCGCGGAGCGGCCGGCCACCGAGGTGACCGGCGCGGCGCTCGGCGTCCTCGGGAAGCTCTCGTCCGGTCCGTTCTTTCTCTGGGTCCACTACTTCGACCCGCACGGCGACTACGCGCCGCCCGCCCCCTGGCGGGAGCGGTTCGCGTCGAGGCCGTACGACGGCGAGATCGCGTACGTGGACTCCGAGATCGGTCGGCTGCTCGACGGCATGAAGGGGCGCGGGATGCTCGATCGGACGGTCGTCGCGGTGGTGGCGGACCACGGCGAGGCGCTCGGCGAGCACGGAGAGTCGACCCACGGACTGTTGCTCTACGAGGGGACGCTGAGAGTGCCGATGATCGTGAGATACCCGGGGACGGTGCGCGCCGGAGTGAGGATCGAGAACCCGGTTTCGGGAGTGGATCTCGCGCCCACGCTCCTCGACCTCATGGGACTTCCCGGTTTCGCCGACGCCCAGGGGCTCGGCTTCGCGGCGACGCTTCGAGGCGGTCCCGAGGTCCCGAGGGGGCCGCTCTACGCGGAGTCGCTCTACGGCGAGCGGGCCTACGGCTGGGCGCCGCTGTACGCGCTGCGCTCCGGCGCGAGGAAGTTCGTCGAGTCACCCGATCCCGAGCTCTTCGATCTCTCGACGGATCCCGGCGAATCGAAGAACCGCGCGCCGAGCGCTCCGGGCGAACTGGCCGCGTGGCGCGAGCGGCTCGCGGCGCTGCGTTCGTCCCTCGGTGCCCCGGGCGCTCCCGCGACGCGCGAGATGACGGAGGAGCAGCGCTCACGTCTCGAGAGCCTCGGGTACGTGTCCTTGGGCGCTCCCGCCGCGCACCGCAAGGACCGGCCGGACCCGAAGCGGCTCGTCGGGCAGAACGACGCCTTTCTCGAGGCGCGCGAGCTCGTCGCGGTGGGGCGTCTCGAACAGGCCGCCGCGAAACTCCGCGGGGTGCTGGCGGCGGATCCCGGCAACCCGTCGGCGCTCGGGCTCGAGGGCACCCTCCTGTTCTCGCTGGGCCGGCGGGAAGAAGGGCTCGCGCGGCTGCGCGACGCCGTCCGCGCGGCGAGAGGCGTGTTCGAACTCGAGCGCAACCTCGCGAACGCGCTCCACGCGTCGGGCCGGCTCGACGAGGCGGCCGCGGTTTACCGCGCCGCGCTCGCCATCCAGCCCGCGTCGCCGGATGGCCGGCTCGGCCTCGGCAACGTCCTCGCCGCTCTCGGAGATTTCAAGGGGGCCCTCGCGGAGTACCGCGAGGCGCTCCGTCTGTCGCCGGACGCCTCCTCGGCGCACGCGGCGATGGGCGTGGCGCTCGAGGCCTCGGGCGACGCCGCCGGCGCGGAACGGGAGTTCACTCGAGCGGTCAAGATCGAGCCGGGTCTCGTCGACGCCTGGAACCGCCTCGGCATCCTGGCGGACCGATCGGGCCGCACGGCGGCGGCCCGGAAGGACTGGGAGCGCGCTCTCGCCACGGAGCCTCGAAACCCGGGGCTGTTGTTCAATCACTCGAAGGCCTGCCTCAAACTCCGGGATCTCGCGCCGGCGCGCGAGAGCGTGAACCGGCTGCTCGAGGCGGAGCCGACGCATCCGTCGGCGCGATTCCTGCTGGCCCGCATCCTCTCCGCCGCCGGCGACCGGGAAGGGGCGCGCGACGCGCTGAAGCGTTTTCTGGCCCAGCCGAACGCCGAGCCCCGTCTCCTTCCCGAAGCGCGCAATCTCCTCCGCGACCTGTCGCGGACCTGAGGACTGCCTTTGGACCTCTCCGCGACGCTCGCCGTTTTCCCGATCTGGTACGTCGTGTTCCTTCTGTCGCTGACCTGTCACGAGGCGGCGCACGCGTGGGCCGCGAGGCGGGGAGGAGACGACACCGCCTATCTCGGCGGCCAGGTGACGCTCAATCCGCTCCCGCACGTCATGCGAGAGCCGCTGGGCACGGTGCTCGTCCCTCTCGTGACCTTCTTCCAGACCGGCTGGATGATGGGCTGGGCGAGCGCGCCGTATGACCCGTCCTGGGAGGACCGCCATCCGGCTCGCGCCGCGCTGATGGCCGCCGCGGGCCCGCTCGCCAACCTCGCGCTCGCGGCGATCGGGTTCGCCGGACTCAAGGCCGGCATCGCGACGGGCTGGTTCGATTTTCCCCCTGTGCTCGCGCTCGATCGTCTCGTCGTGCCCGGCGCCGGCGCGGCGGGAATCGTCGAGGGGGTCGGCCGGATGTTCTCGATCCTGCTCGTGCTGAACCTCGTGCTCGCGGTGTTCAACGCGTTCCCTCTCCCTCCCATGGACGGCGCCGCGGTGCTCTCCGGTTTCTTCCCCCCCGCCCGCCGCCTGAGAGACCGCCTTCGCGGATCGCCGCTCGGCTCGATCGCGGGGCTCGCGCTGGCGTGGTTCCTCTTCCCGGTCGCCTTCGCGCCGGTACTCCGGTTCGTGGTCGCGAGGCTTTACGGCTGAGCGGTCGCGATGGCGCCGTTGATCACGAGCAGCCGCATCTCGGTGTAGTCCTCGATCGCCCAGCGCGGCCCTTCCCTGCCTCGGCCTGAGTCCTTGACGCCGCCGTAAGGCATCGGGTCGAGGCGGTACGTCGGGACGTCGTTGACGACGACCGCCCCCACCTCGATCCGTTCCCATGCGGCCATCGCCGTGGGGAGATCGCGCGTGAAGATCCCGGCCTGGAGGCCGTAGCTGGAGCGGTCGATCTCGGCGATCGCCTCCTCGACGTCGCCGTAGGGCTCGACGACGACGACCGGCCCGAACAGTTCCTTCCCGCAAACCTTCATGTCCGGGCGGGTGCCGGTGAGCACGGTCGGCTCCACCAGGTTGCCGCGGCGGCCGCCCCCCGCGAGCACGCGCGCCCCCCCCGAGACCGCCTCGCCGATCCAGGTTTCGATTCGCTCTGCGTCCTCGGCCGAGATCACCGGGCCGACGGTCGTCCGGTCGTCGAGAGGATCGCCGGGAACGAGTCCGCGCACCGCCTCGAGAAAGCGCTCGACGAAGGAATCAAACACCTCCTGGTGCGCGAGGATCCGCTGCACCGAGATGCAGCTCTGGCCCGCCTGCCAGAACCCGCCGGCCGCGGCCCGCGCCGCCGCGAGCGGGAGATCGGCCGAACGGTCCACGATCAGGCCGGCATTCCCCCCGAGCTCCAGCACCACCTTCTTGCGGTACGCGCGCCGCTTCAGATCCCAGCCGACGGAGGGGGATCCGGTGAAGGAGAGCGCGCGAGTCCGCGGGTCGTCCGCCAGCGCCCCCGCCTCCGAGCCGGCCATCGGGAGGACCGACACCGCGTCCCCCGGCACTCCGGCCTCGAGCAGCAAACCGGCGAGGTCGAGAGCGGAGAGCGGGGTCTTCGACGCCGGCTTGAGCACGAACGAGCAGCCGGCGGCGATCGCGGGCGCGACCTTATGGGCGACGAGGTTCAGCGGAAAGTTGAACGGCGTGATGCACGCGACCGGTCCCAGCGGGAAGCGCCGCCAGATCGCCAGGCGGCCGTCGTTCCCCGGGAAGAGGTCGAGCGGCAGGACCTCTCCGCCGATCCGGAGCGCTTCCTCGGCGGCGGTCCGGAACGTGAGGACGGCGCGATCCACCTCGGAGCGCGCCTGGACGATCGGCTTGCCCGCCTCGAGGGCGATGGTTCTCGCGAATCGCTCCTTCGCCGCGGCCAGCCGACGGGACACGTCGTGCAGCAGATCGGACCGCTTCCACGCCGGAAGCGCCCGGACCGCGCCGAAGCCCCGGACGGCGGCGTCGAGCGCCGCGTCGAGGTCTCCCGCGGACGCGCGGCAGACGGTCGCGACCGGCCGTCCGTCGAAGGGGCTCGCGACCTCGATCGTGCCGGAGGCGATCGTTTCCCGGCCTCCCACGAAGAACGCGCGGCGGTCCACGGCCCGGACCTACCGGCGTTCCGGAGAGGCGAGCCTCTGCCGGGCGGCCTCGGCCGCGGGATCGGAAGGAGCGAGTTCGATGAATCGCCGAAGCATCGCTTTTCCCTCGTCGGGCTTGCCGCCCGGGCCATCGAGAAGCATTCCGAGGTTGAACAGCAGGTCCGTGCTCGAAGGGGTGAGAGCGATCGCCTTGCGATAGGCGTCGACGGCGCCGGCGTAGCGCCCGCGCCTCGCGCACAGCATCCCGAACGAGGTCCAGGCCTCGGCCCCTTCCTTGCCTCGACCGGCCTCCACGGCGCGTCCGGCACGCTCCGCCATCCGACGCAGGTGCTCGTCGGACAGCCCGGCCGCCCAGAGGTAATAAGGGTCTTCAGGCCGGAGCTTGACCGCCCGGACCGACAGCGCTTCCCAGTCCGCTCCTCGCCGTGCCTCGCGGGCCCAGCCGCCTCCGAGAGACGCGAGGAGCGCGCCGCGGGCGGTCTCGAATCGCATCCGTGCGGCGGGAGGCGGCTCGGGCGACGCCAGCTCGCCAAGAGGCGGGAGGGACGCCACGAGCGCCGAGACGTCCGGCCGTGGCACGCGCTTGCCGTAGCGCGCGAACACCTCGACTCGCGGCCGGTCGTCCGAGACCGTCTCGGCGTCTCCCGCGAATCGCGCGAGCGACGCGCGATCGGCGACCGCGGCGGCGAGAAGGTCCGCGGGCTCGTCGAAACCGATTTCGGCCAGCGACCGCCTCACCGCCGGATCGGCCATCCGGCGAGCCGTCTCGGCGGGGTCGATCACGAGGGGACGATCGGAGCCGAGAAGGATCAGATCGCGCTCCACCGGGAGGAACCCCAGCGCGTGCGGGAACGCGTCCACGAAGGTGCGGACGAGCATCCGGATCTCGTCCCGCGACTGGGAGAGAAGCGGAATCCACTGCGCCACCACTCCGCCCGGGGTCAATCGCCGCCGGCACAGCCGGTAGAAGTCGGAGGAATACAAGGACACGACGCCGGAGTCCCTCGGCGGAGGCGGCTCGAGCGTGACGAAATCCCAGGGGTCGCGGGAGGCGAGAAGCACCTGCCGGCCGTCCTCCACGTGGAGCCGCACCCGGGGGTCGGCGAGAACGTTCCCGTTCTCTTCGCGGAAGAGCGGCGAGACCTCGATCACCTCCGGCGAGATCTCCGCGATGTCGAGCCGGTCGAGCGTCGGGTAGGTGGCGGCGCCCGCAGTGATACCGGTGCCGAAGCAGATCACGAGCGCGCGCTTCGGGACCGGTCCCCAGAGCGCGGGCAGGTGCGAGAGCAGCGTCATGTAGCGGCGCGAGTAAAGGTGCGTCCCGGTGAGGCTGGTCTGGTTCGCGATCATCCTCAGGAAGCCGAGCTGAAGGTCGTTCTCCTCCCGGATCACCGCCAGCGTCTGGACGGGGCCCTCCCGGAAGGCGAGGAGCGGGCTCTTCTCGACCTGCCGGTCGAGCGCGGTCTTGACCGGATCCGCGCCCCAGCCAAGCGCGAGTCCCGCGGCCGTGAGACCGGCGGCAACAGCCGCGGGAACGGCACGGGAGGAACGCGGAACCGCGGCGAGCACGGCCAGGGTCCCGGCCGCTCCCGCCAGCAGGGTCAAGAGCGACAGCGACAGGCCGGTACCGAGTGCCGGGACGAGCACCCATCCGGCCGCGACCGCGCCGAGGACGGCGCCTGCCGTGTTGAGCGCGTACGCGCCTCCAAAACGCCCTGCGAACCGGTCGGGCACCGACCCGGCGGCTCTCGCGACGAACGGGAGCACCGCGCCGAGCATCAAGGTCGCGGGAAGGAGCGTCGCGAGACAGCCCACCAACTCGAATCCGTACGACCCTCCGCCGAGTCCGGGCACCGCCGCCGCCGCGCGTCCGGCGGCGGACCAGCCGCCCGCGTCGAAGCAGCGCTGCGCGAAGCCGGTCCCGAGCGCGAGCCCTCCCAAGGTCATGCCGACCCAAGCCAGCGGCTCTCGCACCCGGTCGGCCCACCGTGAAGCGATCGCGCTTCCTCCGGCGATTCCCGCGAGGAACGCGGCGAGCATCACCGTGAACGCGTACACGCTCGAGCCCGCGAGGATCGCGAGGATGCGATGCGACACGACCTCGAGGGCGAGGCCGACAAATCCGGAAACGAAGTACGCGGCCGCCACGGCCGCGAAGATCGCCCGTTCGGAGGACGGCGCGGCGGCGGGCACGGCGGGAGTCGCGGGACGTGGCGCCTCGCGCCGAGGTGCGCCGCGCTTTTCCCCCGTTGCCACGCCGCGAAAGAGGAGAAAGGCCGCGGCCGCGACCGACAGATCCGCGGCGCCCGCGATCGCCGCGCTGCCGGCGAGTCCGAGCCGGTCGATCAGGACGAACGTGGCGAGAAGCGCTCCCGCCATGCCTCCGAGCGTGTTCAGCGTGTAAAGCGTGCCGGTTCCCTTTCCGGGAAGCATGCCGGCGGTTCCCGCCCACCGCGCGAGAAGAGGGAGCGTCGCTCCCATCAGTAACGTGGGGGGAGCGAGCGCCAGTGCCGCGATCGCGACTCGAAGCGGCAGCGGCAGGGCCGGCGCGTCGAAGGCGCGCGCGATCGCCGCCGCGAGCCCCGGGAGCCACCTCCCCAGAAGGAGAATGGACAGGAAACTCCAGGCCCCGACGAGCGCTTCGGCCGAAGCGAACAGGACAACCGCACGATCCGGATGCCGGTCCGCGAAGCGCCCCGCGAGGAACGATCCCGCGCCGAGACCTCCCATGAACACGGCGAGCACCACGGTCGCCGCGAGGCTGCTCGCCCCGAGGGAGAGCACGAGCCAGCGCGTCCAGACCACCTCGAGGACCAGGGCCGCGGCGCCCGAGACGCCGAACAGCCAGGGGAGCGCGGCCCCCCGGGGGTCCGGCCGGTCCGTGGCGGGGGCTAGAGGGGTACGGCGATCGGCCATCCGGTCTCCGGTGCGACAGTGCGACGAGCGAACGGGACTTGTACCCGCGATCCCCCGGGATTGCAAGCACGCGGCTTCCAGAGACCCCGCGCCGGGCCTCGACGCCGATGCACGGTTCGTGGCATCCTGCCCCGCTGCTGGCTGAAATACCTCGGGCGTCGAGCACGCGCCCCGAACCGGAGGGTCCTTCCGTGGTGCATCTCTCCGAAGCGCTCAACATCCCCGTGTTCGATGCCGGCGGCCGGCGTGTCGGCCGAGTGGACGATCTCCTCGTGGACTCGTCGAGAGGGGTCGTCGATCGCCTGGTGCTCCGATCGGGCCGCAGGCGGACCTGGGTCCGGTGGGAGGGGGTGGAGAGCTTCTCGCCGGAGACACGCAGGGTCGCGCTGGCCGAGGGAGCGGCACCGGAGCCGGTCGACGGGCAGGCATCCGAGCTGCTGCATCTCAAACGCGACGTTCTCGACCGGCAGATCATCGACATCCAGGGCCGGAAGGTGGTCAAGGTCAACGACATTCTTCTCGAGCCCGCCGCCGAGCGGCTGGTCCTGAAACGCGTCGAGGTGGGGCTCGGCGGGGCGGTCCGGCGCCTGCTCGCCGGGATCGTCAGGCCGATGGTGGTCCGCCGGATCGCGGACGGTCTCTCCGAACGATCGATCCCCTGGGACTACGTGGGGCTGGTGGAGCCCGGTACCGCCCGGATCCGGCTCAAGGTCCACCAGCACCTCGCGAAGATGCACCCCGCGGATCTCGCGGACATCCTCGAGGATCTCGGACGGGTCGAGCGCCGCGCGATCGTCTCCGCCCTCGACCCGGAGACCGCGGCCCAGGCGCTGTCGGAGGCGGAGCCGAGCGTGCAGGCGGCGGTGGTCGAGGCGATCCACGTCGAGCACGCGGCGGACCTCCTGGAGGAGATGCAGCCGGACGAGGCGGCGGACATTCTCGGTGACCTGCCCGAGGCGCGCTCCCGTGCGCTGCTCGATGCGATGCAGCAAGAGGACGCGGAGGAGGTCCGGGAGTTGCTCCGCTTCCACGACGACACCGCCGGCGGTCTCATGACGACCGACTTCTTCAAGGCGAAGTCGGAGTGGACGGTGGGGCGGACCCTGGCCGAGCTGCGCGAGGTGGACGAGGATCTGCTCGGCGATCTCGACGAGATTCCGGTGGTCGGGACGGACGGCCGCCTCGTGGGAGTGGTCCCCCTCGGGCGGGTCGTCAGGGCGAGCGAGGACCGGCCGGTGACCGATTTCATGCGCCGCGAGGCCCGGGCGGTCACGCCGACCGCGCGGTTCAAGGAGATCCTGGAGCGGTTCGAGAAGTACCACCTGCGCGGCCTCGCGGTCGTGGACGAGTACGGCGAGCTGGTGGGGCTCATCAACATCGAGGACGTCCTCAGCCGGGCGGTGACGGGGGACTAGGGAATGCCCTTCGGCCGCTTTTTCCGCCGCCTCGGGACCAGCATCGCCCTGCTCCTGGCGGTGATGGGCCCCGGCGTGATCACGAGCAACGTGGACAACGATGCCGGCGGCATCTACACGTACTCGCTGTGCGGTGCGCGTTACGGTTACCAGCTCCTCTGGATCCTGATCCCGATCACGGTCGCTCTCATCGTCGTGCAGGAGATGTGCTCGCGCATGGGGACGGTGACCGGCAAGGGGCTCGCCGACCTGATCCGGGAAGAATTCGGCCTGCGCGTGACGTTTCTCCTGATGATGGCGGTGCTCTTCACGAACCTCGGGAACGCGGTGGCGGAGTTCGCGGGGCTTGCCTCGGCGCTCGAGCTGTTCGGCGTGAGCCGCTACGTCTCGGTCCCACTGGGGGCGGTCTTCGTCTGGTGGCTCGTGGTGTTCGGCAACTACAAGACGGTGGAGAAGGCGTTCCTCATCGCCTGCCTGTTGTACCTCGCCTATCCGATCTCCGGGTTCATCGCCAAGCCGGACTGGGGCGAGGCGGCGCGGGGAACGCTCGTCCCTTCGATGCGGATCGATCTCCAGTCGATCGCCATGATCGTGGGGATCGTCGGCACGACCATCGCGCCCTGGATGCAGTTCTACTTGCAGTCCTCGGTCGTCGAGAAAGAGGTCCGGATCGCCGATTACGCCAAGTCCCGCCTCGACGTGATCATGGGCTCGATCATGGCGGTGGTGGTGGCGTTCTTCATCGTCGTGGCCTGTGCGGCGACGCTCCACGAGGCGGGGCTTTACTCGATCGGGTCCGCGGCCGAGGCGGCGCGGGCGCTCGCGCCTCTCGCGGGGCGCTACGCCGAGACGCTGTTCGCCTTCGGCCTCGCCAACGCGTCGCTCTTCGCCGCGTCGATCCTCCCGCTCGCCACCGCGTACAGCGTGTGCGAGGGTCTCGGGCTCGAGGCCGGCGTGAACCGGACGTTCAGCGAGGCGCCGGAGTTTTACAGCCTGTACACCGGGATCATCGCGGTGAGCGCGGGGATGATCCTCATGCCGGGGGTTCCGCTCCTCAAGATCATCCTGATCTCGCAGATCATGAACGGGGTGCTCCTCCCGTTCGTGCTGCTGTTCATGCTCCGCCTCGTGAACGACGAGGCGCTCATGGGCTCGTTCACCAACGGTCCCGTCTACAACATGATCGCCTGGGTCACGACGGTCGCTCTCGTCGGACTCACCGCGCTCATGGTGGTGACGAGTTTCCTCCCCGCCGGCGCGCCGTAACCCTCCGTCCGCGAACTTCCGGCGGCCGCTTGGGCGTCGATGCGTCCCGGGAAACGGGAAGGCCTGGCGAGTGCCCGGCCTTCACCGTCCCAGGGGGTGAGAGGGAGGGAGAGCCGGGTCAACGGACCTCGGCGGTGGAGCCTTGGATCTTCCTCCACGGCTCGACGCGGCCGCCGAGATGCTTGGCGAGGAACTCGTCGACCCGGCCGTAGAAGTCGAGGCGGTTGTCGGGCCGGGCGAAGCCGTGCCCTTCGTCCGGTGTAGACGACGTAGGTCACGGGCAGTCCCTTGGCGCGCATGGCCTCGACCATCTGCGTCGACTCGCGGATGTTGACGCGCGGGTCGTTGGCGCCCTGGGCGACGATCAGCGGCACGCGGATCTTGTCGACGTGGAACAGCGGCGAGATCTTCTCGTTGAGCGCCTCGTCGGTCTCCACGTCGCCGACGCGCAGAGGAACTCCTTCTTGATCGGCGCCCAGTAGGGCGGGATCGACGCCGAAGCAGCGTCTTGATGTTGGACGGACCGACGATGTCGACGCCGCACGCGTAAAGCTCCGGCGTGAACGTCGAGCCCGGCGAGCGTGGCGTAGCCGCCGTAGGAGCCGCCGTAGATGCACACCTTCTTCGGGTCGGCGATCCCCTTGGCGATCGCCCACTTCACCGCGTCGGTCAGATCGTGCTGCATGGTGCCGACGCCCCACTCGCCGTTGCCGGCGTTGAGGAACTTCTTGCCGAAGCCGGTCGAGCCGCGGAAGTTGACCTGCAGCGCGGCGTAGCCGCGGTTGGCGAACCACTGCGCCTCGGGGTCGTACCCCCAGCCGTCGCGCGCCCACGGGCCGCCGTGGACGTTGAGCACGAGCGGGAAGTTCCTTCGCCGCGGTCGCCGACCGGCAAGGTCAGGTACGCTGACCAGCTCGAGGCCGTCGCGCGCCTTGATCACCACCGGCTCCATCTTCGCGAGCGACGTACCTTCGCGAGCTCCGGCTGGTTGACGAACAGCAGCTCGGCCTTCTTCGTGTCGCGGTTGTAGGCGTACCAGGCCACCGGGCCGTCGTCGGTCTGGTAGGTGACGATCCAGTTCGTGTCGGCGCGGTCGCGGGTGCCGACGTAGAACTCGCCGCGGTGGAGCTTGGCGAGCGCGTCGAAGTCGGCCTTGATCGACGGGTCGAGCACCCGCCACTCGTTCTTCAGGTAGCTCGAACGCCGACGGCCTGGATCACGCTGGCTGTCCGGGTGGATGATCACGCCGCCGACGTCCGACCTTGGGATTCGGACGCGATCGTCTCGAGCTCCTTGCCGGTCACGCGACGTCGACCTTCACCAGCCGGGTGGTGTCGGCGCCGATCGAGGTCTCGACGTAGAGCGCCTTGCCGTCGGCGGTGAAGCCGATCGCCGCCGCCGTTCTCGCCGAAAGGCCAGACCAGCGAGGTCGCGCCACGGCGCGTCGCGCCGGTCGCGCACGCGCAGAGGATCGAGCGCGTCCGCCGGGTTCTGCGCCATCGCGCCGCGGATCTGGAACGCGGCGTCGGTGATCCAGCCGACGACGTCGCCCGGGTTCTTCGGTGTCGAGCACGATCGCGCCGGTCGTCAGGTCGACGCGGTACATGTCGAAGACGCGGCGCTCGCGCAGGTTCAGGCCGACCAGCATCTCGTTCGGGTGATTCTTGTCGAGGATCGATCCCCTGTGCGCGGATCCCCTGGAACGGGGTCAGGTCGCGCACGATCTTCGCTTCGAGGTCGACCGAGTAGACGTGGAAGTTCTCGTCGCCGCCCGACGTCCTGCAGGTAGAACAGGTGCTTGCCGTCCTCGCGCCCAGAAGTGGATGCGGATGCCGCGGTGGGTGTCGTTCGTCACCTGGGCGTCGTCG
Organism: Terriglobia bacterium; assembly: GCA_963790465.1. Lineage (GTDB taxonomy): Bacteria > Acidobacteriota > Polarisedimenticolia > Polarisedimenticolales > JAIQFR01 > JAIQFR01. The sequence continues at coordinate 74,247 of CAWBOP010000011.1, read as the reverse complement.
GTCGCTTGCCGATCGTCCGCACCCAGACGTTGAGCACGCCCTTGTCCGACGGGGCCAGGTACGACAGGCGCGTCCCGTCGGGCGAGATCTGCGGCCCCGCCTTGACCGGGTTGCCGAACAGCACGTCCCGCGGGATCAGCGGCGGCGGAGCCGCAAGCGCGGCCGAGGCGGCCAGGAACAGCACGAGGCACATCGCGAGCAGCGGTCTCGATCTCATGTCGTGGTCCTCCCGGGTTGTTGGAGAGGTGATACGCGTGAGGGCGGGCGAGTGTTTCCGAATCGACGCCGCGAGCTCGCCGGGCGAGGGCATTGGAAGAAAAAGCGGAATGTCTCCAATTGACAAGGTGGGGGAGCGGCGGCAATCTAACGACGTGCCCGGCCCATCCGACGACCGGGGCGCGCCGCGCCCCTTGAAATCCCTTTCCGAGGTCAACGAGTCCGTCGCCGTGCCTCGGCAGCCGTCGTTCTGGCGCAGGTTGTTCGCGTTCTCGGGGCCGGCGTATCTCGTCAGCGCCGGGTACATGGACCCGGGCAACTGGGCCAGCGACATCGCCGCCGGATCGAAGTTCGGGTACTCCCTGATCTGGGTCCTCGTGATGTCGAACCTGATGGCGGTGTTGCTGCAGAGCCTCTCCGCCCGCCTGGGGATCGTGACCGGTCTCGATCTGGCCCAGGCCTGCCGCGGGTTGTTCAGCCGGCGGGTCTCCTGGATGCTCTGGATCCTGTGCGAGGTGGCGATCGTCGCGTGCGACCTCGCGGGGGTCCTCGGCTCCGCCATCGGCCTGCAGCTCCTGTTCGGTCTCCCCCTGGCGGCGGGGGTGCTCATCACCGCGCTCGACACGGTGCTGATCATGGTGCTGCACAGCCGGGGGATCCGGTTGATGGAGGCGTTCATCGTCGTCCTCATCACGACGATCGGTCTCGCGCTCGTGGTGGAGATCTTCCTGTCGCGGCCGGAGTGGAGCGGCATCGCGCGCGGCCTCTCCCCCGCGCTTCCAGGGCCCGGGGCGCTGTACCTCGCCATCGCCATGCTGGGCGCCACCGTGATGCCCCACAATCTCTACCTGCACTCGGCTCTCGTCCAGTCGCGGAGGATCGTCCACACCCCCTCGGGGATCCGGAACGGCGTCCGGTTCAACATCATCGATTCGGTGGTGGCGCTGAACGGGGCGTTCCTCATGAACGCGGCGCTCCTGGTGGTGGCCGCCGCCACGTTCTACCGGGCGGGGTATCGCGAGGTTGCCGAGATCCAGGACGCGCACCGCCTTCTCGAACCGATCCTGGGCGCCGCGATCGCTCCCGTGGTGTTCGCCGTCGCCCTCGTCGCGTCGGGACAGTCCTCCACCGTGACGGGGACGCTCGCGGGGCAGATCGTGATGGAGGGGTTCGTCAGGCTGCGGCTTCGTCCGGTCGTTCGCCGCCTGGTCACGAGGGCGGTGGCGATCGTCCCGGCTCTCGTCGTCATCCTGCTGATGGGGGAAAGGGCGACCGGGAGCCTTCTCGTGCTGTCCCAGGTCGTGCTGTCGCTCCAGCTGTCGTTCGCGGTGATCCCTCTCGTGCACCTGGTCTCGGACCGGCGGTGGATGGGGCAGTACGCGATCCGCCCGCCGACGCAGGCGGTGGCCTGGACGGTGGCCGCCGTGGTCGCGGTGCTCAATCTGAAACTGGTCTGGGACGAGATCTCGCGCTGGCTCGCCGGCGCCGGGAGCTGGGCGTGGCTCCTCTGGCTCACGGTGGTCCCGGGCGCCCTCTTTTTCCTCGCGTTTCTCGCTTACGTGACGGTGGTTCCGATCGTGGCGCGCTTGCGGGGCGATCCGACCCCGGTGCAGCCGGGAGTGCACGGCCGCGCGACGATTCCCGGCGTCGCTCCCCCGAGGTCGCCGCGGAGCATCGCGGCCGCCGTTGACTTCTCCCCGGCGGACGGGCCGGTGCTGTCCCACGCCGTGTCCGTCGCCCGGGCGTCTGGGCGCGCGGCGTCGGTCGTGCTGCTGCACGTCGTCGAGTCGGGAGGCGCGAGACTGATGGGGGACGACGTACTGGACGAGGAAGCACGCGCCGATCAGGAGCGGCTCCAACTCTACGCGGACGAGATCGTCGAACTGGGGGTCGAGGCGACCTACGACCTCGGGTTCGGCGAGCCGGCCGACGCGCTGGCGCTCCTCGTCGAACGGCACCGTCCGGAACTCGTCGTGGTCGGAAGCCACGGGCACCGAGGTGTCGGCGACTTCGTTCACGGTACGACGGTCGAGCGCCTCCGGCACAAGATCGCGGCACCGGTGCTCGTCGTTCCCGCAGGCGCCGCTCCCGACGGTCGCGACGAATAGCCTTCCCCCGGATTTCCTTTCCGTGCCCGTCGCGCTCGTTTTGTAATCGGGGAAAACTCGCAAGACCTCGAGGGCGGAACCGGGAGCCGGGCCGGGGACCGCGAGTCTCTCCGAAAAATCCAGGAAAAACGGGACTCCGCGAGCCGCCCCTCTTGGCGCTCGCCGCCGACGAGCTCGCGGCACGAAGATTGCCTTTTCCCTGCTCCGGCCGGGCAGGTTCCCGGTGCGGTTTCCGGAAGGAGATTCGACACTCGGCTTCGCGATGTCCCTGCCGATAGGTTCGCCGATAGGTTCTTGGCTCGAGGCCTCCTCTCCTCATGGCGCCCCGTCTCATCGTGAGGCGGGGCGCCTCGTTCATTCGCCAATCCGTCCGGCTCGCGCTATCCTTCCGCGTTCGCGTCCTTCCGGCGCGCCGGAGGTTCTCATGAGACGATCCGCGATCGGTATCCTGTTGCTGCCACTGGCGGCGGCGGTTCTCTGGGCCGCTTCCCCCCGGGCAGCCGAACCGGATCAACCCGTGCCTCCCGCGCCTTCCGTTCCCGGGACGCCCGCCGTGGCGGCTCCCGCCGTCCCCCGTCTTGCCATCGAGAAAGACGTGCTGGATCTGGGAGACGTGACGAGGGGAGCGAAGGCGGAGGCGACGTTCATCCTGCGGAACACCGGGGCGGAACCGGTCAAGATCCTTTCGGCGAAACCCGGCTGAGGCTGCGCCGTGGCCTCGTTCGACGAGGTCATCCTGCCTGGGCAGGCGGGAAAAGTTACGGCGGCGGTCCGGACGGAAGGGCTCGCGGGAGCGGTGAGCAAGGTCGTGACGGTCACCACCGACGACCCGGGACGTCCCACGTTCAGCCTCACGTTGCGCGCGACGATCGTAGCCTCGGTGGATTTCTTCCCCTCAAAAATGCTGTTCGTCGCCGCGGGATCTCCCGAGGGAGAGCCCGGGCGGCTCTTGGTTCGAAAATCGGCGAGCGAGCACGGGAATCTGGCGATTTCGGAGCTGGCCTCCAATGCCGCATGGCTCAAGGTCTCGGCGCGCAAGGTGGAAGCTCCCGAGCCGGCGGACGGTGGTCTGCCCCCCGCCATGGCGGCGGACTGGGTGATCGAGGCGAAGGTGGACGGAAAGCCTCCCTCGGCGAGGGGCACCGCCGTGGTGAAGTTCAAGACCGGACTGCAGCGGGAGCCGGAGGTGTCGTTCCCGGTGACCTTGAGCGTCCTCCCGCCGCTGACCTTCTCCACCGCGATGCTCTACATCCCGAATCCGGCGGTTCCCGGGGAGCCTGGTCGAGGCACCGCGTTCATCCAGGTGCGGCCGGGGCTCGACGCGAGCGGCCTGACCGTGGAGACGACCCCGTCGGCGTTCGGGGCGGTCCTGGAGCGGATGGGGCCGCATCGTTACAGGGTGGGGGTCACCTGGACCCCCGCGGATGCCGCCGCGCCCCGCGAGGGTGCGCTCATCGCCAAGCTGGGAGCGGTCTCCGTCTCGATGGGGGTGCGGGTGAATTCGCAGCCGGCCCCGGTCTCCGGCCCGGCCGCGGCGCCGGCGGTCCCGCCCACCGAGTTGACCCCGCTCGAGGGGCATTGACGCGGGTTGGGTTGCGGTATCAGAAGGGAAGATGGCCGCGCGGTCGTCTCTCGGGCACGAAACGAAAGAGTGCCACCGTGCCCCCTCGGGACATCGGCGATACCGAGAAGGAGACCTGCCGATCGCGCGCCCCTTCGTGGGCGTCGCAGATCGTCTCCCCGACGGTGAGCCCGGTCGCAAGCCCCAGAAAGGCGTCCGGCGCCCAGTGGGCGTCGCTGTTCACCCGCTGCGCCGCGGTCAGAACGGCGCCCGCGTAAAGCAATCCCGTACCCGCGCGTTTCAAGACGCGGCGAAGCGCTCCGTCCCCGGGGCGGACCCTCAGATATTGCCGCCGCAGCGGCGCCACGATCGATGCGGCGATCGCCGCGTCTCCCGAGATGCCGTGCCCCCCGGCACGAAAGAAATGGACCTCGTTTCCTTCCCGCGGCCGCTGCGAGGACAGAACGTACTGCCCAGCCGCGGCGACGAGCGCCGAATACCCCAGCGACGTGAGGAGGAGCTGGGCCGTCTCCTTCTCCCGGTCGTCGTGCGTGGCGAACGAGGCGCTCCACGAGACGAGCGCGAGCCCCGCGGCGAGCCCGGGCCCTCCCATCACCCCCCGGGCGCCGTCGAGAACCCTGCTCCGGCTTTCCGAGGGGTGCTCCCGGACCTCGTCCTGAATCTCCCTGCGGAGGGCGAAGAGGCCGCCCGCCGCAGAGAGGGTCAGCCCGACCCGCGTCCAGCCCTTGCGATCCAGCTTGGCGGGGCGAGTGAAGAGATAGCGGGAATCCCTCCCGAGCGCGCGGAAGCCGTACGGCTTGGTGGCCGGCGGCGCGGCGGGAGTTTCGCTCTTTTCCTCGCCGGCGCGGGCCGCGCCGGCCATCGGAAGAAGTAGAACGGCGGCGAGCAACAGAGCGGCCGGGCGAACCTGTCGAGGCTTCAAGATCCATCCTCCGGAATCGAATTCCGGAGAGCCTACTCCATTCCGGCGCCTGCCGGGGCGTCCGCCAGGCCGCCGAGCCCCTCGAGGACCGCGGACGCGGCACGGAGCGGGATCGAGATGCGAACATCCTCCGTGGGGGAGGTCACCTCGGCCAGAAGATTCCCCCCTCGCTTCGAGATCCTCACCGTTCCGTCGCGGGACTTCACGTCGACGAGAGACGAGTCGGGGCAGCGGCTCAACTCGGCCATCACCCCTCTCGCCGCGGGCAGCCAGGCGTGCAACTCCCGCATCGACTCGCGGCGGGCCTCGGCCGGCATGAAGGCGACCGCGGCGCGCGCGAGGACGCCGGGAACCTTGATCGACACGTCGTCCCCGTTCGGGTCGTGGGAACGGACGGTCACCTCGAGGGTTCCGTAGCCGTGGGCCATCCAGGCCCCCGTCGCCACTCCTGCCGCCAGGAGGACGAGGGCCGACGCGCCGATGGCGACCAGAATGCGGTCCGTGATGCTCATGACCGCACCTTCCTATTTCATGCTTTCGCTGGCATCGATCCAGATCCGGACGTGGGAGTCGTCGCTTTCCACGGTGACGAAGTCCCCGCCACCGTAACGCGCCAGGGCCTCCACGGCGGCGACGAGGTTCAGTTCGTCCTTCTCGGCGCCCGAGAACAGCGCGTTGACGACCGCCACGGGAATCTTGACCTCGACCTTCTCCGTTTTTTCGCCGGTCTTCGCCGCTTCGACCAGGAGGAACTCGCCCTGCTTGGCGACCCTCACCTTCTCCTTGGGACCGTCCACCGTGACGTACTCCCCGTCGCGGCTCGCGCGGACCGCCTCCCAGACCGCCCGAAGATCGGTCGCGGACATCTCCTCGTGCCCCAGGTGCAACTTGACCTTCCCGTCGGCCAGGTCCTCTTGCCGGATGAGGGGGAGGATTTTCGTCACGAGATCGATGGGAACGTTGACCCGGACGTTCGAGCCGTCCGGTCCGTGTTCGTCCACAGCCACATGCAGCCACTGGCCGGTCGTCGCCGCCGTCGCCGCGGAAGCCGCGGTCAGGGCGGCCGCGAGCAGGCCCGCCATCGCGATACGCTTCATGGTCGTTTCCTCCCGCCGGCGCTCCTGTCCCGTTCCGGCCCGGCGCACTCGACAAGGAGAACGCACGGGGCGGCATCCGGGTTCCAGGAATCGGAAACGCAGGGGAGGGTTTTACAGGCGGCCGCGGATCTCCTCCCTGCGGGAAGGGCAGAGCTCCGAGGACTCGAGGGAGGCGACGATCCGCTTCTCGATCTCTCCCGGACTTGCCGAAGCATCGGCGGTCACGATCGTCTCCTACGGAGCGGGCGACTATTCCGTCGTCGCTCCGCCCCCCTCGTCGAGGGCCGAGCGCAGCGTGTGCCAGGCGAGGGTCGCGCACTTGACTCTCATGGGGAACTCCCGGACGCCGGAGAACACCGTCAGCTTGCCCAGATCGGGAGCGGCGGGAGCGACGACGTCCGAGGAGGTCAGCAATTCGTGGAAGAGCGAGAACAGCGCCTCGGCTTCCGGCACCGTGCGCCCCTTCACGCGCTCGGTCATCATCGAGGCGGACGCCGTGGAGATGGCGCAGCCGGAACCCTGGAACGCCGCGTCCTGCACGACGCCGTCGCGAACTTCCAGATAGACGATCACCTTGTCCCCGCACAGCGGATTGTAGCCTTCGGCGTGCCGGTTCGACGTCGTCGGCTTCCTGAAGTTGCGAGGACGCTTGCTGTGGTCGAGGATCACTTCCTGGTACATGTCGCGAAGATCGGGCATCAGCCGAGCACCTCGAGAACCTTGCGGATCCCTTCCGAAAACGTCTCGATCTCCTCTCGGGTATTGTATAACCCGAACGACGCGCGCGCGGTGGCGGGTACGCCGAATCGCTCCATCACCGGCTGCGCGCAGAGGTGGCCGGCCCGGATGGCGATCCCCTCGGTGTCCAGGACCGTCCCCACGTCGTGGGGGTGGATCCCGTCGATCACGAACGAGAGAACGGATGCCTTCTCCCGCGCGGTGCCGATGATCCGCACCCGCTCGACCGATTCCATGAACCGGGTGATGCGCCGGAGAAGGTCCGCCTCGTGCGCCGCGATCGCGTCGAGGCCAAGACCTCCCACGTAGTCCATGGCGGCGCCGAGGACCACCGCGCCGCCGATGTCCGGGGTCCCCGCCTCGAACTTGTGCGGGATCTCGTTGTAGGTGGTTCGCTCGAACGAGACGCTGCGAATCATGTCGCCCCCCCCCTGGTACGGGGGCATCGCCTCGAGAAGCTTCGCCCGGCCGTAGAGCACGCCGACGCCGGTGGGGCCGTACAGCTTGTGGCCGGAGAACGCGTAGAAGTCGCATCCCAGCTCCGTGACGTTCACCGGTTGGTGGGAGACGGCCTGCGCCCCGTCCACCAGCACCGGCACGCCGCCGCGGTGCGCGACGTCCACGATCCGGCGGATCGGGTTGACGGTGCCGAGGGCGTTCGACACGTGCGTGACCGCCACGATCCGGGTCCTCGGGGAAAGAAGCCGCTCGAACTCCTCGAAGATCAGCTCGCCGGCGTCGTTGATCGGGATGACGACCAGGCGAGCTCCCTTCTCCTGGCAGAGGATCTGCCACGGCACGATGTTGGAGTGATGCTCCATCCCGGAGACCAGAATCTCGTCGCCGGCCTGGACGTTCGTGCTCCCCCAGGTATGGGACACGAGGTTGATCGCCTCGGTGGTGCCGCGAACGAACACGATCTCCCGGCTCTCCCGGGCGCCGATGAACCGTTGTGCTTTCACCCGCGCCGCCTCGTACGCCTCGGTCGCCTCCTCGCTCAGCAGGTAGACGCCGCGGTGAATGTTCGAGTAGCCGGCCGCGTAGAAGTGTGTCATCGCCTCGATCACCGAAAGGGGCTTCTGGGTGCTCGCGGCGTTGTCGAGGTACACCAGGGGCTTCCCGTGCACGAGGCGCTTCAGGATCGGAAAGTCCTCGCGGATCGTCAGGACGTCCAGCGCCTCGCCGGCCGCGCGATCGGTGAGCTTCCTGGCGGTCGTCATGATGCATCACCCCCGGTGACCGGCGCGCGGGACAGCCGCGACGCGATCTCCTCCTCGACTCGCTCCCGAACTTCCGTGACGGGAATCCGCCCGGTCACCTCGCCGGCGAACGCCCGGATGAGCAGCCGGCGCGCTTCCTCGGCTCCCAACCCGCGGGAGCGGAGGTAGAAGACCGCCTCGGGGTCGAGTTGTCCCACCGTGGCGCCGTGCGTGCACTTCACGTCGTTGGCGTGAATCTCGAGCTGCGGCCGGGTGAACACGAGAGCCTCGTCCGAGAGCAGCAGAATCCGGTTGGACTGGAACGCGTCGGTCTTCTGGGCTTCCTGCCGGACGAGGATCCGCCCGTGGAAGACCGCGCGCGCGGCGCCGGCGAGAAGCCCCTTGTAGAGCTGGTGGCTCGTGCCATGGGCGACCGCGTGGTCGACGGAGGTGCGGTGATCCACGTGCCGGGTCCCGTCGGCGAAGTACAGCCCGTTCAGGAAGCACTCCGCGCCGGCCTCGGCCAGCTCCGCGCCGACCTCGACGCGGGCCCAGCGCGCCCCGACCGAGACCGCGTGGGAAGCGAACCGGGCATCCCGGCCGAGCCGCGCCTCGAGCGTCCCGAGGTGCAGCCGCTCGGCCCCCTCCGCCTGGAGGCGCACGTGATCCAGCGAGGCCCCGTCTCCGATCTCGATCTCCGCGACCGCGCTCGTGAGACCCGCGCCGCCTTCGGCGGAGAGGAAGGTTTCGACCACCGTCGCGCGGCTCCCGGGCCCCGCGACGACCAGCGTGCGGGGGCTGGTCATCTCCGTATCGAGCCGTCTCGCCGCCACGTGGACGATCTGGATCGCACCGTCGACCTTGGTACCCGCCGGGATCCGCACCACCGCGGCATCGTCGAAGAGGGCGGTGTTCAGCGCGACGAAGGGGCGGGTCGCTGATGTCAAGAGGTGCCCGAGAAGGCGCTCGAGCTCGGACGGCACCTTGCGAAAAGCGGCGGAGAGCGCTCCGGCGAACAGCAGCGCGCCGTTTTCCGTGGGTGCCGACAACTCCGGCGCGAACCGCCCCTCGACGAACACCAGCCGGATCGCGGACGGAGGAACGAGTCCCGAGCCGCGGAGCACGGCCTGGCCGGCCGAAGCCTCCGCCGGTCCCGCGGGGCGGAACGGGCGCGAGGCGACCGGCGCGACCGGGGTCTTCTTCCAGGCCTCCTCCTCGCCCGTGGGGAGACCGAGCGCCTCGAAGCGGGCGACCGCCTCGCGGCGGAGCGCGCCGAGCCAGGCGGGCTCGGCCGCCCTCCGTTCCTGCTCCCGCTCGGCGAACGCCGAGAGGTAGGCGTCGATCTCCGCGGCCGCCTCGGTCATCGAAGCGTTCCCCCCGCCGGCTCGGTGATCCAGCCGTACCCTTTCTCCTCCAGCTCGAGGGCGAGTTCGCGTCCGCCCGAGCGGACGATCCGGCCGTCGGCGAGCACGTGGACGAAGTCGGGGACGATGTAGTTCAGCAGCCGCTGATAGTGGGTGACGATGAGGGTCGCCCGATCGGGACCCCGGAGCGTGTTGACGCCGTTCGCCACGACACGGAGCGCGTCGATGTCCAGTCCGGAGTCGGTCTCGTCGAGGATCGCGAGGCGCGGGTCCAGCACCGCCATCTGGAACACTTCGTTGCGCTTCTTCTCCCCGCCGGAGAACCCGGCGTTCACCGGGCGATGGAGCAGCGCCTCGTCCATCTCGACCAGCTGGGTCTTCTCGCGGACGAGGGCCAGGAAGTCCACGGCATCGAGCTCCTCGAGCCCGCGGTGCTTCCGGACGGCGTTCAGCGCCGCCTTGAGGAAGTACACGTTGCTGACCCCCGGGATCTCCACCGGATACTGGAAAGCCAGGAAAATCCCCTCGCGGGCGCGATCCTCGGGCGCCAGGGCCAGGAGGTCCTTCCCCAGGTAGCGCACCCGCCCCGAAGTGACCTCGTAGGCCGGCCGGCCCGCGAGCACGCCGGCGAGCGTGCTCTTCCCGGAGCCGTTGGGCCCCATGATCGCGTGGACTTCTCCCGCGCCGACGCGGAGATCGATTCCGCGCAGGATCTCCTTGCCGGCGACGCTCGCGTGCAAATCGCGGATCTCTAGCATGAGACTTCCTCTCGAAAAAGACGGCCGCTTCCCGTCACGCGCCGCGCACGGCGGGATTACCCCACGCTTCCTTCGAGGCTCACCCCGAGCAGCTTCTGGGCCTCGACGGCGAATTCCATCGGCAGCTCGCGGAACACTTCCTTGCAGAAGCCGTTGACGATCATGGCTCACCGCGTCCTCGGCGGAGATGCCGCGCTGCTGGCAGTAGAAGATCTGGTCCTCGCCGATCTTCGAGACGGACGCCTCGTGCTCCACCGTGGACGAGGGGTTCCCCACGTCGATGTAAGGGAAGGTGTGCGCTCCGCACCGGTCGCCCAAGAGCATCGAGTCGCACCGGGAGTAGTTCCGCGCACCGGTCGCCCCCTTCTGAACCTTCACGAGCCCCCGGTAGGTGTTCTGTCCGTGTCCCGCGGAGATCCCCTTCGAGACGATGGTGCTCCGGGTGTTCTTCCCGACGTGGATCATCTTGGTGCCGGTGTCCGCCTGCTGCCGGTTCGCCGTGACGGCCACCGAGTAGAACTCTCCGACCGAGCCTGTCTCCCTGGAGGATGCAGCTCGGGTACTTCCAGGTGATGGCGGATCCGGTCTCGACCTGGGTCCACGAGATCTTCGAGTGCGCGCCCGCGCACTTCCCGCGCTTGGTCACGAAGTTGTAGATCCCGCCCTGGCCGTCCTTGTCGCCGGGGTACCAGTTCTGGACGGTCGAGTACTTGATCGTGGCCCCCTCGAGGGCCACAAGTTCCACCACCGCGGCGTGGAGCTGGTTCTCGTCGCGCATCGGCGCGGTGCACCCCTCGAGGTAGCTCACGTAAGCCCCCTCGTCGGCCACGATCAGCGTCCGCTCGAACTGCCCGGTGTTCGCCGCGTTGATCCGGAAGTACGTGCTGAACTCCATCGGGCACCGGACCCCCTTCGGCACGTAGCAGAACGACCCGTCGCTGAACACCGCCGAGTTGAGCGCGGCGAAGAAGTTGTCGGTGTGAGGCACCACCGAGCCGAGGTACTTGCGAACCTGTTCCGGGTGCTCGCGGACCGCGTCCGAGAACGAGCAGAAGACGATGCCGAGTTCCCCGAGCTTCGTCCTTGAAGGTCGTCGCCACCGAGACGCTGTCGAACACCGCGTCCACCGCGACGCCGGCCAGAGCCTCTCGCGCTCGCGCAGCGGAATCCCGAGCTTGTCGTAGGTGCGCAGCAGCTCGGGGTCCACCTCCTCGAGACTCCTCGGCCGCTTCGACGATTTCGGTGCCGCGAAGTAGACGATCTTGCCGTAGTCGATCGGGGGGTACTTCACGTTGGCCCAGCGCGGCTCCTTCATCCCGAGCCAGTGCCGGTACGCCCGCAGGCGCCACTCGAGCATGAATTCGGGCTCACGCTTGCGGGCGGAGATCGCGCGGATCACATCCTCGTCCAGGCCGGGCGGCAGCGAGTCGGACTCGATGTCCGTGACGAAGCCGTACTTGTACTCGCGGTCGGCGAGCTTCTCCATCGGCGAACGCTCCGAGCTCATGGTGTCTCCAGGCCTCGACGGGCCTCGCGGGACGTCGTTTCGGGGATGTCGCCGTCCGCGCCGGAACGCTCGCGCAAGGCGCACGCGGGTCCGAGGTCCACGAGCTGCGGACGGGGAGAGCCCATCATCTCGGAGAGCGGGATCTGCTCGAGCGCCCCGCGCACCGCGACGCTGATCCTCTGCCAGTTGATCCGCACGGGGCACAGCGCCTCTTGCTCGCAGCTGCCCGGATTGGACGAGCACTCGGTCATGCCGATCGGCCCTTCGAGCGCGCCGATGATGTCGCCGACGGTGATCCGCTCGGGCAAACGGGAGAGGCTGTAGCCGCCCTTGACGCCGCGGTGGGACGTGAGGATCCCTTCCCGGGCGAGAGTCTTCAGGATCTTGCTCACCATGGGTACGGGTAGGCGGCATTCGAGCGCCGCGTCGCGCGCGGTCAGGATCCGTTCGGGAGGCCGGCTGGCCAGGTAGGCCAGAAGGATGATCCCGTAATCCGTCTGTCGGGTGATGCGGATCATGATTCTTCCACCCTCGAGTTAAATAGTACTCGTGCGGTCCACTTTTGGCAACCAGCCCCGGCGCCTCGTCGCGACGGGCTCGGAGCGCTCTGCCGGGCTACACTGTTGCGCCGCCCGAAGCGGGCTACCTTTCGCGTGGAGGAGGATCGGATGCGGATGACAGGGTTCCGGAACGGGCAGGGCGGCTCGGGGGATCCTACTCGGCCGGGCGTGCGCGGGATCTCCGCGATGCTCACGCGCTCTCTGCGGCTCGCCTCGCTCTCTGCGGTCGTCGCCGTCGCGGGCGCCACCTCGCTCGCGCCGCAGGAGCCTTCCTCGTCCTTTCTCGCCGTGGGGAAGGCCAGATGGGTGGAGGTCGGGTACGGCCCGCTGGTGGATCTCCGCCGGCTGACGCACTCCGGCGAGCCGGTCGGCCGCCTGCTCGACCGGCTGGGCGGTCGGCCGTTCCCGGCGGCGCCGGGCGAGCGGCCCGATGACGCCGCGATCCACCGGCTCCTGGACCCCGTTCTCGAGCCGTACGCCTTCGTTCTTCCCGACGTTCTCGACTCGCTCGAGGTCGCTCCGGATCCGCCTTTCGTCGAGGTGGGAGATCTCTTCAGGCCCGGGGAGGCCCAGCCCGCGTGGGCGGAGCTCCTGAGATCGCGGCGCTACGTGGTGGAAAGCGACGGCCACGGACGATTCCGCGCGTGCGTGCCGTGGACCCCGGCTCCGGGACCGGTTCCGGCCGAGGACAGGGTGCCCCCCGCCGTCGCTGCGAAGGAAGGCTGGGAAGCGGCGTGGCCGGTTCTGCGGCACGTTCTCGCGGCCGAGCGCCGGCGACTCGCCCACGTCTCGGCCGGCCGGCTCGACGCCCATCCGATCGACGTCGAAGTGCACGCCTATCTTCACTTTCCCGAGCGCACGGCGTTCCGGCTCGGCCTCGAACCGTACCGGGTCCGCGTCGAGAGCACGGCTTCGGGCGGCGCAAGGCCGCCGCTCGATCTGGCGGCGTGGCAGGCGTTTCTCGACAGTTCGCTCGAGCTCGAAGGCGGCCTCCTCGAGCCGAGCGGGACGCTCAGGCTCCTCGGCTCGCCCGCGTCGCCCGCGCCTTCTCTCGTCGGCCGGCCTGTGTCGCTCGCGGATTTCGCGGTGGCGTACCGCGCGGTCTTCCACGGCGGGCGCGCCGACTCGTACATGAGCCTCGACCGGGGGGACGCGCCGCAGGTTTCGAGCGTGAACTTCGGCGGGCGCCTCCAGGACACGGCGCTCGGCCTCGTGAGCCTGAGGAGCGACATCCGTTTCAAGACGTTCAGCCTCGGCATCGACGTCACGGAAGGCAAGGACGCCCGCGAGGCGCTTCGCCGCGCGCTTCCCTCGTTCCGCACCCACCTCGAGCGATTCGCCTCCGATCCGCGATCGCAGGGACTGACGAGCCAGCAGACGCGGCTCTGGTTCTACCCCGACGACGTGAACGTCAGCCTCTCCGCCGAGGGGGACATCCTGGTCATCCGGCGCGCGAGGATGACCGCGGCCTCCGAGCGGCTTCAGGAGTCCGCCCCGGCCGGCGCCGCCGCCGAGGAGTTGCCCTGGACCCGCGAGACGATCGCCGCGATCAACCGGGAGTACGGCGCGCTGTCGCAAGTGCTGCCGGAGCTCCGCGACCTCGACCGGGTAGCGCGGCTCCTGACGCTCTTCACCTGGCTGAGGCAGGCGGGCGCCGAAGGGAGGCTGCTTCCCGATCTCGACGCGCTGCTCGACCTCGAGCTTCCCTCGCTGCCGACGCCGCGGCGGTTCCCGCAGCTCCTCGCGCACAACGCGCTTCCCCCGGTGGGCGCCCCGGGGGAGGTGGACGTGATCGACCGCGCGCCGGTGGCGGCGGCGCTCGAGCGGCTCCGGGGGTCGGGAGGGCGGGCGCTCCCCGCGGCGCGCCGGTTCCGCCGCGCCCTCTCGATGCTCGACCGGCGACTTCCCGACCACGCCGCGCTCGCTCGCGAGCTCGAGGGGATCGACGCCTCGGCGCTCGACGACGGCGCGCTCGACGTGATGTCGTATCGTGCGGAGCGGCTGTTCATGCACCATCTCGTGTTGCACACGCTTTCAGCGGCGGACGACGACCGATTGAAGGCGAGAGAATCGGCGCTGGGAGGGTTGCGCACGTTCAGCGTCGGGATCGGCGGCGTCGATCTCGGGATGGGGCAGGCGCTCTCGCGCGCTTCGCGCGGCGGCGCGCCGCTCGACTGGGGAGGCGCTCCGCGCGAGTCGGGTTCGGCGCTGCCCGTCGTGTCGCTCGTGGGGGGGGCCGGATCCGCGGCGCCCGTCCAGGACGCGGGAGCGGGTCGCGAGATGCCGGATCACGGCATCGACATCAAGAACCCCCGGGAATACGCCGTGGAAACGGGAGGTCAAAGGATCCGGAAGACCGTTTACAGCTCAGGCCTCGTCACGTTTCCATGGATCCGGGTCGTCATGGGAGCGGATGGCCCCGACGCGAGGAGCCGCCTCGAGATCCTCTTTCCCGATGGGCGGGCCCGCGTCATCGAACGTTACGACGACGCGCGGTTCCTGAGGTATTCGATGGAGCGGCAGGGGTCGGGGCTCGTCACCCGTCCCACGGCGGAATCGCCGCTTCCCGCCTCCGCGGCCGCCGCGCGGCCGCCCGACGAGCCCGCCGCGCCGCTGCCCGCGGCGCTCGCGACGCTCGAAGTTCTTCCGGCACCTGCGGGGACCGCGGTCTCGGAAGAGACCCCATCGGTCCGGCTGCGGCTTCGCTCCCCGGGGCGCCCCGACGTCGAGGCCGCGTTCCCTCGTCCCGTGCTACAGCGCCTGGTGCTCGGGCCATGGGCCGACCTCGCCGCCCCAAAACCGCTTGCCGGCCTCGGCTCGCCGCAGCAGGTGCTCGGAACCGCGGCACGGCTCATGGCGCTGATGGGGCCCGCGGACTCGCTCGCCCCCTGGATCGGAGCATCGGACGCCGTTCCCGGAGAGGAGGATCCCGCGAAGCTTGGCCCGGCCATCGGGATCTGGTGGGCGTCCCGGCCCGCCGCGACGGGGCCGCTCCCGGCGGTCGTGCTGGGCACGGCGGGCGCCCGGTCGGTCCGGCGGTGGGAAAAGGCGCCCGCGCCGGTGAGCGGCGCCGTGCTCCTCGTCCCGGACGGCGCGTTCCCGGGCCCCTTCGCGACGCTCGAGCGCGACATCGCCTCCGCGTGGGGAGTCGGAGCCAGAGTGAAAACCGTCGAGGCCGGCAAGACTCCCGATCTCGTGGTGCTCGCGAGCGCGGAGCCGCCGGCCCTTCTCGGGGCGCGCCTACGCGCGCTCTCGCGGGATCCCGCGATGAAAGGGAAGCTCCTCGCGGTCTGGCCTTTCGCGGGGCCGGTTCGCGCCGATCTCCCCGCGTCGCTGCTCGAAGAGGGAAACCTCGCGGGGGTGGGGGTCAGAGAGTGGTCGCCGGTCGGTCTGCTCCGGATCGTCGACGAGATCGGCAGCCTCTCCCGGACGTCGTCGACGCCGCGGGGGGCTGCGAGGGGAGAGGATCTCGCTCCCGTGCTCGTCTGGTACTACTGAACAGGGGCGCGGCATGGCGGGGCTCGCCGGGCGAGCGCGCCTCGCGGCCGGGACGCGCGTCGGTCGACGCGGCTCAGGCGCCGGCGGCGCGGGGAGGGGGCTCCGGCGTGGCCGGAACGCCGGCCGGGGGGATCGTCCCGGCCTGCTTCGCGAACGGGTTCAAGACGAGAATCGTGATGCGGCGGTTCCCGGGGTCCTGCGGGCGATCGGCGTATCGCAACTGCCTGTCGGCATAACCGCGGACGGCGGTGATCTTCGTGTCGGAGACTCCGGCGTCTTCGAGCAGGCGGCGGGCGGCGTTCGCGCGATCGGACGACAACTCCCAGTTCGTGTAGCCGGCACGGTTGGCGTAGGGCCGGCTGTCGGTGTGCCCCTCGATCGCCATGTCGTAACCCAGGGGGCCGATCGTGTGGCCGATCATCTTGAGCGCCTCGAGGCCGGAGCCCGACAGCTTCGATCCTCCGAGGTCGAAGAACGTCGACTCCGCCGACTCCATCATCTGGATTCGCAGCCCTTCCGGCGTGAGCTCCACCGCGATCTGCTTCGCGATCTCGCTGAAACCGGGCATCCCCTTGAGCCCTTCGAGGAGTTCCTTGGCCTTCTGCTCGAGCTTCGCGCGGACCTCCTCGTCCTCCACGACGCGCGATTTATCGCGAGAGGGAGGGGGAACGTCATGTTCCAGAATTCCCTTGCCGCCGGCAAGAATGCCCGCTTGCGCCTTCTCACCGAATCCCACCGGGTCCCTGAAATACCCGCCGACGGCCTCCCGGATCGGCTTTCCCTGGGCGATGATCCACATCACGAGGAAGAACGCCATCATCGCCGTGACGAAGTCGGCGAAGGCGACCTTCCAGGCGCCACCGTGGGAGGCGTCGTGGCCGCCATGGGCACGCTTGACGATGATCCGAACGCCGCCGCCTTCCTTCTTGTCCGCCACGGGGCCGCCTCCGCGTTATGTGGCCGACGGGCGGCTGGCCCGGCAGGCCTTCTCGAGCTCGGTGAACTCGGGTCGGACGTCGCTGAAAATCGAACGGCGGGCGAACTCCACGGCGATGGCGGGAAGGCACCCCTTGTGGAACGCGAGGAGCACCTGCTTGAGCGCGAGGAAATATCTCCCGAACTCGGCGTTCTTCCCGGCGAGGTTGTTCGACAACGGCTGCACGAAACCGTAAGACAGCAGCACGCCGAGAAACGTTCCCACCAGCGCCGCCGCGACCTTTTCGCCGATCTCGGAGGCCGGGCCGTCGATGGCGCCCATGGTGATCACGATCCCCAGAACCGCGGCGACGATCCCGAGGCCGGGGAGGGAGTCCGCGGTCACGCCGAGGACGCGGGACGGCCGGGAGGTCTCTTCGTGGTGCGTCTCGAGGTCGATGTCCATGAGCGCCTCGAGGTCGTACGACTCGATTCCCGCTCCCGAGATGATCAGCCGCATGGTGTCGGCCATGAAGATCACCGCGTGGTGGTTCGAGAGGAAGCTCGGGTACTTCTTGATGATGACGCTCTTTTTCGGGGCCTCGACGTGGCTCTCGAGCGCCACGAGACCGTCCTTGCGCGCCAGCGTGAGCAGCTCGTAGAGCATCACCAGGAGGTCGACGTAGTCCTTCTTGCTCGGGCCCGTCTTCGTCACCCGGCCGAGCTGCTGCAGGATGTCCTTGAGAACCTGCGGCGGGTTGGCAATCAGGAGGGCGCCGACGGCCGCTCCTCCGATGATCAGGAACTCGGCCGGCTGGAAGAGAACCTGCAGGGCGCCACCTTCCCACAGGTAGCCGGCGACGATGGCTCCGATGACCACCAGGAATCCAACGATGTTGATCAAGGCGCGCGCTCCCGACGGACGGTCCAGTCCCCGCCAGTTTCCCTATCGTCACGGGCGGCGGATTCTTGAGACATCGCGGGAACTCTCGCCGCGGGTCGTGGGGGCGAGAGGGGCTACTTCCCGTAACCCCCCAGCACGGAGAGGTTGAACCGGGTGCAGAGCTTGACGTCGCGGAAGACGTTGAGGGCGAGGCGGAACGGGTTGATCTGGAAGACCCTGCCGCGCCGGAGCTTCTGGTAAGTCTGCTTCCAGTACGCGTTCAGGTCGGCGCGAGTCGGCGTCCGGATGGCGAACGGGTCGAGCCGGTCGATCAGCCGGCGCCACGCGTTGCCCGCGCCGGACCGAGCGACCGCCATCCGCCGGCCGAGCGCATCTCCGGCCCATGCGGTCGACTCGCCGAATCGGCCCCGGGCATCCTCGTACCGCTTCTTCCATCCGTCGAGACTCACCTGGAGCCGCGCGCGCCCTCTCGTGGCCAGCCAGACCTCCTGCATTTCGAAATAGAGGTTCCAGGTCCCTCGCGCCCACGCCACCGTTTCGCGGATCCGGCGCGCAAGGTGCCTGCGCCGCGGCTCCACCGCCCAACCGGGACGACGATCGGTGCGGCTCCGGAGCCTGAAGAACCCGCAGATCATCGGGTGAGTGTCCTCGACGAGGGTCGCGTACCGGTACCAGAGGAAGTTCTTGAACAGCCCCCAGTAGGTGTGAACGTTGGCGCGGGACAGGATCCCCTTCATCCCGTCGACGGAGTAGAAGTCGCGCCAGGCGTCACGGTACGTCCCGAGCCACTCGGCGTGGGTCATGAGGGGGTGGCGGGTCACCGGCTGGAACGAATCGTATCGGTTGAGGTCCGGATCCATCCACCCGCCGTCCCGAACCTGCTCGCGGTGGTCCTGGGAACCGGGAATCGGCGTCAGGACGAAGAACGACGCCTGGTCCACCAGGATCTCGTCGCGGAGCTTGCGCACCTCCTCGCGTACGCTGACCGGCGTGTCGTGGGGGAATCCGATGATGTACCCGACGTGGCAGGCCACGCCGGCCTCGTGCCAGGCGTCGATCATCGCCCGGTAATCCTCGACCTTGTTCTGTCGCTTTCCCGCGGCGGCGAGGTTGGACGGGTTCAGCGTCTCCATGCCGATGAACACCTGCGTGCACCCCGCCTCCGCCGCCTTGGCGACGAACCCGGGTATCCGGTAGGCGAGCACGTCCACCTGCATCATGAACTGGAACAGGAGTTGATCGTTCCGGCGAAGGTCGATCATGCCGTCCAGGATCGCCTCCCATGCCGGGTTCCGTGCGAAGTTGTCGTCGGTGAAGAAATAGTAGTCGATGCCGAAATCCACGTTCCGGCGGATCCGGTCGAGGATCGCGTCCGGGCACCGATGACGCATGGCGTGCCCCTGCACGTTGATGATGGTGCAGAAGCTGCACTGATAGGGGCAGCCGCGGCCGGCGTCGATCGTTCCCATGAAAGGGTAGGCGTACCGCTTGAGGAGGCCGGGATCGATGAACGGGACGCTGGCCCGGGCCAGGTCCGGCCGCGCTTCGATGTCGTAGAACCCGCGGAGAGCCCCGTGGAGGGCGTCCCGGAGGAGATCGTCCCAGCACTCCTCGACTTCCCCCTTGACCAGGGTGATCCCCGCGTCGAGGAGCGATCGGCACTCCTCCGGCATGTCGCGGCTCATGGCGATCGCGCCGGAAACGTGGAATCCGCCCAGCAGGACCGGAACGCCGGCTTCGCGGAAGCGCCGCGCGAGATCGGCGGCGCGAGGAAACTGGTTGGTCTGTACGCCGCAGAGCGCGACCACCGTGCGGACCTCCGGTTGGAGGCATCCGGGAACCAGCGCCTCCACGTCGATCTTTTCGACGCCGTCGTCGAGCAGGACGGTCTCGATCCGGACCGAGCCGAGATCCCCGCGGCGCGCGGCTTCGTCGGTGAGCGCGGCGAGGGTCGCCAGCGTGTTGCTGGGGAGGACACCGCGCACGTAACGAACGACGTAACCTTCGTCGTCGTACTTGCTCGGCTTGACGAGCACGACCTTGAGGGTGCGAACTCCCGCCGGAGGAGGGGCTCCCCTGGGAACGACCCCGATGACGGCCGGCTCGGACATCATGCACTTCCCCTTGCTCCGCCGAGCCAAGGGCTCGAAAGAGATGAACGGAGCTCACTTCAGCACACGCGGTGGGAGAGCGCAAGGCGGATCCCTTTTCCTCTCGGGTTTCCCCGCAATCGCGATCCCACCGCGTGCCACCTTTGCGCGGCGTTCCGAAACGTTGCAGAAGCGGGCGGCCGTTCCTATGCTGGACCCATGACGAAACTGGAGCAGCTGGAGAAGATCGCCAATGGTTTCATGCAGGCCAAGATCCTCCTCGCCGCGGCGGAGTTGCGCGTGTTCGAGCGGCTCCGCGCCCCCGGAGCGACCGCGGAGGCGCTCGTCCGCGCTCACGATTGGGACCTTCGGGCCACCGAGATCCTCCTGGACGCGCTCTGCGCCATGGAGCTGGTCCAGAAGGACGGAGAGGTCTACCGCAACGACTCCGGGTTCGAAACGCATCTCGTCGAGGACGCCCCGGGGCAGTTCGTGGCGATGCTTCGCCACCGGAACCTGATGTTTCGCGACTGGGCGCATATCGAGGACCGGGTCCGCGGTGCCGGAGGTTTCGGAGCCGCGCGCCGGCCGCAGATCGCCGATCCTGGGGCCAACGAGAACTTCATCCGCGCCATGTATGCCGCGAGCCACGCAAGCGCGGCGGCGGTTGCGGAGCGGATCGGACTCGACGGCGTTCGCAGCGCGGCGGATCTGGGAGGCGGACCGGGCCACTATCTCGTGGAATTCCTGCGGCGCGCTCCGGGACTCGAACCGTACCTGATCGACCTGCCGCTCACGCTCGAGGTCGCGCGCCGCATTCTCGCCGACGTCCCCGAATGCGAGAAGATCCGCTTCGTCGCCTGGGATTTCTACGCAGACCCCGTGCCCGAAGGGCTTCCCGAATTCGATCTGGTGTTCGTTTCACAGGTGCTCCATGCCGAGACCCCCGGCGCCAACCTCGATCTGTTCCGAAAGCTGCGGCCGCGGGTCGCGCTGGGCGGCCGCCTTGTCGTGCACGAGAATGTCGTCGATCCGTCCCGCACCTCCCCGCGCGCCGCGGCGATCTTTGCAGTGAACATGCTCGCGATGACTCCAGGCGGCCGGACGTACACGGAACGGGAGATCGTCGAGTGGGGAATCGAGGCGGGGTTTGAGTTCGAGCGGGCGGAGCGGGTTGGTGAGCGGTCGTTTCTTATTTCTTTCAGGCGGCGGGGTTGAGAGGGCGGTTGATCGACGGATCCCGATCCACACGACGAACTCCGAACCCACCCGACGCGGATTTCCGGGGGTTTCACCCCCGGGCCCCCGGCAACCGCCTTTAGCGGGGATCGGCGGACCGATCCCCGCTAAAGGCGGTTTCTACTTGCAAACCCGACCCGAGCTGGGTTTCGACGCTGGACTCTCGAGTGGAGACGTCGATTGCGTTCGGGGTTCGAGCTCCGGACTCTGAAGTGGAAACCTGCATTACGGACGGCGGTCCGCCGCCGTTCGTAATGCAGGTTGCGCGGGCGTTTGCCCGCGGAGGAGAAAAATCCGATAGTGCCGCCGACGAATCGAAATCCCCACCCCGACGGATCCCGATCCCACCCGACGAACCCCAATCCCACTCGACCTGCAACCCGCCCCTACATCGCCGTCCCGCTGGTACACTACAAGAGGGATTCGAGGCTCGCCCGGTGGCGTCGCGCGGCGCAGCGGGGCGGAAAGGGCTGCATGGCTCGACGCCGTATTCGCTCGCTGTCCACGGCGGTCCTGTTGCTCGTCCCGCTGCTGGTCGTGGCGGTCTGGCTCGCGCACGGGATGCTGAACCCGACGCCGGTTCCGGCCGGCGTGGCGGGGTCCGCGATTCCGCTGGCGTCGAGAACGCAGTCGGTCCTGCCGGGTCTTCCGAAGCCTGAAGTCGACCTTCCCGCCGATCGCCTTCACGAGCGCGTGGATGGCGCGGAAGACTATCTCCGGGCGGAAGGGTGCGTGAGGCTCCTCGCGTGGGACCTGTCGAACCCGAAAGGGACGCTCGAGGTCTTGCTGTTCTCGTCGCCCGAAGGGGCGGGCAGGGTGCTTGCGCACGATGCCGGTCCGAAGCGGACGCCGGGGCCAGGGGACGAAGCTTCGGCGGATTCGCAGGGGGTTCTGTTCCGGCGGGGGAAGGCGTACGTGCGGCTGCTGGGCGATTCCGACGCGCCGCCGGCGCCGGCGATTCTCCTTTCGGAGGCGGCTAAGGTGGACCGCGCGATTCTCGACGGGATGGGGAGAGGGCTTTGAGCGAGCGTCCGAGGCGCGAGTTCCTGAGGCGGCTCGGCCAGGCCGGGCTCGCGCTCGGCGTGACCGGGGCGGCCGGCGCTTTCGGCCTTCTGTCGCCGGGACGCTGGCGTGCCGCGAAGGTTGCGAGCGCGCCGCCGGACCGGCGCGTTCCCGGGATGGCCGGGGAGCCGCCGCTCGTCGTCGCGCGCGGCGGAAGTATCGCCGCGGCGGTGCGCGCCTCGGTGGACGGGGTGGGGGGGATCTCGCGATTCGTGCGTCCCGGCGAGACCGTGTTGATCAAGCCGAACATGGCGTGGGATCGCACGCCGGAGCAGGGGGCGAACACGAACCCCGAGGTCGTCGCGGAGATGGTGAGGCTCTGTCTCGAGGCGCGGGCCTCTCGGGTCGTCGTGGCGGACGTTCCGGTCCACGACGCGACGCGGGTCGCGGAGCGCTCCGGCATCGCCGCCGCCGCGCGCGCGGCCGGGGCGGACGTGGAGCTACCTCCGGGCGCCGGATTCGTGCTGGCCGCAATCGGAGGCGCGGTGCTCGACACCTGGGAGGTTTTCGCGCCCGTCCTCGCGGCCGATCGGCTGATCAATCTTCCCGTTGTGAAGGATCACGCGCTCACCCGGCTGACCTGCGGTCTGAAGAACGGTTACGGGTTGCTCGGGGGGACGCGGGCGCGGCTCCACCAGCAGATCTCCGCGTCGATCGTCGACCTCTCGGCGGCGTTCCGGCCGACGCTCACCGTGGTGGACGCAACGCGGGTGATGTTCCGCGGGGGGCCGACGGGAGGACGGCTCGACGACGTGAAGCCGGTCGGGGCGATCGCCGCCGGAACCGATGCGGTGGCCCTCGACGCCTGGGGGGCGGTGCTCCTGGGAATCGATCCCTTGGAGATCCCGTACCTGGTGCAGGCCGAGGCGCGTGGCCTCGGATCGTTGCGCGCCGGCATCGCTCGCCTCGAGGAGATCCATGCCGGGACTTGACGTTCTCCACGCGAGCGCGCCGGGACGTCCGCCGAAGCGCGCGGCGTACGCGCCGAGGATCGTGCGGATCCTCTACCAGGGATTTTTCCTGCTCGTGTTCCTGCTGGCGCTGTGGGGGATGACCGACGAGGGGATCCGCCGCTTCCCGGTGCGCTGGATCTTCCATCTCGATCCGCTCTCCGCCGTCGGAGTGCTTCTCTCGTCCTGGATCCTTCCGGCCGGACTCGCCTGGGCGTTGGGTGTCGTCGCGCTGACGATCCTGCTCGGGCGGGCGTTCTGCGGCTGGATCTGTCCCGTCGGGACGCTGCACCATCTCGCGTCGTGGGCGACCCGCCGGATCCGGCGCGGTCCGCCCATCGAGGCGAACCGGTGGCGGCCGCACTTCCGCCTCAAGTACCTGCTGCTGGTCGCCGCCCTAGTCGCCGCGGCGGCCGGGAGCCTCCTTTCGGGGCTCCTCGACCCGATCTCGCTGGCGGCGAGATCGTTCGGATCGTCGATCTTCCCGGCGCTGCACGGCCTGCTGCCGTTCGGCGGATTCCGGGTGAGGATCTTCGAGGCGGCCTGGATCACCGGCGCGATCTTCGTCGCGTTGCTCGTGCTGAACCGCTGGATCGTCCGCTGGTGGTGCCGGGCGCTCTGCCCGCTCGGAGCGCTGCTCGGCTGGGTTTCGCGCGCCGCGATCTACCGGATCGATGTGGACCTCGACGTCTGCACCCATTGCAACCGTTGCGCCGCCGACTGCCAGGGGGCGGACGAGCCGTTCGCGAAGCACCGGGTGTCCGAGTGCCACGTCTGCCTGAACTGCGTGGACGCCTGTCCCGAGGGGGCGATCGCGTTTCGCGCGTTCGCTCCTGAGGCCGCGCCGTCGGGAGGCGTGGACTTCCGCCGCAGGCAGATCGTCGGCGCCGCCCTTGCCGGGGCCGCTCTCATTCCGCTGTCGCGGGCCTCCGCCGGTTCCGCCTCGGCCCTCGGTCCGTCGGCGATCCGGCCTCCTGGAGCCTGTCCCGAGGAAGAGTTCCTCGCTCGCTGCGTCCGCTGCGGCGCCTGCATCAACGCCTGTCCCACCACCGCTCTCCAGCCCTCCATGAGTGAGGCGGGGATCGAGGGGGTCTACACGCCGATCCTCGTTCCGCGCCGCGGCTGGTGCGAACCCAGTTGCACGCTGTGCGGGCACGTGTGTCCCACCGGCGCGATCCGCCCGCTGGGACCGGACGAGAAAGCCTGGACGAGGCCGGAGGCCGAGGGGATCCGGATCGGGACGGCGTTCTTCGACCTCGGGCGGTGTCTTCCCTGGGGAGCGAACATCCCGTGCATCGTCTGCCAGGAGGTCTGTCCCACGAGTCCGAAGGCGATCTGGCTCGAGCCGGTGGAGGTCGCGGGGCGAGACGGGAGCCTCGTGAAATTGCAGCGCCCGCACATGGATCCGTCGCGCTGCGTCGGTTGCGGTCTGTGCGAGACGAAGTGCCCGGTGAGCGATCTCGCGGCCGTGCGAGTCACGCGGGTCGGGGAGTCGCGTTCGCGCGGGTCTTCGTTCACGCTCCGTCCGCCGGGGAGGCGGTCATGAAATTCGTTCCCCTCGTTCTCGTCCTGGCGCTCGCCGCGGCCGGGGACGCGTCGAGCGTTCGCGCCACGGTCCGGCCCTCGGCCATCGCGGGCCGGTGGTACCCGGCGGAGCGGGCGCTCGTGGTCGGCGAGGTCCAACAGTTGTTCAGTGACGCTTCGCCCGCGCCGGTCCTTTCCGGGAAGCCCGAAGCGCTTCTCGTCCCGCACGCGGGATGGCGCTACTCCGGCCCGGTGGCGGCCGCCGCGTTCCGCAATCTCCACCGCGGCGACTTCGCGCGCGTCGTGATCGTGGGCCCGTCCCACACGGTCCCGTTCGATGGGTTCTCGGTCACCGACGCCGACGCGTATGAAACGCCGCTCGGGAGCGTCCCGATCTGCCGGGAGGCGACGGACGCGCTGCGTGACGGCACGCGGGTCCGGACCGTGGCGGGGGCGGAGGATCGGGAGCACAGCGTCGAGATCGAGCTCCCGCTGCTGCAGCGGGCTCTCGGGTCGTTCTGCCTCGTGCCGATCGTCGTGGGGAACACGACGGCGGAGAGCCAGAAGGCGATGGCGGAGCGGCTCTCGCGGCTTCACGACGGGAAGACGCTTTTCGTCTTCTCGAGCGATTTCACCCACTACGGTTCCCGTTACGGCTACGCCCCCTTCGGCAGTTCCGCGAGACTCGCCAGGGAAAAGATCCGCGCCCAGAACGAGCGGTCGGTGGCCCTCATTCTCGAGAAAGACGCGGCCGGGTTCCGCAGGTTCCTCGACGAAACGGGAGACACGATCTGCGGGCGCCACGGCATCGGCGTTCTCCTCGAGCTCCTGCCGAGGATCTCGCCGAAGGCGGCAGGCGCGCTCCTCGCGCGCTACGCGTCGATCGACATCCCGCAATCCGAGGACGACAACTCCGTCACCTACGTGGCGATGGCGTTTGCCGAGGGGAAGCCGCCTTCCGGTGCCCCGATGGAAAAGCCGCCGCTCCACGAAACCTGCTCCGCGGACGCGCCCCCTTTCGACGCCGCCTTCGGCGGGAAGCTCCTGGCGCTGGCGCGAGCGACGATCGACACGCAACTCTCGGGCACCGACGCGATGGACGGGGCGCTCGCCGCGCTGCCGCAGGGCCGGAAGGATCTCGACCAGCTCCGGGGGGTGTTCGTCACGCTCAAGCGGACCGACCCGATCGAGGTCGCGCGGGAGGGAAAACTCCGGGGCTGCGTCGGGCAGATCTTCCCGGTGCTGCCGCTCCGGCAGGCGATCGTCAACGCCGCCGTGAGCGCGGCGCTCCACGACAACCGTTTCCCGCGAGTCGAGGCGGCGGAGCTCGCTCGGCTCGAGGTGGAGATCACGCTCCTGTCGCCGCCGAAGGCGGTCGCGTCGTGGCGGGAGATCAAGCTCGGCACCCACGGGATCGTGATCGACAAGGCCGGTCGCCGCGCCGTGTTCCTCCCGCAGGTGCCGGGGGAGGAGGGCTGGACGATCGAGGAGACGCTCACGCACCTCTCGCGCAAGGCAGGGCTGCCGTCGGACGCGTGGAAGGAAGGGAGCGTGTTTTCCGTGTTCACCGGACAGATCTTCCGCGAGGGAAAAGAAGCCGAGGGAGCCGCCAAGTAAGATAGCGACGTTGCGACAACCGGAAGAGGAGGCGAGGGATGGACGTGATGAACATCGGAGCGCAGATCGAGGAGGCGATTCTCCGTGCCTCGATCCGGATCCCCAGGGACGTGGAGGACGCGCTGGCGCGAGCGGCGCAGAAAGAGGATACCGAGGTCGCTCGCTCGCAGTTCAAGGCGATTCTGGAAGACATCCAGGTCGCGCGGGACGAGCGGCGGCCGATCTGTCAGGACACCGGCATCGTCTCGTTCTACGTCACCGCGGGCTACGACTTTCCGCACACCCCCGGAATCGTCCGCCAACTCGGGCGCAGCCTCGTGAAGTCCACGAACGAGATCCCTCTCCGACCCAACACCACGCACCCGCTCTCGGGTGTGAACCCGGGGGACAACACCGGTCCGCACATGCCGATGGTCGACGTGATGTTCGTCGAGGGGGACTCCTTGTCCATCGACGTCCTGCCCAAGGGAGGCGGCAGCGAGAACCAGTCGTTCCTCTGGATGCTCACCCCCACGGAGGGGATCAAGGGGTTCCGGAAGCGTCTCGTCGATCACATCCAGAAGGCGGGGGGGAAACCGTGTCCTCCGCTGGTCCTGGGAATCGGGATCGGTTCGCCCGCCGACCTGGCTCTCCGGCTGGCGAAGCGCGCGCTGGCGAGACCGCTGGGGCGGCACCACGGCGAGAAGCTGATCGCCGACCTGGAACGGGCGGTCCTGAACGACCTCAACGAGCTGGGGGTTGGGCCGCTGGGGCTCGGAGGGCGCACGACCGCGCTCGACGTGCACGTCGAGTACACGTACCGCCACCCCGCGTCCTACCCGGTCGCCCTCGCGGTCCAGTGCTGGGCCGACCGGCGTGCGCGCGTGATCGTCAGCAAGAATCTCGACGTCCGGGTCGAGCAGTAGGGGGGGAGATGGAATACACGTTCGAGACGCCGATCCGCGACGAGCAGATCGAGAAGCTCCGGGCCGGGGACATCCTCTACATCAAAGGAATTCTGTTCACCGCGCGCGACGAGGCGCACATGCATCTCCTCGAGCACGGGGTCGAGGGGCTCGACCCGCGCGGCCTTGCCCTCTACCACTGCGGCCCGGTGATGCGGCAGGTGAAGGGAGAGTGGCAGGCGGTGGCGGCCGGGCCGACCACGAGCGCCCGCATGGACTCTCTCGAGGCGAGTTTCCTCGAGAAGTTCGGTCCCAAGGTGATCATCGGTAAGGGAGGCATGGGGGCGAAGACGCGCGACGCGCTGGTGAAGTACAAGGCGGTGTTCACCAACTTCACCGGAGGAGCGGGCGCGCTCGCCGCGAAGTCGCTGCCCCGGGTCAAGGCGGTCCACCTTCTGAAGGAGCTGGGGATGGCGGAGGCGGTCTGGGTGTTCGAGACCGACCGCTTCGGCCCGCTGATCGTGACCATGGACTCGCACGGGAGGTCGCTGCACGACGAGATCGACGAAGCGACCCGCGCGCGTGCCGAGGAGATCAAAGCCAGGATCTGATCAATCTTTCTGCGCCGGTTCCGTGCCCCCGGAGTCCCTCTCCGGGCCCTGTGAATCGCGCGCCTGCTCTTCCATTGCAGGCGCGCGATTCACGGAGCGAGCCGGCGCGGCGAAGCGCGCAACGGCGAGCGTGCCCGGAGAGGGACTCCGGGGGCACGGAACCGGCGGGCCGCAATCGAACGGGAGAGGTGAAGCGAGATGGCGATCGACAAGGAACGAAGACGAGTGATCCAGGCGCTCGTGGCGGGAGCGATCGGCCTCGCGGCGAAGCCGGCGATCGCGGCGAAGCCGGCGATCGCGGCGAAACCGGCGATCGCGCCGAAAGAAGGGGGAGCGCCCGCCCCGCCCGCGTCGCCGACGAAGGGGCTCGTGGCGCGCGGACGGCGCGAAGGTCTCCTCACCGACAAGGGAGGACCGGACGCGGCGAAGCTCGAGGACGCCCTCGGCAAGGCGGTCGCCCGGGCCACCGGAGAGAAAGGCCCGGTCGAGGGGATGCGCAAGCTCTTCCGGCCGTCGGACGTCGTCGGGATCAAGCTCAACTGCATCGCCGGGAAGGGACTCTCGCCGGATCCGAAGGTGGCCGGCCTTCTCGCGCAGTGGCTCGTTGCGGCGGGAGTGCCGGCGCGCAACGTGGTGCTCTGGGAGCGGACCGACCGCGAACTGTCCAAGGCGGGTTACACGGTCGAGAGGGGAGGCGGCGGCGTCCGCTGCTTCGGCACCAACGACGACTACGAGAAGACCCCGCGAGAGTGGGGTCCGAGCGCTTCCTGCTTCGCGCGGGTTCTCGTCGAGGAGTTCACCGCCCTCATCAACGTCGGGGTACTCAAGGACCACGACCTCGTCCGGTGTGTCCGTTTGCCTCAAGAACTGGTACGGGGCGATCCACAATCCGAACAAGCACCACGACGACGGCTGCAATCCGTACATAGCTCACCTCGCGGCGTTTCCGCTGATCCGCGACAAGGTGCGTCTGACGGTGATCGACGCCATGGCCCCGCAGTGCCACGGCGGGCCCGGCCGCCAGCCTCGCTGGTCCTGGCCTTACAACGCCGTGCTGACCTCGACCGATCCGGTCGCCATCGACGCCGTGGGCTCGAGCATCATCGAGGCGCGCCGGAAGGAAGTCGGGCTCGATTCCCTCGCCAAGGAAAAGCGCGAGCCGCGGTATATCGCCGAGGCGGCGAAGCTGGGACTCGGGGAGGCCGATCTCGCGAGGATCAGGGTGGAAGACGTGTGAGCCGGACCGACCTCGAGCGCAGACGCGTGCTGGCGGCGCTGGTCGCGAGCGGCTGCGCCGCCCGTGCGCTGGCGCGTCTGGGCGTTTCAGAGGCGCTGGCGCAGGACGCCGGCGCGGGGCCGTCGCTCCCGGTTTCGGAGGCGGGCGACCTCCCCACGCGGCCGGCGCGCTGGTACAAGAAGCTCGAGGGTCAGAAGGTCGAGTGCGGCCTCTGCCCGCGGAAGTGTCGCGTGGACGACAGCGAGCGCGGCGCGTGCGGCGTGCGGGAGAACCGTGGCGGCGAGTACTTCACGCTGGTCCACTCGCGTCCCTGCTCGCTCCACCTCGACCCGGTGGAGAAGAAGCCGTTCTACCACGTGCTCCCCGGCACGAGCGCGATGTCCCTGGCGACGGTGGGCTGCAACTTCGAGTGCAAGTTCTGCCAGAACTGGGAGATCGCGCAGGCGCGCCCCGAGCAGATTCCGGCCATCGATCTCCCGCCGGCGAGCCTCGCGGAACTCGCGAAGAAGTACGGCGCCCCCACCATCGCCTGCACCTACACCGAGCCCGTGGTCTGGTCGGAGTACGTGTACGACATCGCCGTCGCCGCGAAGAAGGGCGGGATTCGCACCCTCATGATCTCGAACGGCTACGTCCAGCCGGAGCCGATGGGGGACCTGCTCGAGGTGCTGGGCGCGGTGAAAGTGGACCTCAAGGCGTACACCGACCGGTTCTATCGGGAAAGCTGCAAGGGGGAGCTGAAGCCGGTCCTCGACACGCTGCGCCTGCTCCGGAAGAAGGGGATGTGGACGGAGATCGTGGTCCTGGTCGTGCCGACCCTCAACGACGGCGAGCGGGAGCACCGGGAACTGGCGAAGTTCGTCGCCGGCGACCTCGGGCCGGACGTGCCGGTCCACTTCACCCGGTTCCACCCCGGCTACCGCCTGATGAACCTGCCGAGCACGCCGGTGCCCGTCCTCGAACGCGCGCGGGAGGTCGCCATGGCCGAGGGACTCAGGTTCGCCTACGTCGGCAACGTGCCGGGGCACGCCGGGAACCACACATACTGTCCCGGCTGCAAGGCGACGCTGGTCGAACGGACCGGCCTCGCGGTCACTCGGAATCGCCTGGTCCTCGGGCGCTGCCCGGACTGCCGCCGGGAGATCCCCGGAATCTGGTCGTGAGAGGAGAGCCGTCCGCCGCCGGGGGACGCGTGCGCTCCGCGACGCTCGCGCTGGTCCTCGCCGTGGGGGGCGCCGCGGTCGCCGGCACCGCGATCCACGCGTTCCGGGCCAACGACGGCCCCGGTTTTCCCCTCGACGATCCGTGGATCCATCTTCAGTTCGCCAGGAACCTCGCGGAGCACGGCCGCTTCGCGTACTTCCCCGGAGATCCCGCGACATCGGGCTCCACCTCGCCGCTCCACACGCTGCTTCTCGCGGCGGGGTTCCTCGTCACCGGGAACGAGTGGCTGCTCGGTTACGCGCTCGGAACGATTTTTCTGCTCCTGGCGGGGGCGTGCGCCTTCCGCCTCGCCGAGCGCGAAGCGGGCCTCCTGGGGGGCGCCGCCGCGGCGCTCGCGGTGGTGCTCGAGCCGCGATTGATCTGGGCCGCACTGTCGGGAATGGAGACCCCTCTCTTCGCGTTCCTGCTCCTCGCCGCGCTCCTCGCGTACCGGGAGGGACGGGCCGCGCTCCTCGGAGCCGCACTCGGTCTTGCCGTCTGGGCGCGCCCGGAGGGGATCCTCTTCGTTCTCGTGCTCGCCGCGGACGGCGTCGCCCGGAGCTTGATGGAACGGCCCGGCGCGACGCCCCGCTCGCCGCTGCGTGGCGCCAGGGTCTGGCTCGTCCTCGGCGCGGCGCTCCTCCTGTACGCCGGGTTCAATCTGGCCCTTTCCGGCACGATCCTTCCCAACACCTTCGCGGCGAAGCGCGTGTTCTACGCCGCGGGAAACCGGGAATACCCGGTGCAGACCTGGCGCTTCCTCGCGGACGGCCACGGGGCGCTCGTTCTCCCGCTGGCGGCGCTCGGCGCCCTCGGCGTCCTGGTCCGTCTCGCGAGGCGGCGGGAGACGGTGGGGCTGCCGGAACTGCTCTGGACCGGCGGGCTCGTCCTCGCGTACGGCGCGAGCCTGCCGAACCTCTACCAGAACGGCCGGTACCTGATGCCGGTCCTTCCGTTCGTGATCCTCCTCGCGGTGCGGGGAGCGTGGGACGTCGCGGCGGCGGCGATTCCGCGCCCGTCGACGGGCGTCGCCCTCCGCGCGGCGGCCGCCCTGGTTCTCGTCGCCGCGATCGGGGGAGCGAGCCTCGCCGCGGCGCCGAGGTACGCCGAGAAGTGCGCCTACATTCGCGACCGGCAGGTCAGGACGGCCTTCTGGATCCGCGACCACCTGCCGGCGAGCGCGGTCGTCGCGACTCACGACATCGGCGCCATCGGCTTCTACTCCGGCCGGCGCGTGGTGGATATGGTCGGCCTCGTCTCGCCGGACCTCATCCCTCACCTCGGCGACCTCGACGCTCTGCCGGAGCGCCTCGGGGACCGCGGCGCGACCCACGTCGCGGTGCTCCGGAACTGGTTCGTGGTGGTCAACGCGAACCCGCTGTTCGGCACCGACGAGGCGAGGCCGGAGGTCATGGACCTTTACGCGCTCGACCTCGGGCGGATTCGTTTCGTTCCGGTCGAGGCGGGGATTCTCATGGAAACCGCCGCCCGCGCGCTCGCTCTAGGCCGCCCCGCCGACGCGCGCCGCGCGCTCGATCGCTCGCTCCTCATCGACGAGCGCAATGCGATGGCGCACCTGCTGCTCGGCCGGGTGTTCGTGCGGGAAGGGGATCTGCGAGCCGCCGGGGGACACTACCGGCGCGCCCTCGCGCTCCAGCCGGACGCCTGGGACGCGCGGTTCTATCTCAGCGAGGTCTCGATGAGGGAAGGGAAGCCCGAGGAGGCGGCGGCCGAACTCGAACGCCTTCTCGCCGAGAACCCTTCCCACGAGCGGGCGCGTCGCGCCCTCGAGGCGATTCGCGCGCGGATCGCCTCGGGCCACGGGTCACCCCGCTTGGAGTAGTCTTTCGTTCGGGGGGGCGGTCATGGACGAGATCACGGTCCGGAGCTGGGGCGAGTTGCAGGATCTCCTCTTCGCGGATTCCTGGCAGGAGTCGATGGGACGGTTCCGGTCCCCCCTCGCGTTTCGCGGCGGCGCCGATTCGAGCGCGGACTTGAGGTCCGGCCTCCTGAAGCTCGGCGGCGTGCCTGCCCGCCAGGAGGGGCACCTCCTGCGCAATTTCCGGAAGTACGCCCACCGCGACGCGGTCCCGGGGGACTCGGTCTGGAACTGGCTCGCGCTGGCGCAGCACCACGGCCTCCCGACGCGGCTCCTGGACTGGTCGTTCTCGCCGAACGTGGCGCTCCACTTCGCCACCGACAACACCGATCGGTACGGTGTCGACGGCGTGCTCTGGTGCATCGACTACGTGAAGATCCACCAGCGGCTCCCGGCGTCGCTCCGGGCGATCCTCGAGCGCGAGGGATCGAACGTGTTCACCGCCGAGATGCTCCTGCACGCGGCCCCGTCGATCGAGAGGTTCGACGCCCTCGCGGCGGAGCCGTTCGTCCTCTTCCTCGAGCCCCCCTCGCTCGACGACCGGATCGTGAACCAGTTCGCGCTGTTCTCGCTGCTCTCGAACCCGGCGGTGCGGATGGATCGCTGGCTCGGCGAGCACCCGGGGCTCTGCCGCCGCATCGTCCTCCCCGCCGGCCTCAAGTGGGAAGTGCGCGACAAGCTCGATCAGGCGAACGTGACCGAGCGAGTGCTGTTCCCCGGCCTCGATGGCCTGAGCCGCTGGCTCAAGCGCTACTACACGCCGACGCGGGAGCCGCGGTAGCTTGACATCACAAAACGTGGCGAACGCGATGACGCGCTACGTTGCGATTGTGTGGCTGGAGCGCTGACGTGGCGAACGGCTCGAGGGCAGCGAACCGAGGGGTCGCTCTAAGGACGACTTTGCACGATCCAGCGCACGAGGACAGCGGTCACCACGGCCCAGGACACGCTCGCCAGGGAACCCACCAGCGAGAAGTGCTTCAGCGACAGAGGACTCCAGCAGGCGTATCGCCCCCAGTGCCTCGTTCCAGGATGCGACGCGCAGACGCTTCGAGACGGACTGGAACGTGACGCCGCTGCGGCGTGCGATGTCGTCCATGCCACGGGTCTCGAGGCGCCCGGCCACCGCCTCCCACTGTGCCGGTGTCCATCGATTCATGATCGCATCCAGCACGGGCAGCATCGAACCGGCCCAGCGGTCGAAAGGGGCGTCCCCCGTGACCCACCCCGTCAGACGCTCGACGCGCCCGGCCTTCAATCCCTCGATCGCGGCGCGCGCCCGGTGGAACGCCTCCCCCTCCGAGGCGAAGGGCCCCTTCGGGCTCAAACGGACGATGCGCCCCGCGCCGAAGCCCGCTCTCAGTCTCATCGACGGTCCTTCCCGGCCGGCCAGCTGAGCCCGCAGGTACGTCAGGATGGAAAGGGACGGCGCCTCGGGGCGCAGGACCGCCTGGATCTCGTCTCCTTTCAGCACCTGGGGGCCAAGCCGGAAGTGCTCGCGGTAGACGCGCAGCGTACGGTCGATCGCCCGGGCCACCGCCCGATCCACGCGCGTACGATCCGTCGCCGGGATACTGCGCGAGGAGACCAGATCGGCGATGAACACCTGCCACTGAGGATTCCGCATCGCTCAACCTCCAAGGGTTGAATCGACAGATTCAACATCTGGAGGTTGAATGTGCCATTCTGCTTCGGACCTGTCAAGGGGCCGCATCGTGCCGTCGGGGCTGCCCCCTGACGGCCGTCACTCGCGGTCAGCTTCGGCCCGGGCGGGCGCCGTGCGGGGGGGAGACCGCCACGACGATCGCCGCCAGCGCGATCGCCTGGAGCACGGCGAGGACAAGGCAGGTGCCGCGAAGTCCGACGATGGGGACGAAGAGCACCGCGGCCGAGAGTGCCGCGATCGCCGCTCCCGCGTGGTCCGCGGCCTCGACGCGCCCCGCCGCTTCTCGGGCTCCCGCGCCGCGGCCGAGCAGGACTCCGGCCGCCGTGGGGAACACGGTTCCGGTGGCGATGCCCGAGAGGACCAGCAGGGTACCGAGGGGGATGGCCGCGGCCCATCGCGACCCGGGAGAGATCGCGGCGATCCCGTGCAATGCCGCGGGGAGCGCGAGCGCGAACGAGAGTGCGACGCCCCCCGCGACCAGGAGCCAGCGATCGGCTTCCTCGGGCGGCGCCTCCGTGGCGCGGCGCGCCCCCCAGCCCCCCACCGACAGCCCCGCCATGAAGGCGGCGGTCAGCCATCCGATCTGTCCGTAGAGGGCGCCCACGCGGGTCTGGTACGCGAAGAGGAGCACGAGGCTCCACGCCATCCCGCAGGCGCCGGTGAGGGCGACGGCGTGCAGCGCGGCCAGGCCTCTCGCGGCTCTCCCTCGAGCGCGCCGCAAGGAGACGACGAACAGGACGAGCAGAGAAGGGATCGCGGCGAGCAGCGCGGGTCCCCACAACCCGGCGCGGCCGGCTCCCGAGAGCCAGGGCGCGATCGCGCTTCCCGCGATCCTCTGCCTGAGAGCGAGCGCGTGCAGGAACGAGACCGGTCTGTCGTCGGTGCTTGCCGCCACGCCGATCGCCGCCCGCGACAGCGCGGCCTCCTGCGCGGCCACCCGTTCGGGGGGGAACAGCGTCGCGAACGATTCCGGGACGAAGGCGCGGGACTCGATCCGGCTCTCTCGGAACCGCGCGCCGAGCGCCGCGGGGTCGAGCGTGACCGCGTCGGGGTGAAACCCGGCGATCAGGAGCCCTTCCGGTCCGGGCGTGGCCCGCACCACGGGGAACACGCCGCGGAGCGCGCGGTAAATCGACCCGCCGAGCGCAGCGGCCTCGCCGGTGAGGACGTTCGGCGCGGTTCGGAGACGCACCGCGAGCACGCCATCCGGCGCGAGCCGCGAGGCGGCGAGTGTGAAGAACTCCTCGGTGGACTCTCGGGCGAGGAGAAGCGTCACCGGGTCCGGCTGCCGGACGAGCATCAGGTCGTACGGCTCGCTACCCCGAGCGAGGTGCGCTCGGGGATCGTCGAAAACGATCCGGACCCGCGGGTTGTCGAGGGCCGCGGCGTCCCGCGGATCGAGGAAGCGGCGCACGAGGGCGAACGCATCCCGGTCGATCTCCACGAGGTCCACGCGCTCGATCGGGTGGAGAAGGAGATGCCGCAGTCCTCCCGGCGCGAGCGTCCCGACCGCGAACACCCTTCGCGGGCGGGGAGCGAGGCATGCGGTGACATGGGCCTCGACTTCCTGCTGCTCGGGGTCCGGGAACGACCCGGTGTACTGCCCTCCGGCGTAGAGGTGTCGGACGGTGTCCCCCGCGATCGCCATGTGCTGGTAGGGCGTGTCGAGCCACGCGATCAGCGGGACGCCGGGCACGAGGGCGCGGAAACGCGCGCGAACGGAAGCATCCTCGAGGGGCGACGAGACTCGGGGAAGCGCGAGCAGCGCCAGGCCGAGCGCGAGAAACGCGAGCGTGCGGCGGCCCGGGATCAGCCCGATCCTCGCGGCCGGGAAGGCCGCCGCGAGCGCCAGGGCGCCGGCGATCGCCGCCGCGTGGAGCGGTGGCACGAGCGGGATCAGCACGAAGGTCACGGCGAGGCCCGAGGCGAGGGATCCTGCCGCCTCGAGCACGTAGAGACGGGCGATTCCCGCGCCTTCGGAAAGACCGGCGCGGGGCGCGGCGGCGGCGAGGGCGGTGAAGGCGAGCCCCACGAGCGCGCCGGGAAGAGCCATGACCGCGACGGCAAGGAGCATCGCGAGTCCGAGGGAAGGCGTCTCGCCCGGGTCCACGGGGAGCGCGAGGCGGCCGAACCTCGCCACCAGGATCCCCATTACCCCCGCGGCCGCGAGTAGCGCAAGACCGGCGGAGGCGACGAGCGCGGGCCGTTTTCGCGCCAGCCGCCGCGCGGCCGCGGCTCCCAGGGCGATCCCCGCGAGCCAGGCCGCGAGCCCGAGGCCGAAGACCGCCTCGTCCCCTTGTAGCGAGACCAGCATCTCCCGCAGAAGCAGCACCTGCACCGCCAGCGCCAGCGCCCCCGCCGAGAAGAACAGGAGGGACACCGCCACGGGACTCCTCCTTCCGGCCGGGAGAAACGCTGACGCGGCGGGAGCGGCCAGGCTCAGCGGCGCGGCGGCTTGCGGCCGCCGGCCGGATCAGAACCGGTACGAGAGAGTCGCGTAGACCTGCTGGGTCCCCTCGGAGGCTCCCTGGTTGCGCTCGATGGCGAGCGTGGCGACGAGTCGCCGCCTGAAAATCGTGTCCCAGTCGATGCCGTACCAGGTATACCTGCCGCTCGGGATCGGGGAGAACGAAACCGTTTCGCTGCGAATCCCGGCGTGAATCTCGAGGCGCGAACGTGCGGTCAAGTCGCCCGAAGCCGAGATCGAGTGCAGCCACCCCAGGAGCCGCTCGTTCGAGTAACGGGTGCTGCGCTCGTGAACGGCGAACGCTCTCCGTCCGAGACCGTGCGTTCCCACCCGCGCGGTGAACGCGTCCGCCTTCCCGCCGACGCCGCCGTCGCTCCGGCGCCCCTCGATCCCCCACGTCACGTGGGCTCCCGCTTTTCCGTCGAAGCCGGCCCACGCCCCGCGGCGGTAGCTGTCGTCGAACTCGGTTTCCGGCGTGACGGGGTCACGAAAGAGACGGACCTGCCGCCGGTCGTCGAAGCCGCCCTGCAGCGAGTATCCCTCCGCCACGCGGTAACGCAGGTTCGTGAAAGCGCTCGTGAGGGTCCAGGACTTCCGCTCGGCGTCTTTCTTCCACCCTCGATTGAGATCCATCTCCTGGGTGGCGTAGATCGAGAGGCGGGAGCCGTCGAACCGCTGCTGGAGGAAAGCGAACTCGCGGTCGATCTCCCCGTGGTCGTACGACGCCACGAGACCGGTCGTGACCGTCCATCGGCGGGCAGATCCTGCCCGGTTCCCGAACTCGAAGTAGCCGCCGTGCTCGCGCACGTCCGAAGAGAGAGCGGATGTCACCGGGTCCGGTTGGCTCCCACTGAAGAGCCCTGCCGCCCATCGCTCCCGACGGAACTCGGCGGAGACGCCGTCGAACAGGCTGACCACCGCGAGAGAAGGGGAGAACTGCCGGCCGAGGGTCACGCGGAGCGGCTCGCCGGCGCGGTGGTACGCCACGGATAACCGGTAGATCCGGTTTCGCGACTCCGTCTCCGATTCCCCACCGAGGAAGGTCCGCGTGGTCCGGCGGGCGCGGACGTCCACGTTGAGGTCGATCGGCGACCCACCGACCTGCAGGCCGTCGAGGCGAAGATCGAGCGCCGGCTGCCGGTAGCCCCCCTTGCCGTCGAGCCGCCGCATGTCGAGCATCCTCACGCCGATCCGCCCCCGGATCCGGGAGGGCCTCTTCGCGCGGGCGGGGGCCGGTTGCGGGGCGGCCGGCGCCGCCTCCGCGGGTGCGGCGGCGGGCCGGATCTCGTCGCCTGCCGCGAGATCGGGTGCGGCGCTGACCCGCGCGCAGCGGGCCCGGCTGGGCGACACCTCCACGACCTGCAATTCCGCGATCACCTCGCCGCCGCGAACGACGTCCAGCCGTTCGCCGATGGAAAGACCTCCCTCGCTCCCGATCCCGACGTAGACCGAGGCGCTCGTGACGTAACTGATCCTGGACGGCGAGGAGGCTTCCTCCGATCCCCGCGCGATCGGCGCGAGGACGAGAAGTGCCGCCGGTAGGAGCGCGAGCACGAGACGTCTTCTCGTTGTCGTCATCGCTGTTCCTTCTTTACTCGGCCGAGCCACGGGGGTGGCACGTGTAGCAGGCGTTGCTGTTGTACACGTAGCCGCTGACCCCCGAGTGGATCGGGTTCGTCTCGGGCCGGCTGTGGCACAAGAAACAGCTGAACGTCGCGTAGTTGAGTGAGTTCGTGTGGCAGTCCGAGCAAAGGGTCCAGAGGTTCGAGTGGCTGCCCGAGTAGATCGGGAAGTACGCGCTGTCGTGCTGGGCGTATCGGGCCCCGGCGAACGTCGTCGTGTTGTGGCAGAGCGTGCAGTCGTGCGAGAAGCCCGCCGCCTGGTGGTTCGGGTCGGTCGTGGCGTCGTAGTTCGCCTGGTGGCACGAGTAGCACGCCGTGGATTTCCCGTCATAGACGCCGTCGGCGTGACAGGCGCTGCAATTCAGCGCGACGTGGGCGCCGGTCAGCGGGAACGAGGTGCCCGCGTGATCGAATGTCGCCCCCGCGAAGGTGGTCGTGTTGTGGCAGAGCGCGCAGTCGGTGGGGAAGCCGGCCAGCCGGTGGTTCGGGTCGGTCGTGGCGTTGTAGCTCGACTGGTGGCACGAGTAGCACGCCGTGGATTTCCCGGCATAGACGCCGTCGGCGTGGCAGGCGCTGCAATTCAGCGCGACGTGGGCGCCGGTCAGCGGGAACGAAGTGCCCGCGTGATCGAATGTCGCCCCCGTGAAGGTGGTCGTGTTGTGGCAGAGCGCGCAGTCGGTGGGGAAGCCGGCCAGCCTGTGGTTCGGGTCGATCGTGGCGTCGTAGTTCGCCTGGTGGCACGAGTAGCACGCCGTGGATTTCCCGTCATAGACGCCGTCGGCGTGACAGGCGACGCAATCCTGCGCGACGTGGGCGCCGGTCAGCGGGAACAGGGTGCCCGCGTGATTGAATGTCGCCCCCGTGAAGGTGGTCGTGTTGTGGCAGAGCGCGCAGTCGGTGGGGAAGCCGGCCAGCCTGTGGTTCGGGTCGGTCGTGGCGTCGTAGTTCGAGAGATGGCACGACACGCACGCGGGGTCGAGGTTCGGGTTGAACGGCTGGCCGTGGCAGTTCACGCAGGGGATCGCGTGGGAGGCGGTCAGCGGGAAGCCGTTGGCCGGGTGGCCGCTCCGGGCGTCTCCGAAGGTCACCGTGTTGTGGCAGAGGGAGCAGTCGCCGGTCGGCTCGGCGGCGGGATGGTCCGGCGGCGGCTGCGGGGCCGCGGGAAACGAGCGGCTGTCGTGGCAGCCGGCACACTCCACCGGAAGCCCGACGTACATCGTCCGGCCGAGCGAGCGCATCGTGTGGCAAGACTCGCAGTCGGCCGCCGCGTGGGCGCCTGAGAGCGGGAACCGGCTGGCACGGTGGGAGCGCACCGCCTCGGAGCGGTCGATGAAGCTCCGCGCCGTGTGACACCGGGAGCAGTCGGTTCCGAATTCGCCCCGGTGTACGTCCTGGTGGCAGGTCACGCATGCCTTGCGCGCCCGGGAGAAGTCCAGCGACGGGTGGCACGACCGGCAGGGAACCGCCCGGTGCGCCCCCTCGAGAACGAAGTGCGCGGAGTGGTCGAACCCCTTCGACGTCACCACCGGGATCCACGTGTCGTCCGGATGGCAGAGGCTGCAGTCCTCTTGCCAGTCGCCATGGGGATACGGCCGATCCCTGGCGTCCTCGGCGCGCGGCGCTTCGCCGAACAGGACGGCCACGCACGCGAGGAATGCTCCCGACAGGATGGCCCACGACCCCGAGCGCGTCGGCGACGGTCTCATCTCGGCTCTCCTCCGACGCCATCCCTTCCCGGCGGCGTCCATGGTTACTGGCGACGTGCATTGTCGCGCAGATGTCCGTCCGGACAAAGCAATTTCGCACCGACTCCAGGGTCGGCATCGTCGAAAATCGGGGCCGCCGAGCCCGGTCCCGTCTCGTGATCCCGCAGGACCGGATCGGAATCCGTGCACCGGCCGTGATGAAAAGGGCGTTTTCCCACGGAATTTGGCATCTTTTGAGCGTGGAGTGTGGCGCACGGCCCGGCGCCGCGTCTGCTATAGTTTCCCGCCACCGCCCGACGGGCGTGAACGATCACCTGAGCCGCGGGCCGCGCGCCCCCGGCTCCACCGCGCAAGGGGGAGTGAAGAGCATGGCAGACAAGACGGCGGATCTGGCGGGACCGGGCATCAGCACCTATCCGGACGTAGAGAAAATCCTTCCGGACGGCTACAAGTCGATCCTCAACGCGAAGGATACGCAGAAGGCGCTCCATGCCATCAAGCTCTACATCGACGAGAACCTGTGCAAGGAGCTGAACCTCTTTCACATCGAGGTCCCGTTGATCGTCACGAAGGACAG
Organism: Terriglobia bacterium; assembly: GCA_963790465.1. Taxonomy (GTDB): domain Bacteria; phylum Acidobacteriota; class Polarisedimenticolia; order Polarisedimenticolales; family JAIQFR01; genus JAIQFR01. The sequence goes on along the minus strand of CAWBOP010000011.1, from coordinate 34,545 downwards.
CGGCGTCAACGATTACCTCGACCGCGACGGCTCGCGCACGCCGATCGACTTCCCCTGCGGGCTCGGCCTCGACAAGCGGATGGAGTGCCAGGTCGTCCAGGCGGCGACGAAGTGGAAGAGGCTGGCGCTCAAGCAGTTCCAGTGCAACGTCGGCGAGGGGATCAACACCGACATGCGGGCGGTCCGCAAGGACTACTTCCTCGACCACGACCACTCGTCGTACGTGGATCAGTGGGACTGGGAGAAGGTCATCACGGCCGACCAGCGGAACCTCGACTTCATGAAGGACAGTATCCGGAAGATCTGGAAGGTGCTCGTTGGCGCCGAGAAGATGGTCCATCGGATGTACCCGCAGCTCAAGGACTCGCGCTACCCGGATCTCCCCGAGGAGCTGCACTTCGTTCACGCCGAGGAGATGCTCGAGCGGTATCCCGACCTCCCGCGGAAGCAGCGCGAGAGCAAGTACCTGAACGAGGTCTCTCCCGCGATCTTCATCATCGGGATCGGCTGGGTGCTCAAGGATGGCTACCCGCACGAGATGCGGGCGGCCGACTACGACGACTGGTGCACGCCGACCGTGACGGCGAAGGGGAAGCCGGCGCACGGCCTGAACGGCGACATTCTCGTGTGGAACCACCTCACGAAGCGCCGGCACGAGCTCACCTCCATGGGGATCCGCGTCACGAAGGAGACCCTGAAGCAGCAGCTCGAGATCACCGGACAACTCGATTTCCTCAAGCTCCCCTATCACCAGGCGATCCTGAACGACAAGATCCCGCTCAGCATCGGCGGCGGCATCGGCCAGTCGCGCACCACGATGCTCCTTCTGCAAGAAAGCTCACCTCGGCGAGGTGAGCGTCACCGTGTGGCCGAAGGAGCTGAAGGCGATCTGCGAGAAGAAGAACATCGTCGTGCTGGAGTAGGACCGATCGTGGGCTGAAAGCGGGGACGGGCGTCCGCCGCGCAGGCGGTAGGCCCGTCCCCGCTTCGCTAGCGGCGCGCGAGAGGACCGGAAGATGGTGACGATCAACCGAGGAGACTTCCCTACGCCCGGCACGGTTCGCGCGCCGGAGGCGGCTCAGGGCCCCCGTGCTCAAACGCTCCCCGCGGGACGGGTCGAGCGGATTCTCGGCAAGCCGCCGGCGGCCTGGACCGAGGCCGACCTGGTGGACCTGGTGTTCGAGCGCGGGGTCCGCCTGATCAGCCTCAAGCACGTCGGCGGGGACGGTTGGCTCAAGACGCTCGACTTCGTGCCGCGCGGCTTCGCGCATCTCAAGGATATCCTCTCGGGGGGCGAGCGCGCGGACGGGTCGAGCCTTTTCAGGGGGCTCGGCATTCGGCCTGGGGCCTCGGACGTCGTGCTGAGGCCGCGCCTCGAAACCGCGTTTTTCGACCCGTTCTCCGATCTGTCGACGCTCGTCCTTCTTTGCGGGCACCGGGGCCGCGACGGTCTGCCGCTCCCCCAGTCTCCCTCCACGATTCTAAGGCGAGCGTACGAGCGGCTCCGGCAGGACACCGGGGTGGACCTGTGGGCCCTGGGCGAGGTCGAGTATTTTCTCGGGAAGCGGCGCGCGGAGAGCGACATCTACGGCACGGACGATCGCGGCTACCACGCCAGCTCGCCGTTCGTTTTCGGCGAGGGGCTGCGGCGGCAGGCGATGGCGGTGCTGGCCGAGATCGGCGTGCCGGTCAAGTACGGGCACAGCGAGGTGGGGTACATCGAGGCCCGGGACCCGGACCCGGTGCTGTGGGAGCAGCACGAGATCGAGCTTTCTCTCGCTCCCCTGCCGGAGGCGGCCCGGTGGGTGGTCCTGACGCAGTGGGTGTTGCGGAATCTGGCCCACCGGGCGGGGATGCTCTGCAGCTTCGCGCCGATCGTGCGGGAAGGGCACGCGGGGAACGGTCTCCACTTCCACCTCTCGCCGGTCGTGCACGGCCGGCACGCCGACGTGCGCGGCCCGGGGGGAACGCTCGGCTCCGAGGCGAAGTGGCTGATCGCGGGTCTGGTCCACACGGGCGCCGCGCTGATGGCGTTTGGAAACCGCGTGGAGGGTTCGTTCGTCCGCCTCAACCAGGCGAAGGAATCGCCGAGGGGGATTTTCTGGGGGGACTACGACCGCAGCGCGCTGATCCGCCTCCCGATCGTTCCCATGACCGCCGAAGGGCGGAGCGTGAGCCCCGCGACGGTGGAGTTCCGGCTACCCGATGGTTCCGCCCACCCGTACCTGCTTCTGGCGGGAGTCGCGCAGGCGATGCTTCTCGGACGCGCGACGGAGAGGATCGACGATCTCCTCGAAGCCTCGTCCGCCGCAGAGGCGCACGCCGCGACGGCGCCGGCCTCCGCCGTACCGCGGAATCCGCGTGAGGTGGCCGAAGCTCTCTCCGCCGCTCGCTCGGTGCTCGAGAGCGGTGGCGTCTTCCCCTCGGTCGTCATCGACGACGCGACCGCCCGGCTGGGATAATCGGGACATTGTTTCCACTCGAGCTGGGAGCCCCACGTGCTGAGGCGCACGCCTCGATCTTCATGAAATTCCTGCGAGCGAGGATTGATCGCGCTCGATCCGAGGGAATCCGACCGATCGCGTAACGATCATCTCCTCGGAAAGCGGTACTCTCGAGGTCCTCGCCACGCGCCGAAACTCTCACCACGGCTCGGACGTACCATAGCCCCGCATCCTGTACGCTGGCGTGGGCGGCTTTGGCCCGCGCGAGGTGGATGATCTCGTTGTTGCAACATCCTTCGGAGGCATCATGAGAGGATCTCGTTCTGCAGCAGTGTGCCTGATGGTCGGCATGGCGCTCGTCGTGGCCGTGGCCTTGACGCCCGGCGCGTCCGCCAAGAACGCCTATTTCCGTTATCCCGACCTCCACGGCGACCGCGTCGTGTTCTCGGCGGAGGCCGATCTGTGGGTCGCCCCCGCGGCCGGCGGGATGGCCAGCCGGTTGACGACGCACCCGGGCACGGAGTACTTCCCGAAGTTCTCGCCGGACGGGTCGCAGATCGCGTTCACCGGCGAATACGACGGCAACCGCGACGTCTTCGTCATCCCCGCTGACGGGGGCGAGCCGAGACGCCTGACGTGGCGTCCGGGTCCGGACGAGGTGATCGGCTGGACGCCCGACGGCAAGCAGATCCTGTACCGGAGTCTTTCGGAATCGCCCACACCACGACTGGCAGATCTACTCGATCCCGGCGGTCGGCGGCGATCCCGAGAACCTTGCATTGGGGTGGGCCGCACGGATTGCCATCGATCCCCAGACCGGCAGCTGGGCGTTCAACCGGAAGTCGTGGGAGACGGCGACCTGGAAGCGCTACCGGGGGGGCACCGCTCCGGACATCTGGGTCGGCCACCCGGATCGTCGCGATTTCAAGGCGGTCACGACTTTCGACGGGATCAACGCCTTCCCGATGTGGCACGGCGGCAGGATCTACTTCCTGAGCGACCAGGGCGGCACCATGAACATCTGGTCCATGCGGCCGGACGGTTCCGACCGGAAGCGGCACTCCGACTTCAAGGACTGGGACGCCCGCTGGCCCTCCATGAGCCCCGACGGCCGGATCGCGTTCACGCTCGGCGCGGACATCCACCTGTTCGACGCCGCGTCCGGGAACGAGCGGCGGATCGAGATCGACCTTCCGAGCGACCTCGTCCTGATCCGCACCCGCTACCCCGACCCGTCCCGCACGCTGACCCATTTCGACATCGCTCCCGACGGTAGCCGTCTCGCGATCGTCACCCGCGGCGAGATCTTCTCGGTTCCCGCGAAGGAGGGGGTCACGCTCCCGGTGAGCCGCGGCAGCGGTGCCCGCGAGAGTTTCGCCACGTTCGATCCCGAGGGGAAGAAGATCGCGTTCGTCACCGATGCACGTCGCGAGGAGGAGATCCGCGTGATCGACGCCTGGGGACGGGGAGAGCCGAAGACGGTCGTCCCCGCCGGCGAGAGCGGCTGGCACTTCCCGCCGGTTTTCTCCCCCGACGGCAAGTGGATCGCCTACGCCGACCAGACGCAGACGCTGTTCGTGGTCCCGGCCGAGGGCGGGGCCTCGAAGACGGTGGACCGCAGCGAGCAGGCGGAGATCCGGGAGTACGCCTGGAGCCCGGACGGGCGGTGGCTGGCCTACTCCAAGACGCGCACGACCGACTACAGTTCCATCTACATCTTCGACACGAAGGAAGGGAAGGTCCACGAGGTCACCGGGCCAACGACCGCCGATCGGACTCCTGCGTGGGACCCCGACGGCCGCTACCTGTATTTCCTGAGCGACCGGACCGCCAACCCGATCCTGGGCGGTCGCGACTGGGACAACGTCGAGGCGAGGAACACCAAGATCTACGCCGTCCTGCTCCGCAAGGACGTCAAGCACCCGTTCGCGTCGCTCGAGGGGATGCCCTCGACCGACGAGAAGAAGGACGCCGCGAAGGAAGACGACAAGGACAAGGGGAAGGACAAGGACGGCAAGGCCAAGGACGAAAAGGCCGACGAGAAGAAGCCGCCGAAGCCGGTCGAGATCGATTTCGACGGCCTCGCCGCCCGCTTCGTCGAGCTTCCCGTCCCGGTCGGCCGGTACTTCGGCCTCGGCGCCACGTCGAAGCAGGTGTTCTTCCTGTCGTCCCCCCTCAAGGGGTTTGCCGAGGTGGCGGGCCTGTTCGAGGAGGAGGCGCCGGACGCGACCCTCATGGCGTTCGAGCTCGAGAAGAAAGAGGCGAAGCCGTTCGTCGAGGGGGTTTCCACCTTCGGGATCGCGGCGAAGGGAGAGAAGATCGCCGTGATGAAGCAGCGCGGCGAGATCTACGTGGTCGCGACCGCCGCGCCTCCCGGCCCCGAGATAGCGAAGTCGAAGGTTTCCCTGGGCGGCATCGTGATCGAGATGGACCCGCGCGAGGAGTGGGCGCAGATGTACTACGAAGGCTGGCGTCACATGCGGGACTTCTTCTGGGATCCCGGCATGGGGCACCTGGACTGGAAGGCGGTCCGCGATCGCTACGCCACGCTTCTTCCCCGGCTCGCCAACCGCGACGACCTCGGCGACCTGATGGGCGAAGTCATCGGCGAACTGAACAATTCCCACACGTACACCTGGGGCGGCGATCCGGGGGTCCAGGTCCCGCGGATCGCGCCTGGTCTTCTGGGTGCCGACCTCGCGCGCGAGGGGGACGCCTACAAGGTGGTCAAGATCTACAGGGGCGACCCCGCCGACGGCGTCCGGTCGCCGCTCGACGAGCCGGGTTCCGTCGTATCGACGGGGGAGTACGTCCTGGAGGTCAATCACCAGCCGTTCTTGAAGGGGCTGCCGTTCGAGGCCGCGATGGAGAACCTGGCAGGGAAGGAAGTCGTCCTGACGGTCAACGCGAAGCCGTCCAAGGAAGGCGCGCGCGAGGTCGTGGTCACCCCTCTCCCCTCCGAAGGGGAGATCCGCTATGTCGACTGGGTGCGGACCCACCGCGAGTACGTGGCTTCGAAGACGGGGGGGAAGATCGGCTACGTGCACATCCCCGACATGTGGAAGGACGGGCTGATCCGGTTCAACACCTGGTTCTACCCACAGCTCGACAAGGAAGGGATGGTCGTGGACGCCCGGTGGAACGGCGGCGGCGCGGTCTCCCAGATGATCGTCGAGCGGCTGCGGCGCCGGATCCTGAGCCTCGACCGGGCTCGCGGAGGCGGCATCTCCCGTTACCCGGCGGCGGTCCTGAACGGCCCGTTCGTCGTGCTGACCAACGAGTTCGCCGGCTCCGACGGCGACATCTTCCCCGCGGCGATCCAGCTCGAGAAACTCGCGCCGGTGATCGGGATGCGCTCGTGGGGCGGGGTCGTCGGGATCCGCGGCGACAAGCTCCTCGTGGACGGCGGCATGCTCACGCAGCCGGAATTCGCCTGGTGGGATCCCAAGGGAGGGTGGACCATCGAGAACCGCGGCGTGGTTCCCGACATCGAGATCCAGAACCTGCCCCAGGATCTCGCGAGGGGTATCGACGCCCAGCTCGACCGGGCGATCGACGAGGTGCTCAAGTTGAGGAAAGAACACCCGCCGATCGAGCCCGTCTTCGGCCCGGTCCGCGACCGGAGCCGCGAGGGGTTCCTGCAGGAGATCCAGAAGTAGTTACGGACGGCTCGAACGCTCTACCGGGAAGCGGGGCGCCCGCTCCGCTTCCCGGTAAGGCGCCTCACGAACTCTTCCCGCGGCGCGAGGCCGAGCCGCTTCGCCTTCTCGACTTCCTCCCAGGCCTCGTCGTACCGCCCTTCCGCATCGAGGACCACGGCGAGGTTGTAGTGCGCCTCGGCGAACTCGGGATCGAGCCTCGCCGCTTCCGCGTAGTGGCGCGCCGCTTCCGCGGTCTTCCCCTGTCCGGCCAGCAGGATCCCCAGATTGTTGTGCGCCGCGGCGTACCCTGGGTCGAGGGCGAGTGCCTGGGCGTACTGCTCGCCCGCTTCGGTCTCGCGCCCGCGACGGGCGAACTCAACACCGAGGTTGTAGTGCGCCGACGCATTGTCCGGCTTGATCCGGACCGCCTGGTCGAAGTGCGCCAGCGCCTCGTCCGCGCGCCCCGCCCTCGAGAGCGCCGTGCCGAGATCGACGTGGGCCAGGTAGTTGCCGCGCGTGACCTCGATGGCGCGAGAGAACAGCGAGAGCGAATCCTTCCACGTCGAGGCCTGCGCCCGCGTGACGAGCGAGAGCACGAGTAGAAGGCTCACGGCCCCCAGCGGGAGCGCCACGCGCACCGCTCCGGCACCGGCATCCCCCCGGCGAGCCGCGCGAAGAGCCGCCCTCACGGCTTCCGGCACGCCCCACGCCGCCGCCACGAACGGGCCGATGAGCGGCACGTAGGTATACCGATCCGCCATCGCCTGTTCCCCGACCTGCACGAGCCCGAGCACCGGCAGCAGCGTGATCAGATACCATGCCCAGCCGGCCAGGACGTACGGATGGGAGCGGCGGAGCCTCACGGCGATCCAGGTCACGGCGGCGAGTACCGCGGCCGCCGCGATCGGCTTCCAGAGCGGAAGCGAAGTTCCCGGGTGGGGGTAGAAGACCGCGAGTCGGGCGGGCCAGACCATCTTCGCGAGGTACGCAACACAAGAGACCAGGGCATTTCCGAGCCGGGCGGCAACTGGAAACTCCTGCACGGAACCGACCGCGCGCCCGGCAGACTGCACCGCGAGCGTCACCGCGCCGGACGCCGCCGCGATCAAAAGCAGCGGCAGTTTCTCGCGAACGAGCGGCCACGCGACGCGCCACCGTGCGCGACCGTCGCGGCTTTCCGGCCATCGCGAGAGAGGCCAGAAATCGAGGACGAGCAGCGTGAGCGGCAGCGTCACCAGCATCGGCTTCGCGGTGAGACCGAGCGCGAGCAGACAGCCCACGAGGATCCGCCGAGCACCCCCTCTCTCCCGGGTCCACGAGACGTAGGCCCAGGTCGTCAGGATCCAGAGCAGCGTGCTCAGCACGTCCTTCCGCTCGGCCACCCAGGCGACCGACTCGACGTGGAGCGGGTGAAGCGCGAAGAGCGCCGCCGCGAAGAAACTCCTCCCCACCTTCCCGGTCAACTGGTCGAGCAGGAGAAACAGCAGCACGGCGTTGAGCGCGTGCAGCAGGAGGCTCGTGAAGTGGTGCCCCGCCGGCGCGTTTCCGTACAGCTGCCAGTCGAGCAGGTGCGACAGCCAGGTCAGCGGATGCCAGTTCGAGGCGTGCGCGGCCGTCCACGCCCAGAGCACGGCATCCCGTGTAAATCCCTGCTGGACGTGGGGATTTCGAAGAACGTACCGCTCGTCGTCGATGATCACGAACCCGGCGGAGAGCACCGGCGCGAAGGCGGCGAAGACGGCGGCGGCCAGCAAGAGGGAGAGAACGGCTTGGCGGAGCGGTGGGGAGGCGAGATATCGGTTGAGCGGGGGCATGGGGGTATTGTAGCTAAGGTGGGATCCCAGATGGGGAAGCACGGTGGTTCCGGGTCCGGTTCCGGGTCCGGACTCTGGAGTGGAAACCTCCATTACGGACGGCAGTCCGCTGCCGTCCGTAATGGAGGTTTCGCGGGCGGTTCGCCCGCGGAGGAGAAAAATCCGTCGCTCCCAGCCAATGACGCTTGATTCCCGGCCGTCTGCACCCGGACCTCTGTGCTTCCCAATAACTCCGTCGGCCTTGTCCCCGTTGCCGTTACCGGATGGCGAGCATAGCATACCCGGATGTTCAGAATCGTGCTTCTTGCACTCGTCGCCGCGTTCCGCTCGCGGCGGCAACTGGCCCTCGAGAACCTCGCCCTGCGTCACCAACTCGAAGCCCTGCAACGAACGGCGCGGCGGCCATGGCTCGGGACCGCTTCATGCCGAACCCATCCGCTCCCCGTCCTGTTTCCACTCGCGCGCGTCGTGTGGCACGGTCTCTTGCGGCGCCGATCGGTCCGATTCCTTGCCGCATTGAATCATTGAGAGACACGGCCTTCAGCGTCAAGTCATGTTGACTCCATGTAAATTTAACTTGACTTGCACCTGGGGCGCCTCTATCCTCTGGCCCATGGTCGAACATGTCCACAGCGAGGTTCGGAAGCTCCGGTTCCAGAACGGCGAGATGACGCAGGAGGAACTCGCTCGCCGCGTCGGCGTGAGCCGCCAGACCATCGTCGCGATCGAGGGCGGGATGTACGACCCCTCGGTCGGCTTGGCGATGCGAATCGCCAGGGTATTCGCGGTCCCGGTCGAGCAGGTGTTCAACCTGACGGAGACGGAAGACAAGCGCGGCTCCGATGGCCGCGGGAAAGGGAAAGGTGCCCGATGAGAAACATGTCCGCAGTGATGACGCTGGGCCTGGCTGCCGTCGTCCTTGCCGCGTGCGTCCGCCCGGCGGCGGGGGAGACGCCGGACGCTGTCCCGATGCGGATCGGCGTCTACGACTCGCGCGGCGTGGCCATCGCGTACGCGAAGTCGGCCGAGTTCCAGCAGAACCTCGACAAGATGCGCAGCGACCTAACGCAGGCCAAGGCGAAGGGCGACGTGGAGAAGGTGAAGATGCTCGAGACGGAAGGCCCGTGGATGCAGGTGCGACTCCACCAGCGGGGCTTCTCGACCGCCGGCGCCGGCGACCTGCTGGCCAAGGTGGCGGACGGCCTCCCGGGCGTCGCGCGGGAGGCAGGAGTCGTCCTCATCGTCTCGAAGTGGGAGATGCCCTACCGGGACTCCGCCGTGCAAATCGTGGACGTGACGCTGCCGCTTGCCAGGCTCTTCAAGCCGGACGAGGCGACGCTGAAGATGCTGGGCGAGCTGGAGGCACAGAAGCCGATCCCGTTCGACGAGCTCGGGCTCGACCCGAACGACTGACGACCCGCACGACCCTGTCCTCCGGGAGGGAAGCAACATGAGCAGTCGCTTCGGCTGGTTTCGCTGGAGGCCGTCTCCGGCCACGTTGATCGCCGGCGGCGTGGTCCTCCTCGGGTTCGTGCTGGCGCAGTGGTACCGGTGGGGCTTCATCGCCCTGATCGGCATCGGCACCTTCGGCCCGGGCATCCTGCGCGAGCTGGGCTGGCTCAACGACCAGGACGAGTTCCAGCGCCGGGCGGCCCATCGCGCCGGCTACCACGCCTTCATCGTCACCGGGCTCGCCGCGTTCCTGATCTACGCCTACACGCGCTCAGGCGACACCCTGAAGGAGGCCGAGGAGCTCTCCCTGGTCTACATCGCCCTGCTCTGGTTCACGTGGATGTTCAGTTCGCTCTTCACCTACTGGGGGCCGCACAAGACAGCGCTCCGTGTTCTCCTGGTCTTCGGCTGCGTGTGGGGCGTGTTCAACATCATCGGGAATCTCCGCAACCCCGTGGCCATGGTGATGCAGCTGCTGGTGACGACCGCGCCCTTCTTCGTCCTGGCTTACGTCTCCCGGCGCTGGCCGCGTGTCGCGGGCGGGCTCCTCGTCGCGTTGTCCGTGTTCTTCCTCATGGTCTATTTCGGCACGGCGCGGTTCGATCGCCTGTTGTTCCTGGTCAAGATCGCGACGGCCGTGCTCTTCGTCGGGCCGCTGCTGGCGAGCGGCGTGGCGCTGTTGAAACCTCGCGAGGAGCAGCGCGTGCGTGTCGAGGGGGCGGCGTGATTCGACCGGGCGTCGGCATCGCCACGACGGCCCTGGTCCTTCTCTCCCTGGCCGCTCCGGCGAGCGCGGCGACGGGGAAGGCGACGAACGGACCGGCGTTGCGCCGGCTTCTCATACCCTACCAGGGCGACCAGGACGTGGTCCTCACGGTCTCGTCCATCGAGTGGGGGGCGCCGGACCGATGGTCGTTCACGACCCGCTACCTCCACATGTTCGACCGAAAGGCCGAACGGGACACGAAGCCGTGGCTGAACAACCTCTCCGTCACGCTCTCTCCGGGCACCGCCGGGGGCCGGCTCGGCATCGGCTACCAGGGCGTCTACACCCCGAACAAGTCGACGCCCGGATCGGACTTCGCGGTGCTCATCGAAGCGCGCGCGGTCCTGCTTCGCACCTGGGGGCGGCCACTCTCGGCCAGCGCCGACCGCGCCTTCGCGGGTGGCGAAGTCCGGATCAGCCTCCACGGTTGGGGCGTCGCCGGAGTCGGCTACTACCGACAGGTCTCGGACACGATGGACGATCGGGACTCCTTCTGGGGGTACCACGTCGGCATCGGGATGTAGAGGCGGGGCGCGCGACCCCAGTCGCGGCGGGATGCTCGCGCTCACGGTGGCGGGTACGGCGAGCGGCGCAGTCGGCGATGAGCTGTCCGGCCCAGCTTGAGCCAGGGGTGCGGTGCGGACCAGGCAAGTCATAGGTAGCCAAGGGAAACGCAGGATCAGCGGAGGGGAAAAGTGAGGAAGTTCTTTGAGTCAGGCTTTGCCTTCGCGGTAGTTGCCGTCGTTTGGATCGCGGTTGGCCTGTTTTCTGGCCGACCGGGTTTGGGATCTCTGGGGGTATTCTGGTTGGTGCTGGCGATAGCCGTGAGGGCGAGGAACGCCAAGAAGTAGCGACCCATGATCCGTGCTGACCTGTCGCTCCCAATAGCTCCGTCGGCCTTGTCCTTGTCCCCGTTGCTGTTACCGTGTCGCGCTGATAGGTCCGATTCCTTGCCAGATTGAATTGTTGGGAGGACGGCTAAGAACTGGACAGTGACGGGTTCTTCAGGCTACGAGCCGGTCGGGCTTGATCCAACGCGGCGCGAGATCGGGATCGAGGTTTTCGACGATCATTTTGCGCAACAAGTCGGCAGGACCGATACGAAGCAGATAATCAGGAAGGTCGGCGCGTAGAGCTTCGGCGACGACGTGTTCGCTCGGCACCGCTGCCTTGTCCATGGTGCGCATCCAGCTGCGGAAGCTCCCCCAGACGGCGTCTGGGAAGTTGACGGCGAGGTGCAAGAGTAGGCCGTGAGCCACGCACGCCAGCGAGGCGTGGCGATGGTAGACGTCGAGCTTGCGCTGGACGTGGCGACGGTACTTGGGGGACTCGTGGTGCAGGTGCTGATCGCCGTCCCCCTTGCGGATGGGCTTCATGTCGGCCATCCAGAAGTGGTAGGCCTGGGCTCCCAGCGTGTACTTCGCCTGCTTGAAGCCGACCTCGATCTTGAACCGGTCGCCATAGAGCTTGATGACCTGGAGGGGATCGAGATCGAGGTGGGTCGTGAGGAGGATCAGGCGGCCGCGTGTCGGATGCTTGACGAGCACGAACCGGACGAGCCCGCGAGCCGGCTTCCACAGCAGATCCAGGCAGCGATACTGGAGGACCACGGCCTTCTCGCCATAGACCGGGCTCGGAGCGGAGACGAAGAGAGCCGACTGACGGAGGAGGCGGCGGAGGTGGATCTTGGCGCCGTAGAGCCGCGGTCGGCCACGACGAGGCCGTGACGGACGAGACGCCTTGCGATACGCGACAGCGTTGATACGCACGCGCGTGACCAGGTGGTGCCCAGCAGCCCGGAGCGGAGCGATGAGCTTGCCCGAGGCGTAGTACGCGTCGGCGACCAGCAGGAGTGGGAGCTTCCCGACTGCGAGGGCGATCTCGGCGAGCAGTGCCGCGAGTTTGTCCAGGAGCGTGCGCCGGTTGGCGTTGCAGGTGACCACGCCCTCGTGGATGCGCGCCGCCAGCGAGAGGCCTCAGCGCGAGAGAGAACTCGACTCGATCCTGATCCGCACTCCGGATGGGTCCTCCAACTCCACCACGCAATCCACACGGGACCCGCTCCCGGCCGGGACCAACTCGACGAAGCTCGGCGAAATCTCGGTCCGGGTCGCCCCGTGTGCCGAGTCGGCCTCGACGTGCCGCTTCAGGACCACGTAGTCCAGCCGCGGCGCCCAACAGGTCCTGTGTACCCCGAACTGCCGCGCCGACCTCGTGGCGAGCGACCAGAGAGACTCAGGAATGCGCGAACGCCCTCTCCGCGTCTCGCGCCACAGCTCGAACCGTCGCCGGGCGCGCTCCAGGCCGGCGGCCAGGGCAGGCTGCCTCCTCCTTGGTTTCATCGGCTGTCCTCCACGTCCACGATCGACGACAGCCGATGCTACCCGGGCCCGGAAAAACCTTCATGCAGGCTTGCCGAAAGGACACGTTCGAGCGGGGTTCGAGTCCGGACTCTGGAGTGGAAACCTCCGTTACGGACGGCAGTCCGCTGCCGTCCGTAATGGAGGTTGCGCGGGCGGTTCGCCCGCGGAGGAGAAAAATCCGTTAGCGCTGGCGGTGAGTTGGGATGTTCACGTTGCGGATCCCAATCCGACCTGACAAACCCCGATCCCCACCCGACGCGGGTTTCCCGGGGGACACCCCCGGGACCCCCGGCAACCGCCGTTCGCACGGATCGGCGGACCGATCCGTACGAACGGCGGTTTCTACTCTGCAAACCCGACGCGCGCGGGGATTCGACAGGGGACTCTCGAGGGAATGCCTCGACACGCGGGGTTCGAGTCCGGACTCTGGAGTGGAAACCTCCGTTACGGACGGCAGTCTGCTGCCGTCCGTAATGGAGGTTGCGCGGGCGGTTCGCCCGCGGAGGAGAAAAATCCGTTAGCGCTGGCGGTGAGTTGGGATGTTCACGTTGCGGATCCCAATCCGACCTGACAAACCCCGATCCCCACCCGACGCGGGTTTCCCGGGGGACACCCCCGGGACCCCCGGCAACCGCCGTTCGCACGGATCGGCGGACCGATCCGTACGAACGGCGGTTTCTACTTGCAAACCCGACGCGCGCGGGGATTCGACAGGGGACTCTCGAGGGGAGACTTCGGTTCGAGCGGGGTTCGATTCCTACGGCCCCGACAACTCCTCGATGCGGCGGCTTGCTTCGCCGTGCGAAGGCGCGAGGTCGAGGACGGCGCGCCAATCGCGGAGGGCATCGGTGGGGGCTCCGACTCGGTCCTCGAGGCGCGCTCGGTGCGCCAGGAATTCGATCCTGAGCCAGCGATTTCCCTCGGATGGGACGATCTCGAACAGTCCGCGCTCCCACTGGGCGCGGGCCGCCGCGAAATCGCCCGCTGCGTCGAGGACCACTCCGGCCTGAAGGCGGATCCAGGGATCGTTCGGGGCGAGGAGGACGGCCTGTTCCGCGTCTTGTTTCGCGCCCGACGGGTCGCCGGTGGCGGCGAGGAGCCGGCCGCGGGTCGTGAAGAGTAACGCGGCCGTGGGCTCTCGTGGGAGATCCGCGCCGGGCGGGAGGATCGAGCGAAGCTCGTCCCATCGTTCCCGCGAGAGCGCCCGGGAGGCGGCGTCGAGGCGGATCCGCAGATGCGTCGGCCATCGGCGGTAGGTGCGGTCGAGGAGCCGGTCGGCTTCGTCGCCGCGCCCCGCGCCGCGCAGCCTGTCGATCCAGGCCTTGAAGGCGGCGGGATCGGCGGGGATGGCCTCGTCGATCGCGGCGGGTCCGAGCAACGGTTCGAGCGTGGCGAGGAGCGTGGCTGCGGCTAGCAGGGTCGTAGGCGAACATCTTCTTCGTCAACTCGAGAGCGCGCGCGGCCTCGCCGCAACGCGCGAGCACCCTCGCCGAGGTCTCGACCACCGGAACGGTCACCGGCGCGGTCGAAGCGGCTCTCGCGGCGTGGAAGGCGGCGGCCTGGCGCTCCTGGGACGAAGCCGCGAGTTCGAGGAGCAGGCTCGCGTACACCGCCCTCGCGGAAGCGTCGAGTGGGCGCCGCCCGATCGCGTCGCGTAGCGCGACGAGAGCCGCGTGTACGCCCGGGTCGGCGGGGCCGGAGTCGATCGCCGCCGTGGCGACCGAGCGGGCGATCGCGGGGGCGTCGAGCGGAGCGCGTGCCGCTCGGACGCCGGACGCCGTCGCGGCCAGCGCGACGCCGAGCGCCAGCGAGCCGAGGACGAAGGCCGGTCGCCGGCCATCGCGGCCGGCGGCCGAAGGTACCGCCGGCGACGGCGTGACGAGCCTCAATCGTGGCGGCGGGTCCGAAGGGTTCGCCTCGCGGTGCTTGCCTTCGACGCCGGCACCGATCTCGGGCTCCTTCGACCGCGGCGCCAGAAGGCCGAACAGGACGCCGGCGAGAACGGCGGCGAGCGCCGCGTTCGAGGGGACGTGGAAATTGAAGTCGACCAGCGCGTGAAGCAGCGCGGCGAGGAGGCCGGCGGCGATCCCGGCGGCGAGCGCTCCGGCGCGGCCCGCGAGCGCGCGCAGGAGGAGAGGGAAGACCGGCGCCAGCAGCAGCGCGAGACACAGGAGCCCGGGCACCCCCCCTCGGAGACGACCTCGAGCGGGTCGTTGTGCGCGTGGGTCCAGTAGGTCCGCACCTCCGGCGAGCGGAAGAGCGGGTAGGCGGCCGAGAAGGTCCCGAAACCGGTGCCGGCCGTGGGGAAAGCCGCCGCCATCGCCATCGTGTCGCGCCAGACGGTCCCCCGGCTTCCTGCTCCCGAGAACTCGAGCGGGATCCGGCCGAAGCTCACCGCGAGCCGGTCCGCTCCGAGATCGAGGAGCGGCACCGCGGCCACCGCCAGCACGACGATCGCGACCGCGAGGCGCGCCCCGATCGCACGGCGTCCGGCCGCCGCGAACGTGAGCACGATGGCGAGAGCGCCGAGCGCTATCCCGGCGCGCGAGAACGAGAGCAAGAGTCCGGCGAGGCCGACGACCGCGAGGAGACCGATCAGGAGAGCCCGGCTTCCCTCGCCGCCGAGAAACCTCGCGAGGCGGCTGTCGTGCGACCGGAGGTGCCTTAAGCGCGCGAGCACGAGGGCGAGACCCGCGGGGAGCGACGCCGCGAGGAATCCGGCGAAGTGGTTCTTGTTGACGAACGTTCCGGTCGCCTGGCCGTACGCCGCCCCTCCGCTCGCCGCGGCGCCGGCCGCGACCACGAGCGTCCCGTAAAGCCCCTGGACCGCCGCCGCGAGGAGGAGCGCCAGCGCGATCCCCGTCGCGCCGCGTTCCGCGGCGACGGTGACCGCCACGAAGAGCAGCATCGCCAGCGCCGCGCCGGTCCGGAGCGCCGAGGCGGTGGCGGCGGGGTCCACCGACAGCGCGGCGGGACGGTCGAGGCGCTCAGGATCGCCGCTCAGAAGCTGCCGCTCCCCCTCTGCGGCGCCCTGCGGCGGGCGCGAATCCGCGCGGATCGCGGCCGCGCGAGGCGAGACGAGCGCCACCGCGCGCTCACCGAGCGGGAGCAGCTGGAGTGCCCCGAGCAGCAAGAATCCGGCGATCCCGGCGCGCGCGAGAAGAGGAGGAAGACGGGTCGACCGGATCGCGGCGCGTACCATCCAGAGGACGCCGAGTGCGAAGGCGCCGATCTCGAGCACGGAGCGGGCCGGCTCGCGAACCGATCCCGAGGGGAGCGGCGCGAGGACGATCACCGCGGCGAGGCCGATCTCGAGGACCCGCGCCAGGAGGTCCGTTCGACGGGCGATGCCGGGCTCCGCTCCCTGAGCCACGATCGATCCCGGTCAGCGTCCCCGGGTCCCGTCGGCCCGATCGTCGCGGCGGCCGTCCTCCGGGCTCGACTCCCCGTGACCGTAGCGGCCGTAGTACCGGTAGCGGTAGTGGTCGTAGCCGTGGGCGGCGACGTCGAGATCGTTGAGTACGACGCCGGCCGGCCGGATCCCCGCCTGGAGGAATTTTTCCACGGCCGCCTTGAGCGACTGCCGCGGCGTCCGGCCCGCGCGCGTCACGAGGATCACGCTGTCCACCATGCTCCCGATGATCACCGGGTCGGCGACCGACAGCGTGGGAGGGGAGTCGAACACCACGTGATCGTACCCGGCGTCGAGGAAACGGCTGCCGAGTTCCGCGAAGATCGGGGCGTTGAGCAACTCGGACGGGTTCGGCGGGATCGGCCCGCTGGTCACGAGATCGAGGTTCTCGATCTCCGTCGAGATCACGAGGCGGAGCGGGTCGGCCTCGAGTCCGGAGAGATAGGTGCTCATCCCGGCGCCGTTTCGCTTGCCGAACGCCTTGTGGAGCCGGGGCCGCCTCAGGTCGGTGTCGGCGAGGAGCACGCGCCGCCCGAGCTGCGCCAAGACCACCGCGAGGTTGATCGCCGTCGCGGATTTTCCTTCTTCGGGGAGTGCGCTCGTCACCATGATCCGGCGGGGAGGACGGCCCGCGCTCGAAAGAAGCAAGGCGGTGCGAAGCTCGCGGTACGCCTCGGACGCTCCGGCCCCTCCGTCGCGGAAGGCGACGAGGTCGACGGTGTCCAGCGAGGGGACCGCCGCCTTCCGCCGGACGCGCGACAGCGGGTCCGCCGCCGGGCCGTGGCGCGGGATGACGGCGAGGGAGGGGAGCCCGACGAGAGGCTCGATCTCGGACGCCGCCGACAGCGTGTTGTCCATGTAGTCGAGGAAGAACGCCAGGCCGACGCCGAGCGCGAGCCCGAGCAGAAGCCCGATGGCGAGGTTGAGCCGCTTGTTGGGGCTGAACGGCGAAGTCGGGGGTCCGCGCCCTGTCCACGACGCGGACGTTGCTCGAGGTCGCGTCGAGATCCTTGAGGCGCGTCGAGAGTGCCATCTCGTTCTGCCGGGCCATCAGGGCGTTCAGCGTCTCCCGCTTCTTCCGGACCTCGCCCTGCAGGTTCGCGAACTCGACCCCGTCGCGCTTCAGCGTCTGGGCCATCTCCTGCTGCCGCGCCAGGAGGGCGTCGAGGTTCAGGACCTCCCCGACGGCGCGCCGGTAGTCCGCCTCCGCGGAGAGCGTCACCTTCCGGGCGATCTCGCGGGTCTCGATGTCGAGGCGCTCGCGCGCCTGTTCGAGCTTCGACTTCAGCGTCTGCATCTCCGGCCAGTCGTCCTTGAACCGTCGGGACTTCTCCGAGTACTGCGCCTCGTACGCCGCGTACTCTTCCTTGAGACGCGCGATCAGGTCGGAGTGGAGCACGTCGGGGAGCGCCTCGGGCGCCGATCCGAGGCCGGCCCTGTACGCCGCCTCCTTCTGCGCCAGCGCCCCCTGCGCCTCGGTCCGCCGCTGCGAGATGTCCCCCAGCGCTTTCAGCGTGATGTTGTTGGCGTCGTCGATCGTGACGATTCCCTTGGACTCGCCGTACCGCTGGAGGCGCTCCTCGTACCCCTGGATCTCTTTCTTGAGCGTGACGATCTGGGTGACGAGGAACTCGGTGGCCTGGTCCGACGTGGTGTACTTCGATGCGATGTTGAACTGGATGAACGCGTCCACCACGCCGTTGGCCACCAAGGAGGCGAGCGCCGGATCGGGGGAGACCCACGACACGGTGACGAGCCGCGAGTTGCGGATCGGCGCAATTTCGAGACCGGCCCTCAATCGCGCCGCCGCCGCGTCGACCGGATCGCGCTCCTGGGCCCTGCCGGAAGAGGGGAGCAGCGCGCGGAGCCCCGAGAGCAGCCCCGGGCTCGACTTCCGGGGAGCGAACCGCGGATGGTTGACGAGTCCCGATCCGCTCGACGGCCCGGCGGGTCACCGCGTCGCTCTCGAGGATCTTGTACTGGGTCTGGTAGAAGTCGGTGTAGGCGGACCAGGCGTAATCCACCGAGGCCAGTTCCTTGAACGTGAAGATGTCCGGATTCTGCCGCTCGATCTGGAGCGTCACCGCGGCCCGGTAGAGCGGCGTCGCCAGGAACGACCCGACCAGCGCCACGACGGTCGCGGCCGCCGCCGCGAGGTAGACGACGTACCGGCGACGCCTCAGGACCGCCCAGTACTCGAGGAGGTGCTTCCCGCCGAAAGATTCTTCGTCCATCAGAAGAACGCCTCGGGCACCAGCACGAGGTCGTCCTTCTCGAGGATCGGGTCCTCGGCCTTGCCCCGCTTGATCCTGCGAAGATCCACGCGAATCGTCTTCCTCTCGCCCCCCGGCCCGGTGCGGATCACCTGCACGCGCTTTTCGGCCGCGCGGTCGGTGGTCCCTCCCGCGAGGGTGATCGCCTTGAGCACCGTCACCGGTTCCGCCCTCGGAACCTCGTAGAGGTTCGGGACTCTTGACCGCGCCGCTGACGAAGATCCGGACCCTCTCGATGCTCGGGACGTAGATGATGTCGCCTGGCTGCACCGGGATGTTCAGCTTCGGGTCCGCCTCGAACACGAGCCGGTCGAGATTCACCGCGAGCCGCCGGGTCGAGCCGTCCTCGTCCTGGCGGAAGATGATGATCTCCTTGCCGAGGTCCTTGTCGAGCCCCCCGCCTTCGAGAGCATCTCGAGCAGCGTCCTCTCGCCGAGCATCTCGTAGGTGTCGGGTTTCTTCACGGCGCCGCTGACCGCCACCTTCTTCGACTCGTACTCCCTGACGAAGATCGTGACCTGCGGGTTCCGGACGAACCGCTCCTCGAGGAGCTTCGCGATCAGCGCTTCGAGATCCCCCTTCGTCAGCCCCGCGACCTGCAGGCGTCCGAGCAGCGGGAGCGTGATCGACCCGTCATCCGCGACGCGGACGGTCTGGTCCAGCTCCTTGAGGTCGAACACCTTGATCTCGAGCAGGTCTTGCCGCCCGATCTTGTAGTCGGTGCCGCCTCGGCGAAGCACCGCGCCCGCCGGAGGCAGCCCCTCCACCGGAATCGGGCGCGCCTCGATCACCGTCTCGCCGGGCGGCTCCTCGGGCTCCCGCGCCGGAGCGGCGGGCGCGAGCGCCGGCAACGCAAGCAGAACGACGAGCAGGAACTTCACGGGGTTTCTCATCTTCGAACCTCAGAGTATACGCAATGTAGGGCCATGTCGCTCTACCACCGTCTTTCCTGCGGACCCGATCCGAGCGGGGTTCGAACTCCGGACTCCGGACTCCGGACTCTTAAAGTGGGAACCTCCATGACGGACGGCAGTCCGCTGCCGTTCGTCATGGAGGTTGCGCGGGCGTTCGCCCGCGGAGTAATAAAATCCGGTAGCGCCCCAGTCAAGTCGAAATCCCCGCCTGACGAATCCCAGACTCCACCCGACGCGAATTCCCGGGGGACACCCCCGGACCCCCGGCAACCGCCGTTCGCACGGATCGGAGGACCGATCCGTGCGAATGGCGGTTTCTACTTGCAATCCCGATCCGAGCGGGGTTTCGACACCGGACTCTCGAGTGGAGACGTCGGTTGCGATCGGTGTTTCGGGTCCGGACTCTGGAATAGAAACCTCCATGACGGACGGCAGTCCGCTGCCGTTCGTCATGGAGGTTGCGCGGGCGTTCGCCCGCGGAGTAATAAAATCCGGTAGCGCCCCAGTCAAGTCGAAATCCCCGCCTGACGAATCCCAGGCTCCACCCGACGCGAATTCCCGGGGGACACCCCCGGACCCCCGGCAACCGCCATTCGCACGGATCGGAGGACCGATCCCTGCGAATGGCGGTTTCGACTTGCAATCCCGACCCGAGCGGGGTTTCGACACCGGACTCTCGAGTGGAGACGTCGGTTGCGATCGGTGTTTCGGGTCCGGACTCTGGAATAGAAACCTCCATGACGGACGGCAGTCCGCTGCCGTTCGTCATGGAGGTTGCGCGGGCGTTCGCCCGCGGAGTAATAAAATCCGGTAGCGCCCCAGTCAAGTCGAAATCCCCGCCTGACGAATCCCAGGCTCCACCCGACGCGAATTCCCGGGGGACACCCCCGGACCCCCGGCAACCGCCATTCGCACGGATCGGAGGACCGATCCCTGCGAATGGCGGTTTCGACTTGCAATCCCGACCCGAGCGGGGTTTCGACACCGGACTCTCGAGTGGAGACGTCGGTTGCGATCGGTGTTTCGGATCCGGACTCTGGAATAGAAACCTCCATGACGGACGGCAGTCCGCTGCCGTTCGTCATGGAGGTTGCGCGGGCGTTCGCCCGCGGAGTAATAAAATCCGGATTCGCACACGCCGAATCTCGATCCCCACCCGACCCGAGCCGGGTCTAGTCTCCGATGGGCTGAGCAGATACTTCGATCTCCCTAATACCCGATGACGGCGCCGATGCCGACGACGGTACGGGACTGGTCGAGATGGGGGACCGTGGACACCAGCGTCCACCGTCCGACCTTGAAAGAATATTCGACTTTCCGGCCGAGAGTGTTCTCGGACAGCCGGAGCCGCACGCCGGCGTCGTACTGTCTCGTGCGGTCCGAGCGCGTCTCCGGCGCCGCGAAGCCGACGAGGCCGCGAGCGGCTCCCGCCTCGACGCCGAACACCCGGCTCAGGTACTGGATCCACCGGACGTCGTACGTCGTGCTCACGAAGTACCGGTTCCCCAGGTAGATCGAGAATCCGACGTCGCGGCGGCCGCCGATCTGGATCGTCGTGCCCCCGCCGACCCGGTAGGCGATCCTCGCCTCGCCGACCGTCCCCGAGAAGACGCGGTCCGACGGGACGATCGCGTCGAGCCTCGCCCACCCCCACCGCGCGGTCCCCGAGAGGCGTCCTCCGATGCCGAAATCGACGCCGGGAAGCACGCGCCGCTCCCTGGTTTCGTGGAGGTCCTCCCGCGCATTGAAGGTGATCTTCTTCTCGGACAGTTCGAGCGTGAACCGGGTCCGTCCGAAGACGAGATACCGAGCCAGCACCCGTGCGCCGCGCTCCTTGCGGTCGAGGTCCCGGGCAACCTGCGGGTTCTCGGGGTTCGAGTACCCGAAGCTGGAGCGCACGACGCCGACCTCGCCGTCCGCTCGCCATCCGAGCTTCAGCAGGACCCCCGTGCCGAGACGCCGCTCGCGGACGTTGTTGCGCATCGCCAACTGGTCGGCGGGGCGGTCCTTCGTGTCGTTCAGCGCGCCGTCGACGTAGAACCCCATCCGCTTGAGGGGGATCGTCAACCGCGCGGAGCCGAGCTGGTTGACGAAATTTTGATCGTGGTAGGTCTTGTAGATCGTCCAGTCCAGCTGCTCCTGGAACGTCACGAACCCGCGCTGCCCGAACAGAACGACCCCCTCGACGCGCGGCGAGAGAGTCGCCGTGTAGTCGGGAAACGCGTTGGCGCTGTATCCGATGTTCCCGTCGTACCCGAGGTTCGCCAGCACGAACCCCGGCCGCACCCGCACCGGCCCCCAGCGCAGATACCTGGAAAGGTCCGGCGGCTCCAGCGGACCGGCCGCGAGGACCGGCGCCGCCGCGAGCCCCAGCGTCGCGAGGAGTCTTGCCGCCGTCCGAAGGGTTCTCATGAGCGCCCGAGTGTAGGTGCGGGCGGTGGCCTCCGCAAGACGATTTCGGGCCCCGGGAGGGTCGGTTCCGCGGCGATGGCCCCAAGGAATACAGGGAAATGTTTTTATAATAACTATTGCTTTCGTTCTTGCTGAGAACTATTATAATTATATGATGAAGTCGGAACGGCACCAAGAGCATCGGGTTCCTGAGGTCGGCGGCCGGGTTTCCGCGGAGGATGGCATGAGTGGTGGGAGAGAGGAGACTGTTGCCGCGACCGACGCTCGCGGGATTCTGGTCGTGGAAGACGACGACATCGTTCGAGAGATGGTGGTGACCGTGCTGCGCGAGCAGGGGTTCGAAGTGCTCGATGCGTGCACCGTTATCCGCGCCGAGGATATCTTCGACAAGGAGAAGGCCCGGATCGGCCTGTTGCTGACCGACATGCTGCTCCCCGGGGGGAACGGCAGGGATCTCGCGCTTCGTTTCCGCGGAGAGAAGCCTTCGATCAAGGTGATCTACATGAGCGGTTACGGCTCGAACTCGCTCCTGGCGGAAATCGCCCCCGAGCACGGATGTCTGTTCATCCCGAAGCCGTTCAAGCTGAAAGAACTCATCGCGAGCGTCCGCGATCTCCTGGCATGACGGATTGTTTCTGGTTCCGCAGAAACTCCGCGAGCGCCTCGCGCCACGGCCGCATCGGTATGCCGAGCGCGGCCGCCTTTCCGACGTCGAGAGGCGCGTTGAGCGGCGGACGGCTCGGCCGCGGCCAGTCGGCGCTGGCGATCGGCTCGACCGGAACCTGTCCGCGGCCGGTCAGCTCGAGCACCGCTTTCGCCAGCTCGAAGCGCGAGCAGGCGCCCAAACCGGCGAGGTGATACGTGCCGTGCGGAGCGCTTCCGGCCAGGCGGAGGATCGCCGCGGCGAGGTCTTCGGTCCAGGTCGGCGACGAGATCTCGTCCACGACCACCCGTAGCGCCCCCTTCCGATCGGCGATCTCCTGGATCTTGTGAACGAAGTTCCGCCCGCCGGCGCCGTAGACCCACGCGGTGCGCACGATCCAGCAATGAGGGTGGTGCCTTGACGCGGCGAGTTCCCCCTCGAGCTTCGAGCGCCCGTAGGCGTTGACCGGGTTCGACGCGTCGGTCTCGACGTAGGGGCGGCCGGCGGTGCCGTCGAACACCTCGTTCGTCGAGACGTAGACCAGCGCCGCCCCCGCGGCCGCCGCCCCCCGCGCGACGTTCGCGGTCCCTTCCGCGTTGACCTCGCGCGCCGACTCGGGATCGCGCGCGCAGCCGTCCACGTCGGTCATCGCCGCGCAGTGGATCACGATGTCGGGACGCGCCCCGGCGATCGCGTCGACCACCTGTCCGGGGTCGCGAATGTCCAACTCGGGCAGGTCGGCGCCGGCGAACGCCTCGGAAGGGATCGCGCGCGCGAGCGCCGCTCCGAGCTGCCCGCGATGCCCCGTGACGAAGATCCTCACGGCGTCGGCGCGGACTCGACCGATGTGCTTCCCGGCCGCGAATCGAGATACGCGATCATCACGGTCGCGGCCAGGACCGACACCAGAAACACCGCCGCCCAGATCCACGGCCGCATCCGCCTCGGATTCCGCGAGCCGCCGGGGCGCAGCGACCGTTGTACCCCCTCCCACCCGCAATTCTCGGTCCGGCAGCGGTACCGGTGGATCCGCCACGCCCTGCTGATCAACCGGTCCAGCCGTCGCCGGTGGACCTGGTCCAGGGAACCGCCGCATCGGGGACAGACGTGCCGACTCATGGCCGCGGATTCTACCATCGGACCCAGGGTGGCCGGGAGATCGTGGAACGATGACGGGGAAGGACGTCGCTACTGTCGAGGCGGAATGCCCGCCGCCTTCTCCATCTCGGCGAGGCGGCGGCGCGCTCCCTCCTGCCCCGGGTCGAGGTCGACCGCCTTCCGGTAGGCGTCGTACGCGACGTCGGGCTTCCCGCGCGCCTCCTCGGCCCCGCCGATCGCCGAGTAGAGCCCCGCGCGCCACCCCTTGTCTCCCGACCCGCGCGACACGAGCGAGAGGGCGTTCCGGAACGCCTTCACCGCCTCGTCCGGCCTCCCAGCCTGGAGCATCACGTTCCCGAGGTGCTGCGCGACCCCGGGGTCCTTGGGCTGCAGCGACCGGGCCGCGCGGGCGTCGTCGCACGCCCGTTCGCGATCGCCGAGCGCCAAGCGCGCCGCCGACCGGAGTCTGAGCCGCCTCGCCTCCAGGGGAGGATCGCGCAGCGCCCCCACCTTCTCGAGGCGGGCGGCGAGGCGCGCCGGCTCCCCGGCGCTCATGCAGGCCCAGGCCCACGTCTCGAGGAGGTCCGGCGCACCCTCGGTGACCGCCCCCTCCGCAAGGTCGAGGTACTCCTTCCCGCGTCCCTCGGCGAAGTAAGGACCCGCGAGCGCGGCGAGCACCGCGGGAACCTTCGGCAGCGCCGCCGCGATCTCCGGCGCCGTCAGCAGCTGATCCCTGAGAAAGCCGACCACCTTCGACGCCTGCCCCGGGTCGAGGTCGATCGTGCGCCGCAGGTAGGTGAGCGCCGCATCCTGCCGCCCCATCTTGAGGAGCAGCTCGCCGAGGCGCGCCTGCACGTCCGGCACCCGAGGCGCCATCTTCGACGCCACGGCGATCATGTCGAGGTACTTCGCCTGCGCCGCCTCGTCCGCGGGCACCTCGGTCTCCCACCGGATCGCGGCGAGCTGGGAGAGCGCCAGAGCCTGCGCCGGGTTCGCGCGGAGACTCCTCACAAGCAGCTTGTCGGCCGCGGCGAGCTGCGCGCGATACCTCGACAGCCGCTCGGCGGCCGGCAGCGACAGGTCGTTCAGCGTCTCGAGCCCTCTCGCGATGCGATCGTTCGCCACCCGGTTGAGGGACTTCGACGTCGGGCCGACGATCCACGCGTACTCGCCGCGCCACGCCTCGAAATTCTCGGGGTCCGCCTGCGCGCGGTAGACCTGCACGGAGAGCCAGGCGAAGAGGGCGAGACCGGCGAAGGCGGCCGCGAGGCCGATCGCCCGGATGGCGCGGTTCGCCCGTTCGCCCGTCACGCCGCCTCGCACTCGTCCAGGTTTGGAAACGACAGGTGGATCGGACGGGGCATCGCGGTCACCTCCAGCCGGCCCTCGCGGGAGCCGAGGCGTGGCATTCTACGCCCGGGCCCAACCGGCGAGATCCTCGGATTCGCGACCGGATTTTCAACGCCGACCCGTGCGCTCCCGACTCCGCGGCCGCTTCTTCTCCGATACCGTGGGCGCCGGCATGGGCGGGTCGCGGGTTGCCGGTTCGAAACCGTTCGGCAACGGAAGGGATCCGACCCGGGCGGAAGACCGGCAGCCCGGGATCGAACGCGGCGATCGATCAGTGACGAGGGGAAATTTCCGGAACGGCTCCACCGATCCGGCCGGCGTGGAAAACGATCTCTCCGCGGTCGAGCAGGCCGCCGACCTCCGCCGCCCCGGCCGTCAGGAAACCGCCCCCCGCGCGAAGCACGGCTCGACCGGCTTCCCCCGGGGGAAGGGCGGCGACGATGTCGCGCGCGCCGGCCAGGATCGCGCGCCAGCGGTGCGCCAGCTCGGCGGCATCGGGCGGAACCCCCTCGAACGAGAGTCCGCGGACCTCCTCCTCGCTGTAGCGGCCCGACCGCGCTGCGTGCTCGAGAAGGCTCGCGGGACCGAATCCGGGGTCCTTGCCGCAGGCCGCCCAGGCGAGGTAGCCGACCGGCTGGATCCTCTCGTGGCACTCGATCGCGTCGATCCAGTCGCGAACCTCGAGCCGGCCGACGAGCGCGAGGACCTTGTTCGTGGCGAGATCGAAAGGATGGAGCGTCAGGCCCAGGTCGGGGTGCCGAAGAAGAGGGAAGAACCGAAACGCGCTCTCCCGCGCCCACTGGACGAGGAGCGCCTCTTTCCCGATCTCGACCTCGGCCTCGACGAACGTCGGTCGCTCGCGGATCACTCGGACCGCGAGGCCCTGCTCCAGGAGCAACCGCCGGTCGGCATCCCACGTCGCGGCGAGCGCCTCGGTCGTGTCGTGGAAGAGGTCGAGATCCCGGGAGATCCGCGGCGCCGCCATCAACTCGTTGAGGGCGGCGGCCCCCGCGACGTAGCTCTCGCCCGCGGCGATCCGGCGCTCGGCTAGGAGACGGCAGACCCGCCGCTGGAATTCCGTGAGAGCCATTGCCGAACCTCCGCGGCCCGCTGAAACGCCGCGCGATCGCCGTGCCGCTCGATGTAGCCGAGGACTCGGAGCCGCTCTTCGCGGGTGGCCGGATAGTAGTCGAGGCGCAGGAACCACAGGCACTGGTGCCGGTACTCGTCCACCAGCCGGTCCACCTCCCGTGCCACCCGGATCTCGTCGGTTTCCATCGTGGCTCAGGTTACAGGGAGCCGGAGAGGCTGACAAGACGCCCGCGCGGCGCTGACTCGACCTCTTCCCGATGGGCGCGCGAGCCGGGCGCCGAAGGCGTTACGCTCGGCTCCACTATGGAGACTGTGGGTCAAACCGTCGGTGTCGCCTCGCCCTCGCCAAGCGCGCGCCCGGTCATCCTCTTCGGCCAGGTTGCCGCGGGGCAACCCACTTGCCCGTCGCGATCCCGATCGTATACTTCCCGGGAGGGATGAGGGGGTATCCTGGATGAGGAGGCGCGCGCGGATGACTGCGGTGTTCGAGGTCCATCTCCCGTTTTCGGTGAAGCGAGAAGGGAAGTGGTTTGTCTCGCCCTGTCCTTCCCTTGATGTCTGCTCCCAGGGACCCACGGCCAAGAAGGCGACCGAGAATCTGGTCGACGCGTTGCAGCTATTTCTCATGAGCTGTTACGCGCGGGGCACCCTGGATCGGGTTCTGCGAGAGAGCGGCTTCCGTCCCTAGCCGAGCCGAGGCTCTTGGTCCCCCTGCCTTTCGTTATCGAGAAACGTCGCGAGGAGACGTGCCCCGCCTGACCCCACAATACTGGCGAACTTCAGGACGGCAGGCTTCTCGCGAGCGGCTTCCCTCGACCTCTCGAGCCCGGCATGACGCCGGGCTCGTGCCCATCCCGCTGCTTGACTCTGCGATTTTGCAATGTTACAATACATAGGCAGTGAGATATAAAAGCCGAGGAAATGTGGCAATGAAAAATTCCACGGACCTGGCGAAGGGCCTGCTTGGACGGACGGGGGTCGCCCGATCGCGGGATCTCGAGCGCGCCGGGATCTCGCGAACCGAACTGCGGCGTCTGCGCGAGCGTGGGGTGGTCGAACGCGTGGGCCGCGGCATGTACACGCTGCCGGGAGCCGTGCTGTCGGAGCGGCACCATCTGGCGGAGGCGGCGCGCCGCGTGCCGGGTGGCGTGGTCTGCCTGCTGTCGGCGCTACGGTTTCACGGCCTCACGACGCAGAACCCGTTCGAAGTTTGGATGGCGATCGATCGCAAGGCGTGGCGGCCGCGCGTCGAGCAGCCGCCTCTGCGCCTGGTCTATCTGTCGGGCGCCACCCTGCGGGGAGGGATCGAAGAGCACGACGTCGGTGGGGTCACCGTCAGGGTCTTCAGCGCGGCCAAGACCGTCGCGGATTGTTTCAAATTCCGGAACAAGATCGGCACCGACGTCGGCGTGGAGGCTCTGCGCGATTATCGGCGACTGCACTCGAAGCAGTTCGCGACGCTGTGGCATTTTGCCGAGATCGACCGGATGACGCGGGTGATGCGCCCGTATCTCGAGGCCATCGTATGAGCCCGAAACGTCAACCGACGAACCTGGCGGCCTCTGTCCGCGCCAGATTGCTCGATCTTTCGCGTCGCCGCCGATTGGAGTTCCAACTCGTGCTTTCGGAGTTCGCCGTCGAACGACTGCTCTATCGGATAGGAGTCTCGCCCCACGCGGATCGGTTCGTGCTGAAGGGAGCGATGTTGCTCAAGCTGTGGTCGGCGGATCGACACCGCGCCACCTGGGATCTCGACCTTCTGGGCCGTGGTGCGAATACCGTCGCCTCGGTCGTGGCCGTCTTCCGGGATCTGTGCGCGATCGACGGCGGCGATGCCATCGTCTTCGATCCGGAGACCACGGTCGGAGAGGAGATCCGGGCGGCCGACGAGGATGCGGGCGTGCGGGTCCGCCTCGAGGCGCGCTTGGCCGGTGCGCGCATCCCGGTGCAGGTGGACGTGGGGTTCGGCGACGCGATCGTTCCCGATCCGACCCGCGAGGCCTTCCCGACACTGCTCGATCACGCCCCGCCGCGCATCCTCGCCTACCCCCGGGAGGCGGTGGTGGCCGAAAAGCTCGACGCGATGGTCACGCTCGGAATCGTCAACAGCAGGATGAAGGACTTCTATGACGTGCACCTTTTCTCTTCGTCCTTCGCCTTCGAAGGACCGACGCTCGCGCTGGCGATCCTCGCGACGTTTCAAAGGCGCCTAACGCCTCTCCCGGATTCGCGACCGCTCGTGCTGACACGCGAGTTCCTGGCGGCTCCGGAACGTCGGACCCAATGGCGGGCCTTCTTGCGCAGGGGAAGGCTGGATGCGCCGCCCGACGCAGGCGAGCTCGCGGAATCGCTCCAGCGGTTTCTCTGGCCCGTGCTCGGCGCCATCTCACAAGGGGAAACGTTTGCGGAGATCTGGCCGCCGGGCGGGCCATGGCGGGCGGCAGGCGGCGGGATCTACGTTTAGGCGCCGACGAGTTGGCCTTCAGCGCCCCAGGATCTCGTTGAGCCCCTCGATCACCGACTCGACTTCTTCAGGGGTGGCGCGCGCGAGCCGTGCGACGAAGCCGTTCAGGAAACGAGCCGCTCGAACTCCTCGATCAGCCGCTTGTCGCGGTGGAATCCGCGCGACTCGATGAGCCGCAGGGCCCGCCGCGCGGTGTCGAGGTCGGCCGGGTTCGCGGCGTCCGCGAGAATCCGAATGTCGGCGAGATCCTGCGGCCGGCGAGGGTCGACCGCGAGGACTTTCAAGGCGAGAAGATGGGCGATCCCGGCCACCGGGACGGTGACGCCCGCGAGGATCTCGAGCAGGCTGGAGGCTTCCGCCACTTCCGCCTCGATGCCGGACGAGGCGAACAGCAGATCGACCACGACCCCCTCGGCCCCTTCGCCGGGCGGCAAGAGACGCACCGTCGCGAGGCGTCCCACCGCCTCCTGCTCGACGGTCGCCAGAATGCCGTACCCTCGTTGCACGAGCCGGTGGACGAGATCCTCCGCCTGCCGGTCGTCCGTCACCGCGACGGCGAGATCCACGTCCCGCGTGAACCGCGGCTCGGTTCGCGCCGAGACGGCGAGGCCGCCCACGAGCGCCCATGTGGCTTCGATCTCGCCGAGGTCCGCGGCGAGGGCACGAAGCACGCCCTCGAGACGGCTCACGAACCGTCCCGCGGCCAGCGGCCGGGACGCCCGACGGCGTCGCCGTGCTCGGCACCCGGACGCGTGCGGAGCCACTCCACGATCTTGTGTTCGATCGTCGCCGCATCGGCGTCGGGGAAGAGCCGCATCAGGCCGCGCCGTTTGATCTCCACTCCGGTGTCGAAGAGATCGAGAGCCGTGCGGAGCCGCGCGGCGGCGGCGATGTCATTCTCCTGCATCATCGGCGCATTATAGCCGAAGGGAATCCCGATCGGCGCCGGGTCGACACGACACCTTCTCATTGAGTATTTATACTCAACGACTGAGTATTCTGTTGACCGGCCGCAGACCCGTGAGACTGAGGGTCAATCCGTCGGTGCTCGCCTCGCCCTCGCCAAGCGCGCGACCGGTCCTCCTCTTCGGCCAGGTTGCCGTGGGGCAGCCCACTCGCCCGTCGCGCTCCCGATCGTATACTTCCCGGGAGGGATGAGGGGGTATCCTGAATGAGGAGGCGCGTGCGGATGACCGCGGTGTTCGAGGTCCAGCTCCCGTTTTCGGTGAAGCGAGAAGGGAAGTGGTTTATCTCGAACTGTCCTCCCCTCGACGTCTGCTCCCAGGGTCCCACGGCCAAGAAGGCGACCGAGAATCTGGTCGATGCGTTGCAGCTATTCCTCATGAGTTGCTACGAGCGGGGCACTTTGGATCGGGTTTTGCGAGATAGCGGCTTTCGTCCCCGGCCACGCCGGCGCTCGCCGATGAAGCCGGCGGCGGGCAAGGGTCGAATTTCCCACTTGGGTCTCGTGAGCGGCGACAGCGATCACTGTCCCGCCATCGAAGCCGTGAAGCAGAAGGGTGTCCAGGTCATCCTCTGGCAGGGCCCATTCGATTCGGCCTGCGCGCCCAGTCGCGAACTATGGAAGCTGTGCGACGACCGCCACGTTCTCGACCAGCCCACTCTGGCAAAGCTTGCCCGTCCTGCCTAGGATCGCTGCGCAAGATCCTCGGTCTTCCGTTCGTCCATTCCGACGGCGGGCGAATCTCTCGTCAGCAAAAGCGCCGTGTCCGTGGCATGTCCGCGTCCGCGCCCCCTCAGGCGCCCTCGGCCCCGACCTCGACCCGCAAGCCGCCAGGGTGGTACTCGGGGTTGTGAGTTACAGGGTCCCGTCGCGCGAGGTCCCGCCTCACGTTGAAGCCCCGGGATCGGCCGTTTTCGGATGGAGCAGGGCCCAATCCTGTTTGACCTTCCAAGCGCTGGCGAAGGAGCCGTACGATCGGCGGGCCAGCTCGGCGGCGGGAAGGCGAGGATCGCGCTCGAGGATCGCCCAAAGGTCCGCTCGGTAGCTCGGCCCCATCCGGATCCGCTGGCGATATGCGCGATGCCGCCCGGCGAGTGCGGTCGGGGAGAGGACATCGGCGCGCCGGTCGCGCACCACACCCGTGGGCACGCGAAGCCGGGTCCCACGAAATCGCGCGTCCTCGCCACGCCGCCTCAAGTGAAACTCGGATCCGGTGCGCATCAGATCGATCCTCGGGCCGTCGTACAGGGTCTCGAGCCGCGCGAGACGGCGGTCCTTGCCCAACCAGGTGCCGACCGCGGCCCAGAACGCCCGGACGCGCGGCAACGGGCTACCCTCGAGCGCGCGGAAAAGACGGTCGGCGTTGACTCGGGGGTGGTGGATGTCGAGCCAGGTCGTCAGCACCGCCAGGATGCGCAAGTCATCCCGCTCCATGGCCTCGACGGACGCCGCGATGAGCGTGTCTTCGATGTTGGGCTCGGTCGACGCCGTAGCGGCGAAGAGCATTCCTATCCCGACCATGTCGGAGGTCAGCTTCGCGCCTTCGGACGGCTTCGGCGTGACGACGGTACGGCTATACGCCATGGCCGAGTCTCCTTCCGAGGTCGGTCACCGTCTCGCGAACGTGATCCGGCCAGCCGGGATGGAGGTCTTGCCGGGCCAACCAGGGGAGGATCTCTTCCAGTTCCTCGCGCGTCGGCGCGAGCGAGATACAGTCCTGCAGATCGAGTCCTCGATCGCACAAGGCGAACAACTTGCTCCCGAGCAGGTCCGTCCGCCCGAGCGTGCGAAACGTCAGCGCGGTTCCGGCGAAGACGACCTGCAAGCGTCCCCTCCATCCGTCGGGGAGCAGGTCGGCCAGCGAAGAGGCTCCATTGTTGAGCCAGTCGTCGTCGAGCGGCTCTCCTTGCTCGCGAACGCCGGTCGCGAAGCGGCTGGCTGCGTCGCCCACCTCGGGAGGGATCTGCGGGACGAGGACATCGCAGTCGCGCGTTTGGCGCGAGACGACGCCGAGCAGGGCCATCGCGACGCCACCGATGACGACGGCCTCGAAGCGCAGCCCGCGCGCAACGAGGAACCTGTCGAAGCGCTCGATTGTTGCTTGCGGTTTCACGGGTATCAATATATATGATACCCATCCGAGAATCAACCTCCACAGTCGACTCGACGAAGTGGCCGCGATCGCTCTCCACCGCGGCACACCCGTGTGCCGCAGCGTTCCGAAGGTTTCCCGGGACGGAGGGACCGGGGCGTTGCCCGCGCCCCCTCAGGCGCCCTCGGCCTCGACCTCGACCCGCGGGTCGTCGACCAGCGCGAGCCCGTGCGGCCGGTAGCTCGGCACGAGACGCCTGAGGAGCTCGACCACGCGCGTGGCCTGCCCGGCCTCCGCGGCGTCCGCCAGCTCCTCGAGGCGCGCTTCGAGGTCCTCGGGCGGCTCCGGGCCATCCGCGGCGAGGATCTTCTCGTGGACCTGCCGCGTCTTCTCCTCCTCCTCGGTCAGCAGCTCCTCGTAGAGCTTCTCCCCCGGCCTGAGGCCGGTGAACTCGATCGCCACGTCCACCTCCGGCACGAGGCCGGACATCGTGATCATGTGCCGAGCGAGGTCGAGGATCCGGATCTGCTCCCCCATGTCGAGGACGCACATCTCGGCGTAATCGCCGTAAGCCACGCGCAGGACCAGCGCGACCGCTTCGGAGATCGTCATGAAGTAGCGCCGCACCTCGGGGTCGGTGACGCTCACCGGCCCCCCGGCGGCGATCTGCTCGCGGAAGAGCGGGACCACCGACCCCGCCGAACCGAGGACGTTCCCGAACCGCACCCCGCAAAAACGTGTGGTGGACGACCGGCCCCCCAGCGACCGGACGATCATCTCGCCCACCCGCTTGCTCGTCCCCATCACGCTCGTCGGCCGCACCGCCTTGTCGGTCGAGATGTAGAGGAACCTCTCGGCGACGAACGCGTCCGCCGCCTCCGCGACGTTGCGCGTCCCGAGGATGTTGTTCTTCACCGCCTCGCCGGGCGCCGTCTCCATCAGGGGGACGTGCTTGTGGGCGGCGGCGTGGAAGACGTCGCGCGGACGGTAACGGGCGAAGAGCGACCGGATCCGCCTCGGATCGCGGATGTCGGCCACCTCCATCGCGACCTCGGCGTCCGGATACTCCCGCAAGAAGCGTCGCCCCAGGAGGTACATCCCGTTCTCGTTCATGTCCACCATGACGAGCGACCCGAGCCCCGCCCGGAGGAGCTGCACGCAGATCTCGCTTCCGATCGAGCCGGCGGCGCCGGTCACGAGCGCCGTCCGCCCCGCCATGTCGCCGGGTGTCCCCGCATCGGAGAACGTGACGGGCTCGCGCATCAGAAGATCGTCGGGCGACAGATCCTGGATCATCGCGGTCGCGCCGCGCTCTTGCATGTAGACGGCGGAGGCCGGCAGGATCTTGAACCGCAGTTTCAACTCGGAGCAGAGCGACAGGATCTCGCGAATGCGCCTGCCGTGCAGCTTCGGGATCGCGATCAGGACCTGCGACGCGCCCGTCTCCGCCGCGATCCGGGGCAGCATCGCGATCGTGCCGAGCACCTTGCGGCCGCCCAGGATCATCCCGAGCTTCACCGGGTCGTCGTCCGCGAAGCCGACGACGTGGAAGGCGTGCCCCCCGGAACGGAGCAGGTCGCGCAGCAGCATCTCGCCGGCGGAGCCCGCGCCGACGATGATCGTGCGGCGCGTGTCCTTGCGCAGGCTCCTCGCCCAGTCCGACACGTAGAGGCCGGCGAGCCTGGGGGCGAAGCGAAGCACCCCCATGAGGGTGGTCGAGAGCAGCATCTCGAGAGCGACGACCGACCTGGGCGTTTCGTGCACGCCGAGCAGGTACAGGATCGCGATGAAGAGCGAGGTTCCCACCACCCCGGACACCCCGACCCGCGCGCCGTCGGAGAGGCTCGAGAACCGGAACGACCACCGGTGGAGACGCAGCGCCATGTTCGCGAGGACGCGGGACCCGGCGAGCACGAGGATCAGCCCGGGCAGTTGCTCCGCGTACGGGCTCACGATGCGCCCCTCGAAGCGCAAGCTCATCGCGACGTAGAAGCTGGCGGCCGCCACGAGGCCGTCGAGGACGAGGAGAATGACGTGCCGTGCCGGGTTCGACGCCCAGATCCTCTCCACGACACGTTTTAGAATCCTGACGAGCGCCATCGTCCTCCGCGTGGCCGACGCCCCCTTGGCGCGAGTGGCGGAATCTTATAACACTTTTCGGCGAATCGATCCCATCGTTGCCGACAACCAAGAATTCGAGCCCGTAACCGCTTCCGGAATGTGGCGGGTCTACCGTGACCTCGTGGCCGTGACCGCCGCGGCGAGAGCGCCGACGACCCGCTCGATCTCCTGCTCGGTCAGGTTGTTGTGGAAGGGGAGGGCGATGGTGCGCCGGGCCACGGCCTCCGTGACGGGCAGTGCCACCGGCGCGAGGCGGACTTCGTCGCGAATGTACGGCTGGAGATGGATCGGGCTGAAGTACGCCCGCACGGGAATGCCCCGCGCCTCGGCCGCCGCCATGACGGGATCCCGGTCGAGCCCCTCGGCGAGCGTGGCCACGTAAACGAACCAGCTCATCCGGACGTGGGGTCGCACGACGGGCGGCCGGACCCAGTCGAAACGAGCGAGCCGCTCGCCGTACATCCGGGCGACATGCTCGCGCTTCCCGATGTGGCTCTCGATCCGCTTGAGCTGCGACACCCCGAGCGCGGCGCTCATCTCGTCCATCCGGTAGTTGTACCCGAGCCGCTGGTGCTCGAGCCACGCTCCCATCTCGGCGCGCCCCTGGTTCCGCCAGCTTCGCGCCAGGCGGACCATCCTCTCGTCGGCGGTGACGAGGATGCCCCCCTCGCCGGTCGTGATCTGCTTGTTCGGGTAGAACGCGAACGTTGCGACGTCGCCGAACCGCCCGAGCCGCGTCCCGCGGTACTCGGCGCCGAGCGCCTCGCACGAGTCGTCGATCACCGCGAGGCCGCGCTTCCGCGCGACCGCGAGCACGGCGTCCCACTCGACCGGGTGGCCGAACACGTCCACCGCCAGGATCGCGCGGGTGCGCGGCGTGACCTTCGCCTCGAGGTCCCCTGGGTCGAGGTTGTACGTGTCCGGCTCGACGTCCACGAACACCGGCGTCGCCCGCTCGTAGAGGATCGCGTTGACGCTCGCCGCGAACGTGAACGACGGGACCAGCACCTCGTCCCCGGGACCGATCCCGAGCCCCTTGACCGCCAGGTGCAGCGCCGCAGTCCCCGACGACACCGCGACGGCGTGAGGCGCCCCGACGTACTTCGCCACCGCCTGCTCGAACTCCTCGATCTTCGGCCCGATCGATAGGCGCCCCGTGGGGAGCACCTCGAGCACGGCGCGGACGTCGGACTCGTCCATGTCGGGGAAGGACATGTGGATCGGATCGGG
>CAWBOP010000010.1:0-127066 GCA_963790465.1 Terriglobia bacterium | reverse complement strand
GGGAGGAGGGCCGGCTCAGGCGAAACGCCCTCATCGACGGCCAGGCTGCGACACCGCGATCTACGGCCTCCTCGGGAGGAGCTGGCGGAGCCGAGGAGGCTCAGGGCGCTCAGATCCGCCCAATGCGCCGGATGGTCCGAATGGGAGTCCGGGGGGAGGATGTAGGCGGCGTCGAGGACGCGGATTCCGGGCGAGACGAAGATGTGGTCGATCCAGCGACGCGCGGGATCGAGGGGGTCGGCCGCGGGGTGGAGGCTGACCAGGCTTCGCGCATCGAGGCGGCTATCCTCTCGTAGGCGGCCTCGCCGCGCCTCATGTTGTAGTCGCCGAGGGCGACGGCCCGGCCTTCCCCGGCGGCGCGCTCGAGGAGGGCCGTGGCGAAGGCCTGGTCCACGGCCTCGGAGCCGGAGGGGTGGACGCAGAAGACCTTCCAGCTCCCCTCCGGTGCCCCGAGCCGCGCCTTGGCTCGTGCCGACCTCGTCCTCGTCGCTATAGCTATAGAAGACCGCGGGATCCTCGAGGGGGTAGCGCGAGAGGAGGGCCGTCCCGAAGGTCCCCGCCGCGACGCTCGGGCCGTAGTAGGAGTGGTAGCCGAGCTCCGCGGCGAAGCGGCGGACGCAGGTCGTCGTTGCCGAGGGAGATGCGCGCCGAGTCGCTCTCCTGCAGGGCCAGGAGGTCGGGGTCGACCTGGCGGATGAGCTCGAGCTGCTCGGCCCAGGCACGCTCGGCCTTTCCGTCGACGCCCTGCTGGATGTTGTAGCTCATCACGCGAGGCCCTGGCGTCCGGCCGGGAGGGGGAGGGCGAGCGCCGCGGGAGCTCGGCGACCGAGGGTCGCCGCCGAAGAGGAGGGCCAGGGCGAGGAGGCCGCCGAGGCCGTGGAGCCTCGCCGCCGCCCCGCGCTCCCGCGCTTCGGCTGCTCGGCGCGGCGCAGCGCGGGGCGGCCGAGGGCCGGATGCCGGGCAGGCGCGCCAGGGCGAAGGAGAGCCAGTACTGGCCGCGGAAAGGAAGGGAGACCGGCGGAACGTAGGCCCAGACGTTGGAAAAGATGTTCGCGAAGACGAGGAGGCAGAGCCAGGCCGAGCCGAGGAGGAGGCCGCCCCTTCCCTCGCTCCCCTTCCCCGCTCGGCGGGAGGCCGAGAGGCGGGCGAAATCGACGAAGATGACCGGGTAGAGGAGGAGGAGGAGGGCGAGGAGGAGCCTCGAACCGCGCCGGGGCTCCGACGAGCGACGACGAGGTCGGGAGCGGGGGGAAGGCGGGGGTGTTGAGCGCAAGCAGGGCCGCGAGGGCGGCGACGAAGGCGGCGTTCCAGATGCCGAGGATGCGGCGGTCGAGGCGAAGGGCGAAGTCCCCGGCGAACTCCGCCGCCACGATCCAGCCCAGCGCGAGGAGGCTCGTCGCGATCGAGATCGGGGGCTCGGGCAGGCCCGTCCAGCGCGCGATGACGCCGGGGCTCGAAAGGCGAACCAGGAGAGGATGAGGAGGGAGAGTTGGCCGGCTCCAAGGCGAGGCCCCTGCCCTCCTCCCGCCGGCGCAAGCTCCAGCGCCTCGCCAGCCGAGGGAAAAGGCGGAGAGGAGGGCCAGGCCGAGGAGGAGGCCGATCCAGCCGCCTTCGGCCTCGAGGGAGGCGTCGAGCCCCTGCCCGAGGGCCCGGAGCAGGATCGAGAGCGCGATGGAGAGGGCGAAGCCCTGGGAGGCGCGGAGACCGAGCTCCCCGGCCCTTCCCGCGGAGAGTCCCGTCCAGGCGAGGGGCAGGAGGAGGAGGGAGGCCGCCACGGCGAGCCCCGATCCCAGGAGCCGCGCCCTCCGTGGAGAGCCAGGGGAGGGCCAGGCGCGCGAGGAGCAGAAGCGCGAGGGAGATCCAGACCGCGGCGCGACGGGCCTCCCCCTGAGGAGGGGCGGCAGGATGGGGGAGAAGAAAAAGAGGAGGCCCGCCGCCCTGAGGTCGAGCTCGAGGTTCATGAGGTCGAGGATATAGACCGACTGGACGAGGACGGCCGCGGACTGGACGAAGAAGAGAAA
Source organism: Terriglobia bacterium (assembly GCA_963790465.1). Classification (GTDB taxonomy): domain Bacteria; phylum Acidobacteriota; class Polarisedimenticolia; order Polarisedimenticolales; family JAIQFR01; genus JAIQFR01. The sequence continues at coordinate 125,045 of CAWBOP010000010.1, read as the reverse complement.
GCCGAGCCCGAAGGCTACAATGGTCGCCGCGCTTCTCATCCGCCGTTCTGCTGCATAGGACCTCCCAGAACGGATTGGAGAGCCTCTATCCGCGTTATGATCAGGAGCTGCAGAGCCGGCAGGCCAATCAGCCACAGCGAGGCTTTCTGAAGCTCATCCATCCGCACGGGCGCCACTTCCAAGCTCGTTGAGCCGGCTCAAAGTGGACGCCTACTGGACCACGAATGTCGCTGATCTGTATTACCTTCCGGTTACGGGGCGGAAGGGCGCGATCGTCCACACGGAAAAGCTGGAAGCCCGCGCTGTGACTTGCACGAAGGCTGACGAAAGCTGCGGCGCCGGCCCGATCCAGAGCTAGTCAAGTAAACTTAGGGAACCGGCGCGGGACCCGGCGACGGTTCCTCGAGGGGTGCGATGAGATTCCCCAGAAGGTTCGCCTTCTGGGCCTTGTTGCTAGTGACGACCACCGGACGGGGAGTGGGCTCCTCGTCCGAACCGGTTGTCAACCCGGTCGGGGAACCACCGAATTCCGCGGGGTTCACCTTTCGGGTATCGACTCCGGCGGTTTCGCTGGCGCAAGACTCGGAAGGGTACTACGCCATCCGGATCGAGGGCTTCGGGGCGCGCGAGAGGCGCCCCGAAGCACCCGATCTCCCTCTCAAGGTCGTTTGGGTGGCAATCCCCGACGGGGTGGAGCCGCGTCTCGAGGTGTCTCTCGACGCGGAAGACCGCCATTCCGGAATCCTGCCGCAACCCGTGGCGCGGGACGTCCGCGGACTCCGCGCGCCTCGATCGGGAGCCCCGGATCACGCGGGTGCTTTCGGCGTCGCCGGCCTTTTACGAGGGGAAGGGGACCTTCCCGGCGGCACCGGCCTGGCTGGGCTCGATCGGCGTCTTCCGGGATCAGCGCTATGTCGAGGTCTTCCTCGCCCCGGTCCGGTTCGATCGCGAGGCGAAAGGGCTGCGGATCGCGCGCTCTTACCGGGTTACCGTCCGCTTCGACGGCAACGGCGGGATCGGCCGCGAGCCGCAACCCGACTCCCGGCTCGAGCCGGTCTACAAAAACGCCTTCGTCAACTACGAGCAGGGCGCGACGTTCCGTCTCGGCGAGGCGGCGACCGCCCCGGCGGCCTCTCCATCGGCCCTGGCCTTCCCGCTCGCTCTCGACCTCGCTCTCGACGCCACGCCGCGCTACCGGATCAAGGTGCGACGCAACGGCGTCGTCCGCCTCGACTACGCGAGGATGGCGGCGACCGGTTTCTTGCCGTACGACCTGTCCTCCTGGAAGCTGACGAGCAACGGCGTCGAGGTCCCCCTCGCGGTCCACGATCCGAGCGGGAACAACCGGCTCGACGACACTCCCGCGCAGCCCGAGTGGGTGCAGTTCTACGGGCAGGCGATGGACTTCGATCCCAAGACGGTCCTCAACCAGGACCAGGGCGGCCCGACGCTCAACCTTTACGAGTACGCCGACGTCACCGACGAGAACGTCTATTTCCTCACGGTGGAAGTGGGGGCCCGGGCCCGGATGCCCGAGCGAGCGTCGGCCCCGACCTTGGCCACACCGGCCTCGGATTTCGAGAGCGTCTCGCACCAGGAGACGGACAACGCCTGGCTCCCGCTCGGTCTCAACGACCCCTGGTACTGGAAGCCGTCGTTCTCCGCCCCCGGATCGCGCACGGACGGCGTGCCGCTGCCCGGTCTCAAGTCGGGAACCCTTCCTGCCCGCGTGATCGTGCGGCTCCGTGGCTTCACCGAGTCGTCGATCTACCCGGATCACCACAGCCGGATCACGCTTCAGTACGACTCCGCTCCGGGACACGACCTCGCCACCAACGACGACGACGGGACGTTCGACGGCAGGATGGTCTACACCCACGACTTCACCTGGACCTACCCGGGCTCCGGGCCCCAGCTCCTGAACCCCGCCTATGTGAAGAGCGAGGCGGTCGCCATCAGCGGCATCTCGAACGTTCTGACGCTCGACTTCGTCGAGATCCGTTACCGCCGCGCCTTCACGGCCTCCTCCGACGCGCTGACGTTCGACTACCCGAACGGCGACGCCGAGTTCGAGATCGCGGGGTTCCTGAGCGGCGTCACCGATCCGCCCGAGGTGTACGAGATCACCGGGAAGGTGGGCGCCGGCGGGATCGCGAGCCCCGTCCGCCTCACCTCGGCGACCGTGACCGGGACCGGGCCGTACACGGTCCGCTTCCACGTCGCGGAGGACTCGTCGATCCCGACCGGGACGCCGCGGCGGTTCGCGATGGCGGGCTCCGGCGGGGTGTCGATACCGGCCGACCCCGACTTCACCGCGGACACGGTCTCCGACCTGCGTGACACCTCGAACCAGGCCGACCTGATCGTGATCTCCCGGCCCGAGGTCCTCGGCACGCTGTCCGCCGCCACGCTGAACCAGCTCCTGAGTCTGCGGCTCGCGCAGCAGGGGATCACGTCGAAAGAGGTCATGCTCCAGGACGTGCAGGACGAATTCAACGACGGCGTCTACGGGCCGAACGCGATCCGGAACTTCCTGAAGTGGGTGATGTCCACGGCGCCGGGCGAGGGCTGGGCGGCCCCGAAGCCGACCTACGTCTTCATCGTCGGCGACGGCTCGTACGATCCGAAGCGCAACGACACCACCGTCGCCGCCAGCGACTTCATCCCCACGGTGATCCTGCTCAAGAACGACTACCAGCTGAGCTACCTGGCCAGCGACAACGCCCTGGCGGCGGTGGTCGGGACCGACCACCTCGCCGACCTGGTGGCCGGACGGATCACCGCCCGCTCCGACGCCGAGGCGAACGCGGCGCTCCGGAAAATCTACGACTACGAGAACACGACCCCCATCGGGACCTGGACGCGCAACGCGCTGTTCGTCTCCGACCGGGGGCACACGGTGGACGGCCTGATCGACCCGACCGACGGCGTGGACTTCGAGTCCACCAACGACCAGGCCGCCGCTTACATGAAAGAGCCGCCGTACACCGATCAGAAGCTCCGGTACTGGAGCGACTACTGCACGTCGACTTCCTGCCGCACCGCCGACATGACCCGCGATCTCAAGGCGGCGGTCAACGGCAACGGCGCGGCGGTCATGCAGTACGTCGGCCACGGGAACTTCAACATCTGGTCCGACGATTACTTCTTCGACGAGGGCTACACGCGCCTCGACGTTCCCGACCTGACCAACATCACGCGGCTCCCCTGGCTGATCGCCTTGAATTGCCTCACCGGCGGGTTCCACACCAACATGGTGAACTCCCTGGGCGAAGACTGGGCCAAGAGCGGCGTCGGCGGGGCGATCGCGGTCCTGGCCCCCTCGGGCACGACCTACTCGACGGCGCACCACGCCGTCACCGACGTGATCTGGGGCGACCTGTTCGGCAACCGCAAGGTGCGGACGACCGACCTTCCCGTGATGGACACTCTGGCCATGCTGTGCGGGAACGCGGACTACGAAGGGTGCCAGGGGATGATCTACCTGGGGGACCCGGCTCAGCGGCTCGCCCTCAAGGCCGTCGCGCCGCCCACCGGGGTGACCGCCACGGCCGGCGACACGGTCGCGGATCTCGCGTGGGTGGCGAGCACGAGTACGGGAACGATCACGTACGACATCTATCGGACCCTCTACCTCGCTTCCGGCTACACCCGGATCGCCACCGGACTCACGGGGACCACGTACCACGACACCGGGCTCGTCAACGCGAGGACCTACTACTACTACATGGTCGCGCTGGACTCCGAGGGGTTCGAGAGCCGCTGGTCGAACTTCAACGCCGACTGCGGCGCGGGCACCCCCCAGGATTGCGTGATGGCGACTCCGCTCAACCCGAACGCGCCCGATCCTCCGACCGGGCTCACCGTGTCGGATCCCGCGACCTCGGGCCGCCTCAACCTGAGCTGGACCGCCAACAGCGAGACCGATCTCAAGAACTACACGATCCACTACGGCACCGCGCCGGGGGTCTACACGACCCAGGTCAACGCCGCCCTGAACACGACGTACCAGCTCACCGGGCTCCAGGATAACGTCCGGTACTACATCGTGCTGACCGCGACGAACACGTCGAGCAAGACCTCGGCCTACTCGTCCCCCGAGCAGCAGGGGGTCCCGACGTTCGTTCGCGGCGTGCGGTCCCCCGGCTTCATCGACTCTCTCATCCTCAACAAGGCCGGGGCAACCCTGACGGACGCCGCGCTCTCGTGGGCCGCGGTCACGACCGACATCTACGGCGCGAGCACGACGATCGCCCGTTACGAGGTGTACCGCGCGCTGGCCCCGAACTTCACCCTCGCGACCGCGACGCTCCTCGGCACCACGACAGGCCTCAGCTTCACGGACACCGCCGCCCTTGCCGCCGGACAGCCGAACTACTGCTACGCCGTCCGCGCCATCGATTCGTCGAACAACCCGGGCGGTCTGGGGAACCAGCTGCCGAACGGCATCGACGTCCTGACCGCGACCAAGTCGTTGACGACGCCGGGGAACGTGGTCCTGTCCTGGCCCGCGGTGACGCGAACGTTCGATCCGCCCGACTGGCCGACGACCATCGACCACTACGAGGTTTACGCCACGGACCACCGGTTCAGCCGGGCCGACATCCGGAACGGTACCGTCCCGCGGATCGCGACGCCGACCGGTATCTCGGTCGAGATCAGCCCCCCCGCCTCGACGCAGTACTACTCGGTCCTCTCGGTGGACGCCAAGGGGAACCTCAGCTCGTTCTGATCGCGCGGGGGCGTTTCCGCGTTTAGAATGGCCTCCCTTTTGAGGGTGAGGTCCGCTTGGACGGCTCCCGGGACCCCCAAACCTCCGACGACGCCCTCGTCGCCTCCGCGCGAGACGGCAACGTCCGCGCGTTCGAGGCGCTGCTCGACCGCCACCAGGGGAAGGTGCTGCGCGTCCTGCGGCTCATGGGCGTGCCGCTCAGGGATCGCGAGGACGTGGCGCAGGAGGTGTTCATCCGGGTGTTCCGCCACCTCGAGGGGTTCAAGGCGGGGAACCCGTTTTCCGGCTGGCTGTACCGGATCACCGTCAACGCCTCCTACGACTACCACCTGCGGAGCGGCCGCCGCTCGCAGGACGAGGTCCCGTGGGAGGACGGGGCGGGGGAGCGCGCCGCCCACGCCGGCCCCGGCCCCGACCGGGAGGCGGAAGGTCGCGGCCTTCGCGAGCGGCTCGAGGCGGCGCTCGCCGAGTTGACCGAACGGGAGCGCGCGGTGTTCATCCTCAAAGAACGGGAAGGACTCGACACCCCGGAAGTCGCGCGCGCCCTCGGCATCACCCGGATCACCGTCCGCCGGCACCTCGGGCGGGCGAGGGAGCGGCTACGACGCATCTTGGGCAACTAGCGGCCAGGGGGGAGGGCGGTTCCGGGCGCGGCGCGAGTCCTGCCCGCGAGGCCGCCGTTGCGCTCGCGCTGCTCGCGGGAACGCTGCTTCTCTACGCGCCCTGCTCAGGCTTCCCGTTCGTCCGGTACGACGACTACGAGTACGTCGCCTCGGACCCGCGGATCTCGACCGGCCTGTCGTGGGCGAACGCGGCGTGGGCGCTCGCCGCGTACCACGTCGGCAACTGGCACCCGGTCACGCTGCTGTCGCACATGGCGGACGTGTCGCTGCTCGGCCTCCGTCCGGGGGCGCACCACGCCGTCAACGCGTTGCTCCACGCGCTGAACGCCGCGCTCGTTTTCCTGCTTCTCTCTCGCGCGACCCGACGCGCCGCGCTCGCGGCCATCGCCGCCGCGCTGTTCGCGGCGCACCCGCTCCAGGTGGAGTCCGTCGCCTGGATCGCCCAGCGGAAGACGGTCCTCAGCATGGCGTTGCTGCTCCTCTCGTTCCTGGCCTACGAGGCGTGGACCCGGCGCGGAGGTGCCGCGCGTTACCTGGTCTCGCTCGCCGCGTTCGCCGCGGCGGTGTCGGCCAAGCCGACGGCGGTGGTCGGACCGGCGCTCCTCCTCGCGATGGACGCCTGGCCGCTCGGCCGCCTCGACGCGAGGAGCCTCGGCCGGCGGCTCCTCGAGAAGGTACCGTTCGTTGCCTTCGCCGCGGCCGCCTCCGTCCTCACGGTGCTCGCGCAGAGCGAGGCGGCGGCCCTCGGGACGCTCGCCTCCCATCCCTGGCCCGCGCGGCTCGCGCACGTCGCGGCCGCCTACGCCTGGTACCCGGCGAAGCTGGTCTGGCCGTCGGGCCTCTCCCTGTTCTACCCCACCGAGCTCGCGTCCGGCGGCGTGTTGAAGCTGTCCGCCTCCGTGGCGTTCCTCCTCGCGGCCCTCGGCGGGACCCTCCTCGCCGCGCGGCGGCGGCCGTACATCGCCGCCGGGGCGGCCTGGTACGCGATCGCCCTGCTGCCGGTCTCCGGCCTGGTCGCCTTCGGCACGCAGCTCGTGGCCGACCGGTATTTCTACCTGCCGTCGGTCGGCGTTCTCGCCGTGGTCGTCTGGACCGTGGGGGACATCGCGGAGAGACGCTCCGTCGCGTTGCGCCGCGCCGCGGCGCTCGTGGGCGCCCTCGCGGTGCTCGCCCTCGCGCTCGCCACGCACCGGCAGCTCGCGTTCTGGAGCGGCTCCGCGACGATTCTCTCGCGCGGGGTCGAGACCGCCCCCTCGAATATCCACGCGCTGCTCAATTACGGTCTCTGGCTCGCCGAGGACGATCGCGTTCCCGAGGCGTTGCCTTATCTCGAGCGCGCCGTCGCCATCGCGCCGGGCTTTCGAACCGGGCAGGTGAATCTCGGCTGGGCGCTCGCGAAGGCGGGCCGGCTCGACGAAGCGCGCGCGTATTACGACGAGGCGCTCCGCCTCTTCCCGGAGGACGCGCCGCTTCAGTCGGAGTTCGGGCGCGTGCTCGCCCGCCTCGGCCGCGTCGACGAGGCGGAAGCGCGGCTACGCGACGCGGTCCGTCTCGATCCCCGCTTCGCGCCGGCGCGCCTCCTTCTCGGAACGCTGCTGTACGACCGGGGGCGCTTCCCCGAGGCCGAGACGCACCTCGAGAGCGCCGTGGCGCTCGCCCCCGGCCTTCCCATGGCGAAGACCGCTCTCGGCGCGAACCTCGCCGCGCTCGGCCGGAAGGGGGAAGCGATCGAGGCGCTCCGCGCCGGCGCGGTTCCGGGTCCCGCGGGCGACCGGGCGCGCCTGGAACTGGAGAAGCTCGGGTACGCGGCCGGCGGTCGTCCCGAAGGATCCCGGGTCGTCGAGTGACGGAGTCGGTTTGGCATTTCGCGGGTTCGGGTGTTGATACTCCGCGTTCTCGCCCGATCTGCCAGGCTGCGTGGCGACGGGATCGGATGGGCCGTCGGTCGAGCAGGCGATGAAGGACGCGATACGGCTTCATCTCGAGGGGCTGCGCGCCGACGGGATCGAGACGCCATCGACGGAGGGCTACACGATGTACCTCGATGTCCCGGTCTGATTCTGGCTCGACACCTGCGTGTTCCGAATCCGATGGCCCCCGCCGGAAGGCTGACGGTCCCGGCGGATGATCGCGCGGGAAAATGCAGCATTACTACCCCCCAAGCCCTCCACCGAGACATAATTGCGAGCGGTGCCGAGCGCGGTCGCGGAAATCGGAGGACGACGTGATGACCATCGGAGATCTAACCATGAACCCATTCAACAAGATTCGGGTCCAGGGATTCCGCCGCCTCTACAAATTGGAAATGGAGTTGAGGCCGCTGTGTGTCCTGATCGGGGCCAACGGCAGCGGAAAAACGTCGCTGTTGGATGTGTTCTCGTTGCTCGCCGCGTCGGCTTCGGGCAACCTCAAGAATAGGATCAGCGAGATGGGCGGCATCACTTCGAACCTGACAACCGACCTCGCCCAGCGGATGGATTTCGGATTGGAGATGGCCATCCCGCAGCATAACCCGTTGGCCTATGAATTGACTTTGGAACTGACGGGAGTTGGGTACGAGATCGCCGACGAGATGCTGACTCAGCAACGGGGCCGCAGTCCCGAACCCTTCAAACACATTCAGTCGCACCACGGGGATGTTCGCTACTTTGATGTTAGCGACAGCGCGCTTGTCCGTCCGACATGGGACCACAATCCGCTGGAAACCTCACTGGCCCAGGTGCCGAAGATGTTTCGCGAGCCCGAGGAGTTCCGCGGACGACTGGCCTCTTCGACGCACTACCATGTGCTGAACGTCGAACCGCGGTCTCCCGTTCGGCTGCCGCAACCGCTACGTCCCGCGACCTTGCCGGGCCGCGACGGCGAAGATCTGGTTTCCTGCCTGTTTTACTTGAGGGAAACCGACCGGGACCGGTTCGAAACCATCGAAGACACGCTGCGAGCCGGTTTCCACGATTTCGAGCGGCTCGATTTCCCGCCGGTAGCCGCGGGCACCCTGGCCATGACGTGGAAGGATCGGCGGTTTTCGCGTCCGATGTTCATGCACCAATTGTCGGAGGGGATGCTCCGCTTCTTGTGGCTCGCCACGCTACTGCAAAGCCCCGGGCTGACGGCGATCACGCTCTTGGATGAACCGGAGGTCAGTTTGCACCCCGAGCTGTTGAGCGTGCTGGCCGAGGCGATGCGGGAAGCCTCGACACGAACGCAGCTCATCGTGGCCACTCATGCGGATCGACTCGTCCGTTTCCTGCTGCCGAAAGAGGTTGTCACGTTGGACATCACAGAAGACGGAACCGCCGGCGCGGCCTGGGCCGACAGCTTCGACCTGGACGAATGGCTACGCGACTACACGCTCGACGAAGTGTGGCGGATGGGCCGCATGGGAGGTCGGCCTTGAGGATCGCCATCATCCTGGAAGGGAAAACGGAGAAAGCGTTCTTGGCCGACTTGCGGGTCTTTCTTGAAACACGGCTCGCCGGGCGCATGCCGAAGCTGGATCCCGTCCCTTATGACGGCCCCATTCCGGCCCGTCGGAAACTTCGTCGCATCTTGGACAAGCTGTTGGGAGATCGCTTTCGCCCGGCCGATGCAGTGATAGCCCTGACCGACGTGTATACGGGCACTCAGCCGCCCGTCTTCCAGGACGCGGCCAGTGCCAAGGCGTTGATGCGAAAGTGGGTCGGGAGAAACGATCGTTTCCATCCCCATGCGGCACAACACGACTTCGAGGCGTGGCTGCTACCGTACTGGCAGAGAATCCAGGAGCTTGCCGGAAGCAATCGTGCAGCTCTCGGGCCTCATCCCGAGCAAGTGAACCATACGAACCCTCCGGCGCATCGCTTGGCGGAGGTCTTTCGCGCCGGCACGCGGGGGCGGGCGTACGTGAAGACCCGCGATGCGGCGAGGGTACTTCGAGGGCAGGATCTGCTCGTGGCGGCAGCCGCATGTCCAGAGTTGAAATCGTTTCTCAATACCATCCTGACCTTGTGCGGTGGACAAACGATCCCGTGAGGCTCCCGCATTGTTGACACCCGGCCTGGAATCCGGTCATCCTCTCGCAAGCGCTCAGGGGGACATCATGCAGCGAAGGTGGATCGTGGCGGTGCTGGCGGGCACGGTCGTAGCGGCGGCCTCGATCGGCGCATCGCCCGCGGGGTGAACGCCGGTCGGGTGCGGCACGGGCGGCCGCGTTTCGTCGGGTGAGGGGGGGTATCTCGAGAAGCTCCAGGGGGAATACCTCGACTTCCTTCCGCAGCCCGGGCTGATGCCATCGCTGCTCCCGGCGGACGTGGAGCGGTTCGTCGCTCTGGGCACGGAGGGTTGGGACCGGCTCAGGGCGGGGGATGTGGTGGGAGCGGGAGCGGCCTTTCGCGCTCAGATCGAGATCTTCCCGGTCAACCCCGAGCCGCACGTGTCGCTCGCCCTTCTCGCGGCGCGGCGCGGCGCGCACAAGGAAGCGATCGAGTACCTCCGTGCCGCGGTCGTGCGCGGATTCACCGACCTCGCTCGAGTCGGCCGCGCGGAAACCTGGACCGATCTGCGCAAGCACTCCGGTTTTCTCGCCCTTCAGGACGTGCTGCCGCTGCTGATCGAGCGCGAGCGCAAGTGGGCGGGCTGGAGCGCCTTCCGGGCCTCGCGCGCGCCCGAGGACCTCGCGAAGGTCTTCGGCGAGCACGAGCGGCGGCGCTCGCTGATCGAGGCGATGGCGCCTGCCCTGGGCGAGCGGCTCGCCGAGCTGTGGAACCGCCTGAACGACCGGGTGGCGGCGGCGCTACTCGAGGCGTACGTCGCCGGGCGTCCGGCAGCGGCCGACGCCGGTGAGGCGCTTTCGCGGCTGATGTCGCTCTACTCGGGAGGTCCATTGTTCCGGTGGGATCTGCTCGATCCCGACGGAGCGCGAAGGCTCCGGGCGGTGGCGGGCGTCGTTCTGGAGCGCTTCCCGGACGGTCCCCTGCGTCCCGGCGCGCTCGCCTGCCGGGCGCTCGCGCGTTACTCGGACCGCGACCGGCACGACGCGTTCCGGCCGGGCGCCGTGGAGGAGATACGCGCTTCGCTCGGCGAGATCCTGTCGCGCCACGCCGGCACCCCCTTCGCCGCGGCCGCGGCGGAAGGGCTCGTGCGGACCGAGGTCGAGGCGGGACGGCCGGACCTCGCCGCCGAAGCGTACCGGCGGTTCGGCGAGAGCCACGAAGGGATCGCCGCGTCGATCGAGGAGTTGCGCGAGCGGCTCGGCGTGCTGGCGCTCCTGGTGGGAGGCCTTCCCGAGTTTCATGCGTTGGCGATCGACGGTGGAACCGTCGACCGGGAGACGCTGCGCGGGAAGGTCGTGGTCTTCGACTTCTGGGCCACCTGGTGCCGCCCCTGCATCGAGTTGCTGGGGGAGATGCGTCGCCTCGAGGAACGGTACGGCGACCGGATCGTGCTCTTGGGGGTGAATCTCGACCGCACGGACGAATGCGTGACGGACGTCCTCCGGGAGTGGGTCGCCCGGGAGAAGGTCCCCGGCCGTCAGATCCGCGACGGGCTCGGCTGGGACTCCGACGTGGTGAAGGCGTTCGGCATCAAGGAGATTCCCTTCAACGTCGTCGTGGGCCGGGACGGAACCGTGCGGGCGGTGAACGAGCACGGCAAGCGGCTCGAGAAGGCGGTGCGCGCGGCCGTCGAGTGAGAGCGACGCTGGCCACGGCACGCATTCTCGCGGACGAACAGTCCTCGCCGCGCTCACCCGATCACGGGCACGCCGAGCCCGTCCGCTCGGTTGCGTCGCTCCGGTGGCCGTAGGTTCCGTTGCCGCAGTCGTTGCTCCCGCGGACCAGGTAGTACCACCCCGATCCCTCGTCGTCGCACCCGATCCGCGGCATTCGAGTGAGGAGGTCCGGCACTTCGCTCTCGGGAGATCGAACGAGGGGCGCCATCTGACCCTCGTCTTCACCCGGCGCGCCGACCTGCTTCGAGTTGTTTCCGCACGACCGATGAGCCGGAGCGAGAGGAGAGTGCATGCCCAAGAAGAACGAGAGTTCTGGGAGACCCACGATACGGCCGACGACGTCGACTGGAGGCAAGCGCGAGTCGTCTCGGAACGCGCGAGGGAGAAGCGCGCGGCGGCGACCGTCGCACGACGCTTCCGGCGCGGTGCGATCCGAGGTATAACGAAGTCATGATCGATGAAGGCGCGGGCATCGTGTACCTCGGCTCTCATCGGAGAAGGCGAGGCCCTCTGACATGACGCAGCATGCCTCCCTGTCGCCGGAGCGGTGGTCTTCTTTCTCGCTCGACCAGCAGATCCTGATGATCGCCAACGAGATGAACCGCGCCGGGAAGTTCATGGGGTCGCAGGACCGCGACCGACGGAGCTCGGCGTACGAGCGTGTGCTCAACCTCACCGACCTTACGGTTCGCGTCCGGCAGAAGAGCAACTTGCGCCGTGAGCTTCTTCGCTGGCGCGACCTCGTCGCCGAACTCTACATCGCGGAGAATCCCGATCCTTCGCTGCATGCCGCGGCCTTTCGAGTCCTGCTCCGGTTCACGCCGGAGGCGTCGAAGCAGATCCTCGCCCTCGCTTGAATGGCCTCGGCCTGGGTCGTGAAGCGCCTTGCCGCGAAACGCCTATAATTTCCCCTTCATGCTGCCCCTCTACCTCCTGACCACGCTGCTGAGCGCGGCCCTTCTGTTCACCGTCGAGCCGATGGTGGCGAAGATGCTGCTGCCGCTGCTCGGCGGGAGCCCGGCGGTCTGGAACACCTGCATGATGTTCTACCAGGCGGTGCTGCTCGCGGGGTACGCGTACGCGCACCTGCTGACGCGGCGCCTCGCGCCGAGGACGCAGGCGGTGGCGCACGCGAAGGAGTGTGCGATCGAGGTTCCGCCGGATTCCGACGGCGGCACGACGTCTCCTCTCGGAGCGAGATGCATCGATCGGTGTCGCGATGGCGAAGTCGAGGTCCTCGCTCAGGCGGTAGAACTCCGCGTGGACCTTCGCCAGGCAGGTGCCGCCCTTGAAAACGATCCCGCCGCCAGTCTCGTCCCACGGACCGACAGGCTTTCCGGCGAGGACTTCCGGGTCGCTCACGACCGAAATACGAAAACTTCTCGAATCGTCGGATCGCCGATCTCGGGAACCACTCGACCGCGCCCCGCGGTCGCGCGTTTCGTTTTGGCAACGGTGCAAGAGCGAGATCCTATTCCGGATCTGGCACACGAAGCCGACCCTGTACACGCCGCTCCCCGGTGGGAGGTCGGTATTCTTGACAGGAGTGCGCCGATGGCGTATCTTTCGACATGCGTCTCGTAGAAACATCGTCATCTTCACGAGGCAGATCCGGGCGCTGCTGACGGACGACGAGTACAGAGAGCTACAGACCACTGTGATTCTCAGGCCGAGGAACGGCGCCATCATTTTGGGAAGTGGCGGGTTGCGGAAGGTCCGGTGGGGTGGGCGGTCGCACGGTCGTCGAGGCGGCATCCGGGTGATCTACTTCTGGCATGCCGCCGCCGACACGATCTTCATGCTGTTCGCGTATTCGAAGAACGACCAGGACGACCTGACGCCGCAACAGGTCGCCAAGCTCCGGCGGGTCGTGCGGGAGGAGCTGGAATGAAGGAACGGGTTTTCGAGAGGCTCGTCACGAGCGTTCGGGAAGCCGGAAAGATCCGGCGGGGAACGAAGAAGGCCCGTCGCGTCTTCGAGTTCAAGCCGGCCGACGTGAAGGGGATTCGCGACCGGCTGGGCAAGTCGCAGCCGGAGTTCGCGCTGATGATCGGCGTCAGCGTGGCGACGCTCCGGAACTGGGAACAGGGCCGGCGCGTTCCGGAAGGACCCGCTCGGGCCCTCCTGACGGTGGCCTCGAAGAACCCCGAAATGGTGGCCGCCGCCCTGCGCGGGTGATCGTCGCCACGTATCGGTCGATCGAGGAACCCTCGGTTGAACGTTTCCCCCTCCGCTCCGGTAGTTACTACCGTCAAGGGAGAAACGCCCATGATCTGGACTCGTAATAATCACGATCGGGGCCGCGGTCAGGCGGTTCTCGATAGGGCGATCGCCGAATGGCAGGGAAGCCGGGGTCTGGACGAGTCCTTGAGCGGGCACGCCCGCGCCAGGATCGTCGAAGAGTCCCTGGACCCCTCTCACGATCCGGCGGCGCCAGCCTCCCTGTTCTTGCCGGCGCGCAGGCTGGCTTGGGCCGGTGCGCTATCGGCCTTGCTGGGGGTAGCCCTCGTGCTGCTCCTGGGGCACGCCGGCAATTATGTCGCCTCGCGGTCGCCGCGGCTCGAGGTGGAGAAGCGGGACGGTCAGGTGGTGTTCAACATTGCGAACGGGCAGAAGAGTCATTACGTTTGCAAGTCGAACGTCCCGGACCGGTTCGACTGCGGGGGCGGGGTAAAAGTGCGGAACGGCGCCTATTCCGATCCGGTTCTGGACGTCTCCGACATCGTTTTCTATAGGATAGACTAGTTTTGTTCCACTTTCGCGCAAACCGCCGCATCAGGAAACGGGGGAATTTTTTCCTTGACGTTTCCGCCCTTCCCCGTACATTTAGGCGGAGTATCCGCGAATTAGACGGGTACGGACCGGGCGGAGCCGGGGGGAGAGAGACTCAGGCGACGTAACCGGGTGTGGCAATGACCTCGGAGGAAACAGAATGAGCAAGAGAACTTTCGTCGGGGTGATGGTGGTCGCTCTGGCCGTCGTGGTGATGGCTGGCGGCCTCCTCGCCTCCAACATGGGGTTCAAGCTGAACTACACGTTGACCCAGTTGACAGCTGGTGTTTCGAAGTCTGGCACCAACACCCTCGCGCTGCCGGACAATCGGCAAAACGCTCTGAACACCGCGAAGGACCTGATGAACGACATCGGGTTCGCGAGCACGACCAGCGTAGCGAAGTTCCTGAAGTCCTCGGATACCCTTTACGCGTACACCGGTCGAATCGGCTCGCCCGCGGTCTTTGCCCTGACCGCGGGAGAAGGGTACTTCGTCAAGATGAAGACGACGATCAACTACATCGTCGTGGGCTCGGACAATCCGCTCCTCACCACGACGCTGCAGCAGTTGACGGCCGGCGTGTCGAAGACCGGCACCAACTTCTACGCGTACAACTACCACCAGACCGCCGCGACCGCGAAGGAGCTGATGAACGACATCGGGTTCGCGAGCACGACCAGCGTAGCGAAGTTCCTGAAGTCCTCGGATGCCCTTTACGCGTACACCGGTCGACTCGGCTCGCCTGCGGACTTCGCGCTGGTCCCGGGCGAGGCCTACTACATCAAAATGAAAACCACTGTCAATTACACACCGTCTCACTACTGAGTCAGGGGAGGTTAAGAGATCATGAGAATCGGACGAATCGCACTGATCGCTCTCGCGCTGATCGTGGGTTTCGCGGTGCATGCCCACGGCGGACGCCGGCTGTCCTGGGTACGTTATTGGCGCCATCGATAAGCCCTTACCACTTCGGGTACACAAATCGCATGATCCTCGGCTCTGACGCCGTGACCGACCAGACTCTGATGACCGGCCGCTTCTGGCAGCCCGGCTTTCGCGCTTCCGTGAACGAGGGGGCGTAACACGGTTGACCAGTGGTTGTTCCATGAATCGTATCTCGCCGAGGTTCCCTGAGCATGTTATGGACCCTGACCATTTTTACTTCTACGTCAACCTGGCGCGGCGCGAACTCGGCTGCTCGGACCGGCGACTACATCGTGCTGATCCAGGCCCCCACGAAAGACGGCAAGAGTCACAAGATCGCGGTGGGGCGGCAGCAGTTTAACCTAACGCGTTGCCGGCCGTGTGGGACTTCTCGATTCAGGGGGATTGGAACGCCGTTGATGTCGCGAACCCTGGTGTTGCGGTGACCAGCAAGGTGGGCACCGTCCTCACGATGAACATCACCCCTCCGAACCTCCTGGGTGCGTTCCACGGTTGCTATAACGATCTCGCGGATTGGTTAGTTACGAGTGCACTGGTACCGCCCCCAACGCGATCACCGGGTACCGGGTGATGCGGTCCGCCGCTCTCGGCGTTCCCGGGTTGGACGTCGGTCGCATCCCGGCCAACTGGACCTCCGTCGCGACGGTCGCCCCCGGCGCCAGCCTCATCGGCCAAACGTTCGACTGCTCGACCCTCCCCGCGGGCCAGGACCTGTTCTACGCCATCCAGGTCCAGTACGACACCACCTTCTTTGGCGATTACGTCGGTCGTTCCACCCAGGTGAAGTGCAATTCCACGCTGGCCGACCCGAATTTCAAGGTCATCGGCAAGAAAAACAAGAAGTAGCAAGCTCCTTCTGGATCGTGCTAACGGAAGGGCCACGGGGGGAACCCCGTGGCCCTTTTTCGTGGTGCGCCGGGCACGGCGCGCAGCGCCGTGACCCGGCGCTGTCAACCGGAGGACGGAAACCGACCCGGAAGTGACACCGCCAGAAGCGCAGTGCACGGCTGGAGAGGCGGGTAGTAGCGCTATGAGCCCGAAAACCAGCGCCGGGGCATCGATCGTGACCACGCTGTCCCGTTTCGCGTTTCGGCTTCTCGTTGTCGCAGCCAGCCGCCTCGGCTATCATTGCTCCATGCGCGCAAACACTTTTACCGTCGCTCTGCTCGTTCTTGGATCCTGCCTCGCCTGCGGTCCGGCCCCGGTTCGAACCGGGAGTGCCCTCGCGGCGCCGAAAGCGGTCGTGCTGATCACCGTCGAGGCGTTTCGCCCCGACCTTCTCTCGACCTGCGGTGGCTCGGTGGCGATGCCGAACCTCGACCGCCTCGCATCGCGAGGAGTCGTGTTCGACGACGCCACGACGCCTTGCCCGATGAGCCGTCCGTCGCTCGCGGCGATCATGACCGGGCTCGCGCCCGACCGGAGCGGCGTGCGCGACGACGTGAGGGACCGGCTTCCGAGGGACACGGCAACCGTCGCCGGCCTGTTCAAGGGGAAAGGGTATGAGACCGCGGCTTTCGTGCCGACCCCGTTCGGCTCGTATTTCGCCGGCTTCGACCGCGGCTTCGATCTTTTCGACGGACCCGACGACGTCGCCGTGGGCCCGGCGCGCTACCTCCCGCCGGTTGCCAAGGGGGACAAGCCGACGGGGGACTTCGCGAAATGGGTCTCCGGTCTGGAGAAGGCGAAGTCGTTCTTTGCGTGGGTGCACCTGGCGGACCTCCACGCGGTGGCGATTCGCGGGAGCGTGGAAGAGGCGCGGAAGCAATATCGGGAGCGGCTCGCCCAGACGGACACCGAGATCGGCCAGGTTCTCGATGCGATCGAGAAAGCCGGGCGCTCGGGGGAGAGCGAGGTCGTCGTCGTGGGGACCCATGGGAGCCACCTCGGCGAGGACGGGGCGCGAGGCGACTCCTTCTGGCTCGACGCGGCGACCCTTCGCGTGCCGCTCGTCTGGGCCGGGCAGGGCGCCGCGGCGCTTCGCGCGAAGGGGCCGAGCGACGGCCGGAAGGTCTGGCTCCCCGACGTGGCGGCGACCCTGGCCTCGCTCGCGGGTGGCCGGCTCAGTTCCCGCGCCGAAGGATCCGACCTGCTCGGCGGAGCGTCGGCATCGGGCTCGAGGACACGCTACGCCTGGACCTGGGCGACCGATGACCAGTTCGCCTGGCCGACGCTCACGGCGGTCGAGGACGCGGGTGGCTGGCGGACCTTCGACTCTCGGGACCTCGGGGGAGCGACCGCGGCGGGCACCGGCGCGAGGTCCCTCGCCGCGGCCCGTCCCGCGGGGCCCAGGAACCTGCGGCTGACCCCGGAGATGAGGGAGAAGGTCCTGGACGCTGGCATCGTTCTCGGGCGAGAGGGTGTCGCGGAGGTTCCGCCGCCGGAACGTAGAAACGCGACGATCGGGAGGATCCTGGCGCTCCGGCAGTTCGCCGCGCAGCGGCGGCCCCTGAAGACGGCCGCGGAGTTCGAGGAACTCGAGAAGAGCCTCCCCGAGAACTTCGCCGCGCTGACGCACCGAATCTACCTGGCCGTCGTCAACGAGAACAAGCTCCTCGCGCCGCGTTTCGCCGCGCGACTCCTGGCGTCCTACTCCGATCGGCCGGAGTCGCTCCACTGGGCCGCCCACGCCTTCATGCTCGACAAGGACTACGCGAAAGCGCAGGCGCTTCTCGAGGCCACGCTCTCGCTCGGCCTGGCGGAGCCCGAGGTCCACTACGACCTGGCGTGTCTCCGCGCGCTCCAGAAGGACACCCCGGGCGCGCTGACGCACCTCCAGGACGCGGTGGACGCCGGCTACCGGAGCTGGGGCTGGATCGAGCAGGATCCCGATCTCGCGTCGATCCGTCCGGACCCGAGGTGGGGGGAGTTCTTGAAGGCACACGGGAGATGACGAGGCGGAGCGCCGCGAGAGCCGCCTCGATTTCGGCGCTGCTTCTCCTCGCGGGTTGCCGCGAAACGCGGGACGCGGGCGGCATCGTCCTCGTCACGCTCGACACGACGAGGGCGGATCGTCTCGGCTGCTACGGTTATACGGGCGGCGTGACGCCGGAGCTCGATGCCCTGGGAGCGGTCGGCACGAGGTTCGACCAGGCGAACGCGCCCGTCCCGGTGACGCTTCCGTCCCACGCCTCGATGTTCACCGGGACCTATCCTCCGGTCCACGGCGTGCGATACAACGGGCTGTTCAAGCTGGGGCCGCCGAGCCGTACGGTGGCCGAGATCCTCCGCGAGGCGGGGTGGGCGACCGGCGCGGTCCCGGCGGCGTACCCGGTGCACGCGGGGACCGGGCTCGAGGCGGGGTTCGAGTCCTACCAGGACCTCTTCAGCGAGCCGGGCGCGAAGGACCTCCCGGTCACGGCGGAAAGAAAAGCGGAGGACGTGACCCGCCTGGGGCTCGAATGGCTCCGGAGCCAAAAGGGGAAGCGCTTCTTCTTGTGGCTCCACTACTACGACCCGCACACCCCTTACGAACCGCCGTTCCCGTTCTCGGCGCAGTTCAGGGACCGGCGTTATGACGGGGAGATCGCGTACATGGACCGCGAGGTGGGGAAAGCCCTGTCGGCCCTCCGTGAAATGGGGCTGTGGGACTCGACACTGGTCATCGTCGCCGGCGATCACGGCGAGGGTCTGTACGATCACGGCGAAAAGCAGCACGTGAACCTCGTCTACCAGAGCACCCTCCACGTCCCGCTCATCGTGAAGGCACCGGGCCAGAAGAAGGGGCGAGTCGTGTCCGAGCCCGTCTCGCTCGTGGACGTCGCGCCGACGATCCTGGATTTCGCGCGCGCCGGTGCTCCCGCGGCGATGGACGGGGTCAGTCTGCGGTCGACACTCGGCGGCAAGAACGGCCCCACCCGGGATCTCTACTTCGAGAGCATCGTGGGCTCGCTTCTTTACGGCTGGCACCCGCTCGAGGGACTGCGCCGCGGCCGGTGGAAGTACATACGGAGCGGGAGACCGGAGCTGTACGACCTCGCGGCCGACCCGGGCGAGAACCACAACCTCTTCGATGCCCAACCGGACGTCGCGGAAGAGCTCGCCACGGTGCTCGCGGCCGACCTCGCCCGCTGGGAGAAGACCAGCGCACGGGCGGAAACGACGGCGACTCCCCTCGATCGCGACGCGCTCGAGAGGCTCGCGAGCCTCGGCTACGTCGGGGGCAGCGTCACCACGGCGAACAAGGGGGGGGCCGACCCTCGGGCCCTGATTCATCTCGAGGGGGACTTGCAGTTGATCCGATCGGCGCTGGACGAGAAGGACTACGCCGGCGTGCTGGCTTTCTGCCGTCGGATCCTGGAGGCCGACCCCGCCAACCGTTACGCGCTCGAACAGGCCGCGGTCGCGGGGGCCCGTCTCGGAGATTTCGCGCTTGCCGCGGGGTTTGCCGCGGACCTGGCGAAGCGGTATCCGGAGTACGTTCCGGGCCGCGTCCTGGCGGGGGAGGTCGAGGCCTTGCGGGGCGACTTCGCGAGGGCCGTCGAGGTGTTCCGCGCGGGCCTCGGGGACCACCCGCGCGAGGTGGCGTTGCACTACCGGCTGGCCGTGGCTCTCGTCGCGTCGCGGAAATACGGGGAGGCGCTCGCGGTCGCCGACGAGGCGCTGCGGGATCCGAAGACGACCGCGGCTGCCTCGTTCCAGGTCGTTCGCGCGGTCTCGTGCGCGGGGCTCGGCGATCCCGGCGGCGCCCGGGATGCGCTGGCGAAGGCGATCGCCCTGGGCTTCAGCGACCGCGAGGTGCTGGAGAGCGAGCCGATGCTCGCGCCGCTGCGCGCCGTTCCCGGGTTCCGGAAGGCGTTGTCGAGGCTCCCTCTTTCGCCGGAGGTCGCGGGGGCGGGGCCGTGACGAGCTGATCCAGGCGAAGCCGCGGCCGGCGGACGGCGCGCCCGAGGCGGCGCCGAAATCGCCTTAGAGGGCGTTGCGATGAAAGGCAGGCGGTTCGCGCTCGCGCTGGGCGTCCTCCTCGGCGTCGCGGTTGCGGCACGGGTCGCTTACCTCGTCGCGCAGCCGGCGTCCGATCCGGCGTTCGCGCGGCCGCTGCTCGACGGGGCGTACTATCTCGACTGGGCGCGGGCGATCGTTTCGGGCGCCGCCTTGCCGGACGGCGGGAACTACTTGGCGCCGCTCTATCCCGCGGTGCTCGCCGCGTTCTGGCGAGGATTCGACGGGCAGTTCGGGCTGCTCTACCTCTTGCAGCAACTGGCGGTGGTGGCGGCGGCCGGGGTGCTCGCGGTGGTGGCGCGGAAACGCGCGGGGGACCTGGCGGGGCTGGCGGCGGCGGGGCTCGCGGTCGCGTATCACCCGGCGCTGTTCTTCGCGTCGAGGCCGCTGGGCGAGGCGATGGCGGTGCTCCTGCTGTCGGGGGCGGTCTTGATCGCGGATTCTTCAAATTGTTTTGGGGCCGGGGACGTGGCGCTGCCCGGGGTTTCATCCGCGCGGGCGGGTGGGGTTTATCGGGCGCTTGCGCCGTGGGGCGCTGGACTCGTGCTGGGCTGTTCCGCCCTCACCCGACCCAATCTGATGCTCGTGGCGGCCGCCTGGACGCTTCTGGCGGCCGTTCGCAGGCGGTGGGTGACCCTGGCTGGGCTCGCGTTCGGGGTGGCGCTCGCGGTGCTGCCGGTGACGTTCAGGAACCTGTCCACGACCGGGCACCTGGTGCCGGTCTCGTCGAATTCGGGGATCACGCTGTATCACGGCAACGGGCCGGGGGCGACGGGCGGATTCACGCTGCCGGCGGGGTTCACGGGATCGCTCGCCACGCAGAGGCGGGAGGCGACCGACGTCGCCCGGGCGCGGAGCGGGCGGGACCTCGATCCGGTCGAGGCGGACGGCTGGTGGGGGCGCGAGGCGGTTCGCGTGCGGGCGAGCGATGTTCCCGGCACGGTCGTGCTCCTGGCGAGGCGGGTGCTGCTTCTCCTCGACAACACCGAGCACGGCCTCGACTACAACCCCGCTCTCGACGCCGACCCGTGGAGGTGGGCGGCGCCGCTGCCGTTCGCTCTGCTTGCAGGGCTCGCCGGGGCGGGGTTCGTTGCGCTCGGCCGGCGGGGGAGCGGCGGGGCGGCGGTCTGGAGCGCGTTCCTCGCCTGCGCGGCGACGCCGGTGGTGTTCTATGCGTCGAGCCGGTACCGGTTGCCCGCGGCGATGGTGCTTTGTATCCCCGCGGGGTGCGGATTCGCGGCGCTGATCGGCTGGGCTCCGCTTCCGGAGGCGCGTGGGACGGGGTTGACGCCGCGGTCTTCGAGGAGGCGATGGATCGCGGCCGCGACCGGCGCGGCGCTCGCCGTCCTGTCGTTCGTCATTCCGTCGGCCGATCTGACGCGAGCGGAACTCGCGGGTGCCCTGGCGAATCGGGCGACGTCGTTCCGGCAGGCGGGCGACCTTGGCGCCGCCGAGGAGGACGCGCGGCGCGCGGCGGCGACCGACCCCGAGTCGGTGCCGGCGCGGTTCAACCTGGGGAGCATTCTCGAGGCGGCGGGGCGCGTCGAGGAGGCGGAGGCGGCGTACCGGGAGGCGCTCGCGCTCGACCCGTCGAGCACCGAGGCGGCGGGGAACCTGGCGGGGCTGCTCATCCGGCGGGGCGCCGCGCGAGAGGCGGTCCCGATCCTCGAGAAGGCGATCGCCGCGCATCCTTCCGACACGGTCTGCCGCACGAATCTGGTGGTCGCCCTCGCGGCCGCCGGCGAGCTCGACGGTGCCCGCGCCGCCGCCGCGGCCGCCGCGAAAGCCGGCGTCACGATCGACCCCGAACTGCTCCGGGCCATCGAGGGACCTTCTGCTTTATCCTCCAGTTCTCCGAGGTGAACGGGACATGCGAATGAATGGGGATCTTCCGCGTTTTCTTTCAATCCTTCGAGGGTCCGCTTGCCGCTTGGCATCCCGCTCGAGAATCGGAAAAATAAGCAAGATGTCACCCTTCATTCTGATCGCCTGCCTCGCGTGCTCGGGACGCCCTAGGGTGAGCGACACCGGTTACACGGGAACCTGGTCGAGGGGGAACGACCGGAACGTCTCGATCGTCGCCATTGCGAAGGAAGGGGACCGCTACTTCTTCCGCTGGTCGAAACGGTCGTTCGACGGAAAGTTTGCGGTCGTCTGCGGCTGGGACGGGCGGTGCGAGGAGACGCTCTCGGGGAAGAAGATGGCGACCTACGAGTTCACGACGCGCGTCGACGCCGCGACGGGGCGGCTCCTGGTGGCGTACGACGAGAGGCGGATCGAGCCGGAGAAGCGGGACGTCCATGTCGTGGACGAACTCGTGGTGGAGTCCCAGGGGAAGGTGCTCTGGTCGTACACCGTCGAGCGCGGCGGCGAGAAGTACGAGGGGCGTGCTCGCCCGATGCGCTCGTTCGACAAGGTCGCCGACGCGATCGCGGGCGTGCCGCCCGGAGCCGCGCGTTGAGAGCGGTCTCGCGCTCCCTCTTCGCGATCGCCGCCGGGCTCGCTCTGGCGGCGCGCGCGGAGGGGCCGCGGCTTCTCTCGACCGAGCCCGCGGGGCAGGTGGCGGTGGAGAGCGAGTACCGGCTCGTGCTGGACGGGATCGAGGGGGAGATCTACCTCGGCGCGGGGGAGGCGGGCCGGGTCCGCTACGCGAGCATGGCGCGGGATGGGGCCGAGTCGCCGATCCCCGTGGCGTTGTGGCTCGACGGCCTCACGTTCCGCCTCGCGCCGGTCGAGGGAGCGCAGCCTCTCACGAGGTACCTCCAGATCGCCGTGCCCGCCGGGATCGCGCTCGTGGTGCGCGGGACCGACACGCTGGTGCGGCTACAGGGGCTCCCGTCCGGGCTCGAGGTGAGCGGGCGCAGGATGACCGTGACGGGGCGGGGGATCGAAGGCGCTCTCGGCATCGATCTCGTGGGAGGGGTCGTCGATCTCGCCGCGATCGCGGGGCCGGTGTCGGTGCGCGGCACGGATCTCGACGTGAAGATCTCGGGCGCCGGGGCGGCGACGTTCGATCTGACGCGAGGCACCGCGGCGATCGCTTCGGTCACGGGGGCGCTCGCGGCCAATCTTGACGGCGCGGACTTCCGGGTCGACGAGGTGCAGGGGCCCGCGAAGGTGCGCGCCACCGCGGGCAAGATCGCGCTCGGCGGACTCCGCGGGGAGAGCGAGGTGCGTCTCGAGGGGACGCCGCTCGACGCGCGCGACTGCTCGGGCGACCTCGACGTGGTGACCGACGCCGCGGTGAGCTTCGCGGATCTTAATGGGCCGCTTCACCTGGACAGCTACGGTGGAGAGGTCACCGGGAAAGGAGCGCGCAGCCTCGTCGAGGTGAGGAGCCAGGGGGGCAAGCTTCAGATCGCGGGGATCGGCGGGCCGGCGAGGATCGAGGGGACGGGGCTCGAGCTGCGCCTTCAGGATCTCGGGGACGAGGTGCTGGTCTACGTCAGCTCGTCCGCGGTGACGATCGAGAACGCCTCGGGGCCGCTCGGGGTCGAGAACGAGTTCGGGACCATCTCGATCGCGCGGGCGTCGGGGCCGGTCGAGGTGTCGAGCCGGAAGAGCGAGGTGACGCTCGCGGAGCTGGGCGGCACCCTTCAGCTCGACGCCGACACGAAGGAGGTGCGCGCCGGCTGGGCGACCTTCCCCAAGTCGGGCGAGAGCCTCGTGAAGAACGCGGGCGGCGGTGCCGTGATCACGCTCCCGCCGAGGGGGCCGGGACGGGTCGAGGTCAGGACCCGCTTCGGGAGCGTCGAGAGCGAGCTGCCGGAAATCGTGCCGGACGAGACCGGCAAAAGCGCGGCCGGCGACCTCGGGAAGAGGGGCGCGGCGGTGATCCGCGTCGTCGCCGACGGCGACGTCCGCCTGGTCGCGGTCAAGCCGCCCGAACGCCCGGAGGGGCCGCGGCGGGGGAGGCCGAGGCTGGGGAGGCCGAGGTTGCCTGGGGGGAGTTGAACGCGGCGACGTGGGCGACTCGCCTCGCGCACCTTCACCCATCCACACTACCGGAGGCCACGTGTTTCACGCCGGCCGGAGCTTGGATGCGCGGTGACTCGAGGTTCGGCGTCGCGCTCGGCAGGCACGATCGTCCCTTCGGACTCGATCCGCCGGGACGAGGGGGAGCCCCCGTCAGGCGACGCCCCGCACGTCGAATCCCATGGCCCGCGCGGCGGTCCCCAGCGCGGCGTCGTGCGTCGCCATGACCAGGCCGGGGTGTCCGCTCTCCCGCCAGGCGAGCGCGGTGGCGAGGTGGATGGCGTCGAGCGTGCCGAGCGGCGTGGGAAACGGTTGCGACGCGCGGGACAGGATCGCGCGACCCGGCGTCGACGACCGAGACCTCGTCGAGGAGCCGATAGACCGCCTCGCGGCGCGCCGCGAGATCGCGGTCGGACAGCCCCGCGCTGAGCTTCAGACGGTCGAGCGTCCGGAGGCACTCCACCTCCACGAGAGCGCTCGCGACCCCCTCGCGGATCCGGCTCCAATCCTCGAGGCGGTCGCGCTGGCCGAGGACGACGCGGAGCAACACGGAGGAGTCGAGGTAGGCGATCATCTCTCGCCCTGCCGCTCCTCGAGCAGCAGCTCGACGACGTCCACGCCGGTTTCGAGCGGGCGCGGCAGCGGCACCTTTTGAAGCGACGGCGACTTGCCGAGCGGCCGGCGCGTCGTGAGCGGCTCCCCCTCCGGAGCGTAGGGCACGAGGCGGGCGACCGGGGTGTTCCGATCCATGACGACGAGCGAGCGGCCGCTCCGCACCTCCTTGAGGTACTCGGAGAGCCGCGCCTTGAGCTCGGCGATCCCTGCGCTTTTCATGACTATAAGATAGTCATATAAGATCATGACGTCAACGGCGTGTCGTCGCGGGGTGGCGTCCGCCGGGGGGAGCCGACTTCGTAACGGCTCACGTTCCCAGAATGATTCGGAGTACCTCGCGGGTTGCCGCGAGGTCGGCCGGTGAGAGTCTGCCGAGCTTGCGGAGCGCGATGCTCTTGGCCACCGTCGCGAGCAGTGGTTTGACGACGGACGGCTTGAGTAGCCCGGCCTCTCTCCATTCCGAAATGGCTGCCTCGCCGATGTCGGAAACGGGTCGGACCTGGCTCGTGACCGCCACGAGGATGAGGTCGGGCCGGCTGCCGTGGTAAGCGTCGGAACTCACGACGATCGCCGGCCGCTTTTTTGTCGTGCTCTGGTCCGTGAAGGGAAACGGCACCAGGATGACGTCGCCGAAGCTATAGCCGATCGTATTCGGCATCTTCGGGGTTGTCCCACACCTTTCGGAAGGCGTCCTCGGAAAGTTTGCCGACCGCGGCGGAAAGCTTCGCCCCGTCGTCGCGGTAACGGAGGAAGTCGACGAAGTCCTCCACCTCGGCGAGTTTGTCCGGGGGGAGGCTGAGGAGCTTGTGGAAAAGGTCTTCGCCGCTACGGTCCGATTTCGACACGGTTCACCTTTTCGCCGGCGGCCATCGTACTCCACCGTCCTGTGTTCGAATGTACCACTTGGACCGGACAGGGTCGAGGCGCGGCGGGGCCGGCCGGGTTGCGAAAAAGCAACCGAGGTCGTCGATCCGTTGGCCCGATTCTTGCCATCTGTCGGAGCAACCCCGCCGCCTTGGGGATGACGAGCGCTACCGGCCCGATCCGGCTACCGCGGCCTCGTTTCGCGAGGATCGCGTCGAGCTGCAGCCGCCCGATGGCGCTCGACGGGTCGCGGTCGAGGACGTGGCGGACCTCGATCTCGGCGGCGTCGAGGTTCCCCTGGTTCAGGAGGACTCCCGCTAGGTTGATCCGGTTGGGGACGAAGTCGGGGGCGAGGGCGACGGCGCGCTCGAGGAGCGGGCGCGCCTCGTCGAGGCGGCCGCGCGTCGCGAGCTCCACCGCGAGATTGCCGAGGACGCGCACGCTGCGCGGGGAGGCGGCGAGGGCGCGGGAGTAGAGGGTGAAGTCGTCGCGCCACGCGGTGTTGGCGACGACGGTGCGGGCGGCGAGCGCGAGGAGCAGGGCGGCGCCGAGCGCGGCCGCGGCGCGCCGTCCCAGGCGGCGCGAGATCGCGGGCCAGGCCGCTCCCGCGAGGAGGCACAGGCCCACCGATGGGAGGTAAAGGAGACGCTCCGCCATGATCGTCCCGATCGTGAACGGGAGGTTCGAGACGAGCGCGAAGGGGAGCAGCGCCAGCAGGATCGCGAACGCGGCGAGGCGGCGCTTCCTCCAGGCGAGGGCGAGGCCGAGGACCAGGGCGGCGGCGCACGCGAGGCCCATGATGAGCCACGGGTCGGAGAGCGTGCGAACCGGCGCGGTCTCCGCGAACCCGTAATCCGGGGAGAGCCTCGCCGGGTAGAGGAGGAGGCGCGCGTACCGTCCCGCGGCGGCGAGCGCGGTCGCCCACCGCTCGAGGAGCGGGAGGCCCACGGCCGGGTTCTCGATCGGGGTGACCGAGGCGGACGGGAGGAGCACGCCGCCGAGCACCGCCTGCCGGATCGCGAGGTAGGCGGCCACGGGCAACGAGAGAGCGGCGAAGGTCCGCGCCAGCTCTCGTTGTCGCTCCCGGGCGAAGACGGCGAGCGGCGTGCCGGAATCGCGGCGCATCAGGATCTCGAACGCCGCGGCGGTCGCGACGAAGACGATCGCGTGCTCCTTCGCGAGCATCGCGAGAAACGACAGGGCCGCCGTTGCGGCCAGCGCTCTCCCGCGCGGTCGTCCGTCCCGGTCCCGGCCGCGCGCGAAGACGAGAAGCGCCGCGAGAAAGAAAGCGGCCGCGAGCAGCTCCGCCCGTCCCGCGACGTTGGCGACCGCCTCGGCGTGGACGGGATGGACCGCGAACAGGAGCGCTCCCGCCAGCGCCGCGCCCGGCGCGAGGCCGAGGGGGGCGGCGACGAGCAGGACGAGGACGGACGCGGCGGCGTGAAGAACGACGTTCACCGCGTGGTAGCCGAACGGCCGATCGCCCCCCGCGGCATGATCGATCGCGAAGCTGAGGGTCGTGAGAGGCCGGTACAGGCCGGTGGGCACGATCTGGGCGGGGCCGTAGTGGTACGGCGCCGCGAAGATCGAGAGGAAGGCGTGCGAGCGGACCAGCGGGTTCTCCCCCACGACCGTGGTGTCGTCGAGGGCGAAGCGGTTTCCGAGGGAGTTCGCGTAGATCGCGATCGCAACCACCGCGACGATCGCGGCGAGGAGGGGCTTGCTCGACGGCGGTAAGAGCATGGGCTCGCCAGTTTATCGCGAACGGTCCAAACCGGAGAGTGCCGGATTCCGCATCCTATGTTGTCGACAACATGGGATGGTGGAAATTTCCTCATGCGCTGCGTGCGCGCCCGGTGCCCTGGCACCATGTCATCGGGGGTTCCCGGACGTCGCGAGGTCTACAGAATGTCGACGGCGCCGGAACAGGAACGCCCCCGCGTGCTCAGGGCGGGCAGTGTTCGGGGGCCAAGACGGCGCCGGCCCAGATCCCGCCCCCCGCGAAGACCGTCCGCGCGCGCGTCTTGGCGAACGCCTGCACCAGGGCGAGATCTCCGGCGAAATCCTCCTCCCGATAGGACGGCAGGAAGAGGGGCGGGAAACGGCGGAGATGATCCACGTTGATCAGCACGTGGCTCACGCCCTCGTCTCGAATCGCGCAGTGAAGCCCGTCGAGGTCGGCCTGACGGTGGATCCACTGGAGCACCGGGGAGCCTTCGTTGATGTGATACGGGATGTAGTCGAGCCCGTGGAAGCGGAACCCCCGGCTCTCGGCGATCAGGAGGAGGCGGTCGTTCGGACCCATGAGACCGCGGAGCGTCGCGGCGGCGGACTCCGCCGGGTCGCCGGCCGCGAAGTCGTCGATGGACCGACCGCCCAAGGCGTAGCCGTAGCGTTCCGGCAGGTCTTGAAGCAGGAGCGCCTGGCAGTAGACGAGTCCCGCGAGGGGGAGCACGAAGACGAGCCGCCCCCAACCCGAGAGCCCCTTCGTGAGGGCGGCCAGCGCGATGCCTCCCGCCACGGCGAAACAGGACAGGGCGGGAAGGAGGAAGCGCGCCTCCTGGAACGAAACGAACCAAAGGAAGGTGAGCAGGCCCCCCACCGCGAGAAGCGCGCGCGTCGGTGCGTTGCGTCGGATCTCGGGCACGAGGAGCGCGCCCAACAGCCCGAGGACGTAGAGCGGCGTGAGTCTGATAGCCGAAGCTGTCGCTGTAGACCTCGGGAACCGTTCGCATGACCAGGTTCCACGGTAGCATGACGAAGGCTTCCAGGCTTCGGCCCATTCCGATGCGAGACAGAAAGGCCGTGCCTTGTGCCATCACGGTCGGATCGAAGTACTCGCGACCGGATGGGTAGAACAGCGTCTGAAAGAGCGGGGCGACGGGGTTCCCGGTGAAGACGAAATTGCGGATCAGCCAGGGCGAGCAGACCAGGAGGGTCGCCGCGACCAGGAACAGGCTTGGAACGAGGTTCGACCTCGCACGACGTCGCGGGAAGAGCCAGAGCGCGACGAGAAGCGACCCCACGACGAAGGCGCCTTGGATCTTCACCAGGACGCAAATCCCCGCGAGCACCCCTGCGCGGCGCGGCAGCGGATCCGCCTCGACGGACGCCCATTCGACCAGTGCGATCGCGGCGAGAAGCGCGTAGAACGCGAAGGTGAGGTCGTTGTAGGCCCAGCTCAACTCGCGCTGGAACAGCGGATCCGCGAGCAGAATCGCGGGCGCGAGCATCCCGGCCGTTCGGGAAAAGCGCCGTGCGGCGAAGTGGACCGCGGCGAGGAGGAGAATGCCGAACTCGAAGTGCAGCAGGGTCGCGAGCGCGGGGCCTCTCAGGAACAGAGCGGGAACGTAGAGCATCTCCATGAGGAAGGGATAGGCCGTGAGGTGAGAAAACGGCGTCACGACGATGCCGTTCTCGAAGAGATACCGCTCCGGAATCGCGAGGTGGTACGTCAGGGCGTCCCACCCCGGCTCGGGTGAGAAGACCCCGAGAAACGCATTCAGGCACAAGGGAACGGCCGCGAGGACGATCCAACTCGTCTTCGCCGGTGCCTCGACCGCGCGAGCGCGCGAGCGCCGCGACGTCGCGATCGACACGACGGCGAGGGCGGCGGGAATCATGATCGCGCCGACGAGCGCCGGCCCCGCGAGAGCATGCCCCGCGGCGAGGGCGAGGACCACGAGCGAGCAAACCGCGAAGCCGAAGCCCAGCCGGTAGAGTGGCGCGAATTCGCTTCGATCCGACGGCGGCCGCAGGAGGCGGTCGACGGGTCCGCCGAGCGTCCAGGCGGCGAGATTGAGTGCGGCGAGGCCCAGGAGCGTCTTCGCCATGTCGAGGATTTTCGCCGCCTGCGGCCACCCGGCCGCGAGGGCGGCGACGCCGTGCGGCAACTCGGGAGGATAACGCGCGAAATGGAGCCCCATCAGGGGGACGCCGACGGCGAGGACCACCATTCCGCCAACCGTGCGCGCGCGCATGGCGACGAGTCTACTCTCGACTGTGCGCCCCGCCAGGATGCAATTTCGAACGGTCGCCGAACGAAGCGGTTAGGCGATGTGCTTCCGGAGAAGGCTGCGGATCTGATCCTTCGAAAGCGCCCCGGTCGTCCGATCCACGACGCGGCCGAGGAGGCTTGTCCCCGCGGCGCGCGAGGCCTACGATACGGGCCGTGACCCGCACCCGTCGCCAGATCGAGATCCGCATCGAGCGCATCAAGCGCGAGATCGTCGGCTTCGTCGCTCGTTTCCGGCTCTGGCGGGAAGATCGCCTGCCCTTGCCGACCGGGCTCTCGCTCGTCGCCGTGGCGCGTTCGCGCGGATAGCAGTCGGATCGTGAAGTCCGCGCGAGTCGAGGCGCTTCTGTTCGCGATCGCGACGATCGCGTTCGCATATTTCCATCAAGGAGGCGGCTGGAATCAGAACACACGCTTTGCCATGGTGCGGGCGATGGTCGAGGAGAGGCGGTTCTCGATCGACGACTATCTTGTTTATCGAGTCCCGCGTGGAGAGGATCCGACACTTCGCCTGGAGCGCCTTCCCGTTCGCGCTGGAGAGGTTTCGATCGAAGAGAAGGCCCATGGGCTGGTGTGGGACATCACACCGTCGGGGATGCAACGCGTCGACGGTCGTGCGTTCGGAACGGCTCCCGTGCTGGCCGTCTCCGAGTGGGCCGCCAGCGGGGATCTCGCGTACCATGGCGGCCACTTTTACCCGAACAAGGCGCCCGGCACTTCGTTCCTGGCGTTTCCCGGGTACTTTGCGATCTACCACCTGGAGCGTCTGATCGGCGCCGACCCCGACACCTGGTGGACGCTTACGCTCAATTCATGGCTCACTTCGATCCTGAGCGTGGGGTTGCTTTCTGCATTAGGGTGCGTCCTTTTCTATCGTTCAGCCGTGCTCCTCTGGGGGAGGATCCGCTTCCGATCGCGCTTGCGACCTTGACCCTGGCCTCGGGGACGATGTTCTTCTCCTACGCAACGATGATGTTCGAGCACAACATCGTCGCCGTCATGCTTCTCGCGGCCTTTTACTTGTTGTTCCAGGCGAAGCGCGCATCCGACCGTTCTTCCTCGAGAAGGACGAGTCCCCTTGTCGAGGACGCCGCGGCAAGAGATCGAATCCCGGCCCGGATCGTTCTTGCCGGTTTCTGCGCCGGCTTCGCAGCGATCACGAACTACATGATGGCGGTCGTCGTCGTTCTGCTCGCTTTCTATCTTGTCCTCGGAGTCCGGAGGAGGCATGCATGGCTCGGGTTCGGCCTCGGCGTGCTGTTGCCTTTCCTGCTCGTCTGCGCCTACAACTTCACGTGCTTCGGCACGCCCTTCACCACGAACTACCGCTACCAAAACCCGATGTTCGCCTCGAGCGGGATGTTCCTCGGGGTTTTCGTCGCTCCGGACCCGACCGCGCTCCTTGCGATCCTGTTCTCGCCTTTCCGCGGCCTCTTCTTCACCTCGCCCGTTCTGCTCGTCGCCCTCCCCGGTTTCGTGCGTCTGTTCCGCGATGGGAAACACCGCGCGGAAGGCTGGCTCATCGGCTCCGTTGTCGCCTTCTTGCTTCTGTTCAACATCTGCTTCTATGACTGGGAGGGCGGATTCGGTGTGGGTCCACGCTACCTGACGCCCGCCCTGCCCTTCCTCGTTCTTCCCCTTGTCTTCGGATTCCAGCGATATCGCAAGACGACGTCCGCTCTCGCGCTGATTTCCGTCGCCGCCACCCTGGTCTGCACGGCCGTCGATCCTCAGTGCCCCGTCGCCGCAGTCCAGAACCGTCCCCAGTGGATGTTCAATCCGCTCGTGGAGTACGAGCTACCGCTGTTGTTGACGGGACGTCCAGGACCGATCCTCCGCGCGATGATGAATTCGGCCCTCGAGCAGCAGGACCGCGACCTGGCCTCTCGAGGGATCGCCCCGGCCGAGCGTGCAGCTCGGATCGCCTCCTCCCGACGGAACGCGGAGATTTCCATGGCCCGCGACGACGGAGGAGGGCTATCCCTAGCGACCTTCCGGGGGCCCGTTTCCGTCAACCCTCAGGGCGCCTATGAGGGGTCCTACTACCACCTCTTCCCACCGGGGTCGGTCCAGTCGGAATGGAATTCCTTCAACGCCGGTGAATTCGTTTTCCCGAAGAGCCCGCTGAGCCTGCTGCCCTTGGGCCTCGTGTGCAGCGCCCTGCTTGTCGTCACGCTCCGTAGGGCGGCGCGAACCGGCCCGACCTAGCCCACATTATTCACGAAGAACCTACTGCGGCCGCGTATCTGCCCGCCCTGCTCGGCGTTCTCGGGCCTCGGACCCTCCACGTACGGTACAGTACGCGTCGGGTCCTCGGTCCTGCGAGCGCCAAGCATGACGGGCATCTCCGCGGTCTCGCTACGGTTCTTCATGAATAATCCGGGCTAGGGAGTCGGATGCGGGCGCGGCTGATCCCCGAGGCGACCACCCTACCGCAGGGCCCGCTCTGTGTTAGGATCCCGCGCGTGTCCAAGGACCGGACCTGGATCGCGTTCCTGCCGCCGCTGTTCCTGGCCGCCTTCGCGCTCCAGGTCCTCCTCCCCCTGGCCGTCTTCACCGCCACCAGCGACGAGACCAGCCATCTTCCCGCCGGCTACACCTACCTGGTCACCGGCGATCTCCGCCTGAACCCCCAGCACCCCCCGCTAATCAAGCTGCTGGCGGCGCTGCCGCTCCTGGCCGTCGGCCCCCGGTTAGATCTCGCCGACCCTGGCTGGACCGCGCAGCCGCCCGACGAGTGGGGGTTCGGGGCGCGCTTCCTCTACGGGAACGACGCCGATCGCCTCCTGTTCTTGGGGAGGTTGCCGGTCGTCCTGCTCGGAATCGCGCTGGGGGTCTACGTGGCGATCTGGGCCCTGGACCTGTGGGGCGCCGCGGGAGCGGCGGTGTCCACGGCGCTGTACGCCTTCTGTCCGGTCGTCGTGGGGCACGCCCGGTGGGTCACCATGGACGTGGGGGTGGCGGCGTTCGCCACCGCCGCGCTCTACCACCTGTGGAGCCGGGTGCGGGGCGGGGGCCCGGTCCACCTCGTCCTCGGCGGTCTCCTGCTCGGGGGGGCGCTGGCCTCGAAGTTCTCCGCGGTCCTGCTGCTGCCCGTCCTCCTCGCCCTCCTGCTTCTGGAGAGGAGGGCCCGCGCCGTCGTGGAGGGGGCGGCGATCGCTGTTCTCGCGGCGGCGGTTGTCTGGGCCGCTTACCTGTTCCCCGCCGACCCGCTCGTCTACTTCCGCGGGCTGCTCCGGGTCCAGGCCGACCACGACCCGAACTACGAAGACTACCTTCTGGGGACGTTCCGCCGGGGCGGCTTCCCCTTCTACTTCCCGATCGCCTTCCTGGCCAAGACTCCGTTGCCGACCCTCGTCGCGCTGGCTCTCTCCGCGCTCCCCCTGCGCGGCCGGGGCGCGGCGGGCCGGCGGGACGCCCTCTGGCTCCTCCTCCCCGCGGCGGCGTGGGCGGGGGGCACGATCGCGCTGGCCGCGGACATCGGCGTGCGGTACCTCATCCCGGCGATGCCCTTGCTGTTCGTCTGGGCCGGCCGGCTCGGTCCCGCCGCGTTGCGCTCCCGCGCCGCCGTGGCGGTCGCCGCCTCTCTGCTGGCGGTGCTGGCCGCGGGGACCCTGAGGGTCCACCCCGACCAGCTGGCCTACTTCAACGCGGCCGCGGGGGGGCCCTCCCGCGGGTACGAGATCCTGGACGACTCGAATCTGGACTGGGGGCAGGATCTCAAGCGGCTCAAGCTCTGGATGAACCGGAACGGCGTGGACGCCATCCGCCTGCTCTACCCTTGGAACGGGAACCCCGCGTATTACGGGATCCGGTCGGAACCGGTCACGGCGCACGACTGGCTGGTCGCCCCGCGGCCTGGGCTGTACGCGATCAGCGTCCAGGCGTTGGTGCGGGGCCGCGAGACCGCTCGCGCGGAGGGCGCGGCCTCCGACTGGCTCGACCGGTACCGCCCCGTGGACCGGATCGGCTACTCGTTCTTGGTCTACCGGTTCGGCGGGGCGGGGGTGGGTCCGTGACGTCGCCGTCGGTCGGGCTCCTCCTCGCAGTCGTGCTCGCCGCCGCCGCTTACCTCCCGGGTGTCCTTCGCCACAACTCCATCCGCCCTGAAAGTGAACCGTTGATACTCGGCTGATCTCACCACCAGTCCCGGCCCGCGGCGTCGTCGACCCCGCTCCCGCGACCCTCCATCCTGTCGCGATGGTCCCCCGAATCGCCGCCCTCCTCGATCGGCTCCGACGTCTCGTAGCGTCTCGGTTCGATCTTCGGGTCGAGAACCTCGCGCTGCGTCGTCAACTCGCCATCCTCGCACCTGCGGACGCACGTTCTCCTCCCAGGCCTTTTCTTCGACGTCCTTCCTCGAGCGCCCGGAAAACCTCCTCCGTCCCATCGACACGCTCGGCTCCACTTGGCGAACCGTCCGGCGGGAGGGCGTGTAGAATCGCGTGGGAGCGCCATGAAGAAACGACCCGGATGGACAGGATCGCGCCCTGGCGTCGCCGCGCTGCTGATCGCACTGGCGGCGGCGGGCTGCGCCGGGAAGCCGCGGTTGAGCGATACGGGGTACGAGGGAACCTGGGGGCGCGGGAACGAGAGGATCCGCTCGACGATCGCGATCGCGCGCGAGGGGGAGCGCTGGCTCGTCCGGATCGGCGTTCGCTCCGCGGACGGGAGCTACGCCGTGCGCTGCGGCTGGGACGGTCTGTGCGAGGAGGTCCAGGACGGGGAGAGGCTTTACGATCGCCGCTTCGTAGCGTCGGTCGATCCCGGCAGCGGGTACCTGAGGGTCGAGTGCATCGGAACGCCCACCGGCCCCACGCGAAAGCCGGTCCACTACATCGACGAGTGGGTGGTCGCTCCGGGCGGCCTCTCGCTCACGGCGTTCACGCTCGAGCGGGACGGCCAGCGGTACGAGGGGGAGGCGCGGCCGCGGCGCGATTTCGAGAAGCTGTCGGACGAGGTGAAGGATCCTCCCGGCACGGAGGCGGCGCGGTGAGCGAGGACCTCGAAGCTCGCTTGGGGTATCGCTTTTCCGACCCGGCGCTGCTCGCTCGCGCGCTGACCCACCGCTCCCGCGCGCACGAGAGGAAGGAAGGGTACGGCGAC
Organism: Terriglobia bacterium; assembly: GCA_963790465.1. Classification (GTDB taxonomy): domain Bacteria; phylum Acidobacteriota; class Polarisedimenticolia; order Polarisedimenticolales; family JAIQFR01; genus JAIQFR01. The sequence goes on along the minus strand of CAWBOP010000010.1, from coordinate 90,749 downwards.
GACTGGGAGCGGCTCGAGTTCCTGGGGGACTCGCTGCTCGGGTTCGTCGTCGGCGACTGGCTGGTGCGCCACGATTCGCACGCGAACGAGGGGGTGCTGACGCGGCGCAAGCAGTCGGTGGTGCGCGAGGAGGCGCTGGCCGAGGCGGCGCGGCGGATCGGGCTCGGCGAGGCGCTGCGCCTCGGCCGCGGCGAGGAGAGTTCGGGGGGGCGCGACAAACCGTCGCTGCTCGCGGACGCGTTCGAGGGGGTGCTCGGAGCGGTCTACATGGACGGCGGGGTCCGCGCGGCGCGGTCGTTCGTCAAGCGCCACCTCGGTGCCGCGCTGAAGGCGGCTTGCGAGCGCGACCTCGCGGCGGAGGACCACAAGACGCGGCTCCAGGAAACGGTCCAGGGGAAGCTTCGCGAGACGCCGCGGTATCGTGTCGTCGGGACCCAGGGGCCGGCGCACGCTCGCGAGTTCGAGGCCGAGGCGCTGGTCCGCGGGGAGGTCCTCGGCGCGGGACGAGGGACCAGCCGGAAACAGGCGGAGCAGGAGGCGGCGCGGGACGCGCTCGAGCGGCTCGCGGCGAGCGAGGAGGGGACGTGAGTTTCGTTTCGAGGCAGGTCGGCGCGGTGGCGGGAGCGGCGATCCTCGCGGTGCTCTCGGGGTTCTCCGCGAGCGCGGCCGAAGGCCCGACGCTCCTGGCCGAGGAGGCCGCGGCGGCGGTTCCCGTGACCGAGGAGAGGCGGGTGATCGTCGAGGGGATCCGCGGCGAGATCGTGCTGCGCCCCGGCGGCGCGGGGCGCCTTTCGTTCGAGAGCACGATGGGGGGCGCGACGAAGGCGCCGCTGCCGGTCGCGATCTGGCTCGACGATGCCGGCACGTTTCGCATGGCGCCGCCCGAGGGGGCGCGGGAACTGCCGAGGGTGCTCACGGTGTGGGTGCCGCCCGGGATGAAGTCGATCCTCAGGATCGACGGCTCCACCATCGGCGTGAGCGGCGTCGCGGGGGACGTGGAGGTGCGCGGTCAGCGGGACCGCCTCGATGTCGGGAACGTCGGCGGGGCTCTCACCGCCGAGATCCAGGGAGGGACGGTCAACGTCAGCCGGAGCGGCGGCGACGTGGCGATCCTCGGGCGGGAACTGAACGTCACGGTGGCGGGGGTTGCCGGCGCGCTGTCGCTTCGCGTGACGGGCGGAACGGCCACCGTGAGCGGTGTCGGAGCGGGGATCGACGGGGACCTCGACAACGTGGAACTCGAGGTGGACGAGGTCCGGGGGCTCTGCCGGCTGCGGCTTCGGGGCGGGAAGGCGGAGCTCGCCGGCCTCGGCCGCGACGCGGAGTTGTCGCTTTCGGGCGCGCCGCTGAAGCTCGCGCGATGCAAGGGAGCGATCTCGATCGATAGCGATAGAGACGTCGAGTTCCGCGAACTCGAGGCTTCCTTGCGCGTGACGCTGTTCGGTGGCTCGCTTCGCGGAGCGACGAACAAGGGAACGGTGGACGTGAAGAGCACCGGCGCGGAGGAGGTCCAGCTCCAGTCGGTGTCGGGATCGGTGTCGGTCGAGGGGGCCGGAGTGAAGACGCGCCTTTCCGACCTCGGCGCCGACGTGAGCGTCAAGACGTCGTTCGGGTCGATTCAGATCGATAACGTCACGGGCCCGCTCACGATCGAGGCGGATGCAGGCAGCGTCCAGGCGAGCCGGGTGTTCGGCGAGGTCAAGGTGACGAGCCGCGGCGGCGACGTGCGCCTCACCGACCTCAACGGCTCGGTGGAGGTCGAGGCGGACGGCGCGCAGGTGGAGGTGTCCTGGGCCTCCGTCCCGACGGTCAAGGACAGCCGTATCGAAAATGAAGGCGGGGGGGTGATCGTGCGGTTCCCGCAGTCGGGAGGGTGCCGCGTCGAGGCGGGGACGAAGTACGGCCGCATCGAGACGGAAGGGTTGCCTCGGGTCGTCGTGCAGGACGGCGGCGCCGCCGCCCAGGGGCCGGTCGGCCGCATGAACCGTCCGGTCCTGAAGATTTCGGCGAACGGTGACGTGCGCCTGATAGGGAACGCGGGCGCCGAGGGGGACTCCCCCTGATCGCCCGACGGGGTCGGGGTCAGGCGAGGGGTGGAAACTTCGCCGAGCGCAAGAGCCCCCAGCGGGCGAGGCGATACGAGAGGCCGGTCGTCACGCAGCCGAGCCCGTAACGGACGCTGCGGCGGAAGTTGATCGACGAGGCTTCGGCGAAATACCGGGTGGGGCAGGACACCTCGCCGATCTCGCAGCCGAGCCAGAGCACCTCGGCCAGCATCTCGTTGTCGAACACGAAGTCGTCGGAATTCGCGTCGAGCGGCAGGCGCGACAGGATCTCACGCGAGTACCCGCGGTAGCCCGAGTGGTACTCCGAGAGCTTCGCTCCGAGGACGACGTTCGAGTAGAGCGTCAGGGCGCGGTTCGCGACGTAGCGCCAGAGCGGCATGCCGCCGCGGCGCGCGCCCCCCCCCAGGATCCGCGAGCCGAAAACGCAGGGGTAAACGCCGTTGCCGATCAGCGCGACGATCGAGGGGAGGATCTGCGGGGTGTACTGGTAGTCCGGGTGGACCATGACGACGATGTCCGCCCCCTCCTCGAGGGCGAGCCGGTAGCAGGTCCGCTGATTGGCGCCGTACCCCCGATTCCGCTCGTGGACGTGGACCTTCGCGTGGGGCAACGAGCGGGCGATCTCGGCGGTGTCGTCGTGGCTCGCGTCGTCCACCACCAGGACGAGATCGACGACCTCCTGCGCCATCACCTCGTCGTAGGTGCGCACGAGAGTCCGCGCGGCGTTGTACGCCGGCATCACGACGACGACCTTCTTCCCCTTGAACACAGCCGCTCCCGCGCCCGGACGAGGCCGGTATCCTACCATCCGCGCGCTCTCGTGCCGATGGTACGATGACCGGCCGGTTCGCCGGGGAGGGTGCGCGGGATGTCGCGAGGCGGCGCCGGCAGGCGCTTCGGGAAGAACGACTCGTTGATCCCCGAGACTCCGATGAGCGTCTCCGCGGAGGCGTAGAGGCGCGGGAAGCGCGCGGAGCCGTCACGCCGAAGCAGGCCATCGCGATCCGCAGCCAGACCACCTGGTCAACGAGGCCGCGGAAGCCGGATGGCAGGAAGAACGCGAAGAACCATCCCCATGAGCTACTCGAGTTCCCAGAGGTCGAAGCGGTCGAGCACCTCGTTCCCCCACGCCCAAGGGAGGTAGCCCCACGAGTTCGAGTAGAAGCCGGAGCCGAGGTTCGTGCTCATGATGCGGCCCCCCGGGGTGTCGTCCTCGAGGGTGGCGAGGAGCTTGCGCTTCGGGAAGAGGTGGATGGCATGGCCGCGGGTGCGCAGGCTCGACACCGCGAGATCGCCTTGCAGCGGGCGGGGCGGCGTGATCGTGAGGCAGCGCGCGCCCGCCTTCTCGGCGTACCACTGGAACCCCCAGTGGCCGGCGAACCAGACGTTGTGCCCCGCGGCGACGTGGGGCGCGATCAATTCGGCGGCCGCGCGCCGCCCTAACCCCGCGAAGGCGGCGTCCGCGCGGAGAATCGACACTCCCAGGAGAAGCCCCGCCGCCACCGTCGCGCCGAGGAGCGCGCGCTGGAACGCGGCCGGGCGCGAGGCGAGCAATCGTCCCACCAGAATGGCGGCCGCCGGCGCGGAGGCGAGCAAGTACTTCGAGGGCATGTGCAGGTAGAGCGTGACCGGTAGCGAGACGAGGAGCCAGAGCCCGAGGACGATCTGAACCGCATCGCGCCGGCGCCGGCCGTCGGCCAGAACGTCCCACAGCACCGCGGCGCCGAGTCCGGCCGCCGGGGCGATGTAGAACAGCCGGTGCGCCTCTCCCTCGAGCAGAAGGAGGAACCCCGCGGCCACCGTGGCGACGTAGAGGAACGGCTGCCGGAGCAGGGCGCGCCGGCGCAGCACCGCCCAGGGGACGGCGAGGGGGAGCACGAGCGTCCAGTGCGCGGCGAACGCGGTGACGTTGCGGCCGAGGTTCGCGGGAGAGCTGAACGTCCGGGCGGCCCCCATCAGCGCGGTGGACGCTCCGGCTGGATCCCGCGTCAGCAGGGCGGCTCCCAGGACCAGCACGGGGACGGCGACGAGCGGCATCCAGGCCGCCCGCGGCGTTTCCTTGAAGCGGCGCCAGACCAGGAAGTCGCCGGGAACGAGCAGGGCGGCCGCGCCGAGCAAAAGAACGAGGTGCGAGCGGGCGAGAGCGGCGAGCGCGAGCCAAGCCGCCGTGGCGACCGCCTGATGAAGGCGGCGCTCGTCGCGCCAGGCGAGGCACCGTTCCACGCCGAGGACGCCGAGGGCCATCGCGGGGACGTCCGGCATCGCGGTGCCGGCCATCGCCATCGCGGCCGGAGTGGCGGCGAGGAGCAGCGCGGCGGCTCGCGCGGCGTCCTTCGAGCCGCCAAGACGGAGCGAGAGAGAGGCGGTCGCAAGGATCGCGAGGGCGAAGAAGACGAGCTGCTCGAGGTGCGCGATCCACTCCGCGCCGCCGAGGAGGATGCAGGGGACGAGGAGATACGCCATGACGGGGCCGCTCGGCATGATCGCGGACATCCTGAGCGGCGCCGCGAACTCCGACCAGACCATCTCGAAAGCGGTCGGGTGGAGCGGGTCGGACAGGAGGTGCCCGGCCTGCCTCAGGAACAACGTGTCGTCGATCGTGAACGCCTTGCCGAGAAAGGGGATGAGGACGATGGCGGCGAGGATGAGCGCGGGGGCGGCGCAGCGTAGGGCGGTACGGCTCATCGCTCAATCCTAGCATCGGTGCGCGATTCGGTGTCCCCGAGTGGAGTTGTCGGCATTTTCCACGTTGACTTCGGGGGGTCGTGGAACGACATTTACGGCAAGGGCCGCCGCACGGATTCCGAAAGGTTTCCGCCCCTTCAGGGCAAGCTCATAGAGCTAAAAATCGTACCGGCTTCCGGGCCGGCCCATGCCCCGGAAGCGGAGGCGTTCTTTCTTTTCCCGGCGCGGCGATGGAGTAAACTGGCCGCCGGACGGGAGGGGAGCGATGCCCCGGACCACCGACCCGGCCGTCGCCGGTCTCGAGCACGAACTCGCGGCAAGGACGCGCGAGGGGTCGCTTTGCGAACGGCTTCACGAACGCAAGGTGCGGTGCCACGCGTGCGGGCACCGATGTCTCGTCCCCGACGGACACGACGGTGTCTGCAAGGTCCGGTTCAACCGGGGCGGCCACCTGCGGGTGCCGTCGGGGTACGTCGCCGGCCTCGCGGTGGACCCGATCGAGAAGAAACCGTTCTTCCACGTGCACCCCGGGTCGGAAGCGGTCTCCTTCGGGATGCTCGGCTGCGACTATCACTGCGCGTACTGCCAGAACTGGCTGACGTCGCAGACGTTCCGCGACCCGCGGGCGATCGCGCCGGCGCGCGACGTCTTGGCGGGAGAGATCGTGGATCTCGCCGTGCGGCGCCGCGCGCCGGTGATCGTCAGCACCTACAACGAGCCGCTGATCACGAGCGAGTGGGCGGCGGAGGTGTTCGCGCTCGCGAAGGGGCGGGGAATCGTCTGCGGGTACGTCTCGAACGGGAACGGCACTCCGGAAGTGCTCGATTACCTGCGTCCCGTCACCGACCTCTTCAAGGTCGACCTGAAGTCGTTCCGGGAAGCGGCGTACAGGTCGCTCGGCGGACGGCTCCACGTCGTCCTCGACACCCTGAAGCTGCTGCGCGAGAAGGGGTTCTGGGTGGAGGTCGTGACGCTCGTCGTGCCCGGGTTCAACGACTCGAACGAGGAGCTTCGCGACATCGCCTCGTTTCTCGCGGGGGTGTCGGCCGACCTCCCCTGGCACGTCACGGCGTTCCACGAGGACTACAGGATGTTGGGGCGGAAGGACACGACTCCCGAGGATCTGCTCCGCGCGGTCGAGGCGGGGCGGGATGCCGGGCTCCGCTACGTCTATGCCGGGAATCTCCCCGGACGCATCGAGGGGCTCGAGGACACGCGGTGCCACGGCTGCGGCGCGACGCTCATCGAACGGCGCGGGTTCCGGGTCTTTCGCAATCGGCTCACCGGCACGGGCGCCTGCCCCGACTGCGCGACCCCGATCCCCGGCGTCTGGCGCCTTCCCGCCTGAGATAGCCGTTCTCGTGCGGTGGGCGGCGTCGCGCGGGAGGGACCCACGCGAGGCGGGCGGGTGCCGCGAGCTGGAGGTCAGGCCCCCGCGAGCCTTCGCGCCTCTCGCAAGCGCGGCGTCACGGCGGAGCGGCCGAGGGCGCGGGCGCGGGCGTAGGCTTCCGCGGCCTCGCGGAACCTCCTTTGCTCGAAGAGGACGTTGCCGAGTTCCGCCCAGGCCTGGTCGAGCGCGGGATCCCAGAGCAGCGCCCTGCGCAGCGACCGCTCCGCGTCGGCGAGCCTTCCCCTCCGGTGAAGGGCGATACCCAGGTTGGAGTGGGCGGGCGCGTATTCGGGCGCGAGACGAATCGCCTCGCGGCAGGCGGCCTCGGCCCCCGCGCTGTCCCCCTGCTGGCCGAGGACCACCCCCTTCTGAACCCAGGCGGCGAGGTACTCCGGCCAGAGGCGCAGCACGGTTTCGATCCGCTGCAGCGCGTCGGCGGAGCGCCCCTCCCGCGTGTCGAGCGTCGCGACGATGTAGTGCGCGCGCGGGCTCGCCGGGTTGACGCGCGCGGCCGCCTCGAAGATGGTGCGATCGCTGCGCCACTCGAAGCAGCGGGTGGCGGTGAGAATCGCGAAGCCGGAGAGAAGGAGCGTCAAGGAGAGAGCGACGAGGCGGCGGCGCTGCGCGAGGCTGCCGGGGGCGAACGCGATCTCCCCCTCGGCGGCGCGACCGGTCACGAGCGCGAGGACGAGGCAGTAACCGGCGCAGGGGAGGTAGAGGAAACGCTCCGCGAGTCCGGCACCGACGCGAAACAGGAGGTTGCCGATCACGAGGTACGGGAACAGAAACAGCGTGGCGGCGAAGGAGACCCCGAGGATGAGCCCCGGGACGCTCGCGCGCGCGGCGGCGGAGCGCCGGCGTGTGGCCAGGACGAGGATCGGAAGCGCCGCGAGAAGGAGCCACGTGGCCAGGAACGCCGCGCCCGCGAGGGGGCGTGGGGCGAGGAGGCTTTCCTCCGCGGCGATGACGTGGCCGGAGTAGTCCGCGGAGAGCGGGACCGGGAGGATCAGCAGCCGGGCGTAACGCGCCGCGATCGCGAGAGCGGTGGCGATCCGTTCCACACCGTCGAGGCGGACGAGCGGGTTGTCGGCGGCGGGCACGGTCTGGAGCGGGAGCACGGCCTCGAGCGCCCGGATCCTGAGAATTCCGTGGAGGACGACCGCGAGGGCGGAAGGGGCGAGCGCGGCGGCGCGGTCGACGAGCCAGAGGCGGAGTTTTCCGGCCGACGGCGGCCGGAACAGCAGTTCCTGCACCGCGAGGAGACCCACACCGGCGATGGCGGTCTCCTTCGAGCCGAGCGCCAGGAACAGGCAGGCCGCGGCTCCCCAGGATGCGAGCCGCCGGGAGCCGGCGCTTCCCGCGGCGGCCGCGGCGCTCTGGGCGAGGAGCGCCGCGAGCGTGAACAGCGCCGCCAGAATTTCGGCCCGCCCGACGACGTTCGCGACCGCCTCGGTCAGGACCGGGTGCAGCGCGAAGAGAAGCCCCGCGGCGGTCGCCGCGGCCCCCGAGCCCCCGATCCTGCGGGCGAGCGCGGCCAGGGCGAGGGCCGTGAGAACGTGCAGCAGGACGTTGACGAGGTGGGAGACGAACGGGCTCGGCCGACCGGTGAGCTTCTGCTCGAGGGCGTAGCTCAGGATCGTCACCGGCCGGTAGAGCGTGCGGTCCTCGCCGCGGGCCCCTTGCCAGTACGAGCCGGAGAAGATGGCGCCCACGTCCCCCCGGGTGACGACGGCGTTGTCCTCGACCGCGAGGTGATCGTCCTGGACGTACCCCGCGCCCGCCAGCGGCAGGTGCGAGAGGATGCCGGCCGCCGCGATCGCCGCCGCGGCGAGCGCGAGGCGCGCCGGCGCGGACGGAAGCTTCACGGCCGGCGGGTCTCGAGGGTCTCGAGGATCTCGGGCCCCACGAGGACCTCGCGCGGCTTGCTGCCGTCCGCGGGGCCGATGACCCCCTCCTGCTCCATCATGTCCACGATCCGCGCGGCACGCGCGTAGCCGAGCCGCAGACGGCGCTGGATGAGCGTGATCGAGCACTGCCCTTCCTGGAGGATCATCCTTACGGCGTCGAGGAACATCGTGTCGCGCTCCCCGCCGTCGTAACCGTGCCGCTGTTCCTCCGGCTCGCGCAGCACGTTCTCGTCGTACACCGGCTTCGCCTGTTTCTTGAGAAACGCGGTGATCCGGTTCAGCTCGGCCTCGGTCACGTAGCCGCCGTGAAGCCGGACGAGGCGCGCCGAGCCGGACGGCAGGAACAGCATGTCCCCCCGCCCGAGCAGCTGCTCGGCCCCTCCCTGGTCGATGATGGTTCGCGAGTCCACGCGCTGGGACACCCGGTAGGCGATCCGGGCGGGGAAGTTCGCCTTGATGGTTCCGGTGATCACGTCCACCGAAGGGCGCTGCGTCGCGAGAATCAGGTGGATCCCGACCGCGCGGGCCATCTGGGCGATCCGCATCACCGACTCCTCGACGTCGGCCGAGGAGACCATCATCAGGTCGGCCATCTCGTCGATGACGATGACGATGTAGGGGAGGTGCGCGAGCGGGACCTGGTCGCCGGTCCGCTCGTCGCGCATGGCGCGGCCGGGCTCCTGCAAGAGCAGCGCGTTGAACTGCTCGATGTTCCGGACGCCGACCGAGGCGAGCTTCTTGTAGCGCTGCTCCATCTCCCGCACCGCCCACTTCAGCGCGACGGAGGCGGCCTTGGGATCGGTGACCACGGGGACGAGCAGGTGGGGGATGTCGGCGTAGATCCCCAGCTCGATCATCTTCGTGTCGATCATGATGAAGCGGACGTCGCGCGGCGTGGCCTTGTACAGAATGCTCGCGATCATCCCGTTCAGGCCGACCGATTTCCCGGCGCCGGTCGCCCCGGCGATCAGAAGGTGCGGCATTCGATCGAGCTCGGCGGTGAACACGCCGCCGCTGATGTCCTTGCCGAGAGCGAGCGACAGCTTCGATTTCGAGTTCTTGAACCGCTCCGAGGCGACGAGCTCCCGCGGGAAGATCGTCTCCTGGTGGCGGTTCGGGACCTCGATCCCGATCGTGGACCGGCCGGGCATCCGGTCGATGCGAACCGACTCCGCCTTCAGCGCGAGGCAGAGGTCGTCCACGAGCCCCGTGACCTTGGAGTACTTGACGCCGGCCTCGGGCTTGAACTCGAACGTGGTGACCACCGGCCCCGGGTGGATCGCCACGACGCTTCCCTCGAGCGCGAACTCGCGGAGCTTCTCGGTGATCTGCCGGGCGCGGGAGAGCAGTTCCTTCTCGTCCTCCCCCTGCTGCGGAGACGGTTCGTTGAGGAGCTCGATCGGCGGGAGGGCGATCCCTCCGTCGCCGCGATCCATCGGGAGCTGCGGCTGGCGGCCGGGCGCCTGCGCCGGTTTCGGCGGGTTCACGGGCACCGGGGGACGCGCGGGCTTCACGGTGACGAGCTCCGGGTCCTGCGGGACGCGGATGGACGGCCGGGGCTTCGTCTCGGCGGGAGCCGCGGGCTCTTCGTCCGTCCCGGCGACCGCCCCTCCCGAGCCGGGACGCCTCGCGTGTTTCTTGATGACGGCTCGCTTCTGGGCCGCGCGGCGCCTCGCCTCGCGGAACACGGCGAGGCGGGCGGAGAACCGGCGCCCGAGGGCGGCGATCGCCTGGAGGAGGACCTGCCCGGCCCCGATGAACGAGAACCGGGTCGCGAGAACGATCCCGGCGGCGAGAATCCCCGCGGACGCGATCGGGGCGCCCGTCGAGCCGAGGAGCTTGACCAGGGCGCTCGCCGCGCCGCGGCCGACGATCTCCCCTCCGGCGGACAGCGTGCTTCCGCCGTAACTCACGGAGCCGTAGAGAAGGTCGAGAAGCGCGCAGAGCGAAACGAGCACCACCGCGTAGCCGAGCAGCTTCTCGTACGAGGCGGCGAATCCCCGCCCGCGAAGCCGGCTCCAGCCGACCAACGAAAGGATCAGCGGGAGGAGGAACGCGGCGAGGCCGAAGCACTGGACCAGCCCCTCCGCGATCGACGCGCCGACCCAGCCGGCCCAGTTGTTCGAGGGGCGGCTCTCGGGGAGCCAGTGGAAGAGGCTCGCGTCTCGGGTGTCGTAGGTTGCGAGGGCGAGCAGGACGACCACCGCCAGCGTGAGCAACAGGATGCCCACGACCTCGCCGAGGCCGTGGCGCTTCTGCCGCCTGCGGTTCGAGGCGTCCACGCTCACAACTCCACCAGTACGGGGACGATCAACGGGCGGCGCTGCGTCTTGCGTCGCAGAAACCGCTTGAGATCGGTCGCGATCCGCGCCTTGAGGAGCCCCTCGTCGGTCCGCTCCTCGGGGGTGGCGTCCGAGAGCGACTGGGCCACGACGCGGCGCGCCTCCTCCAGAACGTCCCGGTCGCCGTTCTCGGGAAGGAACCCGCGGCTGATGATCTCGGGGGTGCCGTTCACCGCGCCGCTCTTCCGGTCGACGGCGACCACGGTGACCACGATGCCGTCCTCCGCGATCCTGCGGCGGTCCCTCACGACCGACGGGTCCACCTCCTCGAGCGTGTCGTCGATGAACACCTGCCCCACCGGCACGCGGTCCGCGACCCGGCAGTCGTTCTCGGTCAGCGCGATCAGGTCCCCGGAGTCCGCGAGGATCGCGCGCCCCTCTTCCATTCCCGCCTCGCGCCCGACCCGCGCGTGCTCCCACATCTGCCGGTACTCCCCGTGAATCGGGATCAGGAACTTCGGCCGCAGCAGGCGCAGCAGGAGCTTCAGCTCCTCGCGCGCCGGGTGGCCGGAAACGTGCACCGGGGCGTCCGCCTGCGTGACGACTTCGGCGCCGCGCCGGAACAGATGATTGATCATCCTCGCGACGCTCTTCTCGTTTCCCGGGATCGTCCGCGCGGAATGGATGACGAGATCCCCCGGCTCGACCCGGACGTCGCGGTGCGCGTCGACGGCGATGCGGGCGAGAGCGGACATCGGCTCCCCCTGCGATCCGGTGGCGAGGATCAGCGCGCCGGCGCGGGGGAGGTTCATCGCGGTCTCCGCGGCGACGCGAAGCCCGGCGGGGATTTTGAGGAGCCCGAGCCTCTCGGCGACCTCCGAGTGGGAGAGCATCGAGGAGCCGACCAGGGCGACCCGCCGGCCGTGGCGCGCGGCCAGCTCGATCACCTGCTGCATCCTCTGGATGTTGCTCGCGAACGAGGTGACGAAGACTCGAGAGCTCGCCGACGCGAGGAGACCGTCGAGCGCGGGAACGACGGTGCGCTCTCCCGGCGTGAAGCCGGGCCGGTCGGCGTTGGTGCTGTCCGACAGCAGCGCGAGCACTCCCTCGTTCCCCAGCCGCGCCAGCATCGAGAGGTCCACCCCCGGCCCGTCGAGCGGAGTCGGGTCGAGCTTGAAGTCGGCCGTGTGGACCACCGTCCCGACGGGGGTCCTCAGAACGAGCATGGCGGCCTGCGGAATCGAGTGCGTGACCGGGAGCGCCAGGACGGTGAACGGGCCGAGCTCGAGCGGCGTGCCGTCGAGCGGGAGCGGCCGCAGCAGTCCGCGAACGCCGATCTCGTGCTCGCTCAGCCGGCTCTTCACGAGGCCGAGCGTGAAGGGGGCCGCATAAACCGGCACCGCGCGCCGCGCCAGCAGATAGGGAAGCGCGCCGATGTGGTCTTCGTGACCGTGCGTGAGCACGACACCGTGGATCGTGCCGCAGTGGTCGAGGTAGGTGAGGTTCGGGATCACGACGTCCACACCGAGGTGCTCGGCCCCCGGGAACATCATCCCGGCGTCGACGACGATGCACTCCTCCCCGTGGCGGTAGAGCATCAGGTTCATGCCGAACTCGCCCAGTCCTCCGAGAGGGACGATCTCGATGCGGTTTGGGGTGGACAACCGAGCTCCCAAGCCTCCCGCGGCTAGCCAGCGACGTGCGACGGCAAAATCATAGCAGAGCGGGGGTTCGCGTGATCTCGCGATCAAAAAGGACCGCGCGCAACCGAGATACCCACGCCGGAGTCCGGAGCCGAACCGCGCTCGCAACCGAGGTTTCCACGCAAGAGTCCGATGTCGCACCGCCGCTCGGGTCGGGTTTGCCAGTAGAAACCAGTTTTCCCGTGGATCGGTCCTCCGATCCGCGGGAAAGGTGGTTGCCGGGGGCCGGGGGTGTCCCCCGGAGGCCCGCGTCGGGTGGGGATTGGAAGTTTGTCATGCGGGATTTCGACTCGACGGCGACGCTAACGGATTTTTCTCCTCCGCGGGCGAACGCCCGCGCAACCTCCGTTACGGACGGCAGCGGACTGCCGTCCGTAACGGAGGTTTCCACATAAGAGTCCGGACTCGAACCCCGCTCGTAATTGAGGTTTCCACTCAAGAGTCCGGTGTCGAGACCCCGCTCGGGTCGGGTTTGCGAATAGAAACCGCCTTTCCCGTGGATCGGTCCTCCGATCCGCGGGAAAGGTGGTTGCCGGGGGCCGGGGGTGTCCCCCGGAGTCCCGCGTCGGGTGGGGATCGGAAGTTTGTCATGCGGGATTTCGACTCGACGGCGACGCTACCGGATTTGTCTCCTCCGCGGGCGAACGCCCGCGCAACATCGATTACGAACGACGGCGGACCGTCGTCCGTAATCGATGTTTCCACGCCGGAGTCCGGAGCCGAACCCCGCTCGTAACCGACGTCTCCACTCAAGAGTCCGATGTCGAGCCCCTGCTCGGGTCGGGTTTGCGAATAGAAACCGCCTTTCCCGTGGATCGGTCCTCCGATCCGCGGGAAAGGTGGTTGCCGGGGGTCCGGGGGTGTCCCCCGGAGACCCGCGTCGGGTGGGGATCGGAAGTTTGCCCTGCGGGGATTCCGACTCGCCGGCGACGCTACCGGATTTTCCACGCCGGAGTCCGGAGTCGAGGGGGCGAGGATACCCGCCGAAGGTCACCGTGAGTCGCGCGGCATCACTCGGGCGGCGGGAGGTGACGCGGCCACAGTCTCGCCAGGGCGACGAAGCTCGCGGCCGGCAGGGTCTCAGCGCGCGCGCCGGGGTCGAGGCCCGCCTCGAGGAGGAGGGCGCGGGCGTCGGCGGCGCCGCCGGGCAGGGCGGCGCGAAGGTTGTTGAAGAGCGTCTGGCGGCGGCGCGCGAAGCAGGCGGCGAGGCAGGCCCGGAGCGGTTGCTCGACGGGGTCCGGCAGCTCGTCCGGATCGCGGCGTTCCCAGCGGGTGACGGTGGACCAGACGGCGGGACGGGGACGGAACGCGGACGGCGAGAGGTCGAAGAGGGCGGTCACGCGGTACGCGAGACCGGCGAGCACCGTGAGAGGGCCATAGGCTTTCGTCGCCGGTGCCGCGGTGAGGCGCTCCGCCACTTCGCGCTGGAACATCAGGACCGCGCGCCGGACATGCGCGCGCTCGCGGACCAGCTTCGAGGCGACCGGCTTCGAGATGTTGTAGGGGAGGTTCCCCGCGATCGCGATAGGCGATCCGTCGGGATGGCCGAGGGCGGGCGCGACCTCCCGAAGGGGGAAACGGAGCACGTCGCTCTCGAACAGGACGAGGCGGTCTTCCTCGAAGCGATCGCGCAGCTCTCGCGCGAGGTCCCGGTCGAGCTCCACGGCGGCGATGCGGCCCGCCGCCTCGAGGAGGGGGGCGGTCAGCGCGCCGCGTCCAGGGCCGATCTCGAGAACCGGCTCGTTCCGCGCCGGGGCGAGAGCTTCCACGATGCGCGTCGCCGTGCGCGGGTCCGCGAGGAAGTGCTGGCCGAAACGGCGCCGGGCAAAAGGGGGGGCGGGTCGAGGCGGCACATCGGGCATGCTATGTTGATTGCGACCTTTCCGCGCGAGACCGTCGCGTTTTAGGAGGCGAAATGGCGGACGGCCCGATCGTACACCTGAACGATGACAACTTCGACGAGGAGATCAAGAGCCTCGAGGGGCCGGTGCTCGTCGACTTCTGGGCGGCCTGGTGCGGGCCGTGCAAGGCGATCGCCACGTCGCTCGAGCAGATCGCAACGGAAATGGCTGGACGCGCCGTCGTGGCCAAGGTGAACGTGGACGAGAACGGCGACCTTTCGAACCGGTTCGGCATCCGCAGCATTCCGACCCTGCTGGTCTTCAAGGGGGGACGGGTGGTGGATCAGAAAGTGGGCGCGCTGCCGAAGGACGAGATCCGCCGTCTCGTCGAGAAACACGTCGGATAGGGGGCGCCCCCTCACGCGCCAGCAGCGCCGGCGGATCCAGCACCAGCACGATCGATCCATCCTCGAGCAGCGCCGCGCCCGAGTACTCCTCGAGGAGTCCTAGCGGAGAGCGGAGCGGCTTGACCACGATCTCTTTCTGACCGAGCACCTCGTCCACGATCAGCGCCAGAGGCCGTTCGCCGGTCGGGCACAGCAGCGCCGGGCCGGTGTCCCCGGCCGCTGTCGTGGCGTGGGGGAGGCCGAGGCGTTCGTCGAGCCGCACGACGACCGGCGAAGGCTCCGCGGTGGCGCCGGCCGGCGGGGGCGGGAGCATCCGCTCGACCCCCGAAGAGGGCAGGGCGAACAGTTGCCCGCGGCTTCTTACGAGCAGCGCCGGGACCAGCGCGAGCGTCAAGGGGAGTAGCATCCGCATCTGCGCCCCTCGTCCCGCCGAGGAACGGATCTCGAGCCTCCCGCCGAGCGCCTCGATGGCGGCGCGGGCGGCGTCGAGTCCCACGCCGCGACCCGAGACGTCGGTGAGAATCTCGGCGGTCGACAGACCGGGGAGCGTCGCCAACATCAGGGACTCGTCCTCTCCGAGGCGGGCGGCCTCGGTGGGGGAGAGGATCCCCCGTTCCACGGCGGTGCGACGGAGCGTCCCCGCGTCGAAGCCCCGCCCGTCGTCCTCGAGGGTGATCACGATCCGCTCCGCCCGGCGCGCCAGCGCGAGCTCGAGGTGCCCCGACGGCTCCTTGCCGGCAGCGGCGCGCTCCTCGGCGGATTCGATGCCGTGGTCCACCGCGTTCCGCACCATGTGGAGGAGCGGGTCGGCCAGCGCCTCGAGCATCGTGCGATCGAGGCGGACCGCCCGCCCCTCGATGTCGAGGCGTATCGGCTTTCCCAGACGGCGCGCGAGATCCTCGACCGACCCGGACAGGCGTTGCGCCAGCGATTCGAACGGGACGAGCCGCATCTCGGCGACGTCGGCGTGCAGCCCGCGGGCCAGCGTGCGGCACCGGCCGAGCCGTTCCACCGCCTCGCGGTCGTGGGAATCGCCGACGGCCAAGGCGAGCCGTCCCTGCTCGAACATCAGGTCGAGCATCCGCTCCGCCAGGCGGTCCAGAAGATCGGAGCGCACGCGGGTCCACGAGACGCTCCGCGCGCCGGCCTTGGGAGGCTGGATCGCCGTGTCGAGGCGCTCGATGCGGAACGACTCGACATCCCCCATCTCGTGAAGCTCGTTCTCGAGGCTCTCCTCGGTCCCCGTGGTCTCGATGTGGGCCGTGAGCCTTCCGGCGACGTGGCCGAGACGCAGCGCCGCCGCGGGAGGATCGCTCCCGAGCAGCCGCCCGTGCTTTCCCAGCCGACCGAGCACCATCGCGGCCTGGAGAGGCGGAGAAGGGGCGGCGGGCGCGAGACGGATCTCGATGGCGAACCGGTGTCGAGCGGGGGTTGCCGCGCAGGTTGCCGCGCTCGCGGCCGCGGGCCTGGCGCCCGTGTCCGCCAGCGTCGCGGCGAGCCGGCGGGAGATGTCGGCGGCGTCGGGATCGTGAACCGGCGCGCGTTCTTCCGCGTGGCGGACCATCCGCTCGAGGCAGGCGAGTCCCTCGACGATCAGGTTTGCCGGATCGCCGTCGACGGCACGATCGGTGTCGCGGCAGGCGGCGAGCAGGTCTTCCATGGCGTGCGCCAGGGAGGCCATCGGAGCGAACCCCATCGACGCCGCCATCCCCTTGAGCGAGTGCGTGTGGCGAAGCAGATCGCGAAGAGGGCCGGGTTCCCCTGCGAAGCCGCCGGGGCGGCCTGCGATCTCCCGGGCCGCCGCGAGGTGATCGAACGCCTCGGCGACGAAGAGATCCTGGTAGCGGGAGAGATCCACGTCCTCACCGTGCTCGCGAGGCGGCCGCGACGGCGGACTCCGCCTCGGCGAGCAGGCCGTCGAGATCGAGAGGAACCGCCGCGTCGCAAGGGAGGGGAGTGGCCTCCGCTTCGGCGTCGAAAAGGGAGACCCCTTTCGGCGCCACGGGAACCGCGAAGGCGAGGTGGTCGAGCGGAGCGGCGAGGTGGACGAGACAGCGCGCTCCCGGATCGTGCGCCGCGCCCAGAAGGCACGCCAGGTCGAGAACGGTGACGACGCCGCCACGCCAGGCGGACAGGCCCAGAACGCAATTGGGGGCTCCCGGCACCGGCCGGAGCCCGGAGCACTCGGCCAGATCCGATACGGCGGCCAGAGGGAGCGTGTAGCGGGCGGAAGCGAGACGGAGAACGAGAAGCCGCTCTCGTCCGGAGGCCGACGGCGGGGGGCCGGGCATCGGTCCCCTCACCTCACCTTGAAGACGGTGATCATGTCCTTGAGGTGATCCGACGAACGCGCGAGCGCGAGCGCCGAAGTGGCCATCGCCTGCATCGACGCGTTCTGCTGCGACGTGGCGGTGGACGCCTCGACGGTGCCGGCGGCGTTCTGGCGGGCGATGGCGGAGATCCGCTCGAGAGCCGCCACCACCACCTCCGCCGCGCCGCGCTGCCGCTCGGCCAGCTTGGCAATGCCGTCCGCCGACCGGGCCGTGGCCTCGGTCGCGTCGAGAATCTGCTCGAACGAGGCACACGTGCTGTCGACGATCGCGCGGGCGTCGTCGGCCGCGGCGACGCTCTCGCGGATTTCTCGCGCCGCTTCCTGCGAGCCTTGAAGCACCCCTTCGTTGAGCGCGGAGACCTGCTCGGCAAACCCGCAGACGCTCTCGGACAACCGCCGGATCTCCTCCGCCACGACCGCGAACCCGCGTCCTTCCTCCCCCGCCCGCGCGGCCTCGATGGCGGCGTTGATGGCGAGCATGTGGGTCTGCTGGGTGAGCGTTCCGATGAAAGCGACGATCTTGCCGATCTCGTTCGCCTGCTGCCGGAACCCTTCGACGTTCGCGGCGGCGGTGGCGATCTTTCCCGAGAGGGCGGCGATGCCGTCCGCCACGCGGTGCGCATCGACCGCGCCCCCCGCGGCCTTGCGCGCCGCGATCGCCGCGGATTCGTCCACATCCCATGCGCCGGCGGCGACCCGGTCGAGCGCCAGCCGGAGGTCCCGGGTCGTCGCCACGGTTCCCGCCACCTGCTCCGCCTGCTCCTCGGCCCCTCGAGCGATCGTCCTGGCGGCATCCGCGATCTCCTCCGTGGCCGCGTTCATCTCTTCCGAGGAAGCGGAGAGCGAGATGGCGGATTCGTTGATCCGGCCTGCCGCCGACTGGACCTCGAGGACGACGTTGAGGAGGCTGTCGAGCATCGCCGCGAAGGATCGCGCGAGATCGGCGGTCTCGTCCGAGCCACGCACTTCGACGCGGCGCGTCAGGTCCCCGCGGCTGATGATCGTCGCCGCCGACGCGAGCGATCGCAGATTCCTCGTGAGCAGGTGCGAGACGATCCAGGCGGCGCAGAGGCCGATCGCCAGGTCGGTGCTCACGATGAGCGCCGGAGCCCAGAACGGATCGTGCCGGGCAAGGGGAATCACGACCCCCGCCACCGTGCACAGGCAGGTCACGAGCAGAAAGGAGGCCGCGAGCTTTTTCTTCATTCAACGTCGCCCCGGCGCGCGGAAGAACGTCTTCCGCCTTCCGCATGTCGCGGTGCGCCACCGCGAATATAGGTTCCGGACGCCTGTTTTTCATCCGGACTGCGGGTGCCGCGAGGTCGCGTCGGTTTGACACGGGGCAGGACCGGTCCTAAAATGAGGAGTTGTTTTAAGTCTTGTGGCCGCAACGAGTAAAGCCGGGTCGACTGCCGCCGTGGAACGGAGGAGAAGCGGAATGAACGAGGAGGTTCAGGCGATCCAGGAGAGGGTCCAGCGGGAGGCGGCGGTCGTCGAGCAACTGCTCAACGAGGTCCGCAAGGTGATCGTGGGCCAGCGCTACCTGCTCGACAGGATGGTGATCGGCCTTCTCTCGAGAGGGCATCTCCTGCTCGAGGGGGTCCCGGGTCTGGCCAAGACGCTCGCCGTGCGCACCTTCGCGGCGGCCGTCCGCGGAAGCTTCCAGCGGATCCAGTTCACGCCGGACCTGCTACCGGCGGACCTGACCGGGAGGCTCGTCTACAACCAGAAGGAAGGGACCTTCGTGCCGCGCCAGGGGCCGCTGTTCGCCAATTTCGTGCTGGCGGACGAGGTCAACCGCGCGCCGGCGAAGGTGCAGTCCGCGTTGCTCGAGGCGATGCAGGAGCGGCAGGTCACGCTGGGAGATCGCACGTATCCGCTTCCCGTTCCGTTCCTCGTCCTCGCGACCCAGAACCCGATCGAGCAGGAGGGGACGTATCCGCTTCCCGAGGCCCAGGTGGACCGTTTCATGCTGAAGCTCAAGGTGGACTACCCGACCTCCGAGGAGGAACGGCAGATCCTCGACCGGATGAGCGGCGCCGCCGAGCCGACCGCCGACGCGGTGGTGTCGATTCCGGACCTCGCCCGCGCGCGCGACGCGATGCTCTCGATCTACGTGGACGACCGGATCAAGGACTACGCGGTCCGCCTCGTCCAGGCCACCCGCCGGCCGAAGGATTTCAAGCTCGATCTCGAGGGGCTGGTGCAATTCGGCGCCTCCCCCCGCGCCACGCTCTACCTGGTCGCGGCCGGCCGGGCGCACGCGTTCCTGCGCGGACGCGGCTTCGTCACCCCCGAGGACATCAAGGCGATCGGGCACGATGTCCTTCGCCACCGGTTGATCCTCTCGTTCGAGGCGGAGGCCGAGTCGGTCACCGCCGACGAGCTGGTGCAGCGCGTCTTCGACGCGGTCGAGGTTCCGTGACGCCGAGAGAAGTGCTGCGGCGCGTCCGGCGGCTCGAGATCCGCACCCGCAAGGTCGTGGACGAGAGCCTCGCCGGCTCGTACCACTCCGTCTTCCGCGGCCGCGGGATGGAGTTCGCGGAGGTGCGCGAGTACGAGCCGGGGGACGACGTCCGCACCATCGACTGGAACGTGTCGGCGCGGATCGGGCACCCGTTCGTCAAGAAATTCACCGAAGAGCGCGAGCTGACCGTGATGCTCGTGGTGGACGGGAGCGGCTCCGCCCGTTTCGGGACCGGCGCCGCGACCAAGATCGAGATGGCGGCGGAAGTCTCGGCGCTCCTGGCGTTCTCCGCGATCCGGAACAACGACCGGGTCGGTCTCCTCCTCTTCACGGACCGCGTCGAGCGGTTCGTGCCTCCGCGCCGCGGTCGCGAGCACGCCCTGCGCGTCCTGCGCGAGCTGCTGGCGTTCGAGACGGCCGGGCGGGGGACCGACATCGCCCGCGCGCTCGAGGTGCTGCGGCGGGTCGTCACGAAGCGCGCCGTCCTGTTCCTGGTTTCCGATTTCCAGGATCGGGGTTACGAGCGAACCCTCAGGATCCTGGGGAGGAAGCACGACGTCGTCGCGATCTCGGTGGCCGATCCCCGGGAGTCGGCGCTTCCTCCGGTCGGCCTCGTGGCGGCGGAGGACCCCGAGACCGGAGCGGTTGCCCTGCTGGACGCCGGCAGCGCCGCGGTGCGGCACGCCTACGCCGAGCGGGCGGCGGCGCATCGGGAGGGGACCGTCGCGGCGCTCCGCCGCGCGGGGGTCGAGTTGCTGGAGCTGTCGACCGCGGAGCCTTACGACCGCCCGCTCGTGCGCTTCTTCAGGGAGCGCGCGCGGCGCGTGGCGAGAGCGGGAGGGTAGGGTGAAGGGCAGGCTCGCTGTTGCCGTGGTCCTGCTCGTCCTGGCCGGTGCCGAGGCGAGCGCCGGCGAGACGTCGCAGGGCACCGCGGTGCTGAGGGCGTCGTCGCAATCCGCGACCGTCGGCGACCGGATCGACGTGACGCTCGAGGTGACCGTCCCCTCGGGATGGTCCGCCGAGCGCCCCGACCCGGGGTCCGAGCTCGGGCCGTTCGCGGTGTCCGACCCCTCCTGGGAAGGGCCGGTACCGGCGGGCACGACGGCGCGCTACCTCTTCAAGGCGCGGCTCGCCGCGTTCGAGATCGGGTCGGTCGAGATTCCGGCGATCGAAGTCCGCGTCCAGGGACCGGGCGGACCGTCGGTGCTGAGATCGCAGCCGCTCGCGATGGAGATCCGGAGCGTTCTCGAAGAGAAAGAGGCGCGAGCGGATGCCGAACCCGAGATCGCGGACCTCAAGCCTCCGGCTTCCATGCCCGCCGACTATCGCTCGCTCTACGCCGGCCTCGGAATCTTCGCGGCGATCCTGGCGGTTGCGGGGGCGGCCTGGTGGCTCTACCGGAGATTCGCCCCCGCCCTCGCCGCAGTCCCCGCGCCGGTGGACCCGTTCCGGCGGCTGCCGCCGCACGTGTGGGCGTACGAGGAACTGAAGCGGCTCCTCGAGCGGCGTCTCGCGAACGAGGGGGAGATCGGCCTCTTCTTCGCCGAGCTGTCCAGGATCCTGAAACTCTATCTGTCCGGCCGCTACCGGGTGGCGCTGATGGAGCGGACGAGCGGCGAGATCCCGGTCCTCCTCGAGGAGGCGGGCGCGCCGCGGGAGGCGATCCGCTCCGCGCGCGCGCTCCTCGAACGGTGCGACGGCGTGAAGTTCGCCCGGGAGAGGCCGGATCCCGAGCGATGCCGCGCTTCGGTGGAGGAGGCGTACCGGATCGTGGACGCGACTCGCCCGGCCGAGGAGCCCCGGTCGGCCGAGAAGGGAGCGGCCTGATGCTCCGCTTCGCCACGCCGTGGGCCCTCGCGCTCCTTCCGCTCGCCGTGGCCGCGGCCTGGTGGATGGGGCGCGGCAGGATGCGCCACTCGCCTCGGCTCCGCCTGCCCGGGGCGGCCGAATTGTCGGCGCTCGGCCGAAGCCCGTGGGTGCGGGTCGACCGGGCGCTTCCCTGGGTGCGTGGAGCGGTGCTGGTGCTTCTGGTGCTGGCGCTGGCGAGGCCGCAGGCCGGCGCTCGCGAGGAGACGGTGCACACCGAAGGGGTGGACATCGTCGTCGCGCTCGACCACTCCGGATCGATGCGCTGCGAGGACTTCCGGCCGCTCAACCGGCTCGAGGTGGCGAAGCGGACCGTCGCCGATTTTGCCGACGGGCGGCCTTCGGACCGGGTCGGGCTGGTGGCCTTCTCGGCCATCGCGACGACGCGCTGCCCGCTGACTCTCGACCACGCGATGCTGCGGAGCTTCCTCGACGACGTGGACTTCGCAGTGCAGGAGGACGACGGCACCGCCATCGGGCTCGGACTCGCCACGGCGGTCCATCGCCTCCGCTCCTCCCCGGCGCGCAGCAAGGTGGTCGTCCTGGTGACGGACGGCCGGAACAATCGCGGGCAGATCGGGCCCGAGGCGGCGGCGGAGGCGGCGAGAGCCCTCGGTGTCCGCGTGTACACCGTGGGGGTCGGCACCCTCGGCGAGGCGCCGTATCCCGTGTCGGGAGCGTTCGGAAAACGGTACGTGATGCTTCGCGAGGAACTGGACGAGCCGCTGCTCACCCGGATCGCCGCGACCACGGGCGCGAGTTACTATAGGGCCGCCGCCCCCGAGGCGCTCCGGGAGGTGTTCGCGAAGATCGACGCCCTCGAGAAGACGCGGATCGAGAGCCGTGTCCGCGTCCTGTACACGGAGTTGTTCCCCCTCCCCCTCGTTCCCGCGTTGATGCTGTTCCTCGGCGAGGCGCTTCTCGCCGCAACGAGGCTTCGGAGGATCCCCTGATGCGGTTCGCCGAGCCGTGGATTCTCTTGCTGCTCCTCCTCGTGCCGCTCGGCGGGGGGGCGGCGCTGTTCTTTTCCGCGCGCCGCGCCAGAGCACTCGCGCGATTCGCGGGAGGAGCGGACCGGGCGGCGCGCTTTCTCGAGCAGGTGAGCCCGCACCGGCGGGCGATACGGGTTCTTCTGCTTCTCGTGGGAGCGAGCGCCGGGATCGTCGCCGCGGCGCGCCCGCAGTGGGGGACGCGACTCGAGCCGGTCACGCGCAAGGGAGTGGACGTCGTGATCGCGCTCGACACGTCCGGCAGCATGGCGGCCCAGGACGTGCCGCCGGACAGGCTCCGGCAGGCGAAGCACGCGGCCGATCTGCTGTTCCGGCGCCTCGCCGGGGATCGCGTGGGGCTCGTGACGTTCGCGGGCAAGGGGACGATCGCCTGCCCGCTGACGCTGGACACGGAGGCGGCGAGACTGTTTCTCGAGACGGTGGACATCGATTCGGCTCCGGCGAAGGGGACGTCGCTGGCGCAGGCGGCGCGCACCGCCGCGAGGGCGTTCTCGGGCGAGGCGGCGTCTTCGCGGGAAGCGCGCGGCAAGGCCCTCGTGCTGTTCAGCGACGGAGAGGACCACGAGGGAGGGGTCGACGACGCGGCGAAGCTCCTGGAGCGCGCCGGGGTGCGGGTGTTCGCGGTCGGCTGCGGGACGCGGCGAGGCGCTCCGGTGCCGGAGGGAGGCGAGGGGGGGGCGCAGGCGGGCTACAAGAAGGACCGGGAGGGGCGGCTCGTGACGACGCGGCTCGACGACGCCGCGCTCGGCAAGCTGACCCTCGCGACCGGTGGGCGGTACTTCGATTCCACCCCCACGGAGGAGGAGGTCGACGAGATCGCGAAGGAGATCGCCGGCATGGACGCCCGCGAGTTCGGCACGGTGATGCGGGCCCGCTACGAGGAGCGGTTCCAGCTCCCGCTCGCGCTGGCGCTCTTGGCGCTGCTGGCGGCGTCGGTGCTGTCCGATCGCCGCAGGACGGGCGGGGCCTGGTGGCGCCTCGGCCGGGAGGAGAGGACATGATGCACGCTCTGGTTGCGAGCGTGGCGATGGCCGCGCTGTCGCTTCCTCTGGGAGGGACCGCCCACCGGAAGACGGAGGAGGCCAACGAGAAGTACACCGAGAAGGCGTACGAGGATGCGCTCCGCGGCTACACCGAGGCGCAAGTGGGGGCTCCCGAGGCGCCCGAGCTCCACTACGACATCGGGAACGTCCTCTACCGCCGGGAGAACTGGAAGGGGGCGGCCGAGGAGTACGCGCGCGCGCTGCTGTCGGCGGCACCGACTCTCTCCCCCTCGGTGTCGTATAACCTGGGGAACGCGCTGTTCAAGCAGGAGAATTTCGACGACGCGGCGAAGGCGTACCGGAGGACGCTCGAGGCGGTCCCGGGGGACCGGGATGCGAAGCGGAACCTGGAGCTGTCGCTCCGGGCGGTGGAGCAAAAGAAGCAGCAGCAGAAGGACCCGCAGAAGCAGAAGCAGCAGAAGGAACAGGAGCGTCAAGAGCAGCAGCAGCAGCAGCAGCAGCAGCAGAATCAGCAACCCGCTCCCGGCGGCGACAAGAAGAAGAACGAAGAGGACAAGAAGGCGCCCGGGGAATCGAAGCCCGAGCCCGGCGACGACGGCAAGCAGGGGGGGAAGGACAAGCAGCGCGAGGGGGGGATGACCCCCGAGGAAGCGAAGAGCCTGCTCGACTCGCTCGGAGAACAGGAGAAGGCGGCCTTGAAGAGGCAGGCGGAACGTCGCTTGAAGCAAGAAGACTCGGGGCCCGAGGAGGACTGGTGATCGCTCGCCTCTCGATCGCGGCGTTGCTCGTCGGCGCGATGCTCGCCGGAGCCGGAGCCGCGGCTGCGGACGACGTCCGGATCCGGGCGTACCTCGAGCCCGCCGGGCGGGCGGTCGATACCGAGCCGCTGGCGCTCGTGGTTCAGGTCGAAGGCAGCGATTTGCCGGACGTGTCGATCCGGGAACTCCCGCGTCTGGCGAACCTGCGGGTCTTGAATGGCCCGAACAAATCGACCAGCACGTCCTTCGAGATGCAGGGGATCAAGGTCCGGCGGTCGGCCAGCGTCGTCCTTCGCTACACGCTGCTGCCGGAGGGGCCGGGAGCCGCCGAGATCCCGCCCATCGCCGTGTACGTCGGCTCGGAAATCCGGCGGACCGAAGCGATCCGCTTCCAGGTCGCGCGCGGGCTCACGGCGCCGCGCTTCGACGGGAGAGCGCCTCGGCCGAGGCAACCCGACGAGCGGCGCCAGAGCGGTTCGGGCGCCTCGGAGGCGTTTCTCGAGGTCAAGGCGGGCGTGACGGACGTGTGGGTGCGGCAGCCGATCCCGCTCACGGTCACGCTGTACGCGTCGGGGGTCGAGATCCATGGTTTCTCCTGGGTCGGTTTCCCGTCGTTCTCGAACTTCTGGGTGGAGGAGGTGCCCGCCGACGCCAACGCTGAGCGGTACCAGGCGGAGGTCGCGGGGCGCACGTACAACGCGTACCCGATGCTCCGCCGGCTCCTCGTCCCGACCGCGCCCGGCGAGATCGTGGTCGAGCCGTTCGTGGCGCAGATTCAGGTGCGGCGATCCACGGGCGACCTCTTCCAGGATTTCTTCACGGGAGGCGGCTCGTCCATGGTCGTCCGGAAGAGCGAGCCTCTGCGTTTCAAGGTCCGGCCGCTTCCCGCGGCGGGCAAGCCTGCGGACTTCGGCGGCGCCGTGGGCTCGTTCAAGCTCCGCTCCGAGATCGACCGCACGGAGGCCCAGGTCAACGACGCGGTGGCGTTCAAGGTGACGGTCGAGGGGGACGGCTCGCTCCAGTCGGTGCCGGCGCCGCGTCTCGACGCACCGGCCGACCTCAAGGTCTTCGATCCCAAGGTGACCGACTCGGCCACCCCGGCCGGCGGCAAGCTCCGGTCGGTCCGGACCTGGGAGTGGGTGCTCGTGCCGCTCGCGCCCGGAGAGATTCGGCTGCCGGCGGTGAGGTTCGCGTATTTCGATCCCGCGGCGGGTGTTTACCGCGAGGCCCGCGGCGAGCCCGCGGTCCTCGCCGTGCGGCGCAGCGATCGTCCCTCCGAAATCCCGGTGGCGCGCGGCGCGATCAAGGCGGAGCGAAGCGACATCGCATTCATCAAGCCGCTCCGTGGGAAGCTTTCCCTCGCGCACCCGCGGCTCGACCGGCGGCCCGGCTTCATCGTACTCCTCGTGCTCCCCTGGGCGGCGCTTCCCGTCGTGATCGGTGCCTCGCGGTACCGCGCGCGCAGGTCCCAGGACCGCGGCCTCGTGCGGGCGCGGCGGGCCCGCGCCGTCGCGCGCAAGAGGCTCAAGGCGGCCGAGCACTATCTCCGAGGGACCGACGCCGGGGCGTATCACGAGGGGGTGGCGCGCGCCCTCGTCGAATTCGTCGCCGACCGGTTCGACCGGCCGCCGGCGGGACTCACTTACGACGTCGCCGACGAGTTGCTCGCCGGGCGCAACGTGGACCTCGAGGCGAGGCGCCGCTTCCGGACCTGTCTCGAGACGTGCGACTTCGCGCGGTTCGTGCCGGACTCCGGCGGCGCGGCCCGGAAGGCCCAGATCCTGAAAGAGGCGCGGGAGATCTTGGACCTGCTGGAGAAGGGGTTATGAGCGGGCGACGCGGTCGCGCCGCCGCGCTTCTCCTGCTGGCGCTGTCGGTGTCGGCGCCCGCTCGGGGGGAGACCCCGGAGGAGACGTTCTCCCGCGGGAACGCGGAGTTCGAGAAGGGGCGGTTTGGCGAGGCGGCCGACGCGTACCGAACCGTGCTCCGCTACGGGATCCGGGACTCGAGGGTGGAATACAACCTCGGGTGCGCGGCGTTCCGGCTCGGCAAACTGGGGGAGGCGATTCTCCACTTCGAGCGGGCGCGGCGGCTCGACACGCGGGACGCCGACGCCCGAGCGAACCTCGAACTGGCGCGGAGCCGTTGCTACGACCGGGTCGAGGCGCCCGAGGTGGCCGCACCGATCCGGATGGCGCGCTCGCTTCAGGACGCCGCCGGGCCGGATCGTCAGGCGATCGCGGTCCTGCTGCTGGCCTGGCTCGTCGCGGGGCTCGTGGCCTGGCGATCCGCGCGGCCGGGCGGGTGGAACGCCGTGGCGGGATGGGTTCTCGCCGGCCTGCTGTTCCTGCTCGTGTTCGGCGGTGTCTCCTGGTGGTCGACGAGAGAGCGGCTCGAAGGGGTCCCGCTGGCGGTCGTGCTGTCGCCGTCGGTCGAAGTCCGCGCGGGACCGGGCGAAGGGAACGCCGTGCTGTTCACGGTGCACGAGGGGCTCGCCATCGAGATCCGTTCGGAGCGGCAGGACTGGATCCAGGTGAGCCTCCCGAACGGCTTGAACGGCTGGGTGCCCGGGGAAGCGGTGGGAAAGGTGTGAGCGCGGCCGTCGCGAGGGGCGTGTCGGCGGGCGTGTATCTCCACTTTCCGTTCTGCGCCGCGAAGTGCGGTTACTGCGACTTCGCTTCGATCGAGGGAAGGGACGATCGGATCGCGCCCTACCTCGCGGCCCTCGAGCGGGAGATCCTCGACTTTCAAAGAGGCGTCCCCTCCGTCGTCGACACCGTGTATTTCGGCGGCGGCACGCCGTCCCGGATGACCGCCGCCGAGGTCGGCCGGCTCGTCGGGGCGGTGAGGAAGCGGTTCGATCTCGAGAGCGGGGCGGAGATCACCCTCGAGGCGAACCCCGAGAGCCTGTCGGCGGCGAAACTCGAAGGGTACCGTGAGGCCGGTGTGGACCGCGTGTGCGTGGGAATCCAGTCGCTCGACGACCGCGTTCTCGCCGCCGCGGGCCGCTTACACGACGCTCGCGGGGGGAAAGAGGCGTTGGCGCTCGCCGAGGGCGCGGGGCTGCGCTCGGTCGCGCTCGACCTCATCGCCGGGCTGCCGGGGGAGGACCTCGGCTCGTGGGCGCGGACGGTCCGCGAGGCCGTCGCGCTCGGCCCGGATCACGTTTCGGTGTATCTCCTCGAGACCGACAAGGACACGCCGCTCGCCCGCGCGCTGCGCGCGGGGACGACCCGGGCGCCGGACGACGACGCGGTCGCGGCGGCTTACGAGGCCACGGTGGCCACGCTCGAAGAGGCCGGGTTCGCCGGTTACGAGATCTCGAACTTCGCGCGCCCGGGGCACGAGAGCCGCCACAACTTGAAGTACTGGACCGACGCGCCGTACGTGGGATTCGGCGTGGGCGCCCACGGCTATTACCGGGGGGAGCGGCGCGCCAACGTGAGGGAAGTCGATCTCTATCTCGAGCGGATCGGCGCGGGGGAGGACCCTGCGGCTTCCATGGAGGGATACGATGCCGGACGCCGCGCGCGGGAGGCGCTGATTCTCGGGTTGCGGACCGCGTCCGGCGTCGATCTCGACGCGCTTTCCGCCGCGTACGGCATCGATCTCGCCGGGGAGTTCCGGGAGTCTTGGGAGCGCGCGGAGGGGGCGGGGGTGCTGGAGCGACGCGGCGCGCGCGCTGCGCTGACCCCCTTCGGCCGGCTGCGGTGCAACGAGTTGTTCGCGGAACTGATTTAGTGGAGAGCGAAGTCCACGTTCGAGTGCGATCCCCGCGGCACGCTTCGGCGTTGCGCGGCGACGGGTCGCCGCGCCGCCTCGCTCCGCGCGGCGAGCGGCCTCTCGAGGCAGAACCGACCGCTCGCCGCGAGGGCCGCGGGGATCGCACTCGAACGCGGACTTCGCGGGAACTATAGCGGGGTTCGATTTTCGGGGAGGATGCGGATGGCCGAAATCGCGTTCGTGGATCTGAGGAGCGACACCGTCACCCGTCCGACCGCAGAGATGCGTCGCGCCATGGCGGAGGCGGAGGTGGGGGACGACGTCTACGGCGAGGATCCGACCGTGCGCCGCCTCGAGGAGGAAGCGGCCGCCCGGATCGGGCACGAGGCCGCGATCTTCGTCCCCACCGGGACCATGGGGAACCAGGTGGCGATCCACCTCCTGAGCCGCCCGGGGACGGACGTTCTCGTCGAGGCGGGCTCGCACGTCTACAACTACGAGCTGGGCGCGATGACGGTCTGGTCGGGAGCGATGCCCCGCGTGCTCCCGGGCGTGGACGGCGTTCTCGATCCGGAAAGAGTGGCGACCGCGGCCACCCCCGGCCCTTACTACATGGCGCGGGCGACGCTCCTGGTGCTCGAGAACACGCACAATCACGCCGGTGGAGTGGTGCTCTCCGTGGAGCGCAAGGACGCGCTCCTCGACGCCGCAAGGAGGCACGGTCTCGCGGCGCACCTCGACGGCGCGAGGATCTTCAACGCGGCGGCGGCGCTGGGCGTTCCGGCCGCCGATCTCGCGCGCGGGTTCGACTCGGTGATGTTCTGCCTCTCGAAAGGACTCGGCGCTCCCGCCGGATCGATGCTGTGCGGCAGCCGCGCGTTCGTCACCGACGCTCGCGTCGCGAGAAAGCGGATGGGAGGGGCGATGCGGCAGGTAGGGGTGCTGGCGGCGGCCGGCCTCGTCGCGCTCGAGCGGCACGTCGGCCGTCTCGGCGAAGACCACCGCCGCGCCGCGCGGCTCGCGGAGGCGCTCGCCGCGCTTCCGGTCTTCCGGATCGATCCTTCCGCGGTTCACACGAACATCGTGATCGCGGAGGTCGTTCCTCCCGCGTCGGCGGAGCGTCTTCTGGCGGCGCTTCGCGAGAGAGGCGTGCTCGCGGGCGGCATGGGTCCCGGCCGCGTTCGGTTCGTGACGCACCTCGACGTGGACGACGCCGGGATCGAGCGGGCGGTGGCCGCGCTGCGGGACGTCGGCCACGGGGGGTGAAACGACTCGACGGCCGCCGCCACCCTCCGTATAATCACCGCATTCAACCTGATTTTCCGGAAAGGGGACGAGAGTGGAATTCGAGTTCACCGACGATCAGGAATTGTTGCGGAGCACCGTTCGGGAGTTCGCCGAGACGGAGATCGCGCCGCACGTCCGCCGGCTCGACGAGGCGCAGGAGTTTCCGCGGGAGATTCTCGCCAAGGCCGGCGAACTCGGCCTCATGGGGATGATCTTCCCCGAGGAGTACGGGGGCGCGGGACTCGGCTACACCGAGTACGTGATCGGCGTCGAGGAGCTGTCGCGGGTGGACGGCTCCATCGGGATCGCGGTCGCGGCGCACAACTCGCTCTGCTCGAACCACATCTTCCAGTCCGGGACCGAGGCGCAAAAGCGGAAGTACCTCGTCCCGCTGACGAGCGGTCGCTGGATCGGCGCCTGGAGCCTGACGGAGCCCACCGCCGGCTCGGACGCGGCGGGGACCCGCTCCGTGGCCAGGACCACGGCGGACGGCTGGGTACTGAACGGCTCCAAGACTTTCACGACCCACGGATCGGTGGGGGACGTCGCGGTGGTCTTCGCGGTGAGCGACCCCGAGCGGGGGAAGCAGGGGATCTCCGCGTTCGTGATCGAGAAAGGGACCCCCGGATTCCGGGCGGGCAAGAAGGAAGACAAGATGGGGCTGCGCGCCTCGGACACCGCCGAGGTGATCATGGAGGATTGCCTCCTACCGCCCGAAGGGCTGCTCGGCGAGCGCGGCCGCGGCTTCGTCGACGCGATGAAGATCCTCGACGGCGGGCGGATCTCGATCGCGGCGCTCGCGCTCGGGATGGCGCGAGGGGCCAACGACGCCGCGGTACGCTACGCGCGCGAGCGCTACCAGTTCGGGCGGCCGATCGCGGAGTTCCAGGCGATCCAATTCATGCTCGCCGAGATGGCGACCCGGATCGATGCCGCCTCGTTGCTGGTTCACCGCGCCGCGTGGATGAAGGACCACGGCAAGAAGACCACGAGGGAATCGGCGATGGCGAAGCTGTACGCCTCCGAGACCGGTGTCTTCGTGGCCGACCGTGCCCTCCAGATCTTCGGCGGCTACGGTTACGTGAAGGATTTTCCGGTGGAGAAATTCTACCGGGACGTCAAGCTGTGCACCATCGGCGAGGGGACGAGCGAGATCCAGCGGCTCGTCATCGCCCGAGAGATTCTCGCGCAACTGTGAGCCGCGCGGCGCGGAGCCCCGTGAGCGAGAACCCCTTCGCGTCCGACCTCGTCAGGCGCCTGGCGGAAGGCGACTCGAGGGCGCTCGCCCGGGCGATCAGCCTTGTCGAGGACGGAGGTGCGCCGGCGGCGGCGGTCCTGCGGGAAGCGTTTCCGCTCGGCGGCAACGCGGCCATTCTCGGCGTGACGGGGGCGCCCGGCGCGGGGAAGTCGACGCTGGTGGACCGGCTGGTGGCGCGTTACCGCGCCGCGGGGCGCCGGGTCGGCGTGATCGCCGTGGATCCGAGCAGCGCCTACTCGGGAGGGGCGCTTCTGGGCGACCGGGTACGCATGCAGGACCACGCTGTCGACCCGGGGGTGTTCATCCGTTCCATGGCGACGCGCGGCCACCTCGGCGGCCTGTCGCGCTCCGCCGGGGACGCCATCGACCTCCTGGACGCCGCCGGCTTCGATCCGATCGTCGTCGAGACGGTGGGGGTCGGGCAGGACGAGGTGGAGGTCGCGCGCGCCGCCGACGTGGTCGCGGTGGTGCTCGTTCCCGGCATGGGGGACGACATCCAGGCGATCAAGGCCGGGATTCTCGAGATCGCCGACCTGTTCGTGATCAACAAGGCGGACCGGCCGGACGCGGACCGTCTCGCGGCGGACCTCGAGGCGATGATGGCGTTCGGGGCGGACGACGGACGGCACCGGCCGGAGATCGTCCGGACGGTCGCGGTGCGGGACGAGGGGATCGGCGGCTTCGAGGAAGGGATCCGGCGATTTGCAGAGGGGCCGGGAGCGTTGCGTCGCGCTTCGCGCGGGCGAGAGCGGGCGGAGGCTCGCTTCCGGGCGATCCTGTACGAGAGGCTGGTCGACGGCGTGCTCGCCAGGGTGCTCCCGGGCGATGGGCTGCGCGCGACGGTGGACGAGATCGCCGAGCGCCGCATCGATCCTTACGCCGCCGTCGAGCGGATTCTGTCCCGCCTGGAGGTGCGATGAGAGCGAGGCTCGATCACGTCGGGATCGCGGTCCGGAGCCTCGATCGACGGCTACGCTTCTGGACCGAGGCGCTCGGGCTCGAGAGCGAGGGGACCGAGGCGGTCGAGAGCGAGGGGGTGAGGGTGGCGATCCTCCGGGCGGGCGGCTCCAGGATCGAGCTGCTCGAGCCGCAGCGCGACGATTCGGCGATCGCCCGTTACCTCGAGAAAAGGGGGGAGGGGATTCACCACCTGACGCTCGAGGTGGACGATCTGGACGCCGCGCTCTCTCGGGCCGCGGGGGCCGGCGCCGAGATTCTGGGGGAAGGCGCTCGTCCGGGGGCCGGCGGGCGGCGCGTGGCGTTCTTGCACCCGCGGTCGTCGGGTGGGGTGCTGGTCGAGATCGCGGGCTCGTCGGAGGGCGCGTCGACCTCGCACATCGGGCCGGGGCAGCCGGTGCTCGCCTCGCTTCGAGAGCCGCACGAGAAACTTTGGGGGGTCGTCCGTGCGTTCGACGCGACGGGGGTGACGCTCGAGGGGATCGACCTCGCGTCGTTCGACGACTGGGCCGCCGAGGTGGGGCGCGGGGAAATAGCGCCCCTCGGGCCGTCGGTCCTGTTCCTTCCGATGCACCGCGTCGAGAGGCTGCTCCTCGATCGCCCGAGCGGCGAACTTCCGTCGCTCGCCGACAGATTCCTCGCCCGGACGGGCCGCTCGGTGCGGGACGTGCTGGGGTAGCGGAGCGGCGGCCCGGCCGTCGCGCGGTCAGGCGGCGAACGGCACCACGCGATCGCGCCCGGCCCGCTTCGCCTGGTAAAGCGCCTGATCGGCCTTGAGGAGAAGACCGCGCAGGTCTCCCGCGTCGTGCTGCGGGAAGACGGCGATGCCGACGCTCACCGTCGTGCGCAGGCTCGCCCCCTCGACCTCGACGATGAGCCGGGAGACGGTCTTGCGCAGCCGCTCCGCGATGACCCGCGCCGCCTCGAGGTCGGTCTCCGGGAGGAGGAGGCAGAACTCGTCGCCGCCGTAACGGCAGGCGATGTCCGCGCCCCTCAGCCGGCTCCGGATCGCGGCGCCGAGCGCGCGCAGGTAGCGGTCTCCGTGAAAATGCCCGTGCCGGTCGTTGATCTCCTTGAACGCGTCGAGGTCCAGCATCAGCACGGCGAACGACCCGCCGTAGCGCCGCGCGCGGTGGTGCTCCTCTTCGAGTCTCCGGTGGAAGTAGTCCCTCAGGAAGAATCGGGTGAGGGAGTCCAGCGTGGCCATCTCGTAGCGCCGGGCGTTCTCGAGCGCAACGGCCGCCTGCTGGGCGACCGTGGTGAGAAGCGAGAGGTGGTGATCGTCGTAGGCGCGAGGCCGCTCGCTTCGGACCCAGAGGACGCCGGTGACCCGCTCCTCCACCACGAGAGGCACCGCCAGGATCGAACGTGCGATCGCCGGAATCCCCTCGGTGCCGAACGGGAGCGCCGCGGGCCGGTCGTGGAGGTCGTCCACGCGCATCGCCCGTTTCTCGAGCGCCACCCATGCGGTGAGCCCCGCCGGCGCGGGGACGTCCGCCGCCGGCGGCCCGGCGAGCTCCCAGCGGTGCGCCTCGCGGATCTCCCCGGTGTCCGGATCGGCGAGGGCGACCGCGAGAGCGTCCGCCTCGAGGATTTTCCGGCACTCCCGCTCCACGACGGAAAACACTCGCGTGGGATCGAGAGAGGAGAGCATCTCGCGGCCGATCGCGTGCAGCGTCGCGAGCTCCGTCAGGCGCGCCGCGAGGACGTCGTTGGTGACGCGCAGGTCGGAGAGCGCCTCGTCCAGCGCCTTCATGGCGATCTCGCCGAAGAGGACCACCGCCGCGAGCGCCAGCGCGAGGGGAAGGGCGCGCTCGGCGAGAAGCGCGGCCAGGCACCAGGCGAGTGGGAGGTTGACGGTTTCGAGAAGGACCTGGCGGAGCGACTGCGTGAGGCTCGTGACGCGAAGGTCCGTGAAGCGGCCGCCGAGGAGCGGCTCGGCCAGGAACGCCGAGCCTTGGACGACCGCGAGGAAGAGGCCGAGCGCCGCCAGCGTCGCGAGCGAGCGAGGCGAGGCGCCGCGGTCGCCCCCGGGGATCGCGAGCGCGGCCAGCGCCACGCCGAGCGCCACCGCCGCGCCCGCCCGGACCCCTCGCCGCGAAACGCCCGCGACACCGCCGCCGCGGCCGGCCGCGAGGGCGGAGAGGAGCACGAAAAAGGCGAAAACGACGGGGAGAATCTCGAAAGCGGCGAGCACGAACGACAACGAAAGACGGACCGGGCGCCCCTTGCCGTTGCTCGAGGCGATGCGCGCGGCGGCCGCCGCGAGAGCGGCGAGGAGGAGCGTGACCGGCATCGCTTCGCGCAGCGTTTCGATCGGGACGGGGCGCAGGAGGGCGACCGAGAAGACGGAGGCCGCGAGGAGCAGCCACGGCGCGACCGTAACGTAGTGGCGGTGTCTCAAGGTTACCTGATTGCACCGGCGGAGCCGGCACGAAACCCGACCCGTATCCATCTTGAATTTACGTCCGTTTCGGGTGGAAGCAACCCGGCCGATATCTCTTCGCCGTGCCACGGCGGCGGTTTCCTTGACAGGGTCGGCAGGCCCCCGGATAATTGCCGGCTTCGATCCCATCGTATTTCGGGAGGATCCCTTGAAGCCCGCGCCCCTTCGTTCCCGCAGGTTGCCGTCCATGTGCTCGACCGCCCTGGCCGCGTCGGCCGGCGTCGCCCTGGCGTTCCTTTCGGTGGTGGCGCCGGGCGCGGCCCGGGCGCAGGAATCGCCTCCGGCGGCGGAGACCGATCCGGCCGTCGGAGCAACCCTCCCGTTCTTTCTCAGAGGGGTGGACCTGACGCTTCCGGCGCAGGAGGCGTTCCGCGGGTGGCCCTCGGACGACGTCACGTCGCGTCTCTACTGGTTCCCGTGGGCGCTGCCGACGTTCCGGACGGCCGCGCTGTTCGATCGCCCGATGATTCTCGTTCTCCATGCGCCCTGGAGCCGCCCGTCGCAGCGGCTGTTCGGCGAGACGTTCAAGGACCCCGCGGTCCTCGAGGCGATCAACGAGGGGTTCCTCCTGGTCGTCTCCGACGCCGACCGCCGCCCGGACATCCGGGAGCACTACCAGACCGGCACCTGGCCGGTCCTGGGATTCCTTCTTCCGGACGGGAGACCGATGATCAGCGCCGCGAATTCTCGCGGCGTGCCCCTGCCGATCACGGCGGGGCTCGTGGACGTGCCGACGATGCTCTACCTGCTCGAGCAGACGAAGATGTACTACGTCAGGAACGCCGAGATGCTCAGCGAGTCCGCCGCGAGCTGGTCCAAGCTGGAGGCGAAGGGGGAGCTCAAGGCGGCCGCGCTGTCGCTCGGCGCGTCGGACTCGCTGGCCCGGTGGCTCGCCGCCAACGAGGATCGGACCGACGGCGGGTTCGGAGCGGGGCCGAAATTCCTGGTCCCCGGGCTCGTCGAATTTGGCGGGATCCGGGCCGGAAGGGGCGACCCGGCCGTGGACGCCATGGCGCGCCTCACTCTCTCGAAGATGGTCGCGAGCCCGCTCCACGACCGGAGGGACGGCGGCCTTCACCGGCTTGCCGCCGCGCCCCCCTGGGGGGGGATCCAGTACGAGAAGATGCTCGAAACCAACGGGCAGTTTCTGCGGGAGTTGGTGTTCGCGCAGCGCGAGAGCCCGTCGGCCGAATTGCGTGCCGCGATTTCGGGCACGGCGAAGTTTCTCACGACCGTCCTCGCGCGGCCGGGCGGAGGTTTTTATCTCGCGCAGGCCGCCGATCCGCGATCGAAGGACGGCGGAGGGTTCTGGAATGCGGGAGAGGGAACCCGGCCCCCTGCTCCGCCGCTCGACAGGCTGGTGCTGTCGGGGCCGAACGCGCTGGCGGGCGCGGCGCTCCTGAGGGCGGGTGCCTTGCTCGGCGAAGTGTCGCTCGAGAAGGCGGGCCGGGACGCTCTCGATCTGGTCCTCTCCCGGGCCTACACCCCCGGGCGGGGAGTAAGGCACGTGATCGAGCCTTCCCCCGACGACCGGCGCTACCTGGCCGCGCAGGCGGAAACCGCGTTCGGCTTCGCGGACGCCTTCGAGTCGACGGGCGACCGGAGGTATCTCGAGGCGGCGCGGGACATCGTCGTCTTCGCTGCTCGCAATCTCCTGATCCCCGGGGAGACCGCCCTGCGCGAGTCCCTTCCCGACGGGGTGCCCCTCGGGATCCTCGGTAACGCGCGCAAGCCTCTTCGCGAGAATACGTTGCTTGCGCGCGCGATGCTCCGCCTCGAGGCGGTGGGCGCCGGGGCGGACTTCCGCGAGCAGGCCGCGTCGATCCTGGGCTCGCTGGCGGGGGACCTGCCGGCGTTCGGGGTCCACGCCACGGGGACGGCTCTCGCAATCGAGGAGACGTTCCGGCCACCGCTGGAGATCCGGATCGAAGGGCGTCCGGACGATCCGAAGACGCAGGCCCTCAGGCGAGCGGCGCTCGGGGTTCCTTGCCTCTGGAGCGTCGTGATCGCTGGAGACCGGGTGGAAGGGAAGGCATCCGCCACCCTGACCTGGCGCGGCGGCAGCCGGAAGGCCGGGAGTCCCGAACGACTGCTCGAGGAAGCGAGCGCGACGATGCGCGAGGCCGCCTCCCCGGGCGGGCGCTGACCTTGCCGCGCCGCGCGAGCATCGGGATCGTCGGGGGGAGCGGCCTTTACGAGCTCGCCGGGCTCGAGCGCTTCGAGGAGGTCCGCCTCGAGACGCCGTTCGGCGCGCCGTCGGACGCGTTCCGGGTGGGCCGTGTCGAGGGGCGCGAGGTCGCGTTTCTCGCGCGCCACGGACGGGAGCACCGTCTCCTCCCCTCCGAGATCAACTATCGGGCGAACATCTACGGGTTCAAGCTGCTCGGCGTCGAGCGGATCCTCTCGGCGTCCGCGGTCGGCTCGATGAAGGAAGGGATTAGGCCGCGGGACGTCGTGCTCCCCGACCAGTTCGTGGACCGGACGCGCGGACGCGCGTCGACGTTCTTCGGCGGGGGGATCGTCGCCCACGTGATGTTCGCCGACCCGGTTTGCGAGGAGACGCGGCGGGTGCTGCTCGAGGCGGCGCGGCGGGAAGGGGGGACGGCGCACGACGGCGGCGCCTATCTCTGCATGGAAGGACCCGCGTTCTCGACGCGCGCGGAGTCGCTCGTCTACCGCTCCTGGGGGGTGGACGTGATCGGCATGACGAACCTCCAGGAGGCGAAGCTCTCCCGGGAGGCCGAGATCTGCTACGCGACGCTCGCCCTCGTCACCGATTTCGACTGCTGGCACGAGGAGGAGGAGGACGTCTCGATCGGCGCCGTTCTCGAAAGCCTGAGGGCGAACAGCCGGCTCGCCGCGGCGAC
Source organism: Terriglobia bacterium (assembly GCA_963790465.1). Lineage (GTDB taxonomy): Bacteria > Acidobacteriota > Polarisedimenticolia > Polarisedimenticolales > JAIQFR01 > JAIQFR01. The sequence continues at coordinate 54,493 of CAWBOP010000010.1, read as the reverse complement.
GCTGCTGCGAGCGGTTCGGGAGCTTCCCGCGGAGAGGAACGCGTGCGGTTGCGCCCACGCCCTCGAGAACGCGATCGTCACCCGGCGCGACGCGATCCCCGAAACGGCGAGGGAGCGGCTTCGCGCCATCGTCGGCCGTTATCTGGATTGATTGGAGGAGCGTTCGCCATGGGCATCCTCGTCGTCGGATCGGTTGCGCTCGACACCGTCACGACACCGTCCGGCACGCGGCGTGATGTGTTGGGCGGCTCCGCCACGCACTTCTCCGCCTCCGCCTCCTTCTTTACCGGCGTGCGGCTCGTGGCGGTCGTGGGAGAGGACTTCGGTCCGGAGCACGAGCAGCCTCTGCGGGACCGGGGCGTGGACCTGGGCGGGTTGCAGCGGGTTCCGGGAAGAACGTTCCGCTGGACGGGAGAGTACGGCGACGATCTCAACAACCCGACCACGCTCGAAACGCAGCTCAACGTGTTCGCCGGGTTCGAGCCCGTGCTCCCGCCCGGCTGGAACCAAACGCAGGTGCTGTTCCTCGCCAACATCGACCCCGATCTGCAGTGGCAAGTCCTCGAGCAGACGCAAGGGTGCGAGCTCGTCGCGGCCGACACGATGAACTACTGGATCGGCTCGAAGCCCGACGCGCTACGCCGGCTGCTCCCGCGCGTCAAGGTGCTGCTGATCAACGACGGCGAGATCCGTCAGCTGACCGGTCGGAAGAACGTGGTCGAGGCCGCCGACGCGGTGCGGGACCTGGGCACCGCGGTCGTGGTGGTGAAGCGGGGAGAGCACGGCGTCGCGGTGTTCGGGGCGGGGGAGACCTTCGCGATCCCCGCCTTCCCGCTGCGCAAGGTGGTGGACCCGACCGGCGCGGGAGACACGTTCGCGGGAGGCTTCCTCGGCTTTCTCGCGCGCTCCGCGAGCTTCGAGCCGGAAGAGTTCCGGCGCGCGGCCGTCGCCGGCTCCGTGATGGCCTCGTTCCAGGTCGAAGATTTTTCGCTTGACCGACTGAAGCGCCTCACGCCGGGGGAGATCCGCGACCGGTACGACGCGTTCCGCCGCCTGACCGCGTTCGGGGCGTATCCCGACACTTTGTCGGGATGACTGTCGGGATTCTCGCTGTTCCCCGCGCGAGGGTCGCCCAGCCTGAAACCGGACGTCGACTTCGACCCGCGCTCCGGGTTGACCTCGAACGAGCGTGTGCGGTCGGGCACGCGGAGCGGGGCCAATCGGGCCTCGGCTCAAAGCGAGGCTTCCTCGCGGCCGGCATCCTGCCGAAGTACACCGACGGCGAGACTGCCGTACTTGCCGATGGCCCCGAATCGTCGGCGGATGCGGCGGCGACAAGTGTTTGAAGCTCGGCGGCTCGATCTCCGTGCCGGCCGAATCGGTTCCCTCGGTCGGTCGGTTCGCGGTGCTCGTCGACCCTGCCGGCGCGCACTTCGGGATCCTGCAGCCGGCGTAGAGGAGGCGTTGACAAAGTAGCTACCGGTAGCTACCTTTGGGGCATGGCCGGCAAGAAGACCGTCGGGATCAAGGAGCTGAAGAACAACCTCAGCGCCTATCTGAGGGAAGTTCGGCGAGGTACTCGCGTGCTCGTTTCCGATCGCGACGAGATCGTCGCCGAGTTGCACGAGCCGGGCGCGGTGTACGCGACCGAGGAAGACCCGAACCCGGTGCTCGCCGCGTGGGTACGCGCGGGGATCGTCACGCTCCCCACGAGAGCAAAAACGCCGACACCGAAGTCGCCCGTCAGGCTGCCGGACGGAACCGCTGCGCGCATTCTCGATGAAGACCGTCGTGACCGTGGCCGATGAAGGCGCTCTACCTCGAATCTTCGGCGGCGCTCGCGTGGCTCTTCGGCGAGACCCAAGCCCCCGACGTCATCCAAGGGATGGATGAGGCCGAGATCGTCGTGACATCCGGGTTGACGATCATCGAGATCCAGCGCGCCATCCATCGAGCGGTCGCCCTGAGGTCGATCAAGGAAGCGTCAGCGCAGAAGCTGCGTGGCCTGCTGGCGCGGGAACGGAAAAAGTGGATCACGATGGGGTTGACGGAGGGCGTCCTGGCGAGGGCCGGCGCCGCATTCCCGGTCGAGCCCGTCAAGGCGCTCGACGCGATCCACCTCGCGACGGCGTTGGCGTTCTTGGAGACGTTCCCAGACCTGAAGATCCTCGCATTCGATCGCCGCGTAACGGCGAACGTGACCGCGCTCGGGCTCGCCTCAACGTAGCGGCGTCGCCCAGTTCTTGACCCGCCGGATCGGCCCGCGGCTGAACGCCCTGCGCGGTTCGAATCGCAGGTCCTACCGGCTCCGGCGCGGGAGCTTACAGGCGATTCCGCGGCAGAGGGCCTCCTTGGATCTCTTGGGCAGCGACTTGATCCGCGCCTCTTCGCGACAGGCGGCACTGCGCGAGGCCAGGCGCTTCCTCCAGGCGAGGGCGACCGGCCGCCGGGCGCGGGTGTAGCGGGCGCCGCGGGTTGAGTTGTTGTGCTCCCCGATCCTGCGAAGGACGTTCTTGGCTACCCCGCAGTACAGGCTGCCGTCTCGGCAGCGCACCATGTAGACGTACCAGACCATCGGGGAAACCTACCACCGGCTGCCTCCCGCGAGAAGGTGATGGATAGGCTGCGCGAAGTGCACGCGGGCCAACCTCAGCCGCGTGGCGCTCTCGCGCCCTCGGGTCGCTGTCCACTAATGGCCGGGTCTGGGTGTCCACCGATGAGGTGACGATTTCCATGCAATTCGGCATGCCTGTTAACGATCATCTTCGATCGGCTTGGACGATCAGGATGCTCGATCGCCAGCCCTCCCGAATCTTCGAGACCAAGTCCCGGAAAAATCTGTCTCCGGAGCGGAGTCAAGTCACAGAGGAACTATTCCGATGTCCTGGCGGAAAGACGCGCCGCGTCGTCTTGCCGTGAACAGGGCAGCGGGAACTTGGAGGCCAGATAGAGCGGGTAAAAGTGCTTCGTCAAGTTCCGATCTGCGCCCAGATTACGACCGCTGAGTATCGCGCAGAAAGGGGGCCGGTACTTGTCGGCGAAGACTTTCAGGCTCTTGGCCTGCGTCACCCAGCCGGACTTGACTTCAACGGGAATGACGGCGCCGTCCACCTCGCAGATGAATTCGATCTCCGCGCTTCCTTCCCGCCAGCAGGCGAGGTTGTCCCGCCGGCTTGTTCTGAACTCCTGAGCGGCGAAGTTCTCCGCATAGAAGCCCTTGTAGGAGCCGTAGTCGTAGTCGAGCACGCTCTTGACCGGCAGCCGGCCGAGTGCGCCGAGGATCCCAACGTCGAATACGAAGAGCTTGAAAACGCTCTCCTTCTCGTAGGCGGGGAGGGGCAACAGCCCGCTGTTGGCAATCGGCACGCGAAGGATCAGTCCGGCGGCTTCGAGCCAATCGATCGCCCCGGCCAGCCGCTCGTATCCTCGGACACCGGGGAGCACGTCCTTGAAGACGAATTTCGGTGCCGAGCCGCTCTGGTCGCGACCCAACTGGGCCGGGATGTGGCGCCACAGTCGTTCGAGATGCATGGCGTTCTGCTTGCCACAGTGCTTGGCCATGTCGGCAACGTAGTCGGAAACCAGCTGCGTCTGCACGGTCCTGACTTCCTGGAACGCCGCGAAGAGGTCGTCTCTGTTTCGCTGGAACACCGCGACGACTTCCGGCAGCCCGCCCGTGACCAGGTAGAGTTTGAACTCCTCCCACAACTTGACGTGCAACGCCTCGGACAGAGGTGTCAACTCATGGACGGCCGCGAACGCCTCGTGAAGCATCGGGTTGCTGCCGGCCTCGAGGAACTCCTCGAACGTCAACGGCCCCATCCGCAACTCATCCACCTTGCCGACGGGAAAGGGGCTTTCGCCAAGATGTACACCGAGCAGGGAGCCTGCGGCGCATACCGCCAGTTCGGGCATGCGCTCCGCGAAGTACTTGAGACTTGTCAGAGCCCTCGGACACTGCTGAATCTCGTCGAAGATCAGCAGATCGGCATGGCGATCGATGGGCGTGTTCAAGAGCAAGGCCAGATCTTGAAGGATCCGTGACGCACTCAGGTCGCCCTCGAACACGGCCGTGAACTGCCCCTGCTCTTCGAAATTGATGTAGTGATGCCGCGGGAAGCGGTTCTTGCCGAAATCCAGAAGGGAATAGGTTTTCCCCACCTGCCGCGCGCCCTGAAGAAGCATCGGTTTGCGGTCGACCTTCGCCCGCCAAATATCCAGTTTCTCATCGATGTGTCTTTTCATGGCGCTCAATATACCGCATGCTAGATAAAGTCGCACCAGAAAGTATCCTTGAGAGGCAAAATCGTGCTGTTTTTGTGCCTGGCTCAGCAATACGGCGCAACCAAGCCTCTCGCAGACAAGCGATGCTCCAGACCGACAGCGCGGCGTGCAGCGCCGCCATGCGGTGGGACAGGATCGTGTGGCACCTCGCCGCGTGAAGACTCCCACTCTCCACGGCCGGCGGTGATCGAACGAAACGGCAACTTGACACCCCTCGACGCCGGTTCCTATACTCCAGGTTCCGCGCCGGACGGTCCGGAATGCGGGGTCGGTGTCTCCCGGAGGCGAAGCATGGCGCAGGTCATGGAAGGCAAGCTCGACGCGAAAGGGATGCGTTTCGCCCTTCTGGTGTCCCGGACCAACGACTTCGTCGCCGCTCGCCTCCTCTCGGGGGCCGAGGACTGCCTCGAGCGGCACGGGGCGGCGGCGGAAGCACGGACCGTGGTGAAGGTGCCGGGAAGCTGGGAACTTCCCCTGGCGGCCTCCCGTCTTGCGGCTTCGGGGAAGTTCGACGCGATCGTCGCCTTGGGCGCGCTGATCCGGGGAGACACGCCGCATTTCGACGTGCTGGCGGCGGAGGTGGCGAAAGGGCTCGCGCAAACCGCGCTGCAGTCCGGTGTGCCGGTGGCATTCGGCATCGTGACCGCGGACAGCCTCGAGCAGGCGATCGACCGGGCGGGCGCGAAGTCGGGGAACAAAGGGTGGGACGCCGCCCTGGCCGCCGTCGAGATGGTCAGCCTGTACCGCCAGATGGCGTAGGGACGGGGACCTTGGGCCAGCGAAGGCGCGCGCGCGAGTGCGCGCTCCAGATGCTCTTCCAGATCGACCTCGTGGGAACGGCGCCCGAGGAAGTCTTCGGGGAGTTCTGGTCCGGCCAGCCGGCCGCTCCGGACGAGAGGGTGTATGCGGAAGATCTCGTTCGCGGCGTGGCGAGAGAGCGGCTGTTTCTCGACGGCATCGTCGCCGGTTCGGCGGAGCACTGGCGGATCGAGCGGATGGCGGTGGTGGACCGCAACGTGCTCCGGATGGCGGCCTACGAGATGATCTTCGAGGAGGAGGTTCCTCCCGTGGTCGCCATCGACGAGGCGATCGAGGTGGCGCGCAAGTTCGGAAGCGAGGAATCCGCGGCGTTCATCAACGGGATCCTGGACGCCGTCAGGAAAAGGATCGAGAGGGGCGAGGTGGCCCGCCGCAGGGACGGGGCGTGACGGCCGGCCATCGCCGGCGCGGCGCGCGTTGCGGCCCGGCGCTCGTGCTCGCCGCGCTCGCGCTGATCGCCTCGGGGTGCGGTTACAGGCTCGCCGGCCGGAACACGTTTCTTCCGGAGCGGATTCGCGTGATCATGGTTTCACCGTTCGAGAACCGGACGACGCGTCCGGAGATCGAGCAGCGGGTCACGGAAAATATCGCCAACGAACTGTCCAAGCGAGGCCGATACAAGGTCGTCGGGGCTCGCGCCGGAGCGGACGCCCTCCTCGAGGGGGCGATCACCGAGTTCCGCACGAGTCCGGTCCAGTTGAACGCCGAGGGAAGGGCGACGCGGATGGAAACCATCGTCACGCTGCAGGCTTCGCTGCGCGATCTGTCGTCGGAAGCGATCCTGTGGAGCCAGTCCGGTCTCGTTTTCCGCGAGCAGTACGACGTGCAGGAGGAGGTGCGCGAGGAGACGCTCGCCCTCGACACCATCGCGCTCGGCGCGGCCCAGGCGCTCGTGACGTCGATGTTCGAGGGGTTCTGATGGCGGGGAAGGGGGCGTCCGCTGGGCCGCCCGGCGCCGACGTGCTGAAGCGTGTCCTGTCGGATCTTTCCAAGGGGTGGCCGGAGGGGCTCACGGTTCTGACCGGCGACGACCTCTTCCATCTCGACGCGGCTCAGAAGGCGCTTCTCCGAAGCCTCGCCCCCGAAGAAGAGGGGACGGGAGGGCTGGCGATCTCCGTGGTCGGCGATCGGGACGCCGCGATCTCCTCCGTCGTCTCGGCGGCCTGCTCCGTGGGGATGTTCTTTCCGCGCCGGGTCGTGCTCGTCCGGGACGTGGAGGCGCTCTCAGGGGAGCCCGGTCCGCTCTCCGAGTACGCGAAAGCGCCGCCTCGCGGCAGTTTCCTGATCGTTCGAGCGCCGAAGCTCGACGCGCGCCGCAAGCTTCAGCGGGAACTGCTGGAGGCGGGACGAGTCCGGGTCTTCCGTACGCCGACGCCGAAGGAGTCCGCCGCCGAGGCGGGGGAGCTAGCGCGCGAGCGCGGCCTCGTGCTGGACCGGGAGACGCTCGAGTTCCTCGTGCAGGTGTCGGCCGGCGACCTCCACCGCCTGTCGAGCGAGCTCGACAAGATCCGCGACTGGCGCGGGAAAGAGGGGCGCGGCCCCGTGTCGCTGCACGAGGCGCGAGAGGTGGCGGTGGGGGACGGCGCGCTCACCGGCTGGGAGCTTGCGAACGCCGTGCTCGCGAGGGATGCCGGACTCGCGCTCGAGGCGGCGCGGCGGCTCGCCGAGGCGGGGGAAGCGCCGCTCAAGACGCTGGGGGGGCTCGCCTGGCGGTCGCGCGCGATGCTGCAGGTGAAGGCGGCGATCGATGGCGGCGCGAGGCCGGAGGATGCGGCGAGGTCGGTCTGGGCCGGCGTTCCCGTGAAATCGCTGCTCTCCGGTCTCGATCGGTGGCCGCTCGGCGACCTGCTCGCGCTCCCGTCGAAAATGCTGCGCGCCGACCGGACCCTGAAGAGCCGGCAGATCGCCGGGCGCGTCGTGCTCGAATCGCTGGCGGAAGACCTGACGGCGCGGAAAGGGCGCGCTCCGAGTGAGAGGCAATGAGCGGCGCCCACGAGACGGTGGTGATCCTGGACTTCGGATCGCAGTACACCCAGCTCATCGCGAGGCGGGTGCGGGAGATCGGCGTGTACTGCGAGATCCTCCCGTTCTCGGCGCCGGTCGAGCAGATCGTCGCCAGGTCCCCCCGCGGGATCGTCCTTTCGGGCGGGCCGGACTCGGTGTACGAGCCGGGGGCGCCGCGCGTCGGGAAGGAGCTGTTCGAGGCGGGGATCCCGGTGCTCGGGATCTGCTTCGGGATGCAGATCATGATGTTCCGGCTCGGCGGTGTCGTGGAGAAGGCGCCGGGACGCGAATACGGCCCGGCGACCGTGAGGATCGAGGATCCCGACGGGTCGCTGCTGTTCCGCGGGCTCGGCCGCGACCAGCGCGTCTGGGCGAGCCACGGAGACCGCGTGCTCGAGCCGGCTCCGGGGTTCAGGTCGGTCGCCCGCACGGACAACGCGCCGCACTCCGCGGTGGAGGACCGGGAGCGCCGCCTGTTCGGGGTGCAGTTCCACCCGGAGGTGGTGCACACGGAGCACGGCCGGGAGGTGCTGCGAAATTTCCTGTTCGACGCCTGCGGCTGCAGCGGGGACTGGACCCTCGCGTCGTTCGTCGAGGACGCCGTCGCCGAGATCCGGGCGAAGGTCGGCCAAGGACGGGTGGTGTGCGGTCTGTCGGGCGGCGTCGATTCCGCGGTGATGGCGCTCTTGCTGCACCGGGCGATCGGGGAGCGCCTGGTGTGCGTATTCGTGAACAACGGCGTGCTGCGGAAAGGGGAGGCCGAGCAGGTGCTGCGCGACTTCCGCGAGCGTTACCACCTCGAGGTGCGCTACGTCGACGCGGCGGCGCGCTTTCTCTCGCGCCTGGAGGGCGTCGAGGACCCGGAGCGGAAGCGGAAGATCATCGGGGAAAGCTTCATCGAGGTGTTCGACGAGGAAGCGGGGAAGGTGGGCGACGCGCGGTTCCTCGCGCAGGGGACGATCTACCCCGACCGGATCGAGTCGGCGTCGGTGAAGGGGCCCTCCGCGACCATCAAGACGCACCACAACGTCGGGGGGCTTCCCGCGGTGATGCGCCTCGCGCTGGTCGAGCCGCTGCGCGACCTGTTCAAGGATGAGGTGCGCCAGGTCGGGCGGGAGATGGGGCTCGATCCGGCGTTCGTGGGGCGGCACCCGTTCCCCGGGCCGGGGCTCGCGGTGCGCGTGCTGGGGGAGGTGACGGCGGAAAGAGTCGCGATGCTGCAGGAGGCGGACGCGATCTTTCTCGAGGAGTTGCGTGCGTCGGGGCTGTACGACCGGGTCGCGCAGGCGTTCGTCGTGCTCTTGCCGGTGCGGAGCGTCGGCGTGATGGGAGACGGCCGGACCTACGACCACGTGGTGGCGCTGCGCGCGGTGGAAACGGAAGACTTCATGACCGCCGACTGGTCCCGCCTGCCCGCCGATCTTCTCGCGCGGGTCAGCAGCCGGATCGTCAACGAGGTGCGCGGGGTCAATCGCGTCGTCTACGACATCACGAGCAAGCCCCCCGGCACGATCGAGTGGGAGTAGGCGATGGATTCCGCCGGGCCGGGGTTCGTCCACCTTCACAACCACACGACGTACTCGCTCCTCGACGGCGCGCAGCGCCTCGACGAGATGCTCGCCCGGGCCGCGGAGGACGGGCAGGGCTCGCTCGCGATCACCGACCACGGCAACCTTTTCGGGGCCGTCGAGTTCGGCCGGAAGGCGTCGCGTCACGGCGTTCGCCCGATCATCGGCATCGAGGCGTACATGGCGCCCGGCTCGCGATTCGACAGGAACCCGCAGCAGGCCGGGGCCGGGCGGAAGCCGTACTTCCACCTGATCCTCCTTGCCGAGAACTACGCCGGCTACCGGAACCTGATCCGGCTGGCGAGCGCCGGGTACCTCGAGGGGTTCTACTACCGGCCGCGAATCGACAAGGAGATCCTGAGGGCGCACTCCGAGGGACTCGTGGCGCTCACCGCCTGTCTCGCGGGGGAGGTGCCGACGCACCTTCGCGCGGACCGGTACGACGAAGCGCTCCGCTGCGCGGGAGAGATGCGCGACCTGTTCGGCGAGGGGCGGTTCTGGCTCGAGATGCAGGACCACGGGCTCGAGGAGCAGCGCAAGGTCAACGAGGGGTCGGTCCGGCTCGCGCGCGATCTCGGTGTCGGACTCGTCGCCACGAACGATTGCCACTACCTGTTGCCGGACGATCACTTCGCGCACGACGTCCTGGTGTGCATCCAGACCGGAAAGACCATACACAGCGAGGAGCGGATTCGTTACTCCACGCAGCACTACCTCAAGTCGCAGGAGGAAATGGCCCGGCTGTTCGCCTGGGCGCCCGAGGCGGTCGAGAACAGCCTGCAGGTTGCGGCGCGGTGCGGCTTCGCGTTCACCAAGCAGCCTCACCAGCTTCCCGAGTTTCCCGTCCCGTCCGGATTCGACCTCGAGGGGTATTTCGAGAAGGTGGCGCGCGACGGCTTCCTGGAGCGATCGCGCGACTGGCGCGCGGAGAGCGACGCCGGGACGCTCCGTCATCCGCTGGAAGAGTACCGTCAGCGACTCGACCGGGAGATCGGCACGATCCGCAAGATGGGGTTCGCCGGGTACTTCCTCGTGGTCTGGGACTTCATCAAGTTCGCGCGCGAGAGCGGCATTCCCGTCGGGCCCGGGCGCGGCTCGGCCGCGGGATCCCTGGTGGCGTACTGCATGCGGATCACCGACATCGATCCGATGCGAGTACGAACTGCTGTTCGAGCGGTTCCTGAACCCGGAGCGGATCAGCCTGCCGGACATCGACATCGATTTCTGCTTCCGCGGCGCGCGACCGGGTCATCGAGTACGTCACGGAGAAGTACGGGCGCCCCAACGTGGCGCAGATCATCACCTTCGGCACCCTGGCCGCGCGGGCGGTGATCCGGGACGCCGGGCGGGGGCTCGACATTCCGTACGGGGAGGTGGACCGGATCGCGAAGATGGTGCCGCAGCACCCCGGGGTCGACGTGACCATCGAGCGAGGCGCTGGCGGAGGTTCCTGCGCTCAAGCAGGCGTACGACACCGACCCGACCGTTCGCCAGCTGATCGAGGTGGCGACCCGGCTCGAGGGGCTCGTCCGGCACGCGTCCACGCACGCCGCCGGCGTCGTGATCGCCCCGAGGCCGATCGTCGAGTTCGCGCCGCTCTATCGCGGGACGAACGACGAAATCACGACGCAGTTCGCCATGGGGGACCTCGAGGAGATCGGCCTCCTCAAGATGGACTTCCTCGGACTGAAGACGCTGACCGTGATCTCGGACGCTCTCGACTCGATCGAGGCGCACACGGGCGCCCGCCCGGACATCGACCGGATCCCTCTCGACGACCCGGCGGTGTACGAGCTGTTCTCGCGCGGCGAGACGTCGGGGCTGTTCCAGTTCGAGTCGAGCGGGATGCAGGAGCATCCTGCGCCACCTGAAGCCGGACCGGTTCGAGGACCTGGTGGCGCTGAACGCGCTGTACCGCCCGGGGCCGATCGGCGGCGGGCTGATCGACGACTTCATCAAGCGGCGCCACGGCAAGGTGAAGGTCGAGTACCCGCACCGCCTCCTCGAGGACATCCTCCGCGAGACCTACGGCGTGATCGTGTACCAGGAGCAGGTGATGCAGATCGCCTCGCGGATGGCCGGGTACTCGCTGGGCGAGGCGGACATCCTGCGCCGCGCGATGGGGAAGAAGAAGAAGGAGGTGATGGCGGCGGAGCGGCGAGAAGTTCCTCGAGCGCGCGCCGGGCCAGGGGATCCCCTGAAGGAAGGACGCCGTGAAGGTGTTCGACCAGATGGAGTTCTTCGCCGGGTACGGCTTCAACAAATCGCACTCGGCCGCGTACGCCCTCGTCGCGTATCGGACCGCGTGGCTGAAGGCGCACCATCCCGTGCACTTCATGGCCGCGCTGCTGACGAGCGAGAAGGGGAACACCGACAAGCTGGTGAAGTACGTCAACGAGTGCCGCGAGATGGGGATCCGCGTGCTCCCGCCCGACGTCATCCACCTCCGGGCTCGACTTCACCGTCGAAGGGGAGCGGGATCCGCTTCGGCCTCTCGGCGATCAAGAACGTGGGGGAGGCGGCGATTCGCTCGATCCTCGAGGTGCGGCAACGCCGCGCCCGGTTCGCGTCGCTCCCCGATCTCTGCTCCGAGGTGGACCTGAGGCTCGTGAACAAGCGGGTGCTCGAGGCGCTGGTCCAGTCGGGGGCCCTCGACTCCTTCGGGCGAGCGGCGGAGCCGGCTTCACGCCAGCGTCGACGCTTCGATCGAGTACGGGCAACGGAAACGCTCGGAACGCGAGGCGGGCCAGACCAGCCTCTTCGGAGGAGGGGACGACGCGCCCGATCCTGAGGCGACGCGGCATCTCCTGCCGGACCTCCCGGACTGGGACGAGAAGACGAGGCTCGGATACGAGAAGGGGACGCTCGGATTCTATGTCACCGGCCACCCGCTCGAGAGCTACCGGGACCTCGTCAGGGACTTCGGCACGCACACCACGGCCAGCCTGCGTGAGGGGGCGGGGGGCGCGGAGGTGGCGGTTCTCGGGATCGTCGCCGAACTCAAGCGGCGAAAGTCGAAGAAAGGGTCCTGGTGGGCTTCGATGCAGATCGAGGACCTCGAGGGGCTCGTCGAGGTGATGGTCTTCCCGAAGGCGTACGAGGCGTGCGAGACGCTGCTCGAGAACGAACGGCCGGTGCTGGTCTCCGGCAGGCTGGACGTGGACGAGGACCGGGTCCGGATCAGCGCGGACGAGGTTCTGCCGCTGGACGAGCTGAGGGAGCGGCGCGCCGAGTCGGCGCGGCTGCGTCTATCGGCCGCCGACCTCGACGAGGATCTCGTGGCGCGGTTGCGGCAGGCGGTCGAGGCGCACCGGGGCGAGGTTCCGCTCTACCTCGAGGTCCTGAAGCCGGGTTCGTTCCATCTCGTGGCGCGTGCCGACCCCTCGCTCCGCGTCGCGCCGTCGAGGGCGCTCCAGGAGGCGCTCGAGGCGATCGCGGGACCGGGAGCGCTCAGGTACCGGGCGCGACCGGCGAGGCGTTGAAGCGGCTCTCGCGAGGGTGGTAACATGACTCGTTTTTCCGGCCGGGAGGCTCGGGCTCGCGGCCGTATTGGTGGAACGTGCGTTGGGGGTGGGGAGGAAGGTTTCCTCCGGGGAGGATGGGAATGGGGTTTCAGGGAAAGCATCTCTTCACGTCCGAGTCGGTCACCGAGGGGCACCCGGACAAGATCGCGGACCAGATCTCCGATGCGGTGCTCGACGCGATTCTCGAAAAGGACCCGACCGGGCGCGTGGCGTGCGAGACGCTGCTCACCACCGGCCTCTGCCTGATCGCGGGGGAGATCTCGACGCGGGTCTACGTGGATTTGCCCAAGGTGGCGAGGCGGACGATCGCCGCGATCGGCTACAACGACGCGGAGTTCGGTTTCGACGCCCACTCCTGCGCCGTCATCGCGGCCATCGACGAGCAGTCGCCCGACATCGCCCAGGGGGTGGACACCGGTGGCGCCGGGGACCAGGGGATGATGTTCGGTTACGCCTGCCGCGAGACCGAAGAGTTGATGCCGCTACCGATCATGCTCGCGCACCGGCTGGTCCGGCGGCTGTCCGACTGCCGCAATCGGGGGATCCTGGATTTCCTCCGCCCCGACGGCAAGTCCCAGGTGACCGTCGAGTACGACGGGGACCGCCCGGTGCGCGTCGAGACGGTCGTGGTGTCCACGCAGCACGCGAAGGGGGTGGCTCACGCGCGCATCCGCGAGGAGGTCATCGAGAAGGTGGTGCGTCCGGTGATGCCGGAAGGGATGCTCGACGCCGGCACCAAGTTCCACGTCAACCCGACCGGCATGTTCGAGATCGGGGGGCCTCAGGGGGACACCGGCCTGACGGGGCGGAAGATCATCGTGGACACCTACGGCGGGATGGGGCACCACGGCGGCGGCGCGTTCTCGGGGAAGGATCCGACGAAGGTCGACCGCTCGGCGTCGTACATGGCGCGCCACATCGCGAAGAACGTCGTGGCCGCGGGACTCGCGGACCGCGCCGAGGTCCAGCTCGCCTATGCGATCGGCGTGGCGGATCCGGTCTCCGTGGCGGTGGACGCATTCGGCACCGGGAAGATTCCCGAGGAGCGGATGGTGGCGTTGATCCGGGAGCACTTCCCGTTGACCCCGAAGGGGATCATCGAGCACCTCGACCTCAGGCGTCCGATCTATCGCGCGACGGCGGCCTTCGGTCACTTCGGCCGGACGGAGCCGAGCTTCACCTGGGAGTCGACGCGTCTGGCCGATGCGCTCCGGCGCGGGGCCGGGATCTGAGACAGCGCGTCCCGTGACGACGACGAGCGTGGGCGAAGGCGGTAACGGGCGCAAGGGCCGGCGCTGGGCTCGCGGCGCCTCGATCGCCGTGGCGGCGCTCTTCTTCGGCTGGATGGCCGCGGGGGTGCATCGCATCGTTCCGGCGTCCGAGTTCGGCGTCGTCGACTCCCGCTGGTTCGGCGCGCCGAGGAAGGTTGCCGGCCCCTTCGTGTTCGCGCCTCCGGGTCTTTTCCGGTTGCAGCGTTTTCCGCGCGGCCGGGTCGAGGTGCCGCTCCCCGGCCCCGAGGCGGCGAGGCTCGAGGCGGCGGACGGAAGTCTCTTCGGCTTCAAGGGGAGCGCCGGCCTCGAGGTCCGCGAGGACGGTTGGCTCGACGCCGCCAGGGCCTCGCGAGGCGGAGGATTGGCCGGCGTCCTGACGGAGGCTTTGCGCGCGGCGACGGTGTCGCTCGGCCCCTGGGACTCGCGCGATGGGATCCCGGAGCAAATCCTCTCGCGCTTCGAGCCGGAACTCCGAGATCAACTGGCGCGCCGGGGAGTTCGCCTCGAGCGGGTGCTGCTCGAGGGGGCCGAATTGCCGGCGGTGCCGAAGGGGACGTCGCTCCCGGTCGCGTCGGGAACTCGCGTTCTGGTCGTCGGGCTCGACGGCGCGGACTGGGCGATCCTCGACCCGCTGCTGCAACAGGGGAGGATGCCGAACCTCGCGGGGTTGATCCGGAGGGGCACCCGATCGAAGCTGCTGACCATCAGCCCGGCGCTCTCCCCGGTCGTCTGGACGAGCATCGCAACGGGGGTCGACCCCGGGACGCACGGGGTGGTCGATTTTCTCGTGCCGGATCCGGCGGGCGGCGAGGGACAGCCCGTCACCTCCGCGCAGCGCAAGGTCCCCTCGATCTGGGATCTGCTCTCGAAGGCGGGGGTCGGCGTGGGCGTGATCGGATGGTGGGCGACCTGGCCGGCGGGGCCGATCGACGGTTACCTCGTCAGCGACCGGGTCGCGTACCAGCTCTTCGGCATGCGTCCCGACCCCGGCCAGGGGGAGGGGAAGACCTGGCCTCCCGGGCTCTACGCCGAGGACGTTCGCCCGCAGATCGTGGCGCCGGCCGACATCGGCTGGGATGAAGTTCTGAAGTATCTCGAGGGACCGCGCCGACGGCCGGAGGAGTTCGACGAGGGCGAGACGAAATTGCTGGACGATTTCAGGACGCTGCTCGCTTCCACCAGGACGTACGTGGGGGTCGCGCTGGCGCTCCGGTCGAAGTTCTCGCCGCGGTTCGAGAGCGTGTACTTCGAGGGGACCGACACGGTCGGCCACCTGTTCATGTCCTATCGCCCGCCGCAGCTTGCGGGGGTCGATCCCAAGCGCTTCGAGTCGTTCCACGCCGTCGTGGACCGGTTCTACGAGACCATGGACGGGTACCTCGGCGAGCTCCTCGAGGGAAGGGAGAAGGGGTGGACGATCTTCGTCCTCTCCGACCACGGCTTCGAAAGCGGCGGCTCGCGCCCGCTGACCACCGATTCGCGGATCGGGCACGGCCCCGCGGCCGACTGGCACCGCCGCTTCGGGGTCCTCGTGATGTCGGGCGAGAACGTGCGCTCCGGCGCGAGGCTCGGCGAAACCCGGGTGTACGACATCGCGCCGACCGTGCTCGAACTGTTCGGGCAGCCGGTGCCGCGGCCCTGGCCCGGCTCGGTGCTCGTGGGAGCGCTCGACCCCGCCTTTCTGAAGGAACATCCGATCCGCTATCGGGAGGACGCGCCGGCTTTCGACATGGCAGGGCCCGCCGCCCCTCGAGCGCCGTCCGACCCGGCGGCGGCGGAGTTGCGGGAGAAGCTGCGGAGCCTCGGCTACGTCGGAGACGCCGGCGACAATCCGATCCGCGCGACGACCCGCAACAACACGGCGATCGCGCTGCTGGCTCTGGGAAAGCGCGCGGAGGCGGAGAAAGAGTTCCGCTCCGCGCTGACCGACGAGCCCAGGCAGCCGGTGATCATGGTGAATCTCGGGATGCTGCTCCGCGTCGAGAATCGCGTCGACGAGGCGAGGGTGCTCCTCGAGAAGGCCGCCGCGTTTCCCGCGACACGGCGCTCCGCGGGGCATCAACTCGGCCAGCTGAAGTTCGAAGCGGGAGACTTGGACGGCGCGGAGCGGGATCTCCGCCGGGTTCTCGAACTGGAGCCGGGCGCCGCCGAGGTGGTCAACACCCTCGGCCTCCTGGAGGAGAAGAAACGCAACGTGGAGGAGGCCCTCGCTCTCTACCTGAGGGCGACGGATCTGGACCCCGACGCGGCCGAGCCGCGAACGAACCTCGGGAATCTCGCGCGCGCGGCGGGACGGCTCGAGGAGGCCGAGGGGTGGTACCAGAAGGCGATCGAGGCGGACCCGTACTTCATGGGGTCGTACAACAACCTCGCGCTGGTCTACCAGGACCGGGGAGAGATGAAAAGGGCGATCGAGCTGTACGACCGGGCGCTGTCGAAAGCCCCGGACCATGCCGTCGTGCTCAACAATCTGGGGAGCCTTTACTACGCGACGGGCGATGTCGATCGCGCGCGCAAGACCTGGGAGCGTTCGGCCGCGGCCGACCCGCTCTACCCGTCGCCGCTCAACAATCTCGCCGGCCTCGATCTGGCGGCTGGAAGGCTCGACGCGGCGGAGAAGCTCCTGCACAAGGCGCTCACCCTCGATCCGGGGTACGGCGATGCGCGAATCAACCTCGCGCTGGTGCTTCGGCGGAGGAAGAACTCGGGGGGGGCGAGGGCGGAGCTCGAGAAGGCGCTCACCGATCCGCGAGCGAGGGGAACGGCACTGGTCCAGCTCGGGATCGCGGATCTCGCCGTCGGCGACGATCGAGGAGCGCTCGTGCGCCTCGAGGAGGCGCGGCGTTCCTCCACGGGCCGCGACACGATGTTGCTGAACGCTTACGGCGAGGCCGCACGCCGACTCGGGCGCGGACGGGAGGCCCTCGATGTGTGGCGGCGATCGCTGGCGATCGATCCTTCTCAGAAGGATCTCCGCGCCGCCGCCGACGAGCTCGAGCGGCGTCTTGCCTCGCCGCCCGGCTCGCGGTAGGGGAACCCGTCGCGCCGGAACACCGGCCCGGGCCCCGGTCCGGAGTGGGGATCGGTGAGCCGGAGGCAGGAGATCAGGTCTTGATGTAGAGCAGGAGATACGAGCCGAGCAGGCCGTAGAGGATATTCGGGCCCCACGCGGCCAGGAACGGGGGGAGAACCGTTTCGAACCCGAGGGCGTTGAAAACCGCGAAGGTGGCCCAGTACACGATCACCAGCAGCAAGGCGACGCCGATGCCGTAGAGCGATCCTCGCCGGCCGACCTGGAACGCGAAGGGGAGGCCGAGAAGCACCATGACGAGGGGAGTGACCGGCTGCGCGAGCTTGGCGTAGAACGCCACCTTGAGCCGGCTGATGTCGTAGCCGCTGTCCCGCAGCGTCGAGATCTGCTTTCCTAGGTCGATCAGGTTCATCTGATCGGGAAGGTCGCCCCCGGTCACCAGCGTGATCTCGCGGCGCGCGAAGTTCTCGGGCGGATCGAGCGCGCAAAGCTCCCCCGTTTCGAAAGCCCGGAATGCGCCGACCGTTTTGTCGGCAGGAAAACTTCGATACCATCCGCGCTCGAGTTGCCAGACGGTTCCGTTCCACTTGGCCAGCGCCGCGAAGCGGTGCTCGAGAACTCGCGGAATAGCCCGGTCGAGCGTGAACACCTCGAGCCCCTGAAACGTCTTGTGGTCCGGATCGTAGAGCCGGTAGTGGTAGAGATACCGGCCTCCGGTTCCGAAGGTCCAGCGGCCTCCCACGGTCATGCCGTAGGTTCTGGGCGACTTCCCTTGAATCCTGTCCCTCACTTCCTGCGCTTTCTGGTTCGTGACGGGGGCGATCTGATTCTGGACGAAGAACAGCACGACACAGAGCGCGGCGGTCGCGACGAGCACCGGCGCGACGGCGCGGCGCATGCTGACGCCTCCGGCCTTGAGGGCGGTCAACTCTCCGGTGCGGCCGAGAAGGGTGAAGGTCACGATCCCCGCGACGAGAGCGGCCACCGGGAGGATGAGGCTGAGCTTGCCGGGGGCGAAATACTTGAAGTAATCGAGAACCATCGAGACCGGCCGGTGGTGCTGCAGGACGCCGTCGAGAAGATCCTTGAGGTCCACGACGGCGAAGACGGCGTAGGCGGATAGAAGCGAGTAGGCGAGAACGCGGAAGTACGTGGCCGCGATCAGCCGGTCGATCAGGCCGACGTATCGCTGGGGGGACGTCGCCGCGGTCCATCCCGCGGGAGCGGAAGGGGAGGCGCTCGAACGCCGCTTCGCAAGCAAGGCCATGGCGCGCGTCCAGCCGGCACGAATCCACCCCTCGTCTTGCCGGGCGCGCCGAAGCCGGAAGAACGCCCACGCTCCCCAGGCCGCGGTCACGATGTTTCCGGACCAGACGCCGAGGAACTCCGGGAATCGCCCCTGGCTCGCCTGGTCGCGAGCCGAGGTGAACACGATCCAGTAGACCAGCGTGACCGCGATGCTCAGCGCGAAGCTGGCGCCCTTGCCGGAACGGGCGCTGGTCATGCCGAGCGGCATCCCTAGCAGGGCGAAAAGAAACGCCGCGAAGGGGAGTGCGAGACGCTGCTGGATCTCGATTCTCGTGGCTCGGGTCCGGTAATCGCGCAGGGCCGCTTCCTTCACCGAACTGGCGCGCCGGTACTCGTCGAACAGCTCGGTGAACGCCATGTTCTGAATGGAGCGGTCCGGCGGGGTCGCGAGCGCCTTCAGATAGGCCGGAGGCTCGATCGGTACCTGATATCGGACGAATTCGAAGAAACGATAGGCCTCGGGCCGGTCGGGGCGGCAGACCTGGCAGACTCCGTTGCGCAGGTCGGCGATCAGCTTTCCGGACCCGTCCCGGGTCTGGAAGAGGTCTCCGCTCTTGGCGAAGAAGGTGTAACTCTGGCCCCCATCTCCCTGGGACTGGTGGACGAGGACCCCCTCGAGCCGGCCCTCGGCTCCCGGCCGGATATCGTCCGCGAACAGGACGTAGCCGGGGATGTCGCTGTAGAAGACTCTCGGGCTCAGGTTCGTGGCCATGCTACCGGTCAGCAGGACCTGAGAATTCAGAAGACGCGCCGCGTAGCTGGATCTCGGAACGACGATCGCGTAGATCGCGAAAGAGATCAGGCTCGTGATCAGGCCCAGGACGATCACGGGTCGCGCGAGGAATCCCGGACCGAGGCCGGCCCCCTGGATCGCCACGATCTCGTGATCGGCCGAGAGCCGTCCGAAGGCAATGAGGACGCCGAGGATCGTCGCCATCGGAATGGCGAGCACGAGCAGTTGAGGGATCTCGTAGGCAAAGAGCCTGAGGACCACCGACAGGCTGAGATTCTTCGAGAGGGCAAGGCGGGCCACGAGCAGGAACGCGTTCATCAGGAGGACGAACCCGTACACCGACAGCCCGAGGAGTGTCGGACCGACGAACTCCGTGAGGACATGCAGTGTGAGGCGTCTGGTGCCAGGCATTCGATGGAGTCTAGGTAGCGGTTCCGAGCCTGTCAATCCGGTCCTTGAAAACGGGCCTCGCCGGAAGAGGGAGTGGGCTGGGCGCCCCAGGATCGAGGATAAATGCGTCGTTGGGCCAATGTCCGATAAGGTACATTATGTAAACCTGGGGAGAGTCCTACCGCTTCGAATAGACGGTTTTCTCGATTCCTCAGTGATCCTGTCCATCGTCTCTCGGGCTCAGGTAGGCCGCACCGGCGTCTCCAGCCGGCCGGATGTCCTCGGGTGCGAAATTCCCGCTACTCGGAGCACGCGCTCCCTCCGCTTCTTCCTTACCCGCGGCCAGTGAGTTCAGCTCCTCCTCGATCAACTGCTGAAGGATCCCTTTCAGACGTTCGATCACCTCGGTCCGGTCCACCTTGGGTTTATCGAAGACCATCGTGAATTGGAAGGTTTCGTCCTCGGGGCGGAACCGATAGGTGTAGCGCCTGGATCTCCTCGAGCCGTCCTTTTCGTCGCGGTTGAACCGTCGCGCCTCTTCCCTCGTGATCCCTTCTCCCGAGATCCGGCCGATGAGCTGTTCCATCGCGTCGACGTCGTTTTGCCGGGCGACCTGGAGGAGCATCGACTTTCCTGTAATGTCGGCCTGCCGACATCGCTCGCGAAGCTCTTCAGGAATCCGGCAAAGGCTGAGCGCCTCGGTGATCACCGTGCGAGATTTCCCGAGCTTGCGCGCGATCTCTTCGTGGGTGTATCGGAACTGCTCCGAAAGACCCTCGATCGCGTTGGCTTCTTCGAAGGGATGCAGATCTTTTCGCTGGAGGTTCTCGATGAGAGAGATCTCGAGCATCCCGCGGTGGTCTACGTCCATCTCGATGCAAGGGAGCGCTCGAAGGCCGGCAATCTTTGCGGCCTGGAATCGTCGCTCGCCGGCGATGATCTGATACTTCCCACCGTGACTCCGGACGAGGATCGGCTCGAGAATCCCCTTTTCCTTGATGGAGGCAACCATGTCCGTGAGGTCGCCGAACTCCTTCCGCGGCTGGTTCGGGTTCGGCTCGAGCCGGGTGATGTCGATCATGCGCCCGATCGACTCGCTCCTTCCGGACGTGACCTCTTCGACGAAGTGCGTGTCGTGACGCATGTGCTTCTCTTGGGGAAGTCCTCGGAACTTAGACACGGCCTATTACCTCCTCGGAAAGACTGTAATACTCGAGGGCACCGCTGGAGTTCGGAGCGAACGTGAAGATGCTCTGCCGATAGGCCGGGCTTTCTTCGAGACGAACGCTCTTGGAGATGGTGGTCTTGAATACCTTCTCGCCGAAGACCTCTCGGATCTGTCGCTTGATGTCCCGCGCCAGGACGGTCCGGCGATCGTGGAGCGTGATCACGACCCCCAGGAACTGAAGATCGGGATTCGGCCTGGAGCGGATCTTCTGGTAGGTCTCGAGCAAGTCGTCGGTTCCTTCGAGCGCGAAGTAGGACGACTGTATGGGAACGAGCAAATGCGTCGCGGCGACGAGCGCGTTGACGGTGAGGATCCCCAGCGTCGGCGGGGTGTCGATGACGACGTAGTCGTAGAGATCGCGGTACGGCTCGAGCTTGTCCTTCAGGCGGAAGTGGCTGTCGAACTCCCCTACCAGCTTGACCTCGGCTTTCGCCAGGGAGATCCTTGCGGGAAGGACGTCTAGCTCGGGTTGACTGGTGTGCCGAACGACTTCCGGTACCCCGACGCCTGGTTGGGTGAGGAGTTCATAGACGGAAAGCTGCACGTCCTCGGGATCGACGAACGAAAGCGTCGCGTTTCCCTGAGGGTCGAGGTCGACCAGCAGCGTCTTGATTTTCTTCTGCGAGAGCGCTGCCGCGAGATTGATCGCCGTCGTGGTCTTCCCGACGCCACCCTTCTGGTTGGCGATCGCAAGTATCATCGCCGCCATGGCTTCCTCACACGCCGCCGTCCCGGCGAGTCGGGACAGAGCCCGACAGGACGGATAAGGTCGGTCCACTGCGAAGACTGATCGGCATCACACAATTTGTTGGGCAAAACATAGCGCCGCCCTACAAGATATTGCGGTGGCCTCCGAGAACCGTGAGTGTATGGGGTGATCGGTGGGATGTCAAGCAACCGTCGGCTGCGTGGACTGAAATTATTGCGAAAGCGCCGACAATAGTGTCGGCAAAACAGAATGCGTCCGCAACCTACATCTCGTACTTGCCGAGCTCTTCGGGATCCACGTGTTCGAGCCAGCGCCGGAGGCGCTCGGTCTCGTCGAGGCCGCGATCGTCGCTGCTCACCGCTGATCGTTCGAGCACGGACTCCTCGACCAGGATCGGAGCGTTCACGCGGAGGGCGATCGCCATCGCGTCGCTCGGTCGCGCGTCGATCACGAAATGGTGGGCGTCGCGGACGAGATGAATGGCCGCGAAAAAGGTGTTGTCCTTGAGATCGGTGATGACGATCTTCTCGACGCTCGCTCCGAGATCGGAGATGACGCTGCAGAGGAGATCGTGAGTCATCGGCCGGGGGGACTGGATCTTCTCGATCTGCATCGCGATCGCGTTCGCCTCGAAGATGCCGACCCAGATCGGGAGAACCCCGTCACCGTCCGGCTTTCTGAGGATGATGATCGGCATGTTCGACACCGGATCGATCATCAACCCTTTGATCTTCATCTCGACCGGCATCGATCCCTCCCCGAGTGCTCCGGTGTCCTGCTCCGGCCGAGCTGCCTCGCGTGTCGCTGTTGAAATAACCCCGCGGCCACCCTGGAAATATACAGGCCGTTTCCGGTCCGGGTCAAGCGGACGCGGCCAGCCTTCCGTAAAGCGAGAAGGCCGACGCCCGGGTCACCTCGACCCGCACGAGCCGGCCCGGAGCGGCTACGCCGTCGAAGTTGACGACCTGGTTTTCGGAAGTGCGCCCGCTCCAGGTCGCCGCGTTCCGAACGCTCGACCCTTCGACGAGAACGTCGACGACCCGTCCGACCCACGCCTGCCCCAGCCGGAGCTGGTGCTCCTTCTGCAGTTGCTGAAGGCGGGCCAGACGCTCGAACTTGACCTCCGCGGGAACGGGATCGCCGAGCGCGAGCGCAGGGGTGCCGGGACGCGGCGAGTAGACGAAGGAGTACACCCTGTCGAACCCCACTTCCTCGATCAGGCCGAGCGTTTCGAGGAACTCCGCCTCACCCTCGCCCGGAAACCCGACGATGGCGTCGGTCCCGAAACACATCCCGGGAATCCCTCGCCGGACCTGTTCGATACGCGCGAGATACCCTTCGCGATCGTGCCCGCGCCGCATCGCGCGGAGCACCGCCGACGATCCGGACTGAACCGGGAGGTGAAGGTACGAACAGAGCTTGGGGCTCGTCTCGACCATCGCTTCGATCAGCCGGTCCGTCATCTGCGCCGGGTGGGAGGTGGTGAACCGGATCCGCTCGATCCCGTCGACGCGCGCCGTCGCGCGCAGGAGGTCGCCGAGATCCCGGCCCGAGCGGTCGCGGTAGGCGTTTACCGTCTGCCCCAGGAACTCCGTCTCGATCACGCCGCGGGAGGCTAGGCTTCGCACCTCGGCGAGGACGTCGTCGAGATCGCGGCAGATCTCTCGCCCGCGGGTCGTCGGCACGATGCAGAATGAGCAGCGGTGGTCGCACCCTTCCACGACCGTGACGTAGGCCTTGCCGGTTCCCTCGTCCTCGCGGCGGATCCGGTCGAAGGGGAACCGGATCGAGTCGTCCCGGTACTCGATGTCCACCGTGTGGCGCGCCGACTCGTCCCCCGCTCTCAGACGGCGCAGGAGGGCGGGAAGCGATCCGGCGGCGGCACGCGGCCCGAGAACGAAGTCGACGTAAGGCGCCCTCTTGAAGAGCGCCGCCCCCTGTTCCTGCGCCACGCAGCCGCATACCCCGAGCACCAGCTCGGGACGGCGCCGCTTGAGCGGCCGCAACCGCCCGAGTTCCGAGAAGAACTTCTCGGACGCCTTCTCGCGAACGGAGCAGGTGTTCAGCAGGACGACGTCGGCGTCGCGAACTCCCGAGGCTCGCGAGTACCCTGAGGACTCGAGAAGGCCGGAGAGCTTCTCCGAGTCGTGGACGTTCATCTGGCAGCCCCACGTCTCGATATGGTACCGCCCGCTCGCTCCCGGGAGCGGCGGCTCGCCGAGTCGATCGGGGCTCACGCTCGAGTCCTCAGACCTTTCCGCGAAGGCGCTGCCACGTCGCGCGGAGGTCTTCGGGAAGGACTCGGGTTTCGCCCGCGACCGTCATGAAACTGGTGTCCCCCGCCCACCGGGGCACCACATGAAGGTGCAGGTGGTCGGCGATCCCGGCGCCGGCGCTCCGACCGAGGTTCATGCCGAGGTTGATCCCGTCGGGGCGATAAACCTCGCGGAGCGCCTGCTCGGCCTTGGCGGCCAGGACGCCGAGGTCTCCAAGAACCTCGTCGCCGAGGCCGGGAAGGCCCGCCACGTGCCGATACGGGACGACCATCAGATGGCCTGAGTTGTACGGGTAGACGTTGAGCACGACGAAGAAGTGCCGATACCGGGCAATGACGAAACCGGCCTCGTCTTCCGAAGGATCCGCGGCGCCGAGGCGGCAAAGGACGCACGGCTCGCCGGTTTTCAAGCCGGTGATGTACGCGTAGCGCCAGGGAGTGAACAGCCGGTCCATGGACGGCTCCCCGGCCTGCCGCCGCAGAGGACGTTCAGGCCCGCGGCGGCGGCTCCCCGGCGGCGACCTCGTGGGGTCGGGGCTCGGGGCCTCCGTTGATGAGGTCCTTCAGTTCCTTCCCGGGTTTGAAGTACGGGATGCGCTTCGC
The DNA here is from genome assembly GCA_963790465.1 of Terriglobia bacterium. GTDB lineage: Bacteria > Acidobacteriota > Polarisedimenticolia > Polarisedimenticolales > JAIQFR01 > JAIQFR01. The sequence goes on along the minus strand of CAWBOP010000010.1, from coordinate 30,746 downwards.
GGGCACCGCCACGCGATCGCCGGTCTTGGGATTCCTTCCCTGCCGGGAGCGGCGGCGGCGCACGCGAAAGCTGCCGAACCCTCGAAGCTCGATCTTGTCGTCCTGCTGGAGAGCGTCGACGATCGAATCGAAAACCGTGTTCACGATGATTTCAGCCTGCTTCTTGCTCAGGCTCGAGACCCGGATCACTTCCTCGACGAGGTCGGCCTTCGTCATCGCTCCCCCTCCGCCGGGCGGATCGCCGGAAAGGCTTCCGGCGCGCTCTCTCCCACCGCGCGCGCCTCACTCCTCCTCGGGCGGCTTCTCCTCGGAGGCGTCGGCGTCCTCGCCGGAAGAGAGGAGGCCGGCCCGCATGATGTCCCCCAGCGTCGCGCCGCCGTCGCCTTCCTGACCGCCGCGGTACGACTGGACCGTCGCTTCTTCGGGCTCGTCGAGCGCCGCCTTGATGGAGAGCCCGATCTTCTTCTCGACCGGGTCGACCTTGATGATCTTCACGCGGACCTGCTGGTCCGCGCTGAACAGGTCCTCGGGCTTTTCGATCCGCTCTTTCGCCATCTCGGAGATGTGAACGAGCCCCTCGATCCCCTCGAACAGCTCCACGAACGCCCCGAACTCGGTCAGGCGGACGATGCGGCCGTTCAGGATGTCCCCGACTCCGTGGCTTCGGAAGAAGTCCTCGATGACGTTCGGCTGCAACTGCTTCACGCCGAGGGAGAGGCGCTGGTTCTCCGAGTCGATCTTCAGGATGACCGCCTCGACCTCGTCCCCCTTCTTGAACACCTCGCTCGGGTGCTTCACTCGCCGCGTCCAGGAAAGGTCGGAGATGTGAACGAGACCGTCGATCCCCTCCTCCACCTCGACGAACACCCCGAAGTCGGTGATGTTCCGCACCTTGCCGCGGATCATGTCGCCCACCCGGTATTTCGTGTCGATGAGGTCCCACGGATTCGGCTCGGTCTGCTTGAGACCGAGCGAGAGGCGCCGACCGTCCTGGTCGATCTCGAGCACCACGCACTCGACCCAGTCGGCGACCGACAGGATCTTGGAAGGGTGCTTCACCCGCTTGGTCCAGGACATTTCGGAGACGTGGATGAGCCCCTCGACCCCCTCCTCGACCTCGACGAAGGCGCCGTAGTCCGTCAGGCTCACGACCTTCCCGCGGATCCGGGTCTGCGGCGGATACTTGGACGCCGCGCTCTCCCACGGATCCTCCTGAAGCTGCTTGAACCCCAGGGAAACCCGTTCGCGCTCCCGGTCGAACTTCAACACGATGACGTCGACCTCGTCGCCGATCTGGAATTTCTCGGAGGGGTGGCTGATCCGGCCCCACGCCATGTCGGTGATGTGGAGCAGACCGTCGATCCCCCCGAGGTCGATGAACGCGCCGTACTCGGTGAGGTTCTTGACCACGCCGCGGAGGACCTTCCCCTCCTCGAGGTCGGCGAGCGTCTTCTTCTTCTTCTCGGCGTTCTCCTCTTCGAGGACCGCCTTGCGCGACAGCACGATGTTGCCGCGGCGCTTGTTGACCTTGATCACCCGCATCCGGTACTGCTGCCCCTTGAGCGCGTCGAGATTGCGAACGGGGCGCACGTCCACCAGCGAACCGGGAAGGAACGCCGGGACGCCGATGTCCACCTTGAGGCCGCCCTTGATCCGGTCGACGACCCGGCCGAGGACCGGCTCGCCTGTCTCGAAGGCGCGCTCGACCTCGTCCCAGATCTTCATCTTCTCGGCCTTCTCGCGCGAGAGGACCACGTAGCCGTCGTTGTTCTCGGCCTTCTCGAGAAGAACCTCGACGCGGTCCCCTTCTTTCACCGTGAGGGTGCCGTCGGGCGCGCGGACCTCGTCGATGTCGATCACTCCCTCGGATTTGTATCCGATGTCGACGATGACTTCCTTGTCGAGGATCTTGATGATGCGTCCTTGAACGACCTCCCCCTCCTTGAGGGGCTTGAGACCGCCTTCCCACGCCTCGAGCGCCTTGCTGAAATCCTCGACGTCTTCCATCGACTCGACGGCTTCGGCCGGAGCGGCGTCCTGCACGAGCGTTTCCGGCGCCTCGGGCGCCTCGGCGCCCCCGTTCACATCGGGAGTTTGCGGCTGGGTGTCCATGATCTGAGTCCCTACCTCCTGGAAGGGCCGTCGCTCCTGTTTTCGCGACGGTCCACGAGTTGCCGGGTCGCGAGGACCGGGCTGTCGGTCGCACGAGGCGCCGACAAAGCCACCATCCTAGAGAAGAGGGGCGTCCGTGTCAAGAACCGTCGCGTTTTCAGAGGATTAAGCGGAATCGCGTCCGCTCCGGCGCGGGAGGGGACTTCGGGAGGAAGGGGATGGCGCGCGTCGAGCGGTGGCGCCGGCCGCCACGGCCTTGTGGAGGCGGGTCACTTCCGCGCTAGCGAGAGTTCTGAAACGGCCCGAGGGAAGGTCGCCCATCTCGACGCCGCCGTACGCGGTTCGTCGAAGGCGCTGCACCGGATGCCCGATCGCCTCGAGCATCTTGCGGACCTGGTGCTTCCTTCCCTCGACGACGGTGATCTCGACCCAGGCATTGGCTCCCGGCCGGACCACCCGCGCGCGGGCCGGCAGGGTGAGCCGTCCTTCGACGCGCACTCCCCGGCAGATCCGCTGCAACGACTCCCGCGACGGCTCTCCCCGGACCTTCGCGAGGTAGGTCTTCGGTACGCCGCTCGCCGGACGCATCAGGTCGCGCGCCAACGTGCCGTCGTCGGTGAGCAGGAGCAGTCCCTCGCTGGCGTAGTCGAGCCGGCCGACAGGAAACACGCGCCGGCCGACCCCGCGGAGGAGGTCCATCACCGTGGGGCGCCCTTCGGGATCCTTGACGGTCGTGACGTACCCGCGGGGCTTGTGGAGCGCCAGGACGACTCGAGTCGGGGCGGGGCCCGCGATCCGCTTGCCGTCCACCCTCACGACGTCGTGGTCCGGGTCGATCGTGGTGCCGGGTCGCGTGACGGTGGAGCCGTTGACGACGACGCGTCCTTCCGCGATCAGCCGCTCCGACGCTCGGCGGGACGCGATCCCCGCGCCGGCGAGAAACTTCTGAAGCCTCTCCATCAGGCGTCTCCCCGAAGAGTCCGGGACGCTTCGTCGTCCTCGGCCTCGTCCTGGGCGGCCGGTTCCGCCGCGGCGCCGTTCTCCGCGTTCGCGTCCGGCTCCAACACGTCCTGCAGGTTCTCTTCCGGCTCCAATCGTCCCTCGCCGGCGCCGAAGAGCGGCGGTGGCGTCCCGTCGAGCGCGCCGAGAAATTGCTCGAAATCCTGGATGGAAGGAAGATCCTCGAGCGCGTTGAGGCCGAAGTGCACGAGGAACTGCCGCGACGTGCCGTACAGCAGCGGATTGCCCACCACCCGCTTCCGGCCGAGGACCCGGAGCATCTTTTTTTCGAGGAGGCTCTTGAGCGACGCGCCCGGGTCCACGCCGCGGATCGCCTGGATCTCCGGAGAGGTCACCGGCTGGCGGTACGCGACGATCGCCAGCGTCTCGAGCGCCGCGGGGGACAAACGCGTGCGGTTGCGCTGCTTGAAGAAGCGGCGGACCCACGAGCCCACGTCCTGCCGCGTGGCGAGACGCCAAGCACCCGCGACCTGCTCCACCTGGAGCCCTCCCGCCCCGCTCGTGTAGCGCCGGCGCAGCGCCTCGACCGCCGCCTCGATGCGCGCTTCGCTCTCCCCCTCGAACGCCGCCGCGATCTCCTTCGGAAACACCGGCTCGCCGGCGGCGAACAGCACCGCCTCCACGGCGGCCACGAGCGCGTCTTCGGGCGCAAGGTCGGTCGGGTCCTCGCTCACGATCCTCCCTTCGTCGCGGCGTAAGGATCGGCCGCCTCGCCTTCCGTGGGCGGCGTGGTCGATCCGTCGTCGACAGCTTCCGGGCCGCCCGGCGCTAGGGCGACGTCCTCCCGGCGCGCGATCCAGATCTCGTCGAGAAGCCGCCGCTGCAGCGCGACGATGAGGCGAAGCCGCACCATCTCGAGAATCGCGAGAAAGGTCGCGATACGGTGAATCCGGTCCGGCATCCCCAGAAAGATGGCGCTGAGGCTCGCGGAACCCGACGTCTCGAGAAGATCGGTGATCCACCCGATCTTGTCCGCGACGGAGACGTCGTCCCGCGTCATGCGGAGCCTCGACTCGTCGTCGAGGCGCCCCAAGAGCTTGCGGAACGCGCAGATCAGGTCGTACAGGTCGGCGACGACCATCTCCTCCCCCGCAAATTCGGGAGGAGGCGGTCCCTCGCGCGTCCAGATGAGGCTGCGAATGCTGTCGATCGCCTGGAGGTTCTCCGCGGCCTGCTTGAAGCGCTGGTACTCCAGGAGCTGTTGCGTCAGCTCGGCTCGCGGGTCCTCCCGCGCCTCCCCCTCCGGCAGAGAATCGGCGGGAAGCAGCATCTTCGACTTGATGTGCATCAGGGTCGCCGCCATCACGAGGTACTCGCCGGCGACTTCGAGGTTGAGTTCCCGCATCAGGTCGAGATAGGTGTTGTACTGGGCGGTGATCTCGACGATCGGGATGTCGGCGATCTCGACCTCGTTGATCCGCACGAGGTGCAGCAGCAGGTCGAGCGGCCCGTCGAACGACCCGACCTTGACCCGGACCGAAGGGTCGGCGGAACCGGCTTCGGCCGGAGCCGGATCGATGCGGCCGCTCATTCGCCGACGCCCACGGCCGAGCGCACCACGGCCAGCGTCGCCGCGGCCGCTTCGCGCGCCCTCGCCGCGCCGCGAGCGAGCAGCGCGTCGACCGCTTCCGGCTCCCGGGCGAGAGCCGCGCGGCGCTCGCGGATCGGCGCGAGGCGGGTCCGGTAGTTCTCGACGAGGACCGACTTGCAGTCGCGGCATCCGATCGCCGCCGAGCGGCATCCGTCGTCCGCCCACTCGCGTTGCTCGGGAGACGAGAAGATCCGGTGGTGGTCGAACACCGGGCAGAGTTCGGGGTTTCCGGGATCGGGACGCCGCTTGCGCGCCGGGTCCGTCATCATGTGGCGCAAAATCTTGTCCTCGATCGCCGCATGGGGGTCGCCGAGCAGGATGGCGTTGCGGTACGACTTGCTCATCTTTCGGCCGTCGAGCCCCGGCACCCGCGGCGACGGCGTCAGGAGGGCCCGCGGCTCGGGGAAAACCGCGCCGTAGAGGTGATTGAATCGCCTCGCGATCTCGCGGCACAACTCGACGTGCGGGACCTGATCCTCCCCCACGGGGACGGCGTCGGCCCGGTAGGCCAGGATGTCGGCCGCCTGGAGGAGCGGATAGCCGAGAAATCCGTAGGTGTTGAGGTCTTTCTCCCGCAGTTGCTCCTGCTGCTCCCTGTAGGTCGGCACGCGCTCGAGCCAGGAGAGAGGCACGATCATCGACAGGAGGAGGTGAAGCTCCGCGTGCTCTTTCACCGCGGACTGCACGAAGACGGTGCTCCGCTCCGGGTCGATGCCGGCGGCGAGCCAATCGAGCGCCATCTCGCGGACATTCGTCCGGACCTCGGAAGGGTCGGCGTAATCGGTGGTCAGCGCGTGCCAGTCCACGATGGAGAAGAAACACTCGTGCGACGACTGCAGCGCCACCCAGTTCTCGAGCGCTCCGACCAGGTGGCCCACGTGGAGCGCTCCGGTGGGCCGCATGCCCGAGAGGATGCGTGGTCGCGAAGAGGACGTCATGGATCCATCCGCCGAGGTCGCCGGAACCGTGCCGCCCGCGTCGGTGCGTCGGTCGCCGTTCTGGGAAGCGAGAAGCGGCGCAATCTAACACGCAGCCCCCCGAGGGTCAACGCGCCTCGGGCCCTCATGGGACACCTCGCGTCGCGGCGATGCTTCGCGCGAGCTTCTTGCCCGAGCCGCGGCAAGCTTCAGCACGCGCCCTGCGCGCGAGATCGAGCAGGAGATCCGTCCGGGCCCCCTCCCGGGCGTCGTCGCCGGGCATGCGAGGCCGCCGCTCGGCCCTCACGTGGAACCGGGCGTCGCGCACCGGGGCGCCACCCGGCAGTGCGCCGAGACGAAGTTCGACCTCGAGCGACAGCAGCGCGGAGTAGCCGAGAAGGTTCTGCTCCGGGTCCACCGGCCGCGTCCGTTCCGCGAGGCTCTGATCGTAACGTACCTCTTCGACGAGATCCGCGAGACTCACGTCGAGGAGCAGATCGGCGCGCGGGGTCTCGCCGGCGGGCGCGGCACGACAGCTTCTGAAGCATCCTCTCGCGCGCAATTCGGCGAGGAGCGCCTGGGCGATGTCGTCCCTCAGGCTCGCCGATCCGGCGGATTCCCCCTCGAACCCAACGCGGACGGCGACGTCGAAGGGAAGCCGCTCCTCGCCCGCACCGTGGACGAGAGCGTGAACGGCGAGAGCCGCTGCGGCGAAAACGGCCAGGCGGGGAAAGCGCACGGTGGCCTCAGCCCCGGAAGACGAGCTTCACCATGCCGAACCCCAATCGGTCGCCGTCGGCGAGCGCCTGGGGACGCCCCGTCACGAGCTTCGCGCCGTTGACGAACGTGCCGTTGAGCGCCCCGACCTCCTCGATGACCACCCAGCCGTCGCGGGTGCGAACAAGACGCGCGTGGCGGCGCGAGACGCTGCGCTTGAGGTCGACCTGGGTGAGGTCGACGTCCGGCCGCAAGTCGGTGACGGGGTCGTAACGGCCCACCAGGGTCTCCGTGTCGCGGAGCGGGAAGGTGACCGGTTCCCCGTCCACGTCGAGCCGCGGCCCGGCGCCGTCGGCCGCGGACAAAAGCGAGCTGGCGACGGGAGCGGGCCTCGAAGCGGCGAGCGGGCGAGCCTCGGCGCTCTCCAGACTCTCGACTTTCCGCTCCGCCTCGCGGAGGCGGATCGACAGCTTCCTCAGCATGCGGATGGCGATCTCGATGTTCGCCTTGATCATCTTGTCGAACGTCATGCTGTTGATCTCGATGAGCTCGGAATCCTCGACCGCCTCCGCGGAGAGCGTGCGAGGAAGCCCCTCGAGAATCGACATCTCGCCGAAGAAGTCCCCCTTCTCCATGGTGCCGTGAACGCGCTTTTGTCCGTCGGCGATCCGGAAAAGGCGGACCTTTCCCGATTGGACGATGAACATCGTCGTGGCCAGGTCGCCTTCGGTGAAGATCCGTTCGGCGGCGCCGTACCGGACCATGAAGTTCTGGAACGGGAGGGTCGTCATTCCGCTTTCCCCGGCGTGAGCGCGATGCGTCGTTCTTCGTCCCGCGCCATCATAGAAACCGGGCGGCGCCGCGTCAACGCGCGACCTTCGGCTTCGATCCGGCGTCGCGCTCGTACAGGAGCTTCTCGGCCTCGTAGCGGACCGCCTGCTCCGGGTCGGAGCGGGCGATCTCCCGCAGAACCTCCCGCGGCCCGCTCCCCGGAATCCCGCCCAGGGCCGACGTGGCCGCGATGCGAACCTCCGCCGAGGGATCGCGTCGCGCACGGCCGTAGAGTTCCGCGAGCACGGCGCCGTCGTCGGCCGGCCGATCCCCGGCGCGCTCCTTGACGATCTGCCCGATCAAGCGCGCGGCACGCGCGCGCAGGTCCGGCCGGGGATGGTCGAGGATCGGTCGGAGAGCCGGCAGCAGCGCGGCGTCGCCCCGGCGAAACTTCAGGAAAAGGTCGAGGGAACTCTCGAGCAGGAGCGGGTTCGTTGCGTCCAGCATCTCCCGAATCGCCTTCCACGCCGCGATCTCGTCCTTGCGGTCCTGAATCCGGACGAAGAGCCCGATCGCGTCGAGGAGTCCCCTGCTCCCTTCGGCGGGGATCTCCCGCGTTCCGTCGATTCCACGCACGAGATCGTAAACCGGCAACTCGTGCCGGGAGCGGCTCGCGTCGCGTCTGAGCAGGACGAGATACCGGCGCTCCGGTTCGAGGCGGAGCGCCGGCCGCCCTTCCTCGCGGTCCCGGTTCGCCCGGCGAAGGTCGACCGCGACACGGGTGCCGGGTGGAAGATCGCCCCGGAACACCTCCTCCAGGCGGATCTCGGCGAACTTCCCGACCTCCTCGCGGGCCTCCGCCGCCGCGACGCACGGCGCCACCGCGATCCATTCGTAGAGATTGACCGGCACGGTGCCGGACGCCGAAACCGAGTCCACCGCGGCGAGCAGTGCCAGCACCCGCACCGCCATCCCGCTTGCCGTGATCGTCATCGCTTCTCGCTCGCGCCGGGGACCGCGCTTCCCGCCTACGGCTCGTCCGGGGCGTCGCGGCGGCCGCCGCTCCATTCTCCACGGTGCGGGGCCGATTCGCGAGGGGGTGCGAGGACGAGGTCAGTCCAGAGGGTCCAGCTTCAACCGGATGGAGAGCTTGAACCGGCGGACGGCGGTCCCCTCGGCGATTTCCACGGGAACCACGATCTCCCGCGCTTCCCCCGCGGTGAGCCGCGCCACGTCCAGAGTCGGGTCTTCGAACAACTCGCTCGGTTGCGCGATCTCGTCGAGCACCACGGTGTTCTCGACCGGCATCGCGGAAGGGGCCTCGGCGTGCCGAACGGGGACCGGCGTCGCTTCGTACCGACTTGCGGCCGAGCTCTCCTCGTCCGTCTCGGCCTCCCGCTCCGGCGCGGCGGCCATCGGCTCCGGCATCTCTTCCGCCCCGTCGGAGGAGGTGACCGGGACGAGGACATCCGGTGTCCATTCGATCCCTTCGAGCTCTTCCGGCTCTTCGAGCTGCCAGGTGGGATCGAAGGGGAAGTCGATCTCGAGCTCCCGCGACGCGGGAGAGACGGGTGCGTGGGCGGAAGGGCTGCCAAGCTCGGGGGCCGCGATCGGCGTATGTTTCTCGACGATGTCGAGCGGCACCTGTTCGAACGGCGCCGAAGCCGTCGGCGACGTCGACTCGAAACCGAGATCTTCGGGCGGAGCCACGGCAGGCGGAACCCACGCCGGCTCCGGCGGCGTCGGAAACGGCTCGAACCGGACCGCGCCGGCCCCAGGCGCGGCCATGGGCGGTTCGGCGACGGGAGGCATCCAGTCGATGTCGTCGACGGCGAGCGGCATCTCCTCGAACGCGTCGACCTCGTCCACGAGGTTGCGGACCTCGTCGTCATCGAACGGGAAGGGGTCGTCCGCGATCGCGTCGGCGGCGACGCCCGAACCGCGGAAATCCGGCGGGGGTGGAACTTCAGGACGGGCGTTCAGGGCGGCCGCGGCGTCCGGCTCCTGAGAGAGCGGGATGGCGGCGGGCCGGGAGAGGGGCGTGTCGAACTCCGAGAGCGGCACGGACTGGATCGGCGCCGCGTGGGGGCGGAACGGCTCCGCCAGGACGCGAGGAGGGAAGGAACGCTGAGGCTCGGCGGGAACGCGCGCCGGCGCAACCGCCGCGGAGCGCACCGGGTCCGAGTGGGATCCTTGCGGAAACGTGGCGGCCGGGGGGGGCTGCGGCAGCGCCCGGCCCGCTCCGGTGCCGGTGCCGCGCGGGTCCGTCTTCGTCTCGTATTTTCGCGTCAGGTGCAGCAGGACGAGCTTGACGATCGCTTTCAGCGTGTCCTGCACGCCGATGCCGCTGGTCGCCACGGACTCGTAGAAAGGGGCGTTGAACCTGTTGATCGCGGCGTTGAGGTCCTCGATGCTGGCGAGGCGCGGCAGATCGCGCTTGTTGAACTGGATGACGTGGGGCATCTCTTCGAGCCGCATCCCGTGCCCCCGAAGATTGTCCTCGAGGTTGCGGAACGATTCGATGTTGGCCCCGAGCATCGGCTCCTGGGAGTCGGCCACGAACACGATACCGTCCGCCCCCTTGAGCACCAGCTTGCGCGTCTCGTTGTAGAAGACCTGTCCGGGGACCGTGTAAAGCTGCACGCGCGTCTTCATGCCGCGAATGTCGCCGAGGTCGATGGGGAGGAAGTCGAAGAACAACGTCCGATCGGTCTTGGTGGCGAGCGACAGCATCCGTCCCTTGACCCCGTCGGGCAAGTTGGCGTGGATGTACTGGAGGTTCGTCGTCTTCCCGCAGAGGCCGGGTCCGTAGAAAACGACCTTCGCCGTCAACTCGCGCGTCGAGTAATTGAAGAGCACCATCTCGGGCATCCCCCTCGCCATTTGGGACCTTGGACCCCAAGGACCCAGCCGATCCTGAACATATATCCCGGTCCGGGGGGGGTCAAGGAAATCGCGGGCCGCCTCCCGGCGCGGGGCCGGGTCAGCGGTTGCCGTTGAGCAGCGTCACCCCCGACGCACCGGCGAACGCCTTGAGCTTCGAGAGCCAGTACTTCCGTCGAGGCAGCCGTCCCGCAGGAAATTGCGGATAGCCTTCAGGAGGATCGCGATCCGGGAGAGGCCCGACGGGCTCACCTGGATTTCTCCTCCCGGCGACTGCGGAACTGCAAGTGGATCGGGACCGAGTCGAAGCCGAATCGTTCCCGCAAGCTTCCCTCGAGGTGGCGGCGGAGCGAGAAGTGAAGGTGCCGGGCGTCGTTGCAGAACAGGAGGAACCGGGGCGGGTGCACGCCGGTCTGCGCGGCGTAGAAGAGCCGGATGCTCCTGCCGCGGGCCGGCGCGGAGCGCTCGGCCGTGGCCACGTCTTGCAGCCAGCGGTTGAGTTCGGGGGTCGGGATGCGACGGCCTCCCTGCCGCCTTATCTCGTCGACGAGCGCGAGCAGGCGCTGCACGCGCTGGCCCGACAGCGCGCTCACGAAAGCGACCGGTACGCCCGGCGCGAACCGAAGGCGCAAGCGCAGATCCGTCTCCCAGGCCTTGGCCGCCTCTTCGCGATGCTCCACCCGGTCCCACTTGTTCACCGCCACCACGAGCGGCTTCCACAGCTCGCGGGCGTACCCCGCGATGTGGGCGTCCTGGGCGACCAGCCCCTCGTCCGCGCCGAGCACGAGGATCACGACGTCGGCGCGCTCGATGCTCTTGCGGGAACGCCCCTCGGACAGCGAGTCCGCGCTCACCCGGACCTTGCCGCGGCGCCTCAGCCCCGCCGTGTCGATCAGCAGATACCCGCGACCGTCCCGTTCGAGCAGTGTGTCCACGGCGTCGCGGGTGGTTCCCGGCTGGTCGCTGACGAGGGCGCGCTCATCGCCGAGGAGGCGGTTCAGGATCGAGGACTTCCCGACGTTCGGCCGGCCCACGATGGCGACCCGCACCGGCGGCTCCTGCACGGAAGCGCCGGCGGCCACGTCGGCGCTCGCGTCGGCCCCTCGCGTTCCCGCGATCGCCGTCCGCAAGGCGGACTCGATGGCGGCGAGAAGGAGATCGAGCCCGAGGCCATGCTCCGCCGACATCGGGACGGCGTTGCCGAGTCCGAGTTCGGCGAGCTCCACCGCGAGCGGCTCGAGCGCTGGGACGTCGATCTTGTTCGCCACGACCACGACCGGGAGCGATGCGCGTCTCAACATCGACGCCACGTCGCGATCGGCCGCGGTCAGCCCGGCGCGAGCGTCCACGACGAAGAGCACCGCGCTCGCCTCCTTGAGCGCCCGCTGCGCTTGGCGCTCCATCTCGCGCGAGAGGAACACGTCGGAGTCCGGGGTCAGTCCTCCCATGTCCACCAGACGAAACGGTGCTTCGCCCAGGGTCACGTCGCCGTACAGGCGGTCCCTCGTGACCCCGGGCTCGTCGGTGACGATGGCACGGCGCCGGCCGACGAGCCGGTTGAACAAGGTGCTCTTGCCGACGTTCGGGACGCCGACGATGGCGACGAGGGGGCGCAGCATTTTCGTTTCGTTCTCCCTCGAGAACGTAACACGCCCGGCTTTACCACCACAAGGGGCCGACCCGTAAATCGCGGCTGAGCGCGGACTTAGCCGCGAATCGCCCCTTGACACGTCCGGGAGGGATTCGTACAGTAGCGGCACCCCGGCGGGTGGAGGTTTCTCGGATGATCAAGGCCGACATCATCAACAAGGTTTCCGAGAAGACCGAGATCACCAAGGTCAAAGCAGTGGAAGCGGTGGAGGCGGTCTTCGAGGCGATGAAGAACGCGATGATGAAGGGAGAGCGTATCGAACTCCGAGGCTTCGGCGTCTTTCAGGTCAAACCGAGAAAGAAGGGAATCGGACGCAACCCGAGGACAGGAAGAGAAGTGCGCATCCCACCCGGCAAGACGATCCGCTTCAAACCGGGGAAGAACCTTCGTTCGCTCAGCTCAGAGGTCTGACCTGCCTTCCCTCTCGAGGTCGATCCGCACCTCCGCCGGTTGCGGCCCGTCTCCGACGATCACCCGCTCTTCGCGACTCTTGAAGCCGGGGCGGACCCCCTCGACCCGGTGCGCTCCCGCCGCGACCGGAATCGCTCCGTGAAGGCGTGCAAGCTCGTCGCCGCGGCCGAGGAACTCGCCGTCGAGATACACCGCGGCATCGGCCGGCGCCACGCGAATCTTGAGCAGACCCAGGCTCAACGCCGCCTCGCCTCGCGGCGGGGCGAACCCCACCTCGGGCGTGGGAGCGGGGGGCAGCGCCGAGGAGCGGGGATCCCGTCCCTCTCCCTCGCGGAGGGTGTAGGTGATCCGGTACGCGCTTCCGGCTTTCGCCTCGAGGCCGACCTCGAGGGTCATGTACCCTCGGGCCTCGAACGCCAGGAGGTGGCGTCCGGGGTCGAGTTCCAGCGTGTCCCAGGTGCCGTTGAAATCGCGCGCCTGACCGATCGGCTCGCCGTCCAGCGACACCTGCGCTTTCTTCGGGTGAACGGCGGTCGTCACGATCGCAGGTCCGATCTCGATCCCCGCTCGGTGCGGCCCGTACGGGGCCGGATAGGCGCCGGCGCCGTAATACCACCCTCCGTCGGCCCAGTATCCGGGCCAGCCCCACGCGAGGCCCAGTGACCACCAGGGACCGTACCACCCGAATCCAAAAGAAGGCTCGAATTCCCACCCGCCGTCCCGGTGGCCGTAGGTCGCGTACCCCTCGGCCAGGGCGGGGGCCCGGTGATCGCGTCCGGGCGCTCGCTCGGCAGCTCTTCCGGACGCGTAGGGCTCCGACGCCGAACTCGATTCGTGCGGGCGCGTCCGGGCAGCGCGCGCCGCGTCGGCAGGGAGCGCCCAGACGGCGACGAGAGCCGCCAGCGCCACGATCCCCGAAGCCCTTCGAATCAACCGGCTCATCGTGATCCCCTCCGGGGCGCTCGCGAGGGCAGCCCCATTCCGGGATTGCAACGATCGTACCGATCCGCGATACGTCGTTCCCGCGCCCTTGCCGCGCGGTCCGTCCTCGGGTGGCGACGCCGCGTCTCCGCGAGCGGACACCTCGCTGATATACTGCCACTCCGGCCGTCGAGGCGCTTTCGCCTCCTCGCGTGGAATTCCCGTGAACCAAGAGCCCGTCACGCCATCGCCGTCTTTCTATCCCCCGGCCGGCCTTCCGCCAGGTCCGTGGGAGGGGGCGGCTCCGCCGCGACGCCGCGGCAGCGTCGCGCTCCATCTCGCACTTTTCGGGATGACCGCGGTGACGGTCCTCGTGACAGGGGCCCTCTGGGAGGGGACGTTCGATCGCCTACCCGGCGTCGGCGCGATCTTGCTTCACATCCTTCGCCACCCGAGCGCTCTTCTTCCGGGAATTCCTTTCGCCGCCTCCCTCCTGGCCATCCTGGCGAGTCACGAGATGGGCCACTACCTGGCCTGCCGCCGGCACGGGATTCCGGCGACCCTCCCCTATTTCATTCCGGGGATACCGCCGTTCGGCACGTTCGGCGCCGTGATCCGTATTCGTGGTGTGATTCCGAACCGCCGCGCGCTCTTCGACGTGGCGGCGGCGGGACCGATCGCGGGGTTCGTGGTCGCCGTTCCCATTCTGATCTGGGGGTTGTTTCGCGCCGCGCCGATGTCCGCTGCGGCGTCCGGGGGGGGGATCTACTTCGGTTCTCCGCTCCTCTCGCTGCTGCTCGAGCGCCTGTTCTTCGGCGGGAGCGATCTGAACGTCGATTCCGTCTTCGTCGCCGGATGGTTCGGCATCCTCGTGACTTCCATGAATCTCTTCCCGGTGGGTCAACTCGACGGCGGTCACGCGGTTTATGCGTTGTCGACGAGGCTGCACCGGAACCTCGCGCGATGGACCGTGATCGGCATGATCGGACTCGTCGTCGTTGAAACGGCGATCTACCGGGCGCTCTCCGCCTATACCCTCTGGTGCGTCGTCCTTCTTCTGATGCGCGACCGCCATCCGCGGCTGGCGGACGAGGTCACGCCGCTCGATCCGTTGCGGCGTCTGGGGGTCTGGCTGCTGCTCGCGATCTTCATCGTGTCGTTCATTCCCGTTCCGATCTCCTTGTGATCTCCGTGACGAACCCCTGCCCGCTCGCCCGGAGACGCACCTGCCCGTCGCGGTCGGTGCGATAGACCGGAATCCCCCGTTTCCTGAGCCTCTTCAGGACGCCGCGGTCGGGATGGCCGAAGCGGTTCGCCAACCCGGCCGAGACGACTGCGACCCCCGGCCGCACTGCTCGAAGGAAGGCCGGCGTGGTGCCGCTGCGGCTCCCGTGGTGGCCCACGATCAACGCCTCCGCCGAGAGATCGGCGCCCGACGCCAGGAGCGCTTCCTCGTCGGGCGACTCGGCGTCCGCGGGGATCAGGAGACGAGCCGGTCGCTGTCCAACGCGAAGGACGAGAGATCGCTCGTTCGGCCGCCCGGCGGCGCGCTCCACCGTGGGATGCAACACGTCCAGGGAAAGACCGCCGCGCGTTGCCCGAAGTCCCCGGCTCGCGGCGACGCAAGCGGTCCCGCGCGAAATCGCCTCCGTGACGAGAGGGCGCAGAGGAGACTTTCGCGGCAAGGACGCGGGGATCCACAGCGCACCCACCTCGAAATCTCTCAGGATCGCGCCGGCTCCTCCGGCATGATCGTCGTGCTCGTGGGTCAGTACCAGCATGTCGATGCGGCGGATCAGGAGGCGCGAGAGCACCGGAGCCACGATTCGCTCGCCCGCGTCGAACCGTCCTCCCGACGTGCCCCCCGCGTCCACGAGCACGGTGCCCCCCGAGGCGCCCTGCAAGAGCACCGATTGCCCTTGACCCACGTCGATCACCGTCACCCGCAGGGCCGGCGGTGGGCGAGACGGCGGGGGGCCGGTATGCAGGAAGACGAGCGCGAGCGCAAGCGCGAGACGAGCGAGGCGCCTCCCCACTCGACCCCGCACGCCTCGAGGACGTGAGCGCGAAACCGCCACGAGCAAGATCGCGTACGCGAGGGCCAGGGTGGCCGGAGGGGGAGGGACGCGGAAGGCCGCCGCGGGAGCGCTGGAGGCGGCGGAGGCGATCGCGAATGTCGCGTCCACCGATGCCCGGGCGAACCAGGCGGCCGCATTCCCCGCGAGCGGGACGCCGGCGAAAAGCAGCGTCCCCGTGCCGCCGAGAAGAACGCCGGCGCACAGTCCCGCGGCGGCGATATTCGACAGCAGCGCGGCAGGGGCGAGACGCCCGAACTGCCAGGCGGTCACCGGCGCGGTCGCCAGGTACGCCGCCGCCGAGACCGCCATCGGCAAGGCGACGGCCCGGGGAGCCGGAAAGTGCGCGGCGATCCTGGGCGCGAGGGCGAGAATCCCCGCCGTGGCGGCGAAGGTCAACTGGAAGCTCGGGTCGAAGAGGTACGCCGGGCGCGCGGCGGCCAGGCCGATCGAGGCCAGCGCCAGGGCGTTCAGGGGGTCGCTGTCCCGGCCGAGCGCTCGCCCGCCGAGGGCGAGGAGCGCGGTCAGCACCGAGCGCAGCACCGGCGGCTGCGCTCCGACGAAGACGGCCAGTCCCGCCAGCGCCCCGCCCGCGGCCGCCGCCACTCCCCACCGGCCGAGCGGTGCCCTGCGCAGGGCGGCGAGAAGCAGCGACGCCGCGAGGCCGACGTGAAGCCCGCTGATCGACAGGAGGTGGACGAGGCCGGAGTCGCGAAGGAGGAGCCAGTCGTCACCCTCTAGCGCCCCCTGGTCGCCGAGCAGCATCGCGCCGGCCACCGCCGCCGCGGTCCCGTCGCCTCCCAGTCCGCGTCGCAGACGCGAGCGGGCGAGCACCTTGAGGGCATCGAGCGCGCGTGCCGGCGTGGGCGTTCCCCGGCTCACGATCTTGACGAGTCCGGCGCTCTTCACCGATCCGACGGCGTCGAGGCCTCGCGCGAGGAGCGTCAGGCGCGGGTCGCTTTCCCCGGGATTGCCCGGTGGGCGCGGCCTCCTCAGGCGGCACCAGACCCGCACCCGGTCCCCTCGCCTGAGCGTGTCGAGCGTCGCTGAGGCCGCGTCCACGGGCTCCGGTACGACGAGCAGCACCGTCGAGAGATCCGCTTCGCTCCCCGCTCCGTCGCGGCTTCCCTCGATGCGCAGTCTCCGCTCGCCGCCGCAGGGCTCGGGGGCGGCGAGCACGTTCCCTTCGAAATGGGTTTCGATGGGTGATCCGTCCGCGGGGAGCCATCCCGCGACGCGTCGTTCGGCCGCGCGCATCCCCCGCTGTGCGAGGAGAAGACCGATCATGGCGAGAGCGGCGAGACTCGCCGCGCGCCCGGCGGCGCGACGCCGCAGGAGCCAGGCGATGCCGGCGAGCGCGAAACCGAGCGCGAGGATGCCGGCCGCGGTCCCGGCCGGAACGACGCGCTCGAGCGCGATCCCTCCGAGGAACGCGAAGGCCAAGGGGAGCGCGGGGCGCTGCGGTGGACGACCGGATTGCATGGGGGCGCCGTCGGGGCGGGGACCACCGGCATTGTACACGCCGCCTTCGGCGATTCTACTTTCCGGGACGAGCCTCGGGACGGGTCAGCATGAGGCGCGGAAGGCCGAGCGAGCGTCGCAGGCGGTCGGCGACCGAGCGCAAGCGCGTGGCCTCGAACACCCCGGTCTCCATCCGCCGGCGAAAAGGGGCCAGTTCCCTGCCGGTGGCGGTTTCCGCTTCCGCGAGGACGGCTTCGGGGACCGCGAGCGGAAGGGAACCATCGAGTTCCGCGTCGAGAACTTCGGGCGGCGTCCCTGAGGCGCCCCGGGCGAGCAGCCCGTCGAGAAGCGCGCGGAGCGGCGATCCCACGGGAGATGCATCCCGCGTCCGCCCCCAGCTCGCGGTCGCGTCCAGAAGCGTCGGGAGCGGGCCGTCCGCGGCCTCCGGAAAGCGGGAGGCACGGCCTTCGCGGACCGCCTCCCACGTCTCCTCGACGGCAGGGGCGAACCGCGCCAGGGCGCGGCGCGCGGTTGGCGCGCGCCCCGGAGCGCGGGAGCGCTCGGCGATCGTCTCGAGAACGAGGCCGATCGGTACCCCGCGGGCGTGCCAGGCGGAGATCAGGACGAAATCCCGGGGAGAAAGAACGAGCGGCCTCCCGTCCAGCGCGGCGAGCGCGCTCTCGATCGCACGGGCGTACGAGATGATGCCGGTGTCCCCCATCAGGGTTCGTGCTTGAGGTGAAGGACCAGGTGGTCCACGCACGTCCTGAGGATCTCGAAGCACTCCCGGTACGCCTCGACCGGCTTTCCGATCGGGTCGTCGAGGTCCTCGGCGCCGTCCCGAGGCTCGGGTCCTTTCTCGAAGGCGCGCAAGAGCCGGCGCGGCGCGGCGCCCAGCGGGAACCGGTTGTCGATCTCGTCCAGGTGGGCGAGCGTCATCACGATCACGAGATCCGCGGTCTTGAAATCCTGCTCGCTGAGGCCGCGCGATCGGTGGTTCCCGAGATCGAGCCCTTGCTCGCGAAGGACCTCGATCGCCTCCGGGAACGCTCTCTCCCCCTCGATCCCCAGGGTGCCCGCGGAGTCCACGACGGCGTGGCTCAGTCCCGAGTCGGCGACGCGGTGGCGCGCGTACTCCGCGGCCATGGCGCTCCGGCAGATGTTGCCGCTGCACACGAAGAGGATCCTCACCGCCGGTTCCTCTCCCACACGAGGCGGAGCCCTTCGAGGGTGAGGCCCGGGTCCACCGCGTCGAGGAACGGCATCTCCCCCTCGAAGACCGGCGCGAGCCCGCCGGTGGCCACCACCTTCGCTTCGACCCCCATTTCCGCGCGGACGCGCCTCACGAGCCCTTCGACGAGCGAGGCGTAACCGTGAAACAGACCGGACTGGACGCTCTCCTCGGTATTCGCGCCGATGACCCGCTTGGGCCGCTTGAGCGGAACGCGGGAAAGGCGCGCGGCCCGCGAGAAGAGCGCCTCCGCCGAGATGCCGAGGCCGGGCGCGATCACGCCGCCGAGGTACTCCCCCTTCGCCCCGACCACGTCGAGCGTCGTGGCGGTCCCGAAATCGAGCACGATCACCGGCGCGCCGTAGCGAGCGACCGCGGCGACGGCGTTGACGATCCGGTCGGCGCCCACCTCGTGGGGGTTCTCGTAGAGGATCGGCAGCCCGGTCTTGACCCCCGGCTCCACGAACAACGGGTCGCGGTGGAAGTACCGGTTGCCGGCCTTGGCGAGCACGCCGTTCAGGTCGGGAACGACCGACGAGACGATCATTCCGGTGACCGCGGCGGGATCGAGCCCCGCTCCCGCGAACAACTCTCGGAGCAGGACGCCCATCTCGTCCGGGGTGGCGTCTTTCCGGGTGGCCACGCGCCAGTGCGCGCGAAGCTCCGCCTCTTCGTACAGGCCGAGCACCGTGTGCGTGTTTCCGATATCGATCGCAAGGAGCATGTCACGCCTCGAGAAAGGTCACCGCGCCGGTGGCCCGTACGATCTCGACACTCCCGTCGTCCTTCTCGACCCGCAACCCTCCCGCCTCGTGGAGCCCCCGGGTCGTCCCCAGGAACACCGAGGCACCGTCTCCCGCGGCAACGCGGACGCGGCATCCCTCGGCCCCCGGCGCGAGCGGGAGCCACGCGCTGAGGACCGCGTCGAACCGGCCCGCGGCAAGGTCCGCCGAGAAACCGAAGAGTTTCGAGAGGTAGGAAGCGGCGAGCCGCTCGCGATCCGTCTCCCGCCCGCCACGCGCCATGAGGAGCGACGCCGCGCGGCCTCGAAGCTCCACGGGAAAATCTTTCTCGACGTGGCCGACGTTCAGGCCCGTGCCGACGACGAGATCCGGGGGAACGCCCGAGGTGGAACGCGCCTCCGCGAGCGTGCCGCCGATCTTGAGTCCCCGCCAGACGAGGTCGTTCGGCCACTCCACGAAAACCTCCGCCGCGCCCGCTTCCCGCGCCGCGAGGCAGGCCGCCGCCGCGGCCGCGATCCCCCAACGCGGAAGTTCGCTCGCGGGGCGCCTCGGGCGACAGAGCACGGTGACGTACAGTCCGAGCCCTCGCGGGGAATCCCACCGGCGTCCGAACCGGCCGCGCCCCGCGGTCTGGGCCTCGGCGATCACGACGGTTCCCTCGTCGGCTCCGGTGGCCGCGAGCCGGCGCGCCTCGTCGTTCGTGGAATCCGCGCGGTCGAGAACGACGAGGGCGCGCTCCGGCACCCCCGGCAACAGCGCGCGAAGCCGGTCGCGATCAAGCGGCGCCAAGGACCGGGTCAGGGGGCAGCCTCCATCTCGAGAGCGACGTCCGCCGCCACGGCGGAATGCGTGAGCCATCCGAGGCTCAGGTAGCGGACTCCGGTCTCCGCGACGGCGCGCAGCCGTCCGGGACGAAGCCCGCCCGACGCTTCCAGCTCGCAGCGGCCCGCGGCCTCCGCGACGCACCGGAGGAGTGTCGGAACGTCCATGTTGTCGAGCAGCACTCTCCCCGCCCCCGCGCGAATCGCCTCGACCATCTCCTCGAGGCTCCGCGCCTCGGCGGTCACCTTGGCCGCGGGATGTCCCGCCGCGAGGGCGAGCTCCACCGCCGCGGCCACCGGTCCGGCGACGGCCAGATGCGTATCCTTGATCATCACGGCATCGTGGAGGCCGAGCCGGTGATTCGTCGCGCCGCCCGCCGCCACGGCATACTTGTCGAGAACGCGGAGTCCGGGCGCGGTCTTGCGGGTGTCCAGGATCGTGGCCCCGGTGCCCGCGACCTCGTTCACCGCGGCGCGGGCGGCGGTGGCGATCCCGCACATCCGGCCTAGAAAATTCAACGCCGTGCGCTCTCCCATCAGGATCGCACGCGCCGGTCCTCGAAGCTCGGCCAGCGTTTCCCCCGCGGCGGCTTCCTCTCCGTCGCGTTTTCTCTCCTCGAATACGAGCGACGGGTCGAGGGAGAAGAAAACCTCCCTGGCGACCGGAAGTCCGGCAACCACCAGATCTGCGCGCGCGACGATCCGGCCGCGACCCTGACGCCCCGGCGGCACGACGGCGTCGGTCGTGACGTCCCCGCGCTCGCCGAGGTCCTCGTCGAGCGCGGCCTGGACGATGCGCCGCAGCGTGGAAGGATCGAGCGGAGGGAGGATCACGGCGCCGCTGCGCCACGGAGGGACTCGATCGTCGCCTCGAGCCGCTTCTTCCGGTCGAGCAGCTCTTTCTGGAGCGAGCGCTCCCGCTCGACCACTTCCGCGGGTGCCCGGAGGAGGAACGACTCGTTCCCCAGTTTTCTCCCCCTCCCCTCCGCTTCCTCGACGATGCGATCGAGCTCCCGCCCGAGGCGGGCTCGTTCGGCGTCGAGATCGAGCAGCCCCGCCAGGGGGATGGCCACCTCCACGCCGCGCTCCGCCCCGCGGGCGGCGATGAGTCCTTCGTCGAACGCCTCGACGCTGCGGACCGACGAGGCGCGGCAGAGCGTGGCGATCAGCGCCGCTTGCTCCTGGATGAGCCGGGCGTTCCGGGGGCTCGTGGCGTGGAGGAGAACCTCCACGCGGCGCGACGGATCGATGTTGGACTCGGCCCTGAGGTTCCGCACCTTGACCACCAGGTCGCGAAGAATCTCGACGTCCCGCTCCGCCCGAACGTCGATCTTCGACGCGTCGGAGCGCGGCCAGGCCGCGGCCGCGAGGAACGGGCCGTCGTGGGGGAGTTTGTTCCACAACTCCTCGGTCAGGAACGGCATGAGCGGGTGGAGCAGGCGCAGCAACGTATCGAGCACCTCGAGGAGTACGGCGCGGGCGGTCGCGGCACGGACCGGGTCGGCGCCCGCCTCCCCCTCCCTGGGCACCGCCAGATCGGGCTTCACGAACTCGATGTACCAGTCGCAGAACTCGTGCCAGACGAAGTGGTAGAGCGCATCCGCGGCCCGGTCGAACCGGTACTGCTCGAGCGCCGCGTCCACTTCGCCGATCACCTGATGGGTTCGGGACAGGATCCACCGGTCGGTCAGCGTGAGCGACGTCGGATCGGAGACGGGCGGCACGGGGTCGTCCCCGAGCCGCAGGAGAACGAACCGGCAGGCGTTCCAGAGCTTGTTCGCGAAGGCGCGGTAGCCTTCCATCCGCTCCGGAGAGAGCGGGATGTCGTTCCCCGGCGCCGCGAGGATCGCCATCGTGAACCGGACGGCGTCGGTGCCATAGCGCGACTGCAACTCGAGCGGCTCGATCGTGTTCCCCCTGGACTTGGACATCTTCTGCCCCGCGGCGTCGCGCACGAGCCCGTGAATGTATACCTCCCGGAACGGGACGTCCCCCATGAACTTCAACCCCATCATGATCATCCTGGCGACCCAGAAGAAGATGATGTCGAAGCCGGTGATCAGCAGGCTCGTCGGGTAGTAGCGCTCGAGGTCGGCGGTTCGCTCGGGCCACCCGAGAGTGCTGAACGGCCAGAGCGCGGAGGAGAACCAGGTGTCCAGGACGTCCTCGTCCTGCCTCAACGTGCCGCCGCACTTGCCGCAAGCGGTCGGGTCCTCCTCGGACACCTCGACGTTGCCGCACGCGTCGCAGTACCAGGCCGGTATCCGGTGTCCCCACCAGAGTTGCCGGGAAATGCACCAGTCGTGGATGTTGTTCATCCACTCGAAATAGGTCTTCGACCAGGAGGCCGGGACGAACTGGATCCGGCCGTCGCGGACCGCCTCGATCGCGGGCCCCGCGAGAGGCGCGACCCGGACGAACCACTGCGTGGACAGCAACGGCTCGATCATCATCTGGCAGCGCTGGCAGTGCCCGACCGCGTGCTCGTGGTCCTTCACTTCCACGAGGAGCCCCTGATCCTCGAGCCGCTGGACGATCCGCTTCCTCGCCTGGAGGCGATCGAGCCCGGCGTACTCCCCCGCCTCGGCGGTCATCTTTCCGGTGGTGTCGATCACCACGATCTGCGGCAGGCCGTGCCGCTGGCCCGCGAGAAAGTCGTTGGGGTCGTGCGCGGGGGTGACCTTCACGGCGCCGGTCCCGAACGCGGGATCCACGAAGGCGTCGGCGATGACCGGGAGAGTGCGGTTCGCGAGCGGGAGTACGAGTTGGCGTCCGACCATCCCGCGGTACCGCTCGTCGTCCGGGTGGACGGCGACCGCGCTGTCGCCGAGCATCGTCTCGGGCCGGGTCGTGGCCACCAGCAGCCCCTTCCCCTTCCCGTCCGCGGCGGGATAGCGGACGGTGTAAAGTTTCCCGCGGGTCGGCTGATGGACCGTCTCGAGGTCGGAGATCGCGGTGCGGCACCGAGGGCACCAGTTGACGATGTAGCGGTCGCGGTAGATCAGCCCTTCCCGGTAGAGCCGCACGAACACGGTCCGGACTGCGCGCGAGAGCCCTTCGTCGAGGGTGAACCGTTCGCGGGACCAGTCGCAGGACGCTCCGAGCCCCTTGAGAGCCCCGATGATCTTTCCACCGTACGTCCGCTTCCATTCCCAGACCTGCTCGACGAACGCCTCGCGCCCGATGGCGTGCCGGTCCTTTCCCTGCTTCGCCAGCTCTCGCTCGACCACCATCTGTGTCGCGATGCCTGCATGGTCGGTCCCCGGGAGCCAGAGAACGTCGAACCCCTGCATCCTCCGCCATCGCGCGAGAATGTCGTGCAGCGTGTGATTCAGCACGTGGCCGATGTGCAGGCTTCCGGTGACGTTCGGGGGGGGGAGCACGATGCACCACGCGCGGCGCCCGGGGTCCGGGTTCGCGCGGAACAGCCCCTGCTCGACCCACTGCGAATACCAGCGCCCCTCGACGGTCTCGGGGCGGTATTCCTTGTCGATCTCCATCCTTTCCTCGCTGCGGTTCCGGCCTGCGGGCTCGGGACGGCCGCCGCTCGCTCTTCAGTCGCGCCCGCGCTCCTCCCGCTCGATCTCCCGGAGTCTCTCGCGAATCAGGACCTCCGCGAGGTCGGGCACCACCTCCCAAGCGACTTCCCGCAACGCCTCGCCGCCGAGCCGCTCCACCACCGCGCGCGCCACCGCCTCGATCTCCTCCGAGGTGAAGGGCAAGCGAGCGCTCGAAGTGGCCTCGGCGACCGCCTCCCGCGCCGACTCGTGACCGCACTCGACTTCGATCGGCCTCGGCGAGGCGGGCGCTGACGGCTCGAACGGCGCTGTCGTCCACGCGGAGTCCGGAGGGGCCTCGCGTATCTCGACAAACGTGGCGTCGGCGGCCGGCACCCTCTCGCGAGCCTTCGCGAAAGGACCTTCCGAAGCCTCGCCGTCACGAGCTGCGAGATCGTCGAACACCGCCTCGATCTCGCGATCGTCGGGCGGTTGCGGCCGGAACCGCGGAGCGGAAGGGCCTCGCGCCAGAAGGGCTTCGACGCGCTGCACCAGGGTCCGGGATTCGAACGGCTTGACGAGATGGCCGTCGGCCCCGCACTCGCGCGCGCGAAGCGGATCGAACGGCTCGAAGGTTCCCGCCAGCAGCAACACGGGGATCGGCCGGTTCGAGGCCTTGATCCGCTCGCAAATCTCGTAGCCGGTCGGGCCCGGCATCACGACGTCCGCCAGGACGAGGTCCGGCAGGAGCGTGTCGAGACGCTCGAGCGCCTCCCGGCCCGATCCCACCGTCTCGACACGGATGTCCGTGTCGCCGAAGGTGAGCTCCACCACCTTGCGGATGGTGACGCTGTCGTCGGCCAGCAGGATCGTCCTGGTCATCGCTCCTCCTCCTCCACGCGGTCGGGCTCGATCGCCGGCATCCTAGAAATCGCGCGGCCGGATGTTGTTCCTCACCCACGCGACCGCCTGCTCGGTCGACGTGCCGGGGGTGAAGAGCTCGCGGACGCCGGCCGCCTTCAGCGCCGGGATGTCCTCCTCGGGAACGATGCCTCCCCCGAAAACCGCAATGTCCCCCGCGTCGCGCTCGCGAAGCAACTCGATGACCCGCGGGAAGAGGTAGTTATGGGCGCCCGAAAGCACCGAGAGAGCGACCGCGTCCACGTCCTCCTGGATAGCGGTGTTCACGACCATCTCGGGGGACTGGTGGAGGCCGGTGTAGATCACCTCGAAACCCGCATCGCGAAAGGCCCGCGCGATGATCTTGACCCCCCGGTCGTGTCCGTCGAGACCGACCTTGCCGACCAGCAGTCTGAGTCTTCGTGCCTCGCTCACGTCGTCCTCGCCGCCCGGCTCGCGGCCGCCCCGGCCGCGGGCGCGGAACCCCATCTCGCTAAAGAACCGGCACCTCTCGGTAGGTTCCAAAGACCGGAACCAGCCCCCCGCATATCTCGCCGACCGTGGCATAGGCTCGCACCGCTTCCAGCATCGACGGGACGACGTTCTCTCCCCGCTCGGCCGCCTGTTTCAGCCGCGCGAGCGAGCCCGTGACCTCGGCCTCGTCCCTCCGCTCGCGAACGGACCGGAGCCGTGCCTCCTGCTCCCGTCCGACGTCGTCTCCGACCTTGAGCGTCTCGGGGCGAGCGCCCTCGCGCATCTTGAACTTGTTGACCCCGACGACGGTCTTGGTGCCGGTGTCCACTTCGCGCTGATACCGGAAGGCCGCGTCGGCGATCTCCTTCTGCGGGAACCCCCCCTCGATGGCCGCGACGATGCCGCCCATCCCGTCGATCCGCTCGATGTAGGCTCCGGCCTCGCGCTCCATCCGGTCGGTGAGCGCCTCGACGAAGTAGGATCCCGCGAGCGGGTCCACGGTGTTCGTCACGCCGGATTCCTCGGCGAGGATCTGCTGCGTGCGGAGAGCGATCGTGACCGCCTCTTCGCTCGGAAGCGCCAGCGATTCGTCGAGCGAGTTCGTGTGCAGCGACTGGGTGCCGCCGAGCACCGCCGCCAGCGCCTGGACCGTCACGCGGACGACGTTGTTGTACGGCTGCTGCGCCGTCAGGGAGCATCCCGCGGTCTGCGTGTGGAAGCGGCACATCCAGGATCGCGGGCTCTTCGCGCGGAACCGCTCGCGCATGAAGCGCGCCCAGAGCCTTCGCGCGGCGCGCATCTTCGCGATCTCCTCGAAGAAATCGTTGTGCGAGTTGAAGAAGAACGACAGGCGCGGCGCGAAGTCGTCGACGTCGAGCCCGGCCGCGACGCCGGCCTCGACGTAGCCGATACCATCGGCGAGCGTGAAGGCCAGTTCCTGCACCGCCGTCGACCCCGCCTCGCGGATGTGGTAGCCGGAGATCGAGATCGTGTTCCAGCGCGGAACGCGGCGGGCGCAGAACGCCATCAGATCGGTGATGATCCGCAAGCTCGGTCTCGGCGGGTAGATCCACTCTTTCTGCGCGATGTACTCCTTCAGGATGTCGTTCTGCAGCGTGCCCGTGAGCCGCTCGAACGGCACCCCCTGCTTCTCCGCGACCGCGAGGTACATGGCGAACAGCACCGCCGCCGGGGCGTTGATGGTCATCGAGGTCGAGACCTCGTCGAGAGGGATCCCGTCGAACAGCGTCTCCATGTCCGCCAGGGTGTCGACCGGTACCCCTTCCTTGCCGACCTCTCCGCGAGACATCGGGTCGTCGCTGTCCCGTCCCATGAGGGTCGGGAGGTCGAACGCGACGGACAGCCCGGTCTGGCCGTGCTCGAGGAGGTACTTGAACCGCCCGTTGGTCTGGCCGGCCGAGCCGAACCCTGCAAACTGCCGCATCGTCCAGAGGCGTCCCCGGTACATCGTGGGGTGAATCCCGCGGGTGAACGGGTACTCCCCGGGGAGACCCAGCCGCTCCTCCGGCCGCCAGCTCGCGCCCAGGTTCTCGGGGGCATACAGGCGGTCGATCGGGAGGCCGGACACCGTCGTGAACGCGACGTCCCGCTCTCCCCCGTCGTTCTTGCTCATCGGCGCTATCTCTCCAGACCTCGAACGGATACACCGCTCCCGAGGTCTCACGGTTTCAAAAACTACCAGGGACCCCGATGGGGGTCAAGTTGCGGACGGCGCTGCGGCGCCGCCGGTCCCGCTCGTGAGCGGTCAGAACTCCGGGTCGACGAGACCGAAGTGTCCGTCTTTCCGCCGGTGAACCACGTTGACCCGGTACGTTCGGGCATCGCGGTACACGAGGAGATCCTCGCCGGTCGCCTCGAGTTCCATCGCCGCGTCCTCGGCCGACAACGGCTTCAGCCGATACCGCCGGCTCTCCAGGATCTGCGCGGGAAGGTCGTCGCGGAGCGGGACGCCTTCGGTCGCAAGGAGACTCGTCTCGAGTTCCGCGACCGCCTCCGCGGCCTTGATCCCTTCGCGACGCTTCTTCTCGGTGATCTTCTCCTTGTGTTTCAGCGCCTGCCGTTCGAGCTTCTCCACGACTTCGCCGATCGACGCGTAGAGGTCGCCCGTTTCCTCGGCTCCCGAGAGGATCGCCATCCTGGACTTGACCTGGATTTCGGCCAGATGCCGGTGCTTCTCGACGGCGAGCACCACGTGAACGTCGAGCGGGCCGTCGAGGAGCTTCTCCAGTTTCCTCAGCTTTTCGACGGTGAACTCGCGGATCGCGGGCGTGATCTCGATCTGCCGGCCGGTGATGTCGATCTTCATGCTTTTCTCCGAGCCCACGCGTGTCAGCGGAACCCTTCCTTCCGGTTGCTGGACGCGGGGATCTTCAGTTCCTCACGGTACTTGGCCACGGTACGCCGCGCGATCTGGAGCCCCTCCACTCGAAGCATCTTCACGATGGCGGCGTCGGACAGCGGGTGGCGGCCGTCCTCGGCGATCACGATCTTGCGGATGCGCTCTTTCACCGTGAGCGACGAAACGTTCTCGCCGCCGTGCACCGACGTGATGCCGCTGTGGAAAAAGAATCGCAGCTCGTACAACCCGCGGTGGGTGTGCATGTACTTGTTGTTGACGACGCGGCTCACGGTGGACTCGTGCATGCCGATGTCCTCCGCCACGTCCTTGAGGACGAGCGGCCGCATCTTTTCGATGCCGAAGTCGAGAAACTCCCGCTGGAACTTCACGATGGAGCGGGCCACCTTGTAGATCGTACGCTGCCGCTCCTCGAGGCTCTTGATCAAGCGGAAAGCCGATCGGAGCTTGTTCCGGACGTAGTCCTTGGCGTCGGCCGGGGTCGACGCCGACGCGCCGCGCTCCACCATCCGCCGGTAGACCGGGCTGATGCGGAGCTTCGGCAGCCCCTCGTCGTTCAGCACGATCTGATAGTCGTCGCCGATCTTGACGATGTACACGTCCGGGACGACGTATCGGCTGCTGTCCGCGTTGTACTTCTGCCCGGGTTTCGGGTCGAGGTGGCGGATGATCTCGATCTCCGCCTGGAGGTCGTCCATGCCGAGTCCGAGCACCTCGGCCAGCTCCTTGTAGCGCCGGTTCTGCACCTTCTCGAGGTGCTGCCGAACGATGATCTCCGCAGCGGTCCCGTCCTCGCCGAAATGGCGGAGCTGGATGCAAAGGCACTCCACCAGGTCGCGTGCCGCCACCCCCACGGGATCGAACCCTTGAACCATCTCGAGGGTCGCCTGCACCTCCGCGGCGTCGAAGCCGCCCATGTCCCGGATCTCGTCCAGCGACGCGCGAAGGTACCCGTCCTCGTTGAGGTTGCCGATGATCGCGAGGCCGATTTCCTTCCGGCTCTCCGATGACGTGGAAAAGCCGAGCTGCCAGGTCAGGTGGTCGGTGAGATTCTGCGGGCGGGTCAGGACGTTTTCGAAGGAGGGGAGGTCTTCACCCCTCTCGGTGGAGCCCCGCGGCATGTAGCCGCCGTCCACGTCCTGGAAGTACGACTCGTAGTCGATCTCCTCGAAGGGGTCGCGGGCGGATTCCTCGGGGGCGGGGGCCTCCTCCGATCGAGTTTCGGCTCTCCGCCCGATCGGGCGGAGGCGGGCTCTTCGACGGTTTCCTCGAGGACGGGGTTCTCGTCCAGCTCCTGCTGGATCTCCTCGGTGAGTTCGAGCTTCGACATCTGCAGCAGCTTGATCGCCTGCTGCAGCGAAGGCGTCATGATGAGCCGCTGGCTCATCCGGATGCTGAGTTTCTGTTCGAGGGCCATCAGCCTCGGTGTGCCGTCGGCTCAGTGGAGCCGGAAGCGTTCCCCCAGGTACACCCGCCGGACGTCAGCGTCGTCGGCCAATTCCGCGGGGGTTCCGTCGCGAAAAATCCGACCCTGACTGATAATATACGCCCGATCCGTGATCTGCAAAGTCTCGCGAACGTTGTGGTCGGTGATCAGCACGCCGATGCCGTGCTCTTTCAGCCGGACGACCACCTGCTGGAGATCGGCGACGGCGATCGGATCGATCCCCGCGAACGGCTCGTCGAGCAGCATGTAACTCGGCTCGCTGCCGAGCGCCCGGGCAATCTCGGCCCGGCGCCGTTCCCCGCCCGAGAGCGCGTACCCCGGAGTCTTGGCGACGTGCCGGAGACCGAACTCCTCGAGGAGTTGTGCGCAGCGCCGGCCGGACTGCTCGGCGTCCGCCCCCCGCGCCTCGAGGATCGCCAGGAGGTTTTCTTCCACCGTCATGCGACGGAAGATCGACGCCTCTTGTGGGAGGTACCCGATTCCGTGTCGGGCACGCAGATACATCGGCATGCCGGTGATATCGCGCCCATCGAGCAGGACGCGCCCCCGTTGAGCCGGAACCAGTCCGAGGATCAGGTAGAAAGAGGTCGTCTTGCCGGCGCCGTTGGGGCCGAGAAGACCCACGATCTCGCCGGGACGGATCCGGACCGTCACTCCGTCCACGACGGTCCGGCTCCTGTAGGTCTTCGCGAGGTTCTCCGCGACGAGCCCCTTGCCGTTGTCGCCGGGAGTCTCCTCGACCGTTGCCGCCACCTCCCGTGCCCTCACTTTCCCGTGGTCCGGATCCGAGCCCGGTTCCGATCGCCGGACTCGACCTCGATGGTGCCGAGGTCGAGACGATAGCGTAACACCCGGCCGGTCGTGGTGCCCCCCTGCGCGCCCGTCCGGCGGACCGTCGCCGGCGCGCCTTCCCCGAACAGGCGGACGAGGTCGTCTTCCGGCGTGTACTCCACCCGGTCTCCCTCGCCGGTCGCCGGTTGCGGCATGCCGCCGGCCGCCGAGGAGTGGAACTCGAAACGGACGGATCCCGACGCCACCATCTCCCGGATGGTTCCCCCCTCCGCGGCGAGTTGCACCTCGACCCTCGCGGCCTCGAGCCAACCCTCCGCCTGCCGGACACGCACGCCCCCGGTGTAGACCGCTTTCCGGCCCTCGGCGCTGTAGTCGAGCTGCGCCGCGGCGACGCGGATGTAGTCCGCCTCCGAAACCGACCCGGCACGCGCACGCGGGATGCGGGTCGTCACGTTCCCCGGGCATGGAGATCCTCGGGCCGCTGCTTCACGTCCACGTGGTCCGCCGAAAGATTGCGCTCCCCCTGCCATCCGCGCACTCCGCCGTCGAAGTCGAGACGGTCTTCCGCCGAGCGGCTCTCGAGCCGCGCGGACACGAAGTGGACCGCTTCCCCCTCCTGGAACAGCCCGCCGGCCGGCGGGCCGGCAGCCGGCGCGAAGCGCGAGGGAAGGAGGCTCGACTCGACCCTGCCTTGCGCGCTCAGCTCCACCCCTTTGGGGTCGGTCGAGATCTCGTCCGCGGCGACCCGGGTGCGGTCCCGGGCCATCCGCGCACGCCGCCCTGGCGCCGCGGTCAGCGTGATCCGACCGCGGCCACCGGGGACGTAAGTGAGATGGGCCGCCTCCCCTGCCGAGCCTCCCCCCTCGAATCGGACGTCGCCTTCGAGGTCGGCGCGTAGCAGGCCTCCGCGGGCATCGAGGAGCGCGTCGAGCATGTCGGACTGCACGACGGCGGGGGCGTTCGCCCAGAGACCCGTGGCTCGAATCGAGCCGCGCGCGACGACGTCCCAGGCCCCCGGCGGCGCGGCGCCCGATCGCTTCGCCTCGATGCGCCTGGCGGCCAGGCCCGCCACGCCGCGGCGGATCTTGGCACTTCCCTCGAGCAGCACGGTCGCGGGACGGCCCGCGGCGTCCCAGGTCGCCTCGACGCGACCGGCCTCGAACCGGGCCGGCTCGGCTCCGCTCGGGTCCGGCGGACCGGTCCCCACGACATCGTCGGAAGCGGTCGCATGGCGGAGCCTGCCTTCGGTGTCCCGCTGGACGTTGAGGCGTCCCGAAGCGAGTTTCCAACCGTTCCCGGCCCCCCGAACGTCTCCCGAGAACTCGACGTTCGTCGGTCCGTCGCGAAAAACGGCCTGCTGGGCGGCGAGGGATGAGCCGTCGTTTCCCACGAAATCAACGCCGCCGAGTTGCGTCGGCTGTCCGCGAAGACCGTAAACCACCGAGGCGGCGCGTCCGTGGTAGGTGGGATCCCGGACCTCGACTTCGCCTATCGATCGCGCCTCGCCGGTCGTCTCATCGACCTCGAGGGTCGGCAAGGAACCACGGGGTCCTCGGCCGTCCAGATCTTCCGGTCGGGCGTGTTGATCTCGTGGAGGGCGGCGTGCAGGGTGGTCGTCTTGCCGGAGCCGGTGGGGCCGACGACGAGGATCATCCCGTAGGGTTTGTCCAGGATGGCCCTGAGTTCCCGGAAATTGCGCGCCGACATCCCCATCGAGGTGAGGGGCAGGGTATCCCCGGCCTTGGCCAGGATCCGCATCACCACATCCTCCACCCCGCCTGCGGTCGGGATCGTGGCCACGCGGA
Organism: Terriglobia bacterium; assembly: GCA_963790465.1. Lineage (GTDB taxonomy): Bacteria > Acidobacteriota > Polarisedimenticolia > Polarisedimenticolales > JAIQFR01 > JAIQFR01. The sequence goes on along the minus strand of CAWBOP010000010.1, from coordinate 129 downwards.
GTTCGATCTCCTCGCCGCCCGGCTTCCGGAACTTGATCTTGCCGTCCTGGGGGAGGCGCCGGACCGTGATGTCGAGGTTCGACATGATCTTGATGCGGGAGATGACGGCCGCGCGGTAGCTGTAGGGAA
>CAWBOP010000009.1:0-88862 GCA_963790465.1 Terriglobia bacterium | reverse complement strand
GACCCCCTCGGGCACCGCCGTCCTGCATGAATCGCCCGCGCAGCCTGACCGTTCGCACCGCGTCCTCGAAGGCAAGGGTTCCCGCGGCGACGTGGGCGGAATACTCCCCCAGGCTGTGGCCGGCCGCCGCGACCGGCCGCACGCCGAACCGCTCGAGTCCCCGTAGCGCCGCAACGGACGCCGTGAGGATCGCGGGCTGCGTCGTCTCGGTCCTGGCGAGATCGGCCTCGCTCCCCTCGAAACAGGTCCGGGACAGAGGAATCCCAAGCGCCTCGTCGGCGACGCGAAAAACCTCGCGGCACTCGGGCCACGCGGACGCGAGGGCGCGCCCCATACCCGGATGCTGCGAGCCTTGTCCAGGAAAAAGAAAGGCGACACCGCTCACCAGCGCACCACCGACGCCGCCCAGGTCAGCCCGGCCCCGAACGCCGCCATCAGGATGACGTCGCCGCGCTCGACCCGGCCGGAGCGAACCGCCTCGTCGAGCGCGATCGGGATGGAAGCGGCCGAGGTGTTCCCGTATCGGTCGATGTTGACGTAGCACCGCTCGTCCGGGATCCCGAGCCGCGTGCCGACCGCGTCGATGATTCGCAGGTTCGCCTGATGCGGGATGAACCAGTCCACGTCCGACGGCGCGAGCCCGGCGAGGCCGAGCGCCTCGCGCGAGACCTCCTCGATCATTCGGACGGCGATCTTGAACGTCTCGTTCCCCTTCATGCGGATGACGTGGAGCCCCTGCTGGACGGTTTCCGCGCTAGGGGGATGCAGGCTTCCGCCTCCCGGGAGCGTGATGAAGTCGAGCATGCTGCCGTCGGTGTGCATCACCGACGCGAGAACCCCCCTCGGCGGGTCGCCCGAGCTCATGAGGGTCGCCCCCGCGCCGTCGGCGAAGATCACGCAGGTCGCCCGGTCTTTCCAGTCCAGGAATTTCGTCAGGATCTCCGCACCGATCACGAGCACGTGCCGGTAGCGGGAGGTGAGGAGAAACTGCTTGGCGATGGACTGCGCGTAGATGTACCCGGAGCATCCCGCCTGCATGTCGAACGCCGCGGCGTTGCGGCAACCGAGTGCGAACTGAAGGCTGCAGGAGGTCGCCGGGATGGGCATGTCGGGGGTGACCGTGGCGCAGATGATCAGGTCGACGTCCTTCGCGTCGACCGACGCGGCCTCGAGCGCCTTCCGTGCCGCCTCGGTGGCGAACATCGACACGCACTCGTCTTCCCCCGCCACGTGACGTTGGCGAATGCCCGTGCGGGTCGTGATCCACTCGTCGGTGGTCTCGACGATCTTCTCGAGCTCGGCGTTCGTGACGATGCGCGCCGGCACGCTCATCCCGGTGCCCGAGATCACCGCGCTGCGAGAGGTCATTTTCTCCCCTTCGCCATTCCGAAGAACGATCCCCCGGATCATACCTCATGCCCCCGTCGACGGGCAGAGAACCCGCGAGAAGCGCCGCGGCGGAACGGTTCGCTCCTTCGCCACGTGCCGGTAGCACTCACGTGCGCGCGAAGCGAAATCCCGGCACGGCACGCCCGAGGCTAGGCCTCGGGGGGCTCGACGACCTCGCGCCCCTTGTAGTAGCCGCAGTGCGGGCACACGCGGTGCGGGAGCTTTTTCTCGTGGCAGTTCGGGCACACGGACAGACCCGTCTCCGCCAGCGCGTCGTGGGTGCGCCGCTTGTCGCGGCGGGCTCTGGAGTGGCGTCGTTTCGGATTCGGCATCGTCGTTCCCGCTTGCGATCCCGCTCGCGCCGTCGGCCGACTCGGCCGGGTGACACGGAAGCGCTATGACCGTTTCTTGAACTGAAGCAGCGGAGCGAGGCGCGGATCCAAGGTCTCGCCCGCGCAACCGCACGCGCTACAGTTCCGGTTCGCCCCGCACTGGGGGCACAACCCCTTGCACTCGTCCTTGCAGACGGGCTTCAAGGGAAGGTTGAGATAGATCTGCTCGGTGGCGATCTGGACGAGGTCGGCCTTGTGCTCCCGCGTGTAAAAGAGCGACGCGTCCTCCTCCTCGATCCGGGTTTCTCCCGTCGCGAATTCGGTCGCTTCGGGCACCAAGGTCAAGGCGAACGTAAACGCCATGTCCACCGTGAACGGCTCGGTGCAGCGACTGCATTCGAACTCCACCTTTGCCTCGAGGCGTGCCCTCAAGGCCACGCCGAGATCCCCTTTTTCCGCCCGCCCCGCCAGCCTCGTGCCGATCACCCGGAGCCCCTCGCCCCCGGGTCCCGTCACGTCGGACAGATCGAGCGACAGGTCGAAGGAAACCCCTTCACGCTCTATCTCGTTAATATCAATGAACATCTTGCTTCCGACAAAGCGCGGATTATAGCATCGGGGGTGGGGGTGTCAAGCCGGGCTGGACGGCGCCGGCGGCGGTCAGTCGAGGTTCTTGAGCTCCTCGATCGCGGCCTCGTGTCCCGGAACGATCTGCAACGCGTGCTCGAGCTGTTTTCGCGCTCGGAGCTTGAGGCCGCGCCGTTTGTAGAACCGGCCGAGGCTCACGCGGTAGTCCGCGTTCCAGGCGTCCAGTTCCGCCGCCTTCAGGAAGTTCTGCTCCGCCATACGTTGCCAGCGCGGCTCGGGATTTCGGACCTCGCATTCCGCCATCAGGAAAAAGAAGCGCGCGTCCTCCGGCGAATAGGAGATCGCCAGTTTCGTGTACTGGATGGCGTTGTAGTAGTCCCCCTCCCTCACGAATCGGCGCGCCTTGGCGTAATACGAATCCGCCAGCTTCGCGCTCTCCTCGATCGCCCTCTTGGAGTGCGACTTGTCCATCTCGACACGCACGAGGAGGTCGCCGACGCCCAGATTCGCGCTGGGGATCCCCGCCACCCCGTCCTCTTGCCGGGAGATCGGATCGGCCGAACGCGCCTGGCAGAGCGTCAGGAACGCCTCGACCAGCCGGCTGTCGATCACCGCCAGCTCCGAGCGGAGTTTCTCCCTGACCCGCGGCAGCACGCGCTCCTTGCTGAACTTCTCCTTGGCCCCCTGGTAGGCCCCCTCGATCTCCTCGCGAGAGGCGTTCGAGGAGACCCCGAGGATCTGATAGGGGGTCTTGTCCTTGAGGTCTTCGTAGGCCTGGGAGATCCCCTTCTGCTGGAGCACCTCGAGAGCGACATGGTCGGCGTGGTCGCTCAGAATCGCCGCGACGTGGAACGTACCGTCGGAGATCGGCGGCTCGTGGGTGACGACCCCCATCACGAGCAAGCCGTACAGGAACCGGCAGGCCAGCTCGTCCTCCCCGTGCGGGAGGATCGACAGGATCTCGTTCAGGGAGCTGCTCCCGTCCACGCGCGAGAGGATGAATCCGTGCGCCGGCGAAAGCGCGAGGCGCTCCAAGGGGACCGGCGGAGGCACTCGGGCCCGGAGACGGTTGTCGAGCCCCCGAAGCGCCTCCTTGATCGGCTCGAATCCGACCATGCCGTCGATTCCCTTGAGGATCACCTCGAAGGTGCTGAGGATGTCGCTCTCGAAGATTTCCTGGAGCAGCCATCCCTCGCTGAACTTGACGCTTCCCCCCTCCCACTTGAACACCGACTGCACCACCCGCTCCACGATGAAGCGGACGGTGTGGGAGAGCGCTTCCTTGCCGATCAGGCCGCGATTCACGAGGGCTTGTGCGAGGTCTTTCGGCTCGCTGGTGTTCCGGCGAGCCTCCGCGAGCGCCCCAGCGGAGATCTTTCCCTCGCTCACGAGTCGCCGGCCGAGGTCCTCGTCCTCGGCGGTCGACTCCGCGAAGAGGATCATGCCGCGTTCGAAATAGATCCGTTTCGCGAGCCCGCCGCGTTCGAGATGCAGGACGCCGGAGCTTTCCCCGAGGTAGAGGTCGCGAAAGATCTCGGCCAATCCGTGGCTGCTGAACTGTCCGGACATGCGATTGGCGGCCCCACCCGCGCATCGACCCCGACGGATCGCGGCGCGGTCCTTATAATGATCCCGGATACAATATAGGAACTCGTTCGAGAAAGGAAAGCCGTGCTGCGCCGAACCCTGCTGGTCCTCGCCACGATCCTGACGGGCCGCCTGGCGGCTTCGACCGCGCCGTCGGAAGGCCCGGCGCCCGGCGCGGCGCGCCTCGAAGTGGTCCGGCTCCTTCATGACGGGCGCTTCGACGAGGCCGACGAGCGGCTCTCAGCTGCCGGCCGGTTCCCGGCCGGGCCCGATCGGGACTTCCTGCGCGCTTTCGTTCTTTACTGGCGTCTCCTCTACGATCCGGACAACCCCGCGCTCAAGGCCGCGTTCGGATCGAGGCTGGAGGCGGCCATCGCATCCGCGGCGGCTCGCCTCGCCGAAGCGCCCGCGGATGCCGAGGCGCTCCTCGGGTCCGGCACGGCGCACCTTTTTCTCGCGGAGCTTCGAGCCAGCGAGAAACGTTCTTTTGCCGCCGCGCTGGAGGCGCGCCGCGCGCGCCGTGAGCTCGACGAGGCAACGATTGCGAATCCCGACCTCGCCGATCCCTCCTTCGGTCTTGGCACGATCGACGTCCTCTCGGATGCGCTGCCGTCGCTGGCTCGAGGGCTGTCGTCGTTTCTCGGGCTCGGCGGGAATCGCGAACGAGGCCTGAGCCGGCTCGAGCGTGCGGCGGCCGAGGGGCGCACCTTCGCTCTCGAGGCGCGGCTGTTCCTGCTGAGCATCCACTCGAGCCGCAGGCGAAGGGAGTACGACGGCGCGCTCGGGGCGGCCGGTCTCGTAGCCGCCTTCGTTCCACGTTCGATCGCTTCGCTCGACGGCGCGGCCCGGGTGCGCCTTTCCCTCGGCGCCGCGGGCCAGGCGGCCGCCGATCTCGACGCCGCGCTCGACGCCGCGGCGGAAGCACCTCGAACCGATCGCAGCGTCCTCGCCGCCCTCCTGGTCGAGCGCTCGCGAGTCGAGATCGCCCTTTTCCGCCCCGACCGCGCTCTCGACTGGCTCCGGCGCCTCGTCCCGCTGAGGGCCGCAGTGTCTCCCGATCGCCTCAAGGACGCGGCCGAGGTCATGAAGGTCGCCTCGTCGTCGGGAGGTCTCCCGGGGCTCGCGGAGATCGAGACCGCTTTCGGAACGGGTTCCGTGCCGCCCTCTCTCGCGGGGGCGGGAGCCTTCCTGGGCCTCCTGGAAGAAGGGGATCCCCGCGCTCGATCTCGAGCGCGGTGGGGAGAAGGATAGAGCCGCGGACCTGCTCGAGGCGTTGGCCCGGGATGCTCCCGGCGACGTCGTGCTCGCGCTCCTCGCGGGGCGCGCGGCCGTTCTCGCGGGCCGAGCGGCGCCGGCGCGGCTCGCGCTCGCCCGCGCCGAGTCGTCCCGCCTTCTTCCCCCGGCGTGGATCGGCCCCTGCCTCCTCTTCGAAGGCCGAGCCGCCGATCTTGGCGGAGATCGGGAGGCCGCAATCGGTTTCTATCGCCGTGCGACGCTCGCGCCGTCGTTCGTCGAGCGCGAGGCGGCCTGGCTCCATCTGCGCGTTCCGTACCGGGCGCCTTCGTGAAGCGCGGCGTCTTGACGGTCGTCGTGGCGCTGGTCGTCGTCGGGGTGCTCGCGGCTCGCGGCGCGGCGTGGCTGCGAGATCGCGCGACGCGTCGAGCGGATCCCGGCGCGTGGCTTCCCGCGAACGGTCTGCTCGTGGAGTTCCGCGGCGACGCCCTCGGAACGCGCCTCGACGAGTTGCGCCGCTTTCCCGCCTATCGAGGGCTGGTCGGCGCCGGCATGACCGACAAGCTCAGGAGGGCCTTCCGGTGGGGGCCTTCGGTCAAGGACCCGTGGGCCGCGCTCTCCGGCTCCGGATCTTCCGTCCTCGGGTTCTACCGCAAAGGCTGGATCGTTGTCCGGCCCGCAGGGGCCGCCCTTCCCGCGGGGGCCATCATCCGTGACGAGGGAGCGTGGTGCCTCGTCGCCTCCGAGCGGTCGATGCTGCCGCTCCCTGAGGCGCGGAAGAAGCCGGAGCGAACGCGCGGCGGGAGGAGCGTGCTCGAGATCGAGGCGGACCTCGGCGCTTGCCTCGAGGCTATCGGTGGCGCGAGCCGCGATGGGGAGGCTCTTCTTCCGCGCAAGGTCGTGGGATCGATCCGTGTGGACGGCGGTCGCCTCAGGGAGCGCTGGGAGATCACGTGCGGCGACGGCTGCATCCTGGAACGGCTCGACGCGCGGGGCACGGCCGCCACCGACGCCCGAGCCTGGGCGGCGGTCTCCCCCACGGCGTCGTCCGTCGCGTGGTTCCTTCTCGACCCACTGCGGCTCGCCTCGTCCGAAGGTACGCCCGCGACTTCGGGCGCGCCGCGTCTGCTGGCGAGGCTCGAACAGATGGAGCGTTTCCTCGGTTTTCCGCTGCGCAAGGAGATCGCGTCGGCTCTCGCGGGCCCGGGCGTCGCGGCCCTCGAAGAGTCGTCGGGAACCGACGCCCCGAGGCTCCTTCTCGCTCTCGACCTCGCGTTTCCGGAGCGCGCTTCGCGGGCGCTCGACCGCGTTGCGGCGCTCGGAGTGTTGAGCGGCGCGATGCACGAGACCACCTACCGGGGGGTGAGCATCGCGTCCTGGGCCTTCAGGGGACGGCGCGGCGGCATCGAGCCCGCCGCCGCCGTGGACGGGGGACTCCTCCTTCTCGCGCTGCGCCGCGCGGACGTCGCGGACGCGATCGATCGGCTGCGCGCCTCGCGGCCGAGCGCTCTTACCGGCCTGCGAGCGGAAGCGGCGTCCCTTCCCACCGCCTCCTGGAAGGCGGCGAGCCGCAGCCCCTCCCTCGTCGCCGCGTGGGAACGGATCCTCGGGCTCGACGCCCCCGCTCTTCCGAACCCCCCGGGGGTGCGCCGGGCCGCGCTAAGGAAAGAGGGAGATCTCTGGATCCTCGAAGGATCCGGCGCCGCCCCCGCGCTCGCGGCCGAGCCGCTGATTCCTTCGCTGCGCCGGCTCGCGAGGGATTGGCGCGAGAGGGAATCGCGCTGATCTGCCGTCGGCGTGGACCCGGTAGACAAACCAGAGAGAGTCGCGTAGAACAAGGCGAGAGACCGCTCGTCATCTTTCAACGGAATGGGGGACATCCCCCAAACTTTCGAGGAGAACGGGATGAAGATCGTGCGGACTGTGGTTACGGCCATGTTGGTTCTTTGCGCACCCGATTGGGCATTGGCACAGGCGGTCGCGGCGCCCCCGAAGGTCGAGTCCGCCGCGGGCCACGCCGAGTCCGCCGCGGGCGTGAGCCCCGATGCGGCCCTTCGTATGCTGGTCGACGGCAACGCCCGTTTCGTCGCGGGCAAGCTGCAACATCCCAACGATACGGCCGCGCGGCGGACCGAGGTGGCGAAGGGACAGCACCCGTTCGCCGTCATCCTGAGTTGCTCTGACTCGCGCGTACCGCCCGAAGTCGTTTTCGATGCCGGCCTGGGCGACCTGTTCGTGATTCGCGTCGCCGGGAACACGGCCGACGATCTGGCCGTGGGCAGCATTGAGTACGCGGTCGAGCACGCGGGCGCGTCGCTCGTGGTCGTGCTCGGGCACGAGAGGTGTGGCGCCGTCACGGCGGCGGTCGGGGCGGCCAAGTCGAAAGACCCGGCGCCGGGTCACCTTGCGGCCGTGCTGGATCCGATCAAGCCGGCCGTGGCCAAGGTCGCGGGCAAGACGGGCGACATCCTGGACATGGTCAGCCGGGAAAACGTGGCACGCGTGGTCGCCCAACTGAGTGAGTCGGCGCCGGTCCTGGCGGATCGCGTCAAGGCCGGGACGCTGAAGATTGTCGGTGGCCGGTACGACCTCGACACCGGCGCCGTCGAGTTCAAGCCGTAGTTCCCACGGGACCGGCTCGTCGGGTTCACTCCGTGGGCAGGGTGCGCCGGTCCCGTCCGTCTCCGGGTTTCGCGGCGGGTCGGGCCCGTAGATCTTGTCGTCTCCTTCATCGCTTCAACATACGGACGGGGAAGCGGGTAGATCTGCGGAGCCTGATGATCGGATCCCCGGGAACAACGCTGACGGATCAGGGAACGACTGCAAGTCGGCCGACTCCGTCGAGCACCCGGATCACGTACGACAGCGTCTCGCGGTAAGGCGGGATCGCTCCGTAGCGGTCGACCGCCCCCTCCCCGGCGTTGTAGCCGGCCAATGCCAGGTCCGCGCGGCCGCCGAAGCGGTCGAGAAGCCATCGAAGATAGCGGGCGCTCCCTTCGAGATTGTCCGCCGGATCGAATACGTCCTTTGTCGCAAATCGCCGGGCGGTGGCCGGCAGGAGCTGGCCGAGGCCGCACGCTCCGCGGTAGGAGACCGCAAAAGGATCGAAGCCCGACTCCACCCCGACCACCGCCGTCAGCAGTGCCGGATCGATCCCGTTCCGCTGCGCCGCTTCGGCCACCAGGTCCGCGAACGGACCCGCCACCTCGCGCCAGCGCTCCCCCGCCCGAAGCTCCGCCGCCAGCGCGGCCGTGTTCGCGGGAAGCGCGCCGGGGGGCGTTTCGTCGGCGATGAATTCCTGCCCGACGATTCTCTCCGCGGGGATACGAAGCGTGCCCCCTTCTTCGAGAACGAGCACCGCCACGCCGTCGCGAACTTCCCAGCTCCGCACGGCGAGGCCGCGCCCGTCGTCGAAAAGGACTCGCTGGCCGGCAAGCGCCTGAGCTGCCGCCGCACACACCATCACGCCGAGGATCGCTGAAAACCTCACGCCACCCTATATACGGGAGGTTCGGGATGCCGTCAACCGAGGCCGGGCCTCGTGGACCGCCGCCGCTCTCAGCGCCGGCGGAACGCTCGCTCGACGTCTTCCATGGACAGCCGGAAGAGAACCGGCCGGCCGTGAGGGCACGTCGTGGGGTTCCCCGTGCGCATCAGGGCGTCGAGAAGATGCTGCATTTCGGAACGGGAGAGGGGATGGTGCACCTTGATGGCGGCGCGGCACGCCGCCGTGGTCACGAGGCGCCGGCGCAGGGGTTCGACCGCGGCGCTCGTCGAGCGCGCGCGCGCGGCCTCGCCCACCAGATCCCGCAGAATCGCGACCGGGTCGAGCCCCGAGAGGACCGCGGGAACCGCGTCGATGCGCACCGCATCGCCGCCGAACGGCTCCACGCGAAACCCGAGGCGCCGGAATTCTTCCGTCTCCTCCTCGAGAAGCAGACGCTCGTGGGCCGGGAGCTCCGCCGTGACCGGGAAGAGAAGCGGCTGCGTCTCGACCTGATTGCGCTCCGCCTCGTCGAGATAGCGTTCGAACAGGATCCGCTCGTGCGCGGCGTGCTGGTCGACGATCACGAGCCCCTCGCGATCCTCGGCGATCACGTACGAGTCGCGCAGCTGCGCGAGCGGCACCGCGCCGGTCACCTCGACGAGGCCGGCGGTTTCCTCGACCTTCGGTGCCGTCGCCGCCGGTCCGTCGTGGCCGGGAGGCGGTTCCGCGGCGGGTGCCCCCTCGTGCGAGGCGAGATATCTTCGGACCGCCTCCCCCACCCCGCCGCCGCTCGTGGCGCCGGGGCGCAGTTCCTCGAAACGCGGCACGGCGCGACCCCCCCCAAGCGCCGCCGCCACCCCGTCCCGAACCAGGTCGTGGGCCTCCCCGCCGCGGGCGAATCGCACCTCGAGCTTCTGCGGATGGACGTTGACGTCCACGAGTGCCGGATCGATCTCGAGGAACAGGATCACCGCGGGAAAACGGTCTCGAGGCACCGTGTTGCCGTACGCCTCGGTCAATCCGTGCGAGAGCGTCCTATCCTGGACGGCGCGGCCGTTGACGAACAGGTACTGAACGTCCCGACGCGAAGCCGCGTCCACCGGACGGCCGGCCAGGCCGCGCACGACCGCACCGTCCCGCTCGAGCCGAAAGGGAACGAGACGGGCCGCGGTCTCGCGCCCCAGAATCCCCACGGCCCGATCCTCGAGCCGGCTCGCGCCCGGGAGATCGAGCAGCCTTCGGCCACCGTGATCGAGAGAGAAGCGCACCGCCGGGTGCGCGAGCGCCTGCCGGCCGACGAGCCGCACCGCGTGGGACAGTTCGGTGGCATCGGAGCGGAGAAACTTGCGGCGGGCGGGGACGTTGAAAAAAAGCGATCCGACCTCGACGGATGTCCCCCGAGGTAGCCCCATCTCCCGGACCGCAACGATCTTCCCCCCTTGCACCTCGATCTCGGTCCCTGCCCCCCCGCTCGTCGCGGTCCTCAGCAAGAACCGCGACACGGCGGCGATGCTCGGCAAGGCTTCCCCCCGGAATCCGAGCGTCGTGATGGCGTCGAGATCGCTCGCGCGGGACAGTTTGCTCGTGGCATGCCGCTCGAGCGCGAGTAGGGCGTCATCCCGGTCCATGCCGCAGCCGTCGTCGCCGACTCGAATCCGGTGTTTCCCTCCCGTTTCGAGGCTCACCGCGACCGACGACGCGCCGGCGTCCAGCGCGTTCTCGACCAGTTCCTTCACGACCGACGCGGGACGTTCGACCACTTCTCCGGCGGCAATCCGGTTGATGAGTGTATCGTCGAGAATGCGAATCCTACCCACGATCGCCTCCGCGCCAGGATGAATCGAAACGCCGAAGGTCCGACGCGCCATTTTTGCACATCCGGCCTCTCGAGGTGCCAGCACGACGCGGCCGGATCACACAAATTCTTACTCCCATTACTCCTACAGGATCACTAGGGAACGCCCATTCTCTAACACGTTGCAAACAGGCAACTTGCGGGTCCATTCCGGACTTGATTGGGGTCTATTAGTCCGCAGAGTGGGCACGCGAGTTGCTAATTACAGGCCGGAGGGGGTTGAAGGAGCCAACGATGTTCATCCCAATGCTGCAGAAAGAACTCTCCATCGACGATTACGTGGATCATGAGGAAGAGTGCAGGCTGGGAGCGCTCCTCGCCGATCCGAAAAGCGACAGTCAGGAAGAGAAGCTCTACAACAAAGAAGTCAATTCCCTCGTTCAGAAGGCTCTCGTCAAGCTCGACGAACGGGAGCTCCACATCATCCGCAACCGCTTCGGCCTCCTCGGCGGCAACGAGCAGACTCTCGAGGAGATCGGAAAAAGCCTGAATCTGAGCCGGGAACGAGTCCGGCAGTTGGAGAGGGACGCGAAGGACAAGCTCCGCGCCAACCTGTTCCAGCACCGGGGGAACCTGCGTTTCTCGCTTGCCTGAAGTTCGCGTCGGTCCGAGGCCCGCCGGCGGCTTGTCGATGCCCCCCACGACCGCCGGCGGGCCGTTTTTCTCCCGCGCCTCGAGGCACCGCCAGGAACCCGTTCGCGTCCCGCGATCACAGGGGAGTCAGAGTCACGCACTTGAGATACCGGCTCTCCGGGAAACCGAGCCGGACGGGGTGATCCTTCGACTGCCCTCTCCGCTCGAGAACGCGAAACGGACGCCTCACGTCCGCCGCCGCTTCCGCGAGAAGATCGAGGAAATCCGGTTCGCTCATGTGGTACGAGCAGGACGACGTGACGAGCACGCCGCCGGCGCGAAGCAGGCGCATCGCACGCAGATTGATCTCCTTGTAACCGCGGCGCGCCTCGACCGCATCCGCGCGGCTCTTCGCGAACGCGGGGGGATCCAGCACGATCAGGTCGTATCGCGCTCCGCGACGATCGCGCTCGCGCAGCACGTCGAACGCGTTCCCCCGCTCGAAAGCCAGGTTGGAAAGGCCGTTGGCCCGGGCGTTCGCCTCCCCCTTCTCCACGGCGTCCGCCGAAACGTCCACCGCCTCGACTTCGCCGCCGCACAGCGCGGCGTGCAGCGCGAAGTGCCCCTGATAGCAGAAGACGTCGAGGACCTTGCCACCGGAGAACTCGGCTGCGGCGACGCGGTTCTCGCGCTGGTCCAGAAAGGCGCCGGTCTTCTGCCCGGTGAAGCAGTCCACGACGTAGCGCACCCGTCCCTCGTGCACCTCGATCCCGGCGGGGGTCGCCCCTCGAAGCTGCCGCACCTCGCGCGGGAGCCCTTCCAGCGATCGCACGGCAGGGTCGTTGCGGGCGACGACGGAGTCGATCGCGATTCGCTCCGCCAGGAGGTCGAGCACCGTGTCGAGGATCCGCTCGGTTCCTGCGGTCAACGCCTGCACGACGAGGTGGGTCCCGTAGAGATCCGCCACGAGCCCCGGAAAGCCGTCGCTCTCGCCGAAGATCAGACGGTAGGCATCGCAGTCCCGAACGAAGCGGGCACGTTGCGCGAGCGCGACGTCGATGCGGCCGGCCCAGAACGCGCGGTCGGGCGGCGCGTCCTCCGGCCTGACGGCCCGAAGGGCGATCTTCGAGGCTGCGGAGTAGAACGCATACCCCAGCGGTTCCCCCTTGGGAGAGAGAACCCGAACCAGGGCGCCGTTCTCCGTCCCCGCCGGGGAAGCCACGTCGTCCCGGAAAACCCACGGGTGGCCCGCCGCGAGCCGACGCGCCCCCCGGGGGCCGACCCGGACCTCCCCCGCTCGCGCGGAGATCAAGGACGTCCCTCGCCGGCTTTCGCCGCCGCCTGTCGCGCGAGGCGCCGGAGCCCATTGCGCGCCGGCGCGTGCATGGGCTCGAGCGCCAGTGCCTTCCGGTACGACGCCTCCGCCTCGTCGTTCCTGCCGAGACCCGAGAGCGCGTCCCCCAGGAGCGCGTGGGGCTCGGGATGCTTCGGGACGGCCTTCACCGCCTCGCGAAGCCGCGTCGCCGCCTCGCCGAAGCGCGAAGCCGCAAGGTGCAGCTTGCCGAGCCTCAGCGGCGCCCAGGGGTTCCAGGGCTCTCGAGCCTCGAGCCGCAGGAGCGGCCCGAGCGCCTCACCCGGTTTCCCGGCGGCCTCGAGGAGGTCCGCCTCCGCGAGATCCAGCGCGTGACAATCACCGATTCTCCTCCGTTGCTCGGCGAGATCGGACAGACCGTACGCGTTTCGACCCGCGTCCCGGTCGACTCGCCTGCCGATCCTGTCGACCGCCCGCGCCGAGGCGGCGTCCCCCTCTCGCACGAACACGCTCTCCTGTCGGTTGTCCGACCAGAAAGCGTCGGTCAACCCGCGGCTCCGCTTCCACTCCGTCCACAGCGCCGTCCCCGGAAAGACCGCGAGCGGCGAGACCACGGCCCCGTGAGGCCGGATGCGAGAAAGCAGCGCTTCGGTCGCCGCGATGTCCTCCTCCTCTTCGCCGTCGACGCCGGTGATCAGGTACACCGAGAACCTCAGTCCCGCGCGCCGCGTGGCCGCCGCCGCCCGTTCGATATGTCCGATCTTGATCCCCTTGGCGAGGCGCTCGAGGATCCGCGGCGAACCGGATTCGACGCCGTACTGAACGTGCACGCACCCCGCGCGGCGCATGGCGACGAGGCGTTCCTCGTCCACGGCCGTGACGCGAGCCTGGCAGTCCCACAGATAGGCGAGTTTCTCCCCTTCCATCCGGCCGCAGAGATCGAGAACCCGGTCGCGATCCGCGGTGAACGTGTCGTCGCGGAAGGACACCTCGAGAAGACCGTACTCCGAACGGAGCGCGCGCAGCTCCGCGATAACGTGGTCCGCCGAGCGGAAACGGATCCGGCTTCCCCAGTACTCCGGCGTGTTGCAGAACGCGCACTTCGCCGGGCACCCGCGGCTCGTCACGAGCACCGCGAACTGCCGGCGAGGATCGACGCCGTGCCTCCGGAATGCCTCGAGCGGCAGCGGTATCGCGTCGAGATCTTCGATCGGCTCCGGCCAGCCGCCGCACGCCGTCAACCCCTTTCGCCGGTAGGCGAGGCCCCGGAGAGCGGAGGCGTCGACGCCCGTGGCGATCCGGTCGACCAGTTGCAGAAGCGTCGCTTCCCCCTCGCCGATCACCACGTAGTCGATCTCCTCATGCTCCTCGAGGATCGAACCGTACAGGTGGCTTGCGTGAGGCCCCCCGATCACGATCGTTGCGCCCGGGAACAGGCGGCGCGCCGTTCGCGCGAGATCGAAGGAGGCCGAGCGATTGAACGTGAAAACGGAAAGGCCGACGACCTGGGGACGCTCGCCGACGAGATGCCCTTCGATCTCCGCCCGCGAGGAAACGCTGTAATTCGCGACGCAGACATCGTGACCGCCTCGGCGAAGGACGGCGGCCAGCGAGCCAACACCCACGGGAAGGAGCCGCTCGTACGGACTCGACCTCCCTTCCCTGCTGCACCGGTAACCCAGCAGAACCCGCAACAGCACTCCCCCGGACCGTGCGGCCCGGGCGTGGCGGAGCAGGAGTGGCCTCCCTACTCCTCTTCCGCCTCCTCGCCCGCCTCCTCGCCCGCGCCGAGAGGCTCTTCTTCGAGCTCGTCCGGCTCCTCGGCCTCGAGTTCTTCCCCGAACTCCGCGGCCGCGGGCTCCTCGGCGTCCTCGTTATCGGAGTCGTCGGAATCCCCACGCGTCGGGTACTGCGGGAGCAAACCCTGCTCCTCGAGGTCCTGGCAGCGGACGCAGTAGCGGGCCCACGGCGCCACCTCGAGCCGCCTGCGGCTGATTTCCTCGCTGCATTGCTGGCAACTGCCGTACTCCGCCCGATCGACGCGGTTGATCGCCTCCTTGACGAGAAGCAACTGCTTGCGGTCCATCTCGCTCAGCGAGAGGAGGAACTCCTTCGTGTAGGAACTCACCGCATAATCGATGTAGTCCTCGGTCCCGCTGTCCGGATGAACCCGCCTGTCCCCCTTGGACAGGTTGTACGCCTTCATCAACTCGCGCTGGCGCTCGACCAGGATCGCGCGGAAGGCCTGAAATTCCTTGATTTTCGCCCGGCGCGCCGCCTTGGTCGGCTTCACCGCCTTGGTCGGCTTCACCGCCTTGGTCGGCTTCGCCGCCTTGGTCGGCTTCGCCGGTTTCGCGACCCCGGCGGGCGGGGCACCTTTCGCCGGCGGCGCGACCTTGACCGGCGGGGCCGCCTTGGCGTTCACCCCGCGCTTGACCGGGTGCGCGCCGGCCTTCACGGCCGGCTTGAGAGCCGACCCCTTCGCCGGCGGCCGAGCCGCGCTTCTCGCGGTCGCCGCGCTCCGTGCCGACGCCTTCGCCGGAGCTTTGCGGGGAGCGGACTTGGGGGACTTCGCGCTCCCCGACGACTTGCCCTTACCGCTCTTGGTCGCCATACAAGATCTCCCAGCCCTCAAGCCGGCGGCCGGCCCGGCTCCTCCCTTGACGATCGAGGATTCCGGCGGCCCCTTGCCGGACGGGTCGGCAACCCGTCCACCCGGCCACGGAAAAAGCGCGCCAATATAGCCCCGTACCTCCGGAGCGTCAAGCCGCCCGACCCCCGCGACACGCTTCGGCGCCGCCTACGCGGTGCCCGATCCCGCGCCTCCACGATCCCTGAGGACCGCGTGAGCCGACGCGAGCCGCGCCACCGGCACGCGGTACGGTGAACACGAGACGTAGTCCAGTCCGACCCGATGGAAAAAGATCACGGACTCCGGATCCCCGCCGTGCTCGCCACAGACACCGACCTTGAGGCCGGGGCGTCCGCGCCGCCCCTCCTCGACGGCGAGTTTCACGAGCCGCCCCACCCCCTCCTGGTCGATCCCCTGGAACGGGTCGCGCTTGAGGATGCGAGCTTCGAGGTACGGCGCGAGGAACTTCCCGACGTCATCCCGGCTGAAGCCGTACGTCATCTGCGTCAGGTCGTTGGTGCCGAACGAGAAGAACTCCGCCTCGCGGCCGATCGATTCCGCCACCAGGCAGGCGCGCGGGATCTCCATCATCGTCCCGACGAGGTACGGCACTTTCGCGCCCGACTTCTTCTCGACCTCCGCGCCGACGGCGCGAATCCTCGCGGCGAGATCGGTGAACTCGCGAAGGGTGCCGATGAGCGGGAGCATCACTTCGGGCAGGACGTGAATTCCCTTCTTCGCGCAGGCGGCGGAGGCCTCGAAGATCGCCCGCGCTTGCATGTCGTAGATCTCGGGGAACGTGATCCCGAGCCGGCAACCCCTGTGGCCGAGCATCGGATTCGTCTCGTGCAGCTGGGCTGCCTTCTCGAGGAGCGTTTTCACCGGCACGCCCATCTCCCGCGCGAGCTTCCGGAACTGGCTGGCCTCGGTCGGAAGGAATTCGTGGAGCGGCGGATCGAGCAGCCGGATCGTCACCGGAAGCCCGTCCATCGCCTTGAAGATGCCGACGAAGTCCTTCCGCTGCATCGGAAGGAGCTTGGCCAGCGCGCGCTGCCGCTGCTTCAGATCCTCGGAAAGGATCATCTCCCGGACCGCCGCGATACGGTCTTCCGCGAAGAACATGTGCTCGGTGCGGCACAAGCCGATCCCCTGGGCGCCGAACCCCCGCGCGACGCTGGCGTCGTGCGGGGTGTCCGCGTTGGTGCGGACCTTCAGCCGGCGCATCCCGTCCGCCCACTCCATGAGTTGCGAGTAGCGCTGGAACAGTTTCGATCCGGCCGGTTTCAACGTCTTCTCGAGCACGACCTGCTGGATCTCCGAAGGATGCGTTTCGAGGCTGCCGAGAATCACCTCTCCGGTGCTCCCGTCGATGGACAGCGCGTCCCCTTCCTTGAGGACCTTCCCCGCGGCGCGCGCCCTTCCGGCCTCGGCGTCCACGACGAGCGCCTCGGCGCCGACGACGCACGGCTTCCCCATCCCCCGGGCGACGACCGCGGCGTGCGAGGTCATTCCGCCGCGACTGGTGAGAATCCCCACCGCGGCCACCATTCCGGCCAGATCCTCGGGGCTCGTCTCCGCGCGCACGAGCAAGACCTTCTTCCCCCGGGCGGCCAGCTCCACGGCGCGCTTGGCGGTGAACGCCACCTCCCCCGACGCCGCGCCCGGACCCGCAGGCAAACCCCGCGCGAGGACGCGGCCTTCTTTCGCCGCCTTCGCCTTGTCCTTCGTGTCGAAGATCGGGGCGAGCAGCTGGACCAGCATGTCCGGCTCCACCCGCTGCACCACCGCGTCGCGATCGATGCGCCCTTCCTCGTGGAGGTCGAACGCGATGTTGAGGGCGGCGAGGCCCGTACGCTTGCCGGTGCGAGTCTGGAGCATGTAGAGCTTGCCGCGCTCGATCGTGAACTCGATGTCCTGCATGTCGAGGTAGTGCGCCTCGAGCCTGCCGCGGATCTCGAGCAGCTCCGCATAGCATGCCGGAAGGAACTCCTCGAGGGAAACCAAGGAGCCTCCCGCGGCCTGCGAGCGCGAGATCGGGCGCGGCGTCCTGATCCCTGCGACCACGTCCTCCCCCTGCGCGTTCGCGAGATACTCGCCGTAGAACACGTTCTCGCCGATCGCCGGGTTCCGCGTGAACGCCACGCCGGTCGCGCAGTCGTCCCCGAGGTTGCCGAACACCATGCACTGGATGTTCACCGCGGTGCCCAGATCGTCCGCGATGCCGTATTGCCGGCGGTAGATCCGGGCGCGCTCGTTCATCCAGCTGCCGAACACGGCCGCGATCGCCCCCCACAGCTGCTCCTTGGGGTCCTCGGGGAACGGCTTCCCGGTGGCTTTCCGGACCTTCTCCTTGTACTTCCCGACCAGCGATTCGAGATCTTCCGCACGGAGATCGGTGTCGTGCCGCACCTTTCTGGACGTCTTCATCGCGTGGAGCAGCGCCTCGAAATCGTGCTTGGGTACCCCCAGGACGACGTCCGAGTACATCTGGATGAACCGCCGGTAGGAGTCGAAGGCGAACCGCTCGTCCCCTCCGGAGCGCGAGAGCCCTTTCACCGCGCGATCGTTGAGGCCGAGGTTCAGGATCGTGTCCATCATGCCGGGCATCGAGAACTTCGCGCCCGACCGGACCGAAACGAGCAGCGGGTTCTCATCGTCGCCGAACCGCTTCCCCTGGGCCGACTCGAGGCGTGTGAGCGCGTCGCGCACCTCCTCCTCGAGTCCGTCGGGCATCCTGCCGCGTTCGACGTAGAGGTTGCACGCTTGCGTCGAGATCGTGAAGCCGGGAGGCACCGGGATGCCGAGGTTCGTCATCTCGGCGAGGTTCGCCCCCTTCCCCCCGAGCAGGTCCTTCATCCCGCTGTTGCCGTCGGCGCTCCCGTTTGCAAAGAAGTAGACGAGCTTTTCCATCACGATCTCCTCTCGGCCTGGCCGGCCAACTCTCGAATGTCGAAGTACGAGATCAGGAGGGAGCGCAGTCTCGCGAGGAGTTCCCGGCGGTGGTGAGTCGCCTCCGGGTGCTTAGGGTCGATGACCAGCACTTCCTCGAAGAACCTCTCCACCGGCTCGATGAAGCCCGAAATGAGGTCGACCACCTCGGCGTAACGTTTCTCTTCCGAGTGCTTCTGCATGAGCGGCGCCGACGTTCCGAGCAGGGCGTCGAGCCGCAGCGCCGCGGGCTGCTCTTCCCGGTAGGCGGCGAGGTCGACGGCGCGGGAGACCGCCTGGTCGATCTCCACGGCCCCCTTGCTCAGAATGTTGTCCACCCGTTTCGTCAGATCGACGAGGTGCTCGAAATCCCCGCGGCCGCGCGTCCGACCGATCGCCTTCAGCCGCGCGAGGAGGTCGGCGAGCGTCCAGGTCGAGGGGCGTGTCCCACCCCGCACCTTCAGGACGGAGCCGATCTCGTTCACCGTGAAGCCGCGATCCCGCAGGAAGTCCTGAAGCCGCTGGTCGAGATAGGCGAGAACCCTCGGATCCGGTTCGCCCCCGGTCGCTCGCCCCGACACCTGCCAGATCGCGTCGAGGGACAGGGGCCAACCCCGTTCGAGCACGATCCGGAATACGGCGTTCGCGGTGCGCCTCAGCGCGAACGGGTCCCTCGATCCCGTGGGCGTCTCCCCCGCCGCGAGCAGCGCGGCGAGCGTGTCGATCTTGTCGGCCACCGACACCACGCACCCGACGTCCGTCTCCGGCAGGGCGTCCTCGGCGCCCGCGGGGCGGTAGTGCTCGTAGACCGCCGCCGATACGGCCGCGTCCTCCCCCTCCTGCCGGAGGAGAAGGCCGCCCACGATCCCCTGCAACTCCGGGAACTCGCCGACGAGACCGGTGCCGAGGTCCGCCTTCGAGAGCTCTGCGGCACGCCCCGCAGCATCGACGCTCCCGGGCACGAGGCCGAGCCGACGCGCCAGATCCTCCGCGACGGCGCGGGTCCGGCGGACCTTGTCCAGGTAGCTGCCGGCGCTCTTGTGGAACAGAACCCGCGCCAGGTCCGGAAGCCGCGCCGCGATTGTCCGCTTCCGGTCTAGGTTCCAGAAGAAACGGGCATCCTCGAGGCGTCCTCCCACGACCCAGCCGTTCCCTCTCGCGACGTGTCCTGCGGGATCCCGGTCGGTGTTCGCCACCGCGAGGAACAACGGCAGCAGCACCCCCTCGCGTTGGACCGAAAACGCCTTCTGGTGATGGCGGAGCGTGGTCACGAGGATCTCGCGAGGAAGCTCGAGGTAGGCGGGATCGAACCGCCCCGTCACGACACCCGGCCACTCGACGAGATCCACGACCTCTTCGAGCAGAGCGGCATCTTCGAGGAGCCTGCCCCCCGCCTCGGCGGCGGCCTCCTCGAGGCGCCGGGCCAGCAGGCGCCTGCGCTCATCGGGGTCCGCCACGACGTGGGCCTCGAGAAGGGCCGCGGCGTAAGCGTCCGCGTGCGCCACCGGAATCGAACCCGCCGAGAGGAAACGGTGTCCGAACGAGAAGGTCGACGAGCGCACGCCGAACGCCTCGACGGCGAGCGGCTCGGCTCCATGAAGCGCGAGAATCCAGTGGACCGGACGGACCCAGCGATGACGTCCATCCGCCCACCGCATGGTCTTGGGGAACGACATCGATTCGAGCGCGTGCGGAAGGGCGGCGAAGAGCACCTCGCCGAGCGCAAGTCCCCGCACCGCCCGGCGGAATCCCGCGTACTCCCCTTTCTCCGTCTCGACCCGGACCAGCAAAGCCGGATCGATCCCCTGTTTTCGCGCGAACCCCACCGCGGCGGCGGTCGGCGCGCCTTCCGGGCCGAACGCGGCGCGGGCGGGCGGGCCTAGCACCAGGTCCGCGCGGTCGGACTGCCTCCCCTCCACCTGCTCGACGCGCACCGCGAGGCGCCTCGATCCTCCCCACGCCCGTGCCGCGCCGCGCTCGAGCCCCGCCTGGTCGAGAATCGACTCCAAACGCTCCCCGAGGTCCCGCGCGGCGGTGGGGATCATGCGCGCGGGAATCTCCTCGCATCCGATCTCGAGCAAGAGAGCGGCCCTCATCGCGCCTCCCCCGCCGAGCCGGCCGCCTCGCGAAGCAGCGGGAATCCCGCCGACTCGCGCTGCGCGAGATAGCTCTCCGCCGCGCGGCAGGCCAGCCGGCGGATCCTTTGTATGGAAGCGGCTCTCTCCGTCACCGAGAGCGCGCCGCGCGCGTCGAGCACGTTGAACAGGTGGGAGCACTTGAGCGCCGCTTCGTACGCGGGCACCACGAGAGGGCCGTACTCCTTCGGCCGCTCCCCCAGGGCCGCGGGAGAAAGCAGCCTCCCGGACTCCGCCTCCCACCGATCGAACTGCTCCCGGAAGAAAAGAACGTCGGCCTCGCGGAAGCTGTACGCCGAGTGCTCGAACTCCTCGCGGCGCCGGATGTCCCCGTAACTGACCGAGTCGTTCCAGGGGATGTCGAAGATGTTGCGGATGTCGTTCAGGAACATGCAGATCCGTTCAAGGCCGTAAGTCAGCTCCACCGACACCGGATGAAGCTCGAATCCGCCGGACTGCTGGAAGTAGGTGAACTGCGAGATCTCCATCCCGTCCATCAGCACCTGCCAGCCGACGCCGGCCGCGCCCAGCGTCGGCGACTCCCAGTTGTCCTCCTCGAAACGGATGTCGTGCTCCAGCGGATCGACGCCGAACGCACGGAGGGAGTCGAGATAGAGGTCCTGGACCTCGAGCGGGGCGGGCTTCAGGATCACCTGGAACTGGTAATGCTTGTAAACCCGCATCGGGTTCTCGCCGAAGCGTCCGTCCCTGGGCCGGCGGGAGGGCTGGCAATACGCCACGCGCCACGGCTCCGGTCCGAGCACGCGGAAAAACGTGTCGGGATGCATGGTCCCCGCGCCGACCTCGACGTCGTACGGTTGCTGCAGCACGCACCCGCGCCCTGCCCAGTACGACTGGATCGCGAGGAGAAGGTCCTGGAAGGTCATGGCTTGGCGTTCTCCTCGGTCCGCGGCCCGATCGCGGTCGCCAGGTGCCGGTAGGTTCGGAATCGGCGCTCGCCGAAGCTCTCGACGCCGCCGCGAAGCAAGGCCTCGAGGGCGCCGCCCGGAAGCGCGGTGCGCGCGAAGCCGCCAAGAGCCGGCGGCGCGGTTCGCGCCGCCGCCGCGAAAAACGCGAGGTCGTCGCTCCGCAGGACCCGTCCGCGTCCGTCCGCGGCGCGATCGCACGCGGCGCAACGGACGAGCCCCTCCGCGTCCACCCTTCGCGTCGCCCCCTCCGCGAGCGCCTTTCCGCACGCCGTGCAGGAGGTCATGTCCGGCAGGACACCGTGCAGCTTGAGCGTCCAGTACTCGTAGTAACGAACGGCAACCCAGGGGTCGAGCCCGAGTTCGAGGGCGTCGAGCACGGCGCCGAGAAGGCGAAATCCGCGGGGGTCCGCCTGTCCTTCCCGCGCCAGGGCACCCGCCAGCTCCGCCAGGACCGCGCAAGCCGCCTGCAGGACCGGCTCGGACTGCATCGTCGCATACGAGCGCTCGAGGTCGAGCGACTCGATCCGGTGAAGATCCCTCCCCTCCCGCTCGATCCAGGCGGCGTGCACCCGGGTCAGCGGGTCGAGGGCGCCTCCGAATCGACGGCGGCTCCGGCGGGCGGACGGGGCCACCCCCCGGACACGCCCCGAATTTTCCGCGAGCAGGGTCACGATCACATCCGCCTCGCCGAGCGATTGCGTCCCGATCACGTACGCGTCGTCGTTCCGCCGGCCCAAGGGCCTCCCTCAAGTGTCCGAGGCGCCGCGAATCCAAGACAAACGAATTCTACCAGACGGAATGAGGTCGCGGCCGCCCATGGCGCGCGGGCTCACTCGAGATCCAGTTCGTGCAACGCGCGTTCGTCGTCCCGCCAGTCGGGCCGTGCGCGGACGTGGAGGCCGAGGTAGACCTTGGCGCCGAGGAGCCGCTCGATGTCCGCTCTCGCTTCGGTGCCGATCGCCTTGAGGAGCGCCCCGCCCTTGCCGATCACGATACCCTTCTGCGAGTCCCGCTCCACCAGGATCGTCGCCTCGATCTCGACGAGGCCGTCGGCGCGGGTCTGCCAGCGCTCCACCACCACGGCCGTGGCGTGGGGGATCTCCTGCCTCGTCCGGAGCAGGATTTTCTCGCGGATCCACTCGGCGGCCAGACGGCGCTCCGGCTGGTCCGTCAGCATGTCGTCCGGGTACAACGCCGCTCCTTCGGGAAGGTGAGAGAGGACCCTTTCGACCAGGAGATCGCATCCTTCGCCGGTGAGCGCCGACACCGGGACCGCCTCCTCGAGGCCCCAGTCGTCCACCAGGGTCAGCATCATCGGAAGAAGATCCTCCTTGCGAGGCACGAGGTCGATCTTGTTGAGCACCGCAATCCGAGCGCCCTCTGTCCGGCGCAAGAGCCTCGCGGCTTGCTCGTCCCCCCGGCCCGGCCCGATCGAAGCGTCCACGACGAGAACCACCAGGTCCACGTCCTGGAGGCTCTGTCGCGCGATCTCCACCATGTTCCGGTTCATCTTGTGCCGCGGCTCGTGGAGCCCGGGGGTGTCCGCGAAGACGATCTGGCCACGTCCCTCCACGTGCAGCACGCCGACGATCCGATGGCGCGTCGTCTGGGAGACCGGCGAGACCGCGGCCAGTTTCTCCCCGACCAATCGGTTCAGAAGCGTGGATTTCCCGACGTTGGTCCATCCCGCGAGGGTGACCGTTCCGGATCGATAGCCCGATGCGCCGTCGCCACTCATCGCGCTTCCTCCTGTCCCGCGGCTCGGGGCGGAACCTCGCGGCCGCGACGGGTCATCCCTCTTCGCGCTTCATGTCCGAAGGCGGCGACTTGCGAGCGCGGACGCGGAAAATCCGCCTCCGATCCGACTCCAGCACCTCGATCGAGAGACCATGCGCCTCGAGCCGCTCGCCGGGGGACGGGACGTAGCCGAGCGCCGCGACCACGAGCCCGCCCACCGTGTCGAAATCCCTCTCCTCGAGGCTCACTCCGAACACCGCTTCGAGCTCCTCGACGTGCGCGAGGCCGCTGATCCGCCAGGAGCCGTCCCCCTCCTCCTCGATCAGCGCCTTCTCGGTCTCGTGCTCCTCGCGAATGTCGCCGACGATTTTCTCCAGTAGATCCTCGAGGGTCACGAGGCCCGCGAGACCGCCGTACTCGTCCACGACGAGCGCCATCCGGGTTCGAATGCGCATCTGAGCCAGCAGGTCCGCGGTGGACTGCGTTTCCGGGACGAAGAACGGCGGGCGCAGGAAGGCGGTCGCGGGAGCGTCGTCCTGCCGTTCGTCGGCTGCTCTCAGGAGGTCCCGCACGTGGAGCACCCCCACCACGTTGTCGATGGTTCCGATGTAGACCGGCAGCCTCGAGTGCCCCGAGCGGAGCAGCGCCTTCCTCGCGTCGGCGACGGTACTCTCTCCGGGAAGGGCGGCGATGTCGGTTCTAGGGGTCATGATCTCGCGAACCAGGGTCTCGCCGAGGTCGACGATCCCCCGGACCATTCTGCTCTCGCCCGCCTCAAGGATCCCTTCCCGCTCCCCCACCTCGAGAAAAGCCTCGACCTCCTCCTCCGCCTCTTCCGCGTCGCCGTCTCCGCGGGCGCCGCTCGCGCCCAGGCGGCGCACCAGACTCTCCATCGGACGAGCCGCGAGCCAGAACGCGGCGTGAACGGGGGCAAGGAGGAAGAACGTGGCGCGGATCGCCGATCGCGGGGACCGCAGCGCCAAGGCGCGAGCGGCGAGTCCCTCGAGAAGCAGAACGCCCCCGAGGACGCCTCCCGCGAGGCCGAGAATCCAGGGATGCGGCCAGAGCGCGCCCCGCGCCGCTAGAGCGAGCGAGACGCTCGCACCGAGCAGGCAGGTCTCACGAGCGGCGTGGAGGGCGATCCGGCGGCTCGAAAACCCGCTCCGGACCTCTTCGATGGAAGCGAGATGGGGATGTTCCGCGACGAGCCGCCGGACGGCGACGCGGCTCAGGCTGCCGATGGCGAGCAAAAGGACCGCGACCGCGAGCTCCAGGAGGAACAGCAGGGCGGCCAGCGCGAACCCGGCGGCGGCGACGGGAACTCCCGTTCCCGCCGGGAGCACCGGAGCGGGGCTCACTCGAGCCTCGAGGATCCCGTCGGCAGGAACCGGCGGATCAGACGCCGCTGCAACGTCGCCATCTCGCCGCGGTCCACCTCATGATCGTGACCGAGCAGATGGAGATATCCGTGGAGCGCGAGGATGCGCAGCTCGCAAGCGAGCGAGTGCCCCGCCTCCTTCGCCTGACGCGCGGCGCGCGAGACGGATATCGCGATGTCGCCGAGATGGAGATTCCCGTCCGGATCCCGCGTCCCTCCGCCGGGGAACGCGAGGACGTCCGTGGTCGCGTTCCGGCCGCGGTACTTCCGGTTGAGACCGCGCATGGCGGTGTCGGCGACCAGGGCGATCGCGACACTTCCTCCCGAGGGGGGCGGCAGCACGCCGCTCACTTCCTCGAGAAACGTCGCGATCGAGCCGGCGCCCCGCGTCGGAGAACGCCGTCGATCGATCACCTCCACGACGAGTTCCGCGGCCGCGACGCGCGACCGACCACCTTCCCGGCGCGCTCTTCCCCGGGTCACCGCGAGTGACTCCGCAGAGGACGCCTTTCGGAGCTGGAACCGGACCCCTTGCCGTTGGCGCGCCCCCGCCCGAACTCGAAACCGGGATAGTCCACCCGGTGGTGATACATGCCGGTCAGGCTGCGCAGGAACGCCTCCTCGATCCTCTCGAGGTCCGCGAAGGTCAAGTCGCACTCGTCGAACTGTCCGTCGAGCACGATCGTGCCGCTCACCTTGTGGATCAGCTCCCCGAGGCGACCGGGGCTCGGCTCGTCGAGCGTGCGAGCCGCCGCCTCGATCGCGTCGGCAAGCATGAAAATCGCCGCTTCCTTGGTCTGCGGCTTGGGGCCCGGATACCGGAAGTCCGCCTCGGACACCGGGCCGAGCGCCGGGTCCGCCCCCTTCTGCGCCTTGTCGAAGAAGTACGTCATCACGCGCGTGCCGTGGTGTTGCGGGACGACGTCCACGATCTGTTCCGGTAAGCCGGCCTCCCGCGCGAGGCGGATGCCGTCCTTGACGTGAGCGGCGATGATCAGGGCGGACATGAACGGCGACAGGCGGTCGTGCGGGTTCGTGCCGTGCTGATTCTCGACGTAGTACTCCGCCTTGCGCAGCTTTCCGATGTCGTGGTAGAACGCCGCGACCTTGCAAAACAGGGAGTTCGCACCGATCGCCTTGGCCGCCTCTTCCGCCAGCGTGCCCACCACCAGGCTGTGGTTGTACGACCCGGGCGCCTTCACCGCCAGCTCCGACAGGAGCGGGTGGTTGACGTTCGACAGCTCGAGGAGGCGGATGTCGGTGAGCACCCTGAAGAGCCCCTCGAGCAACGGAAGCGTGAAGGAGACCAGGAGGCCGGTCCCGACGGCGCCGCCGACGAACGCGAGCGCCGCCTCGTAGAGGCCCCTCGATGCGGGCACCAGCCCGTCCCGCACGGCGGCGATGGCGAGCGCCGCGGCCGCTCCTGCGACCCCCGCGACGAGACCGGCCCGCAGAAGCGCGGCGCGCTCCCTGTAGGTCGAAATCGCGTAGATCCCCGCCCACTGGACGAGAAGCGCCCAGGTCATGACGTAGGCGTCCCAGCCGTTCAGCGCCGCGAACAGGAGCGCGGTGAACCCGGAATACACCATCGAGATCCGGCCGCTCGCGAGGAGCGCGACCAGGATCGCTCCCCCCGCGAGAGGGATCAAGCAGACATAGCTCGCGGCTTCGCTGAAGGGAGGCGAGAGGTGGTCCACGACCTCGCGTGCCATCCAGATCATGGCGCGGGAGAGCAGCATCATCGACAGCAGGACGAGCACCAGCAGCGCATGGAGGCGGCGGATCTTCCGGAACGCGCGCTGGTGGTAGCGGGCGTAGCGCTGGAGGAAGAACGCGAGAAGCGAGAGGATCACCATGATCCCGATCATCTCGATCCAGCCGATACGCGTGCCTCGCGCCGCCTTCACGGACTCGATCTTCGCGAGAATCTCCGGCGTCACCTTGTCCCCGGTTCGCGCGAGGAGGGTGCCGCCCGGCACGGTGCGGACCACCGGAGGCACCGCGGCGAGCGTCGCTTCTCGCCTCGCCGCGGTCGCCTCGGCGTCGAAGGAGACGTTGACGTCCACGAACGAGGCGACCAGGTCGCCCAAAAGGTCCCGCTCTTCCGGAGGGATGGAGCGGCTCGCGCCCACCGTGAGACGCGCACGCTGCCTCGCGTCGTCGAGGTCGAGCACCGCGGCGGGGCCGGAGAGCCGCCGCTCGCCGCCGGGAACCTCCACCAGGACGACCGCCTTAGCGCTTTCGACCAGCGCCTTGCTCCCGACGATCCACT
Source organism: Terriglobia bacterium (assembly GCA_963790465.1). Taxonomy (GTDB): domain Bacteria; phylum Acidobacteriota; class Polarisedimenticolia; order Polarisedimenticolales; family JAIQFR01; genus JAIQFR01. The sequence continues at coordinate 62,495 of CAWBOP010000009.1, read as the reverse complement.
CCCCCATCACGCCGCGTAGGATGCCGGCGAGCTCCCTCTCCAACTCCCCCGAGAAACCGACGCGAATGAGCGCGTCGATCTCCGGCTCCTTGATAATTCCCCTGAAGGAGGTGCGAACGTCCGCCGAGGCGTCCGAGCCGCCGCCCGCCTCCGCCTTGGCCAGCGCCCGCCTCCCCACGTCGAAGACCGCGCCCAGCTTGTCCGCTAAGCGCTCGCCGCGCTCCCGGTCGAGCAGGTACACCTCCGGAGCCGCGGCCTGCGCGGCGCGGCGCCGTGCCTCCGTCTGCTGCGGATCGGGGATCTCGATCTGGGACAGCGCGACGACGTCGTGGTCGAGAACGTCGCCGATCGCCGGAGGGGTCTCGGTGCGCGGCGCGCCCAGGACGAAGAGCGCGGTCATGACCAGCACGAGCGCGGCGCTCCAGAGCAGGTCCGCCGCCAGCAGGCGGTCGGACACGGTCCGGACGCCTCCCCGAAGCCGCGCCGAAAAGCTCAGACGCCGCCGCGGGCGGGTTCCGTCCGTCACCGCTCCCCCTCCGCGCCGTGCACTCCGTGCGGGGCGGATCGCGCCTCTCGCTTCGCCGTCGCGCGGCGGTCGTACGCCAGGATGATCTGCTGCACCAGAGGGTGCCTCACGACATCCGTCTCGTCGAAGTGGATGATCTCGATCCCCGGAATCCCCGCGAGCACCTCTCGCGCCTCGACGAGACCCGAAACGCGATCCGCGGGGAGGTCGATCTGCGTGACGTCGCCGGTCACCACCGCTTTCGCGTCGAACCCGATCCGCGTCAGGAACATCTTCATCTGTTCGGGCGTGGCGTTCTGCCCCTCGTCGAGGATCACGAACGAGTCGTTCAACGTTCGCCCCCGCATGAACGCGAGCGGGGCGACCTCGATGATCCCCCGATCGAGCAAGCTCTCGACCCGGTCCGGCTCGAGCATGTCGTACAATGCGTCGTAGAGCGGCCGCAGATACGGGTCCACCTTCGCGGCGATGTCCCCCGGGAGGAAGCCGAGACGCTCTCCCGCTTCCACGGCGGGCCTCGCCAGAATGATCCGCTGGATCCTCTTTTCATTGAGCAGCGTGATCGCCATCGCGACCGCCAGGTAGGTCTTGCCGGTTCCGGCGGGGCCGATCGCCACGACGAGGTCGTTTGCACGAATCGCCTCGACATACCGTCGCTGGTTGGCCGACTTCGGGATGACCGCCTTCTTCGCGGAGGGTTTGAGACGGGCGTGGACGAAGTGGTCGGCGAGCCGCACGTCCGGGTCTCTCTCCACGAGCCCGATCGCCGTCCTGACGTCCTCTTTCCGGAACACGACGCCACGCTCGTGAAGCGCGGCCAGTTGCCGCAGCAGCCCCTCCACGCGCGCTTCCCGGGCGGGACCGTCGCTCCCCTCCCCCTCGAGCGTCACGCGGTCGCCGCGGGCGGACACTCGCACGCCGAACCGCTCCTCGAGGAGCCGGAGCGTCTCGTCGAGTCGCCCCGCGAGGACCTCGAGCGCTCTGCCGTCGAGAACGACCGTTCTCATCTCAGGGCCGCCGTTCGCCGCTCTCGCGTTCCGCGCGAGACTCGAGCGAGCGCGGGGGTCGCAAGGAACCCCACGAGCGCTCGCGAGCTTCTCCGACGCATTCGAACCCGCCCCTCCTCCCCATCCCGGTCAGGCTATAGCACAAGCCGTTCGCGGGGGTCAACGATCGCAGCTCGCCGCACGAACCGCCCGAGGCGACCGGAGGCGTTCAAGGGCGCTCGTCGGTTCGCAGATGGAGTTCCCGCAACTGCCTTGCGTCCACCGGCGCCGGAGACGACGTCATCAGGCACGAGGCGCTCGTGGTCTTGGGGAACGCGATCACGTCGCGAATGGAGTCGGCGCCGGCGAGCATCGCGCAGATCCGGTCGAACCCGAGAGCGATGCCGCCGTGGGGCGGAGCGCCGGACTCGAGCGCGCGGAGGAGGAACCCGAACTTCGCCCGCGCTTCCTCGGGAGAAATGGAGAGGGCGCGAAACACCCGCTCCTGGATCTCCTTCGCGTGGATCCTGATGCTGCCGCCACCGATCTCGGTGCCGTTCAGGACGAGGTCGTACGCCTGAGCCAGCACCGAGCCGGGATCGCTGTCGAGTCGGTCGAGGTCTTCCCACCGCGGCGCCGTGAACGGGTGGTGGCACGCGACCCAGCGCTGCTCTTCCTCGTCCCGCTGGAGAAGCGGGAACTTCTCGATCCAGAGGAGATCCCAGCGGCCGGCCGGGACGAGTTTTTGCTCCGCCGCTATTTTCAGCCGGAGCGCGCCGAGGACCCGGTTGCACGCCTCTCTCGAGTCGGCGACGAGCAGCGCGGCGTCCCCGCGAGAGGCGCCGACGGCCGCGGCGACGGCACGGGCCCTCTCCTCCCCCAGCGCCTTGAGCGCCGGCGACACCACGCCCCCCCCCTCCTCGAGCTTGATCGTCACGAGCCCCTTGCCCCCGGCGTCGCGCGCCCAGGCGGTCCAGGTGTCGAGTGTCTTGCGGGAGGCGGCCGCCCCTTTTGGCACCGCGAAGCCGCGCACCGCCCCCCCCGCCTCCAGGGCGCCGTCGAATACCGCGAAGCCGCTGCCGGAGGCGGCGCTCCCGCCGTCCCGGAGCTCGAGACCGAATCGCGTGTCCGGCCGGTCGCTCCCGAAGCGTTCCGTCGCCTCGGCGTACGACATCCTCGCGAACGGCGCCGGAATCTCGACGCCGATCTCGGCGAACATCCCCACGACGAGCGGTTCCGTGACCGCGTAGATCGCCTCGGGTTCCGCGAACGAAAGCTCGATGTCGATCTGGGTGAACTCCGGCTGGCGGTCGGCCCGGAGATCCTCGTCCCGGAAGCAGCGCGCGAACTGGTAGTACCGCTCGAATCCCGCCACCATCAGGAGTTGCTTGAACAGCTGCGGAGATTGCGGGAGAGCGTAAAACTGACCCGGATGAACCCGGCTCGGCACGAGATAGTCCCGGGCCCCTTCCGGTGTGGAGCGCGTGAGAATCGGCGTCTCGATCTCCACGAAACCGGAATCGTCGAGCACCCGGCGCGCCGCTCTCGAGACGCGGTGCCTCATCCGGATCGCCGACTGGAGCTTCGGGCGCCGCAGATCGATGTACCGGTGCGTGAGACGCGTCTCCTCGTTGGCCTCGAGGTCGTCGTCCACCGGGAACGGCACCGAAACGGCGCGGTTGTGGATCGCCAGTTCCGCAGCGCGCACCTCGACGCGCCCGGTCGGGTGGTCCGGGTTGATCGCCTCGCGCGGGACGACCGTGCCCCGCACGCCGACCACGTCCTCGGCGTGGAGATGCTGCGCCTCCGCGTGGGCTTCCGGCACGTCCGACGGGTCGAACACCACCTGCACGCGCCCCGTGGCGTCCCGGACCTCGACGAAGATCAGCTGGCCGAGGTCGCGGCGCCGATGCACCCAGCCGGTGAGGACCACCGCGCGGCGGGACGCCGAGTCCTCCTCCGTGACCTCCCCACAACCGACCGTGCGCCGCAGCAGACGACCGACCTCATTCGACATGCCGTCCTCCCAGCCGGGCCAGGAGGCCCGGCTCGTCCACCGTCACCTGTTCGCCGGTCGTGAGATCCTTGAGCCCGTACCGGCCGCACGTCAGCTCCCCCTCGCCCACGAACAGCGCGAACCGGGCGGCGAGCCGTTCCGCCCGTTTGAGCTGTGCCCCCATCGGCCGCTCCGCGAGCGGCATCGCCACTCGGAGGCCGGCGGCGCGAAGCCTGCGCGCGAGGCCGATCGAGGCGCGCCAGGCTTCCGTCCCGAGGCAGACGACGAGAAGGTCGGCCCCCGGGCGCCGCCCGCGGTCGGGAGGCATCAAGAGGATCAGACGCTCGATGCCGAGAGCGAAGCCGAACCCCGGCACGCTCGGCCCTCCGATCTCCTCGACGAGACCGTCGTAGCGCCCTCCCCCCAGGATCGCGTTCTGCGAGCCGAGCCGGCGGGAGAGGACCTCGAAGACCGTGCGCTGGTAATAGTCGAGCCCGCGCACGATCCTGGGATCGACCCGGTAGGCGATCCCGTAACCGTCGAGCGCCGCCCGGACCTCGCGGAAGTGGGAGGCGCAACCGTCACACAGGTGCTCGATCATCGTGGGCGCTTCCTCGAGTTGCTTTCGGTCCTCCTCGACCTTGCAATCGAAAACGCGCAGAGGGTTCTCGACGACGCGCCGACGGCAGTCCTCGCACAGACTCTCCCGACGTGGCTCGAGCCAGGCGGCGAGCGCCTCGCGGAAGCGGGGCCGGCACTCGGCGTCGCCGACGGAGTTGAGCACCAGTTCCCGCTCGCCGATTCCGAGGTGGTCGAGGAACGTCTCGACCATCTCGATCGTCTCCGCGTCGGCCAGGGGTTCCGAGGCGCCGAGCACCTCGGCGCCGATCTGATGGAACTGCCGCTGTCTTCCCTTCTGCGGCCGCTCGTACCGGAACATCGGGCCGATGTAGTAGTAGCGCTCCGGGAATCCAGCCGCGACGGTGCGGTGCAGCGAGTGCTCGACGAAGGCGCGCACGAGGGGCGCCGTGGCCTCGGGGCGGAGCGTCACCGGCTCGTCGCCCGCGAGGAACGAGTACATCTCCTTCCGCACGATGTCGGTCGTGACACCCACCGACCTCGTGAACAGATCGGTGGACTCGAGGATCGGCGTCCGCAGCTCCTGGAAGCCGTAGCGCTCGAAGATCTCTCGAGTGGCCCCCTCGACCCACTGCCACCGGCCAGATTCCTCGGGCAAGATGTCGCGAGTGCCCCGAATCGCGCGATACCGGCTCTTCATGGCGGAAAGCTTCCTCCCTCGTGCTCCTGAGAATCGGCTTCTTCTAGCATATAAAGCCTGTAAATGCAAATGGTTGCGCGGTAGGGCTTCGATCGAATCGACGCCGGGAACGGCCGTGTCCGGAGCGCTCGGAGAACGGCGCGAACCTCCCGGCGGGGCGCCTGGGCGGTTGCAGGCTACAATCGGCGCTCACACCGAGCGGCCCCACGCGGAGGGACCCGATGGCGCGACGCCTCGCACGAATCTCGACGCTCTGCCTCGCCGCGGCGATCGTTTCCGCCGGCGCGGGGCTCGCCCAGACGCTACCGCCCACGCCCGAATCCCCGAACGACTACCCGGCCCCCCTCCCACCGCGAAAGGGCCCGCTTCCACCGAGCATGCGTTTTCGGATCGTGTCCGAGATCCCGCTACCCGGAGCGCCGACGGGGCGTGGCGCGACCGTCGACGGGGCCCGGTTGCTCGTCCCCGTGGAAGGCGGCGTCGCGATCGTGTCGCTCGGTCCGCCCGCGAGCGCGGTGCTCGCGGAAGCCGGGACGCTCCTACCGGGCGCCGATCCGGAGTGGATCGTCTCCGAGGACGGTCGTTTCAGGTTCAGGTCGCTTCCCGAAGGCGGGATCGAGGCTCAAAAACTCGGGCGCTGGTTCCGGAAGTGGCGAAAGGAATGGCGGCTGCGCGTTCCGTCCGCGACGATCGCTCCTCCCAGCGTGCGCGGCCCGCGAGTCTTCTTCGGCTCCGCGGACAATCGGGTCTACGGCGTCCGCCGGAAGAACGGACATCGTCTCTGGGCCACGGACCTCGACGACCGGATCACGCACCCTCTGGCCATCTGGCATGGGACGGTGGAGGCGCCGGTGGCGGGGAAGTCCGGTCCGAAGACCCAGCCGTTCGACGTCGAGCTGGTGCTTGCGATCCCGGACGGAGGCGGTTCGATCGTCGGGCTCGACGCCTACGACGGCAGCCGTCTCGCGACGTTCGAGGTGACGGCGGACGGGGGGATGCTCGCGACCGCCGCGGCCGTGCTCGAGGACGGCAGGATCGCCGTCGCCCGAACGAGTTACGCGGCCGGCGGCGCCTCCCTCCTTCTGTTCGAGGCGACGGTTTCAGAGCGAACCCCCCAAACAGGACCAAAATGATCCATGATAGCCCGTGCCCCGCTTCGCGTCGTCCCGCGGAGAGGACACCGCGGCCGTCAGCGCACGACCGCGAGGATCTGCCCCGCCCGGACTTCCTGCGCATCCGCGCAACGAACTTCGAGCACCTCGGCTTCGGGAGAGAAGCCCGGACCGCCGTACGCGATCAGGTTGAAGGTCTTCATGACCTCGACGAGCCCGATCGGGTCCCCCGTTCGAACGCGCGAGCCCGGCTCGACGAACGGCGGGTCGGTGGGGGACGCGCGGCGGTAGAACACGCCGTCGGTCGGCGAGACGACCGCGCGCGTGCCCGGCGCCAGGCCCGCATCGGCGGGGTGGCCCAGGGCGCCCGCATCCCCTTCGAGCGCCTCGATCTCGGCCGCACCGACCGGGGTCAACTCGAAAAGCACCTGAGCGTACTCCACCGCCACCGCGCGGTTGCCCGGCAAGCCGCTCACGACGCGGCCCGCCGCCCCGTCGGGAAGAACCAGCGCCAGCCTGCGATTGAGATGCGAGAGAAGCCCGATCCTGCTCCCGGGTCCCAGGAGGGCCCCCGCGTGCGGAGGCTCGATCCAGGTGCCGACGAGCGGGGACCGCACGACGATCCGCCCGTCCTGCTCCCGCTCCGCCTTCGCCAGGAGAATCGGCTCGTTCATGCCTTCACCCCGTGAGAACCGTGAGGTCGTGAAGGGACCAGATTCTCGGGTTCTTGATGCGCCGGTAGCCGGTCGACTGGTACGACATCTCCACGGCCGCCTCGATCCACAGCCTCAATTCGCCGGGACGAACGATCTCGTCGACGTCCATGCGAGCCGCGGCGAGCACCGGGTCCATGTCGCCACCGATTCGCGCCTCGACCGCCTCCATCCCGCGCCGGATCTCCTCGGCTTCCTCCGGTGTCTTCGCCACGACGTTGAAGTGATCGTCGAGCTTCGCGTTGTACGCCCCGATCGCCAGCGTCTTTCCCTCCATGACCGCGAGCCGGGTCATCGGCGTGGCGAGCTGGAGCACCGGCCGGTACGGGAGCCCGGCGAGCGCGTAGTACCCGGCCCCCGACGCCTTGCGGAGGAGCACGGTGAACATCGGGACCGAGTTCGCCGAGTTGGTGTAGATCAGGCTCGATCCGTATCCGAGCAGTCCCTGCCGCTCCGCCTCGGGACCGATGTCGAACCCCGAGATGTCCTGGAGCCAGACGATCGGGATCCCGTCGTCGTTGAGGGCTCGCGAGAACTGGGAAACCTTCGCGATCCCCTCGCGGTACAGGATCCCGCCCGGCCGCTTCGCGTGGCGGTGCACGGGGTGGTCCGTCAGCTGCGGATTGTTCGCGATGAACCCGGCATAGAGCCCGTTCACCCTCCCCACGCCGCAGACCATCTCGGGACCGGCGCCCGGCATGACTTCCCAGAACAGCGAGTGATCGACGATCCGCGCGAGAACCTGCCGCACGTCGTACCCCATGCGGTGGTCGACGGGAAAGATTCCGTCGAGCTCCGATGCGGGATGGGCGGGAGGCGCGGGATCGGCGCCGTACCGGTAGTAGCCCCACGCGGGGCCCGGGAGCTTGGCCACTTCCCCTCGCACCCGGCCGATCAGGACCGTGTCGTCCGGCACGCGATAGTCCGCGCAGCGGCTCAGGTGAACGTGGACGTCGGGACCGCCGATCGAGAGCGACGTGATCTTCTGCGATTTGCCCCCCTTCACGAGCGCGGCCCCCGCGATCACCATGTACGCCTGCTCGGTCATGTACACGATGTCGCTGATGATCGGCATGTAGCCGCCGCCCGCGATGCAGTCGCCGTGGACCCCCGCGATCTGAGGCACCCCGGCCGCGGACAGCAGGGAGTTCATCCTGAAGATGCCCCCCGCTCCGTGGCGTCCCGGGAAGGTGAGCGACTGCTCCGGCAGGAAGAGCCCCGAGGAGTCCACGAGGTAGACGACCGGCAGGCGGAGACGGAGCGCCACCTCCTGCGCCCGCTGGATCTTCTCGGGGGTCCGCGGCCACCAGGAGCCCGAGGCGACCGTGTTGTCGTTCGCGATCACCACGACCCAGCGGCCGTGCACCCGGACGAAAGCGGTCACCACCCCCGCACCGGGCGATGTCCGCGCGTCGTCGCCGAACGTGCGCCCCCAGTTCACCAGGGTTCCGATCGGGAGCACCGGGCTGTCGGCGTCCTTGAGCCGCTCGATGCGGTCCCAGGTCGGCAGCTTCCCTTTCTCGCGGACCCGCGCCTCGTACTTGGGTCCCCAGCCCGCCCGCACCGCTTCGCGCTTCTCCTGCAGCGAGCGCCCCTGCTCCCTCGCCGCCGCGCACTGCGCCCCCCAGGCGTCGTCGCGGAGGAACCGCTCGCGCGGCGAGCCGATCGGCTCGAGGATCACCTTCGCCACATTCCCCTCCTGCCGTTCAGCCCAGAATCCCGCTGCGCTCGAGAAACTGCACGTCGTATTCCCCCTTCACGAACTCCGGCCGCTCGAGAATCGCGCGATGGAGCGGCACGGTCGTGCGCACTCCTTCGATCCGCAGGCTCGCGAGGGCGGCCCGGCCCGCCGCGACGGCGGCAGGACGGTCGTGGGCGTGCACGATCAGCTTCCCGACCATCGAGTCGTAGTGCGGCGGGATCCGGTATCCCTCGCGCACCGCCGAATCCCAACGCACCCGCACTCCCGCCTTCCCTTCGGCCGGCGGGGCGAACGCGGTGATCGTGCCGGGGTCCGGCCGGAATCCGTTCGCGGGATCCTCGGCATTGATCCGGAACTCGATGGCGTGCCCCGAAGGCGCGATCTCCTCCTGCCGCAGCCGGAGCGGGTGGAGCGCCGCGATCCGGAACTGCTCCTCCACGAGATCGACTCCCGTCACCATCTCCGTCACCGGGTGTTCGACCTGGAGCCGCGCGTTCATCTCCATGAAGTACATCGAGCCGTCCCGGTCCCGCAGGAACTCGACCGTGCCCGCGCCCCTGTAGCCGACCGCGGCGGTCGCCGACGCCGCCCGCGCGCCGACCACGCGCCTCGTCTCGGCGTCCACGACGGGGGAGGGCGACTCCTCGATCAGCTTCTGGTGGTGCCGCTGGACCGAGCACTCGCGCTCCCCGAGGTGCACGCCGCGACCGAAGGCGTCGCACAGGATCTGGAACTCGATGTGCCGGCCCCCCTCGATGTACTTCTCGAGATAAAGACCGGCGTTGCCGAACGCCTTTTCCGCCTCGAGACTCGCCTCGGCGAACGCCCGGTCGAGGTCCTGCTCGCTCGTCGCACAGGCGCATGCCGCGGCCACCGCCGCCGGCCGTCGCCTTGAGCAGCACGGGGTAGCCGATTTTCCGGCGATGCTTCGCGCGCCTGCTCGGGCCCCGCGAGCGTTCCGACGGTTCCCGGGATCGTCGGAACGCCGGCCGCGGCCATCGTTCGCTTCGCCTCGACCTTGTCCCCCATCTTCCGGATCGCCTCCGGGCCCGGACCGATGAACGTGATCCCCTGCTGCTCGGCGCGCGCGGCGAAGACGGCGTTCTCCGACAGAAACCCGTACCCCGGGTGGATCGCCTGGCAGCCGGTCTGCTCGGCCGCCTGCAGAATCGCTCCGGCGTCGAGATACGAGCCGTCGGCTCTCGCGGGGCCGATGCAGACCGACGCATCGGCCTGCTCGAGCCACGGCGCGCCCCGGTCGGCTTCGGAGAAGACCGCCACCGACTCGATCTCGAGCTTTCTCGCGGCGCGAATCACTCGAAGGGCGATCTCTCCACGATTCGCGATCAAAATCCTCCGGAACATCCGATTCCCCCTTGAAAACCGGGAGAGTCTATCCGCCGGTGGCGCTGGGAGCAATGTTCCGATCCGGCGGCCGGACAAGGGGGCCGACAAGGCATCGCCGTCCCGGGTCTGTTCCCTCGCCCGCCGATCCGCTAAACTGCCGCGTCCTCGCTGCCCTTCGGTAGCGGACCGCCCTGGCGCGGAAGGAGTTCGACGATCATGCCGCAGCCCCCTCGCCTTTCCCGACGAGCCGTGGAGATGCCCGCCTCCCCGATCCGCCGCCTCGCGCCGTTCGCGGTCGAGGCGCGCGAAGGCCGGGAAGACGATCTACCCGCTCAACATCGGCCAGCCCGACATCCCGACGCCGCGGGAGATCCTGGACCGCCTGCGCGCCTACGACGAGCGCAACGTCGCCGTACGGTCCGTCGCAGGGGTTGCCGGAGTTCATCGAGACGCTGCGCGCCTACTACTCGCGCGTCGGCCTCGCGGTCGCGAGCGAGGAGATCTTCGTCACGACGGGCGGGAGCGAGGCGATCCTCTTCGTCCTCGCCGCCCTCGCGGACGCCGGCGACGAGGTGCTCGTCTTCGAGCCGTTCTACACGAACTACAACGGCTTCGCGGCGCTGATCGGCGTCGACCTCGTCCCGGTCACGACCCACGCGGAGGACGGCTACCACCTGCCGCCGCGCGAGGCGATCGAGGCGAAGATCGGTCCGAGGACCCGCGCGATCCTGATCTGCTCCCCGAACAACCCGACGGGCACGGTGTACACCGACGAGGAGATGGAGCTGCCTCGGCGCGATCTGCCGCGACCGCGGGCTCTACCTGATCTCCGACGAGGTGTACCGCGAGTTCGTCTACGACGGGCGCCGCCAGCGCTCGGCGCTCACCCTCCCCGGGCTCGAGAACCGCGTCGTCATGGTCGACAGCCTCTCGAAGCGCGTGTCGCTCTGCGGCATCCGGGTCGGCAACATCGTCAGCCGGAACCGAGACCTGATGGCCGCCGTGCTGAAGTTCGGACAGGCGCGGCTCTGCCCGCCGACCCTCGGCCAGTTCGCCGCCTGCGCACTCTCCGACGTTCCCCCGTCGTACATCGAGGGGGTGGTCCGCGAGTACCAGCGGCGTCGCGACGTCGTCTACGAGGGCGCTCGTCGCGGCTCCCGGGCGTGATCGTCCGGAAGCCCGAGGGGGCGTTCTACCTCTGCGCGCAAGCTGCCGATCGACGACGCCGAGCGCTTCGCGATCTTCATGCTCCGCGACTTCGCCCTCGACGGCGAGACGGTGATGGTCGCTCCCGCCGACGGCTTCTACGCGACGCCGGGCCTCGGCCGGGACGAGGTCCGGATCGCCTACGTTCTCGAGGAAGCGAAACTCGCGCGCGCCATGGCGATCCTCACCGCCGCGCTTCGAGCGTATCCGGGAAAAGGAGTGGCGGTGTAGGGGCCGGCGCCTCCCGCAAGGCGGTTGTCGCGCTCGCGGCGATCCGCTACGATTCGGACTGATTTGGCCTGTAATGAGATGACCCCTCTCCGGCAACGACCGCGCCGGCGGGGATGCAGCGGTGCTCGGCGACGCCCTTCGGGAGCCGATGCCCCGGCCGGAGGGACGCGATGCATCAGGTTCTGTCCAACGACGCGCTGTCCCCCAACGTGGTCCGGCTCGTCGTCGAGGCCCCACGGATCGCCAGGATCCGGCAGCCCGGACAGTTCGTGATCGTGCGAAAGGGGCCAGGCTCCGAGAGGATCCCCCTGACGATCGCCGACGCCGACCCCGGCGCGGGAACGATCGCCCTCGTCATCCAGGCGGTCGGGAAGAGCACCACGGAACTCGTGGCGCTCGTTTCCGGGGACGCGATCCGCGACGTGGCGGGTCCGCTCGGGCAGCCCACCGAACTCGTCGAATCCGGCCACGCCGTCTGCGTGGGCGGGGGCGTCGGCACCGCGGTGGTCCACCCGATCGCCGAGGCTCTTCACCGGCGAGGCGTGTCGGTCACCAGCGTCATCGGCGGGCGCTCGAGAGAGTGGGTCATCTACGAGGAAGAATTGAAGCGGCAGGGGGAGGTCGTCGTCTGCACCGACGACGGCAGCTACGGCCGCCACGGCTTCGTCACCGAGGCGCTCAAGGACGTGCTGGCGGCCGGACCGCGTGGCCGCGGTTTACGCGGTCGGCCCCGTTCCGATGATGCGCGCCGTGGTCGAGATCACCCGCCCCCTTCACGTCCGCACGATCGTTTCGCTCAACCCGGTGATGGTGGATGGGACGGGGATGTGCGGCGGGTGCCGCGTCACCGTCGGCGGAGAGACGAGGTACGCGTGCGTCGACGGTCCGGAGTTCGACGGCCACCTCGTGAACTTCGACGAGTTGCGCGACCGCCTCTCGACCTACCGTGATTTCGAGCAGGCGGCGATGGCCAGGCTCGATCACGTCTGCAAGCTCACGCCCTGAGGCGCCCCGGCGCCCGGAGACGAGGATCATGGCGGAATCTCGACCGTTGAGCCCGAAGGAACGGATGGCCATCGAGCGCCAGAAGATGCTCGAGCAGGATCCCGCCGCGCGCCGTGGGAATTTCGAGGAGGTCAATCTCGGTTACCCCGAGAAGCTGGCGATGATCGAGGCGCAGCGCTGTCTCCAGTGCAAGACCGCGAAGTGCGTCGCCGGCTGCCCCGTCGCCGTGGACATTCCGGCCTTCATCCGGCACCTCTCCGAAGGCAATTTCCCCGCCGCAGCCGAGGTCCTGCTGCGCGACAACGCGCTCCCCGCGGTGACCGGCAGGGTCTGCCCGCAGGAGACGCAGTGCGAGCAGCTCTGCATCCGGGGGAACAAGAGCACGCCGGTGGCGGTCGGCTACCTCGAGCGGTTCGTCGCGGACTGGGCGCGCTCGCACGAGGACGGCGTTCCGTACCACCAGGCGCCGGCGAGCGGCAAGAAGGTCGCCGTGGTCGGGTCCGGCCCCGGTGGGCTCACGGCGGCCGGCGAGCTGATCCAGCTCGGCCACCAGGTGACGATCTTCGAGGCGTTCCACGCGCCGGGAGGCGTCCTGATCTACGGCATCCCCGAATTCCGGCTTCCAAAGGATATCGTGCAGCAGGAGGTCGACCGGCTGGTCCGGCACGGCGTCCAGATCGAGTTCAACGCGATCGTCGGCAAGACCTACACCCTGCCGGAGCTCCGGGAGACGTTCGACGCTGTGTTCGTGGCGGTCGGCGCCGGACTCCCGGTCTTCATGAACGTTCCCGGCGAGAACTACAAGGGGGTCTACTCCGCCAACGAGTATCTCACCCGAGTGAATCTGATGGGCGCCTGGACGACCGGCTCCGATACCCCGGTGCTCCGGGGGAAGAAGGTCGCCGTGGTCGGCGGCGGCAACGTCGCGATGGACTCCGTCCGGACATCGAAGCGGCTCGGCGCGGACGAGTCGATCATCGTCTATCGTCGCAGCCGCGCCGAGATGCCGGCGCGCGTCGAGGAAGTGCACCACGCGGACGAGGAGGGGATCCGGTTCGACCTTCTGGTCGCCCCGATCGAGGTGATCGGCGACGACAAGGGGTGGGTGTCCGGCCTCAAGTGCGTCCGGATGGAACTGGGCGAGGCGGACGCGTCCGGCCGGCGCCGCCCCGTACCGGTTCCCGGGTCCGAGTACGTGATCCCGTGCGACATCGTCGTCGTCGCGATCGGAACGAAGGCCAATCCCCTCCTGACCGCCACCTGTCCCGAGTTGAAGCTCAATCGCTGGGGGTACATCGAAGTCGACTCGAACGGCGCGACGAACCTTCCGGGTGTCTTCGCGGGCGGCGACATCGTTCGCGGCGCGGCGACGGTGATCCTGGCGATGGGGGACGGGAAGAGCGCCGCCCGGGCGATCGACGCCTATCTGCGAGGGAACCCCGCCCTGCCGCTCGTCTCCTGAGAGGTCATACGTCGCCGCGGCGCTCGCGCGCCGCGAGGACCTCGTCGAGCGCGGCGAGGACGCGCTCCGGTCCGATCTCCCGCATGCAGCGAAAATGCCCGAGCGGGCAGACCGCGGGGCCGTGCCGGTCGCACGGCCGGCACGGGAGGCCGGCTTGCTCGACGATCCGGTTTTCGACGCCGAACGGCGTGTACCCGAACGCGGTGGCCGTGGGGCCGAAGATCGCGACCACCGGCGTACCCACCGCGGAGGCGACGTGGCCCGAACCGCTGTCGTTGGAAACGAGAGCGACGGCGCGGGCGAGCACCGCGGCCAGTTCCGGGATCCCGCAGCGCCCCGCGACGTTGGCGGCCGGGACGTTCGCCGTCGCCGCGACCGTGCCGCAAAGCTTTCGCTCCGCTTCCGACCCGACGAGGACGGGGGCGAGTCCGCGCCGTGCAGATTCCGCGACGACCGCCGCGAAACCTTCCGGTATCCAGCGCTTCGTTCCCCAGACCGACCCCGGGGCGACCGCCAGCACCTTCTTGTCCGGCTCGATCCCGGCGTCCAGGAGAAGGCGCGCCGCCCGATCTCCCGCCACGGGATCGACCTCGAGCCAAGGACGAGGATCGGCGCCGGCAGGATCGCCGCCCGCGGCCGCGGCGAGCGCGAGATAGCGGCGCACGGCGTGAGCCGCCGGGTCCCACGCGACCTTGCGCGTGTAGGCGAGGCGGCCCGGCGCCCCCTCGAAGCCGATCCTCACGGAAGCGCCGCTCAGCAGCGCGAGGAGGCCGGTTCGCGCCGAGCGCTGCGCGGCAACGATCACGTCCGGGGCGAGGAAGCGTATCTCGCGGCCGAGCCGCAGCAGGCCGAGCGCCCCCCGGTCCTTCCCGTTCTTGTCGAACACCACGAGCGCGTCGACGCAGCGCTGGCCGGAGAGCGTGCTCGCGCCGAGAGCGGTCGTGACCAGCGTGAGCGGCGCGTCCGGCAGGGCTCGCTTGAGCTCGCGCAGGAGAGGGATCGTGAGAACGAGATCTCCCAGGAACGCCGTCTGGACGACGAGGGTCCCGGCCATCAGGGGGCGGCCGCGCGCCGCCTCCGCTCGATCGCGATCGCGGCGGCGAGCAGCGGCACGTTGATCTCGTGGTGGCCGATGAGGGAGAACGCCTTCCCCTTCCCCGCGATCGGCCGGCGCAGCACGTTTTCCTCGGTCCGGTAATGCCGGATCATGTCGAGGTTGGCGGTGGCGAGGCCGGAGACGTCGTGTCCTAGATTTTCCGCGACGGAGAGCGCCTTGAGAAACACTTCGGGGAGCTGCACCGCGGAGCCGCAGTTGATCCAGACCCCGCCGCGGAGCCTCCCCACGACGGTGACGAGGCGCCGGAAATCGGTGAAGGTCGCCGCCCCGATCGCCGCGCCGTCGGCGGTGGGGTGCTGGTGGACGATGTCGCTGCCGATCGCGACGTGCACGGTGGCGCTCACGCCGAGCTCGAAGGCGCGCGCGAGCACGCTCCGGTCGCGAAACGGCCGCCGCGACTCCACGATCCGACGCCCGATCGTCTCGCCCAGCCCCTCGCCGCGCGCCGCCGCCTCCACCGCCGCGCCGTTCAGCTCTCGGCCTGTTTCCTCGGCCATGCCGAACCGCCCATCGTGGAGGGCCGTCGCCACATCTTCCGACGTCGCCCCGATCGCCGCCACTTCCCAGTCGTGGATCGCTCCCGCGCCGTTCAGCGCGAGGGCGGTCAGCGTCCCTTCCTCCATCATGCGGATCAGCACCGGGGCGAGTCCCACCTTGACCACGTGCGCGCCGATCGCCCAGGCCACGGGACGCCCGCCGTCGCGTGCGTCCGCAACCGCCGCGGCGAGATCCCGGAGCGTACGGACCGCCAGCATGTCTCCCAGCCCGCCCAGGAACGCCTCGAGCGAAGCGTCCGGGTCCACCGGAAGGGCGAAACTCGAGACGGAGACCTTGTTCCGGCGCTCGGCCAGCGGATAGGTGCGCACTTTCGAAAGATCGGCGAGCGGGACGGGCTGTCGCATCGGCGCCTCCGCGGCGAAGAATAGCCCCGCTTCCGCGCAAACCCAAGCCTTCGGCCGGGCGCCTCGGGCTTGCGGCGAACGGCGCGAGCCTCTAGGCTTCGGCCGATGAGCGGCGTCGCAGGACCGGCCGGAGTCCTCCTGGTCAACGTGGGCACGCCCGACGCGCCTCGGAGTTCCGAGGTCCGGCGCTATCTTCGCGAGTTCCTGTCGGATCCGAGGGTCCTCGACACGAATGCCGCCGCGCGATTCCTTCTCCTGCGCCTCGTGATCCTCCCCTTCCGTCCGCGCCGGTCCGCCGAAGCCTACCGGAAGATCTGGACCCCCCGGGGTTCCCCTCTCCTGGTCCACGGCCGCGCCTTTCGCGACGCCCTCGAGACCCGCCTCGGGAACGACTACGCGGTGGCGCTCGCGATGAGGTACGGCAGCCCGTCGATCGCAGAAGCTCTACGGGAGCTTCGCGAAAAAGAGTGCGGCCGGATCGTCGTGTTCCCCCTCTATCCGCAGTTCGCCTCCTCAACGACCGGCTCGACCCTCGAGAAGGCGTACCGCCTCGCGACTCCGCTCTGGACCGTGCCGTCGATCGCCGCGGTGCCTCCGTTCTATTCGGACCCCGGGTTCATTGGCGCGTTCGCGGAGACCGGCCGGACCGCTCTCGCGGCATTGGAGCCGGAACACGTTCTTTTCAGCTTCCACGGGCTTCCCGAACGGCAAGTTCGCCGATCGGATCGAACCGGTCGACATTGTCTGCGCTCTCCCGGCTGCTGCGATCGGATCGTCGCCGCCAACCGGGACTGCTACCGGGCGCAGTGCTTCGAGACCGCCCGGCTGCTCTCCGATGCGCTGGCCCTCGACCCTCACGCCTGGTCGGTCGCCTTTCAGTCGCGGCTCGGCCTCGTTCCCTGGATCGGCCCCTCCACCGACCGCGAGATCGCCGAGCGCGCCCGGATGGGAGCGAGGCGGATGGCGGTGTTCTGCCCGGCCTTCGTGGCGGACTGTCTCGAAACGCTCGAGGAGATCGGGATTCGCGGGGCCGCTAGCTTTCGAGAGGCGGGGGGCGAGACGCTGCACCTCGTCCCTTCCCTGAACGGATCGGCCTCGTGGGCGGACGCGGCGGCCCGGCTCGTTCGCCGCGCCGCGGGAGAGCCTCCCGCCAGCTGAACGGCAGTTGCGCCTTTTTCGAAGGCTGCCGTCTTTTGAATAGCGGACTAGTTGAGTCTGCTGGTGTCGACGAGGGCGGCCCCGCGTTGGACGCATTCCGGGTGGACCGCTCCCACGGCAGCGTCGGCTTCAAGATCAAGGCGGCCAGAACGGCGCCTCTCCCTCAGGAGGAGAGCGCCCTGTTCCGGGTCGCCCGCCGCCGCACCGCGTAAGCGAGTGCGACCGCTCCGACGGCGACCGCCGTCCCGACGGCATCGGCGAAGAAATCCAACAGGCTCTCATCGCGGCCCAGGACGAGCGACTGATGCAGCTCGTCCGAGATACCGTAGACCAACACGAGCGCCGCGGCGACGACGGTGGGAACCGCCCGCATCGGCCCTTTCCCGCCGTGACACGCCCGCAGCGCGAGCAACGCGATCCCGAACCAGGCGCCGGCGTGCAACGCCTTGTCCCACACACGGTCGAACACCGGAGGAAGATGACTCTGTGCGGACGCGACGTAGAGCGCCGCCGCGTAGAGGAGGACCGGCCCCCACAGGGAAAGAATCCGTCGGGAACTCACCGTGGGAACGAAAGCATGAGGAAGGCGACCGCCAGCGCTCCGAACACCATCGCCGACCAGAGGATCAGGCCGAATCGAACGCTCGCTTTCAAGCCCCGGCGAGACAGGAGCAGGAAGAAAGCCGACACCAGCGTCGAATACAGCAGCAGGTGGAGAAAGTGGCTTCGCATCAGTCCCGACGCCCGCGCGCGATGTCCCACGCATCGAAGAGAAGCAGGAGGTTCATCAGTCCGGCGGTCCAGAGGTAAGCGGTGCCGTACGCCGAGAGCGCGGAACGCGATCGCTCCCGCATGATGCGCACGACCTTCGGCTCGAATCCGCCCGCGTCCCCCTCTTCGGGAACGGCGTAGGCGGCCTCGCCGTACACCGCAAGTCGGGCCGCCAGATCCGCGGGCCCCACGCCGGAATTCGCCACCACTTGCAGCGAAGTCAGAAACGCCTGCCGGTCTCGAAGGGCGAGCCGTCCGTCGTGGGCCATTCCCATGGCGAACGACCCGATCACGATCGCCGCGAAGAGAAGGCCCCGGCGGACGCGTCCCAGCAACACGTGCCCGAGACCGGGAAGCAACCACGCCGCGAAGAGCACCACCGCGGTCCGGGCAACCCTAGAGCGCCTCCGGCTCCCGTCGGCGGGCGCCGGCCCGTCGTCCTTCGCCATCGCGTCCCTATTCGGCCTCGGCGACGACCTGAACCGTGAGCTTCGCCGTCACCTGCCTGTGGATCTTGACAGGAATCTCGAAGGTCCCGAGGGACTTGATCGGTTCGTCGAGGTGAATCTTCCGCCGGTCCACCTCGATTCCCTTGGCGGCGAGAAGGTCGGCGATCTCGACGTTCGTCACCGACCCGTACAGCGCGTCGTTCTCCCCCGCCTTCTTCGACACCGCGATCCGCACGCTCTCGAGCCGGGAGGCGAACGCACGTGCCTCCTCGATCTCCCGTGCTTCCCGGACCGCCCACACTTTCTTTTGCATGGCGAACGTTCGGAGATTGCCCGGCGTCGCTTCCATGGCGAGCTTCTTGGGGAGCAGATAGTTCCTCGCGTACCCCAAGGAGACGCTGACGATCTCCCCGCGTTCCCCGAGGTGATCGATGTCCTGTCGCAGCAAGATCTTCACGGCGTCTTCCTCCCCGGCCCTAATCGCTCGTGAAGGGCAGGAGCGCGATGTTGCGCGCGCGTTTGATCGCACGCATCAGCTGGCGCTGGTGCTTGGAACACGTTCCAGAGATCCTGCGAGGGAGAATCTTGGCGCGCTCCGGGATGTAGTTCTGCAGCGTGCGCATGTCCTTGTGGTCGATCCATGCGGTCTTCTCTTCGCAGAACTTGCAGTACTTCCGGCGGCGGAAGAGGAACCGGCGGCGGCCTCCGCTGCGCGGTGGACGCCCTCGTCCTCCGCCATCGCCCCCCCGGGATCCATCCCTCATGTCGCCCGTGTCACCGTTGTCTCTCATAGGGCACCCTTCCCGGATCAGCCGCGTTCGTCGTCGCCAGGGATCTCGACCCCGAGCGCGGCGTCCGCTTCGTCATCGTCCTCCGGAACCTTCACCTCGATCGGCACCGTGACAGATTCGGGGACACCGGCAACCTCGGCGGCGGCTTCCGCCGCGACTCGGGCCGCTTCGGCCGCGACACGCGCCTCGGCGTCCCGGACCGCCTGTTCCTTCGCGGCGACCGCCCAGTCCTCCTCGAGCCGGACCGTCAGCTGCCTCAGCACCTTGTCCGAGATCCGGAGTCGACGCTCGATCTCGCGCGGAAGCGTCTCGTCCGCGTCGTAAAGGAAACGGGTGTAGACACCGTCCTCGTGCTTCTTGATCGGGTAGGCGAGACGCCGCCGCCCGAGCCGTTCGTTGGCCACCATCGCGCCGCGCTCGACGACGAGTTGTGCGAGAGGCGCGACGACAACGTGCTCCTCGTCCTCGCTGAGGGTGGGTAGGGTGATGAACAGAGTCTCGTACGTGGGCACGAATCGCACCTCCTCACGGCGTTTCGCCCCCGGTCGATGCCGGGAGCAAGGGGTGCCGGGTCATCCAGCCCGAACGATCACGGGCCACAAAGTCCGAAGTTTAACACGGCTCCCTGGTTTCGGCCAGCGGCGACCCCCCGTTGAAACGGTTCATCGCCGCGGCGACCCCTTCCTCGAAAACCGTCTGCACCGCGTCGGCCCCGAGGACGACCAGCGATGCCGCCGTCTCGAGCTCGGCGTCGTGGAACTCATCGAGAACGTAATCCGCAAGATCGGCGTCCGCCCGCCCTTCGCCGCGCACCCCGAGCTTCACCCGCGGAAAGGCGGAAGACCGTATCGTCGCGATCAGCGAGCGCAGGCCGTTGTGCCCTCCCGCGCTTCCCTCCGGCCTGACCCGTACCCGGCCAAGCGCGAGGTCCGCATCGTCGTGGACCACCAGGAGGTCCTCGGGCGACGCAGCGAAGCGCTCCAGGAGCGCGAGCCCGGCCCTGCCGGAGCGGTTCATGAAGGTCCTGGGCTTCGCGAGGACGACATCGGTGCCGCTCAAGGCCGCCTCGGTGGTCCAGCAGATCTGTCCGAGATCCGCCTCGCGCCGGTAGGCGACCCCCGCGCGTTCGGCCAGGAGATCGAGAACGCGGAACCCCGCGTTATGACGCGTCCGGACGTAGCGCGCGCCGGGATTGCCGAGGCCCAAGACGATCTTCAATCCGTCGTCCGCGGGGGCTACTTGTCCTTCCCCCCCTTGTCCTTCGCGGCCGGCTCGGCTCCGCCCGCCGCCTCCTTGCCTTTCTTGATGACTTCCGGCTCCGCGGGCGCAGCCTCGACGGCGCCCTCGACGGCCACCGGCGTCTCCTCGGCACGCGGCGGGACGACCGCCGCGATGATCCCGTCCTGGTCGTCCAGGATCTTCACCTTGTCGCTCGCCGGAAGCGAGCTCACGGAAACGTGCTGGTGCACCTGAAGGCTCGAGATGTCCACGTCGAAGTGTTCCGGAATGTCCCCGGGCAGACACTCGACTTCGACCTCGCGAAGGACGAACTCGACGACGCCGCCGTCGGTCTTGACCCCCTCGGGCACCCCGATCAGGCGGATCGGCACCCGGACGAGGACGATCTTGTCCAGCTGCACGCGCACCAGATCCACGTGAATGACGGCGTCGCTCACGGGGTCGCGCTGCAGGGCCTTGATCATCACCGCCCCCTTCTGATCGTGCCCCGCCATGGCGACGGTGAAAATGGTGTTCCGCCCCGTTTCGAGGTGAAGGACCTCCTCGAGGCGGCGAGGGCTGACCGCGATGCTGATCGGCGGCTCCCCCGCCCCGTAAATCACCGCGGGCACCTTGCCAGCCCGGCGGAAACGGCGGTTGGAGTTTTTCCCCCGTTCGGACCGGGGCTCGACCTCGACGCTGACATTCTTGATCATGGCTGACTCTCATCCGCCCCGCACCGTCCGCGCCTTGCGGGGACGGACGAGGCCGTTCCGGGCCGGGGACCCTGAAAAACACCCCCCTTGGGGCGCTCGATCTCGCCGGGCGGGTCCCGTTCCCCCGGCGTGGTCGCGTTTTTCGAATCTTCAGACGAACAGCGAGCTTACCGACGAGTTGCCGTGGATGCGGGCGATCGCCTCACCCAGCAGATTCGCCACGGAGAGCACGGTGACCTTCGGGTCCGCCGCCTTCTCGTCGGACAGCGGGATCGTGTCCGTCACGACCACGCGGTCGAGGTCCGGCGTCGCGAGCCGCTGCATCGCCGGCCCCGACAGCACGGCGTGGGTGAAACAGGCCGTCACCGACCGCGCCCCTTTCCCCTTGAGGGCGCGCACGGCTCCAATGAGCGTCCCCGCGGTGTCCACGATGTCGTCCACGATCACGCAGCTCCGGTCGTGGACGTCGCCGATCACGTTCATGGTCTCGGCGACGTTGGCCTCGATCCGGCGCTTGTCGATGATCGCGAGCGCCGCCCCCAGCCGTTTGGCGAAGAATCGCGCTCGCTCGACGCCCCCGGCGTCGGGCGACACGATCGTGAGGTTCTCGAGCCGCTGGCGGGCGGTCCAGTCCAGGAGTACCGGCGCCGCGAGGAGGTGGTCGACCGGAACGTCGAAGAACCCCTGAATCGCCGGCGCGTGCAGGTCGACCGTGAGCATGCGCTGGACCCCCGCCGCCTGGAGCAGGTCGGCGACGAGTTTTGCGGAAATCGGAACCCTCGGTTTGTCCTTCCGGTCCTGCCGCGCGTATCCGTAGTACGGCACGACCGCGGTGACGCGCGCCGCGGAAGAACGCTTCAGCGCGTCGACCACCAGCAGGAGTTCGATCAGATTCTCGTTCACGGGGTGGCAGGTCGGCTGGATCACGAAGACGTCGGTCCCGCGAACGTTCTCGAGCACCTGGCAGTACACCTCACCGTCGCTGAAGCGGGTGAGCTTCAATTGCCCGAGCGGCAGCCTGAGGTAGTCGCAGATGGCCTGCGCGAGACGCGGGTTGCCGTTTCCTGAGAAGACCTTGAGTTCGCTCTTCATGACGGGTACGCCTGCCTCCTCGCTCCGGACATGGCTGGGGCGGGAGGATTCGAACCTCCGAATGCGGGTTCCAAAGACCCGTGTCTTACCACTTGACGACGCCCCAGTGCGGGGCGCGACCCGGTCACGGCCAGGGGGCGCCCCCCGCCTCGAGCGGATCGTACCCCGAGGCGTCCGCCTGCGGCCGGCTTCCGAGCAGCCGGATCTCGGCGGAGAGCGCCTCGCCGCTGTCGGCTAGAACCTCACGGTCATGCACGATGCTCTGCTCCTCGATCTTCCGCCGCATCTCGCTGTTCAGGGGGTGGGCGATGTCCCGAAACATCCCGTTCTTCCTTTCGGCCCACTCGCCTCCACCACGTGCGCCGCGTCCGGCACGGCCCGAGCCCCGAGAAGCCGCCAGTCCGGGAATCGCGCCGCGAGATCCCGGGTCGCGCGTGGCAACGAGCCGGAGTCATCGAATACCCCGAACACCGTCGAACCGCTTCCACTCAATAGCGCCGTTCTGGCCCCGCCGCGCAGCAACCCGTCCCTGAACGATTGGAGGCTGGGCCACCGCTCGAAAACTCCCGCCTCGAGATCGTTGATGCCCCGAGCCGGCTCGCGCTCGGACGATAAGTTCCCATCTGACAAGCACTTCACGCTAACATCCTTCGCCTCGAGTGTCAAATCCGAGCGAACTCGCGCGTACGCCTCGGCTGTGGGCACGCCGAACGGCGGAAGGCCGAGAAGCAGACGCAGCGGGCCTGCGAAAGGCACGGCGTGTCACCCGGTCGCCCCGTCCCTCCCCCAGCGCCGTCCCCACCATGCAAGAAGAACGGGACGTCGGCACCGAGCCGGGCGGCGAGCGGCGATCAGACCTTCACCGCGACCGCCCGAGGCCCCAAAGTCCGACAGGGCGAGAAGGGCTCCCGCGGCGTCCGAGCCTCCTCGCCCCCATACCGCCGCCGATCGGTATCCGCTTCGTGAGTCTCATCGCGGCGCCGGCGCTCACGCCGAACCGCTCGGCCAGCAGGCGCGCCGCGCGCATCACGAGATTCGAGGCATCGTCGGGCACGCCGGGGTCGTCGGACGACACCGTGATGTCGCCGGCGGGCCGCACGAGAAGCGTGTCGTGAAGGTCGATCGCCTGGAAGACCGTCCGGATCTCGTGGTATCCGTCGCGCGAAGGCCGAGCACACGAAGCGCGAGATTCACCTTCGCGGGGCAGCGCGCCGTAAGACACGCCCCGGGGGGGATCACGGTCGCTCCGACTCGTCCGCTTCCGACCCGATCGCCACCGCGCGGGGAAGCTCCTCGATCGGCCGCTTTGCGACCCCCGGTGGGGCCGGGCCGGTGCCGATGCCCGCCGCGAGTCGCCGCGGGTCTCGAGGCGCTCGCGCTCGATGCGAAAAGCCTTCGCCGGCCGCTTCGCGAATCTCGAAGCACCTCCGGCAGCCCGTGCGCCGTGCTTCCGGGCCGGCGCGATCACCTCGCATCCGCTGGGCACCGGATCGGCGCGCCACGAGCATCCATCGGACGAGCTCTTCCATCGGGACGGCGACCCCGAGCAGCGCCTCGATGACCGCCGCCCGACCCCTCTCCCGTGTACGCCGTCACGGTCTCCCGGCACCGCGACCGCGAGCCTGCCGCCTCCCCCGTCCACGATCCACCGCGGACCGCCGACGGGCGGCAGCAACTCGGCGTGAAGCCTGTCGGGTAGAGCCGCCCAGAGCAGCAGCCGGAACCGCCGCGTGCTCCCGTCGTTCATTTCGACGGAGCCCCGGTAGGTTCCAACCCGCCCCGTGATCGCCCCCGCTCGATCGGGCTCCCGTCTCGCGTGGCAGGCGGTGAGAAGCAGCGCCATCGCAAAGAACAGCGGGGCGGCCGGCCGCCGGGAGCTCACCGCGTGTCCGGCCGCGCGGCCGGTGCGTCCGCGCGCGAGGAGTCCGCCGCGCCGCCCGTCGGAGGTGCCCCCGTGCCGGGATCCGCCGTCCCTTCCCCGATCTTCGACTGCAGCGCCGCGCCGTTCGAGGAGCCGTTCTCGAGAGCACGCCGCCAGACGCTCACCGCGCGATCGCGCTCGCCGATCCGCGAATAGAGGTCGCCGAGGTGCTCCAGCACCGTCGGGTCTCTCGGGAACTCGTTGACGGCGCGCTCGAGCGGCTCGCGAGCTTCGTCGAATCTCCCCATCCGGAACAGGACCCAACCCAACGAATCGAGATACGCCCCGTTCCACGGATCCTCGTCGAGGGCGCGCCTGACGAATCCGATCGCGTCGTCGAGGTGCTGTCCCCGTTCCGCGAGGCTGTAACCGAGATAGTTCAACGACACCGCGTCCTTCGGGTCGATCCGGATCGCCGCGCCGAGTTCCGCGTCCGCTTCGTCGTAACGCTTTTGCCGTTCGAGGAACGCGCCGAGCCGGAAATGCGCCTCGCCGCGCTCGGGCTCCTTCTGTGTCCACTCCCGGAGCCACTTCTCCCCCTCATCGGGGTGGCCGGCCGCGCGGCAGCTCTCGGCGGCGCGTCCCCAGACCGACCCTCCGAGCGCCACCGCCGCCTCGGCGAATTTAGCTCGGGCCCGGTCGAGCTTTCCGGCGCCGGCGAGCGTCTCCCCTTCGAGGGCGGCGGCGAGTCCGGCTTCCCCCTTGTTCCGTAGTTTGCGGGCGAGCACCTCAACTTCTTTCGGATCGCCGGCGTCGAGCGCGGCCCTCGCGCGCAATTCGAGGGACGCCGCGTCGTCGGGCCGCTCGAGGGCCGCGAGCGCTTTCACCGCCTCTTCCGGATTCGACCTGCCGAGCCACAGCGATGCGATGCGGTGGCGGATGCCGTCGCGGCGCTCCATGCCGTCGGCCGCGGCCGACCCTACCGCTCGCAACGCCGCACCGAAAGATTCCGCGGCGCCGTCCCAATCCCCCTGGCGCGCGAGAATCTCTCCGAGAAAGATCCGCACTCCCGGATGCTCGGGAAGGTCGCGCGCAAGATCCCGCAACAGCCCCGCGGCTTCCGTCAACCGGCCGACGTCGCCGTACGCGCTCGCCAGCTCGAGCAACGCCAGGCGATTGTCCGGGGCCAGAGTTCGAACTTTTTCGAGGTCCGCCATCGCCTCCCGCGCGCGGCCGAGGCGAAGCAGCGCCTCCCCCCGCAGCGCTCGCGCGGCCGGGCGCTCGGGCGCCGCCTCGACCATCTTCGAGGTCGCGGTCACGACCGGCAGCCATTCCTCCGATTCCCGCGCGAGGTCGCCGAGCAGCGGGATCAACTCCTCCGCGTCGGGGCTTCCGGCCAGAAATGCCGCGAGGCTCGTCACCGCCTCGCCTTTCTTTCCGTTTCGATCGAGATACTGCGCGAGCAGGCGCGCGGCGGAAGCGTCTCCGGGCCGGCGGGACGCGAGCGTGCGCGCCGCCGCCACGGCGCCCTCCGCGTCTCCGGCCATCAGCCGAAGCCGCGCCAGGATCGGAAACACGTCGTCCTCGACATCGGGAGAACGGGAGAGTTTCTCGTAGTGCCGTATCGCCTCGCCGCGGCTCGCTTCGTCGGTGTCGGTCCCCAGCGCGCGGCGGGCGGCGAGATCGCCGAGCACCCGGATCGCCGTGGTCGCGTCCGGATCGATCTCGATCGCCTGCCGGGCGAGGCGCTCCGCCTCGGCCCCGCGCCCCAGAGCGAGCAGCAGCGAGGCGCTCTCCGCACGCAGACCCGCCGATTGCGGCACGAACGCGGTCGCGGCCCGGATTTCGTTCAGAGCCTCCGAGAGGCGCCCCCGCGAGGCGGCGATGCGGGCCTTCATCAGGTGGAAGTAAGCGTCGCCGCGGGCGTCGGCGGAGTCCCCAGGAACCGCCGCGGGGACGGGAGGTTCCGCGGCCACGGGAGGCGCTCCCCCGGCCAGCGCGAAAAGGAGCAGCGCGGAGATCATCGAGCCAACCGGGGCAGCCGGGCGGTCCGCGGGGCGCGGACGCTCAGGCCGCTTTTCGTGCCGGCTCCGCCGGCTGCGCGGCACCCAGTTCTTCGAGTTCTTCGAGCGCGTGCTTCAACTGCTCCTCGTCGGCGTCGTCGGGCTTCCCCACCGGCCGGAGCACCTTGTCCGGAGCCACGCCACCCCCGTTCCATCCACGTCCTCCGACCGCCTCCCAGGAAAGGGAGGAAACGAGCAGGCCGGAGCCGTCGGGAAGCTCGAACAGCTTCGGCTCGGCGCCGAGTCCGTACGTCGGCTCCCCATAGACCGTCGCTCGCCGCCTTGACTGCAGGAGCAACGCCACGGCCTCCGCTCCGCCGGCGGTGCCGCCGTTGACCAGCACTCCGACCGGGCCGGACCAGGCATCCCCCGCTCCCGGCGAGCGCACCGTTTCGACCACGCGGCCGCCGCGCTCCTTCAAGACCAGGAGATCGCCCGTCGAGAACAGGCCCGCGAGCGGTGCCGCGTCCCGCGGGCTGCCGTCCGCGACGTTGCGCAGGTCGATCAGCAGTTTCTCGACGCCCTGTTCCTTCGCCCCCTTGAGATCGGCGGCCATCGACTCCGGCGCCGCGCGCCTGAGGTCGCGGACCGTCAGCAGGCCTATCCCGCCGCGGATCTCGAAGCGATGGGGGCTGTCCGTCCGCTCCGCGCGACGCACGGAGATCTCCTCGCGCCTGAAAGATTCCCGGGTGTGGAGGATCGAGAGCCGCACCGTGGAGCCCGCGTCGCCGCGAAGCGCGCGAAGGGCTTGCTCCATCGAAGCGTTCCTCAGCGAGAGGCTGTCGATGCGGCGGATCTGGTCCCCCGCCCCGAGTCCGGCAGCGTCCGCGGGAGAGCGGGGTGCCACCGCCACGATCTGGAGCGTGCCGAACGCCTTGACCACGGTGATCCCAGGGTCGGCGGTCCCGGCCGACTTCGACTCTTTCCAGCGGGCGACCTCCGCGGCGGAGAGGTAGGCTCCTTGCGCGTCGATCCCTCCCATCATCCCGTCAAGCGCCCCCTTCAAGAGGCTGTCCGAGTCGACCGGGTCGACGTAGTTGTCGAGCACGAGAGAGAAGACCTCTGAGAACAGAATCGCCTGACGGTACGTCCCGTCCGCGGGAGCGACCTTCGCGAGGATCCCCCCTCCAAACAGCGTCAGGACGACGAGTGCGGACCCTCCGAGTAACGCGATGCGGCTCCTGGACATGTCGTGACCCTTCCCGCCGGCGCGATCCGATCGTTCGCCCCTCTTCTCAAGCTACACTTCGTCGGATGCCTTGGCAACCCGCGCCTCACCGGCGCCGCAGCCACTCCCCCGGGTTCGTCGGCTTCCCGCCCTCGCGCATCTCGAAGTAGAGATACGCGCCACGGAGCGACCCGGTGTCCCCCACTTTTCCCAGGATCTCCGTGCGGGTGACCTCGTCGCCCTGCGCGACCAGCAGGATCGAGGCGTGGGCGTAGATCGAGACCACGCCGTGACCGTGGTCGACGATCGCCGTCAGCCCGTATCCGTGCAGCCAGGAAGCGAACGCGACACGCCCGTCGAAGACGGCGCTGAAATTCGCCCCCTCCGGAGCATCGAGGTCGAGCCCGGGATGAGGGACGACCGTGCGAAACCGTGGATGGACGGTGTTCCCGAAGCCGGCCGTGACCCCGCCATCGGAGGGCCAGTCGAGCAGTCCCCGAAACTTCCGCACGTCGAGCGCGGGGCCCTGCGCCGGTCCGCCGAGCGTGTCGACGATCCGGCCGAGATCGCGCGACGCCTGCTCGAGGTCGGCGATCGCCTCCTCGTGCTTCGCGCGGTCGACCTGGATCCTCGCGAGGAGCCTCCCTCTCTCCGATCGGCTCCGTTCGAGCGCCTCGCGCGTTCTCGCCGATTCCGTCCCCGCCAGGAGAAGGCGCCTCTCCTCGCCGGCCAGGGCCGAGACCTCGGCCGAGAGGCGCGCCTCGTCTTCCCGCCACGTCCCGAGCAGACGCGCGTCCCGCCCGCTCAGCAACGCGGCGTAACGCAACCCCAGGAGATAATCCTCGATCGACCCTCCGCCGAGCATGCGCCGGAATTCCGCGTTCTCACCCTGCTTGTAGATCTCGGATAGCCTCTCGGCCAGGACGCGGGCTCGCGCCGCCTGGGACGACTCGAGCGCCTCGATCCGGCGGCGGCGATCGCCGATGCCGACGCGCACGTCCTCGAGCTCGAGCCCCGCCGCCTCGGCCTCGCTCCGGCGCAGGTTCAAGAGAGCGCCGAGCCGCGCGACCTCTCCGAGGAGCCCCTTCTCCCGCCGGGAAAGCGATTCCATCTCCCCCCGCAACCGGACCATCTCCTCCTGCATCGAGCGCATCCGCGCCGCGTGATCCTGGGTAGGCGCGACACCCGGGCCGGCCGTGGCGGCGCCTGCCGCGCAACCGATCGCGATCAAGAGGCCGAGCGCCGACCGCCGCATGCCGCTCCTCAGCCGGGCGATACCCGGAGCCGCCGAGAGCAAGAAGAATAACATCCCTCCGAAGTCGCGCCCCGGCGGCCGTTCGCTGTGCTAACATCCGCGTGGCCGCCGGTCGAACTCGGATTTTTCGCACGGACCATGACCTCGGAAAACGCGCCCGAAGCCCTCCCCCATTCCGACGAGGCGGAACGCTCCGTACTCGGCGCCGTGCTTCTGGACAACCAGCAGATCCACCGCGTGCAGGAGTTGCTCCGGGTGGAGGCGTTCTACGCCCCGCGCCACCGGAAGGTGTACCGGGCCCTCCTCTCGCTCGCCGAAACCGGGTCCGCGCTGGACCTCGTGACCCTTCGCGCCGAGCTCGAGCGCTCGGGCGACCTCGAGTCGTGCGGAGGCCCCGCTTACCTCTCGGGTCTCGTGGACGGCGTGCCCCGGTCCGCGAACGTGGAGCACTACGCCCGGATCGTCCGCGAGGCGGCGGTCCGCCGTGATCTGATCCGCTCCGCGCAACAGATCCTCGAGTCCGCCCTCCAGCCGGCCGGCGAGACCGACGATCTGGTCGAGGAGGCGGAGAAGGCGATCTTCAGGGTCGCCGAAGACCGCCTCCGCTCCGGCTTCCTTTCGATCAAGGTGGTGGCGGAAAAGGGATTCGCCGCCATCGACCTCCTGACCAAGCAGCGCGAGCCGATCACCGGGATCCCGACCGGCTACATTTATCTCGACCAGCTCACCGCCGGCCTGCAGCCCTCCGATCTGATCATCCTCGCCGCCCGTCCCTCGATGGGGAAGACGGCGCTCGCGCTCAACCTGGCCGCTCACGCCTCGATGCGCTGCGGCAAGACCGTCGGGATCTTCTCCCTCGAGATGTCGCACCAGCAACTCTTCTTCCGCCTTCTCTGCTCCGAGGCGAGAGTGGACGCCCACAGCCTGAGGACCGGCCGCATCGACGCGGAAGAGTGGCAGCGGATCATCAAGGCGTTCGGGGAGCTCTCGGAGTCGCCGATCTTCATCGACGACACCGCCGGGGTCGGCCTCATGGAGATGCGAGCGAAGGCGCGGCGGCTGAAGCTCGAGCACGGCCTCGACCTGCTGATCGTGGATTATCTCCAGCTCATGAGCGGCCGGACGCGGTACGAAAGCCGCCAGCAGGAAATCTCGGACATCTCTCGCTCACTGAAGGAGATGGCGAAGGAACTCGCCATCCCGATCGTCGCCCTCTCGCAGCTGTCGCGAGCGCCGGAGCAGCGGAGCGGCGATCGGAGGCCGCAGCTGAGCGACCTGCGCGAGTCCGGAGCGATCGAGCAGGACGCCGACGTCGTGCTGTTTCTCTTCCGTGAAGAGATCTACAAGAAGAACGATCCTGAACTCCGCGGCAAGGCGGAATTGATCATCGGAAAGCAGCGGAACGGCCCGACGGATACCGTCGACCTGATTTTCATACGCGAGTTCACGCGTTTCGAGAATCCGGCCTGGTCCGAAAGCTGATTCCCGGCCCCCGCCGGAGTCGGTTATAATCGCCGCCTCGAAAGACCCGCTCGACGCCGCCGGAGGGCCGATCGATGGGACGCTGGCTCGCGCGCGCGACGATGATCGTCCTGGCCCTCCTTCTGGGGCTTGCGCTCCGGCCGCTCGCCTCGCTCGGAGAGGGTTGGCGAGGACCGCTGCCGAACCTGCTGGCGGGGCTTTTCTTCGGCGCCGCGGCGCTTGCCGCAGAGCAGTTTCTCCGCTCGTGGGACATCTTCACCGCCGCGGGAGGAGCGCTCGGCCTGCTGATCGGCGGCCTTCTGGGCCTCGTCGTCGTGCGCGTGCTCCCCGAGGGAACGCCGGGATTCCCGGCGATGGCGCTCCGGCCGTTCGTCTATCTGGTGGCGCTGTACGCCGGGGGGGTCGGCGGAGCGCGCTTCGCCGCCTCGCTCAAGGGGGACAACGTCCTCGCGCTCTTCGGCAACGACCCGTCGGCCCCCCTCGAGCACAAGATTCTCGACACGTCGGTCATCATCGACGGCAGGGTCGCCGACGTTTGCGAGGCCGGATTCCTCGAGGGGATCATGGTGATCCCCTCGTTCGTCCTTCGCGAGCTCCAGTACATCGCCGACTCTCCCGATCCATCGCGCAAGGCGCGCGGGCGCAAGGGGCTCGAGATCCTGCAGAAGCTGAAGAAATCGCCGGCGGTGAAAGTCCTGTTTTCGCAGGAGGAAATCCCCGATATTCGCGAGGTGGACCTGAAGCTCATCGAACTCGCGAAACGGATGCGCGCCAAGCTCCTGACCAACGATTTCAACCTCAACAAGGTGGCCTCGTTGCGCGGGATCGACGTTCTCAACCTCAATGATCTCGCCAATGCGGTGAAACCGGTCGTGCTCCCGGGCGAGGCGATGAAGGTCAGCATCCTCAAGGAGGGGAAGGAGCCGGGCCAGGGGGTCGCGTACCTGGACGACGGGACGATGGTGGTGGTCGACAACGCGCGCGGCCTGATCGGGCGCACCGCGGACATCGTCATCACCAGCGTGATTCAAACGACCGCAGGGAAGATGTTCTTCGGTAGGCTCTCGGGCGCCGAGCCCTCCGTCCCGAAAGAGGCCGCGCGGAGCGATCAGATCGGGTAGCCGTCGTCGCGCCGGTCGAGCATCCGGACCTGCCTTTCCCACTGATACTTCAGGATGAGGAGCATCCGGAACGTGAGATCGGCTTCCTTGCGGGCCGGGCTCCGCCAGTCCTTCTCGAGCCGCATGAGCGCCGTCCACCGGCTGTTCTCGTTGAGCAGCTTCCCGGCGAGATTCCAGCGCCCTTCCTTCCCCTGCTGCGCGTGGATCCACTCGAGATGCGCCATCAGCGGCGGGTAACGATTGAGGAGCCCGAGCCGCGCGAGGATCTCGAGGTTGTGGAGTAACTCGTCCAGATTCCCGTGCTTCTGGTAGTGGTCGACCGAGCGGATCCGGATCCCGTTCCCTTTCAAGAACGACCCCTTGGCGGTCCGCACGAATCCGAGATCCGGCGCGAGCTTTTGATAGGTTTCCGACATCACGTAGTCGAAGATCTTCTTGAGGCGCATCTTCGCGAGTTCGCCGTCCAGGAGCCACGGCGAGAACGCGAAGACCCTCGCCAGGTAAAGGTCCGGGAGAAACGGGTAATCCCGCTTCCACGCGGCGGCCCGGATGAGGGGATGGCTCGCCCCGATCTCTTCCGCGGGGTGCTTCGACACCGGGTCGTCCACGAACCCCGCGCACAGATCAAGCAGTTCCAGAACGGCAAGCCGCGTCCGGTCATCCTCGTACCCTCCCCGGACGAGCAGCCCCAGGGCAAGAATTCGTAGGAACCACCGGTAGTAACGCTCACGGCGGTCATCCGCCTTGACGACCTTCGAGAACTCGAAGAATTGCAGATCCCTCTTGGCGGTCAGGAACGTGCGCAGCGCCGCCGCCGCCTGCTTCACCGGTTTCGTGTCTCTCGTCCAAGCGAACTCGTAGAGAATCGACAGGCCGTTCTCGATGCTCGGCTGCAGCTTCCGAGCATCTGCGGCATGAATCATCCCTCCCCAGCTGCCGTCCTTGCGCTGGAGCCGCTGGAGTTTCAGCGCCGGCGCGTACGACGCGACCTCCTGCCTCGCGGTCTGGACCTCCGGATCGTCCCGGCCGCGCTCCAGGATCTCGGTGAGCACTCGGAGGCGAATCGGCGGGCAGGCGTTTTCGAGCAGCCAGGCCGAGGGATCGGCGCGCAGGGACGACTTCCAGTCCGTCATGGGTGGTCCTCGAGCGCGATTCGCGCCGGTTGACGATCTAGGGCGACCCTGGCGCGGAACTCTCCGAAGAGGTCGAGAGAATCGTGCCGCCCGGGGGCGGCCTCGGGGTGGTACTGCAACGCGAGGAGCTTCGCATCCCGATGCGCGAACCCCTCGACCTTCCGGGTATCCGACTCGTGGTCCTGAGGGTTCGCGCCGGTGAGGTCGACATCCGCGAATCCGCGTGACGGCGCAGCAAGTTTCATCCTAGGCTCCCTGCTCCACCCGGCGCGCTTTGAGCCGGCCGTCCTTCTCCTCGAGGGTCGCCGCCGGCATCTCGTCGTCGTGCTCGAAGAGCAACACCCACCCCTCCCGCGCCGCCTCGGGCAGAATCGCCCTCTTGGTGGCCAGCGTGACCAGCGGCTCCAGGTCGTACCCCATCACCCACGGGTACGGGATGTGGCTCGCCGTCGGGACGAGGTCCGCGAGAAAAGCCAGTTTCCCCTCCGGGGTGGCGATGAGAAGAATCTGCATGTGGGGGGTGTGCCCCGGTGCCGGCCTGAGCGCGATTCCCGGACCGATCACGGCCGGCCCGTCGACCAGTTCGAAACGATCCTCGGCGAGCAGCGGCTCGAAGTTCTCCGGAAGGTACGAGGCTCGCGTTCTCTCGTTTCCCGCCCTCGCGAGCTCGAGATCCCCTCGCTGCACGACGTACCTCGCGTTCGGAAACGATGCGACGACCTCCCCCCGCGAGTTCCGCTCGGTGTTCCCGCCCGCGTGATCGAAGTGGAGGTGCGTGTTCACGACGAGATCGATCTGCCCGGGCGTGAGCCCCGCCGGAGCGAGGAACTCGGCCGGCGACCTGGGGCTCAAACCATAAATCTCTCGATACTTCGGGTCCCATTTCGTCCCGGCGCCCGTGTCCACGAGAATTCGCCGGCGGCCGTCCTCGATCAGGACCACGTTCATCCCCAACCGGATCCGGTTCCGCGTGTCGGGGGTTCGTTCCTTCTCCCAAATGGGACGGGGGACGACGCCGAACATCGCCCCGCCGTCGAGCCAAAAAACGCCCGCGTCGAGCAGGCTGACCCGGAGATCCCCTCGAAGAAATTGAAACAATAAAAGATCCTCTTGCTCGCCGGCCGGGTAACCCCGAGAATGTCCCCCGCCGCGCGGGGACACCCCAAGATTTCGCGTGCGATGGTAGCGAAAGTGGATCCCGTAATCAACAGAAACCCGAAGAAATCGGTGGTCCCCCCCGCGAGCGAACCCCTTTCGTTGACACCCCTTGGCCTCTATGGTACTTTCGCGCCCCGTCGCCGCGGCTCGAAAGGGCTGCGGCGGCGCTGTTTGCAGCAGGCGCGTAGCTCAGGGGGAGAGCGCTACCTTGACACGGTAGAAGTCCGCGGTTCAAATCCGCGCGCGCCTACCAGTTTTCGTCGGGGCGGGCGCGCCGGCAGGAGGAGCCCGTCGTCGGGTTTCGTGCGGGACGGCGCGAGCGAGGATTTCGCGAAATGGTTGCCGGGGAATCGAGAATCGAGATGACCCTGGCCGACGGCAGCGTCCGATCGGTCCCGTGCGGAGTTTCGCCTCTCGACATCCTGCGCGAGGCGGGGGGCGGGCTCGGGGCGAAGGCGGTCGCGGCACGGGTGGACGGAGAACTCGTCGACCTCAAGACTCCGATCCGTCGCGATGCCCGACTCGACTTCGTTGCCCCAGGGGATCCCGCCGCCCTGGAGGTCCTTCGCCACTCGACGGCCCACGCCACCGCCCAGGCGGTGCAAGAGTTGTTTCCCGGAACGCGAATCGCCCAGGGGCCGGTGATCGAGAACGGTTTCTACTACGACTTCGATCGAGCGGAGCCGTTTTCGGACGCCGATCTCGCCGCGATCGAGGGACGGATCGCGGAAATCGCCATGAGGGACCTTCCCATCGAGCGGCTCGACCTTTCGCGCGACGAGGCGGTCGCCCTCTTTCGCCGGGAGGAGGAGCCGTACAAGGCGTACTTCGCCGAAACCAAGGGGGCAGAGACCGTCTCGATCTACCGCCAGGGAAACTGGACCGATTTCTGCCGCGGGCCGCACCTCCCGTCGACCGGCAAGCTCGGCGCGTTCAAGCTCCTCTCGGTCGCCGGCGCCTACTGGCTGGGGGACGAGCGGAACAAGATGCTCCAGCGGATCTACGGGACCGCTTTTTTTGCCCGCGAGGAACTCGACGCCCACATCAAGCTCCTCGATGAGGCGAAGAAGCGCGATCACCGGAAGCTCGGGAAGGAACTCGCCCTGTTCTCGTTCCACCCCGAATCTCCGGCCAGTCCATTTTTCCACCCCCGGGGCGCCCTCGTCTATAACCTCATGATCGGCTACGTGCGGGAGTTGTATACCCGCCGCGGCTACAGCGAGGTCATCACCCCGCAGATCTTCGACGCCTCCTTGTGGAAGCGCTCCGGCCACTACGATCACTACCGCGAGAGCATGTTCTTCACGGAAGCGGAGGGACGCGAGTACGCGGTCAAGCCGATGAACTGCCCCTCGCACTGCCTGATGTACTCGGAGGGGCGCCACTCGTATCGCGAGCTTCCGATCCGGCTGGCCGACTTCGGTCGCCTTCACCGGTTCGAGTTGTCCGGCGTCACCGCGGGACTGACACGGGTCCGCAGCTTCTGCCAGGACGATGCGCACATCTTCTGCACTCCCGACCAGATCCAGGCCGAGGTAGAGGCGCTGGTCGAGATGTACCTCGAGACCTACACGCTCTTCGGCCTGCCCGAGGTGAGGATCTTCCTGTCGACTCGCCCGCCGGATCGCGCGGGCGACGATGCCCTCTGGGACCGGGCGGAGGCGGCGCTCGAGAGCGCTCTGCGGCAGAGCGGGCACCCCTATGTGCTCAACCCCGGAAGCGGCGCGTTCTACGGCCCGAAGATCGACTTCATCGTCCTGGACGCCTTGAGGCGCGAACATCAACTCGGAACGGTCCAGCTCGACTACGTGCTTCCCGAGCGGTTCGACCTCCGTTTCATCGACAGCCAGGACCGGGAGCAACGGCCGGTGATGATCCACCGGGCCATGCTCGGATCCCTCGAGCGCTTTTTCGGAATCCTGATCGAACACTGCGCCGGCGCGTTCCCCCCCTGGCTCGCTCCCGAGCAGGTGCGAGTCCTTCCGATCACGGAGCGCTCCATCGCCTGGGCGAACGAGGTGCGAGACGCGCTCGCCGCCGCCTCGTTCCGGGTGAAGGTCGACGCGCGTGGGGAGAAGATCGGGGCGAAGATCCGCGAAGCCCAGATGGACAAGATCCCCTGGATGCTGGTGGTGGGCGATCGCGAGGCGGCGGCGCGCTCCGTCGCGGTCCGCTCGCGTCGCGGAGGCGATCAGGGGGCGGTGACGCTCGAGTCCTTTTTGGCGCAGGCCCGAATCGTCCTGGAACAAAGAACGAGCGAGCCCTGAGGCCGCTGGGAGAGCATCGACCATGCCCAAGCTGAAGACTCATCGCGGAGCGGCCAAGCGGTTCAAGAAGACCGCGTCGGGAAAGATCAAGCGCTCCAAAGCGTACAAGAGCCACATTCTGACCAAGAAAACGACCAAGCGGAAGCGCGGCCTCGACATGCCTGCGCTCGTCTCCCCCGCCGATAGGAAGCGCGTCGCCAGGATGATTCCTTATTGACGGGGAGGACGGGCTCGCCCCGCCACCGGCGGGGAGGCTCTCGGTCCACGCATTCCCGCCGCTCGGACCCGAAGAGGCCCGACGGCAAGGAGGACGACGATGCCTCGGGTGAAACGCGGCAACAAGCGACGTCTCAAGAGGAAGAAAATCCTTCGCAGGGCGAAGGGGTACTACCTCGCGAAATCGAAGCTCTACCGGATCGCGAAACAGCAGGTGGAGCGCTCCTTGACCTTCGCGTTCCGCGACCGGCGCGCCCGCAAACGGGACTTCCGCCGGCTGTGGATCGTCAGGATCAACGCCGCCGCGAGGCTCCACGAGATGTCGTACTCCGCGCTGATGCACGCGCTCAAGATCGCCGGCGTGCGGCTCGACCGGAAGATTCTCGCCGACCTCGCGGTCCACGATCCCGCGGCCTTCGGGAGGGTGGTGGGCGCCGCTCGCCAAGCCGCCTCGGGCGCCTGACGGGGTTGCGGTGCGCGACGATCTGGAGCGGATCGAGAGGGAGTTCGACGAAGCCCTCACGGCCGCCCAGGGCCGCTTGGCCGAGGTGGAGGCGACGAGGGTTCGCTTCCTCGGGCGCAAAGGAGAACTCCCGGCCCTGATGAAGCGGCTCGGAGCGCTCGGCCCCGAAGAACGCCCCGCGGCCGGAAAGGCGATCAACGAGCTCAAGGAACGGATCCACGCGGCACTGGAGTCCGCCTCCGCTTTGGCCGAAGCGGCGCGCCGACGCGAGGCGCTCGCGCGGGAGACGGCGGACATCACGCTCCCCTCGCGCATACCGTGGAGCGGCTCTCTCCACCCCGTCACCCACACGCGGCGCGAACTGGAGCGTGTCTTCCGGGAGCTCGGCTACACGGTCGAGAGCGGCCCCGAGGTCGAGGACGATTTCCACAATTTTGAGGCGCTCAACCTCCCTCCCGACCATCCTGCGCGCGACGCCACGGACACCTTCTACGTGGAGGGGGGCCTGCTCCTGCGGACCCACACCTCGCCGGTGCAGATCCGGGTCATGGAGGAGCGAAAGCCTCCGATCCGGATGGTCTGTCCTGGACGCGTCTACCGGAGGGACCTCGACGCCACCCACCTCCCGATGTTTCACCAGCTCGAGGCCCTCGTCGTGGACGAGGGGATCTCCATGGCCGACCTCAAGGGAACCGTGGCGGAGTTGTGGAAGCGGTTCTTCGGCGGCGAGGTGCGGACTCGCTTCCGTCCCGGCTACTTCCCCTTCGTGGAGCCGGGGTGCGAGTACGACATCTCCTGCCAGGTATGCGGCGGCTCCGGCTGCCGCGCGTGCAAGGGTTCCGGCTGGCTGGAGCTCGGAGGGGCCGGCATGGTCCACCCGGCGGTCTTCGAGGCCGTGGGGATCGACTCCGATCGGTACACCGGCTTCGCTTTCGGCCTCGGCATCGACAGGATCGCGATGATGCGCTACGAAATCGACGACCTCAGGCTCCTGATGGAGAACGACGTCCGGTTTCTCGCACAATTCCCCGTGTGAGGAGGCGCCACCTCCCGGAAGACCGAGAATGCTCGTTTCGCTCAACTGGCTCCGTGAGATCTGCGACCTTTCCGGGGTCGAGGCTTCGGCGGTCTCCGCGGCCTTGACCGCGCGTGGCCTCACGGTCGACCTCCTCGTCGAGGGGGCGGACGGTCCGGTGCTCGACATCGACGTTCCCGCGAATCGTCCGGACGCGCTCGGGCACGTCGGACTGGCGAGGGAGCTTTCGGCGGCGTTCGGCCGGCGTCTTCTGAACCGCCCCGCCGTCCCGGTCGCGACGGGCGAACCTCTCGAGGCGCGGGTCCGGGTCGCGATCGACGATCCCGACCTTTGTCCCCGCTACACCGTGCGCGTGGTGCGCGGCGTTCGTGTCGGAGCGTCCCCCGCGTCGGTCGTGGCACGGCTGGAATCTTGCGGCCTCAGGGCGATCAACAACATCGTGGACGCCTCGAATCTCGTACTGCTCGAGACCGGACACCCGATCCACACGTTCGACCTCTCGCGGCTCGGCGGACGGGAGATCCGGGTTCGCCGGGCCGCGCCCCTGGAATCGCTCACGACGCTCGACGGCGTCGAGCGGGTCCTCGAGCCCGACATGCTCGTGATCGCGGACGCGACCCGCCCAGTGGCGCTTGCCGGGATCCTGGGGGGCGCCGAAAGCGAGATCGGAACGTCGACCCGCGACGTCCTGATCGAGTCCGCCTACTTCCTCCCTCGATCCATTCGCAAGACAGCCCGGCGCCTCGGCCTTTCGACCGATGCCAGTCACCGGTTCGAACGAGGGGCGGATCCCGACGCCGTCCTGGCGGCCCAGGAGCTGGCGGTGCGCCTTCTCGTCGAGATGGCCGGAGGCGAGGCCGCGCCGGGGCTGATCGACGCGTATCCCCGCCCCGTGATCCGCCTAGAAGTCCCCCTCCGGCCGGAGCGGGTCGGCCGGCTTCTCGGCTTCGATCCCGGGCGGGAAGCGATCGCCGCGGCTCTCGCGGCGAACGGCCTGTCTCTTCGTGACGGGGACGGCGGCACGATCGTCGTGCGCCCCCCTTCATGGCGGGTCGACCTTCAGAGAGAAGCCGACCTCGTCGAGGAAGTGGCGAGGCATCTCGGCTACGACAAGATTCCCGAGGCGGCCGGCACGGTTTCCCCTTCCCCGAGGGATCCCTCAGGCCAGGCCGCGGAAGAGCGTTGCAGGACCCTCCTGGCCCATCTCGGCTTCCACGAAGCGTTCAGTTACGCGATGATCGCGGTCGACGAGGACGTCCCCTTCGTCCCGAGAGGGGCGCCGGCACCCCTCGAGATCTCGAATCCGATCGCCGAGACGCTGGCCCGGCTTCGCCGATCGCTGATGCCCGGTCTCGTTCGCTCCGCCGGCCTCAACCTCAGGCATGGCGTCCCCGACGTGCGGCTGTTCGAGCTCGGACGCGTGTTCCTCCGGCGAGATCGGGGAGGTTTTCCCGAAGAGCCCACCCGTGCGGCCTTCGCCTGGGCGGGCGCGGGATCCCCGCGGCACTGGAGCGCGCGGACGCCCGAAGCGGATTGGCCGGCGGCCTGCGGCATCGTGGATGCGGTGATACGCGCGCTGCGCCCCGACTTCCCGATCCTCAGGGTTCCAAGCGGTCTCGAGGGGCTCCACCCGGGACGATCGGCGGCGTGGAACTCGCGGGACGGGATCGCGCTGGCCTGGTGCGGGGAGTTGCACCCCGATCTCGCGCATCTCTCCGATCTTCGCGCCCGGGTGCTGCTCGGGGAAGTCGACCTGGACCGCCTGCTCGTCGATCCGGAGACCGAGGCGCGCCACGCCCCGGTGCCTCGGGTCCCCTCGGTCACGCGCGACCTTTCTCTCATTCTCGACGCCGGCGCCACGTGGAGCCGCGTGATCGGCGTCCTGTCGGAGGTTCCAGCCCCAGCTCCCGTGCGATTCGAAGCGCTGGACCGTTACGAAGGGGAGCCGCTCGGACCTGGTGAAGTTTCGGTTACCGTGCGTGTTATCCTTCAGCCTCTGGACCAGACGTTGACCGACGTCGAGACGGAGGCGTACCGTAGGGATCTCACGGATTTTCTGGCGTCGCGGCTTCAGGTCAGGCTCCGGTCCTGATCCCGCCGCGCCGAGATTGACAGATGAGCGAGCCGAAGCTTAGACTGATTGAAGATCGCGTCGTTAGAGCGGTCGCGCAGGTACGGTCTGTCACGGAAGAGCGAAATCGCGCCGAGGACGAGTTGCGAGAGGTGCGCCGGAGGATCGAGGACCTCGAGAAGGAGCGAGACCTCCTCCGCGCGGGGCTTTCTCCGGACCACGTTCGGCAGATACGGGGGGGGATCGAGGAAGCGGTTCGGGACCTCCGGGACGAGAGTGGAGCTCGGGAGCCGCGCGAAGGCGGCGCCGTGGCGAGCGGGGTGTAGCCGGTGTTTTTCGTGGGCACGGAAGAAACCCGTCCGACGCCGGTGACGATTTTCGGCCGGACGTATTTCCTCCGCGGAGACGGCGACCCGGGGTACATCGCGGAGCTCGCAGCCGAAGTGGACCGGAAGATGAAGGATGTCGCCGAGACCACGGAGACGGCGGACACCCTCAAGGTCGCGATCCTGGCCGCCTTGAACATCGCTGACGAGAAGTTCCAGGCTGGCCGGGCCGAGGCTCCGCGACTGGACGCGGAGGACGAGGCCCGGCTGGACCGATTGGTGGCCCTGCTCGACGAGGTTCTCGTCGGGTAGGGTTGCGCCAGGCCCGTGCTGTCTCGGGACCGGTGGATGGAGCGTACGACAAACGTCGAGTTGCGGTGGGCACGAGGAGATGAACGGAGGAGACCCCTGCGGGGTGCGTGATGGGTCGTTTCCCTTGAGCCAACGTCAGTACTCAGGGGGCCTCAGGCCGGTGGCGGTGTGCAAGCCCCTCCTCGAAGGGGAAGCCTGAAGTCGCCGAGCGGCTCCCACTTTTCGGTCCAGGTTCAATCGGATCAACCCACACGGCCCAGGCGGGGGTCTACGACACGCTCCCGGCCCGCATCGAACGCGACATCCGTCCGGTATCCCAGGACAGCACCCGCTCAGGCGGGCGGAGTGTGTTTTCGCCGGCCACGAGGCGCGTAGGTGCTGTCGGAATCGAGCATGAGTCTTTCTGCTCTGGCGGGACTCGCCATCGCGGCGTTCCTCCTGGTGGCCGCCGTCTGGGCGGCCCGGCGGACGATGGCGTCGGCGCGTCGTTCGTCCAGGGCCCTTCTGGACGAGGCCCGCCAGGAGGCGGAGGGGAAGGCGCGCGAGTTCCTCGTCGGCGCCCAGGAGAAAGCCCTCGCCCTCCAGGAGGAGACCGACCGCCGGGAGCGAGAACTCGACACGCGAGAGACGGCGATCGAAACGCGCTCGCGCGAGATCGAATCGGCTGCCGAGAACCTCGAACGTCAGCGGCGCGATCTCGCCAAGCGCCAGTCCGCTCTCGCCCGGAACGAGCAGGCGGTCCAGGAGAGCCTGGAAGGCGCCCGGGCCGACCTCGAACGGGCCCGCCTCGCCATCGAGCGCGCCGCGGGGATGACGGCCGCCGAGGCGAAGGCGGAGATGGTCGCCTCCATCGAAACGCTCGCGAGGCAAGAAGGATCGAAGCTCGCCCGCCGGATCGAGGACGAGGCCAAGGAGACGGCCGATCGGGAGGCGCTCAGGCTCGTGGTGGCCGCCACGGAGAGACTCAATCTTCGCGAGGCGGTGGAGAACACCGTCAGCTTCATCGAGCTTCCGAGCGACGACATGAAGGGGCGGATCATCGGCCGCGAGGGACGAAACATCCGGGCGCTCGAGACCGCGACGGGCATCGACGTGATCGTGGATGACACCCCCCGCGCGATCCTCATCTCCTCTTTCGATCCGGTCCGCCGCGAGGTGGCGCGTGTCGCCCTCGAGCGTTTGATCGAGGATGGACGGATTCACCCGGCGCGCATCGAGGAGGTCGTCTCCAAGGTCCGCTCGGAGCTCGACACGATCACCGAGGAGAACGGGTCGCAGGCGGCATTCGCCCTGGGGATCTCCGATCCGCACCCGCGCCTCGCGCGACTCGTCGGCCGCCTCAAGTTCCGGACCCATCACGGGCACAACCTTCTCCAGCACTGCAACGAGGTCGCGACCATCGCAGGGTACATGGCCTCCGAGATCGGCGCGCGGCCCGACGTGGTGCGCCGTGCCGGGCTTTTCCACGAGATCGGAAGGGTCGACGAGAGCGCCACCGGCCACACCGTGCTCGCCTCGGCCGAACTGGCGGCCAAGTTCGGTCAGAGCGACGACGTGATCCACGCAATCCAGAGCCTCCATCCCGACGCCGAGGCGACGACGATCGAGGCGCTCTTGCTCCGCACCGCGAACCGGATCTCCGACAACCGTCCGGGAGCGCGGAAGGAGAACCTCGACGTTTTCATCGAGCGCTTGAGGCGCCTCGAGGTGATCGCCCTGTCGTTCCCCGGCGTCGAGGCGGCTTACGCGGTGAAGGCGGGGAAGGACCTTAGGGTGATCGTGGACACGCGCGCGGTGAAGGACGAGGACGCCTACGCGCTGTCCCGGGACATTGCGAGGGCGATCGAAAAGGACGTGAGTTACTCCGGCCAGATCCGGGTGAGCGTGGTGCGGGAGACCCGTGCCGTGCAGTTCGCCGTCTGAGGACCCGTTGCGCATCCTGTTCGTCGGAGACGTCGTCGGGCTTCCCGGGAGGCGCGTCCTTCGATCCGGCCTCGCCTCGCTCCGGACCACGTTGCGCCCCGACCTGGTGATCGCCAATGGCGAGAACTGCGCCGGCGGGAACGGCATCACGCCGGCGACCGCCGAGGAACTGTTCCGGGCGGGGTGCGACGTCGTGACCACCGGCAACCACGTCTGGGACCGGAAGGAGATCGTCCCCTACTTCGCGAGCCACGAACGGCTTCTTCGCCCGGCCAACTACCCTGCCGGAGCACCCGGGAGCGGGGCCTGCATCGTGTCGGCCCGCGACGGCACGCCTGTGCTGGTTTTGAACCTGATGGGGCGCGTCTACATGCCCTCGGTGGACGACCCGTTCCGTGCCGCCGACGCGCTGCTGCGCGACCACGCCGGCCGCGCCCCGATCTCCATCGTCGACTTTCACGCGGAGGCGACCAGCGAGAAGGTCGCGTTCTCGTGGTACGTCGACGGGAGGTGTTCCGCGGTCGTCGGCACCCACACGCACGTTGCAACCTCGGACGAGCGCGTGTCGCCCGGCGGGACCGCCTGCATCACCGACGTTGGAATGACCGGCCCGCACGATTCCGTCATCGGGGTCGAGAAAACGGAAGTGCTCGAGCGATTTCTGACGCAGCGTCCCGTGCGGTTCAACACCGCGACGGAAGACGCTCGCCTGCAGGCGGTCCTCATCGAGGCCTCCCCTTCCGACGGACGCGCGACGTCGATCCGCCGCGTCGAACTTCGCGAGGGGGACCGCGACGAGGCGGGATGAGTCTCGCGGCGTACCTCCCCCCCCGACGGCGCGGTGTCGAAGCCGCGCTCGAGACTCTGCTGCCCGCGGCGGTCGGCCCGGCGGCCACGCTTGCTCGCGCCATGCGCTACGCGGTGCTCGGCGGCGGCAAGCGGCTCAGGCCGATGCTCGCCATCGCCGCTTGCGAGGCCTGCGGGGGCTCGACGGAGGACGCTCTGGAACCCGCCGCCGCCCTCGAGCTGCTCCACACCTACTCGCTCGTTCACGACGACCTGCCGGCCATGGACGACGACGACTTCAGGCGCGGGCGCCCCACGGTGCACCGGGCGTTCGGCGAGGCGGAGGCGATCCTGGCGGGCGACGCCCTTCTGACTCTCGCGTTCGAGGTGCTCGCCACCCGTCCTCCCGGCGACGAGTTCGCCGTCCGCCGCGCCGAGGCGGTCCGGATCGTGGCGCGCGCGGCGGGGGCCGCGGGGATGGTAGGCGGCCAGCTCGCGGATCTCGAGGCGGAGCGCGCTCCGACCCGTGTCGAGGCGGTGGAGTGGATCCACCTCCACAAGACCGGGGCGCTCATCGCCGCGAGC
Organism: Terriglobia bacterium; assembly: GCA_963790465.1. GTDB lineage: Bacteria > Acidobacteriota > Polarisedimenticolia > Polarisedimenticolales > JAIQFR01 > JAIQFR01. The sequence goes on along the minus strand of CAWBOP010000009.1, from coordinate 19,490 downwards.
GTCGTCGTGGGGGCGATCCACGGCGGTGCCTCCGAGGCGGCCCGGAGCGAAATGGAGAGGTACGGGATCGAGACCGGCCTCGCCTTCCAGATCGCCGACGATCTGCTCGACGCCACCGCCTCCCGCGAGGCTCTCGGCAAGACGCCGGGCAAGGATCTTCGGGCCGGAAAGGCGACCTACCCCGCCGTGTTCGGCCTCGAGGCGTCCCGCGTCGAGGCCGCGCGCCGTGTCGATCTCGCGCTAGCCGCCCTCGAGCGGTCGGGATGCGCGACGGATCCCCTTCGCAACCTTGCCCGCTTCGCCGTCGAACGATCGAGATGACCCGGCGCGACCCTCCCATCCGACTGGACCTCCTCCTCGTCGAGCGAGGGTTCGTCTCGAATCGGACCCGCGCCCAGGCCACGATCCTCGCAGGCCGCGTGAGCCTCGCCGGCGTGCGTCTCGACAAGCCCGGACACCGCATCCCCCGGGACTCGCCGATTCATGTCGAGGACGCGCCTCGCTTCGTCAGCCGTGGCGGGATCAAGCTCGACGCCGCCCTTCGCGCGTTCGGCGTTCGCGCCGAGGGGCGGGACGTGCTCGACGTCGGGGCGTCGACCGGCGGGTTCACTCAGGTCCTCCTGAACGACGGCGCGAGCCGCGTCGTCTCCCTGGACGTCGGGCGGGGCCAACTCGATTGGGGCCTGCGCAACGACCCACGCGTCGTCGTCCTCGAGGGGATCAACGCGCGCTATCTCGAGGTGTCGGCCCTCCCGTTTCTCCCATCGCTGGCGGTCATCGATGTATCCTTCATCTCCCTCGACCGGGTGCTTCCCGCGGTGGCCGCGAGCCTGTCCCCGGGGGGGGAGATCGTGGCGCTCGTCAAGCCGCAGTTCGAGGTCGGCCGGGGGGGCGTCGGGCGCGGAGGGATCGTCCGGGACCCGGCCCAGCACCTCGAGGTGCTGCTCCGGCTCATGAATTTCGCACGCGAACGGGGATCGGGGGTCCTGGGAGTGATCCCCTCTCCGATTCGCGGCGCGGAGGGGAACGTGGAATTCTTCCTGCACCTCGCTCCCGGACACCCAGGCCTCGACGACGGCGCTCTCGCGCCGCTCGCGGAAGATGCGGTGCGGCGTGCCACGGAGGCCGGGTCATGAGCCGCAAATTCCGTCCTGGACCCGCGATCCGGAGCGTTGTCATCGTCGCCAAGATCGGCCCGAAGGAAGAGGTCCGCGTCGCCGAGGAGATGGGGGCTTGGCTGCGCCGCCGCGGCGTGCGCGTGCGCTTCGACGCCGAGACGTCACGCGCGCTGGGACGAAAAGACGGGGTCTCCAGGAAGTCGATGCCCGCCGGGACCGACCTCGCCATCGTCGCGGGCGGGGACGGGACCCTCCTCTCGGTGGCGCGCGCCGGCGCCCCTCGCGGCGTGCCGATCCTGGGGGTCAACTTCGGCGGTCTCGGGTTCCTGACCGAGCTTCAGCCCGACGAACTGTATCCCGGGCTCGAGAAGATGTTGAGACGCGAGTCCCGGATCGAGGAGCGGCAGGCCCTCAGGGTGCGATTCCGTCGCGGCGGGAGGGTCCGGCGGGAGCATCTCATGCTCAACGACGCGGTGATCACGAAGAGCGCGCCCGCGAGGATGATCACTCTCGACGTGCGTGTCGACGGAGAGGAGGTGGCGACCTACACCAGCGACGGCCTGATCGTGTCCACCCCGACCGGCTCCACGGCGTATAACCTCTCCGCGGGTGGCCCGATCCTCGATCCCAGAATGTCGGCGTTTGTGATCGCTCCGATCTGCCCGCACACCCTCACCTACCGGCCGCTCGTCGTCCCGGGCACGGTAAAAATCGAAATACACCTCCGGAGCACACAGGAAACGGTCTACCTCACCCTCGACGGCCAGGTCGCCATCCCGATGCGCGCCGAGGATGCGGTCACCGTCGACCGGCACCCCTGCCCCGTCCGGCTATTGAGGGTCGCCCCGTGGGACTTCTTCGAGGTGTTGCGCGGCAAGCTCCATTGGGGGAACCGGTAGTTCGAGGCGTTCCCGAGCCACGCCTCCCCGGCGCTCACTCGACGAAGAGGGTGCCCCGAAGCTTCGCACACCCGTTGCCGCACGGGCGGCCGCATCGCCAGAGGAACTTCCCTTTCTTGTCGGCGTCGAACTCGACGGTAATCTCCCGGTCCTGGGGCATGTGAACGTCGAGATGAAACGCCTTGAGCACGAACGATCGCGACGCGCGGTAGGCGTAGAGCTTCAGCACCACGTGGTCGCCCTGCTTGACGTGGAGGGTCTCCGGCGTCCAGTTCCAGTTGTCCGCGTACACCTTGAAGGTCCGCACGGCACGCTTGGCGGGCTCCACGGCCGGCGGCGCGGGAGGAGCGTCGGGCGGAGCCACCGGTTCGGCGAGCGCCGCGGCGCCTCCTCCGAAGATCCACAGCGCCACCGCGAGGCATCCCCTCGCCATCCCGATCTTCAACTCACTACGGTACGTCATGACGAACCTCCGGCCGCCTCTCGAAACCGCTGCGCGCAGAACGAGGCCCCGAGGAGTGACACGAACCACCCCGCGCGAGGGCCTCTCGGCTTCCCGAGAAGGCTGATGTAGATCGACTGGAACAACTCCGCGGGCTTCGCGTCGCGAAACTCCCCGGCGATCCCGTAAATCGACGCATGAATCGCTTCGCCGTCCATCCCTTCCTCGATCGCACCCGCGAGTTTGGCGAGGAACTGCCTCTGAACTTCGGACAGCGCCCCGGCCTCGGCCGGAAGCGACGCCCGCAACTCGAATCGCAGATCCTCCGGGGCGTGCCCCGCGAGCCACCTTCGAGCGTACTCCATCCTCTTCCCTACCGCCTCCCGGTCCGCGCCGTGGTAGCCGGTGCGCTCGAGGATCGCCATCACGCGGCCAAGATCGAACCCCGCCGCCTGGGCGACGACGACGAGGTGCTTGTACGGGACCCCGACCGGCCGGAACCCCCCCGCCTGGGAAAGTTGCAGAGAGCGCTCGTCGCGCCCGGCGGCGGCGGCATCGTCCACCTCGTCGACCAGCTGGAGCAACGCGACTCCCGGGTCGAAGGCGATGGTCTTCTGCGGTTTCTCGCGCAGCACGAGGTACCGCAGCACCTCCGGAGGAACCAGCCTGAGCGCGTCCCCGATCGACAGGACGTTTCCCTTGCTCGACGACATGTCCCCCGCCCCCTTGAGGCGGATCCACTCGTAGGGGATCGGGAAGGGCGGCTCGCTCGCCGAACACCTCGCGAGCGATCCGGACCCCGGTGTCGTACGACCCACCGCGGGTGGCGTGATCCTTCCCGAACGGCTCGACGGTGACGCCCAGCAGCTTCCAGCGCGCCGGCCAGTCGATCCGCCAGACGAGCTTCCCGCCGCCGGCCATCGGGATCGTCCCCGCACGCTCCGCACTCGCACCGGTAGTCGACCGTCTCGTCGCCGACGGAGAACCCGGTGAGGCGAGCCGAGCTGATGCGGCCGCACGCGGGGCAGAGCGGACTGAACGGCCACCAGGTCGTCGCCGACCTCCTTGCCGGTCGACTCGCGCAGGATCGCGGCGATCCGGTCGCGCCCCTCGAGCGCGGCGACGATGAACGGATTCATCCGTGCCCGACTTGTACATGACGTCGGCGCGCTCGAGCTCGACCTCGACCCGCAGGCGCGTGCAGTGCCTCGAGAAACGGCTCGAGGAAGTGGTCGCCGTACGACGCGTGCGTGCCGCAAGGACACGGGATCTCGGACAGTGGCCGCCCGACCATCGGGGCGTACATCGGCCGGATCGAGGAACGGGTAGACTCGCCGCAGCGGATCGAAGTTGTCGCAGACGTAGTTGAACCGCGCGGCCGTCCCGCGGTCGCGTGAGCGCCCGATACACCGCGTCCGCGGTCAGCACTTCCCGCATGTTGCCGATGTGGATCTCGCCGGAAGGAGAGATCCCGGTCGAGATCACCGCCTCGCCGCCGGCGGAGGCCACGGCGGCGGCCGCTTCGTCGGCCCAGTGGACGGAAACGAACGGCGTATCACTCATCGAGCCCTCACGCCCCCGGCGTGATGCCAAGAACCCGCACACGGTACAACGAGGTCTCGACGCGCATCAAGCCGCCCCCCGCCATCCTCGAAGCGTCGTCCCCGGGGCCCTGTGCCGTCGCGCCTGCTCTTCTGCTGCAGGCGCGATGGCACCGGAGCGAGCCGGCGCGGAAAAACGCGCGCCGGTGAAGCTTGCCCCGGAGACGACGATTCGAGGAGGGCGGTGCCGGGCGGCCTGCTTCTCGCGCCGATCGCACTTGTCGAGCCGGCGCGCGCTGTGGTAGAAACGTCACGCGCCGCTTTCCTGGCGCGGTGCGGAGCCCGAACATGGAGAGTATGACCCTGAGGGAGGCGGCTGACCGCGCGGGCCTCTCCGTCACGACGCTCCGCCGCTACATCCGCGCCGGCAGGCTGCGCGCGGAGAAACGGCCCGGGCGCTACGGGCCGGAATACTTCGTGTCCGACGGCGATCTGACGGAGGCACGCATCCACGGCGCGCCGCGCTTCGAGACCGTGCCGGAGCCGCTCCAGAGAATCACCCGCCCTCAAGCCCCCTTGTCCAGGACGGCGATCCGCGAATTGCTTCCGATCGGGCTCTATCAGGAACTGCAGATGAAGCACGAGCAGTTGCTGGTCCAGTACGGCATGGTGCGCGCGAGCGGCCTGCGCACTTTCGACCTGCAAGGGGAAGTCGAAGCCGGACGCCGCGAGATCGAAGAGTGCCGTGCCGAAATCACGAGGCTGCGCGACCGTCTCTCGCGGGAAACGGCGGTGCTGCGGCAGAAGGTCCGGGAGTCCGACCTCGAGCTCGAGGGGCGCGCTCTCGAGATCGCGGCCCTGCGCGAGAAGGTGCGCGCCCTCGAGCTGCTGACGAGGAACGCGGTCACAACCGAAACCATCGAGCGGCAGTTCGCGTCGGTGATGGAGCAGATCCGGGTCGTGGAACGCCTATCCGACGATCGCGAGGAAACGATCCCCGCCCCTCGTCCGTGGGCGGCGGCGGACTCTGCAGGCGGGGCCGATCACTGAGCCCCGCAACACGAATAACGCGGGCTAGCCCGGATTATTCCTGAAGAACCGTAGCGAGACCGCGGAGATGCCCGTCATGCTTGGCGCTCGCAGGACCGAGGACCCGACGCGTACTTTACCGTACGTGGAGGGTCCGAGGCCCGAGAACGCCGAGCAGGGCGGGCAGATACGCGGTCGCAGTAGGTTCTTCAGGAATTATCCGGCTAGTATCTCTTCCGCAGCTCGAGGAGACTCCAGAACCCCAGGAGGTTGACCCTCCTAGCCGAGACCAGCTCGAGCCCGGGGGTGGACTCCACCACGTCGACCGGGAGATCCAGTCGGAATCCGATCCACCGGCTGGCGGGCGTGAGTAGGCGCTCGAAGAACCTCAGCACCGCGTTGGCGCTCATGAAATGGTTGATGACGATGACCGTTCCCCCGGGGCGGCACACTCTTGCGATCTCGGCCATGACCCGTTCCGGCTCCGGAACGACCGAGATGACGTACGGAGCCAAAACGTGGTCGAAGGAGCCGTCGGCAAAGCGGAGCTTGCGGGCGTCCATCCGCCGCAGCTCGATTCCCTCGCGTCCCATCGCCTCGAGTCGGGCTCGCGCGCGATCGAGCATCGGCTCGGCGATGTCGATACCCGTCACGTGGCAGTTCCGAGGGTAGAGCGGGAACGAAAGGCCGGTCCCCACCCCGACCTCGAGTACGCGATCTCCGGGCCGGAACGGCAGGCAGCCGACCGCCCGCCGACGCCCCGGGCCGAATGCCCAGTCGAAGAAAGCGTCGTACGCGCAGGCGATCAGGGAGTAAACGCGTTCCACCCTCCGGGACTCCAGGGTGGCCATTTCTTCGGCGGTCGAGTCGCGCGCCATTCTGCCTCCTCATTCCCCCGAGGTCATGCCCCGCGCCGTCACAGGGCGATGCGATCGCGCCGGGCCAGTCCCCCCCGGCGCGCGGAGTCTACCACGCCACCCGAACCTCGAACCGCGCTGGCGGCCCGGCATCGGACCCGAGCGGCGCCGAAGGGCGGCCGTGCGGAAGATTCACCGCAATCGGTACCTCCCTTGGCGGTCGACGCTTGACTCTCCCGTGGCACTCGGGGTAGTTTCTCCTCTCGATTGCATGGAGGTCGGGATGGTACGAAAAGGCCTGGGTATCTCGGTTCTCACGTTGCTCACCCTCGTCGCGGTCGGATGCAAGACCACGCAACCGGCGGTCGGCGGCGCGCAGAACGCGCAAATTTCCTTTCAGTCGTCCGCGGCGCAAGTGGCCCTGTACGAGATCTGGAACATCGAGAGGGTGACCGTGACCCGGTACCCGGACGACCCTGGGCGCGAGCCGCTTCAGACCGCCCTGGACCTGGGCGTCTGGTGCGACCAGGCGATCGATCCCGACGATCGCACGAGCCAGAGCGTCCGCTACCCGTTCCGGTTTTCCGTGGAGATCGACCGCATCCCGGCCGGCACCGCCGACATCGAACGGTTGACCGATGCCAGCTTCGCAGCCGCGTTCTCGAGCATCACCGCGTACGACGACACCGCCCCCGTCACCCCTTCGTCGCATCCCGTCGACTGGAGCCGTGACGTGTCGGACCCGGCGACGCCCAATGTGACCGTCATGCTCTCGTTCAGCCGCGGACGGCGCGTTTCAACCGCGTCCCTGGATTTTCTCGGAAGCCTCAAGCTTCAGGCCGGCGCCGCGAGCAGCTACGGCAGCATCTGCCCCGTCGGCGGCGCTCAGGATTTCGGCGAAGCCGGCGTTGCGGGGAGCGCATCGTTCTTCGGCATGGAAGTGCTCGCCGGAGATACGATCGTCGTCAAAGCTTGCAAGGATCGGGCGCCATCGTCTTCTGTCCTCTTTGGGGACACCCAGCCGTCGTTCAGGAGCGTGGCCTTCCTGGACGGTCGAGATATCTCTAATGCCGTCCTGGGGACGATCGAGTCCCCGCAGCAGAGCCAGGAAGAAATCTCGTACTCGTTCACGGCGCACTGAGGCTTTCCCGTCTTCGCGAGCGATCGTTGTCTCGACGTCGAGGTCAAGGTGAAGCGAATGAGAGCGTACTTCCGGTGGACCGCGCTGATGCTGTTCGCGCTCCGTTTGTCGGTGCCGTCTTGGGCCGAAGAGTCCACGCCGTCCGAGTCGGCGGTTCCGGCGGAGGAAGAGCGAAAGCTCGGCTGGATCTTCGTGGAAGCAGGAGACTGGTTCGCGGAACCTGCCGGGCTGGAGTACGCCCCGGCGACGGTTCGCGACACCACGAATCCTTATGCGACTCAGGCCTGTCGCATGCCCTCCGGCACCGAAAGCCGCGCCCGCTACCGGACGGGCTATCTTCTTTCCGGCAACGGTGGCGATTTCATTCTCACCTGGTATTCCCACGTGCAGGAGAACCTGCTGGAACGGTATTCGCCCGGCTCCTTCGTTTACGGCGAGACGGCGACCCACCCGCTCTACGCCGGTGTGTTCGACGACGGTACCGCCGATGGATTCACAGCGGACACGCGGACCATGCTTCGTGACATGCGGATCGACTTCTACCGGATCGGATTCCAGTCCGCGCGCATGACCGTCCGTTGGTTCGTGGGATTTCGACGCGTCCAGCACGAGCAATCGCTGAACGCCACGTATTACGCTCTCGTCCCCGTCTATCAAGGACAGCCGCTCCCTCCGGTACTCTATCCGCCGAACGGCCCCCCGTCGGAACTCTCCCCGCGCCCGGACATCGCGTCGATGCAATCGAAGTACGTCGGTCGCGGCGCCGAGGCCGGCGCGGAGATCACGTTTCCTCTCACTCGCCGGTTTTCGGTGGAGAGCGGGTTCACACTCGCCATGCTCAAGGGGCGCCTCTCGACCTCCTACTCGTCACTCACTCATGTTTATGCGCTGATGGACGTTACCGATTCCGCCATCGTGGAACGCTACCTCGAGCCCCCCTTCAGCGAGTTCGAGATGACGGACTCGCAAGGGAACCCCATTCTTTCGAGGATTCGGCAATTCGATAGCGCCGTCGGACTGAAGACCGACGACTCCGTAACCGGTCAGGTGATCGAGACCTACGTTGGCCTCCGCTGGAAGGCCTGGCGCAACCTCGAGGCGTTCGGCGGCTACCGCGGCGCGAGTTACACCGGGCTGGGAGCCGACATCCGGCCGAAAATCGTCACGGGCGCGAATCTCGAGGACGTCTCGCGAACGGACCGCAACGCGGACTACGTGGGGTTCTACCTCGGAGTGTCGTACAGGTTCTGAGGCTGAATCGCAGGGCCGTCCTCCATGAGACCTCTCCCGTCTCCGGAGAGGAAAATCGGCATGACACTCACCGATCGCGACGTCCTGAACGTTCTCGGACGGATCAAGTACCCCGGCTACACGCGCGACATCGTCTCGTTCGGCATCGTTCGCGATCTCGAGATCGACGGGGCGCGCGTCCGATTCCGGATCGACCCGCGAGCCGCCTCGCCTGAAACCGGGTCCCGCCTTCTCGAGGAGGCCCGAAAGGCGGTGCTCGGCGTTCCGGGCGTGGAAGACGTCGAGGTCACCTTGGTTCCTCCCGCCGCCGCGAGCCCCGCGGGATCTCCCTTGCACGCGCGGGCTGTTCCTGCACGGGACGACACGCTCCTGAAGGAGGTCGGCAGCGTCGTCGCTGTCGCCTCCGGCAAGGGAGGGGTCGGCAAGTCCACGGTGGCGGTCAATCTCGCGGTGGCGCTCGGCCGACAGGGCGCCGCGGTCGGTCTCATGGACGCCGACATTTACGGCCCGTCGATCCCCCTCATGATGGGGGTAAGAGACCGGCCCGTGCTCGACGCGGCGGGGCGGCGGATCGTTCCCTTTGAAAGGCACGGCGTGCGTCTCATGTCGCTCGGATTCTTCGTCGAACGGGATTCGGCGGTCATCTGGCGCGGCCCGATGGTGATGAAGGCGGTGGAGCAACTGCTCCGCGACGTCGCGTGGGGCCAGCTCGACGTGCTGGTGGTCGACATGCCACCGGGCACCGGAGACGCCCAGCTCACGCTCTCCCAGAAAGTGCGCCTCGCCGGCGCCGTGATCGTCACGACCCCGCAGGACGTGGCATTGGCCGACGCGGCCAAAGGGGTGGCGATGTTCCGCAAGGTCGGCGTTCCCGTGCTGGGGATCGTCGAGAACATGAGCTACTTCGCCTGCCCGCACTGCGGCGGGAGGACCGACATTTTCGGTCACGGCGGCGGCCGCGCGGAGGCGGAACGCCTGGGCGTTCCGTTCCTGGGCGAAGTGCCGCTCGACCCCGCCGTTCGCGACGCCGGGGACCGCGGCATCCCGATCGTCGCTGCCGATCCGTCGTCCCCGCAATCGAACGCCTTCACACGGATCGCACAGACGGTCGCCCGGATGCTCGAGGGCGAGGTCTCCAGGCGCTGACGCGCCCGGGGCGTCTTCTTCCCCGCCACGCCGGGGCCTCGACGCGTGTTACTGGCCCGCCCGACGAACCGACGTTATACTTCGGGTCTCGCCCGAGCGAATGGGCGGGAGTGAGGAGATAAGCTCTTGTCCAGACGGTGGGTCACGATCGTACTGGCTCTCCCGGCGCTCCTTCTGCTCGGCGCCGCGACGCGCGCGACGAAGAACGCCCCGGATCCCCACAAGATCGTCGTCGACGCGCTCGCGCGGGCGGGCGACATTCCCGCGCAGGCCGAGGCGCTCGCCTCTCTTGCGTGGCCTTCCGCGGGGGGGGATCCCGCGGTGCGCGCCGCCGCGCAGCAGGAACTGGTGGGCTTCGGGCAGTACGGCATGGCGGCCCTCTGGAAAGCGCTTCTCCGCGTCCGGCCCGACGAACAGGTCGAAGTCGTGAACACGTTCCTGGGCGCGTTCCGCCGGCTCACCCAGGGCGTTCCCGACGAGTACCTTCCCGCGTTGGACGACGCGGTCTGGTTCGGGACGCGCGAGGCCAGGCAGGTCGCCATCCCGGAGATCGCCCGATTTCGCAGCCAGCCCTCGGTGCTCACGATCATCGATGCCGCCCGCGAAGAGCCCGAGTTGGTCGGAATCGCCGTCGAGGCACTGGGCGCCATCGGCGATTCGCGAGCGCGTTTCTACCTCGAGAGAGTGCTCAACGAAGGGAAAGCCGGCGTGCGCGAAAGCGCGGCGGTTGCCCTCGGGCGTCTCGACGATTCCGGTCGCGTCGTTCTCAAAACCGCGACGCGCTCATCGGTCAAGGAGGTCCGGCTCGCCGCGGTGCGCGCCCTGCTCCCCGTTGCAACGGTGGATGACCTGACCGCTCTTTACGAGTTCGCCGGCACCCACGCCGGCGACGACCCCGCGACGACCCGGTCGGTGCAGGAAGCCGCCACGCTCCTCGAGAAGGCCCTCGAGGCCCAGCAGGCGGCGGATGCCGCGACCCCGGCTCTCCGTTGAGCCCTCGCTCCCGTCAACTCTCGCGAAGCTCCTCGGCGATCGCGCGAATCCCCCGCACGATCTGATCCTCCGTGGCGGCGTAGGAAATCCGCACGTAACCGGCCGCTTCGCGACCGAACGCTTCCCCGGGGATGACGATCACCTTGCGGCGCTCCAGGATCCGCCGGCAAAGATCCACGCTCGAGCCATAAGCGGAGAAGTCCGCGAAGAAGTAGAAGGCTCCCGCCGGAAGCTCGAATCCGATCCGGGGAATGCGGGCCAATTCTTCGGCCATGAGCCCCCGCCGCCGCCTGAAGATCTCGAGGTAAGCCCCCCTCTCGGCATCCCCTTCCGGCTCCAGTGCCGCGATCGCGGCGCACTGGGAGACACTCGGAGCGCACGTCACCAGGTACTGATGCGCCGCGACGATGCGGGAGATGATCGGCGCCGGGCCGACCGCCCAGCCGACCCGCCAGCCGGTCATGCACAGGTCCTTCGAGAGTCCCGAGACCACCAGCCCCCCGGAGGGAGAGAACGACGCGAGCGACGGCGCCGGCCCGTCGTAGGAGAAGGAGCCGTAGATCTCGTCGGAGAGCCAGGGAATCCCGCGCCTCTCGAGCGACGCCGCGAGCCGCTCGAGGTCGTCCTCGCGCTCGACCGCTCCGGTCGGGTTCGAAGGGGAACAGACGATCACGAGACGAGTGCGCTCGCCCAGCCTCGACTCGATGTCCGCCGGGTCGAGCCGGAATCCTCGCTCCCGGCGCAGCGGATACGAGGTCGCCGTCGCGCCGACCAACCGCGCCACGACCGGGTAGGCCGGATAACCGGGGTCGGGGTAAAGAACCTCGTCCCCCGGATCGCACAGCGTGAGCACCGAGGCAAAGACCGCCTCCTGCGATCCGACGGTCACGACCGCGTTCTCGGGCCCCGAGGCGAACGGCGCGTAACGGCGCGCAATCGCCGCGCGCAAAACCGGATCCCCCCCCGTCGAGGTGTACGACGTGCGGCCCGCCGCGATCCCTCCCGCCCCGGCGAGCGAGATTCTCGGCGGCGTCGGAAGATCCGGCTGGCCGAGACCGAGGTTGATCGCCCCGGCAGGCGCGGCGTCGAAGATCTGGCGGATCAAGGTGCGATCGATGCCGTCCATGCGGCGCGCCGCGCGCAGCGTCATCGCAGTGCCTCCTCGAGGGCCGAAGCGGCGTCCGTCGCCTCGTCCCGGTACTTGACGACGACGGGCGCTTGGATGTGGAGTCCGAGTTCGGCGGCGTACTCCCCCGGCGCCGGACGGGCGCCCGGCACCACGACGGCTCCGTCGGGAACCTCGAGCGGCCGCCCCGGTCCGCCGCGGTAGACGGTCCTCCGAACGAGATCGTACAGCGGAATCGACCTCGCAAGGATCACGCCCGCCGCGAGGACCGCGCGCGAGCGCACCCGAGTCCCTTCGTAGATGCCGCACCCGCCGCCGACGAAAACGCCGTCCTCCACGACGACCGGAAGTTCGCCGATCGGTTCGAGGACGCCGCCGACCTGAGCGGCCGCCGAGAGGTGAACGTCCGAGCCGATCTGCGCGCACGAGCCGACGAGGGCGTGGCTGTCGATCATGGTGCGCGCTCCGACCCACGCACCCACGTTGACGTAGGCTGGGGGCATCACGACGACCCCATCACCGAGGAACGCGCCGCGTCGCACCACCGTGCCTCCCGGGACGATCCGGACATCGGAACGCACCGACGTCGTCTGCGGCATCAGCAGGTCGCGATCTCGAAATCGGAACACCGCGCCCACCGAGACGTCGACGTTCACCGCCGTCCGGAACGCCAGGAGAACCCCGCGTTTCACCCAGGCGTTCACCTGCCAGGCCCCTTCTCGGGGTTCGGCGGCCCTCACGACGCCCGCCTCGAGAGCCGCTAGAAGAGCCTCCGCGACGGCTCTCGCCTCCGCCTCGGGCGGCGACGCGAGGTCGGCCAGACGCTCGACCGCGGCACGGAGGTCGCTCCCGCTCACCGCCGAGCTCCCTCGATCCCCGCGCTCAAGAGCGCCGCTCGCACCGCCTCGCGAGTCGACGCCTCCGGCGGTCCGAGAGGCGGCCGGACGTCCTCCCCGCAGCGCCCGAGCCGTGCCATGGCCGTCTTGACCGGTACCGGGTTCGTCTCGGAGAAGTTCGCCCGCATGAGCGGAAGAAGACGGTAGTAGACGGCGCGCGCAAGGGGGAAGTCGCCGTCGAGCGCCGCGCCGACCATCGCCACCGTTTCGGCGGGTGCCTCGTTGGAGATCACCGAGATCAGCCCGTCCGCGCCGAGCGCCACCGCCGGGAGGGCAAGAGCATCGTCTCCCGACAGCACCACGAATCCCGGCGGTTTCCCTTCGATGACCGCCGCGAGCTGCTCGAGATTCCCCGAAGCCTCCTTGACCCCCACGACCCCCGGGAGACGCGCGAGGGCGAGGATCAGGTCGGCGCCGAGGTTCTGCCCGGTTCTTCCGGGCACGTTGTAGACCACCACCGGACGGTCCACCGCCGCGCAAACCGCCTCGTAGTGCGCGATCATCCCGGAGCGGTTCGGCTTGTTGTAGTAGGGCGTCACGACCAGGAGCCCGTCCGCCCCCGCGGCCACTGCACGCCGTGCAAGATCGATCGTTCGAGGCGTGTCGTTGGTCCCGCACCCGGCCAAAATCGGCACCCTCCCCGCGGCCGCCGACACGGCCATCGCGACCAGCGCCTCGTGCTCCTCAGGAAGGAGGGTCGCCCCCTCGCCCGTCGTGCCGCACGGGACGAGTCCTTGGATTCCGCAGTCCACCTGCCAGCGGACGAGCTCCTCGAACCGCTCGAGATCGAGGCGCCCGTCCTCCCGAAAGGGAGTCACGAGCGCGGTCAGCACGCCGCGAAGCTCGAGAGGAACGGAGTCCCCCTTCACGTCCTTCCTCCTTCGCGGACCAGGTCCGCGATCACACGGTCGAAGCCGTGAACGCCGCGACGCTTCCTGACCCACTCGGCGGCGAGCACCGCCCCGAGCGCGAGCCCCGCGCGGCCGCGAGTTCGATGAGTCAGCGTCACGACGTCGTTCTCGCCGTCGAACCCCACCGTGTGCGTTCCGGTCTCGTGCCCGGCCCGGACGCTGGCAACATGGACGGCATCCGGCGCAACGAGGCCCGACGGCACCCCGAACACCACCTCCCGGTTCTCGCCCCCCGCCGCCGCAACCGCGGCAGCGAGTGCTTGCGCCGTGCCGCTCGGCGCGTCCTTCTTCCCCCGGTGATGAAATTCGACCACGAAGGGGTCGTAACCACCGGCCGCGAGGAACCTCCGCGCGGCCTCGGCGGCGACCTCGGAGAACAGCGCCATCCCGAGCGAGAAATTGGGCGCCAGCACGGCGCCTCGTCCGGAACGGCGCGCGGATTCCCGGATCGCGCGGCTCGCCAGAGGCCACCCGGTGGTGCCGCACACTACCGCGACTCCCGCTTCGAGCAGCGCGACGACGTTCGCCTCGGCCGAATGGGGAGCGGTGAATTCGAACGCTACTTCCGCACCGGCGAGCCCGGCCGGATCGAGATGCCGCTTCACCCGCCGCCCGCTGGAAGCGGGGTCGAACACGGCGACCACAGCATGGCCGCGACGGGCGGCCATGGCCTCCACTTCGCGCCCCATCTTTCCGTACCCGACGAGAGCCAGATTCAAGGCCGCTCCCCTCCGCTTTCTCCCTCGAAGAAACGGTGGTGAAGGCCGCGGACCGCCTCGGCCAGGCGCTCCTCCGGAATGACCGCGGTGACGCTCGTCCCCGATCCGCCCATGGACACGATCTCCGGCTCGATCCGCGCGAGGGCGTCGAGCACCCTCCCCCTCACGCTCGCGTCGCGCGCGAGGCCGGAACCGACGACGCACACCAGCGCTCTGCCGGAAGTCTCCTCGACGATCGCTCCTCCCGCGAATCCTTCGCGAACCCGTTCGAGGTTCGCGGAACCCGAAACGGCCGCCGTGACCCCGACCTCCGAGGAGACGAGCAGATCCGGCACGAGCCCGGCGTGGTCGAACGCCTCGATCACCGCCGGGAGGAACCCCGGATCCATGCGCATCCTGCGCGAGACGAACCTCACCGTACGGACGCCTCCCCGGCTCGCCACGGAGGCGATGGGCAACGCGTCCGCGTCCCCCTCGGCCAGGATCAGCGTTCCCTCGCCGGCCGGCGAAAACGCGTTGAGCACGCGAACGGGAATCGACCGGCTCACGGCCGGCGCGATCGAGGCGGGGTGCAGCACTCTCGCGCCGTACCAGGCCAGCTCCGCCGCCTCGGCGAACGTCACGCGCGAGAGCGTCGCGGCCCCCGTCACGATTCTCGGATCGGCCGTCATCAGGCCGTCGACGTCCGTCCAGATCTGGATCTCCTCGGCCGCGATCGCCGCGCCGAACACCGCCGCCGACGTGTCCGAGCCTCCGCGCCCGAGCGTCGTCGTCCGTCCTTCAAAAGTCGCCCCGACGAATCCCCCCGTCACGGGCACCGTACCTGCATCCGGTAGGGACGCCAAGCAGCGCTCCAGCCGCGCCCGCACCTCCTCGAGGACCGGCTCCGCGGCGCCGTGCGCGGCATCGGTGATCATGACCTCGCGCGGGTCGATCCAGCGGCTCGCGATCCCCCGGTCCTCGAGGGCCGCGGCGACCAACCGCGACGAGAGGATCTCGCCGAACGCCAGCAACGTGTCCGACGAGCGCGGCGTCCCCTCCCCCAGGATTCGCATGGATCGTAACAGCTGGCGCAGATCCTCGAACTGCGCGTCGAGCGCGAGCGCGAGGTCGTGGCGGCGCCCCGCGTCCTCGATCGAGCCGACGAGCGCCCAGCGGTGTCGCCGCTCGATGTCGGCGAGAAGCGGCTCGATCCCCTCGCGATCGCCGCGGCGGGCGGCATCGACCGCCCGCACCAGCAAATCGGTGACCCCCGCGAGCGCGGACACCACGACGAGCGGCCGCCGCGCGATTCGCGTCCTCACAATCTCCGTCACCGCCAGGATCCTCGCGGCGTCGGCGACCGAGGTTCCCCCGAATTTCATGACGATCACGAGCGGCCCCGTCGGCCGATGAGCCCTCTTGCAGCCAGCAGTTCCGCGTTCAGGAGAGTGCCGCCCGCGGCTCCGCGAACGGTGTTGTGGGAGAGCAGTTCGAACCGGAGCGTCAAGACCGGGCAGGCGCGCACGCGACCGACCACCACGGTCATCCCGTTCCCGGCGTCCCGGTCGAGGCGCGGCTGCGGCCGGTCCGGCTCCTCCCGCACGACCAGGGGGCGCGCAGGCGCGGTCGGGAGGCCGAGGTCCGAAACATCGCCCGCGAACTCGCGCAGGACGTGAATCGCTCGCTCGGGGGACGCAGGACGCTCGAGTTCGACCGATACCGCCTCGAGGTGCCCGTCGATCGTTGCGACCCGGTGGCAGTGGGCGGAAACGACGATGCCGGCGGGAACGACCTCCGTCTCTCCGGAAGTTCCCAGAATCTTGGCCGTTTCCCTTTCGATCTTCTCTTCTTCCCCCGGGATCCAGGGAATGACGTTATCCACGATCTCGAGCGCGCGCGGTCCCTCGGCGCCGGCGCCCGATAGCGCCTGGTAGGTCGCCACGACGACGCGCCGCACGCCGAAAGCGCGATGGAGCGGCGCAAGGCCGAGGGCTAGCCCGGTGACCGAGCAATTCGGGTTCGTGACGAGATATCCCCCCCCGCTCCGCCGGCGCTGAACGTCCACCAGAGCAAGGTGCGCGGCGTTCACCTCCGGAATCACGATCGGAACGTCCCGCTCCATCCGGAACGCCGAGCTGTTGCTCACGACAGCGAAACCGGCGGCGACGAACGCCGGCTCGATCTCCCGGGCTGCCGCCGCATCGAGCCCCGAGAGCACGAGATCGCATCCGTCGAAGCCGTCCGGGACGCACGGCAGGACCGTCAAGCCTCCCACGGCCTCGGGAGGATCCTGGGAGAGCCGCCAGCGCACGACGTCGCGGTACGGACGGCCCGACGATCGGTCCGAGGCGCCCACCGAGCGGACCTCGAACCACGGGTGGGACGCAAGCCGCTCCAGGAGCCGCTGCCCCACCAGCCCGGTCGCGCCCAGAATGCCCACGCGGTAAGGCCCCATGGCCCCTCCTCGGGGCGGACGATACCACCTCCCACCCCCCGCCTGAAGCGTTCCCTCGTGCTATACTGAGATTTTATGTTCGACGATCGGATGGCGCGAGGCAAGCCGGGACGCTTCATGGCCGACATCGAATACGAAGAATCTCTGGCGCCTCCGAGCCGGATGCGTTGCGTCCATCGCGGCCCCGGTGACGATTTCTTCTGTCTCAGGTACCAGGTCTGGTATCCGTCCCCCGAATGCGCGATTCGCACGAAGTTCAAGACCAGCCCGGGGTGCCTCGACTGCGAGCAGGGGCGATTCAACCTCAAGCGGCACGCTGCGGGCCTTCGGGGGCTCCGTTTTCACTTCGAAGCCGAGGACTGACGCCGCCATGCCGTCGTGCCTCCCTGCCCCCCTTTCCGGGGTGCGCGGCGTGATCTTCGACCTTGACGGCACCCTTGTGGACTCTTACGAGGCGATCGCCACGAGCGTCAACGCCGCCCGCGCCGCTTTCAACCTCGAGCCGCTCGAGGCGGAGAAGATACGTCGGCGCGTCGGACGAGGGCTCGAGGCGCTCATGGCCGACGTGCTTGGCCCCGGCCGCGAGGACGTCGGCGCCCAGATTTTTCGCGAGCGCTACGCCCAGGTTTTCGCCGGCTCGACGAGGCCTCTCGAGAACGCCAGGGAGACCCTGAAAGCTCTTCACGAACGCGGATATCGTCTCACGGTGGCGAGCAACAAACTGGCGCGTTTCGGCAAGCCGATCCTCGAGCAGTTCGGGATGGCGAGGTGGATTGTCTCCGTCGAGGGGCCGGACACCGCCGGGGCGGTGAAACCGGATCCCGCGATGATCCGGCGCTGCCTGCGGGCGATGGGCGTCGAGCGCCAGGAGGCGCTGTACGTGGGGGACATGCTCCTCGACGTCGAGACGGCGTCCCGGGCAGGCGTTGGAGTCGTCCTCGTTCACGGCGGGTCCTCGAATCGAGCGGAACTCCTGGATACCGGAGCACCGGTTCTCGAATCGCTCTCCGGCCTGCTCGACCCTCCTTCCCCCGCTCGGCGGGGTACAGGGCAACGGGAGCACACCATGATCACGCCTCGTTGCGGCCGGCTGCGCGACCTTCTCCTTCTCCTCGTCACGCAGGTCTTCGCGAGCCTCGCGACCCTCTTGATCGCAGGAAGGATCGGGTCCGGGAACCTTTTCGATCCCGCCTTGAAGGGGAAGACCGTCCCCGCGGCGGCGGTCTGAGCGGTTCTCGCCGTTGCGGTGGGTCTTGCCTATGTTTTGCTTCCGCCTCAGTGCGCCTGCGGGGATTCGAAGCGATTGGACTCGACCGGCGTCCCGAAGTGGGTCCGGTTCGCGGGTGGCCATCAACCCCCCGGCGCGTCTCCGAGGCTTCTCCCGGAGTCGCGCGAGTTCCCGCCGAAGCTCGTCCATCCGAGCCGCCAGACGCGCCATCTCTTCCTCGATCCGTTCGATCCGCGACAGCCGGCGAGCTTTTGCGATCTCCCGCCTCGAGTCCGCGATCGCAGAAGCTTTCCATGATCCAGACCAGCGAGGGTGTGCACCGGGGCGAGACCTACTGGTACATGCTCTACCAGATCGAGAACAGGACCGGCAAGGACCGGGATGCCTTCGTCTCGATCTCGGCGAAGTCGAACAAGGGGAAGACCTACGCTTCGGTCTGGCTCCCGGATGTGGAGGAACTGATCGAGCGCAGGATGGGCAAGCTCCTCTGGGGCAAGAACGACGAGGTCGCGTTGCTCAAGGAGCGGGCAGAGAAGAAGGAGATCAAGGCCGAGAAGGGGACCTTCAACTACATCACCCACAAGGCCGGCAAGCCCATCGACTGCGTCGCCATCTTCAACAAGCTGGATCCGGGCGCCACGAGCATCACGATCACCATGGATGGTCTCTCCAACGACCTCAACCTGATCCAGAAGGAGAACGGCTCCCGGCAGATCGAGAGCCGGATCTTCGTGGTGGATCTGGAGAGGCCCGGAGACGAGTACGAGATGAACCTGGACCGATTCCAGATCGTCAAGAGCGGCTGGTCGAAGAAGATCACCGAAGTGGCCCAGGTCAAGGAGAAGGACGGGGCCGGAAAGAAGGCGGCGCCCAAGGAGAAGTCGCGCGGGACCGGCCCCCGGGAGGGGGCGGCGTGCCCGCAGGCGTCGCGGAGAAGGAAAACGGGAATCGTCCGTTCCGTGGATCCGCACAAGGCGTTCTTCCGGGCCCTGGGCCCGGAGGAGGATCAGCTCCTCGTCCTGCGCGAATTCCTCTACGAGGGGGAGATGGAGAGGAGATGCTCCGGGACCTGCGGGACCGGAGGAACGGGAAGCCCTACATCTTCAAGCTGAAGACCCGGATCGAGGAGGACCTCCAGAGGATCGACCGGCTCCGCGCCTACGAGCGGGCCCATCGGGTCGACCTGGGCCGGTACGTCCGGGAGATCTGCATTCGGCCGGCGCCCGGTAGAGGGCAGCCGGCACAGTTGATCGAACGGGGAAAGGAGAAACGGCGTGTTCAGTCCGCTGCCCATCCATCACGGCAGTCTTCATCGCTGCGCTCGCGGCCTTCCCGATGGGCTGCGGCGGCAGCCCGAAGCGTCCCCGCGGAGGTCCAGGCCGCGAAGGCGGCGAAGGCGGCGAAGGGTCCGTCGGTGGCCGAGAAGGCCATCGACGAGAAGATCCTTCTGGATCACGGCTTCCTGGGCCTGTGGACGAAGCAGTCCACGGAAGGCCCCATCCACAGCGCCTACCTGAACCCCGAGGGGATCTTCGCGGTCACCCGGCCGGCGGCGGGCAGCACGACCTGCCGCCTCATCCGCTACAAGCTCGACAATGGCCTCCCCGTCTGGATGTACGAGATCGAGGAGCCCCTGAAGCACGCTCCGGTGCCGTTCCGCTACGGCGCAGCCTCGGACAAGGCGCGGAACGACGAGGTCTACGTGGTACAGAAGGACGTGATGCACTGCATTACCCTCCCTGATGGTGCGCTCCTC
>CAWBOP010000008.1:0-90939 GCA_963790465.1 Terriglobia bacterium | reverse complement strand
GCCCGGTGGACGCTTCGCCGCGCTACGACCTGAAGGTGCGCGCGGCCGGATTCGCATCCGCTTCGCGGGAGGTCGCGCCGCTCGCCCCGAAGCGGACCGTCGAGGTGCCGCGCGTCGAGCTCGCTCGCGGAAGAACGGCCTTCGGCACGGTGGTCGATGCCTCGAAACAGCCGGTCCAGGGGGCCGAGGCGGTGCTGCGTTCCTCTCCCCGCCGCGGCGGCCCCGGCGCCCTCGTGATGCCCGGCGACGAGTCGGGTCCGGAAGAGCGCTCGTCCTCGACCGGCGTGGACGGCCGGTTCGAGATCGGAGCGCTCGCCGCGGGGACGTTCGACCTCGAGATCAGGAAGTCCGGCTTCGCGCGCAAGAGGGTCGAGGGGATCGACATCGGCGAGGGAACCGAGCCCGCGGACCTCGGCGAGACGGCGCTCGCTCCCGGCGCGCGCCTGCAGGGCCGCGTCGCGAGCGCCGCGGGAAAGCCCGTGGACGGCGCCGAGATCTCCATCGTCCGGAACGAGGGGGGGCCGATGCGGTTCCGCTCCCCTGCCCCGGCCGCCCCCGATGCGGTCACGTCGGCCGACGGCTGGTTCACGATCCTGGACCTCGCGCGAGGCGATCCCGTGAGCCTTTCCGTCACCCGCGAGGGGTACCTCGAGAAGCACGCGTCGGGAATCGAGGTGCCGGGCAGCGTGCCGCTCGAGATCGTCCTGCACCCTTCCTCGAAGGTGTCCGGCACGGTCGTCGGACCGGACGGGAAGCCGGTGGGACTCGCGCAGGTGACGCTGACCGAGCAGCGCGGAGGTGGGGTCGGGGGCCAGATGATGATGATGATCATGCGGCGCGGCGCCACCGCCGACGCGGCGGGGCGGTTCGTGTTCGATGACGTCGCCCCCGGCAGGGTGTCGCTCGGCGCCAAGGCGCAGGCCTTCCAGGAGGCCAAGCTCGACGGCGTCGAGGTACAAGAAGGGCGGGACGTCACGGGTCTCGAGCTCCCGATGAAGCCCGGCGCGATCGTCGAGGGGCGAGTCCTCGCACCCGACGGCCGGCCCGCCATCGGCGCCGAGGTCGGGAAGGTCGAGGAACAGGAGACGATGGTCCGCTTCCGCGGCAACGGCACCGACGGCGACGGCAACTACCGGATCGAGGGGGTCCCGCCCGGCAAGATCTCGATCGAGGCCACGCACGAGAGCTGGGCGCGAGTGGTCAAGGACATCGAGGCGCGGCCGGGAACGAACACCCTCGACCTTCAGTTCCAGGGAGGTCAGGACGTTTCGGGCCGCGTCGTGGACGCCGTCGGCGCCGCGGTCGCCGGCGCGCGCGTCGGTCTCCGCTCGCCCACCCGGTTCCAGAGCGGACCCGGAGCGACCTCGGAGGCCGACGGCTCGTTCCGCTTCGAGGGGGTCGGGGACGGCGACTACGAGGTGAAGGCGGCCAAGAGCGGACTCGCCTCCCCCGATCAGGGCACGCCGGTGCATGTCGCCGGCGCGCCGGTCGCGGGGATCGCGGTGAAGCTCGAGGCCGCCGCGGTCCTGTCCGGCACGGTGTCGGGGCTCGAGCCCGACCGGCTCGCTCAGGTCGAGGTGCGCGCGGTCAAGCAGCCCGCGGACCACGGGTCGATCCGCGAGGCCGGCGTGGACCGGCAAGGACGTTTCAGGCTGGCGGACGTCGGGCCGGGGTCCTGGCGGCTGACCGCCTACCACATCCCGACGGGGCAGCAGGCGCGGGGAGACGTGACGGTCGACCCCGGCGCCGCCGAGGCGACCGTCGACCTCCGCTTCGGCGGCGGCCTCGCCCTGACGGGACGCGTGGTGCAGGGTGACTCGCCGGTCGCCGGCGCGGACCTCTTCGTCCGCGGGACCGACGTCGACGCGACGGGACGCGGGCGAACGGACGGCGACGGCCGATTCACCGTCGCGGGGCTCGAGACCGGGAGCTACCAGCTCGAGCTGAACCAGTGGGAGAGCGGCCTCTTCCACGAGGAGACGTTCGAGCTCACGGGGCCGAAGGATCTCCTGATCAAGGTGCCGACGTCCCGCGTGTCCGGGCGCGTGGTCGACGCGGCCGATCGTAGGCCGGTCCAGGGGGCGCGGGTTTCGCTCGCTCCCCAGGACGGGGCGGCCGGCGGGGCGTCGCGCTTCAGACTCGACCGCTCGGCGGTGACCGACCTCGAAGGGCGCTTCACGATCGGGAGCGTCGCCGACGGCGCGTGGCGACTGACGGCCTCCGCTGGCGGGTACGCCGCGGAGACCGCGCCGGTCGCCATGCAGGGGGGACGCGACGTCGAGAACGTGAAGCTCTTGCTCGATCCGACCGACGGGATCTCGCTCGACGCGCGCCTTCCGTCGGGGCTAGCGCCGGACGAGGTGACGATAGCCGTCCTCGAAGGGTCGGGCAAGTCGATCGTGAGCGGAAGCTTCGCGACCGGGGAAAACGGGCACGTTCGGATCTCGACCGTGCCGCGGGGCTCCTGGGAGCTTCTCGTTTCGGCGAGAGGCAGCGGCGTCCTGGCGCTGAGCGCGTCGTCTCCCGGGCCGCCGATCCCGGTCGCGCTCCCCCCCGCCTGCACGCTCGACCTCAGCGTTCCCGCGCTCGAGCGGTCGGAGGCGGTCGCAACGGCGACGGTGACCGGAGCCGATGGCCGCCCGTTCCGGACGATCAGCTGGTACGAGGACCCCACGAGCGAGTGGCGCCTGACGGCCGGACGCGTCCGCATCGACGACCTCCCGCCCGGGTCGTGGACCGTCGCGGTCGCGTCGTCGGACGGCAAGTCGTGGCGCGGCACCGTGGAGACCGCGGCGGGGGTGCCGGGAGCGCTGATACTGGAGTGAATTCCGCGACGGGCCGCGCGAATCGGCCGCATCGGCTCACCCGCTCAACGTCCGCGAGCCTCGAGGTCCGCTGTCATCGCCGCACGCATTGTCATGCGGACCGATTAAACGTATAATTGTGCTGCACGTGAAACTGTGCTGTCGAGCCAAGGAACAGGCGAAACATGAAGACCAACATTACTCTCAAGCTCGATTCCGACCTGCTGCGGGAAGCTCGCATCCTGGCGGCGGAGCGAGGTCGATCGATCAGCGCCATGCTCGCGGAACGAGTCGAAGAGATGGTTCGCGAGCGAAAGGCGTTCGAGAAGGCACGAAGAAGAGCACTTGCGCGTCTTCGTACAGGCCTCGATCTGGGCTGGGCACCTCCCCAGTCGCGAGACGAACTGCATGAACGATAGATATTTCGTCGATACAAATATTTTGATGTACGCGCACGACGCGTCCGCGGGCGCCAAGCACGACCGCGCCAAAGCGGTCATCGAGGAACTGTGGCGCTCGCGTTCCGGCGTCGTGAGCACCCAGATCCTCCAGGAGTTGTGTGTCAATCTGAGGCGCAAGGCCACCCGTCCCGTAGACCTGAAGGCCGTGCGGGAGATCGTCACCGACTACCTTTCCTGGGACGTGCACGTCAATACCGGCGAGTCCATCCTCGAAGCTCTGGAGCTCGAGGAACGCTATCGAGTTTCTTTCTGGGACGCTCTGGTCCTGCAGGCAGCCGAGTCGTCCGGAGCCGCCGTGCTGTATTCCGAGGATCTCTCGGACGGACAGATGTACAACAACGTGAGGGTGGTGAATCCACTCGCCGTCGCCGACTGAGGCGCACGCGGGCACGCCCGAGAGATCGGCCGCATCGCGCCCGGAAGCCGAGAGGAACAGCCCTCGGGCTCCTCGCGCCGGCGGCCGGCTGGCGCGACAAAGTCGTCCCGGTGCGCCCTGGTCCGTGCGACGGCCTCGACTCGGCGAACAGCGGCCCCGCGGACTCCGCGGTACCAGGCGAGCTCTCTTCGCGTGGCGAAGCTGGCGAGAAACCGCACGCCCGGAGGCTGCCCTGGGCGCATCTGCTGGCCCGAGTGTTCGCGGTGGCCCTGAAATGCCCCCGCTGCGGGGGCGCCATGCGCGTTCTGGCGGCGATCCAATCGCCCGACGCAATCCGCGATATCCTCGAATGCCTCGGTCTGCCGGCGCGCCCGCCACCCGTGGCGCCCGCGGTGCTCGGCGGTCTTCTGCCCGCCGACATCTAAGTCGTGGGTCATCGTTGCACCCTCCTGGACACTGGCGGGATTGGTGTGCGCGCGCTCGACCGCAGGTTCCTGGCATCGCCATCGTTCGGTGGCAAGCAGCTTGAATTCACCCGGGCACCGGGAGAAGAATGAGCTTGGATGGCGGAAGTGGGAGGCATGAAACGGGTTGACAGAACGCTTCATTACCGGATGTCGGACCGGAAACGCAGCTTGAATTTCCTATCCGTGGAGGACAACTACGCCTGGCATCAAGCTTGTAATGTCATGCTGCACGACGTGCGTAATGAGGGGTGATATGACGAGACGAATCCTGCTTGCCGGCGTAATGGCGTTGATGTCTTCGGTGACGTTCGGGCAGACGCCCACGGGACCGGGTGCTGGCGCTCCGGTGACGCAACCCGGGCACGAGTTGAACGTCAGCGTTCAGCACTACGACTACACCGAGCCCGGCGACCTCAATATCTCGATCCACGGCCCGAAATTCGGCGGCGAATACACCGGCACGTTCACACTCAACAGCCAACGGCATCGGTTCGCGCAGGTGAACCTGCGGGCAACCGGCGGCAGCGCCGCGTACGACGGTTGGTACTTCGCCGCTCGCCAAAACTGACCCACCTTTGCTCGTGAGACTGGACCCAGGCTCGGATCAGGCCGCGGTCGCGGGGTCGGCGCGCGGAGACACGCGCTGAGCGCGGGCACACATTTCGTCGCCGCTCTCGCAAGGAGAGCGTGATGGTTCGACCGGCTCGATGGATGGGGGAGACAGAGGGGTCAAGGTCGTGGTAGGTGGGCGGGGACAGGTAGGTTGACAGGAGGCTTCTCATTACCGGACGTCGGGCCGAAAACGCAGATTGAATGCCCTTCCGCCCCCTCAGCCTGGTATAAGGTCACGACCGGAGGCGGCTCGGTCACGGCGAGGTCGGGCGTCCGCCCGTTGCAACGCGCCGCCTCAGCGCCTCGACAAGCTTTTCGGCCCTCCGGCGCCGCTCGCCTTCCACCAGGGGCATGTACGTCTCCAGGTTTCGGATCGCCCCGGCGGAGTCGCCCACCTGGCTCCGGGCAAGAGCGAGGTTGAACAAGGGGTCCGGGAACCTCGGATCCTCCTGGCTCGCCCTCTCCCACGCGGCCATGGCCCGGCTCGCGTCGCCTAACTGCATCCAGACGACCCCCAGGACGTTCCAGCCGATGGCGACATGGGGATTTCCTTTGACGGCCAGCTCGAGAGACCGCTTCGCCTCGTCGAAGCGGCCCCGCCGGACGTCGATCATGCCCAACTCAAGCAAGGCGTCGGGGGATTTCGGATCCAGGCGCAGGGCCCGCTGGCATCGAGCGCGAGCCTCCTCCTCCTGTCCCAAAGCCACCGCGATCCGGGCCAGCGCGCACTGCGTGTCCGCGTCCTCCGACTCCTGATACGGAGCGAGGACCTCCCGGGCCCTCTGGGGGCGTCTGGAGCGGGTGAGGCTGAACGCGAGAAGCCTGCAGAGCGGCTCGTCGGCGAGCCCGAGCGAAACAGCGTTCGAGAGCACGCGGACCGCCTCGTCCGACTTCCCCGTTTCGGAGTAAAGGAGCCCGAGCTTGAAGTAGATCGCCAGCATCTTCGGGTATCGCGCCAGGAGGTCCTGGAGGATGTGGATCGCGGCCTCCATTTCGCCGGACCGGTACTTCATCCCGGCCTCGTCGAGCGCGCGCTGGGCTTGGATCATGTTCTTGGGGTCGCTGGATTCGTCGAACTCGGAGGGAGGCGTCCCGGCCTTGTCCGCCACGACGTAACCCAAGCTGCGAAGCTTCCTGACCGCCTCTTCGTCGAGCGCTTCCCGCCGGATGGGCGTTCCCACCTCTGCTGGCAGCCTGGAGAGCAGATCCCTCAGGACCCCCCTCTGCTGCTCGGCCAGGTTCGTGGTCTCCCCCGGGTCCTTGTCGAGCGCGTAGAGCTCGGGGATGGGGAGACGGACGGCTTTCCTTCGCCCCTCGAGGCGGCCGAAGAGCGGGGCCGATCCCCGGCTGAGGTAGCCGGAGAGGGCCTCGAAGTAGGAACCCTCGTCAAGCTCCTGCGGCGCCGTACCGAAAAGGGAACGTCCCGGTAGGCCGCGCGGGATCTCCTGCCCCAGGAGATCGAGCACCGTGGGCAGGATGTCCACGTGGCGCGCCGGCCGGTCGTCCGCTCCTGCCGACAGCATCCCCGGCGCCCAGACGACGAGGGGAACCCTCAAGGTGGACTCGTAGGCGAAGAGACCGTGGGCGGACTCGCCGTGCTCGCCGAGGGATTCGCCGTGGTCCGACGTTAAGATCACGATGCCGGGGGCGTCGCGGCCCTCGACGAGAGGCTTCAGCAGGGGTTCGAGTTGGGAGTCGGCCCAAGCCACTTCGCCGTAATAGGGGGCGGAGCGATACCGCGAGGCGAAGGGCTCAGGGGGCTCGTACGGAAAGTGCGGGGCGAAAAGGTGGATCCAGAGAAAACGACGCGTTCCCCGATGCGCCTCCCACCAGGATTTCGCCAGCGAGACCGTTTCCTCACCCCGCCGCTCCGGGACCGTGAACACCTCGTGGCCGCTCTTCTCGACCTCGTCGTCGTAGAGGTCGAATCCCGCGCCCAAGCCGAACCGGTGGTCCACGGTGAAGGCGGACACGAAGGCCGCGGTAGCGTAGCCGCGCGCTTTCAGGAAGGAAGCCAGGGTGGGAACCCCCTGAGCGAGGACGAAGCCGCCGTTGTCGCGGATGCCGTGCTGGTACGGGTAGAGCCCTGTCAGGATGCTGGCATGAGAAGGTGTAGTAACCACCGCGTGCGCGTGGGTCCAGGTGAACACGACCCCTCCCGCAGCGACGCTGTCCATGATCGGCGTCTCGGCCTTGCCCGCGCCGGAAAAGCCGGTCGCGTCGTACCGCAGCGTGTCCACAGTGACGAGTACGACGTCGCGGGTCTCGCGGCGGAGCAACCGAGAGACCCGGGCGGTCGGCGTCGGCTCGGGAGGTGGCGAGGTACGGTTGCACGAGGAGCAGACGGACACCACGAGGGAGAGGACTGCGGCGAAGGCCTCCCGGCCCCGGCTGGGTGTGGGCATGGCGGGAAGAATGTACCACTCGAACCTGGAGCCCGGATGGGACTGGCGGTTGGAGCAGCTGCTCAATGCGATTGCACCTGACCAGAAGATCGTTTGGCACATCGCCGCGTGATCAGATCATCGCGGACAGGAACTTCGCCGCCGGGAGGCACCGAACGCCGGGCACCCCGGGCACCGGGCACGCGCACAGCGTATATTGAGTCAGGGTGGTGGTAGGTGGGCGGGGAGAGGTAGGTTGACAGAAGGCTTCATTAACGGACGTCGGGCCGAAAACGCAGATTGAATGCCCTTCCGTTTCGCGACGCGTTGCTTGGCCAACTTCCAGACCCCCTCGTCGGGATCGAACTCCGACTCATAGTCCTGCCCTCGGCACCCATTCCTTCAGCAGTGAATCGGGTAACGTGCATGACAGTACTACCGGAGGCGATTGAGTCGGTCCGTGAGGACCCCGGATAGTCGGTCGCGCAGGTCCGGGCTGAGTCGTGACGCGGCGATCATCTTGGTGAACTCGCCATGCAGATTCAATAGGTCGGCGATTTTCCGTCCGGCATAGTCGGGCGCGATGGAGAGGTGAGCGGCGAACGCGAGGAAGTCGGCGCGGCTCAGGCGGCTGCGTTTGCCGGTGACCGTCAGCGCCAGTTCGTCGCTTTCGGCAGGGATCGCCAGCCGGGATGACACCAGGTCGTAAGCGGGACTCAGCGCGATGATGCCGTCGTCGCGGGTCAGCAGCGAGAAGTTCTTGCGGTGGGCGTCGCCGTTGCCGATGGCAAAGTTGAAGATCACTAACTCGAACAGCCGCTGGAGTTCGAGCGGGATGAAGGTGCAGTGCTGGCGGACGGCTTGGGCGATCTGCTCATGGCTGCCGGCGTACTTGTCTGGACCGCCGAGGATCTGCTGCATGTCCTCACAGGCGAGCTTTTCGATACGCCGGCCTCTCCTGTAGCGATCGAATCGTTTCACGAGGTACGTGGGCGTGCCGTCGGAAAGTTCGAGTAGCAGGCATGGCGCGATGCGCAGGCCGAAGCGCTTGCCCATCGACATGCACAGGTACTCGTTCTGCGGCAGTTCGGCGAAGTCCTGTGTCTGCGGCTTGAGGATGAACTGTCCGTCTCGGGCGACGGGGATGAGTCGATCACCGTCGAGGCGCATGGACAGTTTCGGCTGAACGCCCGAGAGGCTCAGTTTGCCCGCGAGCTTTTGTGCTTCGAGCGCAATCTCGCTGGATGAGATGGCGATGGTCGGGCGGATCGCTTTGCCGAACATCGTGCGGAGCGATCTCGCGTCGTAGTCAATCGGTGGCATCGGTCACCCTCTCGCCCGAATCACGGGATATCGCGGGAAGCGCCCGGATGCTCACCGCACCGATGCAGTCTTCACAGGTGTTCATCAGCAGGCCGAACGTGTCGGTCTCGTCGACCTTGAGGGTCGGCGCGACGATGCGGAGATACCAGCCCTCGGGGACCAGTCCCGCGAAGAAGGAAAACAACTCGCGCGATTCGAACGGCGCGGCCTGGAGCGGCAGCGTCAATGAGATCGCCGGTCCGAGCTCGAGATAGGTGGGATCGTAGACGAAGCGATAACCACCCTCGGGCAGCTCCGTGAGCGTGCCCGCTAGGCGGTCGCGGTAGTCAACGTGGGCCTGCCGGCTCATAACTTGGGCCTCACGCACAATTCGTGGCCGAGCAGATCGAGCACCTGCTTCACCTTGTCCAGGCGAACGGTCGGTTTGCCCTGTTCCAGTTCGCGGACGAACCGCAGGCCCACGCCGGAGCGTTCCGCGAGTTCGGGCTGGGTCAGGCCAGCGGCCTTTCGGAGTCTGGCGATCTCAGCGGCAAGTTCCATTTTAATAGTCCCGATCGGGTGCATTCATTGACCACACTCCGTCATGATTGGCAGAACCGGTCCGTCTGTCAAGTTATATATACCCTTTCGGGTATCATAGGCCATTACTCGAAGATGATTGTAGCTGGCGATGGATGAAATAAGACAAAATTATACCCTATCGGGTACATTCTATGCTATGGCTTTCCGTCGCGAAGGTCTCGGTGGCAGGCGAACCGTAAACGGTCCCGTAGGGTCCAAGTAATGAACCGAAGCGCGATTCGGCGTTCAAGAGCGGCCAGATCGGGAATCCGCGAAGTTGGATTCGGGTGCGACGCTCGTTGACGTCGCGGAGTTCAGCCCATGCGTCAGCCGAGTCGTGTTCGGTTGTGAACAGAAGTGAGCATCGGCAAGTAGCGGCGGCGCCGTCCCGCCTTTCAGGAAGAGGCGCCCTCGACGCACACTTCCGTCTCGAACCTTGCGAGCCGATCTCGGGGCCCGAGCACGACGAGCACGTCTCCGGCGTCCAGCCTGAAATCGGAATCCGGGTTCGGGTGGAGCTGGCTGCCTCGCTGCACCGCGACGACACCGATGCCCCAGCGCTTTCGCAGGTCGGCGTCGACGAGGGTCACGCCGCAGAGCGGGCCCACGCCCGCGAGACGCACCTGCTCGATCGCCAGCTCCTCCCCGGTCGGACCGAGCGACAGGTCGAGGAAGTCGACGACGGCCGGCTTGACCAGCAACAGGGCCAGACGGGTCCCGCCGAGTTGATACGGGTTGACCACGCGGTTCGCTCCGGCGCGGCGCATCCGGTCCTCGGCGCCGTCCCCCCCCGCGCGAACGACGATGAAGAGGTTCGGGTTCATGGAGCGCGCGGTGAGGACGGTGTAGAGGTTGTTCGCGTCGTCGTGAAGGCAGGCGACGAGGCCGCGCGCCCGCTCGACGCCCGCGGCGCGAAGAGTGGCCTCGTTCGTGGCGTCCCCCTCGAGCGCCGGGATCGCCTTCTCGCGAAGGCGGCGCAGCCTCTCGGGATTGCGCTCCACGACGACCACCGCCCGCTTCTGGCGAAGCAGCTCCTCGACGACCGTCTCCCCCATCCGTCCCCACCCGCAGACGACCTCGTGACCCGAGAGACGCTCGATCATCTTCGACCTCCGGGCGTGACCCAGGAACTCGCGCAGCTCGCCTTCGAGCAACAGGCGGACGACCTCCAGGGCCACGAAGAAGAGAAGGCCGAGGCCCGAGACGAGGAGCAGGATCGTGAATCCCTGGCCGACGCGCGACAGCGGGAACACCTCGCGGTACCCGACCGTCGTGAGTGTGATCGCCGTCATGTAGAACGCGTCCCAGAAGGACGCGCCCTCGATCAGGTGGTACCCGACCGTGCCCGCGACGAAAACACCCGCCAGTATCGCCAGGCCGCTCAGGAGGCGCCGTCTCATACCCCGACTCTACGCAAGCAAGCCGATTTCGCCAAGGGCCCCGCGGTGGCCCCGAGATTCCCGCTGCACGCGGGGAGCCGCGGCGGTACACACTCCACAGCACGCCCGAGACGTCACGGGCGAGGGAATGCGATGGAACGGGCCGCGGTGTTCGGCGAGGCGTGGGCGACGTGCGGCGCGGAAGGGGTCGGAAGTTCAAGCTGCGGCACGTCGGTCGCGTGTCCGGGAATGCGTCGCTCAACGTCCCCGAGCCGCCAGGTCCGCCTTCGCCAGGAACTCGTCGAGGATCCCGTCGAACTCCTCGGGCCGGTCGAGCATCGGCCAGTGGCCGGTCCCCGCCATGACCCGACACGGCAACTCCGGTACGGCGCGGCGAAGGCTGTACGGTCCCTCGTTCAGATCGCTGACCACCGCGAGCTTCGGCCCCGGATAGCTCCTGAGGGCCGGGACCGGGTCGTACGCCAGACCTCCTCTGAACGTGGCCACGACGACGTCGCGGCGAGCGAGGCGGAGCATCCGCAGAACGTGGCTCTTCACCGCCGGGTCCGACCCCGGCATCATCTGGCCGAAGTACTTTCGCATGAAGCGGGGATACGTCTCCGGGCCCATCTGCCGGAGCATCGCCTCCGACTCTCCTCTCGGCAGCTTGGTGTTGTCCCCCGACGGGTCCGCGAGAACGAGTCCCGCCACGCGGTCGGGCCTCGCCGCGGCGTAGCCGCTCGCCACCGCGGCGCCCAGGCTGTGCCCTACCAGGACGAACGGCCCCAACGCGAGGCGTTCGGCGACCGCCGAGAGATCGGCGACGTACGACGGAATCGTGTAGTCGCCGCCCGTCTCTTGCGCCGACTCGCCGTGTCCGTGCAGGTCCACCGCGAGGGCGCGCCGCGTTTTCCGAAAATGATCGAGCTGCGCGCGCCAGAGCGTCCGGTCTCCAGCCAGCCCGTGCACGAACACGACGGGGAGCGCGATCCCCGAGCCGCCGTCGTCAACCCGCAGTCGTCCCCACGGACCGTCCACCCGCTCGACCGGCCTCGGCGGAGCGGGTTTCTCCAGCGCTCGAGTCGCTTTCGTGCTTTCCACCGGCTTCACGCCTCCGCCGCATCCCGGCGAGAGCGCCAGGATCGCGGCCAGTCCCGCCGCCGCCCGGCGCGTCATCGGCGCACGAACACCAGGAAAGCGACGACGCACGCGGCCATCATGACGAGAAGCGGTGGCGCCGCGACGAGCAGCAGCCTCCGCCCTCCCGCCCAGCCGGCAAGCGTGATCTTGACCACCATGTTCGCGACGAACCCGACGACGATGGCGAGGACGGCGTCGTGCTGCGAGATCGTCCCGGCCGCGGCCAGGGTGGACACCGCGAGGGTCACGGCGTGCACGTCCCCCGCTCCGCCGATCGCCGCGGTCGCCAGGACACCTGCCGAGCCGAAGTACCGTGTCGCCGCGGAGGTGACCACGAGCACGACGGCCAGCGCCGCGGCGAACGCCGCCGACGATCTCAGGGCGAGCGGATTCTCGACCGTGAAGGCCGAGGCGGTCTCGCCAGCCTGCCCGGTCCGGCCGAAGTTCCAGAGAGCCGCGGCGGTGGCGAGCACGCCGACCGCCACCGGCGCGCCGACCACCGGCATCACCTCGTGGACCAGCTCCGGGTTCGCCACGGCGACCACCACCAGTTGCGCGGTGGCCGAGGCCACGTTGGCCAGCACGATCCCCGCCGCCAGCGGGCCGGCGAGCCCGGCCGTCTCTCGTGCCTTCCGGGCGAGGGAGAGAGTCGCCGCGGTGGACGACACGAATCCGGCGAACAGGCCGGCCACCGGGAACCCACGATCGGGCCCGAGCGCGCGGACCGCGAAGTAACCGCAGAAGCCGATCCCGGTGATCGACGCGAAGAGCAGCCAGAGCCGGAAGGGGTTGAACAACCCCCACGGGTCCATCGCGCGGTTGGGGAGGAGCGGGAGGACGACGAACGCGATCACGAGAAACGTGAGCGCCGCCGAGACCTCCTTCGTGGAAAGTCCGGCCTGCGCGAAATGGTGGATGCGCGGTTTGAGCGCGAGCACGACCAGCGTGATGACCGCCAGCATGACGGTCAGTTCGACCTGGTACCGGGCCAGGTAGCCCAGGGTGAAAGTGACCATCGCCGCGACCTCTGTGGTCGCTCCGACGCCCGACCCCTCGGGCCCGATCGGTTGGCGCATGTAGCCGGCCAGGATGATCGCCCCCGCGAACAGGGCGAGCACGATGGCGAACGGCTGGCTCTCGACAAACGCCGCCACCGCGCCGAGGAGCGCCAGGAGGGTGAAGGTCCTCGATCCGAGAGGGTCCCGGACCACCCGATCGGCGTGCGCTCGCTCCCGCTCGATCCCGATCAGCAGCCCGATCGCGATCGCCAGGAGGAATGGCCGCGCGGTCTCGAACATGCGTCGCCGCCCTCCCCACCGGTCAATTTCGTCTCGAACCCCCCCGCAGGTCAAGGGGGAGGCCGCGGGTTCATTTCGCGTAGAATCGCGGACTCGCGGCAGCCATGCTCGGGGCTGCCGCGTGGAGGCCGGCCGGTGAAGGTTCTCGTCCACCCCGATCCGTTCGTGCTCGAGTCGGAGCTGCTCGACCGGGTCGCCGCGTCGAAAACCGAGGACGCGCTGGCGCCGGTGCTGGTCATCGTCCCGACCGCGCGCCTCGCCGCGCACGCGAGGCGGCGGATCGCGGAGCGTCAGGGCGCGTGCCTCGTCGTCGAGGTCCTCCACCACCGGGCGCTCGCGCGGACGATCCTCGAGGGGCTCGCGGCGCCGCCGCCGCGCGTCCTGACGCGGCCGCTCCTCGAGGCGCTCCTGAAGGGGGCGCTCGCGGGATCGCCGGGAGACCCGCTCGCTCGCTTCGCGAAGGAGCGTCCGGGGGCGATCGGCGCGATCCTCGACACGATCAGGGACCTTCGGGACGCCGGCGTCGCCCCCGCGGAGTTCCGGTCGGCGGCCCGCGGATCGAGGGAGGAGGCGCTCGCCGCGTTATTCGAAAGGTACGTCGCGGCGCTCGCCCATTTGCGCTCGTCCGGTGTCGTCGACGACGCGGACCTCGCGCGCGAGGCCGCGGCGTCGGCGGAACGCTTCGCCGCGCGCTACCGGACGATCGTCCACCACGGCGCCTACGAGATCATCGGCGTGCACCTCGAGCTGATTCGAGCGCTCGACCGCGGGCGCGAGGTGGCCTTCCTTTCCCCGATCGAACCGGGGGCGAGGGTCTCGGCGTACGCGGCGAACTTCGCGCAGCGCCACCTCGTCGACGGAGGGGGTCCGATCGAGCGGCTCGCCGACCGGCCGGGTGGGCTCCTCGGGCCGCGACTGGCGTCGCTCTTCGACGAGGACGCGCCGATCGCGGAGCCTCTCCCCTCGGATCGCGTGCGATTCCAGAACGCGCAGGGCGCGGTGGCCGAGGTCGAGACCGCGGTGCGACACGCTCTCGACGCGGTGACGAAGGGAACGTCGCCGGCGGCGATCGCCTTGATCGCGAGGAGTCTCGATCCGTACGCTGGAGCGATCGACGAGGCGATCGGCGAGCAGCGGTTCCCCTACACCTCCTCCGCGTCGGCACCCCTCCGCCGCGCGCCGGAGATTCGCGATGTGCTCCTGCTCCTTCGCGCCGCGGCCGATGCCTTCCCGCGGGCGCGAACCGTGGAGGTCCTCGCCTCGCCGCGCGTGCGATGGGAATCCCTGGGCCTCGCGGCGCGTCCCGGCGGCGACCTGGCGGACGCCTGGAGCCGCCGCGCGGGGATCGTGGGCGGTCTCGACGAGTGGACCTCGGGGCTCGTCGAGTGGGCCGAGCGCTCTGCGGCTCGCGAGGTCGAGGGGAGCGACGACCGGAGCGAGGCGGACGACCGGGTCCGGCGGCGCGTCGAGGAGGCGCGCTCGATCGGCGACGCCGTCTCGGCTCTCGCCACCCTCTGCGTCCCCGGCGCGCCGCGAAGCTGGCGCGCGCACGCCGGCGCCGTCGAGCGGATCGCCCTCGAGATCGTGCGCCCGCTAGACGCTGGGCACTCGCACGGACCGGAGGAGGCGTTCCTCGCTGTTCTCTCCGAGATGCGCGCGCTCGAGACGCTGCTCGGCGACGCCCGCGACGTGCCGTTCGCCGAGATGATCGCCTGGCTCGAGGGGGCGGTGGACGATGTCGCGCTCTCCCCTCGCGCCTTCGACGACGGAGGGTTCCGCGTCCTGGACGCGACGCAGGCGCGCGGGCTGACGTTCGACCGGGTGTTCCTCGTCGGGATGAACTCCGGCGCCTTCCCCCGCGTGCCGCGCGAGGACCCGTTCCTTTCCGACGCCACGCGCGAGAGGCTCCGCGAGGCGACCGGCCGTCCGGTGCCGGTGCGGACCGACGCGGCCGACGAGGAGCGCCTTCTCCTGGCGCTCGTGCTCGGCTCGGCGCGCGAGCGATTCGACGTGTCCTGGCAGCGCGCCGACGACGAGGGAAAATCGCGGACCGCGTCGATCGCGCTCCGGGAGGTCGCTCGCGTGGCGATCGGGAAGCCGAGCGTCGACGCCGCGCGCGAGGCGGCGAGGAAGATCCCCGCGCACCCGGCGCGCCGGCTCGAAGCGCTCGTCGAGGACCTTGCGATCCTCTCCCCCACGGAGGAGACGCTGCTGATCGCCCTTCGCGGCGACGGAGGCGAAGACGCCGCGAGGATCCTCGGGGAGCGCGACGGCGGGTCGCTCGCGGACGGCATGCGAATGCTGCTCGCGACCGAGTCTTTCGAGCCCGCGACGTCGCCGTACGATGGCCGAGTCGGGGCCGGGAAGGTCCGCCTCGCCCACGCGGCGGTCACGGCCCTCGAGAGACTCGGGCGCTGCCCGCTGCAGTTCTTCTTCCGGCACGCGCTCCACGTGTACGAGCTCGAGGAGCCAAGCTCGGCGTTCGAGATCGCGCGGTGGGATCTCGGCGAGCGCGTGCACGCGCTCCTCGATTCGGTGTACCGGACGCTTCGCGGCGAGGGGCTGTTCGGCGCGGGGTGCGAGGCCGAAGCAACGCGGCGCGCCCGGGCGCTCCTGAGAGAGGCGTGGGAAAAGCAGTTCGCCGGGGGAGGATCGCGGCTGACCGAGACGCTGCCGGTCCTGTGGGACATCGAGCGCGAACGCTGGCTGGCGGCCATCGACGCGTTTCTCGGCGAGGACCTCGCGCGCCTCGCGGGGCACGGGTGGATCCCGGAGTCGTTCGAGGAGAAGCGCGCCAGGCCGGTCGATCTCGGCGACGGCGTGACCGTCGAGATCGAAGGGCGCATGGACCGAATCTCGCGGCGCGGCGCGATCGGCCGGGTGGGGGACTACAAGACCGGCGAGGATTTGGAGGAACGGGCCGACGAGAGCATGATGCTGAAGGGAATCCGGCTCCAGGTTCCCCTTTACGCCATGATCGCAGGCGCCGACGCCTCCGTGGAGCTGCTCGGGGTCGGCCCGAACTACGTCGGCATCACAGCCGGGACGAGGACCGTTTCACACGCCGCCTTCGAGGGGTTCTCCCGGCCGGAGGTCGAAGCCGGCGTCCTGGAAACGCTCCGGGTTCTCGTTCGTCTCGCGCGCGACGGGGCGTTCGCGCTGCGCAAGGACCGTCATTGCGGTTACTGTTCCTACGTCGGCGCGTGCCGCCGGAACCACCCGCCGACGGCGCATCGCGAGACTTTCGCTCCCGAGTCCCGGGACTACCGCGACCTCGCGCGAAAGACCAAGAAGAAGCAGCCGACGCTCGCGGACGTGAGGGCCGCGGGGGCCGCGCCGTGACCGCCGCTCCGCTCCGCGATTCCGTCGCGCGCCGCCGCGCGGCCACCGAGTTCGAGCGCAACTTCGTCGTCGAGGCGGGCGCGGGCACGGGGAAGACCAGCCTCCTCGTGGAGCGCGTGCTCGTGGCGATCGGCGCCGGCACCCTGCGGGTGGGCGACCTTGCGGCGATCACCTTCACGGAGAAGGCCGCCGGCGAGATGCGCGACCGGCTCGCCGCCGGCCTCGACGCGCTGCACGCGGCGGCTCGCGACGGGGCGGCGCCCGATCTCTCGGAAGCCTGGGGACGTGCGCTCGCGCACCTCACGGATGACCGGAAGGTCGCCGCCACGGACGTGGCGAAGCTCGCGCTCGCGGCCGTCGTGGACATGGATCGGGCGGTCGTGACGACGATCCACGCGTTCTGCGCCGATCTCCTCCGCGCGTTTCCGGTCGAGGCGGGGGTCGACCCGCGATTCGAGGTGGACAAGGGGCCGGTCTACGACGACGTGCTCGACGAGGCGTGGGAGCGGTTCCTCGCCGTCGAGCTGGGCCGGGAAGCCCCCCGGGAGGCGATCTGGCGGCGCCTCCTCCCGAAGGTGAGACCCGGCTCGTGCGAGTCGCTCGCGCGGCAGCTAGCCTCCTTCTCCATTCCCGAGGAGCTCCTCGACGCGGGGCACGACGCGGACGTCGCGGAGCTCTTCCAAGACGAGGCGTCGGGGCTCATGGGACGAATCGACGCTCTGCTGCGCGAGCAGACAGGGATGACCCCGGCGGCGATCGCGAGTTTCGGCGCGTACCGCGAGGCGCTCGACCGGCTCCGGTCGGGAGGCTTCTCGCCCTTCCGCGAGTTCGCCGAGCGCGACCCGGTGCTCGCCGGCCGCTTGCTCAAGGACCCTCTCGGGCCCAACTCCAAGCTCCGCGGCGTCGATCCGGAAGAAATGAAGGCGGTGGCGAAGGAGGCACACGCGCTGATTCGCGATCTGGCGGCGACCGACCCGGAGGTCTGCTCCCTCCTCGTGGAGGCCGTTGCCCCCTTCGCACGCGCCGCGAGGCGCCGGCTGCTCGGGCGCGGCGCCGTGGGGTTCGACGGCCTCCTCTCGCTCGCGCGCGACCTGCTT
This sequence comes from Terriglobia bacterium, assembly GCA_963790465.1. GTDB lineage: Bacteria > Acidobacteriota > Polarisedimenticolia > Polarisedimenticolales > JAIQFR01 > JAIQFR01. Next base: position 73,695 of record CAWBOP010000008.1, on the reverse strand, counting down.
CGCGACCACCCTGAGATTCGCGAGGCCGCGCGCCGCCGGCACCGGCTGCTGCTCGTGGACGAGTTCCAGGACACCGACCCGATGCAGTACGAGATCGTGCTTTTCCTCGCTGGCGTCGAGGGGGACCGCCGGAGCGATCCGTTCGCCGTGCCGCTCGCTCCGGGGCGCCTGTTCATCGTCGGCGACCCGAAGCAGTCGATCTACCGGTTCCGCGGGGCCGACTACGGCGCGTACCGGAGAGCGGTGGACCGTGTGATGGCCGAGGGGGGCGAGCACCTCGAGTTGACGACGAACTTCCGCAGCACCGAAGCGTTGATCGATCCGATCAACAGGCTGTTCCGCTCGCAGTGGACGGCGTCCCCCTACCAGCCGCCCTACCTCCCGATCGACGCCGTCCCTGGGAAGCCCGTGGCCGGTCCCGGGGTCGAGATCGTCACGGTGGACGCCACGGGGGGAGTCGACCGGCGCCGGGAGCGCGAGGGGATCGCCGTCGCGGCCCGCATCCTGGATCTGAAAGAGCGCGAGCGCCGCCGCTTCGGCGACGTGATGATGCTGCTGCGCTCCTTCACGAATCTCGCGCTCTACTTGCGCCCCCTGCGCGACGCCGGCATCCCCTTCGTCGTGGACGGCGGCAGGCAGTTCGTCGAGCGGACCGAGGTGGCGCACCTCCTCGCGGCGCTCCGTGCGATTTCGAGGCCGTCGGACCCCGTGGCGCTCCTCGCGTTCCTCCGCTCCCCCGCGGGAGGGGTGAAGGACACGGAGCTACTCGAGTACGCGGCCGCGCGGCACGCGTGGTCGTTCGAGCACCCGGTCGACGCCGCAGCGTTCCCGGCGATCGCCCGCTCGTTCGAGACGCTACGTTCTCTCTCGGCGGAGACCGACCTCCCGGCCGACGCGCTCGTGCGGCGCGTCCTCGAGAAAACCGCCATCCTCCCGCTGAGCGCGTTCGCGTACGAAGGGGCGCAACGCGTCGCCAATCTCCGCAAACTCGCGTCGGCCGCGGCCTCGTTGACGCGGGATGGCAAGCTCTCGCTCGGCGAGGTGCTCGACGCGCTGGAGAAGGAGGACGCGGGGATCGCCGAGGGGGACTCGCCGCTCGCCGACGAGGCGGGAGACGTCGTCCGCGTGCTCACGATCCACAAGGCCAAGGGGCTCGAGAGCAAGATCGTGATCGTCGCCGACCTCGCGAGGGAGAAGAGCGCCGGCCGCGGGGCGCAGGACGAGACGGCGCGTCTCGCGCGCCTCCCCTCGGGCCGGCAAGTGCTGGCGCTCCGCGGAAAGGGGATCCGAGGCCCCGTCGACGTCTGGCTCGATCGAGACGAGGAGTTCCACGATCGCGCGCAGGAGCTTCGCACGCTCTACGTCGCGCTGACCCGCGCGCGAGAGACGCTCGTGCTGTTCGCCGCCCGGCCGAGCCGTGACGGCAAGGCGCCGTGGATCGATGCCTTGGCAGCCTGGGGCTACTCGCCGGATCCGCCTCCGGCCGACGGCGCGACGATCGACGGCGGGAGGGTCCTCCACCGAACCGCCCCGGGCGCCTCGCTTCCGAAGGCGCCGACGCTCCCGGCACGTGAGGAGCCGGAGGCGGTCGCCGGCTGGGTCGAGGCGACGCGCGTTCTCGCCGAGCGCGCGCGGCCTCCGTTCCGGAAGCCGAGCGGCATCAAGGAAGAGCGCCTCGCGGCCGTCGAGGCGGCCGACGCGTCGGAGTCCGCCGCGGCGCCCGGCCGCGACACCGCGCTCGCGGCCGGGACCGCCGTCCACGCGGCTCTCGAGCGGTGGGACCCGCGCTCCGGGGCACCGATCGACGCCTCGCTCCAGGAGCTCGCGCGGCGCGCGGCGGAGGAGCACGGCGCCGACGCCGCCGCGGTCGAGCGAGACGCCCGTGAGGCTCTCGACGCGTTCGTCGCGTCGCCGCTCGCGGCGAAGCTCCTGTCGGTCGAGGTGCTCGGCCGCGAGGTCCCCCTGCTCCTCCACGAAACGGACGGGACCACGGTGACCGGCATCCTCGACCTGCTCTACCGGGACACCGACGGGTCCGTGGTCGTCGCCGACTACAAGACCGACCGCGCGCTCGACCCGCTCGAGGCGAGCGCGCGCTACGGCCCGCAACTCGCCCTCTACGCGGAGACCGTCCGCCGCGCGCTGAGCCTCCCCTCCCTGCCGCGCGCCGAACTGTGGCTTCTGAGAAATGGGGACATTATTTTGGGGGAGGATTCTTGCCGAAGCTAGCCGTCGCGATGGTCCTCAGGTTCGCCGGTGGGTTGCTCCTGATGCAGCTGGCGATCTCCCCCGCGAGCGAATCGCGCGCGGAGGAGATCGCGGAGCGCCGGCTCGACACCGTGATCGCCGAACGGCTGGGGCCCGACGGCCGATTCAACCCCTACCCTCGCTGGACCGTCCCGGGGAGACCTTCGCTCGCCCTGGCGCTTTCCGGCGGCGGAGCACGCGGACTCGCTCATCTCGGCGTTCTCGATTCGCTCCACGAGGACGGCGTCGAGTTCGACGGGATGGCCGGCAACTCCATCGGCGCGCTGGCGGGAGCGTTCGTCTCTGCGGGATACGCTCCCGAGGAGATCGTGGCGATGTTGAAGCGCCACGACTGGGGCGCGATCATCGCGGGGCTCGACGTGCGGCAGCGCGCGCTCGCGGAGTCGGAGGACATCCAGCAGCGGAGCGCCCTCGTCAGGATGCGCTTTCGGCGCCGCGAGTCGCTCAAGGTCGGCGCGCTCACCGAGTCGCGGCTCCTCGAACGAGAGCTGTACCGGTATCTCCTGCGGGCACAACTGGAATCGGGCGGGGATTTCGACCGCCTCAAGTACCGGTTCCGCCCGGTGGCCGGAGACATCCTCACGGGGGAGCACGTGGCCCCGGCCTCAGGCGACCTGGTCGGCTACGTGAGAGGCTCATTCGCCGTGCCCGGCTTCTTCGAGCCGGTACGGGTCGGCAACTCGCTCCTCGTCGACGGTGGCGTCGTCGAGAACATCCCGGTGAACACCGCCCGGTCGCTGGGCGCGGACACCGTGATCGCGGTGGACGTGTCGGAAGGGATCTCGCCGGCCCACACGCTCCGCGGCGCGTTCGACAACCTCAACCGATCGGTGAGCATCCTGATGGCCGACCAGGGACGGGAGTCCCTCGCTCGCGCCGACCTCGTGATGACCCCCGCGGTCCTCGACATCACGCGGGTCGACTTCATGACGAACGTGGACCGGCTCGTGCAACTGGGACGCGAGGCGTACCGAATCCAGCGCGAAGCGCTCTGGGCTCTCCTCGAGGCGCGCTCGCGCGACCGCGCGCCGGTGGACTTCGACGCGATCGACGTCGAGGGGACCTCGTGGATCGCGCCGGCGCGAATCGCCGAGCGGCTCGGCGGCGCCCCGGGGGCCGTGACGCGCTACCGTGTCGCGGCCGAGCTGGCGCGGCTGCTCAATCTCGGCCCGTTCGAGACGGGCCGCGTCGACTGGATCGAAACTCCCGAAGGACGGCGGCTGCGGTTCGTGCTTCGCGAGAACCCGCCGGCGCGCGCCCTCGAGATCGTCGGCGACCCGGGTCCTCTACCGCTGACGCCAGGTGCCCTGCTTCCCAGCGGCGAGGGATTCTCCTGGGAGGCCCTCGCACGGGCCGGCGGGAAAGTCCGGGAGGCGCTGATCGAGGAAGGGCGCGTGCTCGTGGCGATGACCGAAGGGAGCTTCGACCCCACGACCGGCACGGTCACCGTCCGCGTGTCGGATCTCCCGATCGGAACCATCCGAACCGAGGTCCAGGGAGAGATCCGGATCGAGCGCACCCAGCGATTCTTCGAGGACCTTCAGGATCGGCGATTCAGCTTCGACCGGCTGGCGGAACGGCTCGACGAGATGATCGCCCGCGGCGCGATCTTCGAGTGGTCCCTCGAGCCGCGCCGCCGGGACGACGGGCGGACGGACCTCGTGGTGCGCGTGCGCGGCGACGACTACTTCGAGGCGTCGGCGGGCGGTTCGTACCGCGGCGCGGTGGGCTGGTCCGGCTGGGCGCGCGCCGCCAAGGCCAACCTGACCGGCCGGGGCGATTTCGTGGATCTCGTCGCCGGCGGCGCGTCGGACGTTTCGGCCTTGACGCTGCGCTACCGGACCGAGTATGGCGCCGGCTTCCAGAATCTCGGCGCCGACGTGGGCGCCACGCTGTTCACCGGGAAGACGCCGGTGGCCGACCGCGACCAGCGGCTCGTGGACCGCCTCGCCGAACCCTGGCGCGGGACGCGGGCGTGGGCGACCCTGATCCGCGGCACGCACTGGGGAGCGTCGCTGCAGGGGGGCATTCGATGGGAGTCCGACCGGTTCGAGGCGACGGCGTCGGCCCCGGCCGGCGTCCTCGATCGGACGTCGGCGGTGCTGTCGCTCGACCTCGACCGGCACGACCGGCTGTTCTTTCCGACTCGGGGCGGAGCCTTCCGGCTCGCGCTCGAGCGCAGCGTCGACGGCGAAGCGCTGTGGAGGGCCGAGGCGCGTGCCGACCGTCAACTCTCGTTCGGCTCGGGTCGGCGCCACACGCTCACCGGTCGGATCGGGGTCGGTCTCTCCGAGGGCGCGCAACGCCGCCCTCTCTGGTTCAACCCGGGCGGTTACCGCGACCTCTACGGATTCGTTCCGTACGGCGCCGCGGCCCCCGACTACGCCCGGGCCGGGGCCACCTGGCGCCTCCGCTGGCTCGACGTCGGCGCCGCGCGGCTGTACCTCGAGGCAGGGGCCGATGCGGTCCGAACCTCGCCGTCTCGGGGAGGGCTCCGAAGCGGCGAGACAATGTACGGATTCGGTGCGAGCGTGACCGCCCACACCCGATTCCTCGGGCCCGTTTCCATCGGGATCGGACGGAACGACCAGGGAGCGCTGACGGGCTTCGTCACCGCCGGCTACCCGTTCGTGCCGGAGTGAGAACGGCAGGGACTGTCCCCTTTTCCCGCATTGCCAAACGGCGCCCGGTTCCTCTATAACGGGGGCTTCCGCCCCAGCGGTCAACAGGAGAGCGCATGCCCCGACGAACCTCTCTTTCGATTCTCGTCGTTCTCGCGGCACTCGCCGCCGTTGCCGCGCCGGCCGCGGCCTCGGCGCAGGAGCCCCCCGCGCCGTCCACCGACGCCGACCTCCGTGCCCTGGTGGAGAAGGCCGGCACCGAGAAGGACAACGGCGGCGCCGACCTCGTGACGGTGTTCAAGCGCACCCGGGTCGAGGTCGAGCCGTCGGGGCTCGCTCACATCCACGACTGGCAGCTGGTGAAGTGCCTCGGCGAGAAGGGGGCGGCCCAGCTGGCCCGGCTTCGTCTCGACTTCGACCCGACGTCGAATCTCGTGGAGGTCCGGTCGCTCAGGGTGCTGCGTCGCGACGGGACCGTCGAGACCGTTCCCGCCGAGAGCGCCGTCGATCTCCCGCAGCCACAGGACGCGATCTACTGGGGGGCACGGATGAAGCTCGTGCCGCTCCCCCGCCTCGCCGTCGGCGACGCGGTGGAGATCAAGACCTACATGAAGGGGTTTCTGATCGCCTACCTCGACGAGTTGGGCGTGACGGGCGCCACTGTGGGCGGCGGCGACGACGAGAAATACACCCCTCCGATGCGCGGCCACTTCTACGACGTCGTGTACTTCCAGGACTCGGTCCCGGTCAAGCTGCGCCACTACGAGCTGGTCACGCCGCGCGACAAGCCGGTGCAGTTCGAGACGTACGGCGGCGAGGTCAGGACGTACGTGTCGTTCGACGACGCGCACTTGACGTACCGGTTCTGGAAGGAGGACCTCCCCACGTTCCACGCCGAAACCCGGGCGGTCGCGGCGGCGGACGTACAGCCGAAGGTGGTGCTCGCCACGGTCCCGTCCTGGCCGGAGAAGTCCCGCTGGTTCGCCCAGATCAACGATCCGCAGTTCGCTTCGGACGAGGCGATCCGGGCGAAGGTCGCCGAACTGACGCGAGGCGTCGCGCGCGACGAGGACAAGGTCGCCGCCATCGTCCACTGGTCCGCGGACAACATCCGGTACTCCGGAATCACGATGGGGAAAGGGGAGGGGTACACGCTCCACCCCGGCGCCATGATCTTCGGCGACCGCTCCGGCGTCTGCAAGGACAAGGCGGGAATGGCGATCACGATGCTCCGCGCCGCGGGGTACGAGGCGTATCCCGCCATGACGATGGCCGGCGCCCGCGTCGAGCGGATTCCCGCCGACCAGTTCAACCACTGCGTCGTGGCGCGGAAAACAGCGGACGGCGGCTTCGAGATGCTCGACCCGACCTGGGTCGTGTTCTCGCCCGAAGTCTGGTCGAGCGCCGAGGGGGAGCAGCACTACGTGATCGGCACGCCTCGCGGAGAGGAGCTCCAGAAGACGCCGGCGTTCGACCCGGAGGGGAACAAGGTCCGGATCGATTCTGTCGCGTCCCTCGACGAGAAGGGGAACCTGTCGGGAACGCTCACGATCTCGGGACGTGGCGTGGCCGACCAGCGGCTGCGGAGGGAGATGGTCCACGCCTCCGCGGCGCGCGACCGGCAGGCCTGGTTCGAGGAGGTCGTCTCCCACCTCGGCACGGGAGCGACCGTCGAGAAGGTCCGGGTGGACTACGCCAAACTCCAGGACGTCGGCACGCCGGTGCGTTTCGAGGTCCGGTACCGCGTTCCCGGATACGCCCTGGCCGAGGGGAGCCGGCTGATCTTCTCATCGCCGGCCTCGCGCCATCCGGTCGCCCAGCCCTCGCTCGCCCCTTACCTTCTGGCCGCGGACGACGACACGAGGACGCAGGCGGTGCAACTCGGAGCGCCGAGAATGATGGACGTCTCGGAGACGCTGACCCTCCCCGCCGGGTTCCGTGTGGTGGCCCTGCCGAAGGACCGCGCCCTCGACGGCAAGGCCGCGTCGCTCTCGACGAGCACTAAGGTCAAGGACGGGAAGCTCGCTTACACGTACCGGCTGACGGTGAAGCGGCGGGAGGTCGCGGTGGAGGATTACGGCAACTTCCGCGACGTGGTGCGCGAGTCGAAGACGCTTCCGGACGATCCGGTCGTGATCGAGAGAGGGAGGTAGGCCATGGCGAAGCCGGTCACGACAACGCTGCTCGCGGCGATGACGATCGCCGCGTCTTTCGCCTTTCCTGCCGCCTCGGCCGGCGGCGCTCCGGACTGGGTCCGGAACGCGCCGGGGCGCGAGGCCCGGCCGGACGACGACGGCCTCATTCTCCGGCAGCACCTCACGCTGACGCTCGGCGCCGACGGGCGGGTCGTTCGCCGGAGCGAGACCGCCGTCAAGATGATCGAGGAGTGGGTGTCCCGCCACGGCTATTTCGACCCTCGCATCGACTGGAACGACGCGCGGTCGGAGATGCGCGTCGAGCAGGCTCGCACCTACATGAAGGACGGGACCGTCCGGGACGCGAAGGAGAACAGCCTGGTTCCGAACACCGCGCCCGAGCTGCAGTGGGCGGTTCCGTACGCGTTCATGCGGCAGATGGTGGTGTCGCAGGTCGGCGTCGAACACGGGTCGACGTCGGTTCTCGCCTACACCATCGCCGACCGGAATCCTTCCGGCGTCCCGCTCTGGGGGACGATCGAGCTTCGCGGCGACCTGCCGGTCCTGGATCAGTCCGTCGTGATCGAGGTGCCCGAGGGAGTCCGGCTCCGATGGGCCGCGATCCGCACGCGGCTCGCGCTCGAGGTCTCGGCTCGCGCCGGGAGCGAGTCGTATGCGTTTCGCCGGCGGGACGTGCCGGCGGCGAATCTCGCCGAGCTATCGTCGGGGCGGGCCGGCGTCGAGCGGCTCGTATTCTCGGCCGCTCCGAGCTGGGCGTACGTTCGCGAATGGATCGAGAAGCGCGTCGAGAGCGCGATCGCCCCCGACGCCGCGGTGAAGGCGAAAGCCGAGGAGATCGCGGGAGAGACGGCGCTCGAAGCGGAGCAACTCGCGCGGATTCATGCCTTCGTCGTCGAGGGGCTCGAGACCGTCTCCTGGCCGGTGGCGGCGTTCGACTACGCGGTCCGTCCCGCGGGCGCCGTGCTGGGAAGCAGCGTCGGCCACCCGCTCGAAAAGGGGGTGCTCCTGGCCGCCATGCTTCGCGCGGTGGGGCTCGACGCGAAGATCGCGCTCGCCGCCTCCGAACGCGAGATCGCCGCCGACGTCCCCTGCCTGCCACAGCTCGACGAAGTCTGGGTGCGCGTCCAGGCCGGACCGCATGCCGTCTGGCTCGACCCGTCCGCGTCTTCGGATCGCAGGAACCGCTCCCACCTGGCGGGACGCGCGGTCCTCGTGCTGGACGGCGCCGCCCGGGCTCCCGAGGTGCAGCCCGAACTCGACCCGGCCGCGAACCGCGCGTCGATCCGCGTCGAACTCACGGTCGCCGACGCGGGTAAAGACCTCGGGTTGTCGGGATCCGCCGACATCGACCTCGGCGGGGTCTACAACTCGCTCGCTTCCTTCGACCGCTCGAAGAACCGCGCGACCCCCCTGGCGTCGCGCGTCGTTTCCGCGTTCGGCGGGGCGAAGGTGAAGGAAGTCTTCACGGGGCAGCGAAGCTCCGAGTTGACCGCGATCCGAGGAACGTTCGAGGGCGGCTCGCTCGCCGCTCCACCCTCGGGGCTGTTTCGCCTCTCATTGCCTCGCGTTCCCGGCGGCCTCGCCGGCCGCTCGCTGCAGATCCATCGCGGGCAGCGGACGCTCCCGCTCGTCCTGCCGGCCCCGGCCACCGAGATCGTCGAGGTGGTCGTGTCGCTTCCCGACGGGATCGAGGTGGCCGTGCTTCCCCTCGACGCGTCGATCTCGAACGCCACCGGCTCCCTGGCGCGCACCTTTCGCCGGGACGGGCGGAAGGTGACCGTGCGGACACAACTCACCCTCGACGCACCGGTCGTCGAACCGGAGCGCTACGCGGAGCTCAGAGAAGTCTTCGCCGCGCTCGAGTCCGAGGGGAGCCGGACCCTCCTCCTTCGCAGGAAGGGATGAAGGAGGCTCGGTTCAGCTCTCGAACTCGCCGACCTGTTCCCAGGTGAGTATTCCCTCGTCCACCATCTGCTCGTAGGCGTCGAGGAAGTCTTCCGAGCCGACCGCGCCGGAGCCGTACACCGCGCTTTTCGCGGTCGCGTACGCCTGCCGAGGGGTCATGGTCCGAAGCCGGTCCAGGGTCTCGGGATCGAAGACCACGGCCATGGCGACACCTCCTGACGACAGGTCCCACCGGCGGGGAGAACCTCCGCCGGGAAGGTCGAACTCCATCCGGATCGTGCGGGCTGCACCGAAATTATACGCCCTGGAAGCGCTTCGGGCTGCCGGCTCGAGGGCCGGGCCGGATCGGCGGATGTTACACTTTGATGAGATGAAGCGTTTCGACCTGGTGGCCTTCGACGTGGACGGGACGCTCGTTACGCACCCCGAGGACAAGACCGTCTGGCAGGTGCTGAACGAGGCGTTCACCGGCAGCGACACGCAGAACCGCGAGCGGCTGGCGATGTATCGCGCCGGCCGGCTTTCCTACGCGGACTGGGTCCGCCTCGACGTCACTTCATGGCAGGCGATGGGGGCGACTCGGGACGACCTGATCTCGGCGTTCCGCCCGTTGCGGCTCGTCCTGGGAGCCCGGGAGACGATGGCGGCCTTGAAGAGGGAAGGATCCCGGCTCGCCGTGATCTCCGGCACGCTCGACTTGCTGCTCGAGACACTGTTTCCCGATCATCCCTTCGACGAGGTGTACACGAACCGGCTGACGTTCGACACCTCCGGTCGGATCGCATCCTGGTGGGCCACCCCGTTCGACATGGAAGGAAAGGCCGAGGCGCTCCGGTCCCTCGCCGCTCGAGAGGGAGTTCCGCTGTCGCGGTGCGCGTTCGTAGGAGACCACTCGAACGACCTGTCCGCGGCGCGGATCGCCGGGTTCACGGTGGCGTTCAATCCGAAGTGCCGCGAAATCGAGGAGCTGGCGGACGTTGTCGTCCGATCGGCGGACCTTCGGGACATCCTGCCGTTCCTCGTCGCCGCGGGGTGACCCGGCGCCGCCGAGCAAGGGCGTCGGGCTTCTCCTGCCGTTCCGTGCGCATGCCGCTGACGATTGACGTCGCCGCGGTTGTCCCGTTCGTCAACGTCCTCTGGTGATTCGGCTTTTCTACCCCCGAAATTCCTGGCGAGCGGAAAGCACCGGTGATGGCTCAGAAGCTCAATGCTGGCAACGAATAGATACGGCAGGCGATGTCCGATCATCCGAACAGCATTTCAATCACGATATATGTATATGCGAAAATTGAAATTGGCATATGCATTGCTCTATTCCGCCTCCACCGTCGAGAACAACGCAGGAAGCGACGGAACACGACGGTCGAGGAGGACACGATGGGATCGAGAGCAACTCGGATGGCATCGACCGGGGCACTGGTGCTCTTCACGCTCATCACGTTGAGCATCTCTCCTGCCGCAATCGCGTCGGGAGACCGCCTCGTGGTGAACGTCCCCGAGCCGTTCGAGGTTGGCGGCAGGCTCTTCCCCGCGGGTTCTCTCGCGGTGCGTCATCTCGGCGACTACAACCCCACGACGACCATCGACCAGATCACGGTGGGCACCGAGTGCCTCGGAATGCTCATGGCCCACCACCGCGCGGGCGACCCCGGGCTCATGGCGGCATCCCTGGTGTTCGAGCGGAGTCCGTACGGGCACCTGAGGCTCGTCGGGTACACCGAGAGCGAAGGGCCCGCCGACGGACTCTACATCTATCATCGTCAAGATCGCGGTCGGTACTCGGCCCCCGCGATCCTCGTGGCGAGCCGCTGAGCGGCTTGCAGGGAGGTCAATTCGGACACGACGCTCCTCTGAAAGGTCAGCCTCCTCCGCGCTTAGCGAGCCTGCTCCACCTCCCCCCGGTGGAGCAGGCTCGCGCATTTGTGCATACTCGCGGCGCGGCGGGTCTGCACGCCGGAGGAGAGACGGGATGCGGCTCACGGACGTCCACGCGCACCTGTGCGACCCCGCCTTCGACACCGACCTTTCCCCGACGCTCGATCGCGCGCACGCGGCGGGTGTCGCGACGATCGTCGCGGTCGGCGAGACACTCGTCGACGCCCGGAAGAACCTCGAGATCGCGGCGCGCTTTCCCGGAAGCGTGCTCGCGGCCGCCGGTCTTTACCCGGCGCACCTCGATGCCGCTCAGGCCGACGCGGTCGTGGCCCTCGTCCGCGAGCGGCGATCCGAGTTCGCGGCCATCGGCGAGGTGGGTCTCGATCACTGGAAGGTGCAGGACGAGGCCGGCCGCGAGCTGCAGCGCGAGATCTTCCTCGACTTCGTCGCCCTGTCGCTCGAACTCGACTTGCCGCTGAACGTCCACTCGCGCTCCGCGTCGCGGCACGCCGTCGCGCTCCTCCTCGAGCGCGGCGCCCGGCGCGTGCTTCTCCACGCATTCGACGGAAAGGTCTCGACCGCCCTGCCGGCCGTCGAGGCGGGGTGGTTCTTCTCGATCCCCCCGTCGGTCGTTCGCTCGCCGCAGAAGCAGAAGCTCGCGCGGCGCCTGCCGCTGTCCTCTCTCCTCCTCGAGACCGACAGCCCGGTTCTGGGACCGGAGCCGGGAACCCGCAACGAACCCGCCCACCTCGGGATCGCCCTGTCCGCGGTCGCGGCCATCAAGGGGTTGCCGGCGGAAGAGGTCGCCGAGGCCGTCACGGAGAACGCGTGCCGCCTGTTCGGGGACCGCCTTTCGCCCGCGTGACGCGGCGGTCCGATCATCGATTCACGGCTCGCGTCGGTGGAGCGCCAGCGGGCGACGCCTGCGCCAGGGACCGGGTGTGCCGACAGTATCCGAGGCGACGGGGATCCGCACGGCTGCGAGAGGGAACCGCGCTCAGCGCAGGTGCTGCTCGGCGCGAAGCAGGGCGCAGACGGACTTGGCGTCGACGATCCGGCCCTCGCGCGCCCAGGCCACCGCTTCGACGAGGGGGGTTCGCTCGACCGTCAGGATCTCGTCGTGCTCGAGGGCCTGCCGCGTCGGCGAGAGGCCGGTCGCGAGGTAAAGCCAGATCCTTTCGTCGGTGAACCCCGGCGTCGTCCAGATCCAGCCGAGGGGCTCGAGCGTCGACGGGCGATGGCCGGTTTCCTCCTCGACCTCCCGGAGGGCGCACGCCTCGGGGGCCTCGCCAGGATCGAGTTTCCCGGCGGGGACTTCGAGGAGCCAGCCGCCTGTCGCGTGCCGGTACTGCCGTATCAGGAGCACGTTGCCGGCGTCGTTCACGGGTACGACCGCCGCGGCGCCGGGGTGCCGGATCAGCTCCAGCTCGCACACGTTTCCGTTCGGGAGACGGAGCCGCTCGATCGATAGGTCCACTACCCGGCCCTTGAACACTGCTCGCCGTTCGAGAACCTCCGCTGCGGCCATGCTTGCCCTTTCCCGCGCATCGAGGCGCGGTGGGACATTATGCAGCGGAGGTCAGTGAAGCGGGAGGGCCGGCCTTGTCAGTGATGAACGCGGCCGGAACCGCCATGGCGCGCGCCACCGGAGCCGCTGCCCGGCGAAACGCCGCTCATGAATCCCTGGGCGGGACCCAGCGAGTCCACGATCTCGCGCGAGGAGTACGTCTCGATCTTCGGCGCGACGTACCCTTTGCGGCGCTTCTTCTTGGGATCCTTCTTTTCCGCACGCTCGGACTTCACGGAACCCTCCGTCCGACGACACCGACTTCCAAGAGAATATACGTTCCAAGACTCCGGGACGCAACCTCGGAAAGTCGGGCGCGGGGAAGTCGGGCGGCGGACCGTGGCGGCCGCGTACCCCTGCAAGACGAGCGTGGAAGCCGTCATGAGGAAGGGAAGTGTCCGGTGAAGGGTGGGGGGAGGCAACTGGATTTGGGGAAAACCGCGCCCCCTGAAATGGCGAAGGCGGGGATTTCGCCCCGCCCTCGCCGGCATCGGTCGAATTCGCGACTGCCGGGCTATTCCACCTTGATGATGCAGTCCACCGGGCAGACGGGGACGCACTTGCTCTCCCCTTCTTCCTTGCACTCGGAGCATTTCGAAGCATCGATCACGTAACGGTCGTCGCCCTCGGTGATCGCCTCGCGCGGGCACTCCGGCTCGCAGGCGCCGCAGTTGATGCACTCTTCGGTAATCGCCATCGCCATGGAACGTTTCTCCTCTCGGCCGGGATGCTTGCGAACCGCCTCCCCTGCCGGCCGCGAGGGAAGCGGACTGTCAACATACCGCAGACGCGAAAAACGGCGACGGCTCTCCGCGACCTAAGTCAAGTGTTTCGAAAGCCTTGACAGGACCATATTTGTCCTCAATGGAACTCGCAGAAGCGGGGATCTCGCCCCTTTGCAGGGCGCGGACGGTGCCGCTAGAGTACGCGCGGTCCTCGACTCCAACCGCCGCAAGGAGAATCCCGGAGTGAGCCGGCAAGTGTTTCACGACGGCCAGGGGAGTTTCCGGGTGCGGTTCCCTTTCGACCGCCGGCTCGTGGATCTCGTGAAGGAGCTGCCGGGCCGGCGCTGGAACGGTGACGGCAAGTACTGGTCCGTCCCCGACGGCGACGTGGTGGCCGTCGTCGATCTCCTCGGGCCCGAAGGGTTCGATTTCGACGAGGCGACACGGGCGCTCTACCTCGGGCACGGCGGGACCCGGGCGCTCGCCGCACCCGACGCGCCGGCGCGCGGCGCGCGGCTGCCCGGCCTCTTCGAGGAGACGGAAGAGAAGCCGGATCCGCCCGAGGAGCCGGCCGCGCCTCGAGGGGGAGCGGGCGACTACACCGTGTCGCGGCTCAACCTCGACGCCAAGCGCGCCCTCGCCACCGCGTTCCCCGCGCCGGTCTGGCTCGTCGGGGAAATCAGCGGGTTCAACAAGAGCGCGCACCGCCGCATCGTCGGCTTCCATCTGGTGGAGCGGGATCCCGGTGGCCGGTCCGTCGCCGAGGTGAACGCCGTCCTGTTCGAGGAGAGCCGGCGGGAGATCGAGGCGGGCCTTGCGGCGGCCGGCGGACCGTTCCGGATCGAGGACGAGGTGACCGTTCGCGTCCGCGGCAGCGTCGAGCTCTACGAGCCGTGGGGACAGTATCGGTTCCGCGTCGTGGAGATCGACGCGGCGTACACCCTGGGCGAGGCCGCCCGCCGGCGGGAGGAGATCGTCCGTCGGCTCACCGCCGAGGGGCTCGCCACGGTCAACACGTCGCTTTCGTTCCCGCTCCTCCCGCTGCGCATCGGGCTCGTGACCAGCCTCGGCTCCGACGCGTACAACGACGTGCTCCGCACGCTTCAGGAGTCCGGGTTCGCGTTCCGGGTCGTGGCGCACGGCGCGAGGGTGCAGGGGCGCTCCACCGAACCGTCGGTGCTGAACGCGCTCGACTGGTTCCGCGATCGAGCCGCCGACTTCGACCTGGTGATGATCTGCCGCGGCGGCGGCTCGCGCACCGACCTCGCGTGGTTCGACTCGGAGCTCCTCGGCCGGGCGGTCGCGGCCTTTCCGCTCCCGATCGTGGTCGGCATCGGCCACGAGCAGGACCAGTCGGTTCTCGACTTCGTCGCCTGGCGGTGCAAGACGCCGACCGCGGCGGCGGCGTTCCTCGTCGACCGCGTGCGCGGGGCGGAGGAAAAGATCGAAGGCGCGATCCTGGGCGTGCTCGAGGCGGCCTCGCTGTCGGCGCGGGAGGCGGCGCGGGCCCTGGCCGACGGCGCGCGGCGGCTCGTGGCCGCGGCGCGCGGCCTTCTCGACCGGGAGAGATCCGAGCTGGCCCACAGGAGGCGGCGCGCGGTCCGCGGCACGCGCGCCCTGCTCGCGACGGCGTCTTCCGACCTCGCCCGCCGCTCGGCCGCGCTACCGCGCGCCGCGGCGCACCTCCTGGACCGGAGGCGTCTCGCGGCGGAACAGTCGGCGCGGCAGATCGTGCAGGGGGCGAGGCGGGACATCGCCGCCGCCGCGAGACGAGTGTCGGAGCTCACCGGATCGCTCCGGCCGCGAGCGCTCCGCGCGGCCGCCCTCGAGTCGGAGCGCGCGGACCAGCGCGCGCGCCGGCTCCACCTCGTGGACCCGCGGCGCGTCGTGGAGCGCGGTTACGCCATCCTGCGCGGCGCATCGGGAATCGTGCTCACCGACGCCGCCGGCGTGCCGGCCGGCACGCCGGTGCGCGCGGAGCTCAAACGGGGACAACTCAGACTCCGCTCCGAGGGGAGCGACGCGGGGGAAGGAGGGGTCTAGCGCATGACGAAGTCGAAAACGGCGAAGGAATTCTCGTACGGAGAGGCCGCCACGCGGCTCGAGGAGATCCTCGGGAAGATCGAGGAAGGGGAGGTGGACATCGACGAGCTGTCGGGCCTCGTGAAGGAGGCGGCCGCGCTCGCGACGCTCTGCCGGGAGAAGATCCGCGCCGCGGAGGTGCAGGTCAAGACGATCACCGAGCAGCTCGAGCGCGAGACCCCCGCCGAAGCGGCCGTGGGCGAGGACGGCGGCTCCGAAGACGAGCCTCCTCTCTGAGCTGGCGGCTCCATCGATCGTGCTCGGCCACGGCCCCGGCGGCACGTTTCGGCGTTGCGCGGCGGGATTCGCCGCGCCGCCTCACTCCGCGCTGCTCACGGCCTTTCGAGGCGGAACCGGCCGCTCGCAGCGAGGACCGCTGGGGGCCGTCGCCGAGCACGATCGATGGACCCGGGACATGAGATGACAGCCGACGAGCTCTTTCGCGGGCGCCTCGTGATGGCGCCTATGGCGAGGGGAACCGACCTCCCGTTCCGGAGGCTTGCGACGGAATGGGGCGCCGAGGTGTGCCTGGGCGAGATGGCGTACGCGCACAAGATCGCGAAACGCGATCGGAGCGAGATGCCGTTCCTGCGGCGGCACGCGTCGGAAAAGGTCTTCGGCGCCCAGCTCGCCGGCAAGCGAGAGGAACCGATCGCCGAGGCGGCGCGGATCGCCGAGGGAGAGGGGGCCGATTTCGTGGACCTCAACCTCGGCTGCCCGATCGACGAGGTGACGCGGCGCGGGTTCGGCGCGGCGCTCCTCGAGCGGGCGTCGCGTGTCGGAGCGCTGGTCGCCGCGATGAAGGAGGCCGTGGCGATCCCGGTGACGGTGAAGCTCCGCCTCGGCTGGTCGCAGGAGAAGCCGACGGCGCTCAAGATCGCCAGGGCGGCACAGGAGGCGGGCGCCGACGCCGTGACGCTCCACCCACGCAGCCGCGCGCAGCGTTACCGCCGCGCGGCGGACTGGACGTTCGTGCGCGAGCTGGTCGAGCAGCTCTCGATCCCGGTGATCGGCAACGGCGACGTCATGACCTGGCACGACGCGGAGCGGCGCCGCGAGGAGACGGGCTGCGCCGCGGTGATGGTCGGTCGCTGGGCACTGGCGAAGCCGTGGATCTTCCGCGAGCACACCGAGCGCCGGGACATCGTCCCGTCGGCGGACGAGCGTCTCGCGGTGGTGCGCCGCTACGCGGAGCTGTGCCTCGAGCACTTCGGCACCGACGAGCGAGGGAAACTGCGAGCGCGCCAGTTCCTGACGTTCCACCAGGATTTCTTCCGCCGCTACCGGCGCGGCGCGGGGCTCGAGGCGGTGAACTCGGACGATCCGCGGGAATGGGGCTCGCCTCCCGAGGGAGAACTCGAAGAGTGGCTCTGCCGCGCCGATCTCCCCGCGGCCGACGCGCTCTCGGACTGGCTCGTGGATGGCGGTCCGCCGACGCCCCCGCCCCCGCCCGACCCGGACGCCCCGCGCGCGGTCAAGGCGGCGGTGCTCGGATGACGCCGAAGTGTCTTCCTCACCACGCGGCGCGAGACCTCCTCGGATCTTCCTGGCTCCGGTGAGCAAAATAGGTCGCCCCGATCCTCGCACCGGAGATTTCGGGCGACAATAGCGGTTTCACCTCGGCACCCTCGCCAGTCGTGCTCGCGCAGCCACGGCTCGTTCTCTCTTCTCCTGCGGCAACTCGACCCCGCCGGAACCCGCGCCGGCGAAGGCTCCCGCCCGGACGCCGCGGCAGCCGGCCGGCTCGCCGACCGCGACGCCCGCGCAGGGCCGCACGGGGCAACTGCCCCCCGGGCACCCGCCGATCCAGGGGAGCCCTTCTCCCATGGGAGCGATTGTGCCTCCGGCGCCGGGGGCCGGCTCCGGAGCCGCCGCGATGATCTGGACGGTGCCGAAGGAGTGGGTCGAGCAACCCCCGTCGTCGTCCATGCGCAGGGCGCAGTACAAGGTCCCCGGCCCCTCGGGGGACGGCGAGTGCGTCGTGTTCTACTTCGGCCCCGGTCAGGGAGGGGATGCCATGTCGAACGTCCAGCGATGGGCGTCGATGTTCAAGAAGGCCGACGGCAACCCGGCCACGGACCAGGCCAAGACCTCCGAGAGCACGGTCGGCAACCTCAAGGTGCTCGCGGTCGAGGTCACCGGGACCTACGCAGGCGGCACGGCGATGGGGATGGCCGGCGCCGAGGAGAAACCGGGGTACATGCTGCTCGGCGCCATCGCCGAAGGGCCCGATTCGAACTGGTTCTTCAAGTTCACCGGACCCGAGAAGACCGTCCGCGCCCAGCGCGCAGCTTTCGAGCAGATGCTGAAGAGCCTCAGGAAGGGGGCGTGAGGCGAGGCGCCCGGGGTGGTTGAGCCTCCGCCTCGGAACCGCGTAGAATCGCTCCATGCCGCCCGCATTAATCGAAAACCCGGTCATCAACTCGCCCTACGAGGAGCCTCGCCGGCACCACCGGTTCTCCGAGGACGGGATCACGAACGAGCTCGGCGAGGGGCGCCGCTCGAGCGCCTACTTCGTCCCGATCCCCGCGACCAAGAAGAAGGGGCCCCAACTCCCGTTCGACACGGAGTGGACCCAGGACCGCATCGAGGAGAACAAGTTCGTCAACCTCGTGCGCGAGCGCGTGGACAAGTGGCGCCGGGGCGGATGGGTAGGCGTGACCCGCACGACTCGCCAGGTTCTGGACTACTGGACCCGACCCGACCGCGAGCCGTCGAAGCGCCTCTTCTTCTGCCAGATCGAGGCGCTCGAGACGGCGATCTACCTGACCGAGGTCGCGTCGAAGTACGGCGACGCGTGGATCGAGAACCAGCTCCGCGAGGCGAACGACGGACATAACCCCCTCCTCCACCGGGTCGCCTTCAAGATGGCGACGGGCGCCGGCAAGACCGTCGTCATGGCCATGCTCGTCGCCTGGCACACGCTCAACAAGCTCGCGAACGCCCAGGATGCCCGTTTCTCGGACGCATTCCTCATCGTCACCCCCGGCATCACGATCCGGGACCGCCTGCGCGTCCTCTATCCGAACGACCCGGATAACTACTACCGCCAGCGCGACGTCCTTCCTCCGGACCGGATCGAAGATCTCCACAAGGCCCGGATCCTGATCACGAACTTCCACGCGTTCCTTCCCCGCGAGCGCGGCGACGCCGCGAGGCTCACGAAAAGCATCCTCAATCGCGGCGACAAGAGCCCGTTCACGGAAACGCCCGCGGAAATCGTCCGCCGCGTCTGCCGCGAGCTCGGCACGAAGAAGAACCTCGTCGTGATCAACGACGAGGCGCACCACTGCTACCGGGGTCGGGCGGACCACGACGAGGATCCCCTCCGCGGCGACGAGCGCCGCGAAGCCGAGAAGCGCGAGAAGGAAGCCCGGATCTGGATCAGCGGTCTCGAGGCGGTGACGGAGAAGCTCGGAACCCGCGTCGTGTACGACCTCTCGGCGACCCCCTTCTTCCTCAAGGGCTCGGGCTACCGGGAAGGCACGCTCTTCCCCTGGGTCGTCTCGGACTTCTCTCTCATCGACGCCATCGAGTCGGGGATCGTGAAGGTCCCGCGGGTCCCGGTCGCCGACGACTCGATGCGGGGGGATCTTCCGACGTATCGCGATCTCTGGCTCAGGATCCGGGACCACCTGCCCCGCAGGGGACGCAAGCCCTCCGATGCCGGGTCCGAGCCGAAGCTCCCCGCGGAGCTCGAGGGCGCCCTCCACAGCCTTTACAGCCACTACGAGAAGGCGTTCCGGCAGTGGGAGGAGGACTCGAAGAAGGGTCGCTCGGAACGCCACACCCCTCCGGTGTTCATCGTGGTCTGCCAGAACACGAGCATCTCGAAGCTCGTGTTCGACCACGTCGCCGGCTGGGAGAAAACACTCCCCGACGGCGCGAAGCTCGTCGTCCCGGGCCGCCTCGACCTCTTCAGCAACGAGACGGACGGTTCCTGGAGCCCGCGCCCGGTCACGATCCTCGTGGACAGCGAGCAGCTCGAGTCGGGCGAGGCGATGAGCGACGACTTCAAGAAGATCGCCGCCGTCGAGATCGAGGAGTTCAAGGCGGAGTACCGGAAGCGCTTCCCGGGCCGGGACGCCGACGCCCTCGAGGACGAGGACCTCTTGCGGGAGGTGATGAATACCGTCGGCAAGCCCGGCAAGCTCGGCGAGCACGTGCGCTGCGTCGTGTCCGTCTCGATGCTCACGGAAGGCTGGGACGCGAACACCGTCACGCACGTTCTCGGGGTAAGGGCGTTCGGAACACAGCTCCTGTGCGAGCAGGTCGTCGGCCGAGGCCTCCGTCGCATGAGCTACGCGACCGTTTCCAGGAACGTCGAAGCCGCCGGGAACTCGATCGAGATCGAGGCCTTCGCCCCCGAGTACGCCGAGGTGTACGGAGTCCCGTTCTCGTTCATCCCCTGCTCGGGTTCGACCCGCGAACCGGCGAGAGGCCCCGTGCCGACTCGGGTCCGCGCCCTCCCGGAGAGGATCGAGCGCGAGATCACGTACCCCCGCCTCACCGGTTATCGCTGGGAGATCCCGGGCGACCGGCTCGAGGCGCGCTTCGACAACGATTCTCAACTCGTCCTGTCGACGGAAAAAGTCCCGAGCAAGACGGAGAACGCCCCGATCGTCGGGGAGCGCACGATCCACACCCTCGATGATCTGAAGCGTCGCCGCCCCCAGGAGGTGGATTTCCTCCTCGCGAAGCTCGTCCTCGAGAAGTACTTCCGGCAGGACGGCGAAAAGAAAGACGCCCTTCGAGGCCCTCACCGTTTCGATGCCGAGGTCGAAGCCTCGCGCTTCCCGGAGGTCCTTTCGATCACGCGCCGCTGGCGGGCGGACTGCCTCCGCCTGAAGGACAACACGTTCCCACAGCTCCTCCTCCTGATCGAGAACGCCCACGACGCCTCCGACCGGATCTACCGCTCGATCGTCCGCGCCGCGGCGGGTGAGAAGGCGATCCGCCCGATCCTCCGCCCCTTCGAGCCGGTCGGCTCGACGCGTTTCGTGGACTTCGACACCACGAAGCCGGTGTGGCCGACCGACCCGGACAAGTGCCACGTGAGCCACGTCGTTGGCGACACGGAAACCTGGGAACAGAAAGCCGCTCAGGCGCTCGAGGAGATGGACGAGGTCGTCTCATACGTCAAGAACCAGGGGCTCGGCTTCACGATCCCCTACACGATCGAGGGGGAGGAGCACGAGTACTTTCCGGATTTCCTGGTCAAGCTCAGGCACCCGCGCACCGGCGGGGAGCTGAACCTCGTCCTCGAGGTCTCGGGCGAGCGGGACAAGGAGAAGGAAGCCAAGGTCGCGACGACCCGCGACCTCTGGGTCCCGGCGGTCAACGCACACGGCGGCTTCGGCCGCTTCGGCGTTCGTCGAGGTCACGGATCCGTGGGAAACGCAACGGGTCGTGCGGGGAGCGCTCCGCGCCGCACTCTTCGGATTGAAAAAGCCGACCTTCGATCCCGCGGCCATCGAGGCCTACTGCAAGAAGTGGAAGATCGTCGAGCTTGCGCTCTTCGGATCGGTCACCCGAGAGGACTTCGCCCCGGGAAGTGATGTGGACGTGCTCGTGACCTTCGCGCCGGACGCAAAGTGGAGCCTCTTCGACGTCACGCCGATGCAGGACGAGCTGGCCGAAATCCTCGGGCGGGACGTCGATCTCGTGGCGAAGAAAGCTGTCGAAGAGAGTCCGAACTGGCTCCGCAGGAAACGAATCCTCGAGTCGGCGAAGGTGATCTATGCAGCATGACGACACGGTGACCCTCATCGACATCGCGCTCGCCGGTAGCCGCGTTCGCCAGTTCGTCGAAGGGGTTTCTCCCGCGGCATTCGTCTCCGACGAAAGGACGAAGTCGGCGGTCATTCACCAGCTTCTCGTTCTGGGCGAAGCGGTCAAGCGCCTCTCGCCCGGGTTCCGCGAGGCTCACCCGGAGATCCCCTGGACCGAGATCGCCGGAATGCGCGACAAGCTGATCCACGCCTACGACAAGGTGCAACTCGAGCGCGTCGTGGAAGCGGCGTATCACCGATTGCCGGAGATCCTCGAACGAATCGAGCCGCTCGTCCCCCGAAAGGAACCCTGACCATGGCACGCTCGAAGGCGAAGCCCCGAACCCCCGTCGAAACGATCCGGCACCGGAAGGACCGGCGGGTGAACATCCCGACGCGAGAGCTGCGGGACTTCGTGGCGGACGACGAGAAGAAGCCGTCGAAGGCCGCCTTCCCCGGCCTCCTCTACGCCCGCGACCCGTCGCTCGACCCGCAGCTCGTATGGAAGGGAAAGGACGAGCAGGACCGCCACCCGCTCGAGGTCCCGGTCGTCCCGGTCTACATCCAGGAGAAGGTCCACCCGCAGGCGATCGTCGAGGAGGTGCGAAAGCACGCGAAGTCGTCGGAGCCGGCAATTCCGAACCTCTTCTCGGACTTCAACGGGATCCGGTTCGAGGAGATGGTGGACTTCTACCACCACGAGCAGAACTGGTCGAACCGCCTGATCCTCGGCGACTCGCTTCTCGTGATGACCTCGCTCGCCGAGAAAGAGGGACTCAAGGGGAAGGTCCAGACGATCTACCTCGACCCGCCGTACGGCATCAAGTTCGGCTCGAACTGGCAGGTCTCGACGCGCAAGCGCGACGTGAAGGATGGAAAGGTCGAGGACCTGACCCGGCAGCCGGAGCAGATCCGCGCGTTTCGAGATACGTGGGAGCTGGGGATTCACTCGTATCTGAGCTATCTGCGGGATCGGTTGATTGTCGCGCGGGAGCTGCTCACCGAGACCGGGAGCGTCTTCGTCCAGATCGGGGACGAGAACGTGCATCTGGTGCGGTGTTTGATGGATGAGGTGTTCGGGGCGGAGAACATGCGTCTGCCCTGATCACGTTCCAAGAAGACGAGTGGCGCACTCGGGGCCACGTGTTGCTCGAACGCACGGACTGACTATCTGCTCTGGTACGCAAAGGACGCCGAAGGCAAGATCAAAGTACCGGCAGCTCTATCGTCGTCAAGGAATGGCGGCGCAGGAGACTTCCACTGGTACACCTGGTATGAAGTTACCTCGACCGACTCTCGGCGAACAGTTACCGAAGCGTCAGGTACAGACAGGAGCGAGCGCGATTCCGGCGGCGCCAAGCTCAGTCGCCTCACATCCATGTGGCCACCGTTCAGTCACGTTCCAGACGACTGTGTTCCCTGTTCGTATTCCGAGGCAGCGAGTACTTCCGCCATCGAAGGGCAGTGTTGGAAGACAAATCGCCGACGGGATGCATCGACTGCGTCGCAGCAGATCGGTCATCGGACACTGAGGAAATCGCTTGCGGTATGTGCTCCGACTTGGTGACTACGATTTCCCGCGTCACGCTCACGAACCTCGTGGCAAGACACAACTGGCGGCGCGTGAGCACAAGGTCTACGTTGTGCAAACCTCCACGAGGTTATCGAGCGCTGCCTCCTCATGACCACCGACCCCGGCGACCTCGTCCTCGATCCCACCTGCGGCTCCGGTACCACCGCCTACGTCGCCGAGCAATGGGGACGTCGCTGGATCACGATCGACACGAGCCGCGTCGCGCTCGCCCTCGCTCGTACCCGCATCATGGCGGCGCGATTCCCCTACTACCTCCTCTCCGATTCGCCCGAGGGGATCAAGAAAGAGGCCGAGGTCACGGGACACGTCCCGCAGACTCCCCTTCCGAAGACCGAGCACGACGTCAAGCGAGGGTTCGTGTACAAGCGCGTCCCGCACGTGACGCTCAAGTCCATCGCGAACAACGAGGAGATCGACGAGATTCACGCACGGTACCAGGAGAAGCTCGAGCCGTCCGCACGAAGCTCAACGAAGCCCTGAAGATCGCGTGGGAAGAGTGGCAGGTCCCGCGAGACGCGGACGAGAAGTGGCCGGCCAAGGTCAAGAAGCTCCACGAGGAGTGGTGGACCCTCCGCCGCGAGCGGCAGAAGGAGATCGACGAGAGCATCCGGAAGAACGCCGCCGTCGAATTCCTCTTCGACGACCCCTACGAGGACCCGAAGCGGGTCCGCGTGACCGGCCCCTTCACGGTCGAGAGCCTCTCCCCGCATCGCGTGCTCTCCCCCGACGAGGAGCGGCCAGCGAGCGAGCGGGAGGCGTCGCGCGAGGGCGGCGCCCCTCAGTTTGTCACGATGATCCTCGAGAACCTGAGGAAGGCGGGCGTCCAGAACACCCGGCGGAACGAGCGCCTGAAGTTCGACCGGCTCGAGCCCTGGGCGGGGGAATGGATCCAGGCCGAGGGGGAGTACACGGAGAAGAAGGGCACCGTGAGGCGGGCCGCCGTTGCGATCGGCCCCGAGCACGGGACCGTCGGTTCCGAGCAGGTCAAGGAGGCCGCGAAGGAGGCGCTGAAAGGACGTGGCTTCGACCTTCTCGTCGTCTGCGGTTTCGCCTTCGATGCGACCGCCGGGGAGACCGCGCTCGAGTTCATGCCGGAGGAGACGGAAGCATCGGAGCGGCGCTACGCCGTGGCCCACAGGACCGAGCGGTACGGACGCCTCCCCGTGCTCCTTGCACGAATGAACCCGGACCTCGCCATGGGAGACGAGGTCCTGAAGAAGACGGGGGCCGGGAACCTCTTCATGGTGTTCGGCGAGCCCGACGTGAGCATCAAGCCCGCGAAGGACAAGAAACTCACGGTCGAGATCCGCGGTGTCGATGTCTACGACCCGACCACCGGCCAGATCCGCTCCAGCTCGACCGACGATATCGCCTGCTGGTTCGTGGACACCGAGTACAACGGGGAGAGCTTCTTCGTCCGGCACGCGTACTTCACCGGCGCCGACCAGCCATACGAGAAGTTGAAGCGCGCCCTCCGCGCGGAGGTGGACGAGGCCGCGTGGTCCGCGCTTTACGCCACGAAGAGCCTTCCCTTCGATCGTCCCACGACCGGGAAAATCGCGGTCAAGGTGATCAATCACTACGGGGACGAAGTGCTCAAGGTGTACGGGGTCTGACACTCCCCGTGTGACGCGTCAGCTCCCACCAGGGGCTGGCGCCCGGAGACATTCAAACCATGGCACGCCTATATCTCGAAACCAGTTTTGTGAGTGCTTGCGTGACGGACCGAAACGACCCCGCCAGCTTGTACCGGTCGCAGGCCAGCCGGGACTGGTGGGTCGCCCAGGCGCGGTTCCACGAACTGTTCGTTTCCGCGGAAGTCCTGACCGAACTGTCCCACCCGGGATACCCGGCTCGGCAAGCCGCGCTCCGTTGGATAGAGAAGGTCCCGGCCCTTGCGATCGACGAGGAAGTCCAAGGATTCGCGCGCATCTTGGTGCACCACAAGGCGATGCCGGGCCCTCTGACGGGAGACGCGATCCACGTCGCAGCGGCGTGTCGACACGGAATGGAGTACATTCTCACCTGGAACGTCCGGCATCTCGCGAACCCGAACAAGCTCAGACATCTCCGGACGCTCTGTCTCAGGTTCGGCTTCGTCCCTCCCCAGATCGTCACGCCGGACCTGCTCTGGGAGGAGGAAGACGATGAGCGGCGCTCCTGACTGCGTGAGCGGACCGGAGCTGGATCCCCTGCTGGACGAGGTCCGCAGGATCCGGCGGGAAATCTCCGAGCGGTTCAGCAACGACGTGGACCGGCTGTGCGAACACCTGCGAGAGGTCGAGCGGGAAGTCGGGGACAGGGTCGTGACGAGCCCGAATGCGGCCGCCCCACCCAACCGCTGAGTCCGAACCGCTACATTGCGCTCCGTCCGACGGTCGCGGCGTCATGCCGCTGGCCGACTTGGGGTTATCACTTCGCCTCCGCGTGGGCGAGCCTCTGTGGGTTCGAGGCAGCTACGGCTGCGCTATGATCCTCACCCCATGGGCCCGCGCTTCCACGTCCTGATCCACGCTGGGGAGAGCTTCTTCGTCCGGCACGCGTACTTCACCGGCGCCGACCAGCCGTACGAGAAGATCAAACGCGCCCTCCGCGCCGAGGTGGACGAGGGCGCGTGGTCCGCGCTTTACGCGACGAAGAGCCTCCCCTTCGATCGGCCCCCGACCGGCAAGATCGCGGTCAAGGTGATCAATCACTGCGGGGATGAGGTGTTGAAGGTCTACGACGTCTGAGGACGCGTGTCCGCGACGCGAATGGGGTCATGCGGCATACAGGAGCCTTCCCTCGCGCACGATCGTCGACGGGAACGACGCTTTCAGGTGCAGTCGACCGTCGAACGCCTCTCGCGTCCACACGAGCACGTCCACGGCCGTACGAATCCCACGCAGGATCTCGTACGCCTCCCTCGCCCGACGGTACGAGGGCTCCTCGGAAAACGGCACGACGACCATGATGTCGTAGTCGCTGTCGAGGCCGGCATCCCCCCGCGCCTTGGAGCCGAAGAGGTAGATCTTCGTGGGCCGGCAGGCCTCGACCAGCCGACGCACGATCTCCGCCAGCGTGGGATCTTGTTCCAGGAGTTCGGAATCCACCCTCGCCTCCTCGCCGACTGAACTCGGGCCGCGACGCCCGCAACAGGATTCTACCGCAGCCGGCGCCGTGCCGTCTCGCGAGCCACAGCTCCGCCTCCCGGCAGCGTGCCGGACCTGCGCTATGATCCAGAATCCCATGGGCCCGCGCTTCCACGTCCTGATCCACGCTCCGCTGTACGAGGCGGTGCAGCGTCTCCCCGCTTCCGCGCGCGGGCGCTTCCGCCGTGTCGTCGCGCACCTCGCGGCCGGTCGCTGGGAAGGGGGCGCGAGGGTCAAGAAGCTCCGCGGCGTCGCGAAGCCGGTGTTCGAGGCCCGACAGGACGACGGCGACCGGATCCTGTTCACGGTCGGCCACTCGGCGTCCCGAGACGGCTCCGCGACGCCGCATCCCCACCTCCAGCTCTGGGACCTGGCCCGGCACGACGATGTGTCGGGGCGCGCCGCGCGCATCAATCCTTCGGCCGAGGCCGAGTTCCTGGACTTCGCCGAGATCGAATCGGAGGCGGTCACCGAAGTGCCGCCGCATCCGGCCGCCTCGTTCGCGGAAGTCCAGGAGTCGGCACCCGGCCACGAGCCCGGGGTCGTCGAGTTCATGCTCCACTCGGGGCCTTCCGGCCCGAAGCCCCGAGAGGAGATCGCCGGGGGCGTGCGCTGGTACGTCCTTCCCGACGACCTGCTCGTGGACGAATCGGCCTGGCAGGACCTGATGGACCGCGGTCTCGGCGAGCTCGAGCTGAAGCTCACGGCCGAGCAGTACGCCGTGGTCCGTGCGCCCGGCCCCGTCCTCCTTTCCGGAAGTGCCGGGAGCGGCAAGACGACGATCGCGGTCCATCGGCTCGCGGCGGCATCCGCCGGAAGCGGGAGCGCGCGCGTCCTGTACGTCACATACAGCCCGTGGCTCCTCGACCATGCGCGGCGGCTTTTCGCCGACGTCCTGGCCTGTCGTGGACACTCGGCCCGCGCCGATCCCGAGTTCCTGACGGTCGACAACCTGTACCGGACCGTCGTCGCCGCCGCGGGAGGCACGATCCCCGCGCGGGTCGTGGACTTCTCGGACTTCCGGCGATGGGTCGCAACCGCGTTTCGGGGCGAGGACGCCGCTCTCGCCTGGGAAGAGATCCGGAGCATCGTGAAGGGCGCGAACCTCGAGCCGGGGCGCCCCTTGCTCCCCCGCGGAGAGTACGAGGCGCTCGGCCGCAAGCGCGCGCCGCTCTTCGCCTCGGCCCGCGGCCGGATCCACCAGGTCGCCCGGCGCTGGCAGGAGCATCTCGACGCGACCCGAAGCGCCGACGAGATCGACCTCTGTCGGGCGGCGCTGGGGGCCGTCCCGCGAGCGGGCTGCTACGACCATGTGATCTGCGACGAGGCGCAGGACCTCGCGGAGATCCAGGTGGAGTTCCTGTTGCGCCTGCTCCGGGATCGCTCGTTCACCGGCCTCTTCCTCGCGGGCGACCCCCAGCAGGTCATCAACCCGAGCGGTTTCCGTTGGGCCGAGGTGCGGTCGAGGATCCGCGATCGGTTCCTCGATCGCGGACGGCCGGTTCCGGAACTCCTCTCGCTGACCAGGAACTTCAGGAGCGTCCGCGGTCTCGTCGAGCTGGCCAACGAGGTCCTGGCCTGGAAGCGAGAGCGGACGGGGAGGAGCGACGGTGACGAGGCCGAGGAATCCCGGGTCGCCGGTCCCGCGCCGATCCTCGTCGCGGGCGAGGAGGCGGAGCTCGCCGAGGCCGTCCGCGGGTTCGGTCCCCGGTGCGCCGTCATCGCGGGGTCGGCCGAGGTTCGCGACCGGCTACAGCGAGATCTCGGGACGACCCGTGTCTTCACCGTCCCCGAATCGAAGGGACTCGAGTTCGACGTCGCTGTGCTGTGGGGACTTCTCGCCGCGGACCCGTCGCCGTGGAATCGGCTCCTCGACCCTTCGCTCGACCTCCGGGAGGATCCCTCCTGCCGCCGGGCTCTCCATCATCTCTACGTCGCGGTAACGCGGGCGCGCCGACATCTCGCGTTCCACGAGCCGCCGGGCGGCCCGCCGGTGTTCGCGATCGAGCGCTTCGCGACGAAGCTCGATTGCGAAGCGCCGGCCTCGCTCTCGCGGCTCTTCGTGCGGGCGGCGAGCCCGGCGGAGTGGCTCAGGGAGGCCGAATATTTTCGCGATCGCTCGCGGTTCCGGCAGGCCGCAGAGTGTTACCGCCGCGGGGGGGATGCGCGGCTCGAAACCGAGATGCTCGCTCTTCACCACGAGGCGATGGGCGAACACGCCGCGGCCGCCGGGCGCTGGATCGAGCTCGGGGACGCGGCGCGCGCGGCGAGGTCCTTTGAGCAGGCGGGCGATCTCTCGGCGGCGGCGCGCCAATGGCGGCTCGCGGGCGACGTCGAGCGCTCGCTCGGGTGTGAGTGCGCGGCCGCGGAGGCGGAGAAGCGGTGGAGGGACGCGGCGGAGGGCTGGGAAGGACTCGCCGCGTGGGCGGACGCGGCCCGTTGCTGGTCGAACGTCGGACAGCGGCCGCGTCAGGCGCGCTGCCTTGCGCTCGCCGCGGAAGCTTCGGATCGGCTGTCCGACGCGGCCAGCCTCTGGGAAGAGAGCACCGACTGGCAGCTCGCCTCGGACGCGTGGCGCCGGGCGGGAAACCCGACGCGCGCCGCCGCGGCCGAGGCCAGATTTCACGAGGCGGGCCGCCGCTGGGCCGAGGCCGAAGAAGCCTGGACGGCGTCCGGCGACAAGGACGGCGCCCTGCGGTGCCGCGCCGAAGACGCGAAGGCTGCGGGACGATGGGAGGAAGCGGCCCGTCTCTCCGAGGAACTCGGCCAACTCGACGAGGCCCTGCGCGCGTGGAAGCGCGCTGGGAGGCCGATCGAGATCCGGAGGCTCACGGCCCGCCGGGACCTCGCGGAAGGGCGCTTCCTCCGCGCCGCCGTGGCGCTCGAGGATTTGTCCGAGTTCGAGACCGCGGCGAACGCATGGTCCCGAGCGCACGCCGCCGGACAGCAGCCTTCGGCATCGATTCCGCTGCCGCTCCCCGTCGCGGCCGCGGACGCCTGGGGGCCCGGCGAAAAGCCCGCGAAGCTCCTCCGTCCCGACGGCGGACGCCGGCGGAGCAGGTACCGGGGCCTGCGGTCCAAATCGAGCCGCTCCCATCGAGAGGCGGTGTACGATTCGAGAATACGCGGCCTCGCGTGCAGCGTGAGAGCCGCCGAGGACGCGGGACGCTATGCGAAGGCCGCCGCGGTCTGGAAGGCCCTCGGGGATCCGGGGCAGGAGCTTCGCTGCCTCGTCACCGAGCTCGAGCGCGCCGGCCGGTTTGCGGACCTCGCGGCGGTCCTCGAGAAGAAAGGCAGGCTCGAACGCGCTGCCAACGAGTGGCGGCGGGCGGGCCGTTCCGACGACGCGATCCGGTGCGAGGCGCTTCTGGCCGAGAAGAAGCGGGACCTCGAAGCGGCGGCGTCGCTCTGGGAGAAAATTGGGGAGTCGCGGAAAGCCGCGCACGCCCGTGCCATCGCCCGCTGGCGGAACCAGCACTATGAGGAGGCGGCCGTTCTCTTCGAGGCGGCGGGGGAAACTTTCGACGCGGTGACGGCGCGGATTCTCGCGGCGAAGCTCCGCGCTGGACTACGACGGTGCGGTGCGCGTGCTCGAGCTGGCGGGAATGACGCATCTCCGGTCCAAGCTCCTCGGCAGGCGCGATCAGTGGCTCAAGGAAGCTCGGTGGATCGTCGAGGAACGGGAGCACCGTCTCTCGAAAGCGGCGCGGCGCACGAAGCCGAAGCCCAGGCCCCAACCGTCGCTGTTCGACCGCGCGACCGAGACCGCCAAGGCCGCAAGAACCCGCTTCGAGGGCTCGATCCCGGCAGCACCCGAGGCAGACGCCGCGACGGCGTCCGACGAGACGATCCGGTTCGTCCTGGAAACCGTCCGTGACAACCCCGGCCGGACGTGCGAGCAGATCGCCATGCTGGCCGACCTCGACACCGCGCAGGTCAAGCCGGTGGCGAAGAGGCTCGTCGAGGACGGCGTCCTTCGAAAGGTCGGAAAAACGAGGGGGACGCGGTATTTCCTGGCGGGAGATCGGGAACGTTGACCTACCGGCTCCGGCGCCGCTTCGATTTCTCCGCTCAGCGCGCCGCCTCCCGCTCCACCCGTTCGAACAGCACCCGGAGTTTCTTCGACCGCGGATCCACGCCGGCCACGATCGAGGTGTGTCTCGTGCAATCGAGGAACTCCCCCGGCAGCGCGATCTCGAGCGCGAGGCCGTCGCCGTTCAGGTCCTCGAGATCGACGAGCCGGACCGGCTCGCGCGCTCCGAATCGTTCGTCGTAGGCGCGGTCGGACTCCCCCGGGGCCTGATCCCCCTCGCGGCAAGCGAACCGCGGCACTTCGGCAGCGCTCCCGATTCCCCTGAGGCTCTCGGTGAGGTCGAGGGTGTCCTCGAGCGCCTTCTCCCCCGCGAGGACGAGCAGCACCCTCGAGGCCGCATCGGCGTGCCCGAACATCCGCGCCGCGCACGACGAGCAGTCCGAAGGCACGAAGCGCGCGCCGACCAGCGCGACCGCGAGGGTGTGCCGCAGGCCGTCGCCGAGATCGACGCCGCGCGCCTCGCGGAGGATCGCTCCTTCCGGGAGGAGCGCCGCGAGGCCTCCAGCCCCCTTGCCGCTCTTCACCCCCTCGTAGACGTAGGTGGTCACCACGCGGGTCGTGAAGCTCTGGACGACGACGCTCCTCGTCTTCTCGCGGGGAGGCTTCTTCCCGGTCGCCTCCTTCACCGCGGCCTCGAGAACGTCGGCCTCCCAGTCCCGGCGCGACGCGGCGAACATCACGTCCGGCGCGAGGACGTTCCCGTCCTCTCCCAACACCACGTGAACCACCAGGTCGAACGGTCTCGCAAGGTCCTGGACCACGAGCCAGCTCGACGGCCATCCCCCCGCCTCGAACAGCGTCTTCACGCAGATCGCGACGCGATCGCCGGACAGCAACGCCCCGGGAGGACCCAGCACCGTCTCCTTCGACCCGCCGGACAGCCTCACGGTTCGTCCTTCGAGATGCGCGGCGAGCGAGTCGACCAGCGCCTCCGCGCGCTCCGGAGAGGGGAGGGGCGGCGCCTTCGGCTCGGCGCCGAGCGGCGCGAGCGCGAGCGCGGCGACCAGGAGCGAGCGGACGGCAACGCTCGTCATGCGGACCTCCTCGGCCAGCCTACATCCGGGGTTGCTCCCGTACAACCGGGCGCGACCGCGCTCGCAACCCGGAGCGGCGGGAAGTGTTGAACCGGAAGGCGCAACCGGCCTAGATTCGTGACGCCATGAGCCCAGCCGGAACCGCCGCCGTCGCCTCCCCGGTCCTCGACGACCGGTTCCTTCTTCTCGAAAGCCTCGGGCACGGAGGGATGGCGAGCGTCTACCGTGCGTTCGACCGCGTGGACGGACGCCAGGTCGCGCTCAAGGTCGTCGACCACCCCGAGCCCGCGGGCCCGTCCCACTCGCTGTCGGCCGAGTTCGAGGTCTGGTCGCGACTCGCGCACCCGAACATCGTGCGCGCGCTCGAGATGGGGTGGACGCGTCGCGGCCCGATCGAGACGGACTCGCCGTACCTGGTCCTCGAGTACTTTCCCGGCCTTCCGGCGCATCGCGCTCTTCCGCCCGGCAAGGTCGCGGCCGAGACGCTCGAGGAGGTCGCGCGCGCGGCGCTTCTCGCCCTCGCGCACGTTCACGAAGCCGGGCTCGTGCACCGGGACGTGAAGCCGGGGAACGTGCTGGTCCGAACCGGGCGCCGGCCGGCCGTACGGGTGAAGATCACGGACTTCGGACTCGCGGTGGAGTCCGGCCATCGCGGGAAACCGGGCCAGGTCAGCGGCTCGATCCCCTACCTCGCGCCGGAAGCGCTGACCGGCGAACCGCTGGACGGCCGCGCCGACCTCTACGGCCTCGGAATTCTGCTGTACCACCTGGTCACCGGCCGTCTGCCGGCGCACGGCGCACACCCCGGCGAGGTCCTCCGCTGGCACCTCGAGGGCGCCCGTCCCGACCCGCGGGACGCCGCGCCGTGGCTTCCCGCGCGACTCGCCAGGTTCATCGTTCGGCTCATGGCTCGGCGCCGCGAGGAGAGACCGGCCACCGCCGGCGAGGGGCTCGAGTTGCTGGGAGGACTCTCCGGGCCGCGCGCCGTGGCGCCGCGTCCGATCGCGGGGCGCGCCGAGCGTGCCGCGCTCCGCCTGGCCGTCGACGCGGCGCGGCTGGGAGCGCGCCGCGTTCTCTCGCTCTCCGGCGCGGGCGTGAGAGCCGAGTCGCTCCTTCGCGACGCTCGCGTGCTCGCTGCGATCCACGGCCTGTCGGCGCACCGGCTGCGGCCCGGCGGATCGTCGGGACTCGGACGCACCGTTCTCCGCCTTCTGCTCGACCGGGGGGGAGAGGCCCGGGCCCTCGTGGAGAAGCACCGGCTCCATCGAGGGCTCCCTCTCGGACTGCTCGCGGGGCTTCCGGTGTGGGACCGTCTTCGGGAAGGCGCGGACAGCGCTCGCGACCCCGACCTGCGCCGCGCCACCTCGCGCGGCGTGGCCGAGTTTCTCCTGGAATCGTCCCGGTTCCGGCCGCTCGTGCTGATCGCCGATCGGGCGGCGCTGCACGACCCGCTCGTGCGGGAGGTCGCGGCCCGGCTCGGCCGCGCCATCCGCGCCGACGGCTCGCCCGACCCCGGCCGCGGCGGCCTGTTGCTGCTTCTCGAAGGAAACTACGAGCAGCCGCTGGTGGCGCCGCAGTTGATGCAGACGTAGCAGGCGCCGTTCCGCACCATGAGCTGGCCGCAATCGGAACAAGGAGGCGCGTCGGCCTGCCTCACGAACACCGCGTGCTCGCGCTCCGCTAGCCCTTCGCGCGTCGGCCTGTCGGGCTCGATCTCGGTCCCGTTGACCGGCGCCGCTTTCGCCGGCTGATCCTCCTTCGGAAGGAACTGCAGCGCCATCCACCGGAAAACGTAGTCGACGATGGACTGCGCGAGGGGGATCTCGGGGTTCCCGGTGAACCCCGACGGCTCGAACCGCACGTGGGTGAACTTGTCCACCAGGAAACGCAACTCGACGCCGTGCTGGAGCGCGAACGAGATCGCGGTCGCGAACGAGTCGGCGAACCCGGCGAGAGTCGAGCCGGCCTTCCCCAGCGTGATGAAAATCTCGCCGGGCTTGTCGTCCTCGTACATCCCGACCGTGATGTACCCTTCGTACCCCGCGATGGAGAACTTGTGGGTGATCGACCGGCGCGTGTCGGCGAGCTTCCGGCGCCTCAGGTGCGTCGCGGCGGCGACCGCCTTCTCGACCTCCTTCTGCTTGCCGGCGGACATCGGCTGGGTCCGCTTGCAGCCGTCCCGGTAGATGGCGATCGCCTTCAGCCCGAGCTTCCAGGCTTCGATGTACGCCCGCTCGATCTCGTCCACCGACGCCGCGGAAGGCATGTTGACGGTCTTCGAGATGGCGCCGGACAGGAACGGCTGCACGGCGGCCATCATCTTGACGTGCCCCATGTAATAGATCGACCGCTCGCCGTTCGCCGGCCGGAACGCGCAGTCGAACACCGGGAGGTGCTCGGGCTTCAGGTCCGGAGCCCCCTCGATCGTGTCGCGATCGTTGACGTAGTCCAGGATCCGCTGGATGCCGTCGTGCTCGTACCCGAGCTTCTTGAGGGCGAGCGGCACCGTGTTGTTCACGATCTTGAAGACCCCGCCCCCCACCAGCTTCTTGTACTTGACCAGCGCCAGGTCCGGCTCGATCCCGGTGGTGTCGCAGTCCATCATGAAGGCGATGGTGCCGGTGGGGGCGAGCACGGTCGCCTGCGCGTTGCGGAAGCCATATTCGGCTCCCAGCGTGACCACGTCCGCCCAGGCGCTCCGCGCCGCGGAGAGAAGGTCCGAGGGAACGAGGCGGGGATCGATCCCGTCGGCGTGCGCCTGGTGCTTGCGCATCACCGCGAGGAACGGCTCCCGGTTCCGCTCGTAGCCGGGGAACGTACCGACCCTCGCGGAGATGTGGGCGGAGTTCGCGTACGCGTGGCCGCACATGAGGGCGGTGATCGCCGCGGCGTACGAGCGTCCCGCGTCGGAGTCGTACGGCAGCCCGCGCGCCATCAGGAGCGCGCCCAGGTTGGCGTAGCCGAGACCGAGAGGCCGGTACTCTTGCGAGTTCCGAGCGATCGGCTCGGTCGGATACGAGGCGTTCGTGACCCAGATTTCCATCGCCGTGGTGGTCACGGCGACCGCGTGCCGGAACGAATCGGTATCGAACTCCCCGTCGGGGCGCCGGAACTTCATGAGGTTGAGCGACGCCAGGTTGCAGGCCGAGTCGTCGAGGAACATGTATTCGGAGCAGGGGTTCGACGCGTTGATCCGCGCGGTGTTCGGGCAGGTGTGCCACGCGTTGATCGTGGTGTCGAACTGGATCCCGGGATCCCCGCAGGTCCAGGCCGCGTCGACGATCTTCCGCATGAGATCGCGCGCGGCGTAGGTGCCCATCGCGCGTCCATTCGTCACGGCGCGGGTCTGCCACTCGCCGTCGCTGAGAACGACGCGCATGAACTCGTCGTTGACGCGCACCGAGTGGTTGGCGTTCTGGAAGAACACCGAGTCGTAGGCGCCGCCGCGCACGTTGAACTCGCCGGAGTATCCGGCGTCGATGAGCGCCCAGGCCTTTTTCTCCTCTTCGGCCTTGCAGGTGATGAAGTCCTCGACGTCCGGGTGGTCGATGTTCAGGATGACCATCTTCGCCGCGCGGCGGGTCTTCCCCCCCGACTTGATCACGCCCGCGAACGCATCGTACCCCTTCATGAACGAGACCGGCCCCGACGCGGTCCCGCCCCCCGCGAGCGGCTCCCGGCTGGAGCGGAGCGTCGACAGGTTCGACCCGGTGCCGGAGCCGTACTTGAACAACATCCCCTCGGTCTTCGCGAGGCCAAGAATGGACTGCATCGTGTCCTGGACGGAATTGATGAAACAGGCGGACACCTGCGGGTGATCCTCCACGCCGCAGTTGAACCAGACCGGCGAGTTGAACGAGAGCATCTGATGGAGGAGCAAGTAGGTCAGCTCCGCCTCGAAGGCCTCGGCGTCCGCCTCGGTCGCGAAGTAGTTCCCGTCGCGCCCCCACCGCACGGCCGTCCTCACCACGCGGTCGAGGAGTTGCCGGACGCTGTGCTCGCGGTCCGCCGCTCCGAGCTGCCCCCGGAAATATTTCTGGGCAACCACGTTGGTCGCGAGTTGTGACCAGGACTTCGGCACCTCGACGCCGCGCTGCTCGAAAGTCGCCTCCCCCCGCTCGTTGTTGATGACCGCGTCCCGCAGCTCCCACTCCACCTCGTCGTACGGGTGCACTCCCGGCCGCGTGAATCGCCGGGGGATCCGCAGGCCGTCCTGCGGATTCGGCACGCGGTCGGACATGACGGTGGCGACGTCGCCGGCGACCACGTTCGGGCGGTCGTCCTTCGAAGGTCGCAAGTCGGATTGGAGCATCGAAACGCCCTCCTGGCTGGCTCGTCCGCGCTCCCCGGCGGGAGGAAAGACGCGGTACCTCAGTTCTCGCAAACGCCCCGCGAACCCGCCCGCACCAGATCCTGGAACGGAAGAAAAGCGCCCTAAGAAATAGCCGGGGCCTCGCGGATTGTCAAGCTCAAAAACTTCCGGAAACTACCAAGTATTGGACAATCAATGTCCAATACCACAACATATAGTGGTTTTCCGGAATTTACATGGAGCGCGAACGCCAGCCGATTCCGCGACTTGCGGTGGCACGATTCTTACAATTTCGTGATCGTACGATTTCGCGGGATGCGCGGCGGGTAGGTCGAACTATCGGACGAATCGCTTCTTCCAGATCGCGTAGTACGCAAACCACTCCTCACCGGGGTCGACAAAGCAGATCCCCATGCCGCACTCGAGAAGATGCGCGAGCTGCGGAGGAACTCTCTTCGCCCACACGACGCGCCCCCAGAACGTGAACACGCGATCGGGAAACTGCACCGAGATCTGTACCGTGGTATCCGGCCGAAACACGTTGTTGGTGTGGATGAACAGCCCGGACTCCGAGACGTTCTTGGTGAACCCGGTCTTGTCCGCGACGGTGGTGCCGAATCGGACGAGGAGGCGGCTCTTGGTTCGCCGGATCGTCCGTTTTTCCGACGTCTTCCGGGCGTCGGATCGCCCGTCCGTGGCGGTCCCGAGGCGTCCTGCGGCCATTCCGGCTCCCTTGGGGGGACGATCTCCCCCGCCCGCCAACCCCGATGCGGACAATATAGGTCCCGGCTTGGCGGAGCGGCAAGTCGAAACCGCGCGCCGCCGAACCTTCGGGATTCAGCTTTCCGAGATGATTCGAATCGCCCACTCCGCGTGGGAACGGACGACCGGATCCGCGTCGGACATCGCCTCGAGGAGCGCGGGGAGCGCTCGGGGATCGCGCCGGTTGCCGAGCACGACCGAGGCGTTCCGGCGCATCCCGTCCCATCGCGCCCTCATGATCGGCGTGCCGGAAAAGCGCGCGCGGAACGTCGTCTCGCGCATCGCCAGAATTTCCACGGGGTCGAGGCCGTCGAGGTCCGGTCTCGTCGCGAGCCCTCCCTCCCCGGCGGCTTTCGAAAAACCGATATTCCATGGGCAGCGGGTCTGGCAGTCGTCGCAGCCGAAGATCCACTCGCCGATTCCCGGCCGCTCCCCCTCGGGAATCGCGCCGCGGTGCTCGATGGTCCAGTAGGAGATGCACCGGTTCGAATCGACGACGCCGGGCTCGACGATCGCCCGCGTGGGGCAGGCGTCGAGACAGGCGGTGCAGCTCCCACAGAACTCCTCGTGCGGCCCCGGCGTCGGCTCGAGGCGCGCGGCGGAGAGGATCTCGGCGAGCAGGAGCCACGAGCCGTGAGTGCGCGTCAGCAGGTTCGCGTTCTTCCCGATCCACCCGACACCGGAGGCCTCGGCCCACGCGCGCTCGAGCACCGGCCCCGTGTCCACGAACACCCGCGTGGGAGCGCCGGACGCCTCCTCGATCCACGCCGCGAGACGCCGGAGCGGCTGGCGGAGCACGCCGTGATAATCGCGGCGGCGCGCGTAGGAGGCCACCTTCGCCCGCCCCGCCGGAAGCGCGAGCGCGTCGCCGGCGGACCCGTAGTTCGCCGCGAGCGACACCACGCTCCTGCATCCCGGCAGCGCTCTCCCGGGGTCGGACCGGCGGTCCGGCTCGCGCGCAATCCAGCCCATCGCCGAGTGAAAGCCCCGCGCGAGCCAGGCATCGAGAGAGCGCGCGTCGCGCGGCAGCGGCCGGACCTCGGCTACCCCCGCGACCGCGAACCCCTCCTCGCGGGCCCGATCGAGCAACTCGCGGGTCAGCGCCGCGGGCTCCACGGCTCACTCGTCCGCTGCGCCGGGAGCCACGGGACGCGGGAGATCCTCCTCCTCGGGAACATTCAGACCCGCGGTGCGGGCGAGCCAGAGGATCTGCCTCGCGATCCCGCGCAGCACCTGCACGTCGCCGGGGTTGAGGTCCGCGCGGCCGAGCATCCTCCGGATCCGCCGCATCATCACCTCGGCGGCGCCCTCGTGGAGGAAGCCGATCGAGAAGAGCGCCGCCTCGAGATGCAGGTAGGCCGCCTCGCGAGACGCGTGATCCGCGAGCGGCTCCGTCGCGATCCCTCCGGCCGCGCCGGGGAGAGCGAGGCGCAGCGTGTAGGCGACCAGGAGCACCGACTGGGCGAGGTTGTACGACGGAAGCGCGTCGAACGCGAGGAAGTGCACGAGGTGGGTGCAGCGGTCGAGCTCGGCATCGGTGAGCCCCGAGTCCTCGCGGCCGAACACCACCGCGATCTCGCCGGCGGACGCGAGCCGAGCGATCTCGGGGGCGAACGCGTCGAGGCGATAGTGCGGACTGCGCTGCTTCCCGCCCCGGCGGCTCGTCCCGATCACCGCCCCGGCCCCCTCGAGGGCCGCGTCGAGGTCGGCGTGGACGCGGGAGGTCTCGAGGAGGTCCGCCGCGCCCACCGCCATGCGCCGGGCCTCCTCGCCGCGGGGATCGCACTCGGGCGCCACCAGGTCGATCCGCGAGAAGCCGAGGTTCTTGAGCGCCCGTGCGGCGGCGCCGACGTTGCCGCCCGACTGCGGCCCGACGAGCACGAAACGCACCCCGGGGAGGTCCGCGGCCCCGACCTGCCGGTCCATCTACGGTTCCGGCTCGGCGGGAACCGCGTCCTCCGGCGGAGCCAGAGCGCGCACCGTGCGGCCCACCGGCTCGATCTCGGGGATCTCCTTCGAACTCGCCGCTCCGAGATCCCTGAATCGCCGCGCCGACACCAGCACGCGGTGCTCGAACGAACCCGCGGCCTCGTTGAACGCGTCCACCGCCCGGCCGAGGTTCTTTCCCGCGTTGTCCAGGTGCTCCGCCATCACACGCAGGCGATCGAAGAGCTCGACGCCGAGATCCCGGATCTTCTGCGCATTCTCGCGGACCTTCTCCTGCTGCCAGCCGTAATACACCGATTTCAGGATGGCGATCAGGTTGGCCGGGCTCGCGAGGATCACTTTCCGCGAGAAGCCGAATTCGTTGAGCGTCGGCTCCGCCTCGAGGGCCGCCGAGAAAAACGCCTCACCCGGCACGTACATGACGACGAAATCTGGAGCGTCCTGGAACTGGTCCCAGTAACTCTTGGCGCCGAGCCGCACGATGTGCTCGCGCACCTGCCTCGAGTACTCGACGAGCTTCTGCCGCCGCGCCGGCTCGTCCGCCGTGTCCTGCGCCTCGAGATAGGCTTTCAGCGGGACCTTGGCGTCGACGATGACCTCTTTGCCGCCGGGGAGGTGCACGACGAGGTCCGGACGCAGACGGCCGTCGTCGGTCTCGACGCTCGTCTGCTCCTCGAAGTCGCAATGCTCGATCAACCCGGCCAGCTCGA
Source organism: Terriglobia bacterium (assembly GCA_963790465.1). Lineage (GTDB taxonomy): Bacteria > Acidobacteriota > Polarisedimenticolia > Polarisedimenticolales > JAIQFR01 > JAIQFR01. Next base: position 35,142 of record CAWBOP010000008.1, on the reverse strand, counting down.
CGACGCGCCGCAGGTGAATCTCGCCCCACCGTCCCCGCACCGACGGCGCGCGCAGCGCTTGCACCAGATTCGCGGTCTCGGCCTTGAGCCGCTCCTGCGTCGAGGCCATGGTCTCGACCTGCTGCCGGAGCGCGCGGTAGGCGCCTTCCCGCTCCTTCTCGATCGACTGGAGCTTCGTCTCGGCCTGGGAAAGAATCTCCCGGACGGGAGCGACGAGGTCGCCGATCGCCTTCTGCCGTCCGGCGAGGTCGTCCTGCGCCGACTGCTGGTATCTCTCGAGCGACTGCCGCGCGAGCTGCAAGAACGTCTCGTTGTTGCTCCTGAGCGCCTCGGCCGACAGCGCCGCGAACGCCTCGCGGAACCGGGCGTCGAGACGATCGACCTGCTCCTTCCGCTCCGCCGAGGACTTTCGCTCGTTCTCGAGATCCGCTTCCCTCCGGGCCAGCGTCTCCCGCGCGGCCGCCGCCTCGGCCCGCAGCGCACCGACCGCGCGCGCGCGCGACAGCACCACTGCGGCGGCGCCCACGGCGGCGCCCAGGACGAAAAGGGCGAGGCCGACGATCCAGTTTCCCACTCTCCCTCCGCGGCCGGTTGCGGGGATGTCCCGGAAAGAGAAGAATACCCCCTTAACAGCGAGGTCGTAAAACACAGCCATGGCGAAGAACCGAGCGCTCCGTTGGTCTCTCTGGTTTATGGTTCTCCTCGTCGCCGCGGGGGCGGTGACGTATTACGTGATGCGCCGCGAGAAGCGCCAGGGAGAAGACAAGTACCGCACCGAGGTGGTGGACCGGGGCGACGTCACGATGTCCGTGACCGCCACCGGCTCGATCTCCGCGGTCACGACCGTCCAGGTGGGGAGCCAGGTTTCCGGGCTCATCGCCCGTCTGTACGTCGACTTCAACAGCCAGGTCGTCAAGGGGCAACTCCTCGCCGAGCTGGATCCTACGAACTTCCAGGCGCTGGTGCAGCAGCGGCGCGCCGACCTGCTCCAGAACGACGTCCAGACGCGAAGCGCGGAGATCTCGTTCCACCGGCAGGAGCGGCTGCTCGCGGACAGCCTCGCCTCCCAGTCCGACTACGACTCGGCCAAGGCGGTCTTCGAGGCGGCGCAAGCGCAGGTCGAACAGGCGCGCGCGGCGCTGCGGCAAGCGGAAACCAACCTCGCCTACACGAAGATCTCCTCGCCGATCGACGGCGTCGTGGTCGCCCGCCAGTACGACGTCGGGCAGACGGTGGCCGCCTCCTTCCAGGCGCCCACCCTGTTCACGATCGCGCAGGACCTGACGAAGATGCAGGTCCAGGCGGACGTGGATCAGTCGGACATCGGGCGGGTTCAGGTCGGCCAGCCGGTCAAGTTCACCGTGGACGCCTACCCCGAGCAGGAGTTCCGCGGAAGGATCTCCCAGATCCGGTTGAACGCCACCGCGAACCAGAACGTGATCACGTACCCGGTCATCGTCGAGGTCCCGAACCCCGAAGGGAAGCTCCGCCCCCAGATGACCGCCAACGTGAACATCGAGGTTTCCACGGTCAAGGACGTCCTGAGGCTCCCGAACGCCGCGCTCCGGTTCCGGCCGACCCAGGGACCCGACGAGGCGAAGAACGGCCGCAGTGACGGCCATCCCGCCCAGCCGAGTTCCGGCGGTCCTTCGGCGGAACAGCGGATCGCTCAGTCCTCCGAGCGGCGGCCAGGGCTCGAGGGGGCCGCCGCGGCGCTCGAAGGGGGGAAGCACGCTCGAGGCGGCAAGGGGATGCAGACGGTCTACCTCCTCGCCGGCAAGAACGAGATCAAGCCTGCCAAGGTGCGAACCGGGATCTCCGACGGCAAGTTCACGGCGATCCTCGAGGGGGACGTCCGGCCCGGCGAAAAGATCGTCGTCGGCCAGGCGACCGCGAAGGTCGAGGGAACCGCGAGACCGCCGGGAGGCAGGCCGTTTTGAGCCGGCCGCTCGTCGAGATCCGCGACCTCGTGAAGGTCTATCGCATGGGCGAGGTGGAAGTGCGCGCTCTTGACGGCGTGGATCTCGCGGTCGGGTCGGGGGAATTCGTGGCGGTGATGGGACCGTCGGGATCGGGGAAGTCCACGTTGATGAACCTCCTCGGCTGCCTCGACCGCCCGACCTCGGGCAACTACCGGCTCGACGGAGTCGACGTCGCCGAGCTCGACGCCGACGAGCGCGCCGAGATCCGGAACGCGAAGATCGGGTTCGTGTTCCAGAGCTTCAACCTCCTTCCGAGGACCACGGCGCTCGAGAACGTGGAGCTCCCGTTGCTGTACGGGCGCGCCGCGTTCGGCGCGGAACAGCGGCTCGACCGGGCCCGGAAAGCGCTGGCGCAGGTGGGGCTGGTGGATCGGGAGCACCACCATCCGTCGCAGCTCTCCGGGGGCCAGCAGCAGCGAGTGGCGGTGGCGCGAGCGCTCATCACCGATCCCGCGCTCCTCCTGGCCGACGAGCCCACGGGGAACCTCGACACCCGGACCTCCCAGGAGGTCATGGCGGTCTTCCAGGAGCTGAACGGCCAGGGGAAGACGGTTCTCCTGATCACGCACGAGTTCGACGTGGCGATGTACGCGAAGCGGATCGTCCAGATGAGGGACGGGAAGATCGTGAAGGACGAGCCGGTCGCGCAGGTTCGCGCGGAGCGCTCCGTCGAGCCGGCACGGTCGGAGGCATCGAAGTGAGAGTCACGATGGTCCGGACGGCGAACATCCTGAAGGTCGGATTGAAGTCGATCTTCCGGAACAAGATGCGCTCGTCGCTCACCATGCTCGGGATCATCATCGGCGTGGCGTGCGTGATCGTCGTGGTCGCGGTCGCCTCCGGCGCCTCCTCCTCCATCCAGTCCTCGATCACGTCGCTCGGCACCAACTTCATCATGATCTTCCCCGGCGCGGTGACCCAGTCGGGCGCGCGCATCTTCACCGGCCAGTCGTCCTTGAGCCCCGCGGATTCGGACGCGATCAAGGCGGAGTGCCCGTCCGTCGCGTACGCCAGCCCCGGCGAGAGGACGTCCGGCCAGATCGTCGCCGGCGAAACGAACTGGGGAACCCAGATCCAGGGAGTCGGCCTCGACTGGCCGTTCATCCGCGCCTGGAACCTGGAACAGGGGACCTGGTTCAGCGAGGCGGACGTGAAAGGGGCGGCGAAGGTGTGCGTCCTCGGGCACACCGTGGCCGACAACCTCTTCCCCGACGGCGACGCGACCGGGCAGGTCGTCCGGATCAAGAACGTGCCGTTCAAGGTCCTCGGAGTCCTGGAGAAGAAAGGCTCGAGCACCATGGGCCAGGACCAGGACGATCTGGCCGCGACCCCCTACACGACGGTGATGAACCGGCTGCAGGGGCACGCGGGACACCGCGACCGGATCGACGTCATCTACGTCTCGGCCGTCTCCATGGACAAGGTGGCCGACGCGCAAAGGGAGATCGAGGCGCTCTTGCGCCAGCGGCAGAAGCTCGGCCCGGGCCAGGACAACAACTTCATGATGCGCTCGCAGGAAGAGATCGCCTCGATGGCGGCGGCGAACACCCGCACCCTCTCGCTGCTCCTGGGCACCGTCGCCGCGGTCTCGCTGCTCGTCGGTGGGATCGGCATCATGAACATCATGCTGGTATCGGTGACGGAGCGAACCCGGGAGATCGGTCTCCGGATGGCGATCGGCGCCAAGGGGCACCACGTCCTCGCGCAGTTCCTTCTCGAAGCGGTCGTCCTGTCGGTGCTGGGCGGCGCGATCGGCGTGGCCCTGGGCGCGGCGTGCTCGCGGGTCATCGCAACCGTCGCCGGCTGGCCGGTCGAGATCGGCCCGAGCTCCGTCGCCATCGCGTTCGGCTTCTCGGCGCTCGTCGGGATCTTCTTCGGCTTCTACCCCGCGCGCAAAGCATCGAGGCTCGACCCGATCGAGGCGCTGCGGTACGAGTAGCGGCGCCGCTACGGCTGCGGCACGGTACGGAGCGGGAACGTCTCGCGAATCTCCCTGGGCTCCGCAAGCCGTTCGCCAGCGACGGCGATCATCTTCTTGGTCATGAACAGCGTGATGCCGTGCGTGCGGAGCGTGGCTGCGGGGTCGAGCTTCCGGACGAACCGGTCGCGGCGTTCGACCGGCACGTCGCGCGCGGCGCGGGTGGCGTCGTACTCCATGTCGCCGTTCCAGGCCACCCGGAAACCCGCGCTCTCGCGCACCACCACTTCGCCCGCGCGGCGATTGACGAGGGGGCTCGAGAACGCGTCGTAGGAAACGACGATTTCACTCGTGCCGTCCCCGTCCAGGTCCACGAGTTCGACGTCGCCTCGCCCCACGAGTCCGCCGGTCTCCTTTCCGAAATCGCGGGAGTACACCGAGACCAGCCCCTGGGGGTCCTTCCGGAGCACCTCGAGCCGGACGTTGACGGCGCTGGCGTCGTCGCTCTTCCCGGTGAAGTAGGTGACCATCGCGATCACCTGCTTCGCTTCTCCGGGCAGGACGCGGGCGGAAAGAACGCTCCCCGAGAGGACGCTCCCGGTCTTGATCCCCATGGCGCCGTACGCGTCCTCGGCGGTGCCGGCGCGCGCGTGAGCCGCCGCCGCGAAGGCGCAGGCGAGCAGCGCGGCGAAACGGAGACGCGTGATCATGCGGTCGCTTCCCGTGGAGGAGCATTCCGCGCGCGGCGACGCTCGCGCCGGCGCCGGAGCCGCTCCTCGGTCTTCGCGAGATCCTCTCGGGACCAGGCTTCGAACGCCTCCGCCGTCTCGAACCGCAGCTCGAACGAAAGATCGTCCTCGAAATATTCGCAGTTGTCCCCCGACACCGGGGCGCCGTAGTCGCGGCAGATGCCGGGGCGGCTCTCGTAGATCCCGCAGGCGCCGATGGCCGTCAGGTGCCTGCAGGGTCTTGCCATCTCGAGGAACCAACTCCCCTTCTCGACCCACACCACCGTCTCTTCGTGGACCAGGTACCACCGGACCTGATCGTGCTCCTCGGGGGTGACGGGCCGGTCGATCTCGAGCGCGACGTAACGGCAGCAACGGGCGGTGCACAGATGGCAAGGGGGGGGCGGCGCGGCGGCAGGCCGTCCCCGGCCGGGTCTCGCCATCGGGATCGGCGCTCGCGCGCCGGACTTCCGGTCGCTCGGTCGTTTCGTCAAGGACGGGAACTCCTCGCCTCGCGCCGCTGCCGGGCCCATCCGCGACCGCGGGCGAAACGAACCCTAGACGGCCGAATATTAGCATGCGGCCGCGTCACGAACCGGCCGCTTGCCCCTATAATCGTGCGGGTCGAACCGGATCCGGGCCTCGGCCCGTCGCGGGAGCTTCACGATGGTCGTTTACACCGCCAGGCACGTGTTACCCGTGGCGGCTTCGCCGCTAGCCGACGGCGCCGTCTCGGTCGACGAAGGACGCATCACGGCGGTCGGCCGGAGAGCGGAAGTACTGAAGGCGGCCGGGGCGGGCGCCGAGGTCCGGGACCTCGGCGACGCGGTGCTGCTCCCCGGGCTCGTGAACGCGCACGTGCACCTCGACCTGTCGTGGATGCGGGACGATCCTCCTCCCGGCGAGTCGTACGTCGCCTGGCTCCAGGACCGCACGGAGCGGGTCGAGTCCGCTCCCGACCCGATCCGCATCGAGGCGGCCGAGCAGGCGGTCAAGGAGATCGCCGCGCGCGGGACCGTTGCGGTCGGCGACGTGACCGGGGTTCCGTGGATGGCCGGAATCCTCGCCCGTTCGCCGCTCCACGCCGTCGTTTTTCTGGAATTGACCGGCTTTCGCGGGGACGACGCGGAGCGGCTCCTCGATCACGCCGCCTCGACGCTCGATTTCGTCGAGAAGGAACCGGACGTCAAGGCCGCTCGCGGCAGGGTGGGCGTCGTCCTGTCCCCCCACTCCGCCCACACGGTTTCGGCCCTTCTGCTCAAGGCGCTCGCGGGGCGCGCGACCGCCTCGGGGAGATCCTGTCGATCCATCTCGCAGAGACCGACGACGAGGCGGCCATGCTGATGGATGGCTCCGGCCCCTTTCCGGACCTGCTCCGGTCCCGCGGGGGGTTCGACGACGGATGGCGCCCGCCGGGCCAGTCCCCCGTCGAGTACCTCGATCGGCTCGGCACCTTGACCCCGAGCACGTTGGCGGTCCACTGCATCCACCTCGGGCAACAGGACCTTTCGCGGCTCCAGGCCCGCGGCGTCACCGTGGTCACCTGCCCGCGCAGCAATCTCCGGCTCGGCGTCGGGAAGACGCCGGTCCCCAAGCTGCTATCTTCCGGCGTCCCGGTCGCCCTCGGCACCGACTCGCTGGCCAGCGTCTCGGACCTCGACCTGTTTTCCGAGATGGCGGGGCTGCGGCGAGAGCACCCGGGGCTCTCCCCGCCGCCGTCCTGAGGATCGCGACGTTGAACGGCGCCCGCGCGCTCCGGCTCGAGAAGACGCTCGGCACGCTCGAGAAGGGAAAGCTGGCGGCGCTGGTCTCGGTCCCGCTGGCGAACCCCGGCGACGACCCGCTCGAAACCGTCACCTCCGGCCCCGAGCAGGCCGGGCCGCTCTCCGATCCCGCACCAGGTTGACATGGCGGCCGACAATCCGATCCTCGACTCTTCCTCGTATCGCAAGGCGTACGAGGACGTGGATTTCCTGAACCGGAACGAACTGCGGTCGGTGCGGCTCGAGCTGGAGCTTCTCAAGGCGGACCTCGTGCAGCGCGAGCACGGCGTCGCATCCACGATCGTCGTGTTCGGAAGCGCGAGGATCCCCGAATCCGCCGAGGCCCGGCGGCGCCTCGAGACGGCGGAAACCGAGGCGCGGACGAGGACGGGCGACCCGGCCGCGCTGGCGTCGCTGGAATTCGCGCGGCGTGTCATGAAGAATTCCCGCTACTACGAAGAGGCTCGCGAGTTCAGCCGGATCGTCTCCGCCGCGTGCCAGCTGGACAAGCACCTCGAGTACGTCGTGGTCACCGGCGGTGGTCCGGGCATCATGGAAGCCGCGAATCGCGGCGCGCACGACGCCGGCGCGAAGAGCGTCGGCCTGAACATCGTCCTCCCGCACGAGCAAAGCCCGAACCCCTACGTCACCCCGGAGCTGTGCTTCCAGTTCCGGTACTTCGCCGTCCGGAAGATGCACTTCCTGATGCGCGCGAAGGCGCTGGTCGCTTTCCCCGGTGGCTACGGCACGTTCGACGAGTTGTTCGAGACCCTGACGCTGATCCAGACCGGAAAGGTCCCCCCGGTGCCGGTGGTGCTGTTCGGCCGCGATTTCTGGGACCGTGTGATCCGGTTCGACGAGCTCGTGCGCGAGGGGATGGTCTCCGAGGTCGAGGCGGCCATCTTCACCTACGCGGAGACGGCGGCGGAGGCCTGGGAGGCGATCTCGTCGTTCCACGCCGGCGGCGATCACCGCATGCCGGAGATCTGACCGGAGCGGGCGCTCCTACCAGACCTGCTGGCCGGATCCGTTGACGGAAACCACGGAGTAGAAGCGATTCGGACCCGGACCGTCGGCGCCCGGATCGCGGTAGGTCGTCACCTCGAGGGCGATCCTCGAGCAGGATACCTCCGACCGTCGAAGGTATCGACGTTACGACCATCACCGTATAGGTTGGCCGCTGCGAAGTGTCAGCATGACCCTTTCGCTTCAAATACCGGCCGTTTCGACCTAGAGCGCTGGCGTGCGGCCATCCAGAATCGCCAGCGCGCAGGACAACACCGCCGCCGGCGAGATGGTCGCCATCAGGTCTCGACCCCGCGACCCCCGCTCCCGGGCACCCCATTGGGCTGCCTCGGGATGATCCGAAACCAGGCTCCAGCCGTTCGAGGCGTACGGGCCCCACCGCGTGGGGCCACACGACGACCAGGGGGCCTGGATGGCGAGGGTGGGGGTTCCCAGCGCGGCCGCGAGGTGAACCGCCCCCGTCCCGTTGCCGACCACGAGAGACGCCGCCTGGACGAACGCCGGTAGTGTCGCAAGGTCGCCGGTGAAACGCGGCAGCCGGCGGACCGCGAGGTCCGCGGCATCGAGGATCCTGGGAGCCGCCTCGTCGCCCGGGCCCACCGAGAACACGACCTGGGTACCTTCCGCGGCGAGCAGCGTGGCGAGGCGGACGAAGTGCCCCGGTGGCCACGGCGGCGAAGCGGTCGGTCCGCTCTCCGGCCGGAGCACGACGAATGGCCGGCGGACGCCGTGCTCCGCCAACCAGACCTTCGCGCTCTCCGCGGCCGGTAGCGGAATCGCAAGCGGGAACCGGGCCGGCCCGCCCGAAGCGCCGGCCGCGCGAGCGTACGACAGCGTCTGCTCGACCTCGTGCGTTTCTTCCGACGCTCGCCGCTCGCCGACGCGCCGTTCGAACAGTGCGGAGTAGACACGGTGACCGGGACCGACTCGATGCCGGACCCTCGCGGTGGCCGCGGCCCACGGGATCCGCCCTCCCGCGGACATCGACACGAAGAGATCCGCCCGGAACGCTCTCATCTCGGCGGACAGCCGGTTCGACTCCCCGGTGTCCGCGATGACCTGGTTGACGCCGGCGACGAGACCGGCGAGCGGCGCGGTGCTGGGTCTCGCGAGGAGGGCGAGCCAGGCCGAAGGATAGGCGTCCCGCAACGCGGCGATCGCGGGAAGCGCCAGCACGAGAGGCCCGAGCGCGTCGGTGCGGGCGACCAGGATCCTGCGGATGCCCGCCCACGGCTCTCCCTGCCGCGGTACCGCCTCGGCTCGCCGAACGACCTGGACCACATGCGGGCGGGTCTGCACGCGTCGCCTCCCGGGAACCAGAACATAGACCGGGTGCCCCGCCGAGTCGAGAGGGGGCCTCGGTCGACGAGGGCGCCATGACGTAGAATCCCCGGGCGATGAACTTTCACCTCGTGTTGTTCGACCTCGACGGAACCCTCGTGGACTGCGGCGGCGCGGGTCGGCGCGCCCTCGAGAGGGCGTTTCGCGAAGTCCACGGCCTCGACACCATCGAGGAACCGGCGCGCCGCGTCCGGTTCGAGGGGAAAACCGATCCGATCATCATCGAGGAGATCGCGCGCGAGGCGGGATTGCCGGAGGACCGGATCCGGGCCGCCGAGGCGGCGCTGCGCGATGCGTACCTCGGCGCCCTGCGCGAGGAGCTCGGGAGGCCGGACCCGCGACGCCGCGTGATGCCCGGCGTCCTGGAGTTGCTCGAGGCGTTGCGCCGGCGTCCCGAGGTCCTGGTGGGCCTGCTGACCGGCAACATCGAGGCCGGCGCGAGGGCGAAGCTCGAACCGTTCGGCCTCAACGGCTACTTCGGCACGGGCGGGTTCTCGTCGGATCACCGCGACCGCGCCGAGATCGCCCGGGTGGCGCGGGAGAAATTCTCCCGGCTCGTCGGCGCGGACATCCCTCCGCGGCGCGTCACCGTGGTCGGCGACACCGAGCTCGACGTCGCCTGCGCGCGCGTTAACGGCTACCGTGCCGTCGCCGTCCACTCCGGATGGGTCACGAGGGAGCGGCTCGAGGCCGCGCGGCCGGATGCGCTTTTCGACGATCTGACCGACCTGCCCGCGGTGCTCGAGGCGCTCGGGCTCGAGTCGGCCCCATGACGGCGTCCGGCGATTCTTCCGCGCGGGCGCCGCTCAGCGTGATCGTCCCCTGCTTCAACGAAGAGTCCACGATCGCCGACTGCCTGGAAAGCGCGCAATTCGCCGACGAGATCCTGGTCGTCGACTCCTACAGCACGGATCGGACGCTCGAGATCGCGCGCCGCCACACCTCGCGAATCCTGCAACATGAATTCTGGAGCCACGGCGCGCAGAACAACTGGGCGATCCCTCAGGCCAAGCACGACTGGGTGATGGTGGTCGATGCGGACGAGCGGGTGACGCCCGAGCTGGCCGACGAGGTACGAATCCTCCTGCGCGGCCCCACCTGTGACGGGTACCGGCTGCGGCGCAGGAACTTTTTCCTCGGCCGGGAGATCCGGCACGGTACCTGGGGCAACGACCACGTGCTGCGTCTTTTTCGTCGCGACAAGGGGCGATATCAGGAACGGCACGTTCATTCGCGAGTCGAGCTCGACGGCAGAGAGGGGCGTTGCCGCGGGGCGCTGCTTCACCACACCTATCGGAGCCTGGACGAGTACGCCCGGAAGATCCACCGGTTCAGCCGCGGCGGCGCGCTGAACGAGCAGGAGCGCGGCAAGCGGGGGGGCGCCTGGCCGATCTTCGCCCACGGAGCCGGCCGGTTCCTCAAGTCCTACGTTCTGAAGCGGGGGTTCCTTGACGGGACCGAGGGGCTGATCATCGCCTTCATGGAAGCGGACCTCGCGGCGCTGAAATACGCCAAGCTCTGGGAACTGCAACGGAAACCACCGGGGCCGCCGGGCGCCGCTCCGAACGGGACCCGATCCGTATGAGACCCTACAAGGACAGGTTCTATGGCGACCGCGACGCCCGGACGGCCCACGCGGCGAACACGATCCTGGCGCTGACCCTCGACCTGGTGCCGCCGGTCCGCTCGGCCATCGACGTCGGCTGCGGCGTGGGAACGTGGCTGTCGGTGCTGCGCGAGCGAGGCGTCGCGACCGTCCGGGGACTCGACGGGGCTTGGGTGAGCCGGGACCTTCTCGTCATTCCACGGGACTGTTTTCTGGCGGTCGACCTGAACGAACCGATCCCGGAGCAGGGGCGGTTCGATCTGGCGATTTCCCTCGAGGCGGCGGAGCATCTGCCGCCGGAACGCGCGGCGACGTTCGTGGGCTCGATGGCGGACCTGTCGGATGTGGTGCTCTTCTCCGCCGCGATCCCGCACCAGGGGGGAAAGCACCACGTCAACGAGCAGTGGCAGGACTACTGGGCGGGACTCTTCGCGGCCCGGGGGTACGCCGTTCTGGATACGATCCGGCCGAGGATCTGGAACGACGACGAGATCGCGTTCTGGTATCGCCAGAACGTCCTCCTTTACGTCAAGGAGGAGAGACTCGTCGAGCTGAAGACGCCCGTCGGGGCGCTCGCATCGTTCCCGGAGCTTCCGCTGCGCGTCGTGCATCCGCGGCAGTACATGAGAAAGATCCCCGACTCCGTCGGCGCCGGGTGGAAGATGTTCCGCCGCGGGGTGAGGGCTTCCCTGACGCGCGGCGCCGGTCGTTAGTGTTTCGTCCCCTTCATCGCGGGGCGCGCAGAAGCGCGACCGTCGAGCCGGCGGCGACGATGAGCTCGCTCCGGCCGTCGGCGTCGAGGTCGGCGGCGACGAGGTCCACGATCCCGGGCCAGCGCGCCCGCCACACCTCGGCGCCGCTCGAACGATCCAGAAGGACCAACGAGGAACCGGTGGCGAACGCCAGCTGCGTCGCTCCTCCCGCCAGGAAGCGCCCCGCGGCCCCGGCGACGCCGCCGGTCGAAGCCGTGCCGAAACCGCCGTCCGCCTCTTCCCCCGCCACGATCCCGGAATCGTCCTGCCCCGCGGGAGCCGAGCGCTCGATCCGGCCGGCCGGGTCGACCCAGCGGAGTGTCCGGTCGGCGCCGAGCGCCAGGAACCGCTGCGCGTCACCCTTTCCCGTTCGGGCCACCGAGAGGGTCTCGCCGGTCCCCTCGATTCGCCGGACGCGCTGTCCGTCGCGATCCGCGAGGTAGAGCCCGTCGACCGCCGCGAGGGCGAAGGCACCCTGCGGCCGTCCGGGAGGCGCGGCATCCACGACCGCGAGGTCGAGCACGTGGAACGGAACCGAGAACGAACGGCTCGCGCCGTTCGAGAGGTCGATGAGCGCGACCTCCTTGCCGCCCGGGCGGAACGCCGCGATCCGCGGACGACCGTTGCCGTCGAGGTCCGCCAGGACGAGGCGGCCTGCCGCGGCGGGTGCGGGGTGGCGCCCGGCGATCCGCCCGTCCGGCTCGATCGCCGCGACTTCCCTCCCCGCCGCGGCGACGATTCTCGGCCGCGCGCCGGGGACCGGGAGCACCGCGATGCCGGTCACCGTCGCTCCGAGATCGCGTGCCCACGCCACCTCGAGCGCACGCGTTCCCTCGAGCACCTGGCCGAGCGATCGCCGCGGCCCGGCCGGTTCCTCGGCGAGCAACTCCCGGACCCGTGCCGCGATGGTCTTCTCGATCCCCCGGAACCACCCGTCCCACCGCTCCCGGATCCGCCCGCGCCGGTCCGCGAGGATCACCAACGGGAGCCGCCGCACGCGAAAAGTTTCGTCCACGCGGCGATCCCACGTGCCGATCGGGACCGTGAGCTCGAGCGCCTCCGCGGTCCGCCTCACGATCTCCGCCGGCTCGTCGGCGTTGATCGCGATCGCCACGAGACCGCGGGGCCGCTCGGCGACGAAGAGCTCCTGCATCCGCGGAAGCTCCTCCATGCAGGGAGCGCACCACGACGCCCAGAAATCGAGCAACAGAACCTTTCCGTGAGCCGACGTCAATGGGAACGATCCGCCGTCGAGGAGCGGAACGTCGACGACCGGCAGCGGCTCGAACCAGACGGGAGCCTCGAGGCGCGTCAGGCGCTGGCCCTTGGCGCTCGAGTCTCCCGCACCTATCTCGACGCTCCAGCCACGCCGGCCGTCCGCCGAGTTCCAGGAAAGGCGCGGCTCGCCGCCGTCCACCGTCGTCACGGTGGCGCACGATAGGAGGAACGGAAGGATCTTGCTCGCGAGAGACATGACGGCTCCGAGTTTAGACGGGGAAACCACATCGCGCACGTGGCGCGATCCCCGGTACGCGGCGGCCGACGAGCCCGACAGGCACGGAATCGAATATGGCATCACGACAACGTTGATCCATGCTTGTCGACCGCTTGAATTCGGCTGGAGAAATCGCGAGGGAAAGAGATTTCCGAAGCGCTTCCGGGGCCTCGATGCGTCCTCCTACCCCCACGGATCGAGCCTCAGCCCCGGGAGCACCCGTCGAAGGCTCCAGCCGCCAAGGTGAAATGAGAACGCCGATCGCGGTACGAGGTCGCCGACGGCTTCCGACGGAGCCGGCCTACGCGCTGACCTGTCGCGACCGCCAGCTCGTGAAGATTTCGAAGGCCTTGGAAGTCTCGATCTCCACGAAACTCCGGTAAACCTTCCGCCGCTGAGGGTCGATCTGGTAGGTCCGGTCTCCGACGACGAAATTCACGACCGTCGCCTCACTGGCTCCCTTGGTGCGAGTGCTCTTGCGCGTCACCGGCTTCGACCTCCTTGGGCCCAATGCCCTCGGGCTTGAGCAAACAGCTTTCAAGTCTCGTACCAATCGGGCGCAGCCTGTGTCACCGCGTCCGGGAACGCCCGGACTTCAACGCCGGAGCGGACAAGCGCGAGGCCGCCGATCGCCGACGGTGTGTCAGACGCATCGCCGCGCACGCTGATATCCGCCATCCTGGCGCGCCGGACAATTTCAACTCCGCCATTGTGGCCGGACGAGAGCTATCCTTATATGATGCCGACATGCCCGATGCGCCGGCGGGAAGCAAAACGATCCTGGTCGTGGTCGAGGATCCGGAGTTGAGGGAGAAGGCCACCTCGATTCTCGCTCGATCCGGCTACCAACCTACGCCGGTGGACCGAGGCGATCAGGCGCTCCGGGTACTCGACGAACACCATCACGACGCGGTGCTCCTCGATCTCGAACTCCGCGGCGTGGATGCCTCGGAGATCCTCGAGCAGTTCCGCCGGTCGAGCCCGGGCACACCGGTGCTCGTGCTCGCCGACCCGGCCAGACTTCAGGCCGCGGTACAGGCGCTCCGGCATGGCGCCGAGGATTATCTTCTCCGCCCTCCGGATCCGTTCGAGCTTCGGACGCGTCTCGGACGCATCCTCGAGCGGCACGATCTCGACTCGCGGATCGCGCTGCTCCAGGGGGAGCTGTCGAAAAACCAGGGGCTCAAGACGCTGGTCAGCCGATCGCCTGCCATGCAGGCGGTGCTCGACCGCGTCTTGAGGATCGCTCCGCTCCGGGCCACCGTCCTCATTTACGGCGAGAGCGGCGTCGGCAAGGAGCTCGTCGCGCGCTCGGTCCACTTCAACTCGCAACGGCGGGATTTCCCCTTCATCGCGCTCAACTGCGCGGCGATGCCCCAGAGCCTCATCGAGTCGGAGCTGTTCGGCCACGAGAAGGGGTCGTTCACCGGCGCGCACGCCCGCGCGCGGGGGAAGTTCGAGATCGCCCACCGCGGCACGCTCTTCCTCGACGAGATCGGCGAGATGGACCACGCGACGCAGGCGAAGCTCCTCCGCGTCCTCGAGGAGAAAGAGTTCATGCGCGTGGGGGGCGACCAGAGCATCCGGGTGGACGTGAGGGTCATCGCCGCGACGAACGCGAACCTCGAGGACATGGTGGAGCGGTCGCTCTTCAGAAGGGATCTCTACTACCGGATCAAGGTTCTCACGGTCCAGGTGCCGCCGCTCCGGGAGCGGCGCCAGGACATCCCGGCGTTGGTCGAAACCTTTCTCGACGAGCTGTCGCGATCGAACGCCGTCCCGCGGAAATCGATCGTTCCGGAGACGGTGGCCGCGCTCCAGGCCTATCGCTGGCCAGGCAACGTTCGCGAGCTCAAGAACATTCTGGAAAGCGTCCTCGTTTCGAGTCCCGGCGACGTGATCCGGATCGACGATCTTCCCCCTTCGGTGCGGAGGGAAACCGCCCCCTTCGAGCGACCGGAGGCCGCCGTCGGGATGACCCTCGAGGACATGGAGCGGGAGATGATCCGGAGGACGCTCGAGCACACCGGCGGGAACCGGACGCACTGTGCCGCTCTTCTGGGCATCGGCGTCAGAACGCTGCAGCGGAAGATTCGCGGATTCGGATTCGAGATCCCCTCCACGCGGCGGCGGCCGCGGCGGCGCGCAAGCGCTCCGCCCGGACCGTGAAGGCGGCGATCTTCCGGGACGGCGCGTCGACGACGCGATCGACGTCGCGTGCGGCGAGTGCGCCGCCGCGTGACGCGCGCTCGACGTGCTCATCGTGACGTGACGAGACGCGTCTCGCGCGCGCTCGCGCCTCTCGATCTTCATTTTCCATCTTGACACGCGGCGGCGCGTCCTTATATTCGACGGTGATGCATCGATGAACGGCCGCCGACGGCGGCCGCGGAGAGGAGGTGAGACCCAACATGGCGACGAAGAAGAAGGCCGCGAAGAAGACCGCGAAGAAGAAGGTAGCGAAAAAGACAGCCGCGAAGAAGTGCTGAAGGGCTCGAAGCCCACAGCGGATATCCAAGAGATCTCAGGGGACGCCGCCGGCGGCGTCCCCTTTCATTACCGGCGCGGCTCGATCCGCGGACCGAACTTTTCGCCCGTCGGGACGTGCGGCACCGGCTCCGGTAGCGCAGGCGGATTCCCCACCTTCCGGACGCGAATCCTCCTCACCGTCACCGGATCGATCGGCATCCCGTTCCGGTAGGTCTTCACCTCGCTGATTGCGGCGACGACGTGCTGGCCCGACACCACGAGGCCGAAACAAGGATTGCCATTCAGGGAAGGAACCGTCCCCGCCGTGACGAAGAACTTGACGCCGCTGATCCTGTTCATCACCGAACGGATCATCCCGAGCCGGCCGGGCGCGGAGTAGTCCACCGGGGAGCCCCCCTCCGGCGGCACGTAGAATGGCGGCGTCGTGCGCCCCACCTCGGTCCGCTCCCCCATCTCGAACCGGTTGGCGGCGATCGCCTTGGTCACGCGAAGGCCATCGTAGTAAGGCATCTTGTGCGTCTCCCCCGTCAACGGATCGGGCCAGCCGAGCCGCCCCTCCGCGAGCGCGGCGAAGTGGGCGACCGACTGGGGAGCCTGATCGGGCAGCAGGCGGGCGACGATGACGCCGAAGCTCGTGTCGATGTAGGCGTACCATCCCTCGGCGAGGCCGGAAGGAAGCGGAACCTCTTCCGCCGCGGCGGCGGCGGAGAGGTCCGGCGCGGGCGCCGGGGCCGGAGGAGGCGTCGACTCCGGCGGACGGTGGCCGCCGGCCGCGCAGCCGGCAGCCGCCCCCGCAAGCACGACGCTCGCGACGACCGCGACCAAGAGTCGCCGGGAGTTGATCACCATCGGACCGACCTCCGCTGCGTCCGCATCAGGGCTTCGGCTCGGCTTTTCCTTCGGCAGGCTTCGGCTCGGCCGCCGCCTTCTTCGCCTCTCCCTTGAGCACGGCCGCCTTCTTGATGAAGTCGAGCTTCGGGAACTTCTCGTCGAGATACTTGTTCCCCTCGGTCTGGACCTTGCCCTGGTCGGGTCCGTTCCCTCGAGGCGGTCCCTCGCCGTACCCGCCGTGGAGGTTGTCCACGACCTCCATCCCCTCGACGACCTGCCCGAACGGGGCGAACCCCTGGCCGTCCAGGAACGAGTTGTCGCCGTAGTTGACGAAGAGCTGCGTGGTGCGCGTGTTGGGCCCGGCCGTCGCGTAGGTCAGGTATCCACGTTTGTTGCTCTCCTTGACCGGATCGTCGGGGATCGTGGCGCCGCGCCAGACCGCGGAAACCGCGGGATCGCCGTGGATGCCGAACTGCGCCATGAACGGCTTGGGATCGCGCAGCACGCGGAAGAACCGCACGCCGTCGTAGTAACCGGCCTTCACCAGATTGAAAAATCGGTCCGCGCCGTTGGGCGCCCAGGCCCGGTGCGCTTCCACGACGAAGTCGCCCTTGCTCGTCTCGACTTTCACGCGAAACGTGTCGGGGGCCTTGTCGGTCAGCGCGGCCGGCTTCATCAGCTTCTCCTTCGCCGCACCCGCCTCGGGCGCGGCGGTCGTCATCGTGACGGCAAGCGCGAACGCCAGACAGAAGACGGCAATCCGGGTCGTTCTCATCTTGCTCCTCCCAGAGCGGAATCCCCGGACCCGCGAAACCCCGCGGACCGAGCGGTGGCTTTGCATCGTACCGCCCACACCGCGATGCCGCAACCGTCCGCGGCGACCTTGATAGCCCGGTAACCGGACCCTATATTCGGCCCCGCCGCGCCCGGAATCGACGTGTGACATGGAGGGAGGACGTTTGCCTCAACTCGATACCATGCTCCGCGCCCTCGCGGACCGAGGAGCGCGGGAGCTTCGCCTCACAGCGGGTGGCCAGCCGGTCTTCGTCTACCCCGATGGCGATCGTGTCGTGTCCCCGTCCATGCTCACGCGCAGCCAGATCGTCGCCCTCGTGTCGGAACTGGCCCCGCCCGACGACGCCCGGCGGCTCGCATCGGGAGAGTCGGTCGCCTTCGCGCATCGGATGGCGGATGGGAAGTCCTTCTCCTTCTCCGCCACCGCCTCGGCCGGTGCGCTCGAAATACGGGTGACGCCGTCGGGCAACGGCCACGGCGCGGCCCAGGGGAAGGAGGAGCCGGCGGGCGCGTCTATCGCGACCGCGCCGCCGGACGGCCTCAAGCCGTTCGACCCGGCGGCCGTGCGATCCGGTGCCCCGGCGATCGAAGCCTACCTTGCGTACATGAGCGACGTGGGAGGCAGCGATCTGCACCTCTCACCCGACGAGGCTCCGATGCTCCGCCTTCAAGGGGAGATCGTCCGGATCCCGGGCGCCGGCGTCTGCTCCCCCGAGGAGACCGCGCGTCTGCTGTTCCCGCTGATGCCGCCGCGATTCAAGAAGGAGTTCGAGTCCTCCTCGGACACCGACTTCGCGCACGAGATCCCCGGCGTCGCCCGGTTCCGCTGCAACGTCTTCGCCGACCGCAAGGGAACGGGGGCGGTCTTTCGAGTGATCCCGAGCCGGATCCCGTCCGCCGAGGACCTCGGCCTTCCCAAAGCGGCCCTCGACATGTGCTACCTGCCGAAAGGGCTCGTCCTGATCACGGGGCCGACCGGTTCCGGGAAATCCACCACGCTCGCCGCGATGATCGACCACATCAACCGGAACCGTAGCGACCACATCATCACGATCGAGGACCCGATCGAGTTCGTCCACGAGAACCGCAAGTGCCTGATCAATCAGCGAGAGGTGGGCACTCACACGACGAGCTTCAAGGCCGCTCTTCGCGCCGCGCTGCGAGAGGATCCGGACATCGTTCTCGTCGGCGAGATGCGCGATCTCGAGACCGTCGCCATCGCCATCGAGACCGCGGAAACGGGCCACCTCGTGCTCGGGACGCTGCACACCTCCACGGCTCCTTCCACGATCGACAGGATCATCGACCAGTTCCCCGCCGACCGGCAGTCGCAGATCCGCGTGATGCTCTCCGAGTCGCTGAAAGGCGTGATCTCCCAGAACCTGCTCAGAAAAAGAGCGGGCGGGCGCATCGCCGCCATGGAGATCCTCGTCGGCGTTCCCGCGATCGCCAACCTCATCCGAGAGGGGAAGACGTTCCAGATTCCCAGCATCATGCAGGCGGGGCGCAAGCATGGGATGGTGTTGATGGTGGACGCGCTTCTCGACCTCGTAAGGCGCGGAATCGTCTCCCCCGCCGAGGCGTTCGTGAAGGCGGTGGACAAGGCGTCCCTCACGTCGCTGTTCAAGAACGCGGGGGTCGAAATCCCCACGACCGCTCAGGAGTGATCGCCGGTCCGCTTCTCACGCCCCCGAACCCGCAAAAACTTCTTGACATCCAACAGCAGCCCTATATATTGGGCATCGACCTGGAGATTCTCCCAGATCTTGAGCCCCATACCCGGGGTAGGGCTCAAAGGTAGACCCGGGAAAAGGAGACCGATTCATGGCCACGAAGAAGAAGGCCGCCAAGAAGACGGCGAAAAAGAAGGTCGCGAAGAAGAAGGCCGCGAAGAAGTAGTCTCGCCGCCAAGAGATCTCAGTATCGAACGGGAAGGGCCGGCAGCCGCCGGCCCTTCCTGTTTCCCGCCGGTCAGCCCTCTCTCGCCGTATCGCTCAGATCCACGAGACGAATTCCCAGCTTTTCCGCCATCTCGAGGCTCCGCGCGTCCCGGTAGAACTCGCCGTAGTAGATCGTGCGAATCCCGGCGTTCGCGATCAGCTTGAAGCAGCTCCAGCAGGGGGAGGCGGTCGTGTACAGGTGCGCGTCCTCGATCCGCACGCCGTTCTTCGCCGCCTGGATGATCGCGTTCGCCTCGGCGTGCACCGTCGCGACGCAGTGGTCGTTCTCCATGAGGTGGCCGACGTCGTCGCAGTGCGGCATCCCGCGAATCGATCCGTTGTACCCCGTGGAGAGGATCGTCTTGTCCCGCACGATCACCGCGCCGACGTGCTTCCGGTCGCAGGTCGAGCGGGTGGCCGCCTGGCGGGCGATGTTCATGAAGTAGGTGTGCCAGTCGACGCGGTGGGTCATCGATTCCTCCCGCCGCGCCCCGTGCGCGGAGCCGGCCGGTCGAAGTCTAAACGCATTCGCGCCGGGAGTCCGCCGTGTGCGTCGCGGGCGGCCCGGCTGCTCCTCCCGCAACGGATTGGGCGGCGCTACGGCCGCGGCCTCGCCAGGTCGATCACCGTCTTCAGCGCGTCCGCGGGCGGCTCCAGAGCGTCGGGACGCGAGCGGACGAATCGATCCCACAGAAGTTGCGTCGAGAGCACGCCGACCAGCCCATGTTGTCGGCGTTCGAGAACTGCGCATCGCCCGCCTTCGCCCTGGCACTTGGCGACAGAGCCGGCCACCGCCTCCGGGCGGAAGACCCCGGCCTCCCGCACCGCCGCCGGCCCGAGCAGCTCGCCGACCCACGCCGGCGCGTCCGGCCCGACGAAGCGAGAGGCGTCCGGCGCGCGGTAGGGCTGCTTCGTGCGCGCGAGGATCTCCGTCGGGGACCAGCCCGCGCGGCGGCCCGCTTCAGCACGTGCTTCTCGTCGAGGCCGCGCAGCTTGTACGACGGCGGGCAGGGAGTTGGCGAGCGCCACCACGTCGGGGTCGAGGAACGGGAAGCGCCCCTCGACCGAGTGGGCCATCAGCATCCGGTCGCCCTGCGAGGAGAGCAGGTAGCCGGAGAGCAGCGTGCGCACCTCGAGGTACTGGTCCTGGGCCAGGGGCGACCAGCGCGGGAATCCGGCCGGCAGCGACGCCAGCAGCCGCGCCACCGACGTCGACGTCCCGAGCCGCCTCGGACGTCGCCGGCGAGAAGAGCCGCTGCAGCGCCGCGGTCGGCTGCCAGCGCGGTCTGGTGGCGCGAAGCCCGGCGCGCCGCCAGCGCGCCCGGTCCCGGCCGAAGAACTCGCGCGCCATCGC
The DNA here is from genome assembly GCA_963790465.1 of Terriglobia bacterium. Lineage (GTDB taxonomy): Bacteria > Acidobacteriota > Polarisedimenticolia > Polarisedimenticolales > JAIQFR01 > JAIQFR01. The sequence continues at coordinate 15,121 of CAWBOP010000008.1, read as the reverse complement.
CTGCTGCGCCACCGGCGAGCGGGCCAGGTACGGGTAGAGCCGCTCGAGCAGGCGCGGCCGCGCGCGCCGAGTCCGGCTGGCGCGCCCAGAAGCGCGCGCACCTTCGCCTCGCGGAACAGGTCGTAGCCGGCGAACATCTCGTCGGCGCCCTCGCCGGTCAGCACCACCTTGATGCCGGCGTCGCGCACCAGCCGCGAGAGCAGGAAGAGCGGCGCCGGCGCGGTGCGCAGGAGCGGCCGCTCGGCGTGGCGCGACCACGTCGGGGAAGACCTCGGCGATGTCGCCGCGCGCGCGACCAGACCTCGCGGTGCTCGCTCCCGATGAGCGCTGCCACCATCGCGCTGGTAGGGCGTCTCGTCGTACTCGGCGTCCTCGAAGCGGAGCGGAGAAGGTGCGGAACCGCTCGCCCTTGGCCCGCCGGCCGAGCGCGGCGACCAGCGAGCTGTCGAGCCCGCCGGAGAGGTAGCGGCCCACCGGCACGTCGGCGCGCAGCATGCGCAGCCGCGTGGCGCGCTCCAGAGCGCCGCGGAGCGCCTCCGACGGCCTCCTCGAGCGACCGCCGGAACGGCTCGCCCCGCGCCGGGTAGCGCGGCGCCCAGTAGCGCCGCTCCCGCATCGCCGGGCGCCCGGGGACGCTCGCGTCGACGGTGAGCGTGTGCCCGGCTCGAGCTCGCGGACGCCCGCGAACACGGCTGCGGGGGCCACCGTCGTCCAGAAGGTGAAGGTCTCGGTCGAGCCCGACGGGATCGAGCGCGCGGGGGATGCCGGGATCGCCGCGAAGATCGCCTTCACCTCGCTGCGCGAACGCAGAGCCGCCCGCCGTGCTCGCAGAGGTAGAGCGGCCGCACGCCGAGCCGGTCGCGCGCCAGGACCAGCCGCCGCGCGCGCCGATCCCACAGCGCGATGGCGAACTGCCCGTTGAAGCGCTCGAAGGCGCGCTCGCCCCACCCTTCGTAGGCGTGGACGATGACCTCGGTGTCGCTGCGGGTGCGGAAGCGGTGGCCGAGCGCGCTCCAGCTCGGCGCGCAGCTCGACGTAGTTGAAGATCTCGCCGTTGAAGACGATCCACAGCGTGCCGTCCTCGTTGCGAGAGCGGCTGCTGCCCCGTGGCCAGGTCGATGATCGAGAGCCGGGCGTGCGCGAGGCCGGCGCGCTCGTCGCGGTAGACGCCGAACTCGTCCGGGCCGCGGTGGCGGAGCGCCCCCGCCATGCGGCGAAGAAGCCCCGCATCGGGAGGCGGGAGGTCGTTCAGGTTGACGAGGCCGGCGATGCCGCACATGACTTCAAGGGAACGGCCGGCCGGAGGCGCGGCTCCGCTACGACGGCCGCCCCGTCTTGCGGAGAACGAACCGGGCCAGGTTCGTGACGCTATCGAGATTGTCGGGGACGAGTTCTTCGTCTTCCACCTTCACGCCGTAAGCCGACTCGATGTGCTGGATCAACTCCAGCACGCCGGTCGAGTCCACGACGCCGCGCTCCATGAGGGAGTCGCCGTTCCCGAGCGAAGGGTCGTCCCGTCCGAAAAGGAAGTTGCCGACGACGTAGGTTCGAAGCTCCTTCTCGACCTCTTCCATACCGTCCTTCCCCGGTTTGCCGCACCGGCGGCGTTGCGTCAGTCGCCCGCGTCAAGACGGCGGCCGATCTCCGGCACCGCCCCGGCGAGCACCGGGGACAGGTGCAGGTATCGCGTCGTCCGCCGCTTCGCTTCGATGTCCTCGTAGACGCGCTCCACCTGCTCCTCGGTGATCCCGACCGCCGGCGCGGCCTCCGCGGCCGGCACCCCGTGGTTGTGGGCCCACAGGCAGAGGTCCATCTGGTCGTACGGCAGCGCGAAGTAGAACTCCTCCTGGGTCTGCGGCAGCGAGTACGTGTCCGTCGTGGGCGGCCGCCGGCGGATCTCCTCGGGCACGCCGAGCTCCGCCGCGAGCGCGTAGACCTGGGTCTTGTAGAGGTGGGCGATCGGCTTGAAGTCCGCCGCCCGTCGCCCTCCTTCACGAAGAACCCCTGGTCGTACTCGAGCCGGTTGGGCGTGCCCGCCACCGCGTAGTGGAGTCGGTCGGCGTGGTAGTACTCGGCCAGCGTCCGGGTCCGCTGCTTGAAGTTCGTGGCGGCGACGATCTCGAGGTACGCGTCGAGCGGCAGGCGCGCGCTCACCGGCTCCCCCGAAGGAGGGCTCGCGACGACGTGGAAGACGTTCAGCCTCGCCCGCTCCGAGATCGGCGGGAGCACGATCTTCGATTTCCAGCCCGGACCGTAGCCGGGAATCACCGACCGGATCGCGGCGTCGCGGTACCGGTAGCAGCCGAGCGCCTCGAGCGCGGGGGCGAGATCCACGACCTCCGTGCGGATGCCGAGACCCGACGCCAGGAGGCGGCCGAGCTCCAGACTCTCGGGGGAAGAGTCGCGATCGGGCAGGAACAGGCCGACGACCCGGTCCGGCCCGAGCGCCCGCGCGCAGAGCGCCGCCACCACGGAACTGTCGATGCCGCCCGAGATCCCGACGACCGCCCCTCTTCGTTTGAGGTCGGAGGCGACGATCCCCCTCACCGCATCGGCCAGCGAGGACACGGTTGCCGTGACGTCGAGGTCCAGCACGCTCTTCGAGAACATGGACCCTCCCGGATGGGACACCGTCGCGGGCGTCCATCCCGAGCCCGCGGAGCCGGTTGATTCTAGGGACCCCTACGCCGGGAGTCAACTCGACGCCAGCGCCGCTCCGCGCTCAGTCCGCAAGCCTGTTCTTGCTCCACCGCGGGCTCTTGATCTCGTACTTGGCGACCTTGTAGTTCATGACCCGAGACGAGATCCCGAGGAACTTGGCGGCGTCCTTCTGGACCCAGTTGTTGATCCGGAGCGCCTCGAGGATCGCCTGCTTCTCGAGGTCGTCGAGAACGATCCCGTTGGGCGGGAGACGGAGATTGAGCGAAGTCGCGACGTCCGTCGCGGCCGCGGTACCGCCGGCCGGGAAAAGGTTCAGATCCTCGTTCGAGATGAAACGCGTCTCGCACATCAGGACCGCGCGCTCGATGGCGTTCTCGAGCTCCCGGATGTTTCCGGGCCAGGTGTGCCGCTTGAGGCTCCTCACCGCGTTCAGCTCGAGCCCCCGGACGTCCTTTTTCAACTCGGCAGAGAACCGCTGGACGAAGTGGCTCGCGAGCGGGACGATGTCCTCCCGCCGCTCGCGGAGCGCCGGGACCTTGATGCTCACGACGTTCAGACGGTAGTAGAGGTCCTCGCGGAACTCACCTTGCCGGACGGCTTCCTCCAGGTTCTTGTTCGTGGCGGCGATCAGGCGCACGTCCACCTTGATGGTCCGGGACCCGCCCAGCCTTTCGAATTCCCGCTCCTGGAGGATCCGGAGCACCTTTGCCTGCGTGGAGGGACTCATGTTTCCGATCTCGTCCAGGAAGAGCGTCCCCTCGTTGGCCAGCTCGAACCGGCCGGTCCGCTGCCGGTCCGCGCCGGTGAACGCCCCGCGCTCGTGGCCGAACAGCTCGGATTCCAGGAGGTTCTCGTGGAGCGCGGCGCAGTTCATCTTGACGAACGGATGGTCCGCGCGGCCGGAGTTCCGGTGCAGCGCCTCGGCCACGAGTTCCTTGCCTACGCCGGTCTCCCCTAGGACGATCACGGTGGCGTTCGATCGGGCGACCTTCTCGATGGTCCGGAAAACCTCCTTCATCTGGGGGCTTTCCCCCACGATGTTCTCGAACTTCGGGATGATGGTGTCTCGATCGTACGCCTGGAGCCTCGAGAGGAGCCGGCGGTGCTCGAGCGCCCGCTCGACCTTGATCTCGAGTTCCTCGAGGTCGAACGGCTTGAGCGCGTAGTCGAAGGCGCCGGCCTTCATGGCCTCCACGGCGGATTCCACCGTGCCGTAAGCGGTCATCACCACCGCGACGGTTCCCTCGTTGAGCATCTTGCAGCGCTTGAGCACCTCGAGGCCGCTCCGGTCCGGCATCTTGTAGTCGGTGAGGAGGACATCGAACACCTCCTCCTCGAGTCGCGCGATCGCCTGCCCGGCGTCCGCCGCCTCGCAGACCTGCCAGTCGCGGTCGCGGAACGCCGCGGCAATCCCCTCGCGAAGCGTCGGCTCGTCCTCGGCGATCAGGATCTTCTTCATGTTCCTACTCCGCCGCCGCCCCCACCAAGGGGATGCGGACGGTGAACACGGCGCCGGCCCCCGGACGACCGTCGACGTCGATCAGGCCGCGGTGGCTGTCCACGATCTTCTTGGCCATGGACAGGCCGACACCGGAGCCCTGCTTTTTCGTGGTGAAGAACGGATAGAAGAGCTTGTCCCGGTGCTCCTCCGCGATTCCCGTACCCGTGTCGGAGATCCTCACCGTGAGGTACCGGTCGAACGTCTGCCAGGGATCGTTGGCGCCGGAGCCGACGGGCCGGTAGGGGATGCTCGCGGCGGCCGGCGCGGCGGTCACCGACGCCTCCACTTCCAGCACCCCTTCCTCCCCCATCGCCTCCATGGCGTTGAGGAACAGGTTCTCGAACACCTGCCGGAGCTGTCCCCGATCCATCAGGCAGGCCGGAATCGCGGCGTCGTACTTCCGCTCGATCCGGATTCCGGGGCACCCGCGGCGGTCCACCGCCACGTTCAAAGCCTCGTCCAGCACCGGCCCGATCCGCGCCGGCGCGAGGGCCAGCGACACGGGACGGACGAACTCCAGGCTCGAAGTGATCGTGCCGTTGAGCCGGCGGACCTCCGCGACGATCTTGTCCAGCAGATCCCGCCCGCCCGCCTCGGCGGAGAGACGGCGCTTCAGGAGCGAGCAAGTCACCTCGATCGCGGCCAGAGGATTCCGGATTTCGTGCGCCAGGCTCGCGGCCATCTGGCCGAGCGCCGCGAGCCGGTCGCGGAGCCGCTCCTGCTCTTCCTTCTGCTCGACGTAGGTGAGATCCTTGAAGAAGATGGCGGCGCCCATCGGGCCCGCCCCCTCCCCGGCGACGAGGGAGAGCGTGAAGCCGATGGTCTTCCCCCTCTCCGATCGCGCCCTGAGATCGAGCTCGGCCCGGTTCGGAAGGCTCGCCATCGAGAACGATTCGCGCAGGATCTGCGCCAGTTGCGGATGGTCGCGGAGGGCCACGTCGACGGAGGCACCCGCCGCGGGCATCTCCTCGAGGTCGAGGATCTGCCGCGCGAGATCGTTGATCAGGACGAGCCGGCCTTCGCGATCGATCGCCAGGACGCCGCACCGCATCCCGTCCACGATGCCGCGATAGAACCGATCCTCCCGAAGGGACGTCCCCCGCGCGGCGGTCGCGTCGCACACCTCACCCATTCGAATCCGTGCCTCCCCGCGGCGAAGCGTTGCTTCGCCCGCGACGCTTTCGTGCTAGCACCCGTTACGGAAGTGGAATCTAGGTTCCGGACCCGCCGGAGGCAACCCGGCGGCGGCGCGCCGCGCGGTCTCGTTCTCCATCGGCATTGCCCCCCCGAACCCTTGCCGGGGTCAGCTGCCGATGAGCGAGCCCGCATACCATCCGTTGACGGGAATCTGGGTAATCGCGCTGTCCCGTAACGCGCCGTTCTGGAAGGTGAGCGCGAAGGTCCCCTTGGCGAGCACCCGGAAATTCAGGTTGACGACGGTGCCCGTACCCGGAACGTTCGCCCCGGGAACGGGTCCAAGTCGGGTCGCGAGGACATAGATCGTTCCCGGCTGCGTAAGGTTCGCTTCGTAGTAGACCGCGTAGCCGCCCTGTTCGAGCACGGTTCCGGCAACCGGGGGGGCGATGTACTGCGTGGAGAGTGGGTCGAAATCCAGGTTGAACCCTACGCTGAAGACGTCGTTCACCCCGGTCACGTTGACACGGACCGTGACGACGTCGGCGCTCGCCGGACCCGACGACATGGACACCGTCTGGGCGTCGGGGCTCGAGACGGCCGGCGAGAAGCTCGCGACGACCGGGGTCGGGACGGGGCTGGGGTCGATGATGCCGCCCGTGGACGAACCACCTCCGCCGCAAGCCGTCGCGAAGACGACGACCAGAACGAGGACCGTTGCGAAGAACCGGCTCATCGCCTCCCCCTCTCCAGCCACGGCTTCATCACTTCAGCTCCGGTGGGCACGCGGCGATCGTGTACGTCGTGCCGTTCCAGCACTTGCCCGTTAGCCCGGTGCCGAACGCCAAGGCCAGGTCGTTCCCGTCGATCGTCAGGTCGCCGTCGAAGTCGGCGGCAGGGTCGTACCGGTCGTCGCCGTCGGTGCTGCCGAACAGCCTCGAGAACATCCCGAGGTCGGCCTCGTCGAGCCGGATCCGGGTGGCCGCTTCGGCGGTGCTGATGTTGAAGCGAGCCGGGTCGACCTGGATCTCGAGCTGCTCGGCCTGGGTTCGATAGACGCCATCGGGGTTCGTGACCGTCACGGTGTAGTTGAACGTCCCCGCGAGCGCGGGCAGGTCCTGACCGTACGTCGGCGCGACGCTCAGCGCGACGTCTATCGCGTCGCAACGCCCTGCTACCACCTGTGGCGTCTCGAAGTAGACGCGGGGGTTGTCGCTCTCGATCTGGATGGTGGCGCCTTGCTGGAAATTGGCGCCGGAGATCCGGAGCGTGGCCTGAACTCGCTGCAGGGCCACCGAGATCGACGGCGTTCCGACCACCGGCCGCGCCCACCCGACGACCTCATTGGAGTAGTCGGGGGATTCCCCGGCCGCGTTGTACGCCTTCACGGCGAGGTACCAGGTGGTGCAGTCCGTGAGATCGTCGATCGTCGTCTCCGTGACGTTGCCCACGTCCTTCGGGTTCTGGCCGTAAACGCCCGGACTCGCACCCCAGTAGACACGGTAGCCGCTGGCGCCGCTCGCCGCGTCCCACGTGAGGCTTATGGTTCCAGCGGCGACAGGTGCCACCGCGAGGACCGCAGCAACGATGTACAACCAGCGCCGAAGAACCACTCGCAACATCTCCGCCTCCATATGGAGATTCGTCATCACGACATGCTATTGGCAAGCGCGATGCCACTTCGACCGTTGCGACGCTTCCTAGCGTACCCTATTTGAGTCGTTCTTTATCAATGAGTTAAGGGTGTGCCTTTCGAAACTTGGAGCGGCAGGACCGACGTGACGCGATCGGAGCTGTTACGAATCGGAAATAATTGCGCCCGGTGTGTAATTATGCCTTCTCAGGATTTTAACGATATTCAGCCCGAGGTTGAGGCGCCGGCGATCCGGAATCCGTCCGGGCGAATCGACCCGTTTCTTCGGATCAATTCGCGTTGGATGTCCCGGCCCCGGGAAAAAACGGTAACATCGGAAGCTCGGCCGGCTTCGCGGCGCCGCACGAAGACGCCTCCGGATCGGGAACGGCAGCGACCAGGGATACGGGAGCGCGCAGTACGGTGCCCCCGCAACGGAGTGAATCATGCTGGACCCGCTCGTGCACGGCATGCTCGCGCGCAGTGCGCAGACGCGGCCCCACGCTCCTCTCGTGATCGACGGGCGCGAGCGAGCCACGTACGGGGATGTCGAGAGCAACGCGAACCGGATGGCCCGGGTCCTCTCCGGCGAAGGCATCCTCCGGGGAGACCGCGTCGGGTTGATCGCGGACAACTCCCGTTTCTACGTTGAAGCGTATTTCGGCATCTTGAAGGCGGGAGGCGTGGTGGTCTCGCTCAGCACCGCCGCCGACCCCCGAACCCACCGGGAATTGCTCTCCGACTGCGGCGCGCGCGGCGTGATCTGCGGCGCTCGGCAGGCCCGGGTCGTCGCCGGCCTGCTGGATCTACCCGGTCTCGAGTTCGTCCTCGGTCCGACGCCGCCGGAGTCCGGGAACGCCGGCCGGCCCGGCGCGTGCCGTATCGTCGGACCTTCCGCCGCGCTCGCCTCCGTGAGCGCCGAGCCCCCTCCGGTCCGCTGTATCGATCTCGATCGCGCGGCGATCGTGTACACGTCCGGGAGCACGGGCAGGCCGCGCGGTGCGGTGCTGCGGCATCAGAACATCGTCGCCAACACCCGTTCGATCGTTCGGTACCTCGAGCTGATGCCGTCGGACCGCGTGCTCGTCGTGCTCCCCTTCCACTACGTGTACGGGAAGTCGTTGCTGAACACCCACGTGGCGGTCGGCGGGAGCGTCGTCATCGAAAACCGGTTCATGTACCCGCAGGAGGCGCTGGACACGCTGGAGCGGGAAGGGGCCACCGGCTTCTCGGGAGTCCCCTCGACGTTCGCCATCCTCCTCAACAAATCGAACATCGCGACCCGCCGCCTCGCGAGCCTCAGGTACGTCACGCAAGCGGGGGGCGCCATGGCCCCGGAGTTGACGCGGCGCCTGCTCGCGGCGCTGCCCGGGAAGAAGATCTTCGTCATGTACGGCGCGACGGAGGCCTCCGCGCGCCTGTCGTACCTGGACCCCTCCGACCTGCAACGCAAGATCGGCAGCATCGGGAAGGCGATCCCGAACGTCGAGCTGCGCGTGCTGCGCGACGACGGCGCCGAGGCGGCCGTGGGCGAGATCGGCGAGATCGTGGCCCGCGGGTCGAATCTCATGGAGGGGTACTGGAACGACCCGGAAGAGACGGCGGCCGTGCTGGACCGGCACGGCTACCACACCGGCGATCTCGGAAGGCGCGACGAGGAAGGGTTCCTCTTCGTCGTGGGGCGCAAGCGGGAGATGATCAAGTCGGGCGCCCATCGGATCTCGCCCAAGGAGATCGAGGAGGCGCTGGTGGAGCACCCAGCCGTCCACGAGGCGGCGGTCATCGGGGTCGAGGACGAGATCCTCGGCGAGGCGATCGCCGCCTACGTCACGCTCCGGCCGGGGCAGGAGGGAGACCTGGCGGCCATCCTGGCCTGGTGCAGGGAGCGGCTCCCGTCCTACAAGGTGCCCGGAGTGCTGAACATGCTTGCGGGAATTCCCGAGGAACACGTCGGGGAAGATCGACAAGCTGGCGCTGCGGGGTTCGGCGCCGACCGACCGGTACGTGACGCCGATGGCGCGCCTCCTCTCCCCCTCGATCGAAGGCGGTCCGGCCCGCCGCGCGCGCGGCGTCCCTCACTTCATCGTCGGTGGCCCTAACCCCCTCACGAACTGCGCGACGGCGCCGCCCCGGGAGACCGCACCGATGGCGAAGACCCTTCGCGACGTACCGGACACCGCCCTCGCGCGACTCTCCGGTAAGAGCATCGTCTTCGGGCACCCAGTCCCGTCGGCGTGAACATTCTCGACGGAATCCGGGACTCGAGCGGAACGACCCGCGGGTCCGGCTGAACGTCGTGGAACTCGCCGACGCCACGGCGCACCCGGGCCCCGGTCGCCTCTCGCACTTCGCGGTCGGCCACAACGGGGACCCCCGGCTCAAGACCGACCATTTCGCGAACCTCCTGCGCGGCGGCGCGGGCGCCTCCGCCGACATCACGCTGCACAAGTACTGCTACGTCGACTTCGAGCCCGGCGGGCCGGACGTCGCCGAAACGTTCCGCCATTACCGCGAGACGATGGCCGCGCTGAAGCAGGAATTTCCCCGCCTCGCCCTGGTCCACGTGACCGTCCCGCTCGTCGCGACGCGGCCGAACCTCAAGGAGCGCATCGGGCGTCTGCTCGGGAGGCTCCCGCGAGGAAGCCGCGAACATCCTGCGCAACGAATTCAACGAGCTTCTCCGCAAGGAGTACGAAGGCCGGGAACCGGTCTACAACCTGGCGCTCGTGGAATCCACCCGACCGGACGGGAACCGGGAGACGTTCCAGTCGCGCGGCAGGTCGTACGACCGATTGGTGCCCGAGTTCACCAACGACGGCGGGCACCTCAACACGGAGGGTCGCCGCCGAGCCGCGGAGCGACTCCTGGTTCTCCTCGCGGAGATCCCCGACCGAAACTGACCCAACCGCGCCCCGTTCTCAGGGGCAGGGGTTGCCCGGGACTCGCTGCGAACCGTCGCTGGCGACTCCGTAGCCGCTCGACCCGCACGCGTTCCGTGCCCGGACGATGCAGTAGTAGATGTCGTACTCCGGCGGGTCGGGCTGAGTGTCGTCCCAGTAGTTGGTCGTGAGGTCGCTCACGACGCAGCTTGCCCCCGTAATACCACCGTCCGGGACGAGCCGACTCGTTAGGCTGAAGTTCCCGGGCCTGTAGGCACAGAAATCCACGGAAACCGTTGTGAGATCAAGGGAAAAGGCGAATGTTGAGTGTCATCGCGTAGGCATGTAATACACCATTTGGGTGTTGACAACACGAACTTCGTGTGTCTTACTGTGGGCATGCACATCCACGTCATTCCCAATCGTGCCTCCCGTCCCGCCGTGCTGCTTCGCGAATCCTATCGTGAGGGGAATCGCGTCCGAAAACGCACCCTCGCGAATCTCTCCTCCCTTCCGATGGACCAGGTCGAAGCCATCCGTCTCATTCTCAAGGGGGAGCGGTTGGTGTCGAGCGAGGCGTTGTTCGAGGTGTCCGGTTCTTCGCTCCACGGGCACGTCCACGCGGTGCGACTTGCGATGAAGCGACTCGGTTTCGAGGCGCTGATCGCTTCGCGTCCTTCTCGGGCGCGGGATCTCGTCGTGGCCATGGTGGTCGCCCGGATCCTCGAGCCTCAGAGCAAGCTCGCCACGACGCGTTGGTGGCACACCACCACTCTCGCGGAGGATCTCCATGTCGCGGACGCCGACGAGGAGCAGTTGTATGCCGCCATGGACTGGCTCCTCGATCGGCAGAGCAAGATCGAAAAGAAGCTTGCGAGCCGGCATCTCGACGAGGACAGCCTGGTGCTGTACGACCTGAGCTCGAGCTATTTCGAGGGTACGTGCTGCCCGCTCGCGGCTTTGGGGCACAACCGGGACGGCAAAAAGGGCACGCTGCAAGTCAACTACGGCCTGTTGACCAGCCACGATGGGTGTCCGGTGTCGGTGTCGGTGTACTCGGGCGACACCGGCGATGCGAAAACCGTCGTGCCGCAGATTCGGAAGGTCCAAGACGAATTCGGCATCAAGCGCGTGGTGCTGGTGGGTGACCGTGGGATGATCGGCCAGAAGCTGATCGACGATCTACGAGGGCAGGCATCCATCGACTGGATCACGGCGCTGAAGACCGGCCAGATCCGCGCCCTGATGGATCAAGGCGCGATTCCGATGAGCCTGTTCGATGAGCACAATCTGGTTGAGTTGACGTCCGAGGAGTATCCCGGCGAACGACTGGTGGTCTGTCGCAACCCCCTGATGGCGGAGCGGCGTGCTCGGACCCGGCAGTCTCTGCTCGAGGCGACGGTCAAAGAGCTGCAGACGGTTCAACGAATGGTGTCCAACGGCAAACTCAAGGGCGAAGGCGCCATCGGCGTGCGGGTCGGCCGGGTGGTCAACAAGTACAAGGTCGCCAAGCTCTTCAGCCTGGAGATCGGCGAGAGGCGATTCGCATTCCAGACGGTCGAGGAGAACATCGCCTCCGAATCCGCCCTCGACGGTTTCTATGTGATCCGCACCAGCTTGCCCCAGACGCGCCTGGACGCGGCCGACACGGTGCGCAGCTACAAACTGCTCAGCAATGTGGAGCGGGCCTTTCGTTGCCTGAAGACGATCGACCTAAAGGTGGGGGTTGTCCCGGACGGCGTTGAAAGATTGACGGCGGTCTCCGGCCCAATGACATCATTGGGTTGGAGAAAGAAAGGAGACCACCGTCATGAAGAAGAATCGCACGAAGTCGCTTGCCGGGAAAGCCTCGATTGCCTCGGGGAGGTTGGCCCCCACGAGTGGATTCACCCCTCCCTGGGGCGTTCTCAGTCCCCGGGCCAGGCTGCTGGAGGTGGTCCTGGTCCGCGGGTTCGAAGGCGTGATGCAGATGCTCGAGGAAGATCGGGAGACGCTGTGCGGGCCGTTGCGGCGCTGGCAGCCTGACCGGCAAGCCTACCGGCACGGGTACGACGACGGCCGGCTGGTACTCGGGGGACGAACGGTGAAGGTACCAAGGCCGCGGGTCCGCGCCGTCAACGGCAGTGAACTCGAGTTGCCTTCGTGGCGTCACTTCGCCGAGGAGGACCCCCTCCACGAGCGCGCCCTGGAACAGATCCTCGCCGGCGTGAGCACTCGGAAGTACGGCGCCAGCCTCGAAGCCATCCCCGAGGGCCTGCAGGCCGGCATGACCAGCTCGTCGAGCGTGTCTCGTCGCTTCATCGCCATGAGCCGTCGCCGGGTGGAGGAGTTTTTGTCCCGACCCCTCGATGATCTGGATCTTCCGGTGATCCTTCTCGATGGGACGGGCTTCGGCGAGCACGTCCTGGTGATCGCGCTTGGCATCGATGCGGACGGCCACAAGCACGTTCTCGGGGTCGTCGAGGGGACCACGGAGAGCGAAGGGGTCTGCCGGAGCTTGCTCACGAACCTGATCGAACGCGGACTCCGAGTCGAGCGGGCGCGGCTATTCGTGATCGACGGCGGCAAGGGGATCCGGAAGGCGATCCGGATGGTCTTCGGCGTGTGGGCCCTGGTTCATCGGTGCCACGTGCACAAGCTGCGCAACGTTGCCGAGCATCTTCCCAAGCATCGCCGCCCTTGGGTGCGGGCCGCGATCCGCAAGGCGTGGGAAGCGGGGACGGTCACGAAGGCCCGGGAGAAGCTGTCTCACCTGGCCGAGCAGCTCGACAACGACCATCCCGGGGCTGCCGGATCGATCCGCGAGGGGATGGAAGAGACGCTGACGCTTATCCGACTCGGGGTCTCTGGCACGCTGTACCGGACGCTCTGCTCGACGAATCCCATCGAGAACCTGAACGGCAAGGTGAAGACCGTGGCGAGGAACGTGAAGCGCTGGCGCGGCGGCGCGATGGCGGTGCGCTGGGCCGCGACGGGCCTCATCGAGGCCGGCAAGAGTTTCCGAAGGATCCGCGGTCATCGTGAGATGTCTCAGCTCGTCGCGGCGCTCGACGCTGCCGTCGGCGTGAACAAGGTAGACGCAGAAGAGAAAGTCGCGTAGAACATGGCCAGAGACCGCTCGTCATCTTTCAACGGAACTGGGGACATCCCCTGGCCCGCCCACGGGCCGGCTGCCCCGCCGCGGGCGCGGGTTTCGAATGGCTGGTCACTCGCTCCGAATCACTACGAAGACGTCTGCGAAAATCAGTGTTGAGATCGAAATCGTATCTCGTGGCCGAAGAAGAAGCGCCTTGATCAGCGTCATTTCCTTTTCTATCATCGCGCGATCCATCGGCCCGTCTCCCGCCGCGCCGTTAAGGAATGTCGCGGGAGGTGCTTCAAAATCGAACACCGGGCTCGTGGCGACAACGCCAAGATTTGGATTCTCCATACAGAATGCCCCTCGAGACTTGAAGCCACTCACCGGTTGGTACTCCCCTCCAAGGAAGAAGATATACCGCGGAACATCCACGAACAGACTCCGGCCATGGTAGTCGCCAGCGGTGTAACCGATTCCCAGAAGATCAAGAAGCGTCGGGGTGAGGTCAACGTGCGATGGGCCTTGGAGGGAATCGCGAGCAAACCACGGCCTCCAGTATACAGCAAGAAAGGCACATGATAGGACACGGGGCTCAAAAGCTCCATCTTCGGAAAGAGCTCCGAAGACTCCATGGGGTGACGCAGACCGTGGTCTCCTGTGATCACGATGATGGTCCGCTCCAGTTGCTTCGTGTCCCTCAGCATCGTGACGATCCGTCTCATCAATCCAAACTGCCAAAACGCGTTTGCCTCGACAAGCGATATCTGGGACCCGTCTCCGTCATAGCCGGGGGGGCGCTCAAACGGCGCATGGGATGCTGGGGAATGAGGGTGAGCAGGTACTTGTCCTTGGCGTGCGACGAAATGAAGGACAAACCCTTGTCGAGAAGATCCATGTCCGCAGCATAGAGTTTGGATCGGTCCCAGACGGTCTGGCCGTTCTGTATCGACATCGCCTTCTTCGTCAGGTCGATTTCAATGATCTGATCGACGCCGAGCCCCTGCATCATGGAGCGATCATCATGGAAATCCAATGGAGCCGTCGAGATTGCGAAGGTCGAGTATCCATGCCGTTCAGTACTCGGGGCAATGCGTCGCCGTAGTCATACGCCTTGACCCATGCCGATGTACCCGTGCTCGAAGAAGGGTAATTACCCGACATCATGCTCAGAATGGAGCGGTCGGACTCCGGATAGGTGGTGTAGTGTTCCTTGAGGATGGCGATCGTCGGACCCGCCGCAAGGCCGATCGATTCGGCACACCGTGACATATCGGGATAGTACTTGTAGGGGGCGGTTTCAATGACGAACAGGACGATGTTGAAGTTGCTGAATGCGACCTGATTCGCGTCGATCGACGATCCCCGTGGTTAAGGATTCCCGAAGAACCGCAGTTGGTCGATGTCGCTTGTGCGTGTGTGGCGGAGTTCGTATTCGTAAGCGAGTTCCTGGCCCCGTCTAATTACGGAATTGTAGCGCAGGTAGCGGGGCGATGCGACAAATGGCAGCATGACGATGTACACGAAGCAGAACGGAACGACAGTTCTCGATGATGAGACGCGCAGTGTACTGGGTGCGAGAACGGAACGGCGGTGGAGCAACCAAACTGCCAATCCCACAAAGAGAGGGGCGAGGGCGAGTAGCGTGGTTCTGGTAGCCAACGTGCGGTCGACGGAGAAGAACGCCGGGTAGTACGCCATCAAGTCAATTGCGCGCGCGATGTCGGCAGGGTGAAAGGGCCGGCTGGTGGTGAGCCAGGTGACGAAATCTATCAAACTCATCACATAGTAGAGCGTGAGGACGAGGTAGGTGAGCCAGCGTGACTGCAAGAAGACGATGAAGAGTATGGCGAGGATGAGATAGAGGGATAACTCGGCATGTAGGATGGGTACGTAATCCATGGTGTGAAGGGGTCGAGTGATCACCCACTTGTGCTTGGAGTATTGCATGAGGAGTATGAGAGCCGCGTAGGGAACCGCAACACTAACCCGGATTATTCGCGAAGGATGAGTTTACCGTACGTCGGGGTTCGTTTGTCGCGTCCCGTCGCCTCCATGGAGCGGGCTGAGTCGTGCGTGGAGGCGCGCGAGCCTCCATGCGGCTCGAAAGTCTCGAACAGCGCGAGGATGCCGGTTCTCGCGTCGAGAGAGTCAGTCAGATTTGAGCGGACTTCGCCCGGGGAGTGCGATTTGAAGTGGGATTTTGGGGTGGCGATCGATCGTGGATTACCCGGCGC
>CAWBOP010000007.1:0-15215 GCA_963790465.1 Terriglobia bacterium | reverse complement strand
CGTGCGCCGGAACCGGTGGGGACGGCCGGGGAAGCTCCTCGGCGGCCACCGGAGCGGTTCGGGGTTCTTGACGTGCATCGACCCTGGCCCGGTCGTCCGCGACCACCCAGTAAGTCATCACCGGCCTCTGCGCGCCGGGCTGGGGGGACAGGGCGGTCCGCTCGAGACTCGCCTCGAGACCGGGATCGTCCATCCCGATCGCGAGATCCGGGGCGGGCCGGGACGCCGGATCGGCCTGCGGTCGCGCAAAGCTTGGAACGGCGATCGCCGGCACCGGCTCGCGATCCGGGCGAACCGCCTGTGCCACTTCGATCGCCGCGTCCTCGATCCGGTAACTGCGCCCTCTCGCCATCGCGAAGGTGAACGAGCAGCGGGAGCAACGAGCGCTGGGGGGGTGCCCCTCCTCCTCCGCGGCGTGGCGGTAGGACGTGCCGCAAGAAGGACAGGTAACGATCACGAGCCGACCCCCGCACCGGCGTCTGGCCAGTCGTCCGCCGGCAGCAAAACCTAGGTTCGCCGCTCCCGCGGGTCAAGTCGAAACGGGGAATCAGGCCAGGGCGCAGGCACTCGCGACGTCCCGCCAGGCGACGAGGGAGTTCTCGATGGTCCTGTCCGGCACCGTCAGCGAGATCCGGAAGTACCCGGCGCGGCCGAAGCCGATGCCGGGGACGACCAGCAGGTTCCGCTCGACGCACTTGCCCGCGAACTCCCGGTCGTCGGGAATCGGGCTCTTCGGGAACATGTAGAACGCGCCGTACGGCTTGACGATGTCGAACCCCATCCCCGTGAGGGCGCCGTACATCGCGTCCCGCCGGCGCTCGTAGACCCTGGGGTCGATGCTGTCCCGCAGCGAGTCCTTCACCGCGAGCTGCATCAACGCGGGGGCGTTGACGAAGCCGAGCACGCGGATCGCGAAGGTCATCCCCGCAACGAGCTTGGCTGCCGATTCGGCGCCGGGGTGGACCGCGATGTGGCCGATCCGCTCGCCGGCAAGGCCGAGGTCCTTGCTGTGCGAATACACCACGATGGAGTGCTCGTACAGCGGGAAAACGTGCGTGTACACCGCCCCGTCGAACAGGATCTTCTTGTACGGGTCGTCGCTGATCAGATAAATCGGCCGGGAGAAGTGCTCCGACCTCTCGCGCAGGACGTCCACCAGGCCGCGCAGCGCGGCCTCCTCGTAGACCACGCCGGTCGGGTTGTTGGGCGAGTTCACGATGACGGCCTTGGTGCGCGCCGTGATCTTCTCCGCGAGGCGGCCGAGATCGAATTCGAACCGCGCGCCCGTCTCGACGACGACCGGCACGCCGCCGTGGTTGTCGATGTAGAACAGGTACTCGACGAAGTACGGCGAGAAGACGACGACCTCGTCGCCCGCGTCGAGGATCGTCTTGAGAACGACGTTGAGACCGCCCCCCGCCCCCACGCACAGGATCACGTGGTCCGAGGGAACCTCGACCTTCGATTCCTCGGAGACCCACCGCGCGACCGCCTCGCGCACCTCGGGGAAGCCGGCGTTCGGCATGTACTGGTGCATTTTCGGGAACGGGTGCTCGACGAGGTGCCGGAGGCGGCGCTGGAACGCCTCGGGCGGCTCGAGGTCCGGGTTGCCGAGGGTGAAGTCGTAGACCTTGTCCGCCCCGAACTGTTTCTTGAGCTTCAGCCCCTCCTCGAACATCCTGCGGATCCAGGACGATTCCTCCATCTGCCGGACGATCTTGGACGAGATGGGCATCGGCCGACCTCCACCGGGGGGATTGATGGAACACTATAACACGCAGGCCCCTTCCCACGGCGCATGGTATATTCCCCGCTTCCGAAACCCGGACGGGATCGAGGGTGCGAGACCCCCGCCCGGGGCTGAAAGAGGAGCGCCCTCATGAAGGTTTACGACACCAACGACATCCGCAACGTCGCGCTGATCGGGCACGGCGACTCCGGTAAGACCTCCTTGGCCTCCGCGATGCTTTTCACCGCGGGAGCCGTGAACCGGCTCGGCCGGATCGAGGACGGGACCACGGTCACGGACTTCGACGAGGAGGAAATCGAGCGGAAGATCTCGTTGCAGACCTCCCTCGCGCACCTCGAGTGGCGCGACAAGAAGGTGAACGTCCTGGACACGCCCGGCTACGCGGCGTTCGTCGCGGACGCCAAGTCGGCGCTGTCGGTCGCGGACGCCGCCTTCCTCCTCGTCGAAGGGGTCGCGGGCGTGCAGGTGATCACCGAACGGACGTTCAAGTTCGCCCAGGAGTCCGGCCTTCCCGTCGTGCTGGTGATCAACAAGCTCGACCGCGAGCGCTCATCGTTCGACCGGACCCTCGCCTCGATTCACGAACGGTTCGGGAGGAGCGCGGTACCGGTGCAGATTCCGATCGGCGAGGAGCTCGAGTTCGAAGGGGTCGTCGACCTGACGGCGATGAAAGCTTGGAGGTTCCCGAAGGACGATTCGGGGAAGGGCATGGCGGGCGAGATCCCCGCGGACCTGGTGGATCGCGCCAAGGAACTGCGGTCGAAGCTGGTCGAGATGGTGGCGGAAAGCGACGACGCGCTCATGGAAACCTTCTTCGAGACCGGCGACCTCGGCGACGACGCGCTTCGCATCGGCCTGCGCAAGGCGATCCTGGAGCGGAATATCTTCCCGGTCGTCTGCGCGAGCGCCACCCACGCGGTCGGCATCTCGTGCCTGCTCGACCTCGTGGTGGACGTCCTGCCCGCGCCTCAGCAGCGCGGCGAGGCGGTCGGAACCACGCCGTCGGACGGCTCGGAAATCCGGCGCCCGGTCGCCTCCTCGGAGCCGGTTTCCGCCTTCGTGTTCAAGACCATCGCCGACCCGTACGCCGGCCGGCTTTCCCTGTTCCGTGTCTGCACGGGGACGCTTCGGGGCGATTCCGCGGTCGTCAACATGAAGAGCGGCACCGCCGAGCGGCTCGGCGGCGTCTCGATCCTCCAGGGAAAGCACCTCGTATCGATTCCCGAGCTCCGGGCCGGCGACCTCGGCGTCGTGGCGAAGCTGAAGGAGACCCGGACCGGTGAAACCCTGTCCGACCCCACGCACCCGATCCAGTATCCGGCGGTGAACTTCCCGGCACCGGCGATCTCCTTCGCGCTCGAGCCGAAGTCCAAGGGGGACGAGGAAAAGATCTCCTCGACGCTCGCCCGGCTCATGGAAGAGGATTCGGTCTTGCGGGTGGGCCGCGACCCGCGGACCCACGAGATGCTGGTCTCCGGCAGCAGCCAGGTTCACGTCGAGGTGGCGATCGCGAAGATGAAGAAGAAGTTCGGCGTCGAGGCGATCCTCAGGCAGCCGAAGGTCCCCTACCTCGAGACGATCAAGCGGAAGGTCGGGCCGGTGCAGGGGCGGCACAAGAAACAGACCGGGGGTCGCGGCCAGTTTGGCGATTGCTGGATCGAGATGGAGCCGCTCGTTCGCGGATCCGGATTCGAGTTCTCGGACAAGATCTTCGGCGGATCGATCCCGCAGAATTTCCGGCCGGCGGTCGAGAAGGGGGTCGTCGAGGCGTCTTCCCGGGGTTGGCTCGCGGGCTGCCCGGTGGTGGACTTCCGGGTCACGCTGACCGACGGGTCGTACCACACGGTGGACTCTTCCGAAATGGCGTTCAAGATCGCGGGGTCCCTCGCGTTCAAGGCGGCCATGGAAGAGGCGAGGCCGACGATCCTCGAGCCGATCTGCTCGGTTGAGATCGTCGCGCCCGAGGAGTACATGGGCGACATCATGGGCGACCTGTCCTCGCGGCGTGGAAAGCCCCAGGGGATGGACGCGCAGGGAACCTACCAGGTGATCCGCGCCCAGGTCCCGCTCTCCGAGATGCTGACGTACGCCTCGACGCTGAAGTCGATCACGTCGGACCGCGGCACCTACACGATGGAGTTCGACCACTACGAGGAGGCGCCGGCCCACATCCAGGAGAAGATCATCGCCGACGCGGCCAAGGCGAAGCAGGAAGAAGCGGAGAAGTGACGCGCCCGTGGCAAGGGACTTCGTTTACGTCGAGGAACTGGGGGGGCACGCCGGCGAGCGCGTGACGCTCAAGGGCTGGCTTTATCAGAAACGCTCGTCCGGAAAGGTCAAGTTCCTGGTGCTCCGCGACGGCACCGGGCTCCTTCAGTGCGTCGCCTTCTCCCGAGACGTGCCGCCGGAGCTGTTCGAGCGCTGCGACCGGGCGTCGCTCGAGTCCTCGATCCGCGTGACCGGAACCGTCCGGAAGGACGACCGGGCTCCCGGCGGGTTCGAATTGGGGCTCGAGGATCTCGAGGTTCTCCACGAGGCCGCCGAGTACCCGATCCAGCCCAAGGAGCACGGCGTCGAGTTCCTGTTCGACCACCGGCACCTGTACCTGCGCTCCCGCACTCCCATCGCGGTTCTGAAGGTGCGCCATGAGGTCGTGCAGGCCTGCCGGGATTTCTTCTACGAGCGGCACTTCGTCCTCATCGACTCCCCGATCCTGACCCCCGCGGCCTGCGAGGGGACCACCACGCTCTTCGAGACGGACTACTTCGGCCGCAGCGCCTATCTCACGCAGTCCGGCCAGCTCTACCAGGAGCCGGCCTGCATGGCGTTCGGGAAGGTGTACTGCTTCGGTCCGACGTTCCGGGCGGAGAAATCCAAGACGCGGCGCCACCTGACCGAGTTCTGGATGATCGAGCCCGAGGTGGCGTTCCTCGAGCTGCCCGGCCTTCTCGAGCTGGCCGAGGAGTTCGTCACCTATGTGGTGGCCCGCGCCCTCGACCGCTGCCGGGAGGAGCTCAAGTACCTCGAGCGCGACACGGCGAAGCTCGAGTCGGTGAAGCCTCCCTTCCCACGCCTCACCTACGACGAGGCCTCGGCGATCCTCGCGCGTCCCGAAGCGCAGGCGAGGATGGTGGAAGGGGGCGCGCCCGCGTTCGCGCCGGGGAACGACTTCGGGGCTCTGGACGAGACGCTCCTGACCGAGGGGCACGACCGGCCGGTGATGGTCACGCACTGGCCGGCGGCGATCAAGGCGTTCTACATGCAGCCCGACCCCCTGGACCCGGGGAAGGCGCTCTGCGTGGACATGCTGGCTCCGGAGGGGTACGGCGAGATCATCGGCGGCTCACAGCGAGTCCACGATCACGATCTCCTGCTTTCGCGAATCCGCGAGCACGGCCTTCCGGAAGAGGCGTTCCAGTGGTATCTCGACATCCGCAAGTACGGGACCGTCCCGCACTCCGGATTCGGGATGGGGATCGAGCGCTGCGTGACCTGGATCTGCGGGATCCCCCACCTCCGCGAAACCATTCCCTATCCCCGCCAGATCCACCGGCTCTATCCGTGAGCCCGTCCGGGCGCCGGCAGGCCGGGCCGGTCCGCGTCGGGATCGTGAGCCTCGGCTGCGCCAAGAACCTCGTGGACTCCGAAGTGATGATGGGCCACCTCGACCGCGCGGGCGCCACCTTCGTCAAGGATCCGGCGGAGGCGGACGTCATCCTGGTCAACACGTGCGGCTTCATCGAGGCCGCCCGTGAGGAGTCGGTCCAGGCGATCCTCGAGGTGGCCGAACTCAAGGCCCGCGGCCGGCTGAAGCGGCTCGTGGTCGCCGGCTGCCTCGTGCAACGCTATCCCCAAGAGATGCGGCTCAGTCTCCCCGAAGTGGATGCCTGGATCGGCCTCGACGAGCTGCAACGCGTGGTCGCGTCGTTGTCCCCCGCGGACCTCGCGGCCTCCCCCGCCTTGCCCGCGACGGCGGCGCCCTCCACCTGGATCTACGACCACCGGACCCCGCGCCGCCTCGCGACCCCACCGTGGACCGCTTTCGTGAAGATCGCCGAAGGATGCGACCACACCTGTTCTTTCTGCGCGATTCCCTCCATCCGCGGCGCCTTCCGGTCGCGCACGGTCGAGGACATCGTGCTCGAGGCGGAAGCGCTCGCGCGGTCCGGCGTCCGGGAGATCGGGCTGATCTCGCAGGACACGAGCGACTACGGCCGGGACCTCGGAATGCAGGACGTCCTGGTGCGGCTGCTCGAGGGGCTCGACGCCGTCCCCGACCTGCGCTGGATCCGCGTCCATTACCTCTACCCCAACAGCGTGACGGACCGTCTCGTCGAGGCGATGGCGCGCCTCTCGAAGGTGGTCGAATACGTGGACCTGCCGCTGCAACACGCGGACGGCGCGGTCCTCGGGAGAATGCGGCGCGGGGGGAACGCCGGCGGGCACGCCCTTCTCCTGTCGCGTTTTCGCGCGGCGATGCCCGGCGTCGCAATCCGGACGACACTCATCGTCGGCTTCCCCGGCGAGACCGAGCGCGAGTTCCGCTCGCTGTGCGACTTCGTCTCGGAGGCCCGATTCGATCACCTGGGAGTGTTCACCTATTCCCACGAAGAAGGGACGCCGGCGTTCACCCTCGAGGACGACGTTCCCGCCGAGGTCAAGGAAGAGCGGCGGGAGCGCCTCATGGAGCTGCAGCAGGGAATCGCGTTCCGCCGCAACGCCGCTCGGGTGGGCACCCGGGCCGAGTTGCTGGTCGAGGGGGCGCATCCCGAGACCGAGCACCTGCTGGTCGGCCGGACGCGGGGACAGGCGCTGGACGTCGACGCTCAGGTGCTCGTGAACGACGGCACCGCCCCCCCCGGCTCCTTCGCGACCGTGGAGTTCACCGACACCGCGGGGTACGACCTCGTCGGGAGGATCATCGATGGAGCCTGACGCTCGCGGCGTCTCCCGGCTGCGCGTCCTCGTCGCCACCGCATTCGGGGTCGGCCGGGCGCCGCTGGTGCCCGGCACGTTCGGCTCGCTGCCGGGGGTCGCGCTCGCCTGGGGGCTCTCGGCCGCCTTCGGGCCGTGGGGGATCGCCGCGGGGCTCGCGGCCGTCACGGCGGCGGGAACCTGGGCCGCGGAAGGGGCGATCCGGTACTTCGGCGACAAGGACCCCCGCCCGGTCGTGGTGGACGAGGTCGCCGGCCAGATGCTCACGCTCCTCTTCGTGCCGCTCACCTGGCAGGTGCTCCTCGCGGGCTTCCTCTTTTTTCGCGTCTTCGATATCCTCAAACCGTTCCCCGCGGGCGCCTTGGAGCGCCTTCCGGGGGGGGCCGGGATCATGGCCGACGACCTGGCGGCGGGGATTTACGGCAACCTCGCGCTCCAGGCGGCGATCCGCTTCGTGCCCGGCCTGCTGGGGACCGCATGATCGTCTGGAACGGCATGGAGCGTTATCCCCGCGACGCGGCTCCGGTCGTGGCGACGATCGGGAACTACGACGGGGTGCACCTTGGCCACCGCGCGATCATCCGGAGCGCGGTCGCCGCGGCGCGCGAGCGCCGGATCGGAGCGCTCGTCGTGACGTTCGACCCGCACCCGATCGCGGTGGTCGCTCCCGCGCGCCGGCCGCGCTTGCTCGACACGCGGCGCCAGAAACTCGACGCGCTCGACGAGTGCGGGATCGACGCCGTCCTGATCCTCCGTTTCGACGCCGCCTTCGGCGCGATGACCGGCGAGGAGTTCTTCCGATCGTTTCTTCGCGGCCGCGTCACCCCGGCCGCGATCCACGTCGGCAACAACTTCCGGTTCGGCCACGACCGCGCCGGGGACGTGGATCTTCTATGCGGCCTTGGCGCGGAGATGGGGTTCCACGTGGTGGGAATCCCGCAGGTCGAGGTGGCCGGCGAGACGGTTTCGTCCTCCGCGCTTCGACGGGCCGTCGAGGACGGTGAGGTCGAGAGGGCGGCCCGGATGCTCGGCCGTCCGTTCGCCCTCTCGGGCGAGGTCGTATCCGGCAACGGCCGCGGACGGACGCTGGATTTCCCCACCGCGAACCTCGAAGTCGAGAACGAGATGATCCCGCGCCGTGGCGTCTATGTCACCGAGTCCGCGATGCTTTCGTCGCGGCATCCCTCGATCACGAACGTGGGTATCCGCCCGACCTTCGGCGGCGAGACGCTCCTCGTCGAGACGCATCTCATCGATTTCGACGAGGAGATCCTCGGCGAGCGGATGGACGTCCGGTTCCTGGCGCGCCTGCGCGACGAGATTCGATTCTCCGGACCCGGCGAGCTCGCCGACCAGCTCGCGCGGGACCGCGCGGCGGCCACGGCGTACTTCCAGGGCGGCGACGCCGGCTGGCCATGACCGGCTCCCCTTCCGGCCGCAACGGGCTCTTCCTCTCGTTCGAGGGGATCGAGGGATCCGGAAAGACCTCGCAGGTCGCCCGGCTCGCGCGCCGCCTCACCGGCGCGGGGCACGAGGTCGTCGCGACGCGCGAGCCTGGCGGCACGCCGCTGGGTGCGCGGCTCCGTTCGATGCTCCTCGAGAAGGAAGGGGCGCCGATCGCGCCACGCGTCGAGCTGCTCCTGTACGCCGCGGACCGCGCCCAGCACGTGTCCGAGGTGATCCTCCCGGCCCTGCGGCGCGGCGCAGTCGTCCTGTGCGACCGGTATCTCGACGCGACGGTCGCCTATCAGGGTTACGGGCGCGGGCTCGGCGCCGGGACCGTGCTCGCACTGCACCGAGAGCCGCCGCTCGACCTCAGGCCGCACCGGACGCTCCTGTTAGACCTCGACCCGGCAATCGGCCTCGCGCGCGCGCGGGCCCGCAACGCGGCGGCGGGAACGGACGCCGCCGAGGGGCGGTTCGAGGGGGAGGCGCTCGCGTTCCACCGGGCCGTGCGCCACGGGTACCTCGCGCTCGCCGCGGCGGAGCCCGGACGGGTCCGGGTCGTGGACGCCGCGGGGACCGAGGACGAGGTCGAGGCTCGCGTCGGGGCGGCTCTCCGCGATCTCCTGGCGCCGATCGGAGACCCCGCGCCGTGAACTTCAGCGAGATTCTCGGGCAGCGGAGCGCGATCGACCTTCTCCGCAAGATCCTGTCGTCGGGACGGCTCCCTCACGCGCTCCTCTTTCAGGGGCCCGCGGGCGTGGGGAAGGCGGACGCCGCCCGCGCCCTCGCCGCCTCGTTGCTCTGCCGGGAGGAGGGGGAGGATGCCTGCGGGCGTCTGCCCGTCGTGCCTCAGGGTGGCGCAGGGGAACCATCCCGATTTCCTCCGGTTCACGCGGCTCCCGAAAAAGGAGTCGGCGGGGCGGCAAGACGATTCCGAGGTGGCCGACGAGGAAAGTCCCGAGGAGCGTGGAAGCGAGCTGAAGCGGGACATCACGATCGACCAGATCCGGGAGTTGACCGAGCACGCTTCGTTCGGGCCCCGCGAGGGGGAGCACCGCCTGTTCGTCATCGACCCCGCCGACCGGATGAATCTCCCCTCCCAGAACGCGCTTCTCAAGACCCTCGAGGAGCCCCCCGGCCGTTCCATGCTGATCCTCGTCACGACGCGCCCTCAGATCCTTCTTCCGACGGTCCGCTCCCGCTGCTTCACCGTCCGATTTGCGGCCATGCCCACCGCCGAGCTCGCCGCCGCGCTCGAGGCGCGCGGCGTCCCGCGCGTTGATGCGCTGTCCCGCGCCGCGCTCTCCGCGGGCAGACCCCGTCTCGCCCTCGCGCTCGACGTCGAGGCGCACCGCGCGCGCAGGGACGAGATCCTCTCCGCCCTCGAAACGGTCGCCGCGCGCGGCAAGGGACTCGTGCGCCTCCCGGCCCTTGCCGCCAAGATCGTCGGGCGCGACGAGGCCTCGTTGACCGAGGGACTCGATCTCGCGGCCGCCCTGCTCCGCGACGCGGAACGCTCGTCGCTCGGGCTTTCCGCCAGCTCGCTCCTTCACGCCGACCTGCACTCGCGCCTCGAAGCTCTCGGCGGGCGGCTCGGTGCAGTCCGTGCCGCCGATCTCGTTCGTTTCGTCGACCGCGTGCGTGACGACATGCGGTTCAGCCTCAACAAGACCCTGGTGGCCGAGAGCCTGCTTGCCGCGGTTGCCGGGGGGCCGATTCCTTACTGAGCTTTGCGTTTTTTCTCCGGGCTCGGGCTCTTACGTTGAAACCTCCATTACGGACGGCAGTCCGCTGCCGTTCGTAATGGAGGTTGCGCGGGCGTTCGCCCGCGAAGTAATGGAATCCGGTAGCGCAGCCGACGAATCGCTTGCCCCGCACGACGAAACCCCGATCACCACCCGACGCGGATCGCCGGGGGTTTCACCCCCGGGCCCCTGGCAACCGCCGTTCCCACGGATCGGCGGACCGATCCGTGGGAACGGCGGTTTCTTCTGGCAAACCCGACCCGAAATCGGGTGCGACTCCGGACTCTCAAGTTGAAACCTCCATTACGGACGGCAGTCCGCTGCCGTTCGTAATGGAGGTTGCGCGGGCGTTCGCCCGCGGAGGAAAAGAATCCGGTAGCGCAGCCGACGAATCGCGTGCCCCGCTCGACGAAACCCCGATCCCTACCCGACGCGGATCGCCGGGGGTTTCACCCCCGGGCCCCTGGCAACCGCCTTTCCCGCGGATCGGAGGACCGATCCCCGGGAAAGGCGGTTTCTATCCGGCAAACCCGACCCGAAATCGGGTTCGACTCCGGACTCTCAAGTTGAAACCTCCATTACGGACGGCAGTCCGCTGCCGTTCGTAATGGAGGTTGCGCGGGCGTTCGCCCGCGGAGGAAAAGAATCCGGTAGCGCAGCCGACGAATCGCATGCCCCGCACGACGAAACCCCGATCCCCACCCGACGCCAATCTCCGGGGGTTTCACCCCCGGGCCCCTGGCAACCACCGTTCCCACGGATCGGCGGACCGATCCGTGGGAACGGCGGTTTCTCCGGCAAACCCGACCCGAAATCGGGTGCGACTCCGGACTCTCAAGTTGAAACCTCCATTACGGACGGCAGTCCGCTGCCGTTCGTAATGGAGGTTGCGCGGGCGTTCGCCCGCGAAGTAATGGAATCCGGTAGCGCAGCCGACGAATCGCTTGCCCCGCACGACGAAACCCCGATCCCCACCCGACGCGAATCGCCGGGGGTTTCACCCCCGGCCCCCGGCAACCACCGTTTCCACGGATCGGCGGACCGATCCGTGGAAACGGCGGTTTCTTCCGGCAAACCCGACCCGAAATCGGGTTCGACTCCGGACTCTCAAGTTGAAACCTCCAGCACCGCGAAGGTCTCTATGTGCGCCGTCTGCGGGAATAGGTCCACGGGGACGACGCTCCGAGGGATGTACCCTCGGTCGACGAGCATCCGCATGTCGCGGCCGAGAGTCGGCGGATCGCATGAGACGAGCACGACCCTTGCGGGATGGAGCCTCGCGATGGATTCGGCCACCCCACGATCGAGGCCGGTTCGCGGTGGATCGGCGATCACGAGATCGGGGCGCCGCCGCACCCCGGTAGCCGACCGCAAGTACGCGGCGACGTCGGACACGACGTGGCTCACGCCCTGAATACCGGCCTCGGCGGCGGCGTTCGTGCCGCACGCCGCTGCTTCGGGATCGGCCTCGACGACCGTCGCGCTTGCGCCCCGGCGCGCCAGGGCGAGCGCGAACACGCCGACCCCGCCGTAGAGATCGAGGATCTCGCGAGGTCCATCGGCGCCCGCCGCTTCGAGTACTAGCCGGACGAGATCCTGGGCGACCGCAGTGTTCACCTGGAAGAACGCCGCGGCGGGGAGCTTGAAACGGATCCCTCCCAGAGTTTCCCGGATCCACGGCTCGCCCGAGAGGATCTCGGTTTTCGTTCCACCCCGTCTTCCAGGATGGACGAGGGTCCGGACGACGCCGACGAGCTCGGGATGCCGCGCGGCGAGGAACCGCGCGAACGGCTCGGCGGACTCGAACGGGCCGGGAACGCCCCGGATCGCCAGCAACACTTCCCCGGTCTCGCTCGATTCCCTCACGACGATGCGTGTCCGTTCGCGGTGGTCGTCGAGGGCGGGTTCCAATCGTCCAGGTCCCTCGAGGAAGTACTCGCGGGTGGAAGCGAGAACGCGGCTGCCCGTGTCCCCCTGGAGGAGGCACCTCTCGACATCCACGATCCGGTCGCCCCACCCGGCCGGGTGGAATCCGAGCACCCGGCGGTCCCCTTCGCGGCCGAACGACAGTTCCAGCTTGTTCCGGTAACCGAAGTCGCGGACGGAAGGGACGGTGCCGGCGACCTCGATCCCCGGTAGCCGCCCGATCCGTTCGAGCGCCTCCAGCACGAGGCGGCGCTTCCAGGTCCGCTGCTCCTCGGGCTCGAGAATCATCCAGGGACAGCCACCGCACGTCTGCTGGATCGGGCACGGCGCTTCGCGGCGGACCGGAGAAGGCTCGACGACCTCGAGCGTGCGGGCCTGGACCAGGGAGCCCCGAACGTTGACCGGCAGGGCTCGCACGAGGTCGCCCGGGACCGCCCCCTCGATCAGCCAGACCCGCCCTTCGATGCGCCCGAGGCCGCGACCGCCGGCCACGAGCGCCTCCGCTCGCACCAGGGTCGCTGGCGGGTCTTGCTCCCCCACCGCTAGATCGTGGGGCCTCGGTCGGCGTGGCTCCAACCTGTGGTATTTTTTTCTTGACATGGGCCTCCAGACTGGGGTAGGGTCAAAAACATTGGCGGGTTTTTATGAGGACTTTGACGGATGGGACATCGAAAGCGTCGGCTTCGCGTGGGAAGCGAATCATGCTTTCTCAGACGTTGCTCACTCTCCCCGGAGGACTGCGACCCGACCTCGACGCCTTTGAAGCCTCCCCTGAGGGCAGGCTTCTCCCACCTATCGCCCTCGGTTCGGACCCGCCCATGAAACGGCCGGACTGTGGGTTCAAGCCGACCCACCGCAGGAGTCTCGACCCGTGCCTGGGAAGCTATTGTCCGGGGAGAGCGAGCAGCGCCTGAGGATTCCTCCTGGGAGGCGGCCGGCCCTCCCTGGGGGCGAGGCATCGCGGCGCGGCGTTTCGTCCTGACGTTGCGTCTCGAGAAATCGTACATCCCTCTCATTATCTCCTCCCCAACCCGCTCGAATCGTCGTAAATTTCCGGCGTTCGATGCAGGCTAATCAATCGGGCCTGCCACGCACCGAGATCCGGGGGGTGTTTTTCCAGGTACGTGGCCGGTCTTCGGTGGCGCCGTGAAGCCCACGTCCCCTCGCGGGGAGAACGCGGCGCCTGGCCCAGGGGCGGTGGCTTCGGCCACCGCCCTTTCTTTGTGCGCCGGGCACGGCGCGCAGCGCCGTGACCCGGCGCTGTCAATCGGTGAGCGAAAGCGAGCCTGGAAGTGACTTGGAGGTGAAAGTCCTCCGGAGGCCCGATCTACCGATGAGCCGACTGTCGTGGGCGACCGCCGCCGTTCTCGCCTCCCTCGTGCTGAATTGCCGCTGCTCCGGCGCCGGCGACGGCTTGGGCCGCCGGGAGCCCATCGTCGCCAAGGACAGCTTGGAGTACGTCTGGATCCCGCCGGGTGCTTTCCAGATGGGATGCGTGCCGGCGGACTCCGAATGCGAACCCCGCGAGATACCCCGCCACCCCGTCACGCTCGCGAACGGATTCTGGCTCGGCCGGACGGAGGTCACCGTGACGGCATACCGGCGATTCGCCGCGGCAACGGGGCGAACGATGCCTTCGCCGCCGGACTTCAACCGGGGCTGGCGCGATGACACCCACCCGATGGTGAAGGTGAGCTGGCACGACGCGAAGGCGTACTGCGCCTGGACGGGAGGGCGACTGCCCACCGAGGCGGAGTGGGAGTATGCGGCCCGCGCCGGTCGGGAGACGAAGTACCCCTGGGGCAACACGATGAGCCGCGACCGCGCGAACTACGGAGCGGACGAGTGCTGCGGCGGCAAAGCCGAGGGGCGGGACCGCTGGGAGAACACGTCGCCGGTCGGGTCCTTCCCGCCGAACGATTTCGGCCTCCACGACGTGTCGGGCAACGTATGGGAATGGTGCGAGGACGGCTATCGGGCCGACGCCTACGAGGCGCCGCTCCCGAGCCCCTCGCCCGCGGACGCAGCGCAGCTACAGCGCGTCCTCCGCGGCGGGTCGTGGAGCTGCGACCCGTGGCTGACGCGCCTGTCCTATCGTCTCGGAGCCGATGCCGACAGCGATTCCAACTACGGCGGCGGTTTCCGCTGCGCGATGGAACCTGCTCCCTGACTTCCGACGGGCATCGCGCGCGGACGGAGCGAAAGCGGGGCCGAGGACTTCGCCTGCTGAACAACCCTGGTGACATTGGCTCTGACGGCGTTGTCCAGCATCTCGCCGGGTTGGTTCCTGGCCTTGTCGACGGCTGGTTGGATGGCCTTGATCAGGCTGCCGATGTGTCCGGGAGCCTTGCCACCCTTCACCGCGGCCTCCAAGGCGCCGCATCCGCTCCAGCTCCCCGCAGACTCCTTTCGATCATCCCTTCAACGGACCGGGCTCCCGGTCGACAGGCCTCGGTCCTGCAGCTCCTCGATGCAGAGCCTCGCGGGCTTCCCGGTCGGGAACGTCTTCAGCGTCCCCAGGATCTTGCGCACGAGCGCCGGGTCGATCTCCTCCTTCATCGGCTGCATCCGCGGATCGACCCAGGCAGGATCGGCCGCCAGGATCCGCTTCATCCACGACGGAGAAATATCGACGAAATACGTCGGGCCCTTCCTACCTTCCAGCGTCATGACAGGGTCCGCGTCGACCGTGGCGGGTTCAGGTTCGGTGTCGTCCGAGTCGTCCTGAGATCCCGGATACGTCACGCGCGTACAGGTCAGTTCCAGTTCGTAGATCTTCGCTCCGTGAAGGGATGCGGATTCGCGGACCGTCACCGGATCCCCGCAGGACGAGGATTCTTCCGGACCGTCGGCCTGGGTCATGACCCGGGCGCGCTCGATCCCGATCTCCCTCGCCACCACGCCGGCCGGTTGCCGTGGACACTCGCCCGGGGGCCATACCTCGAAATCGATCAGCCTGTGCCCCGTGCCGGCGCGTTTCAGCTCTCCGCTCGCCCCGTCGACGTACGCCCGGTATTCCAGGTCGGCGGGGTACGACAACTCGTAGCCGAATCTTTCATTGCGGTAGGTTTTCCAACCTGCCGTGGTTTCCGCGGCTCCGCCTGCCATGCCGGCGAGCAGCAACAAGC
This sequence comes from Terriglobia bacterium, assembly GCA_963790465.1. Classification (GTDB taxonomy): domain Bacteria; phylum Acidobacteriota; class Polarisedimenticolia; order Polarisedimenticolales; family JAIQFR01; genus JAIQFR01. The sequence continues at coordinate 285 of CAWBOP010000007.1, read as the reverse complement.
ACAGCCCGATCATCGAAAACATCCTCATGGCGTCTTCCCACGCAAGTTCGGCGCCTCGGCCATCATGGCGGATGAACACGAGGGCGCCCGCCGTCAACGAGAGGACCTCGGCATCGGACGATGGTTCGGGCGTTTCGGGTTCGGCCAGAACCTATCCCTTCTACGTGGCAAGCTTCGAGCCACGACGAGGGGCGTTCGTCAACCTCGCCTCCGCCGGACGACCACGCCCCTCCCGCAGACGCCTGAAGCTGAGGCTACAAGCATCGCAAGAAGGCAACCAAGTCC
>CAWBOP010000006.1:0-13854 GCA_963790465.1 Terriglobia bacterium | reverse complement strand
AAAATATACGGCGATAGGATGACGTTTACGGGTCCTGACTGCGGTTTAGGCGGCTGGCCCAGTCTAGAAGCGGCTCAACTTTTGCTGGAGGACACGGTGAAAGCAGTAAAAGCAGCTCCCACCAGGCTAACATAAATGTTTTTCTTGTTTTTGCTCCCGATTCAAGCCAAAAGCTCATCTTTTTCAAGTCACAAATTCAATAAGTTCAAATGCTTCTGGGTCTGCCGACAAAAAAGGAAAAGAAAAAAAGGTTCTTACTCTTGATTGTTCGGGTTGTTGTGCCGGCTTTCGCGTCCAGGTAGTGCAGCTTGCACGTTCCGAGAAGGGCCGGTCGGTAGGCGCTCGCGCCGGCGCGCGACGCGAGGAACCGCTCGGGGATCTCCGTCGGGACCAGCGGGCGGCCCGCTCCGGGCGCCGGCTCGGGTGCGCTTTCCCGGAGGGGCCCGCTAACGGGAGCCGCCGTTCCCGCCGGGACGACCCATGCGGCCGTTTCCTCTTTTCGGGGCGCCATGAGCGTCTCGATCTGCGTCCTGGTGAGCGGCCCGCGCAGGTACGACAGCGTCCAGCGGGTCTCGAACAGGACCGGCGCGTCCTCGTGGACGTTGTTCATCAGGAAGACCCGGTGCCCGAGCCCCGACAGCATGCGATCCATCCCGGCCCGGTCGAACCCCTTCCCCGTCGCCGCGGACGCCCCCTCGAGCCCGTCGAGCACGCGCATCTTGTCGCGCTCGGTCTGCAGCCGGCCGAGGAACCAGGTGCCGGCGTTCGACAGCCCCTTGTAGTCGAGGTCCACCGGGTTCTGCGTGGCGAGCACGACGCCGAGGCCGTACGCGCGCGCCTGCTTGAGCAGCGTGAGCATCGGCATCTTGCTCGGCGGGTTCGCGGTGGGCGGGAAGTAGCCGAACACCTCGTCCATGTAGAGCACCGCCCGCAGGGACGTCGTGCCGGAGCGGCGACCGCATCCAGGCGATCACCTCGTCGAGCAGGAGCGTGACGAAGAACATCCGCTCGGCGTCGGAAAGGTGCGCGATCGACAGGATCGCGAGGCGCGGCTTCCCCTCTCGCGGTGTAGAGGAGCCGGCCGACGTCCAGCGGCTCGCCCTCCATCCAGGCCGCGAATCCCGGCGAGGCGAGAAGGTTGTTGAACGCGAGGGCGAGGCCCTGGCGTTCCTTCGCCGGGAAGAACGACTCGAGATCGACGACGCCGACCCGATCGAACGGCGGCGACTGGACCTCCCGGACCAGGTCCCCGATCCCGACCTCCTTCCCCTCCCGCCAGGCCCGGCCGAGAAGGGTCGAAACGAGGATGTGCTCGCGGCTGCGGATCGGGTCGGCTTCGACGCCGATGAGCGAGAGCAGCCCCGACACCGTCGCGGAGATCTTCTCGCGCGTCGCGTCGGGATCCTGCGCCGCCTCCGCCCGGCGGCGGACCGAGCGATCGGAGAACCGACAGCGGGATCCCCGCGGAGCCGCCCGGGGTGAAGATCGTGACCGCCGCCGCGTCGCGAAACCGTGCGACTCGCGCCGGATCCTGTCCCCAGTCCGAAAGCCCCTGCCTCCATCGGCCGGCGGTCCGCTCCGCGAGAACGTCCGGAGAGATCCCCTGCCGCGCCGCCTCCTCCTCGTCGATCCACGGCCGGAACTCGCCCGGCGTCAGAGACGGGAAACGCGAGGAGCAGGTTTCCAAGATCTCCTTTCGGATCGATGGCGATCGCGGGGATGCCGTCGATCGCCGCCTCCTCGAGCAGCGCGAGGCACAGGCCGGTCTTCCCGCTTCCCGTCATCCCGACGCACACCGCGTGCGTCAGGAGATCGCGCGAGTCGTACAGGAGGAGATCGTCTTTCGTCTCCCCCTTGCCCGGGTCGAATATCCGGCCGAGGTAGAAGACGCCGAGCTTCTCGTAGTCCTGCATGGGGCGCTCCGTTCGAGGAAGCCCCATTCTAGCGCCCCCAGGAAAAGACCCTGTTCCCGAAAACGCGGATGTCGCCGATAATGGGGGAAACGGAAAAGGAGCGCCATGGGACTCGAAACAGGAAAGGGACAACCTCCGGATCCGCGAAGCGGCGCGGCCGGGGAACCGAAGGAAACCGGAGAGGCGCTCCGCCGCGCGATGTCGCTCCTCGAGGCGGCACTCGAATCGACCGCCGACGGGATCCTCGTCGTGAACGCCGGGGGGAAGATCTCACGGTACAACCGCCGGTTCGCCGAGATCTGGCGCCTCCCGCCGGAAGTGCTCGACACGGGGGAAGACGAAAAGGCGCTCGCCTTCGTGATGAACCAGCTCCGGAAACCCGAGGCCTTTCTCTCCAAGGTCCGCGAACTGTACTCGACGCCGGAAGCCTCGAGCTTCGACGTCCTGGAGCTTTCAGGCGACAGGACCCTCGAGCGCTACTCGATCCCGCAGCGCCTCGACGGGAAGGTCGTGGGGCGGGTCTGGAGCTTTCGGGACGTCACCGCGCGGCGCCGCGCCGAGGCGGAGTACCGGCGGCTCGAGGCGCAGGTCCAGCACGCGCAGAAGCTCGAGAGTCTCGGCGTTCTCGCGGGCGGAATCGCGCACGATTTCAACAACATCCTGACCGCGATCCTCGGAAACGCCGACCTCGCGCTTTCCGCGCTCGGAGAGTCGTCCCCCGCGCGCCCGATGCTCGAGTCGATCGAGACATCGTCCGGGCGCGCCGCCGACCTCTGCCGCCAGATGCTCGCGTACTCCGGCCGGGGACAGTTCGAGGTGAAGCCGACCGACCTTTCGGCGCTGACCGACGAGATGACCCCTCAGCTCGAGGCCTCGGTCGCCGAGGGGGTAACGCTCCGCGTGAAAGCGGCCCCGGGCCTTTCGCCGGTGGAGGCCGACGCCATGCAGCTCCGCCAGGTGGTGACGAACCTGATGGTCAACGCTTCGGAAGCGATCGGGGAAAGTGGAGGCGTCGTGACGGTGGCGACGGGGGAGCGGCATTTCGACCGGGAGTACTTCTCGCAGCTCCACGTCGACGATCACCTGCCCAGCGGCCGCTACGTTTTTCTCGAGGTGTCGGACACCGGCTGCGGCATGCAACGGGCGATGACGGGCCGGATCTTCGACCCGTTCTTCACGACGAAGTCCGCGGGCCGGGGTCTCGGCCTGGCGGCGGTCCTCGGTATCGTTCGCGGCCACCGCGGCGCGGTCCGCGTGTACAGCGAGCCGGGGAAGGGGTCGACGTTCATGCTTCTCTTCCCGGCCGCCGGAGAGGGCTCGGTGGCGGCGGACGCCGTGGCGGATGGGGCTGCGTCGTGGCGCGGCCGGGGAACGGTGCTCCTCGTGGACGACGAGGAAGCGGTCCGGGAAGTCGGAGAAAGGATGCTCCTGTCCGCCGGCTTCTCCGTGATCACGACCTCCGGCGGCCCCGAAGCGGTCGAGATCGCCCGCGCGCGCGCCTCGGAAATCGTGTGCGTCGTGCTCGACCTGACGATGCCGGTTGCCGGCGGCGAGGAAGTGGTTCGCGCGCTGAAGCGCATCGCCCCGCACATCCCCCTCGTTCTCTCGAGCGGGTACAACGAGCAGGACGCGACGCGGCGCTTCGCTCGCGGGGAGCTCGCGGGGTTCGTGCAGAAGCCGTACCGTCGCGCGGCGCTGCTCGCGGTGCTGCGGCAGGTCCTCGGCGGCTAGCAGCGCGAGTCCCCGGAATCGAGTGTCAGCCGGTGGCGACGCTGGCGAGGCCGCCGAATCGCCGCTCGCGCCGGCGGAACTCGGCGAGCGCCGTCTCGAGGTGCGCCGCGCCGAAGTCCGGCCACATCACCGGCGTGAAATACAGTTCCGCGTAGGCGCACTCCCAGAGCAGGAAGTCGCTCAAACGCTGCTCGCCGCCGGTCCGGATCAGAAGATCGACGTCGGGCGCGGCTCCCGGATGGTCGGGGTCGAGAACGCTCGAGAACGCCCCCCCCGCTCCACCGTCGCCGGCACCCGCGAACCCCTTCCCCATGCCACGCTCCGCGGCGGCAAGAATCGCGTGACGGGCGGAGTAGTCCACCGCGAGCCTCAGCGTGAGCGTGGTTCCGCCGGCCGTGGCGTCCTCCGCCATGCGCACCGCCGCCAGCACGTCGGCCGGGAGCCGGTCCCGCCGCCCGATCGCGCGCAGATCGACCCCCTGCTCGACGCAGTGCGCCGTCTGCCCTCTCAGGTAATCGCGGAACAGCCGCATGAGCGTCGCGATCTCCCCCTCCGGTCGCTTCCAGTTGTCCGACGAGAAGGCGTAGAGCGTGAGCGTCCCGACCCCGAGACCGGGAGCCGCCTCGACGGTCCGGCGCACCGCCTTCGCGCCGGAGCGGTGCCCGGCGGTCCGGGGCTTCCCCCTCGCCGCGGCCCATCGGCCGTTCCCGTCCATGATGATCGCCACGTGAAGGCGGCGTGGAACGAGGCCCAAAGTGCTTTGCATCGCAGAGTATCTCCCGAAAAAGGGGGACTCCCGGTCACCTCTCGCGGGTGGCGCGGATGATCGCTTCCATGTGATCGAGGTACCGCTCGAGCGCCCGCCGCCCCGCCGCCGTGAGCCGGTACCGGGTTCGTGGCAGCCGCCCCTCGAAGCTCTTGGCGCAGGCGATGTATCCGCCGTCCTCGAGCTTCCTGGCGTGAACGCTCAGGTTGCCGTCGGTCGTCTTCAGCACCCCTTTCAATTCCACGAACGTCAACGTGTCGTTGACCGCGAGCGCGCTCACGATCCCGAGGCGCAACCGTTCGTGGATCAGCCGGTCGAGCGACGCCGTCGAGCGCGGCTGCGGCGCGGCCCCGCCGCGAGTGGCCGGGCGTGCGCCGTTCTCAGGGCTCCGTGACGCGGTTCGTGTCCTAGCCACCGTGCTCCCTCCAGATCAGCAGGCCGAACAGGAGATGCAGGCCGCCGAACCCCGCCGCCATGGCCGGCCCGCCCCACGACGCCGGCCCGAGCAGCGCGCCGACTCCGGCCAGCATGAACCCGAGCCCCATCACCGGCACCGCCCGGACCGAGAACGCGCCGCCGGTCACCATGCCGGTCCCGTACAGGAGCAGCCAGGCCCCCGGGAGAAGATCCGCGCGCCCCGCCCGGTAGAGGGCGGCCGTGAGGACCGCCCCCGCGAAAAGCGGCGGTGCGAACGCCAGCGCCGCCCTGCGCCCCGGCGCGCTGAAGAGCGCGATCCCGGCGGCTCGCGCCTTGAGCGCGGCGGTCGCGAGGCCGATGGCGAGAGCGGTCACCGCCTCGGCGAGCCAGGTGAGCATCCACGCCTCGACGGAAACCCGCCTCGAGGCGAGAGCGGCGGCGCCGAGGGCGGTGAGGCCGATCAGGACGATCCCCCGCCCCGGCACCGCGGTGAACCGGGACGCCCCTTCCATCGTGTCGCGGATGAAGTGGAGGTGGTCGAGCGCCCTGTCGTGGAGCGCGTCGGGATCCTCGCCGGGTCCGCGAAGAGGCGCCGTGGATCTCATGGGGTCAAGGATGCGTCACGGCGGGAGTTTTGTCAAGTACTTTGTGATGCAAAGCAAGAAACAGCGGGCGCCGCCCCGGGGGTCACGTCGCCCTCAACACCAGGGAAGCGTTGTGCCCGCCGAACGCGAACGAGTTGCTGAGCGCCGCCGCGCAGCGCACCGGCCGGTTTTCCCGCGGCAAGGCCAGGTCGCACGCCGGATCCGGGTTCTCGAGGTTGACGCAGCGGTGCACCATGCCGCGGGAGAGGGAAAGGGCGGTCACGATCGCCTCGATCCCTCCCGCCGCGCCGATGGCGTGGCCGGTCATCGCCTTGGTGGAGTTCACGAGCACGTCGAGGATCCGCTTGCCGAAGAGCCTTCTTAGCGCCTTCGCCTCCTGGGAGTCGTTGAGGCGGGTCGAGGTCCCGTGGGCATTGACATAGCCGATCTCGTCGCGGGAAGCCCCGGCGGAAGCCAGCGCGAGCTCCATCACGCGGACCATCTGATCGCCGCTGGGCTCGATCTGCATCATCGAGTGGGCGTCGCAGGTCGAGGCGTACCCTCCGACTCGCGCGTGGACCCTCGCCCCTCGGGCGCGGGCGTGCTCCTCGCGCTCGAGGACCAGAAGGCCCGCCCCCTCCCCCAGGACGAACCCGTCCCGGTCGGCGTCGAACGGCCTCGACGCCTTCTCGGGCTCGTGGTTTCGCGTCGAGAGCGTCCGGAGCAGGTCGAATCCGAGAAGGCCGTACCCATCGACGTCCGACAGCGTCTTCTCCACGCCGCCGGCGATCGCGAGGTCCAGCTCGCCGTCGCGGATCAACCGGTAGGCGTCGCCGATCGCCATGGTTCCCGAGGCGCAGGCGGTCACCACCGCCTTGCACTCCCCGTGGAGCCCGTACCGGATCGCCACCTGCGCCGGCAGCGCGTTCGGGATCAACATCGGGAGGGAATAGCGCAGCGCCCCCGTGAGCGCCTGCCCCCGGACCCAGTTGCGGTGCGATTTCTCGAGCGTGCACAGCCCGCCGATGCCGGTGCCGATGACCACGCCGGCGCGCGCCGGGTCGATCCCCTCGATGCGAAACTCGCTCCTCTTCCCGTCGGCGGGGCTCGCCACGATCCCGGCGTCGGCGAAAGCCAGCGCGGCGGCCGCGAGAGCGTAACGGGACGCGGGATCGAGGAGCTGCGCCTCCCGCTCGCTCAACCCGAACGACGCCGGATCGGGATCGGGCACCGGCGCGCCGACCCTCGACTTGAACGTGCGCCCGTGGATCCAGTCGAAATCCACGGTGCGCGCGCCGGAGCGCCCCGCGACGATACTTTCCCAGAACGGCTCGACCCCGACTCCGATCGATGTGACCGGGCCGAGCCCCGTGACGACGACTTCGTGCGACGGACGGCCCACTCGGTTCCCCCCGTTGCGAACACCCGCGGAGGCTCCTGTGCCGGCACGCGGGGACGGACATTCAATCACAACGCGAGAGGGAAGAATATCAGTCGGGCGGCCCCGGCGGCACGCGCTCCGTGTTGGCGCTGCGCCGGCTGTCGGCCGCCAGTTCCGCGACCTCCACGCCGAACCCGACCCCCTCCCCGACGACGATGCCGACGAATGCGTTGATCCAGCAGGCCCGAACGAGTCCGAGCGGTGGGCCGAGGCCGAGCAGCAGGGGGGCGCGAGGCGAGGTCGGCACGGAGCCTCCGGCGTCAGACCGGCGGCCTGAGCGCCTCTTCCACGATGCGCCCGTCCACCAGCAGACGGTGGCGCTCCCCCTCCTTCTTCACCTCGGGCTGCGAGAACGGATCGAACTCGAACCTCTTGATGATCCGCCCCCAGACCGCCTTGAGCGCGCGAGCGCCGATCCGGCGCGAGAGGGCGGCCTCCTCGGAAATCTTGCGGGCCGCGTCGTCGGTGATCTCCACGTCGATCTTGTAGTTCTTGAAGAAGTTCCTGGAAGCGTTGAACACGCCGTCGGCGGGCTCCAGCAGGATGCGCTTGAGCAGCGGCCCGTTCAGGTCTTCGAGGATGATCGCGTTGTCGAACCGGGAGAGGAACTGGGGAACCATCCCGTAATCGAAGAGGTCTTCCTGCTTGAAGTGGTGCCGGAGCGCGAACACCTCGCGGATCTCAACCTCTCCGTTCTCGTAGACGGTCTCGGTCGGGAGCTTCACGCGGCTCGTCGGCGAGGTGACCCGACGGAACACCTGGTCGTACAGGGTCTCGAAAGCGCCCGCGCACAGGAACAGCATCTTTCCGGTGTCGACGTTGATGGCGGTCCTCTCGGGAGTCTTTCCCTTGAAGATCGTCAGGTGGTGCAACATCCGCTCCCCTTCGATCAGGGTGAGCAGCGCCTGCTGGATGTTGATGCCGGTGACGTAAGGTTTCCCGCCGACGAGCCCGGAGATCTTGTCGATCTCGTCGAGGCAAACGGTCGCCCGCTCCATGGTGCGGCCGATCTCCTCGGCCGTGGCGGCGTCTCCCAGGATCTGGCGCGCGCGCTCCTCGAGCCGGGAGAGGAGGCGCGAGGTGTCCACGACCCCCTCGTCGGTGGCCATCGTGTTGGCGTTCAGGATGACGACGACCCGGTACTCGGCGAACGCGGCCTGGGACTGGTACAGCCTCTCCATCGCCCGCATGACCGTCGTCTTGCCGGTCCCCGAGTTCCCGATCAGGAGCAGGTTGCCGTACCTCTCCCCCTGAAGGTGCTTGAAGATCGCCACCGACACGAATCGGAGGGTCTCTTCCTGTCCGAGCACTTCCTGCTGCAGGTGCCCGTTGATTTCGACCGGCTGCATCGGCTGTCCTTTCCGGCCATCACGGCGGGCCGATCCCGCCATTATAGACCGTGGGACCCGGAGGCGCCGGACGCGGCCGGGCCCGCCGGCTGACGTGAGGGGCGCGGGTGGGCAGCGTCTCGACTCTCGAGACTCCTCTCCGCGCCCGGTCCGGAACGACGGGGACCCCTACACGGCCGGGCCCGCGTCGGACGGCGCGGGAGCGGGCGGCGGCTCGGGGGGTGCCGGAAGCGATTCCGCCGGGGCAGGAAACACCGACCACTCGGGGCCGAACTGCGCGAGGAACTCGAGGCCGAACGCCCGGTACGCCACCGACACGGGCAGGCGCACGACCGACCCGACGTACGGGATCGCGAGAAGGACGAAGCCGCAGCACAGGGTCGCGCAACCGGCCACGACGATCGCTGCCGCGACCGCCACGCTCACCGCCACGAGGAAGAGCGCGTAAAGGAAGAACCGACCGAACTCCTTTCCCAGCAGCGGCAGGAACCGCCCCCAGGCCGCGGTCGCGGTGAGTCCGTCGCGGTACATGACGGGAACCACGAAGTGACTCAGCAGCATCCCGACGAACAACGTGGCGATCGCCAGGACCGCCGCGAGGCCCGCGAGAAAGACCGTCAGGACGATGCCGGCCGCGAGCCACCCCCCCTGAGCACCGTGCAGGAGAGCGAGCACGAGCGGGAGCATGACGCACAGCACGAGGAAAAGCGTGATCGACGCGAAGACGAGCCGCCAGAGGAAGAGAGAGTCCCCGAGCCGCTGAAACTTCTTCCAGGGCTCGACGATCGCCGCGCGGCCGTGGATCACGCCGTCGAGGAAGATGAACTTCCCCCTCGAGCTGATCCAGAGCAGCAGCACGATCAGCGCGAGGACGATGCAGACCACGAACACGATCAGAACGACCCAGACCGGATTGCTCAGGATCTCGAGCAGCCGGTCGGCCCCCCCGCGAAAGAACTCCGCATCGCTTCCGGTGACCGAACGCCGGAACACGTTCGCGCCGCCTCCCGCGCTCTCCCCCAGCCCCGACAGGAACGCCGCGAACCCCAGCACGATCCAGGTCTCGAACGCGAACGGCCTGAACAGCATCCGCTTCATCCTATCGATGGCCCGATCGAGCGGCGCGAGGTAGGCGATGTTCATGGAGACCGGCCCTCCGCCGGCGATTCTGAGGAGATGGAAGGGGGATTGTCAATCCTGAGACGCACGGGGCCGGCGCGCCTTCAGGGAATCCGGTAGATCAGGATCGAGTCCCCCGCGCGGCCGACCGGCGTCAGCGTGTCCCGGACGCGGCGCATCCAGGTGGCGAGTAGCCCCGCCTCGATCTCCCGGAGCCGGCTCTCGGTGAGGATGCCGGATGCCACCATCCACTCCGGGAACGGCGGGTACCGTTCCCCCCTGGCGATCCGGTCGTCGCGCAGCGCGAGCCACCCCCTGATCCGCGGCTCCGACGCGAGCCGCCTCCGGAGCGCCTCTTCCGCGAGCTCCCGGTCGGCCTCGAGATAAACCCCCTGCAGCAGCGTGACGCTGACCGCGAGCAGGTCGCCGCTCCCGGGCCGTACGGACGGCTCCCCCGGCTCGAAGTCGTGGACCCGGATCACCTTGCGATGAGGAATGCCGTAAGCCTTGGGATCGGCGGTGCCGAAGTAGGCCAGGCCGACGGGCGCGCCGCCGTGGGCGTCCGTCCACTTCTTGAGGGCGGGCAGATCCTGCCCCCAGTCGATATTCGAGTCCACGAGGTATCGCCAGCCACCGCGCGCCCCTCCGGCGACGACGTTGAAGTACGAGAGATACCGTGGGGTCGCCAGCGCGAACGAGAGCAGACACCCTCCGAGCAGCCCCCACACGGCCGCCGCGCGCAACCGCGGCCCCTCGAAAAACGCCGCCGCTCCGCCCGCGGCCACGAACAGGAACGGGTACAGGGGAAGCAGGTGCCGGTGTCCGATGTTGAGGTTCCCCACCATGGAGACCGCGAGGTACAGCAGCGGCGGAATCGCGAGGAGCCACCCCTCGAGCGAGCGGCCGCGCGTTTTCACGAGGCCCGCCAGCAGACCCCAGAGCGCGAGGAGCAGCACCGCCGGCGGCGTCTTGAGAAGAAACGCCTCGGGAAAGTAGTACCACCAGCCGGTGATCGACTGTTCCCCGTTGAGAAACGCGAGTCGCGCCGACGCTCCCCCTTGTGCGTAAGCGAGACCGAACAGCCAGGCCTCCGGCAGGATCCTCGCGTCTCGTGCCCAGGCGATCGCCGAGACGATCGGACCGCGCGCTTTGTCGAGCATCTCCCACTCGAGCCGGTATCCGGGGTCCGTCACGGCGGCGAACCGGAACGCATACCCCGCCCAGAGGAGGACGTAGGCCGTGAGGAACGCCCCGGTAAGCCCCGCGGCGGCGGCGCGCCAGCGGCCTCGGCCCGAAGGATCGCGGGAGAAGAGCCCCGAGGCGGCCCAGACGATGGCCATCACGACGAGGATCGGTCCGGTCAACAGCGCGGAGTACTTGGTCAGCAACGAGGCGCCGAGGGCGAGGCCGACCGCCGCGGCGCCCCTCCAGCCGGGACGGCGCGTGAAACGAAGGAAGCACCACACCGTCGCCGCGAGGCCGAGCGCCGCGGGAAGATCCGTCGTGACCAGTCCCGCGTGAGAGAGCGCGGCCGGAGAGAGCGCGTACGTCGCGAGCGCGACGAGGCCTCCGTTCCGGCCCCACCGGTCGCGCGCGATCGCGTGGATCAGCAACCCGAGCGCGATTCCGGGAACAAGCATGAAGAGCCGGGCCGGCATCAGGAGGCGCCGCGGATCCTTCCGGACGGGGTCGCCGATCCTCCCGTTGAGCAACTCGTATCCGAACTTCCACTGGTCGGCGCGGGAGCGCCGCGGATCCTGGGGAGGCACATGGGTGCCGACCCAGTTGGGCGAACCGTAGTCCGGCCTCTCGCCTCCCGCCATCCACAGCGGCAGCGCGGCCCACATCTTGGCGAGCGGGGGGTGCTCGGGGTTGTGGCGAAAGTCCAGCCTGTCGAGATAGGTCAGCCCCGCCGGCAGGTGGGTCGTCTCGTCGAAAGTCGCCGAGGACCCTAGAGCCGACCAGGCGCCGCACGCGGCGAAGAGCGCGAGCAGGAACGCAACCGCGAGGCCGTGAGAGCGCCGTGAGAGCACGGGGAATTCCAGTCCGGTTTGTCCGCGCCGTTCGTCACTCCCGCGGACCTTTCCGTGTCGCGAGCCCTCCTCGGAACCACGGACCCGTGTTGCTACGCCGCCCGCGGGCGCCGCGATCTACTTCATCGGCTCCGCCGGAGGCGGCGCTGCCTGAGATCCGGCGGCAGCCGGGAGTTCGGCGGCGGGCGCGAGTTCGACGACGACCTTCAGATCCTCGCGTTGCGTGCCGCTGCTCGGAGTGCCCCCTTCGGGCGCCGGGATCGGCGTCTCGACGGTCGTTCCCGACTGGAACGAGTTCTTCGTGACGATCCCCTTCGTCTTGCTCAGGAAAAACTCCCCGGCTCCCTTCGCATCGGACAACTTCGCGCCGGAAGGGGATGGAGGCGGCGCCGCGGCGCCCGCCGTCACCTCGACCGTCTTCGCGGTGGCGTACGTGAACTTGAAGCTGTCATCCCCGTTGAGCGCCTCGGAGCCCGCCAGCGTGTAGTCGGTCTGGAGAATGAGCGAGCCGAGGGCGGGGTCGTGCCGGTAATCACAACGCGGTGTTTCATGGCTTCTCCAATACAAAGGCGGCCAGTTCGCTGCCGTGGCCGAAACAGTTGGCCAGAACGCGCCCTCCGCCTCGCTCCACCAGCAATGCGCCCAGGCCGATCTGCAATCCGGCCGCCGCGGCAAAAAGATCGCCCGCTTGTTTCTTGGGGCTGATGACGGTGGGCGCGGAAATTTGCAGGGCGGCCAGCGCTTGCCGTTCGTTTTCGCCAGCCAACGCGTCGCCGTTATCGGCAGCGACCAACCCATTCAACGATTCATGCGGAAGTTTCAATGCCTCGAGCACCTTGAGCACAGGTGTCGGCCCTGCTCCCCCCTTGCCGGTGTGCGTGCGCAAGCTGAATTCCGACACCTGTGCACACGCCCGTGCGCCACGGGCAGCCGCGAGGTCGGCGGTTTCCAGCACCAGAAAAACCGCGCCTTCGCCCGGCACCAGTCCAGTCTGGTTTTGCCGCCACGACGCAAGCAACCCGTGTTGTTCCAGGGTGAGAAACGCGAGTTCATGTGTCTTCATATCGCAACCGCCCGCCAGCGCACAGGACGCGTCGCCGCACTCCAGCGCGCGGATGGCAGCCTCCACCGCCTGCGCGCCCTGTCCTTCCCAAGGTGTGTAGATGCCGTTCGGTCCCTGGATGTTTTCGCAAATGGACACGAAACAAAGCGGCATGTTGCTGAGAATTTTGAACGAAAGAATCGGACTGACCGCGCGCAAACCGGCCCGACCAAAACGGCACGGATCAAACTGGCCGTCGGGTCCCGTGGAGGCTTTGACCAGGGGAACCACTTCCGCCAGCGGCAACCCCGCCAGACCCGTCGCGCCAAAGAGGGCAATCTCTTCCGGCGCATAAGCCCCGCCCGGTTTAACGCCGGCGTCCGCCAGCGCCAAGGTGCGCCGCGGCCACCGCCAACTGCGCGTCCCGGTTCATCAACCGGATCATTTTGCCCTCGGACACGTACTGCTGGGGCTGGAAATCCCTGACCTCCGCGCAAACCGGGCACGAAAACGGAGCCGCGTCAAAATTTGACGGGCGGGCGAGTGGACCGGCCGGCTTCGATGCCGCGCAGAATCTCCAATGGATTTTTGCCCAGCGGGGTAACCATGCCGATTCCGGTGTGCCCTTCTGTTTTGCGTCGTCGTCCTGAGCATGCCGCTCAGGGCCGCCGATGCGACCCGCCCGCCCGCCGGGAATATTGCAGCGGAAACGTCATTGCCAGACCTGGATGCAACGGTCGAGGCAACCGGCCTCCACGCCGGGAGTTGCAGGAACTGATGCGTCCGGTGACTGCGCGACTCGCAACGCTTCTTTTGCTCACCGCGGCCTCGCTGCCGGCCTCTGCGGTCGCCGTGACGGCCACCGGCGTCGAAGCGTACTGGCTCGCCTTCACCGGTCTCAAAGAGCAATTCCCGGACATTCAACTGATCGACTATTCCAACGAAGCGGCCGTGCGCGCTTCTCTCGCCGGCGGGAAATTCCATAGCCGTTGCCATCGGCGGTGAGGGCGCCGCGGTGCTCGTCGCCTTCTGCCGGCCAATGCCCCGTTCATCACCACCATGATGCTCGACGGCGCCACAGGCTCCTTCGCTTCCCAGCGGCAGCATCCTAAAACCGCCGTCTTCATCGACCTTCCGCCCGCCGTATTGTTCAGCAAGCTCAAGTTGATTTTCCCGGGCAGAACCCGACTCGGCGTGCTCCGCGGGCCCACCGAGACCGATTGCTCTATGGCTGCGCTCCGCGAAGCGGCTCGTCAAGCTGGCTTTACGGTAGAAATACTGGACTGTCGCGAACCGCGCGACCTGGTGCGGGTGTTCCTCCGCTTCAAGTCGCGGGTGGACTTCAATGGTGCCCGCCGAGCCCGCAACTCTATACCTCTGCGACGGCACGGCCGCTTCTGATCGCATCTCTCACCAACCGTCTGCCTGTGATTGCTTTCTCCGAGCAGTTTGTCCATGC
>CAWBOP010000005.1:0-11589 GCA_963790465.1 Terriglobia bacterium | reverse complement strand
TCCCACCCCGCGTCGAGCGGGACCACCCGGACCCCGCTCGCCTTCTCCATCACGGCGTAGTCCACCGAGCGCTTTTCGGCGCGCTCCCACGCCCCCCGACCGCGGGAGAGGTGCTCACGCACGGGACCGACGACGAGAGGGGCGACGCGCTCCGCTTCCTCGAGGAAACGCGCGGCGCGCCAGATGAACATCCCGCCGTTCCAGAGGTACCGGCCCGACCGCATGAACCGGCGGGCCGCGACCTCGTCGGGCTTCTCCACGAAGCGCTCCACGGCCACCGCCTCGACACCGGCCGGCCGGGTCGCGCACTTCAGGTAGCCGAAGCCGGTCGCGGGCCGGTCGGGGCGGATGCCGAGGCAGACCAGCGCGTCTCGTTCCGCCGAGGCCACCGCCACGCGAACGGCCCGGACAAACGCCTTGCCGTCGCGGATCACGTGGTCGGTCGGGAAGATCCCGACCACCGCGCCGGGGTCCGAAGCGGCCACCGCGGCGCAGCCGAGGACGATCGCCGGCGCGGTGTCCCGCGGGGACGGCTCGACGACCAGCCGGTCGCGCCGGAGTTCCGGCAACATTTTCCGAACGTCGCGCGCCAGCGCCGCGGGGGCCACCACCCAGACGCGATCCGCCGGCGCGAGCCGCCGGACGCGACGCCACGTCGCGACGAGCAGCGGCTCCTCTCCGGCGAGCGGAAGGAACTGCTTCGGCCGCTTCGCGCGGCTCCACGGCCAGAAGCGGGTGCCGCTTCCACCCGCGAGGAGCACCGCGTGGAACGTGGCGCGGCGGGCCATCAGAAACTGCCCCAGGTGCGGCGCAACCCCTCCCTGAGATCGACGATCGGGCGGAAGCCCAGATGCGCCGCGGCGAGCTCGATCCCGGCCAGCGAGTGCCGGATGTCCCCGGGGCGCGGCGCGTCGTGCCGCGCCCGCACCGGAGCGCCCGCCAGCTCCCCGATCGCCTCGAGCAGGCCGTTCAGGCTGATCCGCTCGCCACAGGCGATGTTGAACGCCTTGCCGAAGGCGTCCGCGCCCGCGCGGCAGGCGAGGAAATTGGCCTCGACGACGTTCGCGATGAACGTGAAGTCGCGGCTCTGCTCGCCGTCGCCGTACACCACGGCCTCGGCGCCGGATTTCGCGGCGGTGACGAACCGTGGGACCACGGCGGCGTACTCGCTCTTCGGGTCCTGTCGAGGGCCGAACACGTTGAAGTAACGGAGGGCCACGGTCGGGAGGCCGTAGAGCGCGTGGAAGAGCCTGCCGTACGTCTCGCCCGCGAGCTTTTGCAGGCCGTACGGGGAGATCGGCGCGGGCGGCATCGTCTCCATCTTGGGCAGCGTCTCGCTCTCCCCGTAAAGGGACGACGACGACGCGAAGACGAACCGCTTCGTCCCGGCGTCGCGCGCCGCGACGAGGAGATTGAGCGTTCCCCCGATGTTGACCGCGTTGGTCGTCACGGGATCGAGGACCGAGCGCTGGACCGACGGCACCGCGGCGAGGTGGAGGACGTAGTCCACTCCCGCCAGCGCGGCCCGGCACGTCTCGAGATCTCGGATGTCCCCTTCGATCAGCTCGAAGCGCCCACCCCGCGCGCGCGCCCACTCCCCGGCCGCCTCGAGATTCGAGCGCCGGCCGGTGGAGAAGTCGTCCAGCACGCGGACGTCGTCCCCCTTCGAGAGAATCGCTTCCGCGAGATTCGAGCCGATGAACCCCGCGCCTCCCGTCACCAGGTAACGCGCCATGTCTACCGCCCCACGCAGGTGTACCGGAACCCCCGGGACCGCATCGCCGCGGGCTCCCAGATGTTCCGCAGGTCCACCACGACGGGCTCCTTCAGGAGCCCCTTGATCCGGTCCACGTCGAGCCCGCGGAACTGGTTCCACTCCGTGGCCACCACCAGCGCGTCGACGCCGTCGGCCACGTCGTACTCGTCCTTGCAGAAGGTGACCCCCTCGTAATCCCTCTCCCGCGCCACTTCCATGGCGACCGGATCGTACACCCGGACGTGGGCCCCCTCGGCGAGCATTCCCTCCAGGATCCGGATCGCGGGCGACTCGCGCAGGTCGTCGGTGTTCGGCTTGAACGCGAGGCCGAGGAGCCCGACGCGGCGTCCCTCGAAGTTCCCTCCCAGGGCATCGCGAACCTTCTCGATCGCCTTCGGGATCCGTTCCTCGTTCACGCCGATCACCGCGCTCACGATCTCGAGGTGCATCCCCGCCTCCTTGGCCACCTCGAGGATCGCGCGGGTGTCCTTGGGGAAGCAGGAGCCGCCGTACCCCGGCCCCGGGTGGAGGAACTTCGGCCCGATCCGGTGGTCGAGCCCCATTCCCTTCGCCACCGCGTGGACGTCGGCGCCGACCCGCTCGCACAGCTCCGCCATCTCGTTGATGAACGAGATCTTCGTGGCGAGAAAAGCGTTCGACGCGTACTTGATCATCTCGGCGCTGAGCACGCTCGTGATCACGATCGGAGTCTCGATGAGGTAGAGCGGCCGGTAGAGGTCCTTCAGGATCGCCGCCGACATCTCGTCCTCGGTGCCGATCACCACCCGGTTCGGACGGAGGAAGTCCTCGATGGCGGATCCCTCCCGCAGGAACTCGGGATTCGACGCGACGCTGAACGGGTGCTCCTCGACCCGGTGCTTCTCGATCAGCTCGCGGATCATCTTGCCGGTGCCGGCGGGGACCGTGCTCTTCGTGACCACCACCTTGTAGGAGTTCAGGTTCTCCGCGACCGACACGGCGACTTCCTTGACGAACGAGAGGTCCGCCTTGCCGTCGTTCCCCTGCGGCGTCCCCACGGCGATGAACACGACCAACGCGTCGCGGATCGCGCCGGGAAGATCCGTCGTGAACTCGAGGCGGCCCGCCTTGACGTTCCTCTCGACCAGCGCCTCGAGCCCCGGCTCGTAGATCGGGATCTCTCCGCGCTCGAGCATGTCGATCTTGCGCGCGTCCTTGTCGACGCAGGTCACGTGCGTTCCGAACTCCGAAAAGCACGTTCCCGTCACGAGACCGACGTACCCGGTTCCGACCACGGCGATGTTCACGGCATCCTCCTCAGGCTTTCCGCTCCGCCGGCTGGCGGCGGAACCACTCCAGAAATCGTTCGAGCCCCTGGTCGAGTCCGACGGCGGGCTCCCAGTCCAGTTCCTCGCGCGCCCGGGACACGTCGGCCCACGTCCGCTCGACGTCCCCGGGCTGGGCGGGAAGCACCCTGACTCGCGGCGTCACGCCCAGGCCGCGCGCGATCCGTTCGACGAGTTCCCGGAGGGTGATCGTTCGCGACCCTCCGAGGTTCCACACGTGATAGCCGTTGCACCGGAAAAGCGCCCCGACGATCCCCTCGACGATGTCCGACGACGAAAGTGTAGTCCCGCGCCGAGGAGCCGTCGCCGAACTGCTCGATCTCCTCCCCGGCGGCGAGGAGCCGGGTGAACTTGTGGATCGCCATCTCCGGCCTCTGCCGCGGTCCGTACACCGTGAAGAAGCGCAGGCAGGCGACCGGGGTGCCGGTCAGGTGGTGGAACGCGTAGCAGAGCAGCTCCCCCGCCTTCTTCGTGGCCGCGTAGGGGGAAACCGGGTGGTCCACCCGGTCCGCCTCCGCGAACGGCACCTTGACGTTGTTGCCGTAAACCGACGACGAGGAGCCGAACACGAACCGTCCGACCGCGTGGCGGCGGCACGCCTCGAGGAGGCACGCCGTCCCCTGCAGGTTGACGGAAACGTAGAGCTCCGGGTCCGCGATCGAAGGGCGGACGCCGGCCCGCGCCGCGAGGTGGACCACCGCGTCGAACGGCTCCTCGCCGAGCACGCGATCGAGGACGCCACGGTCCCGGATGTCTCCTTCCACCAGCCGGAACCCGGGACGCGCCGGACAGCGAAGCGAGGTTCCGGCGCTTGACCTCCGGATCGTAGAAGGGGTCGAAGTTGTCGAGGACGACCACCCGGCGGCCGTCGCGCGACCAGCCTCCGCGCCAGGTGCGACCCGATGAAGCCCGCGCCGCCCGTGATGAGAATGTTATCCATCGCCTCCGCCCGAGATCGCCCGCCGCTGCTCGCGGGCGGCCGGCTCCTCGATCACAGCTTGCGAATCTTCGCGCGTCCTCGCCGGACCTTCCGGGTGGCGTTCCGCGTGTCGAGAATCAGCCGCGAGTGCCGGACGACCCAGTCGTAATCGTAGACCGAGTGGTCGGTCACGATGATCACCAGGTCCGCCGCCGAGAGGCGCGCGGCGGTGAGCGGCGAGGTCTTCTTGACGTGACCTCCTTCGATCCGGACGCTCTTCGCGTAAGGATCGTGGAACGACACCTTCGCCCCCTGCTCGTGCAGCAGGCGCATCACGTCGAGGGCCGGCGACTCGCGAAGGTCGCCGATGTCCTTCTTGTACGCGGCGCCCAGAACGAACACCTTCGCGCCGTGGACCGCCTTCCGCCGTTCGTTCAGCGCCTGCCCGGCGCGGCGCACGACCACCGCCGGCATGTTCCCGTTGATCTCGGACGCCATCTCGATGAACTTCGCGTAGTAGTTCAGCGTCTTGAGCTTCCAGGACAGGTAGTGCGGGTCGAGGGGGATGCAGTGCCCTCCGATGCCGGGGCCGGGGTAGAACCGCATGAATCCGAACGGCTTCGTCGCGGCCCCGTCGATCACCTCCCAGACGTCGAGCTTGAGCACCTCGCACATCAGCGCGATCTCGTTCACGAGCCCGATGTTCACCGCCCGGAAGGTGTTCTCGAGAAGCTTGACCATCTCCGCGGCGTGGGTCGAGGAGACGACGTGCACCTTGTCGATCGCCTGTCCGTACAGGAGGGCGGCGGCTTTCGCGCAAGCGGGTGTGGTGCCGCCCACGACCTTCGGCGTGTTCTTCGTCGTGAACGTCGCGTTGCCCGGGTCCACGCGCTCGGGGGAGAACGCCAGGAAGAAGTCCTTCCCGGCGCGCAAGCCCGTCGACTCGAGTTTCGGCCGGAGAACCTCCTCCGTCGTTCCCGGATACGTCGTCGACTCCAGGATGACGAGCTGCCCGGCCCGGATCTCCTTCGCGATCTTCTCGAGCGAAGAGACGATGTAGGAGATGTCCGGGTCCTTCGTCTTGCGCAGGGGGGTGGGGACCGCGATGATGAGCGCATCGAGCTTCCCGCAACCCCGGTAGTGGTCCTGGGCGCTCAGCAAGTTCTTCCGGACCAGCTCGCGGACCGCCTTGGCGGGAACGTCCTCGACGTGGGAGCGTCCCGCGTTGACGTTGGCGACCCTGGCGGGATCCACGTCGATGCCGACGACCTTGAACCCCGCCTTGCCGAACTCCACCGCGAGCGGCAGCCCGACGTACCCCAACCCGACGATCCCGATGACGGCCTTTCGGGACTTGATTCGCTCGACCAGCTTTCCGAGATGCTCGTTCATGGCGACAACTCCCCTCTCCGGACACCCCGCATCGCGATCGGCGGAACCGGGAACGTGGAAATCTAGCCGAGTTCGACGATCTCGCCAAACGACGGGCTCAGGGGGCGATCTCCTTCCCTTCCGGGGCCTCGATCCCCTTCTTCTGGTAATGCCGGAGCAACCATCGGGCGAACTTGCTGTCGCTCGTCCCGGCGACCACCTCCTCGGCCGCGTCGTGCAGCACCCGCTCGTTCACCAGCGCTCCGAGCGTTCCCTGGCCGGAGTCGATCTTGCGGGTGATCTCGGAGAGGTTGTGCAGGCTCGACTCGAGGTCCTTCGCGACCCGGTCCGAATACTCGGGGTCGTTGAGAAGCTTCCCGATCAGGCTGTCCTTGGACTCGAACCTCACGGCGACCCGCTTCAGGGCGGCGGCGGCGTCGCGCAGTTCCACGATCGCCTGCTCCCCCGCTCCCCCCTTCTCGGTCAGCGCGCCGATCGCCCCCTCCTTGCGGGAGAGCGTTTCGAGCAGGCTCGAGAGGTCGCGGATCGCCCTCGACAGGTCGTCGGCCCGCTCGGCCAGGGCCGGATCGCGCAGCAGTTTCCCGGCGAGCCCCTCGCCGTCCCGCAGGCGGCGGGTCAGCACATCCAGGTTCGCGAGCGTCGACTTGAGAGAGGCGAGGCTTTCCTTGCCGAACTCCGGATCGTGAATCGCCTGGCCGATCAACCCCTTCCCTTCCTCGAGCGGCCCCAGGATCCCCTTCAGCGAGATCGTGATCTCGTTGAGGTTCTCGGCGATGTCGGCCCCCTTCTGCAGGAACGGCTGCTCGGAAACGACGGGGATCATCGTCTCCTCCGAGAGAACGGGGCGAACCGGGTCGCCCGGAGTGACCTCGACGTACTTCTCGCCGGACAGCCACTGCAGGTAGCGGAGCGCCGCCTGCGAGTCCTCTCGAACCCGCACGGCGTAGACGGACTCGACCCCCAGCACGGCCTCGATCCCCGAGGCGCGCGGATCGGTGGGGAGATGGATCCCGGTGACGGTGCCGACCTGGACCCCCGCGATCTTGACCGGCGAGCCGACGCGCAGCCCCTCGGTATTGGGGAAGACCACGCGGAAGTGCGCCTTGCTGCTGAAGAGGCGCGACTGGCCGCCCACCGACATGATCGTGACGCCCAGGACCAGGAGGGCGAGGGCCGCGAGGGCCCCCACCGACAGGTCCCTCGCCGGGCGCTTAGACATAGCCACCTCCCTGCAGGAAATTGCGGAGCAGCGGCTCCTTCGCCTCCCTCGCCTCCGCCGTGGTGCCGTGGAAACGGATCCCACCCTCGTACAGGAAAGCGATCCGGTCGGAGACGGCCAGAGCCGAGTGGATGTCGTGGGTCACGACGATCGAGGTGATGCCGAGGCGCGATTGCAGGCTTCGGATCAGCCCGTTGATCGTGTTCGCCGTGATCGGATCGAGGCCGGTGGTCGGCTCGTCGTACAGGACGGCACGAGGCGCGAGCGCGACCGCGCGGGCCAGCGCGACCCGCTTGCGCATGCCGCCCGAAAGGTCGGACGGCATGAGGTCCTCCACGTCGTCGAGCTCCACGAGAGCGAGCACCTCGCGCGCGCGCTCGCGCACCCGCCCCTCGTCCCAGTCCGTGTGCTCGCGAAGCGCGAACGACACGTTGTCGTACACCGTCATGGAGTCGAACAGCGCGCCGGCCTGGAACAGCATCCCGACCTTCTTGCGGGTCTCGATCAGCTGGTCCTCGTCGAGAGCGGTGATCTCGGTGCCGTCCACCCAGACCTCGCCACGATCGGGCCGGTGAAGTCCTATCGTGTGCCTCAAGAGCACCGATTTCCCCGATCCCGACCCGCCGAGCACGACCAGGGTCTCCCCCTGCGCGACGTCGAGATCCACGCCGCGGAGCACCTCCTTCGCCCCGAAGGACTTGTGGAGATCGACGTAGCGAATGAACGGCTCGCCCATGGTCACAGGAGCAGGAAGATCTTGGTGAGGAAAAAGTCGAAGATGATGGTCGCGATGGACGCGACCACCACGGTATTCGTGGTCGCCTTGCCGACCCCGTCGGCCCCCCCGGTCGCCTTCAGCCCGTTGTAGCAGGCGATGATCCCGATCAGGGCGGCGAAGAAGACGCTCTTGCCGACCCCGCTCGCGATGTCCTGCACCCTGAGCGCCGACAGGACGTGGTTCATGTAGTAGTCCCGGGTCTGCCCCAGCTCGGTCATCGCCATGACGAGGCCGCCGAAGACTCCGATGGTGTCCGCGAGGATGGTCAGCATCGGGAGGACGATCAGGAGCGCCCCGACCCGCGGGACCACGAGCTTCTTGATCGGGCTCGCGGCGAGCGCGCGGAGCGCGTCCACTTGCTCGGTCACCGCCATGGAGCCGATCTCCGCGGTGATCCCGGCGCCGACCCGCCCGGCGACCATCAGCGCGGTCAGGACGGGACCGAGTTCCCGCACCACGGAGAGCGAGATGATGTCCCCCACGAACGGCTTGCCGCCGAACGAGGAGAGCGAATAGGCGGTCTGGATGGCGAGCACCATGCCGGTGAAGAGCAGGGTCACCTGGGTGATCGTGAGGGACCGGACCCCGAGCTGGAAGAGCTGCTCGATCCACAGATCCTTCTCGAAGGGACGGCGAAGCGACTGGCGGACCGTCGCCCCGGCGAGAAGGGCCATCCCCCCCAGCTCCTCGAGATAGGCGGTCACGATGCCGTTCATGCCGACCCTCGCTTGGCCCCGGCCGACCGCGCATTCCTGCCGCGAGGCCGAACGCAAAGCATAGGCAGCGGGCCGGATGCGGTCAAGCCTTCGCGCTTCAACGGTTTGCCCCGAATCGCTCGCCATCGTTCCCGCTTGGTATACTCGGGCGGTCCCGGCCAAGACCCGCCGGGACGCGGGAGACGATAGTGCTCCGAGGGATCCTGACGCTCCTGGTTTTTTTCGTCGCGACGGTGATCTTCGGATCGGCCGCCACGTTCTGGAGCCTGCTCCATCCGGGAAGCAACATCATCATGCGGCTGGGGCGGGTCTGGTCGAGAATCCTCCTCGCCACGACCGGCGCCAACCCGGTGTACGACGGGATCGAGAACGCCACGAACTCGCTCCCCTGCGTGTTCATCTCGAACCACCAGTCGATACTGGACATCTGGTCGCTGATGCCGGCCCTGCCGCTCTCCGCGCGATTCGTGGCGAAACGCTCGTTGTTCTCGATCCCGATCCTCGGCTGGGCGATGACCGCGTCGGGGTTCGTCCCGATCGACAGAAAGAACCGGGCCCGAGCGGTGCGCAGCCTCGAAGTCGCCGCGGACAAGGTTCGCGGGGGGCGGTCCCTGCTGCTGTTCGCCGAGGGAACGAGGAGCCGCAACGGCCGGCTCGGTCCGTTCAAGCGGGGAGCGTTCCACCTCGCCCTCGCCGCGGGCGTGCCGGTGGTCCCCGTCGCCGTTTCGGGCTCCGGGCGCGTCATCCGCCCCGGAGGGTGGTTCAGGATCCGGCAAGGAACCGTTCGAGTGAGCTTCGCCCCCCCGATCGATTCGGCCTCCTACCGGCCGGACGGCATCGACCGGCTTCTGGCCGACGTCCGGGCGAAGATCGTCGAGCGGCTCACGCCGGAAGAACTCGACCCGGCCGAGGCGGCCGCGGCCAGGGCGCCGCGGTGACCCGCGAGAAGCTGGCCGCGCGCTTGAAGCGGCGCGCCGCCTCGGACCCGCTCCTCCGCGATCTCCGCCTGACCTCGCGATCCCTCGGTGTGCCGATCTGGCTCGTGGGCGGCGCGGTCCGCGACGCCGCCCTCGGCCGCGCGGCATCGGACATCGACCTCGTGGCGGGACGCGGAGCCCCGCGCGCGGTCCTCGGACTCGAAGCCGTCTGGGGGCGCCGCGGCTTCCGGTTCCGAAAACGCGGCGTCACCACCTGGCGGTTCGACGTCCGAGGGACGCAGGGTGGACCTCGTGGACGCCTCGGGTCGCGGCATCGCCGGCGATCTCCGACGGAGGGAGTTCACGCTGAACGCAATCGCGTTCGACCTCGCCGAGGGGAAGATCCTGGATCCGCTACACGGGCTTCGCGACCTCGAGGCCGGCCGCCTACGCCTCCCCCACCCCGGGGTCCTCCGCGAGGACCCGGTGCGGGCGCTACGCGCCTGCCGGTTCCTCGCGCAGTTCCCCGAATTTCGCCTCGTCCCCTCGGCGCGGCGAGAGGCGGAAGGGGCGGCGCGCGCGCTCCGGCGCGCCTCGGCCGAGCGCGTGCGCGACGAACTGGAGAAGCTGCTTCTCTCCCCGCGCCCCGACCGCGGACTCGAAGCCCTCGAGCAACTGGGCCTTCTCGGCGCCGTCCTCCCCGAGCTGACGCCGCTGCTCGGCTGCGTCGCGGGAGAGGGTCGGCCGAGCGTCTGGCGGCACACCCTCGACGCCCTCGCCCGGAGCGCCCGCCCCGGCCGCCTTCCCGGCGCGGCGGCGGCACGGAACCGGGAGCGCTCCGCGCTGCTCTCCTGGACGCTGCTCGTCCACGATCTTGCGAAGCCCGAAACGCTGGGAGCGCGAGAGGACGGACGGCCGACGTTCCACGGACACGAGACCCTCGGCGCGCGCCGAGCCGACGCGCTGCTCCGCAGGCTCAAGCTCCCCGGAGCCTTCCGCCGCAGGGTCGCGCAGCTGGTCCGCTACCACCTCCGCCCGCACCACCTGGCCGATGCCGGAACGACCCCCCGAGGAGTACGCCGGCTCGTGCGGGACGCCGGCGCCGACCTGCCGGTACTGGTGCTCCACGCGGCATGCGACGCGCTCGCCTCGGGTTCGCCGGACGCCCGCGCCCGCTGGCGGCGGCTCCGGCCGGTGCTGACCGAGCTTCTCGACCGCCACGCCCGCGCCGAGGAAGCGCCGCTCCCCACGCTGGTGACGGGAACCGACGTCATGTTCGTGCTGGGGATCGGGCCGGGGCCGGAGGTGGGCGTCCTGCTCCGCGAGATCAGAGATGCCCAGGAGGACGGAACGATCGCCGACCGCGACGCGGCCCTTCGCTACCTTGTTTCGAGGAGGAGACGCTGAAGGGATCCCTCCAGGACGGCCGATACTGACGTCTCGCACTTCCCTTCCGACCCGGAGTCCTGGCGCAATCGATCGTCGTGGCTCTGGACGACGCCGAACGACAGGTTCGCATCGAAAAGGCCCGCGTCTACGCGGCGACACATTTCGATATTGCGGCTCACTTGGCGCGTATAGAATCGGAGTGCACAAATGGCATCGGGCGCCACGGCGCAGGGAGATTTCCGGCATGACCGTCGATCTCAAATCCTACGACGCCTCCGCGTTCGAGCGGGGGCGACCGTTTCTTCTCGAGGCGCTCTGGCGGTTCGTGAGCGCTGTTTTCTTCCAGGGCTCTCTTCTTCCGTTCTATGCCCCCAAACGCTGGATCTTGTGGCTCTTCGGCGCACAGATCGGCCGGCGAGTTCTCATCAAAACTCGGGTTACAATCACGTTTCCTTGGAGGCTCCGGATCGGCGACTACAGTTGGATCGGAGAGGAAGTCTGGTTGGACTCTCTGGACCGCATCGAGATCGGCTCCAACGTTTGTGTCTCGCAGCGGGCCTACATTTGCACGGGTTCGCACGATCTCAGATCCCCGACTTTCGACATCATCACGCACCCCGTCCTCGTGGAAGACGGGGCTTGGATCGGCGCGGGCGCTTCAGTCGCGCCGGGCGTGGTTCTCGGGTCCCACTGTTTTGTGGCAATCGGGGCGGTCATCACGGCGGATGTCCGGCCCAATACGGTCGTGGCAGGGAATCCGGCCCGCGAGGTCCGCAAACGATTCAGGGCATCTGCGTCGTGAATGACGCAGCCCCTCGGCGCCCTGCCGCCTCGCAAACGGCCCGGATGAAATTCTCGACCCGATGATCGCGTCCTACTTTCAGCAGGCCATGAAGACGATATCAGGCGGATGCCGTGAAGGCAGCGGCCGGCACGGGGTAGCACGCGAAAGATCTGGCGCTGGAGATCGCTCAGGTCCGGCTCGAACGTTTGGAGCAGACGGTCGCCATCGCGCAGTCGGTGCCGCTGGAGCGGCTCGAACAAACCCAGGTATTCGAGATCACCGGAACACGTCGTACGTGGACGGCGCCGGTTTCGTCGATGCTGGGCGTCGAGTTCGTGATCGATCATCTCGCCGACCGAGTCCGCGGTCTACCAGGTAGAAGCCCGCGCGTTCT
>CAWBOP010000004.1:0-35487 GCA_963790465.1 Terriglobia bacterium | reverse complement strand
TTCGAGAACGGAAAGACCGTTCCCTCGTTCGACAAGCTTCGCGCTCTCGCCCGGATCTTCAACGTGTCCGTGCAGACCTTCGCGGACGTGCTCGACCTCACGCCCTACGAAGCCTTCGAACCTGCCGCCGGCGGGTTCGACGAGTTGCTCGTCCTAGGAGCGAACCTGTTCGCCGCCGGGGAGCACGGCCGGGCGTTCGTCGTCTTCGAGCGCGCGCTTGAACGGACGCTTCTGGAGCCCGACTCGCCGCAACGCTCCGAGCGCGAGGCCGAGGCGCGGTGGAGCATGGTGACCTCGCTCCGGGCGCTCGGCAAGCTCGCGATGACGGAGCGGGAACTGCGCGAGATCCTCAAAACGCGCGCGAAGCTGAGCCCCAAGACCCGGACCCGCACCCTGCTGGAGTTGAGCTACGTTTACCGCGAGCTGGGGGATCTCTACCTCGCCGGCGTCGTCGCCCGCGAGGCGCTCGACCTGGCCCTCGAGCAAGGAGACGTCAAGACGCAGGCGGGGGTTCTCAACACGTTGGGGAACATCCACCACGCGGAAGGAGACGCCGAACGGGCACTCGGTGACTACCAGCGGGCGCTCGAGATTCTCGAGACGCTCGGTGGGAACGAAAAGGTGCGGGCCACCGTGCTCACGAACCTCGGCGGCTGCTTGGCGGAGCTTCACCGGTTCGACGAGGGAGTCGGACGGCTTCGCGAGGCCCACCAGAAGGCCCGGGAGCATGGATTCCGCCGTGTGGCCGCTCTGTCGCTCACGCGGATGGCGGAGGCCTATCTGCGGCACGGCGAGCGCGATCGGGCATACGAAACCCTGGCCGAGTCGGACGCCCTGGCGTCCCGGCCCGAAGAGGCCTATCACGACATCCTGTTCCTGAACGCTCATCATCGGTGGTGCGAGGCCCGGCAGCAGGGGAACCCGACCCGCGAGAAAATCGCGTTCGGGCGGCTTCGCCACCTTCGCTCGCTGCTCGAGCGCAAATTCCCCGAAGTCGACGAGTTCGACCGGCACATCGAGAGGATCAGGAGGACCCATGCGCAAGCACCTTAGCTTATTCGCGGCGGCCGTCGCATTCGTCACCGTCGCGTGGGCGCCTGCGCTTCGCGCGGAGGTTTCGGCGGAAACGGATGCCGCAGGACATTACCTTCGGGTCACGATCACCGCCAACGCCTCGGTCAAGAGGCTCAGGATCTGGAGCGTGCAGCGGACGCGCCCGCTGTACTACCCCGTGAACCCCGGGGGAGACCTGAACGGAGACCTCTGGCCTTCGATCGCCGAGAATCCGTTCGATTCGAATCGCCCGTGGGTGATCTGGAGCCGCTTCACGGGGGCGGGGTACGATCTGGCGTGGTCCCGCTGGCTCCCTGGCGGATGGAGCCCCACGGACTGGGTCGAGGCGCCGGAACCGGCCGCCGCCGGGGACGACCTCGATTCGAATGCGACGTTCGACTCGCAGGGTCGAGCGTATCTGGTTTGGTGGCGTAATGAAAGCGGCATCGGAAGGGTGTACTTGAGCTTGTTCCTCGTCACCCGCTGGATGCCCGCCTTCGCGGTGTCCGAGGCCGGCGTGGACAGCCGTCTTCCGACCGTAACGATGCTGGACGACAGTCAGGTTCGCGTGGAGTACGACACGCCCGAAGGATCCGTGGTGCGGATCGTGGCGTTCAACCGACCGACCACCATCACCGACGATATCGATCCGTTCGGCCGGTTGGACATCTCGCCGCCGCGGCGCAAGCCGAAAACCTCTCTCGGAGACTGACGCCGGCGCGCCTCCTACCGGGTGTCGTGGCTCCTGCCGCGCTGCTCGGCGCCTACGCGATGGCGCCGGCGCTCGAGAGGATCCACCCTCGATTTCACCTCCCCAGGACGCCGCCCCCGCCGGGGCCGTCCCGCGATGCTGGCCGGCGAGGATGGCGCCGCGTGCCGGCGAGAGGTCGCGCGCTCATGAGTTGCTCCGGGAGATCGTGACGATCGAGGCGGGGTTGGGATGGGGGTCTCGCGAGGAGTGGAGCGGATCTTCGCGGGATAGATCGGCCGCGCGGGGCGTGGTATCTTCCCCGATCGAGAGAATTTCGATGCGTCTTAACCTGCCGAACACGTTGACGGTCGCGCGGATCTTCCTGGTTCCGCTGCTGGTCGTCGTGCTGCTGACACCCCCCTGGGCGACCGCCTGGGTGAAGTCGAGTCTGCAGGACGTGGATTACGCCGCCTGGATCGGCCACCTCGTGAGCTGGCTCTCCGACTGGCGGGAGGTGGTCGGGGTCGTGATCTTCCTCACCGCCGCCGCCACCGACTGGCTCGACGGGTTCCTCGCCCGGCGGCGCGGCGAGGTCACCACGCTCGGCCAGCTTCTCGACCCGATCGCCGACAAGCTTCTGACCTCTTCCGCGTTCATCTCCCTCGTGGAACTCCAGCTCGCCCCGGCCTGGATGGTCGTCGTGATCGTCGGCCGGGAGTTCCTGGTGACGGGCCTCAGGAGCATCGCCGCGACGCGGGGCACCATCATTCCCGCCTCTCCCCTCGGGAAGTTCAAGACGGTGAGCCAGGTCGTGGCGATCGCGCTGATGATCCTGACCAACACGCTCGAGAAGTGGGGAAGATTCGGCTACCTGGGGGTCGCGGCGCTCTGGGTCGCCATGATCGTGGCGCTCGTCTCGGGAGCGGAGTACACCGTGAGGTTCGGCCGCCGTTTCGATCTCGAGGCGCGAGGATGATCGGGCGGGCCTTGGGACACGTGCGGGGGCGCATCGGCAGCGGCCTGCTCATCGTCCTGCCGCTGCTGATCACGATCTGGCTCCTGAACATTCTGTTCCAGGTGATCCACCGGTACGCCACCCCGGGGGTCCTCGCCGCCCTGCGCGCGCTCGGCGCCCCCGGGCTCGACCGGTGGCCCGCGCGGTTCGTGGTGCCTCTGGTCGGGGTTGTGCTCACCCTGGGTCTCATCTACCTGGCCGGGCTTTTCGCGGGCAATCTGGTCGGGCGCCGGGTCGTCGCCCTGTTCGAGGCGGCGATGCTTCGAATCCCCTTGATCAAGGGGATCTACGGGGCGGCACGGCAACTCCTCGACGCCGTCAGCCTGACGGGCAAGCGGCCGTTCTCGCGCGTCGTGCTGGTGGAGTTCCCGAGGCTCGGGGTCTTCACCGTCGGATTCGTCACGCAGGAGCGCGCGCATCGGATCGCGGGCCCGAACGGGGACGCGGTGGCGGTTCCGGTCTTCGTGCCGACCGCGCCGAACCCGACCTCCGGCTGGGTGCTCTTCGTCCCGGCGGACGAGCTGGTGGATCTCGACCTGACCGTCGAGCAGGGGCTGACCTTGATCGTCTCCGGCGGGATCGTGAGCCCGGTGGATCTCGGCGCGCACAGGATCGCACGCCCTCCCGCCGTCGGGGCGCCGCGGTGAGCGGACGCGCCGCCTGACCCGCGCCCACCTCTTCGTTGCCCGGTGCGAGGGCGTGTACCATACCCTCGGGAGCCGAGAGGGGAGGAGCGTCCGTGCGGCTGTTCCTGGCGATCGATCTTCCCGTCCGTGTGAGGGGGTCGCTCCGGGAGGCCGAGGCGGGTCTGCGAGAGAGTTGCCCGGGATGGCGCTGGGTGCGCCCAGAAGGGATCCATCTGACGCTGCGCTTTCTCGGAGAGGTCGGCGCCGATCGGGACGCGAGCGCCCGCGACGCCTGGCGGCGCGTGGCGGAGGCGCATCCGCCGGTGCGACTGCGCGTGGGAGGGCTCGGAGTGTTCCCGGGGAGCGGCCGGCCCCGCGTTCTCTGGGCCGGCGTCGAGGAGATCTTTCCGGGCGGTGCGCTTGTTTCCCTGGCGTCGGCGCTCGAAGGCGCCGCGCGGAGCCTCGGCTTCGAGCCGGAAGAGCGCCCGTTCAGGGCGCACCTGACTCTCGCGCGCGCCGCGCGGGATGGCCGCGCGCCGGGACGGCCCGAGGGGAGTGCCCTCGTTGCGAGCGAGTTGCTCGCGGACGAGGTCTTGCTGTTCCGGAGCGAACTCGGTCCGGGAGGGGCGCGTTACAGCCAGATCGAGGGGTTCTCGCTCGGTGGCGGGCGGTGATCGCCGCCCCCGTCCTCGCGGCGGTGGCCGGATTCGCGATCGGGAGCGTTCCGTTCGGATGGCTCCTCGTCCGGGGCGCGGCGGGGGGGGACGTGCGCCGGTCGGGGAGCGGGAGCGTCGGGGCGACCAACGTCCTGCGCGTCGTGGGGCCGGGGCTCGCCCTCGCGACCCTGCTCCTGGACGCGGGAAAGGGGGCCGCCGCGGTCGGCCTGGCGTGCGCCATCGGGTCGCAGGACGCGTTCTCCGCACCGGCCGGCGGTCTCGCCGCGATGGCGGGCCACGTGCTGATGCCCTGGCTCGGGGGGCGCGGCGGCAAGGGAGCGGCGACGGGGGCCGGGGCGTTCGCGGTGCTCGCGCCCGGGCCGTTCGCGGTTTCGCTCGCCATGTTCGGGGTCGTGGTGGCGCTCACGCGCCGCGTGTCGCTGGGCTCGCTCGCCGCGGCGCTGACGCTACCCGCCGGCGCGGCGCTGCTCGGATCGGGAAGCGTCACGGTCGCGGCGGGGGGCTGCTCGGCCGCGATCCTCTTCTGGAGCCACCGCGAAAATTTGCGCCGCCTCGTCGCGGGTCGGGAGCCGAGAATTGGCCGGCACGACGGCCACGAGGAGAAGCCGTGACCCACGAAACGCCGATCGCGGTCATCGGCGGAGGAGCCTGGGGGACGGCGCTGGCGATTCACGCCGCCCGCCTCGGCCATCCGGTGCGGCTGTGGATGCGCGAGGCGGACCTCGTCGCGCGGATGTCGGCGCGGCGCGACAACCCTCTCTACCTCCCCGGGGTGCGGATTCCGGACGGAGTCGAGCCGACCGCCGTCCTCGAGGAAGCGGTCCGGGACGCCGCCCTCGTGGTGGCGGCGGTTCCGACGCTGCACTCGAGGGCGGTGTACCGGCGGCTCGCGCCGGCGCTCTCGCCCGGCGCTCCGATCCTTCTCGCCGCCAAAGGGATCGAGGAGGAGACCCTCGCCCTTCCCTCGGAGGTCGCGGCCCAGGAACTCGGTGCCGGCCGGCCGGCGGCGGTGCTTTCGGGCCCATCCTTCGCCATCGAGGTGGCGCGCGGCGTGCCGACGGCGCTCGTCGTCGCGTCGAGCGAGATCGCCCTCGCGCTCCGCGCCCGCGACCTGCTCTCGAGCCCGTTGCTGCGCTTCTACGCGAACCGCGACGCTCTCGGCGTCCAGCTGGCGGGAGCGCTCAAGAACGTCATCGCCATCGCCGCCGGCGTCCTGGACGGCCTCGGGGCGGGTCACAACACGCTCGCCGCGCTCGTCACGCGGGGCCTCGCCGAGATGCGAAGGCTCGGCGTCGCCCTCGGGGCGGACCCGGCGACGTTCGGGGGTCTCGCCGGACTCGGCGATCTCGTGCTCACCTGCACCGGCGAGCTCTCGCGAAACCGGCGCGTCGGCCAGGCGATCGGCCGCGGCGAGCGGATCGAGGACATCGTGGGGCGGAGCGCCTCGGTGGCCGAGGGGGTGAGGACCACCCCCGCGGCGCTCGCGCTCGCGAGACGCGCCGGAGTCGAGATGCCGATCGTCGAGGAAGTGCGGCGCCTGCTGATCGGGAACGGGTCCCCCGCGGAAGCGGTGGGGCGGCTCATGAGCCGGCCGCTCACGTCGGAAGACGAAACGAGGAAGGAGACGGCGATTTGATCGATCTCCACACCCACGTTCTTCCCGGTCTCGACGACGGCGCGAAGACCGAGGACGAGGCCGTCGAGTTCGCCCGGATGGCGGTGGCGGACGGCGTCGAGACCCTCGTGGCGACGCCGCATTGCAAGGACGGCTTCTTCGAAAACCGGCGGG
Organism: Terriglobia bacterium; assembly: GCA_963790465.1. GTDB lineage: Bacteria > Acidobacteriota > Polarisedimenticolia > Polarisedimenticolales > JAIQFR01 > JAIQFR01. Next base: position 29,636 of record CAWBOP010000004.1, on the reverse strand, counting down.
AGGGGATCCTGGCCGCGCTGGAGAGGCTGCGCCTGCGGCTCGCCGACGCCCGGATCGCGCTTCGCCTGCTGCCGGGTGGGGAGGTGCATCTCGCCCCGGATCTCGTGGCGCGCGTTCGGGACGGGCGCGCTCCGACGCTGGGCGACAACGGTAAGACGCTCCTGCTCGAGCTGTCGCTCACGCAGTACCCGGTGGAAATTGAGAACCTCGTCTTCGGCCTCCGTCTCGCGGGGCTGACGGTGCTTTTTGCCCACCCGGAGAGGATTCGCTACTTCCAGGAGGACGTTCGGCGCTGGGAGGAGATGGTCCGTCTCGGCGCGTTCGGGCAGATCACGACTGGCAGCGTGTTCGGGGCCTTCGGGGAGGAGGCGCAGGAGTTCACGTCGATGCTGCTGCGGCGAGGTCTCGTTCACGTTCTCGCCTCGGACGCGCACAATCTTCGCGGCCGGCCGCCGCTCCTTCGCCGGGGAATGGACGCCGTGGCCGCGATCGTCGGGGAGGACGAGGCGCGCCGGATGGTGATCGACAGGCCGCTGGCGCTCCTCGAAGGGCGGGAGATGGAGCCGCCCTCGCCGGAGATCGCCAGGGGGCGGAAGCGATCGCTCCTGTCCCGGTGGTTCCGGCGCGGCGAGCGGATCTGATACTGTATTTTTCGGCGCGCCGCGCGACAGGGTGGGCCGGGTTCGGAGGCGACATGAAGGGGTTCACGAGTCGGGGTTTGCGAGGCGCGGCGGTGCTCGCGCTGGCGTCGCTGCTCGCGGGGTGCGTCACGCCGGCCGTCCGCAAGCGGGATCCCGAGGTCGAGACCGCGAACCAGATCCGGACGGCGCAGGCGTATCTCCAGGCCGGGCGGACCAAGGAAGCGGTGGACATTCTCGCGGAGGCGGTTCGGATCGAGCCGGGCAACGCGGGTCTGAGGAACTTCCACGGGCAGGTCTGCCTGTTCGCCGCGCGCTACGACCAGGCCGAGGAGGAGCTGCGGAAGGCGCTCGAGATCGATCCCGACCTCGCGGACGCGCACAACAACCTGGGGGCGGTGTACGACAGAACCGGCAGGAAGACCGAGGCCGAGGCGGAGTTCCGCCTCGCGATCGCCGCGCCGGCGTATCCGACGCCGGAGAAGGCCCACCTGAACCTCGGGAAGCTGTACGAGTCTCAAGGGCGCACCGAAGAGGCGATCCGGGAGTACCGGCAGGCGGTCGAGATCGACACGAAGTACTACCAGGCGCACTTCGAGCTGGCCGCGCTGCTCGAGAAGACCGGCCGGCTCGACGAGGCGGCGCGCGAGTACGAGGTCGCGGGACCGGGCTACCTGGCCTCGGGCGATTATTTCTACCGGCTCGGTTTCGCGTACTTCCGGCTTGACGATCGGTCGAAAGCGCGCGAGAGGCTCCTCCGCGCGATCGAGGTTTCGCCGGGGAGCGAGGCGGCCGCGAAGTCGGACGACCTGCTCAAGGTGATGCGCTGATGGGGTTTTCCGTCTTCAAGAAGCTGGCACAGGGGCTCGCGCGAACGAGGGAGGGGCTGGCCGCCACGCTGCGGGCGGTGGTCGGGAACCGGACCGTGGACGAGGGGATTCTCGAGGATCTGGAAGGGAGTCTCCTGGCGGCGGATCTCGGCCCATCCCTCACCGCGGAGGTGATGGGGGCCGTCCGCGAGAGGGAGCGGCGCGAGGGACTGGACGGCGACGGGCTTCGCGAGGCGGTTCGTTCGGCGCTCCGCGCGTCCATGCCGGACACGGCAGCCGGAGCCGCCGCGGGTGTTCGTCCCCGCGTCGTGTTCGTGGTGGGGGTGAACGGCGGCGGGAAGACGACGACCGTCGGGAAGCTCGCCTTCCGCGAGCGCGCCCTCGGGCGGAAGGTCGTGGTCGTCGCCGCGGACACGTTCCGCGCCGCGGCCATCGACCAGCTGGAGCGGTGGGTCGAGCGCGCCGGCGCCGAGTTGCTGAAGCAGAAGGAAGGCGCCGACCCGTCCGCGGTCGTCTTCGACGCGCTCCGTTCGGCCCGGCCCCGCGAGATCGACACGGTGCTGGTGGATACGGCGGGACGGCTCCACACGAAGTCGAACCTGATGGCGGAACTCTCGAAGATGGCGCGGATCGCCGGCCGGGAGGTGGAAGGCGCGCCGCACGAGGTGTTGCTGGTCGTGGACGCCACGACGGGCCAGAACGGACTCAACCAGGCGCAGGAGTTCACCCGCGCGGTTCCGATCACCGGCGTGATCCTCACCAAGCTCGACGGTACCGCGAAGGGGGGAGTGGCGCTGACGATCCACCGGCAACTCGGCGTCCCGATCCGCTACGTGGGGGTCGGGGAAGCGGTGGACGACCTCCTCGACTTCGACCCCGACGCCTACGTGAACGGGCTGCTCGGCACGGAGGCGAGCGCGTGACTCGTTCCGGCGCCGAGGCGGCGGACCGGCGCTTCATGGAGCAGGCGCTGGCGCTGGCGGCGCTCGGCGAGGGCTCCACCAGCCCGAATCCGCGCGTCGGTTGCGTCGTGGTCCGGGACGGCGTGGCGGTCGGCGTCGGGTTCCACCGGGCGGCAGGGGAGCCGCACGCGGAGGCGCTGGCCGTCCGCGAGGCGGGAGAGGGGGCGCGCGGCTCCACCGTGTACGTCGGCCTCGAGCCGTGCAGCCACCACGGCCGGACGCCGCCGTGCGCGGACCTGCTGATCCGCGCGGGGGTCCGCCGGGTGGTCGCCTCGATCCTGGATCCGAACCCCGAGGTCGATGGAAAGGGGTGCGCCCGGCTTCGCGCCGCGGGGGTCGAGGTGGAGATCGGCCTCATGGATCGAGAGGCGCGGCGGATCAACGCGCCGTTCCTGCACTTCCACGCGTTCTTGCGCCCGCTGGTGACGCTCAAGGCTGCCGTGAGCGCCGACGGCATGATCGCCGCCCGGGACGGGGCGTCGCGCTGGATCACGGGAACCGCCGCGAGGACGTTCGCGCATCGCCTGCGCTACCGGCACGACGCGGTGCTCGTCGGTGCGGGCACCGTGCGGCGGGACGATCCCTCGCTGACGGTGCGCCTCCCGGGGATCCGTGCGGCGAGGATACGCTCGATCCTCGCGCCGGATCTCGACGTCGCTCCCGGGGCGCGAATGCTGGGGGACGACGGCGGGAGCGTGCGAATCTACACGGCGCCGGATCCCCCGGCGGAGCGGGTCGCGCGGCTTCGCGGGCGGGGGACGATCGTTCCGGTGCGCGCCGAGGCCGGCCGGCTCGATCTTCTCGAGGTGCTCGGCGATCTCGCCCGGGCGGGGGCGCAGTCGGTGCTCGTCGAGGGGGGAGGACGGACGATCGCGGGCTTCCTCGAGGCGGGACTCGCGGATCGGGTGGCGTTGTTCGCCGCGCCGATGCTCGTCGGCGCCAAGGGGGGCACGCCGTTTCTCGACCTCGCCGCGCCGGCATCCCCCGGTGCCGCTTTCGGCATCGAGGTGGAGCGGCGGATCCCGCTCGGCCCGGACCTGTTGCTGCTCGGGGCGGTCCGCGCGCCGCCTTGCCCCGCCTGAGGAGGGAGAGATGTTCACGGGACTCGTCGAAACGGTCGGCACCGTGGCGTCCGCGCTCCGGCGGATGGGATCGCTGCGCCTCGCCGTCGATTCCGATTGGCCGGTGGGAGAGGTGCGGACCGGCGACAGTGTCGCGGTGGACGGTGTCTGCCTGACCGCGAGCGGCGTCGCGGCGCGCCGCATCGCGTTCGACGTCGTCCCGGAGACGTTGTCGCGCACGACGCTCGGGCGGGCTCGCGTGGGTCGCAGGGTGAACCTCGAGCGGGCGCTCCGGCTGGGCGAGCGACTCGGAGGACATCTCGTGCAGGGGCACGTGGACGGCACGGCGCGCGTCCTGAGCATCGAGCGCGCCGGCGACGGGCGGCGTGTCCGATTCGAGCTGCCGACGGCGCTTTCGAAGTACTTCGCCGAGAAGGGATCGGTGGCGATCCAGGGGGTGTCGCTGACGATCGCGCGGGTCCTCGCTCGGAGCTTCGAGGTCGCGCTGGTGCCGGAGACCCTTGCCCGCACCACGCTCTCCGATCTCGCGGGAGGGGACGAGGTCCATCTGGAGGTGGACCTGCTGGCGCGCTATCTTGAGAGGCTGATGGACGCGGGTCCCGCTCGCTCCCGCGCCGGGAGAGGTTTCCGGCGGCTGGCGCCGGGGAGCCGCGCGAGGGCCGGAAAACCATGAAGGATCCCGCCGGACCGAAGCACCGCGAGTTCGCCACCGTCGAGGAGGCGATCGAAGCCTTGCGCCTCGGCGGGATGGTTCTCATTCTCGACGACGAGGATCGCGAGAACGAGGGGGATCTCACCTGCGCCGCGGAGCGGGTCACGCCGGAGATCGTCAACTTCATGGCGACCCACGGGCGCGGCCTGATCTGCCTTCCGATGGACGCCGAGCGGCTCGACGAGCTGAAGATCCCGCTGATGGTCGAGGACAACACCTCGCACTACGGCACGGCGTTCTGCGTCTCCATCGAGGCGAGGCACGACGTCACGACCGGGATCTCCGCCGCCGATCGCGCCCGGACGATCCGGGTGGCCGTGGACCCGGCGACTCGCCCCGAAGATCTTGTCCGGCCGGGACACGTCTTTCCGCTGCGCGCGCACCCGGGGGGCGTCCTCAAGCGCGCCGGTCAGACCGAGGCGTCGGTGGACCTGTGCCGCCTCGGCGGGCTGAAGCCGGCGGCGGTGATCTGCGAGATGATGAACCCCGACGGGACGATGGCCCGCCTCCCGCAGCTTCTCGAGTTCTCGAAACGCCACGACATCAAGATCCTGACCATCGCCGACCTGATCCGGCACCGGATGCGGAACGAGCGGCTGGTCACGCGGGTCGCGTCGCCCGATCTCCCCACGATCCGGGGCGCCTGGAAGATCCACGCGTTCCGCTACGATCTCGAGGACCTGACCCACGTGGCGCTGGTGATGGGGGACCCGGGGCCCGACGACGCGGTGCTGGTCCGCGTGCACTCCGAGTGCCTGACCGGCGACGTGTTCGGTTCCACGCGGTGCGATTGCGGCGCTCAACTCGACAAGGCGATGGAGATGATCGCCGCCGAGGGGAAGGGGGCGCTCCTCTACCTCCGGCAGGAAGGGCGCGGGATCGGGCTTGCCAACAAGCTGAGGGCGTACGAGCTTCAGGATCGGGAGCACAAGGACACCGTCGAGGCGAACCTGATGCTCGGTTTCGAGGCGGACCACCGGGACTACGGCGTCGGAGCGCAGATCCTGTACGATCTGGGGATCAGGCGCCTGCGGCTGATGACGAACAATCCGGGGAAGTACGTCGCCCTCGAGGGATACGGCCTCGAGCTGGTGGAACGGGTTCAGGTCGAGCTCCCGCCCCTCAGCGACAACATCGAGTACCTCCGGACGAAGAAGAGCAAGATGGGCCACCTTCTGGAGTCGGTCTGACCGGGGCCCGCTTCCTGGACGCCGTCCGCTCCACACGGCTATAATGCGGGTTTTTGCACCGCGCTGAAGTCCAGGCGGCTCAGAGGGATCCGTGCTCGACAGCCTCTCCGACCGCATGCAGGGGATCTTCCGGACCCTCAGAGGACAGGCGCGCGTCAACGAGTCGGTACTGACCGACAGCCTCCGTGAGATAAGGCTCGCGCTCCTCGAGGCCGACGTCCACGTCGGAGTGGTCCGCTCGCTCCTCGATGCGGTGAGACAGCAGGCGCTCGGTGAGGAGGTCCTCAAGAGCCTGAGCCCGGCGCAGCAGGTCATCAAGATCGTCCGCGACGAGTTGACGTCGCTCCTCGGAGAGGCCGAGCCGGGACGTCTCAATTTCGCGTCGAAACCACCGTCGATCGTGCTCCTCGTGGGGCTGCAGGGCTCGGGCAAGACCACGACCGCCGCGAAGCTCGGGCTCTGGCTCAAGACCTCGGGACGCTACCCGATGCTGATCCCGGCGGACGTCTATCGGCCTGCGGCGATCGAGCAGCTGGTCCGCGTGGGCCGGTCGGTGGGTCTCAAGGTCTACGAGCACGACGGCAGCAGCAGCCCTCTCGACATCGCCCGGGACGGGCTGCTCGATGCCAGGCGCTCCGGCTACGACACCGTGCTGGTCGATACCGCCGGACGGCTCCACATCGACGAGCCCCTGATGGACGAGCTGCGAGGGCTCAAGGAGATCCTCGAGCCTTCCGAGATCCTGTTCGTCGCCGACGCGATGACGGGGCAGGACGCGGTGCGTTCGGCGGGGGAGTTCCACCGTGCGCTCGGCCTGACCGGGGTGATCCTGACGAAGATGGACGGCGACGCCCGTGGCGGCGCGGCGCTCTCCATCCGTCACGTCACCGGCGTGCCGATCAAGTTCGTGGGAATCGGGGAGCGTCCGTCGGAGTTCGAGGCGTTCCACCCCGACCGGATGGTGGGGCGGATCCTGGGGATGGGGGACATCCTCGGCCTGATCGAAAAGGCCGAGGAGGCGTTCGACGAGGAGCAGGCGCGGGATCTCGAGAAGAAGATCCGGAAGAACCAGTTCACGCTGGCCGAGTTCGCCGACCAGATCAGGATGCTCAAGAAAATGGGGCCGCTCCAGGGGCTCGCGGGGATGTTGCCGGGCATGGGGGCGGTGCGTGAGGCGGACCTCGACTCCGGGGCGGTCGGTCGGACGATCGCCATCATCGATTCCATGACGCCGGGCGAGCGGTCGAACCCGCAGGTCCTGAACGGGAGTCGAAAGCGGAGGATCGCGCGCGGAAGCGGCCAGAGCGTCCCCGAGATCAACCGGCTGCTCAAGCAGTTCGCGCAGATTCGCAAGATGTTGAAAACGCTGCAGTCGGTTCGAGGCAAGAAAGGTGCCCGCCTGCCCTTTTTGGGTCGATAGGCTATATTGAGTGCTTTGAGCGCCGAGGCGCCTGGAGGATCTGGAAGTGCTGAGAATCCGATTGCGGAGGACGGGAACTCGACAGGACGCGAGGTACCGGGTGGTCGTCTCCGATTCCCGGCAGACTCCCGTGAGCCGGTCCGTGGACACGTTGGGGACCTACGATCCCACGACGGATCCTCCCACCGTCAAGGTCGACGTGGCGAGGGCGGAGGAGTGGATCCGGAAGGGAGCTCATCCCTCCGAGACCGTGACGAGCCTTCTCGCGCGAGCCAAGAGCGTGGTGGTCGTGAGGCGTCGCTGACCGCGAACACGCCTCCGCGGAGACCGCTCGCGCAGAGGGAGCGTCCATGAAGGAACTGCTGGAGCTGATCGCGAAGGCGTTGGTCGACCAGCCGGACGACGTCGTGGTCCAGGAGATCGCGGGGGAGCAGGCGACCGTCTTCGAACTCAGGGTGGCGAGAGAGGATCTGGGTAAGGTCATCGGGAAGCAGGGCAGAACGGCGCGCTCGATCCGGACGATCCTCGCGGCGTCGGGGATGAAGCTCGGCAAGCGCGTGGTCCTCGAGATCCTCGAGTAGGCTCGTGAATCGCCCGCTCCCGGTGGGGAGGATCTCCGGTTTCCGAGGCCTCGCGGGGGAGATGACGGTGAAGGTCGCTTCCGGCGAGGCCGGCGAGGTGGACCGGATTGACGGCGGTGTTCGTCGGCGCGCCGGAGGTGGACGCGAGCGAGGAGCCGGTGCCGTTCGAGGTCGAGCGCAGCCGCGCCTACCGCGACCGGCTCGTCGTCAAGTTGAAGGGGGTGGACGACCCTACGGGGGCGGAGGCCCTCAAGGGACAATGGATCCTGGCTCCCGCGGAGCAAGTTCCGGCGCTCCCGGAAGATGTCTATTTCGTGGAGCGCCTGGTCGGTCTCGAAGTGGTGAACGAGAGCGGGGATGCGCTCGGGCGGGTCGAGGACGTGCTGGCCACCGGAGGGGTCGATCTGCTGGTGGTCCGCGGTTCCCGGGGAGACGAGCTTCTCGTGCCGCTGGCCGAGAGCATCGTGCTCGAGATCGGCGAGGGGTCGGGACCGATCGTGGTGCGTCTCCCGGAGGGGCTCGCACCCGAGGAGGGTCGCTCAGGGGAGCCGCGTTGACCTTCGATGTGGTCACGCTGTTCCCGGGAATGTTTTCGGGGCCGCTCGCGGACGGCATGCTCGGCCGCGCGCGGAGGGAAGGGCGGATCGGGGTCCGGCTTCACGACCTTCGGCGGTGGGGGGTCGGAGCGCACCGTCAGGTGGACGACGCGACGTACGGCGGCGGTGGCGGGATGGTGCTGCGACCGGAGCCGCTGTTCGCCGCGGTGGAGTGGATACGCGAGCGTTTCCCGGCGTCGCCGGACCGGGTTCTCTTGCTGTCGCCGCAGGGAACCCGCCTCGGTCACGACGTGGCGAAGCGCTTCGCGGGGTTCGAGCGGTTGGTTCTCCTCTGCGGCCGTTACGAGGGGGTGGACGAGAGAGTCCGGGAGGCGCTGGCGGACGAGGAGGTGAGCGTCGGCGACGTCGTGCTCACCGGCGGAGAGATACCGGCGCTGGCGGTGATCGACGCGGTGTCGCGATTCGTGCCGGGGGTTCTGGGACGGCAGGAGGCCGCGGAGCGGGACTCGTTCTCGACCGGGGGCCTCGACTTCCCGCACTACACCCGGCCGGCGCGGTTTCGCGGACTCGAGGTCCCCGGGATCCTGCTTTCCGGCGACCACGAGGCGGTGGAGCGGTGGCGGGCGGCGCGCGCGGCGGAGGCGACGAGGACGAAGCGGCCGGACCTGATCGACGAGTTTTCCACAGGCACCGCGCCCGGAGGGCGCGAGCGAGGTTCGTCATGAATGTAGTGCAGAGCGTGGAGGCGGAAGGGCTCAAAAAGGACGTCACGGCGTTCCGGTCGGGGGACCGGGTGAAGGTCCACGTGCGCGTGGTGGAAGGGGACAAGTCGAGGATCCAGATCTTCGAGGGAGACGTGATCTCGCGGCGTGGCTCCGACGGCAGCGCCCGGGCGACGTTCACCGTCCGGAAGATCTCGGGAGGGGTGGGGGTCGAGAGGATCTTCCCGCTCCACTCTCCGATCGTCGAGAAGATCGAGCGCGTGCGCCAGGGGAAGGTGAGACGGGCGAAGCTGACTTACCTGAGAGCCCTCGCCGGAAAGAAGGCCCGTATTCAGGAGAAGCGGATCCGCTAGGAGAACCCGAGCGGGGCATGGCGCTCGACATCGAGAAGACGCGTAAGAACGCCGAGCGGCTCCTCAAGCAGGGGCGCGCTCCGGCCGCGCTCGAAGAGTATCAGCGCTTGGCGGAGGAGTGTCCGAGGGACCTCCCGCTCCTGAACATCGTGGGCGATCTCCTGACCCGCATGGGGCGTCACGCCGAGGCGGCGAAGGACTACGACAGGATCGCCGCGGAATACACTCGAGGCGGGTTCTTCCTGAGGTCGATCGCGATCCTGAAAAAGATCCTGCGCGCGTCGCCGGATCGGCCCGACGTTCTCCTGCAAGTCGGGGACCTTTACCTGAAGCTGAAGCTGCCCGGGGAAGCGAGAGGATTTCTCCTCCAGGCCGCCGACCTTTTCGTCGCGAGCCGTTCGTTGCGGCAGGCCCGCGAGGTTTACGAGAAGCTGGTCGAGGCGGAGCCGACCGATCCGTTGCACCGCCTCAGGCTCGCCGAGACGCTTGCGGCGGACGGCGACGCCGCCGGCGCGGGTGCGCTGCTCCTCGATGTGGGCGAGGCCACGAAAAAGAGCGGCCGCGCCGCCGAGGCGGAGAGGATCTACCGGCGGGCGCTCGAACTGCTTCCCGGACACGTCGAAGCGTTCGAGGGGCACGCGCGCTGCCTCGCCGCCCAGGGGAAGACCGACGAAGCGGTGGCCCTCATCGAGCGGGCGCTGGATGCGCGGGCCGACGGCCGCCTCGCGGTGGTGCTCCTCTCCCTCGCGGAAGAGGCGGGGCGAGGTGAACAAGCGCTCCGGATCCTGACGGGACGATTCGCCGACGCAATGCCCGAAGACGCGTTCGACAGGGTGGTGAAGCCGTTCGTCGCGCAACGGCAGGGGGACGCCGTCTGGGCCGCCCTCGATCCGCTCCTGACCCGATGGACAAGGGGGCAGGCGTTCGATCGCGCCGCCTCGGTCCTGGAGCGCCTGGCGCGGATCGAGGCGAACGGCCACATCCCGGCGCTGAAGCGGCTCTGCGAACTCCGCCGGGAGCAGGCGGACGGCCCCGGGATGGCGAGAACCCTCGAGGCGCTGGAGCGGGCGTATCGGGCGCGCTCGATGGACGAGGAAGCCTCGGCGGTGGCGGAGCGTCTGCGTGAACTCGCTCCGGGCGCCCGGATGGAACTTCCTATCCCGGAGCCCGGAAAGGAGCCCGTGCCGCCGGAGCTTGCCGGGACAGCCCCGGAGTTCGAGGAAGTCACCGACGATCCGCTGCCGGACGAGATCACGGCCCCGGCCGTGCCGCTCGGACCCGCGGACCTGGAGTTCGTCGGAGGGCGCTTGACCCAGGCGGAGATCTTCGAGAAATACCTCCTCGTCGCGCAGGCGATCGAGCAACTCCGCGAGATCACGGGGCGCTTCCCGGGGCTCGTGGAGGCGCAGCAGCGTCTCGCCGAAATGCTCCGCGCTCGCGGCGACCCGCCGGGCCTCCGCGACGCGCTGGTCGGACTGGCCGTGGCGCAGAGGGCCTCGGGGCAGACCGACATGGCACGCCAAGCCGCGGAGGAAGCCGCCCGAAGCGCGCCTCTCGCGGAAGAGGTGCGCGGAATGCTCGAGCGGCTGTCGCTCCTCGCCGCCGTGCGAACGGCGGCTCCGGCGCCGCCGCGCGAGAGTGGGCCGGCGCCTGTCGTGGAGCCTCCTCGAGAGGCCGCTGCGCCGCCGGAAGAACCGCCGGTGACCGACGTCGAGACGCTGACCGACGACAGCGAGATCGTCATCGACATCGAGGACGATCCGGTAGCCGCGGTGGAGTCGGAAGCGAAGCCCGAAGCTTCCGCTCCGATTCCCGAACTCGATTCCCCCTCGGAGGAGGACCTCGAGGAGATCGTGTTCTACCTCGAGCAGGGGATGGTGCGGGACGCGCGCAGGCTGATCGTGTTGCAGCGCTCGAGGGGGAAGGGGGGCCCGGCCCTCGATGCTCTCGAGACGCGCGCCGCCGCGGCCTCGGCCGCGCACGTCGAGGAAGCGGCGGTCGTCGAGACGGTCGAGGACGAACCGCCGGTCCTCGACACCGGCCTCGACGACGAGGCGCTCCTGTCGATCGCGGAAGCTCTCGGTGGGGGCGTCGCGGAGGCGGAGCCGCCCGCGGCCGCTCCGGCGACTTTCGACGAGCAGAGCGTCGAGGAGGTCTTCGCGCTCTTCAAGCGGCACGTCGACGAGGAGATCGGGAGCGATGACTACCGTACGCACTACGATCTCGGGATCGCCTACAAGGAGATGGGGCTCATCGACGATGCCATCGGAGAGTTCCAGGTCGCGTCGGGCGCGCCGGGCCTGTTCCGCGACGCCTGCAGCATGATCGCCATGTGCTGTCGCGAGAAGGGGGAGATTCACGAGGCGGTCGGCTGGTACCGGAAAGCGCTCGACCTTCCGGGAGGAGACGACGACGCCTTGCGGGGGCTCCGTTTCGATTTCGCCGAAGTGCTCGAGCAGTGCGGGGAGGTCGAGGCCGCTCTCGAACTTTACCGGCGGGTCTCGAAGGACGACCCGTCGTATCGCGACGTCGACAAGCGAATAGCCGAGATCGAAGCCCGCGGCCGGTGACGGTGGGCAGGAGTCGGGAGTCCTGACGGCGCCTTCCCGGAAGCCGTTTATCGCAGAAAATCACCCCAACGGTACCCCGGATGGGTATACTTGATCCAAAAGATGTTCGGTGAACGGGCGGAGGGGTTTGCCGCAAGGGGCGCGCGGCCCGTGGTGGATGGGAAGTCGGAGGAGGAGATCATGGACCGTCCGCTCGCCCTCATCGTGGAGGGGGATGCCGAGACCCGCGCCCGGGTCCGCACCGTGCTGGCGGACAAGGGGGTAGCGACTCTCGCCGCGGCCACCGACGCCGAGGGGCTCGAGCTGCTCAGGACGCACCCCGTCCGACTGCTCCTCGCGGCGTGGACTCCGTCGTCTCCGGAGCGTCGAGACTTTTTCGAGAGGGCGGGACGGCTGCGCCGCTCGATCGTTACGATCGTGCTGGCCGACCGGCTCTCCGCAGCCGAGGAATCCGAAGCGCTCCTCGGCGGCGCGTTCGACGTGCTGTCGCTGCCGCTGGATGCGGCCCGTCTCGCTCTGGCGGTCGATCGTTCGCTCGCGCAGTACGAACTTCTCGAGGAGCGGCGTAGCCTGCGGGAGCAGATTCAGGTGCGGCTCGAGGACGTGGCGCTCCTGGCCCGGCACTTCGTGGACGAGATCCGGTCGATCAACGACCTGCCGCCGATCCAGATCGCGCCGGAGACGATCGAGGCGCTGACCCGCTACGCCTGGCCCGGCAACGTTCGCGAGCTGCGCCACGCGATGGAGCAGGCGGTCATCCTGGCTCAGGACGGGACGATCCGTCCTCGGGACCTTCCTCGGACGGTGCGTGCCGCGGCCGACGCGGCGTCGAACGACGAGTCCGCCGCAGCCCGTTTCCGCGACGCCAAGCGCGTCGTGGTCGAAGCGTTCGAGAAGCGCTACCTCGAGGATCTCCTCGCGCGGCACCGGGGGAACGTGACCGCCGCCGCGAACCACGCGGGGATGCTGCGGTCGGCGCTGCAGCGGCTGCTCCGGAAGTACGAGCTCCACTCCTCCGACTATCGGGGCCGGCGGAGCGAGCGAACGCTCGGCTGACGGCGCGCTCGTGCCGACCGCCTGGCGACTCGTCCTGGCCGAAAGCTCGGACGGCGCCTCCAACATGGCCGTGGACGAGGCGTTGCTCGAGTCGTACGTCCCGGGGTTCGAACCGCTCCCACCGACGCTTCGCCTGTACTCCTGGAGCCCTCCAACGCTCTCCCTCGGGCGGCGGCAGCCGGCGGCCGGGGCGCACGACGCCGCCTATCTCGAGGCGGCGGGGATCGGCCTCGTGCGGCGAGCGACCGGCGGCCGCGCGGTGCTACACGAGCACGAACGCACCTACTCGGTGACCGGGTGCTTGAGGCGGCCGCCGTTCGAAGGCGGCGTGCTCGAGACCTACCGGCGGATCACCGAAGCGCTCGTCGAGGCGCTCCGTATCCTGGGTGTCGACGCCGAGGGACTCGAGCCTGGGCGTGGCGCCGCGGCCGACCCGGGTCCTTTCGGTCCTCCGGTCTGTTTCGACCGCACGGGAGCGCACGAGATCGCCGCCGGCGGACGCAAGCTGGTCGGTTCCGCCCAGCTTCGCCGCCGCGGCGCGTTCCTCCAGCACGGATCGATCCTGCTCCGCTCCGACCCGGTCCGGCTGTCGAAGGCGATCGGTTCCGCGGCGGATGGCGCGCGGTTCGCCGGCCTCGAGCAGATCCTCGGTCGCGCGCTCGATATCGCCGTCGTCGACGCGGCGGTCGTCGAGGGGTTTCGGCGAACGTTCGGGCTCCCGGTCGTTCGCGGAAGTCTCACGGCCGGGGAGGAGGAGAGGGCGGAGAAGCTTCGCCTCACGAAGTACACCGTCCCGGCCTGGACCCTCCTCGGCCTCGAGCCGGTCGGCGCTACCTGCGAATCATGATCGCGCGCGCGCGCCGTCCGTCCTTGCCGAACCAGGTCGAGGGATCGACGCGCCCGCGCGCTTCCGCGGGTACGATTTCGTTCTCTCCTCGCGGAAGCCGACGGAGGGGAAGCGACAGCTTGCCGTCGGCGGTCGAGGCCTCGAGGCGCTTCCCGAGCGCCGCGAGGCGGACCGTGGACTCGGACGAGAGCAGCTCCTCGAGCTCGTCCGAAGGGATCGCCAGCGCGCCGTCCTCGTCGAGAGGATAGCGCTGGAACGGGTAGGGGAACTTCAACCGGATGTGCTCCGCCGCGGTGCAGTACGAGGTCGGCTCGGTCCCCGCGAGGAACGCCTCGGAGAGCACCGGCGCGCAACCGGCCGCCTCGCTCGCCTTGAGGCCGGTCGCTCCGTCGATCGTCACGATGGAGATCTCCGCCGGAACCGCGAACTCCTCGGCCGGGCGAGAGAGGTACGCCCCTTCCATGAACTTCTTCCAGATCGGCAGCGCCGCCTGCGCTCCCGTTTCCCTCGAGCCGAGGGTTTTCTTCTCGTCGAACCCGACCCAGACCCCGACGACGAGATCGGGCGCGTAACCGATGAACCAGGCGTCGGTGAAGTCGTTGGTCGTGCCGGTCTTCCCGGCGAGCGGGCGGCCGAGATCGGCGGCGCCCTGCCCGGTTCCGTCGGTGACCACCCCCTCGAGAAGCCGGTTCATGAGATACGCGATCTGCGGGCTCACCGCGTCCTTCACGCCGGGCTTCGCCTTCTCCATCGAGGCGCCGTCGTTCGCGCGGACCTCCTCGACGAGGTGCGGCTCGACGCGGACCCCCTGGTTGGCGAAGGCGCCGTAGGCGCTGGTCAGCTCGAGGAGGGTCACCTCGAACGCGCCGAGGCCGAGCGACGGGTACGGCTTGAGGTCGGTCGTGATCCCGAGCCGGCGCGCCATGTCGATCACCGGCGAGAACCCGACGCGGGCCAGGAGCTTGACCGTGGCGATGTTGGCGGACTTCTCGAGCGCGTGCCGGAGCGTGAGCGTCGCGTAGTACTTGTCGCCGTAATTCTCCGGCTCGTACGGCACGAACGTCTCGGGATCGATGAACACCGTCGGCTCGTCGAGAACCGTCTGGGCCGGGGTCATCCCCTCGACGAGCGCCGCGGCGAAAACAAACGGCTTGAACGCCGAGCCGCACTGCCTGCGGGCTTGCATCGCCCGGTCGAACTCGCTCTTCCGGAAATCGAATCCGCCGATGAGCGCCCGGACGGCGCCGGTGGCGGGCTCGATCGCGATCAAGGCGGCCTCGACGCGCGGCTCCTGCTCGAGAAGCAGCGCCGGCTCCCCCCCGCGTTTCCCCGGCGCGACGCGCACGCGCACGACGTCGCCGCGCTTCAGGAGAGACGAGGCGTAGGTGCGCCCGGTCCACGCGATCTCGTCCGGCCCCAGCGTTGCCGTGAACGGACCGGCGCGAAGGCGCGCGTGGGCCTGCGACACGCCGAGCACCACCGCATCGACGACCTCGCCGGGCTTGACGCCGTCGCGCCACGACGGCGGCTCCCAGGTTTCCGGGGACGCGCCCTCCGGTACCCGGACCTTGACCCCCCGCCAGCCCTGCCTCTTGTCCAGCTCCCGAACTCCCGCGTCCATCGCGGCATTCGCGAGCGACTGGAGCCTCGGATCGAGGGTCGTGCGTACCTCGAGCCCCGACCGGTAGAGGCTCTCGTCGCCGTACTTCGCCTGGAGGTGGCGCCTCACTTCCTCGACGAAGTACGGCGCGAGGTCGGCCGACTCGCGCCAGGGGGAGAGGCGGAGCGGCTCCCGCTGCGCCGCCTTCGCCCGGGCGGGCGAGAGGTACCCCTCCTCGGCCATCCGGTCGAGCACGTGGTTGCGGCGCTTCGACGCCCGTTCGGCATTCCGGAATGGGGACAGCCCCTCCGGCCGCTGGATCACTCCCGCGAGGAGGGCGGCTTCCCCGACGGTGACGTCCTTGGCCGGCTTGCCGAAGTAGAAGCGGGACGCCGCTTCGATGCCGTACCGTCCGTGCCCCATGTACACCTGGTTGCAGTAGAGCCTCAGGATCTCCTGCTTCGTGTAACGCCGCTCGATCTCGATGGCGAGCAGCATCTCCTGGATCTTGCGGCGCGCCGTCTTCTCGGGCTTCAGCACGTCGGGGAACAGGTTCCGGGCGAGCTGCTGGGTCAGCGTGCTCGCCCCCTGCCCGAGCGTGAGATGCGAGACGTCGTACCACGCCGCGCGGAGGATGCCGCGGAAGTCGATGCCGCTGTGGTGATAGAAATTCGAATCCTCGACCGCGATCAGCGCCTGCTCGAACACCTTCGGGATGTCCCGGGAAGCGATCAGCATCCGGCGCTGCTCGCCGAAGCTGGCGAGCGGCGAGCCGTCCCGGGCCATGACCCGGGTGCTCAGCGGGGGGGTGTAGTTCTCCAGCTTGGCGACGTCGGGCAGGTCGAGGTTCAGGCCGTACCCCAGCGCGGCCCCCCCCGCGGCGGCGGGAATCAACACGAGGCCGAGGAGCAGAAACGGGAGACGGCGGCGTCGCCTGGCCGGGGTTTCCTCGAGCACGCTTGACCTCCGGGCCCAAGAGTACCAGCGCGAGGCCGAACGGCAAACCGGGCGCTGCCGCGGCACGAGCCGGTCCCTGACAGCGGCGGGGGGGACGGGTACAATCCGCGCGGGAGCGAGAAGCACGTGCCACCGTTCGAGATCGTCTCCGACTACCGGCCGACGGGCGACCAGCCGGCCGCCATCGAGGCGCTCGTGCGCGGCCTCTTGGAGGGGCGCCGGCACCAGGTGCTGCTCGGAGTGACCGGATCGGGGAAGACGTTCACGGTGGCGAACGTCGTCGCGCGGGCGAACCGGCCGACCCTGGTGATGGTGCACAACAAGACGCTCGCGGCGCAGCTCTACCAGGAATTCCGGCGGCTCTTTCCGCGCAACGCGGTGGAGTACTTCGTCTCGTACTACGACTACTACCAGCCGGAGGCGTACGTCCCCCGGTCCGACACCTACATCGAGAAGGAAGCGACGATCAACGAGGAGATCGACCGGATGCGCCACGCCGCCACCCGGGCGCTCTTCGAGCGGCGGGACGTGTTGATCGTCGCCAGCGTGTCGTGCATCTACGGTCTCGGCTCGCCGGAGGCGTACCACGGGATGATGCTCCTCGTCGAGCGCGGCAAGCGGCTCGACCACCAGAGCACCTTGCGAAAACTGACGGAGATCCAGTACGAGAGGACGCCGGCCGACCTGAAGCGGGGCGCCTTCCGGCTCCGCGGCGACACGCTCGAGATCTGGCCGGCGTACGCCGAGGACGCGCTCCGGATCGAGTTCTGGGGGGACGAGGTCGAGCGGCTCTCCCGGATCGATCCGGTTCGCGGGAAGGTGGTCGAGCTGCTCGAGCGAGCCCCGGTGTACCCGAACAGCCACTACGTCACGCCGCGCGCCGATCTTCTCCGCGCGATCGAGGCGATCCGCTCGGAACTGAAGGGGCGGCTGCGCGTGCTGGAAGGGGAGGGGAAGCTCCTCGAGGCGCAGCGGCTCGAGCAGCGCACCGTCTTCGACCTCGAGATGATGACCGAGGTCGGCTACTGCCACGGGATCGAGAACTACTCCCGTCACCTCACGGGGCGCGGCAAGGGGGAGCCTCCGCCGACGTTGATGGATTACCTGCCGGACGACGCGCTCATGGTGGTGGACGAGAGCCACGTCACGCTGCCGCAGATCCAGGGGATGTACAAGGGGGACCAGGCGCGAAAGGGGAACCTCGTCGGCTACGGGTTCCGGCTCGAGTCGGCGCTCGACAACCGGCCGCTGACGTTCGAGGAATACGAGGCGCGGCACGGGCAGACGATCTACGTCTCGGCGACCCCCGCGAGCCACGAGTTGAAGCTCGCGGAGGGGGACGTGGTCGAACAGGTGGTGCGACCGACCGGGCTGCTCGACCCTCAGGTGATCGTCCGGCCGATCGACGGTCAGGTGGACGATCTTCTGGGGGAGATCCGCGCGCGGGTCGAGCGCGGCGAGCGGGTGCTGGTCACCACCCTCACGAAACGGATGGCCGAGGACCTCACGGAGTACTACCGGGAGGTCGGCGTCCGCGTCCAGTACCTTCACTCGGACGTCGAGACGCTCGAGCGGGTGCGGATCCTGCGCGACCTGAGGCGCGGCGAGTTCGACGTGCTCGTCGGGGTGAACCTGCTCCGGGAGGGGCTCGACCTGCCCGAGGTGTCGCTGGTGGCGATCCTCGACGCCGACAAGGAGGGGTACCTCCGCTCCACCGGGTCGCTCATCCAGACGATGGGCCGCGCCGCGCGCAACGTCCGCGGAACCGCGATCCTCTACGCGGACCGGATCACCGACTCGATGCGCCGCGCGATGGACGAGACCTCGCGCCGCCGGGCGCGCCAGGAGGTTTACAACGAGGCGAACGGGATCACCCCCGAAACGATCCGGCGCGCCGTGGACGAACTGATGGGGTCGCCGATCGAGGCGGACTATTCCACGGTGCCTCTCGACGAGGAAGAAGGCGAGGAAGTGTTCGACGACGCCGCGGCGCTCGAGGCCGAGATCGCGCGGCTCCAGGCGGAGATGCGGCGCGCCGCCGACCGGCTGGACTTCGAGGAGGCGGCGGCGCACCGGGACCGGATCCGGTACCTGCGGGAGAAGGCGGTGCTGGCGTGAGGCCCTTCCGGCATCCGCTCTCGGTACTCCTACCGGACGATCCCCCCGTCTTTGCGACCCCCGAGGCGATCCGGGTGATGTGTCCGAGGCACGGCGCGGGCGCCGTCGAGGGCTCGAGGGGGCTCGCATGAGCATCACCGGGGGCACGTTCGACTTCTCGGGGCTCGGCGTCGTCCTCGAGGGATCCGCCGCCCGGCGGGAGATCGCGGGGTTGTCCGGGGAATGGTCGGCGTACGTCGCGTCCCCCCGTGAGTCGCCGTTCCTCAGGCTGCGGGTCGCTCGGGACCGGCGCGTCGAGGGGCCCGGCGGCACCGCTCCCAAGGGGATGAGCCTCTCGCTTCACGAAGGCGCGGCGATCTACCGCACCGACCTCGGCACCTGCCGGGTGGAGCGCGACGGTGAGGCGGAGGTGGTGCTGGCGCCAGGTGAAGAGGATGCCCGCCGGCGCGCGCTGCAGAACTTCGTGCGAGCGGCGTTGGCGTTCCTCCTCCCCACGAGAAACGGGGCGGCCGTGCACAGCGCGGGGATCGTCGTCGAAGGGCGAGGATTTCTCGTGGTGGGGGCCAGCGGGGCGGGAAAGAGCACCGCCGCGGCTCTGGCCGAGTCGGAAGGCGCCCTCGTCGTCAGCGACGACCTCGTGCTCGTGGACGGGGCGAGCGGTGAGGCCGAGCTGCTTGGATCACCCTTCCGCTCCACGCACCTTACCGTCTGTCCGCCGGGCCGGTGGCCGCTGGCGGCCATCCTGTTCCCGACGAAGGGCCCCGCGGCCCGACTCGATCCCGTGCAGCGCCTGGCGGCCACGGCGCGGCTCCTCGCGAACTTCACGTTCGTCGCCGACGCCATCGGCGAGGACCCCCGCGTCGGTGCCGTCGTCGAGCGGCTCGTGGATCGTGTCCCCTGCGCCATGCTCACGTTTGCCCGCGACCCGTCGTTCGTGGACCTCCTGCGGAGGTTCGGAGGCTAGAGTCGTGACTCCGATGGCTGGGTTCGATCTTGGCCCTCCGCGGCCCTCGCGGCGAGCGGCCGGTTCAGCCTCGGAAGGCCGTTCGCCGCGCGGAACCGAGGCTGTCCATCGATGTCCTTTCCTTGCAGCCGAGGTCTACGGTTCTCGACCTTGGTCGAGGACCGTGACGAGGCGGCGCGGCGACCTTTCGCCGCGCATCGCCGAAGCGTGCCGCGAGGGCCAAGATCGAACCCAGCCATCGGACGCGGGGCGGTAGCCCGTGGAGAACGGCTTTCCGTCCCCCGCGATCCGCGCGCAGCTCGACGCGCTCCCCGACCGGCCGGGGGTGTACCTCTACCGGGACGCGCGCGGGGACCTCCTCTACGTCGGCAAGGCGAAGTCGCTAAAGAACCGCGTCCGCTCGTACTTCCAGCCCGCGGCGCAGCACGGGCCGCGCACCGAGCGGCTCGTCGCCGACGTCGCCTCGCTCGAGATCATCGTCGTCGACACCGAGTTCGAGGCGATCCTGCTCGAGGCGAACCTCATCAAACGCGAGCGGCCGCCGTTCAACGTCGTCTTGAGGGACGACAAGAGCTTCCCGTACCTCAAGCTGTCCGTCGGCGACGCGTACCCGCGCGTCTCGCTGGTCCGCCGGCCGCGCCTCGACGGAAGCCTGTACGCCGGCCCTTTCATTCCGGGGTCGGGGGCGAGGCGGTCGCTCAAGCTGATCCAGCGGGATTTCCGCGTGGCCACCTGCGCCGAGCTGTTCGACGGGAAGCGGCGCCCTTGCCTCTATTACCACCTCGACCAGTGTCTTGCCCCGTGCGCCGGGAAGACCGACCCCGCGGAGTACCGGCGCGCCGTGGACGACGCGCGGCTCTTCCTCGAGGGAAAGCACCGGGACCTCGAGCGCGCGCTCGAGGCGAAGATGAAGGAGGCGTCGGCGGCGGAGGAGTTCGAGAAGGCCGCCCGCCACCGCGACACGCTCGCCGTGGTGCGGCGCCTCGCCGTGCGCCAGCACATCGCCTCCGTCGGGCTCGAGGAGCAGGACTTCTTCGCCCACCACCGGGAGGGGAGCCAGGTCGCGCTCGAGCTGTTTGAGATGCGGGAGGGGAAGATCCAGTCGCGGCGCGAGTTCGGCTTCGACAACCTCGACTTCGAGGCGGGGGCGTTCTACGCCGCCGTGCTGGCGCAGTACTACGCCGAGGCGTTGCCCCCTCCCGAGATCTACCTGCCCGATCTCCCCGCGGACGCCGTTCTCCTCGAATCGTGGCTGTCCGGGCGGCGAGGATCGAAGGTCCACCTGCGCGTGCCGGAGCGCGGCGTCAAGAAACGCCTTCTTTCTCTCGTAGGGAAGAACGCCGCCATCGCGTTCGAGAACCGGTTTCGCGCCCCGCACGCCTACGGCGTCGAGGTGCTCGAGGCGCTCGCCGAGGTCCTCGGCCTCGACGAGCCCCCTTACCGGATCGAGTGTTTCGACATCTCGAACGTGCAGGGGGCCGACTCGGTCGCCTCGATGGTGGTGTGGGAAGGCGGTAAACCGAAGAAATCCGACTACCGGACGTTCACGATCCGCGGCGTCGCCGGCCCCGACGACTTCGCGTCCATGGCCGAGGCGGTGACGCGGCGCTACCGCCGCCTTCTGGCGGAAGACCGGCGCCTGCCGGACCTCGTGCTCCTCGACGGCGGCCCGGGGCAACTCGGCGCCGGCGTGCGAGCGCTCGCGGACGTCGGCTTGCCGATGCTGCCGGTGATCTCCCTCGCCAAACGCGATGAGGAGATCTGGCTCCAGCGCTCGGAGGAGCCGATCCGCCTGGCGCGCTCCTCGCCGGCCCTCCACCTCGTGCAGCGGAT
Organism: Terriglobia bacterium; assembly: GCA_963790465.1. Classification (GTDB taxonomy): domain Bacteria; phylum Acidobacteriota; class Polarisedimenticolia; order Polarisedimenticolales; family JAIQFR01; genus JAIQFR01. The sequence goes on along the minus strand of CAWBOP010000004.1, from coordinate 8,644 downwards.
CCGGGACGAGGCCCATCGGTTCGCGTTGATGCACCATCGCAAGAAGCGCTCCCGCCGCACGCTCACGACGGCGCTCCTCGACGTCCCGGGGGTCGGCCCCGTCCTCGCCAAGCGCCTGCTCCGCGAGTTCGGAAGCGTCAAGGGGGTCCTGGCCGCCCCTCCCGATGAGCTCTCGAGGGTCGCCGGTCGCAAGGTCGCCGACGCGATCCGTCGGAAATAGGGACCGTCCCCTTTCCCGGACTTGTCCGCGCGGTGGCCGAGCGCCTATATTCGACCTCCGCCGTGCGGTTCCCACCGGACGGGCGGGGAGTGGAGTCGATGGAGAGATTCTGGAGGACGCTGCCTGGAACGCTCCTGCTCGTCCTGATCATCGCGATCGTGACGGCGGCGGGCGCCCTGACGCTCCAGGTCCATCGCGCGACCCACCCGCCTCGCGAGACGGATGAGCCCCGGGACCTCGGGGCGCTGCTCTCCCGGGTCGAGGAGGTCCGTTTCCGCTCGGCCGACGGCATCGAGCTCGACGGCTGGCTCCTGCGCGGCGAGCCCGGACGGGCGGCCGTCGTCCTCTGCCACGATCTCGGCGCGAGCAAGGGATCGCTCGTCAATCTCGCGATCGCCCTTCAAGAGTCCGGGTTCACCGTTCTCGGGTTCGACTTCCGCGGGCACGGCAAGAGCGGCGGCGACGGCAGCACGCTGGGGATCACCGAAAAGCGGGACGTTCTGGGCGCCATCGACTATCTCGTCTCGCTGAAGGAGATCGAAACTCGCAGGCTCGGCATCTACGGCGTCGGCCTCGGCGCCCACGCCGCGGTTCTGGCCGCGTTCGACCGGCCGGCCGCGAAAGTCCTGGTGCTCGACGGGCTCTACTCCGACGTCGGTTATCCGCTGAAGCGAAAGGTCTATGCCGGATGGGAATTCGGCGTGCGCCGCCTCGGGTTTCTCCCTCGATTCGTGTTCCGCCTGACCTCTCGCTCGCCGCTCGAGAACGAGAGCGCCTCGGCCGTGCTCCCGCGTCTCAAGGGACGGGATCTCCTCCTCGTCGCCCCCGCGGGGGACTCGCTGCTGGCCGCCGAGATGCAACGGCTGTATGCATCGGTCCCGGAGCAGCGGGACGCGGAAGCGAACCTGATCACCCTCCCGGCCACCCGGGCGACCCACCTCTACGGAGAGGAACTGGACCGGTACAACCGGCGAATCGCCGAATTCTTCGAGAAGAGGCTTGCGCGGCGATAGCCGCACGGTGTTAATTTCCCGCCGATGGCCAAGCCCGATCCGCAGACCGTTCGGCTCTTCCTGTCCGACGGGAAACGGCGCATCGAGGACGCCCTCGATCAGGTCGTTCCCCTGCTGGGCGCCGCGCCGCCCGCGCTCCACGAAGCGATGCGGTACACGCTGCTCCTGCCGGGAAAACGGCTGCGTGGGATCCTGACGCTGGCGGCCTCCGAGATGCTCAAGGGAGAAGCCGAGGACGCGATGCCGTCGGCCTGCGCCGTCGAGATGGTGCACGCGGCGTCGCTGATTCTCGGCGACCTCCCGTCGATGGACGCCGCGACGCTCCGCCGAGGCAAACCCGCGCTTCACCGGGTCGCCGGTGAGGCCCACGCGATCCTCGCCGCGTTCGCGCTTCTCAACTCGGCGTTCGCCCTGATCCTCGAGTCCGGCGGCCCCGGGGGAAAGGCGCGGCGCGAGTCCGTGCTGCGCCTTTCGCGCGCGCTTGGAGGGGAGGGGCTCCTGGGAGGGCAGGTCGCCGAGATGGAGTCCTCCGGCACCCGTGTGGACCTCGAGATCCTGGAGAGCATCCACACCCGGAGGGCGGGGGCGTTGTTCGTCGCCGCCGCCGAGCTGGGGGGACTCGCGGCGGGCGGCCGCGCGCGCGACGTCGAGGCGCTCGCCCGATATGCCGCCCCTCTCGGGCTCGCGTTCCAGGTCTCGGACGACCTTCTGGACTACAGCGGCAACCCCGAGACCACCGGAAAGGACGCCGGCAACGAACGCGACCGCACCACGTTCGTGAACCTCTGCGGCATCGACGGCGCGCGTCGCAGGGTGGACGAGCTCGTGGACCGCGCGCTCGTCGCGCTCGCCCCGTTCGGGCGCCGCGCGGGGATGCTGCGCGCCCTGGCGGAGTACGTGCGGGGGCGGGATCGGTGAGGTAGTCCGCCGGCGGGCGGTAGTGGAGCGGCTTGCGGCGGGCGATCGACGTGGCGGCCGAGGGGAAAGAGCCTGGCGTCGGGGCAGCACAACAGGGATTCTGATAAAATCGTCGGGTGCACGCGACCGACATCGATGAGATCGAATTCTATCGGGTTCTTCAAGAGAGCCACGCGCGCGTGTTGCTCATCGGCCGCATGGCGATGATCCTTCGTGGACTTCCCGTCGCGACCAACGACTATGATTTCTGGCTCCACGCGGACGACGTCGAGAAACTGAACGCGGCGCTCGCCTCGCTCGAACATTATCCGAACTGCTCACCGAGCGACGCCCGGCAGCGCGGCCGCTACGTGCTCGAGAACGGCGAGCACCTCGACGTCATGATCGCGCACGCGGCGACGACGAAGCTGGGTGAAACGCTCCGATTCGAGGATGCCTGGTTGCGACGAGAACAGATCGATCTGGCGCCTGGAGTGGCGATCGCCGTTCCCAGCCTCGAGGATCACATTCGCACGAAGCAATGGGGCCTGCGCGCCAAGGACATCGGAGATATCCAGCTTCTTCAAACCTTGGCGGCCGAGCGCAAGCCGTGAACCCGCCGAATCCAATCGACATCGAGCGATTGTGGAACCAACCGCTGCCGGAAGCGGAGTTTCGGCGGCGCCTCGCCCTGGCGACAGCCGAGCTCGAGGGCGACGAGCTGGAGAACCTGCGTTCGCTCGTTTGCTGGTTTCAGCGCCGCTATCCGACGGCGCTCGATCGAATTCGGTACGCGCGCGCCAAAGCCCGCGGCAAGTTCGTGCTCGGGGCGGCGCGGTAGCGGTGCGGTAGCCGATGGGCGCCGGCGCAGCGCTGCTTGCCGTGTCGAGGCGGCGCCCCGTTGCCCCGCTACTCCCGAAACGCCGGGAGCCGAACACCGCCGTCGCCGTCGTTGTGTCCGTAAGAAATATTGGATATAGTTTCTTACATGGCTTCCATTAAAAAGTCTATCCAAAGCGTTGATGCCAAGGTTCTTGCGAGGATCGTCCGGCAGGAACGTGGTGCGGTTGTCGTCCCTTCGAATTTTCTCGATCTGGGAAGCCGCGCTGCGGTCGATCTCGTGCTCCATCGACTGGTCAGGAGCGGAAGGCTGCGGCGTCTCGCTCGCGGGATCTACGACTATCCCGTGGCGCATCCGGATCTCGGGCCGCTTTGGCCGTCCGCCGAAGCGATCGCCCGTGCGATCGCGGGCAGGGACAACATCCGCCTTCAACCCGCGGGAGCTTATGCCGCCAATCTCCTCGGGTTGACGGAACAGGTCCCCGCGAAAGTCGTATTCCTGACCGACGGGCCGACGAGGAACGTCAAGATCGGACCTACCATCATCCAGTTTCGTCGCACGACCCCCCGGAACATGGCGGCCGCAGGCCGGCTTTCGGGGCTAGTCATTCAAGCGTTCCGTCACCTGCGCCGGGAGCACGTGACGGCGGAGCGGATCGCCCGGCTCAAGCGGACGTTGCCTGCCGCCGGGCGGCGCGCGTTCGTCCGCGATATCAAACTGGCGCCGTCCTGGATGCACCCGATTCTCCGTCAACTGGCGGAGGGGTAAGCGCGTGCCACTGGATTTTCTGAAACGGAAGGCAGGGGACCGACGAGTCTACTTCGAGCAGGCCGCGCAGAAGCGAGGTCTGTCTCCCGTCATCATCGAGAAGGACTTCTGGGTCTGCTGGATGCTGACGATATTGTTCGATTCCCGTTTCGGCGATCATCTCGTTTTCAAGGGCGGAACGTCGCTGTCGAAAGTGTTCGGCGCCATCGCGCGCTTCTCCGAAGACATCGACCTCTCGATATCGCCGGAGTACCTTGGCCTCGCCGAGGTGACGAATCCCGCGACGCTCAGCGGGAACCAGGCCGAGAAGTGGATGAATGCGGCGCAGCAGGCGTGCGCACGTGCCGTCAAGCGAGACGTGTGTCCGGAACTCGAGGAAGCGATCGGCAGCGCGCTGGGACAGGCCAAGGAATCTTGGCTCGAGTATGAGTTCGATGCGGCGACAAACTCGCCGGTTGTCCTGTTTCAGTATCCGAGCACCCAAGCACCGGGCTTCGAGTATCTGAAACGTTCCGTCAAGCTCGAGTTCGGCTCGCTCACCGATCAACGGCCGATCGACCGGCATGCAGTATGTCCATGGATCGGGGAGGAGTTCCCGGACCTGCTCCAGGACTGGCGATGCGAGGTCGTGTGTCTCGACCTGGAACGTAGCTTCTGGGAAAAGGCAACGATCCTCCACGCCGAGCACCATCGGCCCAAGGACAAACCGACGCCGGAGAGATTCTCGAGGCACTACGCCGATACGGCCTCACTGGCGGACCGTCCCGAGGTCGCGGGAGCCATCGCCCAGGGTGATCTTCGCGACCGAGTCGTCGCATGGAAGAGCTGTTTCTTCCGGAGTGGTTGGGCGCGTTACGACCTTGCAAAGCCCGGCTCTTTCAGGCTGGTACCACCTGCGACGCGGGAAGCGAAGCTGCGAGCCGATTATCGCGAGATGAGAGATATGTACCTCTCGGACCCGGTGGACTTCGATAGGGTTCTCGAAACGCTGGGCCGGGTGGAAACGGAAATCAACGACGCGTAGCTCTGAAGCGGTGGACCCGATCATGCGAACGCGCCATTCCCCCGAATCTTCGCTAAACTACCCGTGGAGGTCCCGCCCGTGCCCCCTCCTGGGAAAAAAATGGGAACGTTTCACGTGGAAGGCGAGGTCGTGAACGTCCGGCGGCCGTCGCGGGCGGTGAAAGTCGCGAGGCTCCTGGTCGACACCGGCTCCGAGTTCAGCTGGATTCCGGAAGAGTTGCTGAAACTCGCGGGGGTTCGGGTCGCCAAGAGAGACCTGGTTTTCGTCATGGCGGACGGGCGGACCGTGACGCGATCCACCGGGTACGCGATCGTGCGGGCCGCCGGGTTCGAGACCGTGGACGAGGTGGTGTTCGCGGCGTCCGGCGATCTCGCGCTGCTCGGCGCCCGTACGCTCGAGGGGTTCGGCGCGAGCGTGGACGCGCGGCGGAAGCGATTGGTGGCCGCCGGGCCGCACGTGACCGCGCTGGCGGCGGCGTGCCCCTGAGAAGGGCCGCCTCGGGGTTGGCGCTGGCGGCGGCGCTGGCGGCGGCGGGATGCGCGGCGCGCTCTCCGGCTTCGACGGCGCTGGCCGGGTCGTCTAAGGAATCCTGGGCGCGCGCGATGCGCGCGCGGCATCTCGAGGCGGGTGCCGTGCCGAACCCGATCGAGTGGACCGCCGAGATGCGCGAGACCGCGCTCGCCCTCGCGGGGGAGGGCTCCGTCCGACAGCGACTCGAGGCGCTGCAGCAGGGCCTCTTCGACCCCGCCCGTTTTCCGTTCCGCTACGAGTCGCGCGGGACCTTCACGGCGAAGGAGGCGTTCGCCTTGCGGAAGGGGAACTGCCTCTCGTTCACCTGCCTCTTCCTCGCCCTCGCGCGCTCGATCGGCCTCGACGCGCGCGCGGCGATCCCAGCCTTCGAGGGGCGCAGCGAGCGGGAGGGGGACCTCGTCGTCGTCAACACGCACGTGGTCGCCGCCTACAGCCTCTCGGACTCGCTGGCGCTTTTCGATTTCGACGTCACGCGCGAGCGCCGGGTCGTCGGCGCGCGATTGATCGACGATTTGCACCTCGCGGCGCTCTACCTGAGCAACATCGGCGTTGACGATCTTCGCGCCGCGCGGTACGACGCGGCGGTCGGCCGCTTCGAGAGCGCGATCCGGCTCGCGCCGCCGCTCCTCGCGGCGAGGGGGAACCTCGGCGTGGCGCGGCGGCGCTCGGGCGACCTCGAGGGGGCGCTCGTCGCCTACCGGGAGGCGCTCGCGGTCGATCCCCACGACCCCGGGATTCTCGGAAACCTCGCGGCGCTGTACCGGATGCAGGGGGCGGAGCGGGAGGCGCGGGCCGCGCTCGCCCTGGCCGACGTATCGACCGCGTCGCCGTATTTCCTGGTCGTCCGGGGAGATCTCGAGCGGGCGCGGGGACGGTTCGGCGACGCGCTCCGGCTCTATCGCCGCGCGCACCGGATGCAGCGCGACCTCGCCGACGCGCTCGTCGGGATCGCGGAAGCCGAGCTGTCCCGCGGGCGGGCCGCCGCGGCGCTCTCGGCGGCGCGAAAGGCGCTCGCGATCGATCCCTCGAACGCCGACGTCGTCGCGCTCGTCGCGAGGGCCGCGAGGGCGGCGGGTGGGATGCCTTGAGCTTCGCGCCGTCCGGAGCGTGGGGAAGGCTCGCGGCGTTCGTCCTCGTCGGCGCCGCGGCGGTCGCGGGGTACCTGCCCGGGCTTCCGGGCGGCTTCGTTTACGACGACCACCGGCTGATCGCGGACAACGACGGTCTCAAGCGGCCGTTCGAGGCGTCGCGCGCCTTCCTCCGCGATTACTACGCCTCCGATTTCGACCGGATGGGGCTCGGCTACTACAGGCCGCTCGCGATCCTCTCGAACGAGATCGACTACCGGAGGGGCGGCGGGTCGCCCGCCGCGTTCCACGCCACGAACATCGCGCTCCACGCGGGGGCGTCGCTGCTCGTCCTCGCGCTCGGGCTCCTTCTCTTCGACGGCGCGCTCGCCGCGTCGACGGCCGCGGCGCTCCTCTTCGCGCTCCACCCGTCTCACGCCGAGTCGGTCGCCTTCATCTCGGGGCGCGTGGACCCGCTGATGGCGCTCGCGGCCCTCGCCGCGATCTGTCTTCATCTTCGCGGATCGCTGTCGCCGCGTCCCGGGCCCTGGCGCGCGGCGGCCGGGCTTGCCTGGTTCGCGGCGCTCCTCTCGAAGGAGATGGCGGCGACGGTACCGGTTCTCGTGCTCCTGCTCGAGACCGCGAGGGAGGGATGGCCGCGACGGGCGGATCTCGCGCGGCGCGCGGCCGGGTACATCCCGTTCGCCGTCGCGGCGGCCGCGTACGCGTCGTTGCGGTGGATCGCGCTGGGACGCCTTCTCGGACCGGCGACGGGAACGGAGCCCCCTTCTCTCGTGCGCCCGCTCGCCGTGACCGGAAGCTATCTCGCGTGGCTCGCCGTGCCTCCGTGGGGACTCCACCTCGAGCCTCCGCCGGTTGCGGGGATCGCCGCGGCGGCGGCCGCGCTCCTCGTCGCGGTTGCCGCTGCCGGGGCGGTCCTGCTCTTGCGGTCGGGGCGGCGGATCGAGGCGGCGCTGCTCGGCGCCTGCCTGGTGTCGCTCCTGCCGGTCGCGCAGCTGCGTCCGATCGAGACCACGCTGTCGGAGCGGTTCCTCTATCTACCCTCCGCGGCGGCCGTCCTGCTGCTCTCCGCGGCCGCGCTCCGGATCCCGCGATCTCGTGCGTCTCGAGCGGCGGGGGGCGTGGCGCTCGCCTTGCTCGGGGCGTACTACGCGGGATTGCTCCTCCAGCGCTCGCCGCTGTGGCGGAACGAGCTTCGGCTCTGGACCGCCAAGGCGGAGGCGGAGCCGTCGTCGCTCAAGGCGCAGCTCAACCTGGCCGAGGAATACGCGCGCCTGGGGGAGCGGGGCAAGGCGCTCTCCGCTTTCGAGCGGGCGAGGGAACTCGGTGCTCCCGCTTCGCTGATCGACGGCGAGATCGCGAGTCGCCTCGGCGGCGCGGCGCCCGACGACCGGATCGCGACGGTGCGCCGCGCCCTCGAGGCCTCGCCGTCCGACGGCTCGCTTCGCAGCAACCTCGGCTTCCTCCTGCTCGAGAAGGGGGACGTGCCGGGCGCGGCCGAGGCGTTCGAGAAGGCGGTCGAGGTGACTCCGGCGCGGGCCGAAGCGTGGCTCGGGCTCGCGATGGCGCGCCTCCGGTCGAAGGAAGTCGCGGGAGCCGAACTCTCCGCGCGGCGGGCGATGGCCCTCGACCCGACGCTCGGCCTCGCCAGGGGGCTGGTGGCGGAGTGCGAGCTTCGCCTCGGGCGGCCGTGCGAGGCCCTCCTGACGGCCACGGGGCTCGTCCTGGAGGGGGAGGACGAGAAGGGGGCGCTGGCGAGGGTGCTGGCGGCCGCGCGGGCGGGGTGCGGGGACGGAAGGTAGCGGGCCGTTTCCTGTCCGCGGTCAAAGAATCGGGTTGCCGGGGTTGCCGCCTGGCCGGGATCGTCGTACCTTCCGGAGGTCAAACAGGACTAAAATGGTGCCGTAATGGCAAGCGCGCGGATTCGCGATACATTAGCTCGCCGAACCTGGAGGATCCTCGACGTGACCACCCAGCCGATCTCGCTCACCGACCGCCCGCGCCGCCACCCCGATTCCTCTTATCGCGCCATCGCGGACGAGGGAGGGCTGGTGGTGCTCCCGGGACGGAGCGAGGTGAAGGTCCTGAACGCCGTCGGGGTGAAGGTCTTCTCGCTGCTGGACGGTGAGCACACGGTCGAGGCGATCGTCGCCGCCGTCACCGCCGAGTTCGAGGTTTCCATCGTGCAGGCGGGACGTGACGTCCAGGCGTTTCTCGGCGAGCTCTCCGCGTGCGGGATGCTGGGCGAGTAAGCTCCGGCGT
>CAWBOP010000003.1:0-99145 GCA_963790465.1 Terriglobia bacterium | reverse complement strand
ACGGCACCGCCGCCCCGCGCCTGCCCAACACGACCAACGTCGCCTTTTCGGGCATCGACGGTCAGATCTTGCTCTTGGCCCTCGACATGGCCGGGGTGGCCTGTTCCGTCGGCTCGGCCTGTTCGAGCGGCTCCACCGAGCTATCGCCCACACTACCGCCCGCATGGCCTGGCCGACGAGCGAGTCGCCTCGTCCCTGCGTTTGAGCCTCGGCGCACCACCACCGACGCCGAGATCGACGAAGCCTGCGCACCGGATCGTCAACGTCTGCCGCGACCTGGCGGGCTGAATGGCCGCGGGAAGACTCCAACCCGACGCGCTACGAGAAATCCGTCAACCCCTCACCCTCGCTGGCGCGTCGGGCTCGATGGCGCCCGAAGCCGGGAGCAATGAATCAGCTCCGGGGGTTATCCGGCGGGCGGGCTGGTGAACACGGCCACCGGAAAGTCCGACCAGGGCCGTGGCCAGCGGCAGCCGAGACTCGTTGAGTGCGCAAGTTTGGCCTGTAAAGAGGTTCGTCAAGGACGACGCCCCGACGTCCCGGCAGACGACGCACGTGTCTTTCCAGACCGACGCGTCCATCGGCGTGACCGCCGAACGCTCCTGCCCGGCGGCCCGAGTCAACTGGGCGACCAGGCGGGGGACGACAACGAGCACGCACGACGCGGGCGTGGAAGTCGCGGGGCGTTGCCGGGCAAACGCGCAGACGTGGCGGCGAGTTGCCCTCGACTTCGAGCGGGACGTAATCGGCATCCGAGAAGAAGGTCCCCTGATCCCGGCGGAATCGGAGCAATTGCCAGGTCACGTAGAGCTTGAGACGCGGATCGCGCGGGGCGGCAGCCGAGTGGCGGGCCAAGGCGAGCTTGGCCGCCGGGCCGCCGACGATCGCCGTTTGAGCTGGGCCAGCATCTCCCGTCGCCGGACGAAATCGACCGGCCGGCGATTGTCCGGATCGACCAGGCTGAAGTCCCAAAGCTCCTGGCCTTGGTAGATGTCGGGCACGCCCGGCGAGGTCAGCTTCAGCAGCAGTCTGCGGCCAGCGCGTTGTACAGTCCCCAGTCCACGACGCTGCTCGTGGAAGCGCGCGAAAATCCGCGAGGAAGCGGTTCTTCGGCCTGGTCGTCGAGCGCCGCGGCGACGAACTGCGCGGACCGCCGCGTCGTAGTCCGGATTGGGATTGATCCAACTCGTGTGGAGCTTGGCCTCGTGGGTGGCCTTCTCCATGTAGCGCCTGCATGCGCTCGACAGTTCGCCGAGCGTCGCTCGTCGTCGGGCGGCTCCAGCGGCCAGACGCCGACCAGGGTCTGGTAGAAGAGGTACTCGTCGTTGCGGCTGGGGGCCGGCTGGCCGTCCACCTCGCGGCGGTGGCGGCGGTTGAGCCGGCCCAGCGGTTCACGGCGCGTCCGCCACAGCTGCGGGATCTCGGAGAGCACGTTGATCCGCGCCCGCACGTCCTCGCTCCGCTTGGTGTCGTGCGTGGTCGTGGCCAGCAGCGAGCGCGGCCATGCCGGGCGCTGCCGGGCCAGGTTCTCGGCGGTGGAACTCCTCCGACGCGCAGTCGGCCGCGACGCCGGATCGCCGCCGACCTCGTTCAGCGACGCCAGCGGGAAGTAGCGGTAGAAGGCGGTGTCCTCGATCGCCCTTGGCCATCACCGGGCTGGTGACCTGCTGGAAGCGGCCGACGAACAGCTCGCGCTCGCGGCGGCCGGCTTCGTCCAGCTCCGGCGGCTGCTCGCAGGAGCAGCACGTCGCGGACGAAGTCGAACACGGCCGCGTTGATGGCCGGATTGCGGCGCTTGGCCTGGGCCACCGCGCGCTGGACGAACTGCCGGTCGCGCTCGGAGACCTCGCCCTGCGCGAATGTAGGTGCGGTAGACGGGGAAGCAGGCCAGGATCTCGCGCAGCGCCATCCGCAGCGTGTTGAGCGTGAAGTCGCGCGAGCGCCGATGCCGCTCGGAGATGCGGTTCAGCCGGTGGGCGAGCAGCTGCAGCTCGCTGGCCATGGCCACGCGCAGGATCAGCAGCTTCGACTCGTGGGCCACCTCGCGGAAGTCGAGCCGCTGGTCGATGAAGCGGTCGTAGATGCTTGGTCAGCTCCTCCAGGCCGCCGCGGTCGACGAACAGCCCGTTCACGCGAGTTGAGGAAGTCGTAGCCGGTGGTGCCGGCCACGGGCCAGTCGCTCGGGCAGCGGCTCCTCGGGGCCGAGGATCTTTTCCACCACCACGTACAGCGGCAGCGCCGGGCGGCCGGCGTCACTCCGCTCCGGGCGCTCGGCGAGCGATTCTCGCCCGCGGATCGCTCGTTCCAGGAGCGAAAGCACTGGCGGGCGTCAGGCGGGGAAGACCTGGGCCGGATCGACGCCGCCGAGCCGGTGCCAGAGCGTCTGGAGAAGCGGACTTCGATGTCTTCCCAGCGACGTCCGTCCTCGGCCGCGACCGCCGTCGGCGAGGTCCGCCGCCGGCCGTCGACTTGACCGCAGTTGCTCGATAGACGGCCTGCCCAGGGCGCGGAGATAGCCCCATTGCAGCCGCCGCAGGTACTCCGTCGGGATCGTACAGGCCGTCGATGTGGTCGATCCGCAGCCCGTCCACGTCGCCGCGGACCAGCAGGTCGAAGACCAACCGGTGGCTCTCGCTCGAAGACCTCCGGGTCCTCCGTGCACACGGCGGCCAGGTCGTTGATGTCGAAGAACCGGCGATAGTTGATCTCGTCGGCGGCGGCCTTCCAGTGCGAGAGCCGGTAGACCTGGGCGTCGAGCAGTTTGTCGAGCCGGTCGAAGCTGTGCGGGTCGTCCGGGCGTGCCGTTGAACTCCGCGACGTTCCGCTCGATGAACTCGGCGACGCCGGCGGAGCCGCTCGGCGAGCGTTCTGCAGCCGGTCCTTGATGACCTCCTTCTCGCGCTGCCGCTCGGCCACGCTGGGCGGGGCCGTCGGCGGTGCGGTCCGGGCAGGTGCTCCAAGGCGGTGAGGATGCTCTCCAATTCGCGCAGGTCCGGCGGAGTCGGCGGCTCGGCCTGCTTCAGCTCGTCGAGCCGGAGGGTCAGCAGCACGACGTAGGTCTTGCGGATCCAGCGGCAGCGATCGTCCGTCGACACCTGATGCAGAAAGCCCCCTCGCGGTACTCCAGCTGCAGCTCGCCCGGCTCCAGGACCTCGCCGTATTGGTCCGCCCAGGACCGGCAGGAGAATCCGGTTCTCGCAGCTCCTCCTTGACCGGCTTCCAGTCGATGTCGAAGTAGGCGGCGTAAGGCGAGCTGGGGCCGTTCTCCAGCACGTCGTTCCACCACGGGTTCTCGTCGGAGGCGACGCACATGTGGTTCGGCACGATGTCCAGGATCTGCCCCATGCCGTGGTCGCGCAGCGCGGCCGACCATCGCCTGGTAGTCGTCCGGCGCTGCCCAACTCGGGGTTCAAGCTGTTGTAGTCGACGATCGCGTAGCCGTGTGCGCTGCCGGAGCGCGCCTTGCGGCAGGGCGAGGCGTAGAGGTGGCTGATGCCCAGCTCGCGAGAGGTAAGGCACGATCGCGGCGGCGTCGCGAAAGGTCATTTGCTGCTTGTGGAACTGGATGCGGTAGGTCGCCTGCGGCCGTGTCCCGCGCCGGGCAAGCATTTCTTGGACCGCGTCCACAAGTTGGTCGATCCAGGTCGAGAGCTCCCTCATGGTTGCCACCCCTCGCCGGCGAAGATCAGGACCAGTTCGTACGGATCGAGCCGCTCGATCGACCGGCAATCCGTGCGGCTGCCGCCGTAACGTTGGTCTTCCGTGCTGAGAATCGGGCCTTCGCGTGCCGACGTCGAGCGCGGCCAACGGCGCGCTGCGACGGCCGGAGATTCGCCAGGCAACAAGACTCTCGTTGATCGCCTCGCGTCGAGCGATGAGCACGCCGGCTTGATCGTCGCCCGTGATCCGCGAGACGAGCCGGCGCGACCGTGTGCCGCCGATCGCGCAAGGGCGGGCCAGTCGACGGCGCGCTGCGAGCAGATCCTGGTAGAGTTGCCGGAGTCCGGCCTGCGGCGAGCCCTCGGGCCACTGCCAGCTCAGCTTGGCCGAGGCGAAGGTCTCGGGGGATTGCGGGTCGGGGATCTCGCCGCCCCAGGCGAAAGCCAATGCGGCGAACTCCTCCCGGCGGCCCCGCCGCACGGCCTCGATCAGCTCCGGGTCGCCGAACGAACAGAAGAAGGGGAAGGGCCGCGTCTCGCCGTATTCTTCGCCCATGAACAACAGCGGCGTGCAGGGCGAAAGCAAGCAGCAGGCCGCACGCCAACCGTCCTGCGCCGCGCGGCAGGAGCGCTCCCAGCCGGTCTCCCCGGGCCCGGTTTCCCACCTGGTCGTGGTTCTGGATGCAGACGACGAACCGCGAGCGGTCGAGGTCGCCGACGCGGCTGCCGTGCCGGCGGCGGCGAAAGCGGCTGTAGCAGCCGTCGTAGACGAACACGTCGTTGAAGGCCTTGGCGAGTTGCTCGGGCCGGCCGAAATCCTGGTAGTAGCCGTCGCGCTCGCCGGTCAGCAGGGCGTGGACGCTGTGATGGAAATCGTCGCTCCACACGCCGTCCAGGCCGTAGCCGCCGCGGTCGGCGGGCGTGACCAGCCGGACGTCGTTCTGGTCGCTCTCGGCGATCACGTGCACGATGCGGTCCTGGCCGGGCCGCTTCCTGCTCGCACGGCCGCCTGGATGTCGGCCAGGATGTGCCGTGGGCGAGATCGTAGATGGCGTGGACCGCGTCCAGCCGCAGGCCGTCGACGTGGAAATCGCGGACCCACATGCAGGCGTTGTCGATGACGAACTGCCGCACCGGCATCGCTGTCCGGGCCGTCGAAGTTGACCGCCTTGCCCCAGGGCGTGCGATAGCGATCGGTGAAGTAGGGCCCGAACTTGCCGAGGTAGTTGCCCTCGGGGCCGAGGTGGTTGTAGACCACGTCGAGGAGCACGCCAAGCCCGATCGCGGTGGGCGGCGTCGACCAGCCGCTGCAAGGCCGCGCGGCCCGCCGTAGCTGTTCTGCACGGCGTAGGGATGCACGCCGTCGTAGCCCCAATTGCGCTCGCCGGGGAACTGGGCCACCGGCATGAGCTCGATGGCCGTGACGCCCAAGTCGCGCAAGCTCGGGCAGCCGCGGGAACGATCGCCTCGAACGTGCCCTCGGGCGTGAACGTGCCGACGTGCAACTCGTAGATCACCAGGTCTTCGCGGGGCACGCCCCGCCAGTCCTGCGTCGGACCAGGGGAACTGCTCCGGGAAAGAAGACGGCCGAAGGCCGGTGCACGCCGTCGGGCTGCCAGCGCGAGGCCGGGTCGGGATACTCGCTGCCGTCGGGGAACCTGAAGGCGTAACGCAGGCCTTCGACCGCTTCACGCTCCCGGTGAACGAAGTAGCCGGAGCCCTCCCGCTCCATCGCGGTCTCGCCGGCAATCGTACCTGCGGCCACGTCACCAGAGAGAGGGCCTGGGTCGACGGTGCCCACACGCGCCAGAGCAGACCTTGCTCCGGCGTCGCGGATCGCGCCTTGAGGCCGATGCCGAGGCTCGTCCTGCATCGCGGCTGGCTCCAGCTCGTCGTCCTGCGGTTTTCGTCGGTTGCCGGCTGTCCTGCACTTTCTGAAAAGCGGCCGTAGGCCGCTTGGTTGTCAAAACTGATCTTGCAATGAAAAAGGCTCTTCCGTCACAGTTGCGTTTTCCAGGACGCGAATGACGGGAGAGCCAAGGATGGCGAAAGCAAATTGGCAATGTCCGAGCGAATGGTCGGAGTGGAGCGAGTGGTTGGCGGCCGGGTTGCACGCACGCAACCGATGGCGGCTGCCGGTGCTGCTGACGGGCATCCTGTTTGCCGTCGGGCGGCGCACCGTCACCAGTTGGCTCCGCGCCGTCGGAGTCAGCGACGACTTCCAAGACTATTATTACTTCCTCGCCCCACTCGGACGCAAGGCCGGATCGGTCGCCACGCAACTTTTTCTGCTCGTGCTGCGGACCTTGCCCTTGCCCGACCGGCTGCTGGTGGTCATCGACGACTCCCCCACCAAGCGGTACGGGCCGAAGGTCGAAGGGGCGGACATCCACCACAATCCCACGCCCGGCCCCGCCGACCAGAAGTATCTGTATGGACACATCTGGGTCACGCTGTCGCTGGCGCTGCGGCATCCGTTGTGGGGCCGCTGGCCCTGCCGCTGCGGGCCATGCTGTACGTGCGCGAGAAGACGATTCCCACCATCCCCAAGAAGCGCGGCTGGCGGTTTCGGACCAAGCTCGAACTGGCGGCCCGCTTGGTGGAGTGGATCGCATCGCTGGTGAAACAGGCGGGAAAGACGTTGTGGGTGGTCGTCGACGGCGGATACACCAAAGAGCCCTTCTTGAAGCCGGCCATCGCCACGGGCACGACCGTCATTGGCCGACTCCGCAAGGACGCCGCCCTGCGCGACCTGCCTCGCCCGTTGCGGCGCGGCCAGCGACGCGGACGAGGCCGTCCTCCCACGTACGGGAAGAACCGGATCAGCCTGGCCAAACGCGCGGGACACCGGCAAGGCTGGCAAACGATCGAGTGTACGGCTTACGGAAAAACGATCACCAAGACCTACAAGACCTTTCTGGCCACCTACGAGCCCGTGGGCGGGGTGATTCGGGTGGTGATCGTCAAAGAAGAGCACGATTGGTTTCCCTTCTTCTCGACCGATCCGAATGTCACGGTCGTGGAGATTATCGAAGCCTTCGCCGACCGGGCCACGATCGAGCAGGACTTCCACGACGTGAAGGAAGTCTGGGGCGCGGGCCAGCAACAAGTGCGGAACATCTGGACCAACGTGGCCGTCTATCATCTCAATCTGTGGATGCATACGCTGGTGGAACTCTGGGCTTGGAACCGTCCTCACGCGGAACTCTGCGATCGCAGCGACTCTCCCTGGGACGACCCCGAACGTCGTCCTTCTCACGCGGATCGTCGCAAAGCCTTACGGCGGCACATCCTGCAAAACGAATTATCGGCGGTCACCGCCATTTGGTCGTTGCCGCGAAAAATCCTCGGGCTGGCTCGACGCCTCATGGCATTGGCCGCCTGACGTAGTCCATCAATTCAGAAAGTGCGACACGCCGTGCAAATCATAACCTAAACAAGAAGGACAGGGCTATCCGGCTGCTGCACGCTCAAGAGCATCGTCAGGTAGTCGCGGAGGTTGCGGGTCAGCAGGAAGTGCTCGCGCACGAACTCGTGGCCGGTCTTGGCCCATGCGCTGCCGCTTGTCGGCGTAGCGCAGCAGATAGCGGATGCGGTAGGCGGCGCCGGCGGGCGAATGGACGAGAAAGCCGGTGTGATAGTCGTGGACCTGCAGGGTGATCCCGCCGCAGGCGCCGCCGATCACCGGCTTGCCCTTCCACAGCGCCTCGGTCACCGTCAGCCCGAAGCCCTCCTTGAGCGACTTCTGCAGACGACGATCGCCGAGCGCTGCAGGGCGTTGATCGTGCGATGGGAGTCGGGCGGCAGCATCAGCACCTTCAGGTCGTTGTCGTCGCCGGCGCGGTCCATGACCTCGCGGAGCACTTCGGCCCCCTCGGGGTCGTCGTCGGCCGGCCCGCCGGCCAGGGCCAATTGCAGGTCCGGGATAGTACGGTTTGCAGCAGGCGATAGGCCTCGATCACGCCCAAGCGGGTCCTTGAAGCGGTCGAACCGCGAGACCTGCAGCAGCAGCGGCCGTGCCGGGATCGATGCCCAGCCGCGACAAGCGTCTCCAGCCGCTCCGTCTCGGGAATCGGGCAGTTCTTGTCGCGAGAGCGGGTCGATCGACGGCGGGATCAGGAACATCGGGCAAGCCAGCGGCCGCGTGAACGCCGGCCATCGAGAAGATCGCCGCCTGGTAGTGGGCGATGGCCGTCTCCAGGTGCTTCCAGATCGCGCGGTTCGGGCTGCGAGGCGTCGATGTGGCAGCGCCAGATCCAGCGGCCCACCTGCCCCGGCGGCGTGAACTGCGGGCAGGTAGATCGGCTGCGGATCGTGGACGAAAACGACGTCGGCCTCCAGGTTCAGCCGCTGGGCGTTCTCCCGGTTGACCTCGTAGTGCAGATCGAAAGTCGCTCTTCCGAGCGACACCGGCAGCCCCTGCAAGCCGTTGTGAAACGCCTTGGTGACGCGGTAGAACTCGGGCGGCCCGGTGATCACCTCCCAGCGGGCGTCGATTCCCAGCTCCTGCATCAGCGGGACCATCCAGCCGAGGATCTCGGCCACGCCGCCGCCGCTCTTGCGTGGAGTTGACGTGGACGATCCGCTTGCCGGCCAGCCGCTCGGCCAGCCGGCGCAGCCGCTCGACCTCCTGATGGCCGACGACTTCCTCGTAGCGATCGAGAAGGCTCATGGCAGCGCTCCTCGCGACCGGCCGGGCTTCCGCGAGGTGCTGCCGGAAGACTGCCAGCAGCTCTGTCGCGCAACTGGTTCAGGTTCAGGAAGTAGAAGTCGATCGCCCGGAGCCTCGCCGACCAGCGTCGGCTCGGCGCCGCACTTCTCCAGCCACTGCGAAAAATCGTCGGTTGCGCCCGCCGCTCCGCCGCCGCGCCTCGTGGACGTGGTAGAACAAGGATCGCGGCGACATGCGCTCGATGGCCTCGACCAGGGCGGCGGGAGTGGAAACGCGCTCGCCGGTGTCGTAGGTCGACCAGCCGCGATTCGATCAGGTGCAGTTCCAGGCCGGGCCGGCACCACGGCACGCGGTCCAATCCCCACAGGCGGTCCTCGATGACGTTCGATCAACGCGTCCGCAAGCGCGGCGATCGACGGCATGCTGGTAGGGATCGACCAGGCCCAGTTGCTCGCCCAGAACGTGGTCGCCCAGGACGCTCCAGCACCAGCGGGCCAGATCGTTGGGAAACTCGTACAGCTCGAAATGATCCTCCAGGACGCAGCGCATCATGTGGTGCTCCAGCACGGCGTCGGAGACCGTCTGCACCGCGTCGCGCAAGCTCGCGCAGGTTGAGCGCACGACCGCCCCGTGGGGCAGCGAACCAGGCTGCAATCGTAAATGGCGAACGGTTGCCGCCGGTGAATCAGCCATCGCAAGGCTTCCGATCGGCGTTAAATCCAGGCTCCAGCCCCCTGCCAGCCTTCCCGGGCACGATCCGATTCCCCCTGAGCCACTGGCACGCAGAGATCCTGAAAGCAATTGGCGTGCCAATCCTCGTCGTTCAGGATGATTCGCGGTCCAACCGCGTGATGCCTTCCTCGCGGGCGATGGCGACCGCCTCGCGGTATTCGGCGGGCTCAACCGGCGGCTGATGGTCGGATAGCGATGGGCGTGGGCCGCCGGGTGGTACTGGGCCATGACGTTCACGTAGGTGTCCGGCGAGACCTCCGTGGCCAGGAACCGCATGATCTCGCGGGTGCCCGCCAGTCCGCTCGGGCATCACCAGGTGCCGCACCAGCAGGCCGCGCAGGGCCAGCCCCTGCGCCGTCGAGCACCAGGTCGCCCACCTGCCGGTGCATCTCCTTGATGGCCGCGCGGGCCACCTCGGGATAGTCGGCCGCCTGGGCCAACTGCGTGGGCGATCTCGGGGTCCCAGAACTTGAAGTCGGGCATGTAGATGTCGACGACGCCGTCGAGCAGCCGCAGCGTCTCGACCCGGTCGTAGCCGCCGGTGTTGTAGACCAGCGGCAGCCGCAGCCCCCGCTCGGCGGCCATCGACCAGGGCCTCGAGGATCTGCGGCACGACGTGCGCTGGGCGTGACGAAGTTGATGTTGTGGCAGCCCGGTCCTGCTGAAGATCGAGCATCATGGTCGGCCAGCTCGTCGGCGGTGACCGGCTGCCCCTGCGCCTTCCCAGCTGATGTCGAAGTTCTGGCAGAACACGCAGCGCAGGTTGCAGTGGCTGAAGAAGATCGTGCCCGAGCCGTTCCAGCCCCGCAGACAGTCCTCCTCGCCGTGATGGGCGAAATGCGCTGCTCACGTACGGCGAAGCCGCCCGGTGCGGCAGTAGGACTTCAGCTCGTCGGGATAGAGCCGATCGGCACGGCACTGCCGGCCGCAGAGGGTGCAGTCGGCCAGCAGATCGATCGCCTTCTCCGCACGGGCGGCGAGATCCCCGCTGTCGAGCAATTTCAGGTAGCTGGGATAATCGGAAGCCATGCAAACGCCGGCAAGGGGCAATTGCCGGCTATTATAAGGGATCAGGCCCCCGCAAAGGAAGCGAAAAGGAAAATGGAAAATGGAAGAGTCCGGCCTGCCCCGGCCCTACTTTTCCATCTTCCGTTCACTTTTTACTTCCGAAGCGGGACCTACCTTTAGAACCTCAGAGGCAGGTTTCCCGGCAGCCCGCCGGGCATGGCCGGGGGCGTGATCGGCAGGCGTTGGGCCAGCGACTGGCCCAACTGGCGTGTCTCGCCGATCTGGCCTTGGAGCTTTGCCAGGAGTTGCCCCTGTTTGCCGGCCAGCATCTGCTCCACGCGGGCCAGCTCCCCGTTGACCCGGCGCTGCAATTGGTCCTGGAGCTCGCTGCGCCGCACGTCCAACTCCCGTAGGAAGGCCTGCGCGACCGCCGCCGCCAGTTGCGGCCCCAGGTTCGATTGCAGGCGCCAGTCGGGCTGGTCGACCGTGCCGCAAAGCTGCACTTCGGCCTCCAGACGCCGCAACTGGCCGAGGCCCGCCCTGAGGACGCCGGCCACACGCTCGCCGCCACACCGCTGGGCGACCACCGGCGTCAGCTCGACCGGCTCCTGGACCACGTGGAGCGTGCCCGAGAGCCGCTGGCCGCGGAGCTCCACCTTCAAACCCAGCGCGGTCTTGCCGGGGGCGATCGCCAGGGCGAACTGTTCCGGGTTGCCCAAGGTTCGCGAGGGCTGGACCAGGCCCGGACACTGGACCATGATCCGGTCGCAGGCCTCGGCGCCGGTGCGGTCGAGCGTGGCCTCGATCCACATCTCAAAGGGCAGCTTCACCTGGGCGCGGACAACGGTCGGCTGGCGCACGATCTGCGGCTGGCTCGTGAGGTCGCTCACCGTGGCCACAAACTCGCACGGCCGCCCGTCGCACGACACGCGCCCCTCGACCGAGAGCCAGCGAACCAGGAAATCGGGCTCGCTGGGCTGCGCCGGCAGGATGTCCACGCCCCGCCCACGAACCGGCTCGGGCTCCGCCGGGGCGACGGTCACCTGGCGCGTCGCCCAGCGGATCCAGCGGGCCGCCGTAGTCACTTTTTCTCCCAGTTCACGCTCCAGCAGGTATTCCGAGAGCTGCTCGGGGGCGGGCTGGTCCACGCGGAACCGCCGGCTCAAGTCGTCCATGTCGCGCCGGGCGGCCGCGGCAATCGCCTCCCGGTCGCTCTGCACCTGCTGCGGCAACTGCTCGCACTGCCGCTGAAATTCGACCATGTCGCGCTGGATCGCCTCCAGGTCGGCCGTGAGTTGCTGGTAGTGCTGGAAGGTCTCGATCGGGTTGGCCGGGGGCCGGGCAAATCCGTCGCGAGCTCGATCGATCCGCGCCCGCAGCCCCTCGATCCGCGTCTCCAAGTCCTGCCACTGGCGCGGCCAGCGCTCGGCCAGTTGACCAACCAGGCGGACCGATTCCAATCGCTCCACTTCCCGCGTGAGGTCTTCACCAAGGCCCGCAGTCACGTGCTCCAGCCACTGCCGGCCCAACTCGGCCAGCTCCCGGCCGCCGGCCTTCAAGAGCTCCTTGCCGGGAAGCGAGAATCCGCCCCCGCCCGGCTGAAGCGCGCCAGACGTCTCCCGGTCGCTATCCAGTCGCAAGCCGGTTGCCCGGGCCTCTTCCACAATCAGCTTGCCGCGCAGCAGCGACGAGGGTTGGAGGTTCGAGCGTGACCTGGTCGGCGGCGAGGAGGTTTTTCATCGGGTTCTTCGGATCGGCGACCTGGAGGCCGGCGAGCGTGATCTGGCCGCGGGCCAACGAGGCGCGGGCCGAATCGAGGTCCACTTTGGCCGCCGTGATCGACTGCCCGGCGCGGATCAATGTCCAGCGCACCAGCGGATTCAAGCCGAACGAGTAGGCCAGGACCACGGCCGCCACGACCGCCAGACGCGGCAAGAGATAGGACCAGCGGATCATCGGATGCTCCATCGAGTGACCGTATCAGCCGCAGCCAAGCCGTGCTTCAATCGCCATCCCTCGACTTGACCGGCGACCCAGGGCCTCAGACGGTCGACCGCCCGGAGGCCGATCGCGTAGGCCGGGAACAGCAGAGCCGATCCCAGCAGCAAATTGCCCAGCACCACCGTATTGTGCAGGCGCATCCAAGGCACCAGCGGCAGCCCATAGAGCCAATCCCAGAAAGGCCGCAGCATGGTGCTGGTCAGGAGCGCCAGGCCCAGCCGGTGAGTGAGCGGGTCAACAAGCATTCCCAGCCAGGAAAACACGAAGGCCGAAAGGGCGGCCGCCCCCAGGTTTGCCCGGGTGGCCAGCACGAGCACCGCCAAGAGCCAGGCAGTCAGGTTTCCCTTGGGGATCAGTCCCACGAGCATGCCCAGGGCAATCCCCCAGGCAATTTGGCTTGGCGCGGCGGCGTCGGTCACCAGGTCGGCCAGCATTCGCATGGGCCGCAACAGCAGGCGGAACATGTTCCTCATGGACTGAGCCTCGGGGCGCGGAACGATCCGTGTAATCGTCAAAGTTGAATCGGCCCGCCCAGCCGGCACACTTGACTTATTTTTCCCAGAACCCCGCCGGACCCTCCGGGGCGAGGGCGTCACTGCGGGTTGCGCCGAGGGATTGCTGAGCCAAACAGAGGGATTTAGGATTGGCTACCGGCATCGTGGGAACCAGACGCCAAACTGCCCGCTTTACCCAAAACCGCTCATTGCGATGAGACAGTACCCTCGGAAGACATCCGCAGATTTCACAGATTCCTTAGCGCGGCCTGCGGCCGCAACCAAATTCAGAAGGACTCTCCCGGGGTTTGGGTGGGTGAACGCGATAGGGAGATGGAGACGTGCGTTTTCTCAGGCATAGCTCGGGTGTCCAATGGAAAGAAACAAGGCGGCCCCCGGCCAGCGAACTCGCCGGGGGCCGGTGACGCCATTGGCGCACCCTCGGCCCGGCTATCCCTTGTCGGGTTGCTCGCCAGCAGAGCCCGACTCCGTTTCACCGGGCAATGGCAGTTTAGCCAGCCTGAAGCTCGCTGACAAGCACCCTTGGGCACCCGAGCTATGCCTCGAAAAACGCGCCGTTCCATTCCGCCTACCTCTCACCCACCCGGAAATCCGAATGCCGGTTAGAGGAAAACAGGCGTTGTCCTCGGTATGGTGATGGTGTGAACGTCACTTCCACCGAGGAGCAACGCCATGAAGAAATTTCTCGCACGCCATGCCGAAGAAGTCTTGGGGGTTCTGAGCGGTTTCGACCGGGTTCGCTTTCGAGGCACGTTTCGCCAGTGGGCCTACGCCGACGGCATGATCTCCATCCTCTGGTATTTGGGCGTGCTGTTCAAGGACTTTGCCGGTTTTGCCGAAAAGACGACCGCGAGGTTTCGTGCCGGGGTGGAGGCGTTGGCACAGCGCGCGAACCGGCCCGTGAAGTACCTTGCCAGCCCGCAAGTCAACAAAGAGGAACTGGTCCAGCAGATGCTCCACGAGAACGGTGTCGGCCGGCGTGGCGTGATTGCCGTCTTCAGCACGGTCGAGGTCTGCCAATCCTACGAAATCCGCCGCGATCGCCAAACCAAGCGTCTCGAACTGCAGCCGGCACTGCGTAAGTGCTTGCATTATTACGTGTATCGTATGGACTCGATGTTCGGCTTGGTCCACGTGCGGATGCAGTCGTGGTTCCCGTTCAACGTGCATATCGTGATCAACGGCCGGGAGTGGCTGTCTCATCAGATGGACGGAGCAGGCCTTTCGTATCAGCGGGCCGACAACAGCTTTCCTTGGATTGAGGATTTTGCCCGCGCCCAGAAACTGGCCGACCGACAACTGAGAACCCGCTGGACAAAGCAGTTGGACCGCTTGCTCTATCAAGCCAATCCGGCCCTGCGCGGACTGCTTCCCAGGGTCCGCATCGAGCCCTACTGGTCGGCCGAGCAAAGCGAGTGGGCCACGGACGTCGCCTTTGCCTCGGCGAAGGATCTGGCCGCGTTATATCCGCGGTTGATCCAGCATGCGATGACCTGTTTCCAAAGCCGCGACGTGATGCGGTTCCTCGGGCGAAGAAGCTTCCTGAAAGGGAAGATTCACCCCGCCTTCAAGGGCGAAGTGGTCAGCGACGTGGCCGCGCGCGCCGAAGGGGTTCGCGTCAAGCATCGGCTGGGCGGCAACGCCATCAAGATGTACGACAAGCAGGGGTCGATCCTGCGTGTGGAAACCACGATCAACGATGCGCGTGACCTGAAAGTCTTCCGCCCCAAAGAAGGCGATCCGAACGGAAAACGCGAGTACCGCCCTCTCCGCAAGGGGGTGGCCGATCTGCGGCGTCGTGCGCAACTCTCCCAGTCGGCCAACAATCGCTACCTGGACTCCCTGGCTGCCGCCGACTCGTCGACGCCTCTGAAGACCTTCACCGACGTCTTGACTCGTCCCGTCCATCACGACGGGCGGCGCACTCGGGCATCAATCCGCTGGGCGGGGACGCTCCCCTGTTGGAGGCCATCAGCCGGGCGGAATACCTGGTGAAGGGGTTCCGCAACGCCGACATCCGCACCGCGTTGTTCGGGCCTGACCCGCAGGAACCGGGCGAACGAAGACGTCGCAGTGCGCGCGTTTCTCGCCTGATTCGCCTGCTCCGGGCTCACGGGCTGGTGAAAAAAATCCCCCATACGCAGCGCTACCTTCCGACCGCCTTTGCACAGCAATGCCTTTGCCGTCCGCGAAATCGAACGTGAGCCATCCACGGGACTTGGTGTAGAGCCCCGGCATCTCCACTTCGGACTTCCCCTGGATCATGCGCTGCTTGATCTTCCCCTCGACGAGCCACTTCCCGTCCTCGGTGGGCCGGATGTCGTAGAAGAGCGCGAACTGCGGAAGCCCCGCAGTGCGGAACCACTGGTCGAAGAACCACTCCATCGTGCCGCCGAAAGTCTGTTCGGCGATCCGCTGGATGTCGCGGCCCACGATCTGCTTCTCGACGAACTGCGCCGCAAGATCTTTCAGGAACTTGAAGAACTTTTCGTCCCCGAACGTCTCCCGCATGACGTGAAAGGCGTAAGGCCCCTTGAAGTAGATGTTGAACTGGTAGGCGGCCCCGGGATCCTCGCCTCCCCAGAGCGCGGACGCGTCCTGGATGCTCGTCAGCATCTCGTATTGGAGCAGACCTCGCCTCCAGTCCTGCACCTTCTCGTCGTACGCCTTTCGTCCGCGAACGTTCTCGACGAAAAGGGCGGCGGAGTACTCCGTGAGGCTCTCGATGAACCAGTAGTTCCGGTTGTTCGCGTTCCCGATCAGCGAGCCCCACCACTGGTGGCCGGTCTCGTGCGCCACCACGTCCTTGTTGAACTTGGCGATTCTGGCGCCGCCGTCGAACAGCCCGCCACCCGCCACAGATCCCTCGCCGCGGAACACGCCGAAGCCGAGGTAGATGATCGAGGCGGGTGCCTGGCCGTAAAAGCTCCCCATGGGATCGGCCACGAGGTCGAGCTTGGCGAACTTGTAGTCCTGCCCCCAGACCTCGCGGTATAGATTCAACGCGTTCACGGCCTGGTCCCCGATGGAGGTGAGCTGCTTCTGCCGGATACCGCGCGCCCCCTCCGAGGCCCTCGCCATCCGGTCCTTGACTTCATCGTTTCCCCTGTTTTCCGTTTCGGCCGAAATCGACTTGTCCTCGGCCAGGGTGTGCGTGCTGACCTTGTCCACGTATACGCGCACCGGGATATCGGTCCCGTCTTTCTTCGTGGCCTTGATCTTGGAGCTGTCTCCGATGTAGTCGCCGAAGATGACCGTCGGAAAGGCGACCGGACGGTCGGACGACCAGCGCGTCGTGTTCACGCCGTTGGCCGTGGTCTCGGAGATCTTTTTTCCGACCCCGAGAACCTGGAACTTGTCCCGGACCTTCACGGTCATGTCGAATTTCTCGATCGGGTCGGTGAAGCGGACGAACGGAAGCCACCCGCCGCGATCCATCATGGAGTACGAGGGGTTGACCCTGTAGATGCTGTCCAGGTTCGTGAACTTCATCCTGAGGGTAACCTTGCTCCCTGCCGGAACCGGTTTCGGAAAGATGATCAGCGCGGAGGCGGTGCCGGTCTTGACCCAGCTCAACTCGTTCCCTTCGCCGTCGATAATGGAGCTGATGGTCATCTTCGGGTTCTTGGTCTCCGCCTGCTCGTCTCCGGGGCGCCGCATGCGGGAGATCTGGAACGGAAGCTCCCGCAGGGTCTGCTTGATCGTCATCCCGTAGGTCACGTCCCCGATGAGGGCGTCCTCGTTGTCGAGCCCGATCTCGACGCTCCCCTCCAGAAGGTCGAGATCGAAGTCCCGGGCATCCGAATCGTCCCGCCGTTCCAGCTCCGCGAGAGACGGCGTGCTCTTCCGGACCTCGTCCGAGTAGTATCCGAAGACCTCGAACGGATAGACCCGGTTGCCGAACTTCGCGGAAGCGCCGAACCGGATGTCCCATGGCTCGTAGTTGTCGTAGTCGATCCAGACCCAGCGCTCCTCGCCCGTGGCGCGCTTCACGGCGACGTTCCACGTCTTCCTGTCGGAGGGGTACGACCTCCGGAAGCCGTAGAAGCCGTTCTCCTTGAGACTCTTGTCCGAGTCGGACCGCATGTCGTCGTACTGGCTCTGCAGTTTCGAGCTGGTCTCGCCTTCCGATACCTTTCGGAGCCCCGTGAACGACGACGCGAGGATCTCCTCGCAGGACGCGGGATCGCATGTCACGGTCACCTTCTCCGGCTTGAACACGAAATCGTTCGGGTACTCCTTGAGGATGGTGTACTTGTAGGTGTTGTAGTAGTTCAGGCTGACGTCCTTCAGCGGCATGTACTCGTACGCCAGGTCGTCCGCGACCAGCGTTACCGTCGAGGGCTTCCCCATGTAGTTCGTCTTGTAGAAACTGCCGTCGGTCGCCGTCACCTTCATCCCGTACCGGTCGAACACGAACTTGTCGAAACGGTAGAACTCGTCGTTCTCCCGGAGGCTCCGGTGCAACCCGTCGTACGTGTCCTGCACGTCCTCCTTGGCGATCGCCCACTTTCCGTCCCCCCCCCTCTTGATCGTGAGGAGGAGCCGTTCGACCTTCTCCGTGTCCTTTTCCGCGGTGTTCTCGAGGAACGTCGCGCTGTAGGTCGAGTCGTCCACCTTCTTGAAGACCGGAGAGAAGGACCCGCGCGCAATGCCCACCCCCTCGGCGTTCTTCTGGTCGAGGAGGCTCCCGATCTTCTTCTGGAGCAGCTCGGTGATCGCCACTTGCACGTCGTCGGGCACCTTGTCGTCTGCGGCGAAAGCGGCCGGGGCGATGAGCCCGCTCGCGGTCGCCAGGACGGCGACGATCCCCCAGATCACGACCCTAAGGAACGCTGTGTTGGACATCTTGATCCTCCTCGAACGAAACCCGCCCGGCAGCGCGTCTTCGAGAAACCACGACCCGTCATGGCGAGAGGCGCAATCCATTCTACCGCACCCGTGCGTAGGCGGCGCCCGTGTGTCCCAGGCAAATCGTCTTCAGGATGTACTCGTTACGTCTTCGGCCTCCCGGGGTTGCAACGACAGGGGTCGCCCACGGCGGGGGGTCGCGTCGGCGCCCTCGCCGCACCCCCTCCCAGGGCACGCTCGCCGTTGCGCGGTTTTCCGCGCTGGCTCGCTCCGTGAATCCCGCGCCTGCCAAGGAAGAGCAGGCGCGGGCTTCACAGGGCCCTGGGAGGGGGTGCGGCGAGGGCACCGACGCGACCGGCGATCAGGCCGGGTAGAACCCGCAACCCTCGCGGACCCTGTCGCGGAGGAGGTCGGCGGGGCGGAATCGCTCTCCCTGGGCGTCGGCGAGGCGCGAAAGCCGGTCCACGAGGACGGGAATGCCGATCGAGTCGGCGTATCGCAGCGGACCACCCCGGAAGGCCGGGAATCCCGTCCCGAGCACCATCGCGACGTCCACGTCGCGCGGCTCCCGCGCGACGCCGTCCTCGAGACAGACCACGGCCTCGTTGACCATCGACAACACCATCCGCTCCTGCAGGGTTTCCGCCGGAAGTTCCCTCGGGAGGGGCGCTCCGGCGAGCTTCGCCACCTTCGGGTCGGCCCCGAAAGGGAGTCCGGCCTTGTAACGGTGGAACCCCCTGCCGTTCTTGGCGCCGAGCCGACCGTCGGCGACCATGGCATCGAGGAGCGCCGAGGCGCCGCCGATCCGCTTTCCGAAGGCCCCCTCGAGGACGGCGGCCGCGTGCCGCGCTGTGTCGAGCCCGATCTGATCGAGGAGCTCGAACGGGCCCATCGGCATGCCGAACGCCTTCATGGCGCCGTCCACCGAATCGATCCGGAACCCCTCGACCAGGAGGCGCGCCGCCTCGCCGAGATGCGCCATGAGGATCCGGTTCACGAGGAAGCCGGGGGAATCGCGGACCACCACAGGCGTCTTGCCCAACTCGATGGCGAAGGCGTGGACCGTGGCCACGGCCTCCGGAGAGGTCCGGTTTCCGGCGATCACCTCAACGAGCCGCATCCTGTGGGCGGGATTGAAGAAATGGAGCCCGACGACGCGCTCGGGGCGGACCGCCTTCGCGGCGATCTCGCTGATCGGGAGCGTGGCGGTGTTGGACGCGAACACCGCCCGCTCCCCGATCCTCGCCTCGATCTCAGCCAGGACCGCCTGCTTGACCGCGAGGTCTTCCACGACCGCCTCGATCACGAGATCGGCGCGGGCCATTCCCTCGAGCCCCAGCGTCGGCGAGACGAATTCGAGCGTGTCGTCAGCGCGCGCCGCGGACCCCGTTTCCCTCGTCGAGATCTCTCGGGCGATGCGAAGCGCGTTACGGAGTCCTCCGAGCAACGCCTCGTTCCGGACGTCGCGCAGCCGGACCGGGATCCCGCGCTCGGCCACCTGCTCCGCGATCGCCGCGCCCATCACCCCGGCCCCGATCACCGCGGCCTTGCGGATCCGGCGGGGGGTCGCTTCGTAGCCGCCCCTCTCCTTTTTCAGCGCGTTCCGGCTCGAGAACAGCCAGATGAGGTTCTTCGAGGTGCGAGTCGGGGCCAACTCGCCGACGATGCGCGCCTCGAGATCCAGACCCTGCGAGAGGGGGAGCGAAAACGCAGCCTCGATCGCATCCAGAGCGCGGAACGGCGCCGGGTAGTCCGACGGCGACACGCGGAGCGCGGTCTTGCGGCGCGCCTCGTCCAGGAGACGGCGGCGAAGCGGGCCAATCGATTGAACGAGGCTTGCGGCGAGAGGACGGCCCCTGCGCCGGGGCCCGCGCCCCCCGGCTTCGGCGCGCTCGCGAAGCATGGCCAGCGCCTCGCGGCGCAGCCTCGACGGCGGGACGACGCGGTCCACGAGCCCGATCCGCTCGGCTCGCCTCGCGTCGATCCGTCGGCCGGTGAGAATCAGGTCGAGGGCGTGGACGAGTCCGACGAGACGCGGGAGGCGCTGGGTCCCGCCGAACCCCGGCACGATCCCAAGCCGCACCTCGGGGAGGCCGATGCGGACATCGGGGTCGTCGGCGACCACGCGGATCGAGCAGGCGAGGGCCAGTTCGGTTCCTCCCCCGAGGCAGGTCCCGCCGATGGCGCAGGCGGTCGGCCAGGGGGCGTCGGCCAGACGCTGGAATACCGCCTGGCCACGGCGCGCTCCCTCCCCCGCCTCGTAGGCGTCCTTGATCGCGGCGATGGCCGCGACGTCCATTCCGGCGAGGAACACGCCCGGCTTGGCGCTTTCGAAGAGGAGGCCGCGGACTCCCTCGCGTTCCGCGAGGCCCACGAGGAGGCGGTCGAGTCCCTCGAGAATCTCCGGCGTGAGGAGGTTGACCTTCGCGCCGGGCCGGTCGAACGTCACCCGGACGATCCCGTCGGAATCGATCTGGTGGGTCAAACCCGCCGGGCTCTCGTCCTGCACCATGCTCCTCGCCCCCCCGAAACACCGAGTCAGACCCTCTCCAGCACCATGGCGGCTCCCTGGCCTCCGCCGACCGAGGCCGCGGCGAGACCGAGAGAGGCGCCCCGGCGCTCCATTTCCCCCAGAAGCGTCAGCACGAGACGAGCGCTGCCGGCTCCGACCGGATCGCCGATCGCGATCGCGCCTCCGTTCACGTTGACCTTTCCGGGATCGACTTCACCCAGCGGACCGGTGCGGAGGTGCTGCTCGCAAAAGTTTCTCGACTCGAACGCCCGGAGGCAGGCGACCACCTGCGCCGCGGACGCCTCGTCGATTTCAACGAGGTCCATTCGATCGAGCGAAAGCCCCCCCGCTCGCCGCAACGCCTCCGGCACGGCGAACACCGGCCCGAGCCCCATCCGCCGCGGATCGCAACCCGCGAACCCCCAGCACCGCACCTTGCCGAGCACGCGCAGTCCGAGCGCCTTCGCCCGCCCCGCCGAGGCCAGGACGAGGGCGACGGCGCCGTCGCCGGCCGGCGCCGCGTTCCCGGTCGTCACCGTACCGTACCGGGTGTCGAACGCCGGCGGGAGCGCCGCGAGATCCTCCGCCCGAAGGCTCTCGCGGATGCCACTGTCTTTCAGGGCGGCGCTTTCGTAGTCGGGAGGTATCGGAACGCCCATCACTTCCGCCGCCATCTTGCCATCCGCCCACGCAGCCGCCGCCAGCCGGTGGCTCCTCAGCGCGAACGCGTCCTGCTCCTCGCGCGAGAGGTCGAACTCGCGGGCCAGCCTCTCGGCGGTCTCTCCCAACCTGAGCCCGGAAACAGGGTCGACGAGCCCGCGATCAAACCCCGACACCGGCCTGAAGTGCCTCGGCCTCAGCCGGACAAGAGCCGCGACCCGGGACAACCTGCCCCGCGCGCGGACCGCCTCGGTCCAGATCTCCCGCGCCTCCCGACTCCACAGGAGCGGTGCCGAGGAGATCGACTCGACCGCCGCCGCCACCGCGAAGTCGGCATCGCCCGACCGGATCCTGTACGCCGCTTCGACGATCGCCTCGAAGCCGGAAGCGCTGTCGCGGCTCACGACGAGCGCCGGAACGCGCCGCGGGATCTTCGCGGACAACGACGCCGTCCGTGCAACGTTGGGTGCGTCCGCGGGCCCGGCGGCGTTGCCGACCACGACTTCCTCGATCCACTCGGGATCGATCTCCGCGCGCTCGACCGCCTCGCGGATGGCGATTCGGGCCAGCTCCGCGGCGCCGACGCGGCGGAACAAGGTTCCTGCCGCGGCGAAAGGGGTTCGCACCCCCGAGACGACGACGACATCCCGGTCGTGCATCACCGGCGGTCTGCTCCCGGCGGTCCGCCGTCTTTCTCCCGCGCGATCCCGTAGGTTTCGAGCTTCTTGTACAGGTTCGAGCGCGGCGTGTCGATCGCCTTGGCGGTCGCGGCAATGTTCCAGTCGTTCTCCCCGAGCTTCGTCAGGAGAAACGCGTGCTCGGCGGCATCCTTGAACGACTGGAGCGTGGCGCCGGCGTGCGAAACCGCCAGCACGCCGGCGGCGGTCCGCTCCTTTCCCCCGCCGAGCGGCATGGAAAGGCCCGCGGGGATGTCGGACGCGCGGATCGTCTCCCCGGGGGTCATGATGACGAGCCGCTCCACCGCATTGCGCAGCTCCCTGACGTTGCCCCGCCAGGGGAGATCCGCCAGCGCGGCGACGGCGTCCTGGGCGAACCGCCTGGCCCGGTAGTTGTTGTCGCGGCAAAAGCTCTCGGCGAACCAGGCCACGAGCGTCCCGATGTCCTCACGCCGCTCCCGCAGCGGCGGGAGATGGACCGGAACGACGTTGAGGCGGAAGTACAGGTCCTCGCGAAAGCGCCCCGCGGCGATCTCGGCCGGCAGGTCCTTGTTGGTCGCGGCGATCACGCGAACATCCACCGTGAAGGAACGCGCCGCCCCCACCGGCTCCACCTCGCCGTCCTGAAGAACCCGCAGCACCTTGGACTGGGTCCTGAGGCTCATGTCGCCGATCTCGTCGAGGAAGATCGTGCCGCCGTCCGCCTGGACGAACTTCCCCGACTGGTCGCGCGTCGCGCCGGTGAACGCCCCCTTCTCGTGCCCGAACAGCTCGGACTCGATGAGCTCCTCGGGAATCGCCGCACAGTTGACCTTGACGAAAGCGCGGGCCGCGCGGGGGCTGTTCCGGTGGATCGCGCGGGCGATCAGATCCTTCCCGGTCCCCGACTCTCCGGTGATCAGCACCGACGCCCGGGTCGGCGCCGCCCGGGCCGCTTCCTCCTGGACGCGGCGCAGAAGCGGCGAGTCCCCCACGAGACGGAAGCGCTCCTCGAACGACAGCTTGAGGTCGCGGTTCTCCTCCTCGAGGCGCCGGCGCTCGATCGCGTTCCGGAGCACCAGGAGCACGCGCTCGCGCTCGAGCGGCTTCTCCATGAAGTCGAAGGCGCCGAGACGGGTCGCCTCGACCGCGGTGGGGATCGTGGCGTGGCCGGACATGACGATGACCGGTGGGTCGAGGCCGCGCGCCCTCATCTCGTGGAGCACCTCGAGTCCGTCCATCCGGGGCATCTTGATGTCGAGAATGACGGCGTCCGGCCGAGCCTCCCCGGCGATGCGGAGAGCCTCGGGACCGGTCCCCGCCTCCAGGACCCCGAACCCCTCGTACTCGAGGATCATCCGGAGCGACGCGCGGATATCCGCCTCGTCGTCCGCGACGAGAACGATCGGCTTTCGTGTGGGACCCATGCGTGGCGCCGCCCCCGGAAAATGCGATGGACGGCGAGAATAGCACAGCGCGCCGGCCTCGAAGACGAGCCGGCGCGCGCGTTCGACCCCGGAATCAGTTCTTCCCGGCCGCCGGAACCCGCATGAAGATCACGGTCGTGGTTCCGCGGGGGAGCACCAGCTTGATCTTGGCCACCTCTCCCGGCTCGAGACGACCGACCGCGTCCTTCCATGCGGCGATGCCGCCCACGGTGTTGTCGTTCACCGCCGCGACGACCACGCCGGGCCTCACTCCCGCGGCAGCCGCCTCGGAACCGACCTCGACGTCGGCGACGACGACCCCTTTCACGGTGTCGGGCAGCTCCATCTGCTCGCGCACCTGCGGGGTGAGCGACTCGACCTTGATGCCGAGCCCCTCGGCCGACCGGCTGCGCTCCGGCTCGGCCTCCCCTCCCTGACCGCGCCGACGAAGGTTCCCCTGGCCGATCTCGTCCGCGTTGGGACGCTCCGAAAGCGTCAACGTGAACGCGAGCGTCTTACCGCCGCGCAGCACCTCGAGATCGATCTTGTCGCCGGGCTTGCGGGAGGCGACCCGGGCCAGGAGGTCCCTGCCGTTTCTGACGGCCTCCCCTCCCACTCGGCGGATCACGTCGCTCGGCTGGAGTCCCGCCACGAAGGCCGGACCGGGGTCGTTGACCGACTGGACGTAGACGCCGTTCTTGTCCGGCAGCTTCATGTACTCGCGCATCGCATCGTTGATGTCGGTCATCGAGATCCCGATGAAGCCGCGGCGAACCTTGCCGGTCGCGCGGAGCTGCTCCATCGCGCTGCGGGCCATGTTGATCGGGAGCGCGAAGCCGATCCCTTCGGCCATCCCCGAGCGGTTGATCGCCGTGTTGATCCCGACCACGCGCCCCGAGCCGTCGAGAAGCGGCCCTCCCGAGTTACCAAAGTTGATCGCGGCGTCGGTCTGAAGGAAGCTCACGAGACCGGCGTCGGTTTCGCCGATCGGAACCTGCCGGTCCTTGGCGGAGACCACGCCGACGGTGACGGTCTCGGAGAGTTCGAAAGGATTGCCGATCGCGATCACCCACTGGCCCGGACGGAGCCGGTCCGAGTCCCCGAGCGGGAGCGACTGCAGCGAGCGCCCCTTGGCGTCGATCTTGAGGAGCGCGAGGTCGATGTTCGGGTCGGTCCCGACGATCTCGGCGGTGAGGCGCGTGCCGTCCATGAGACTCACCTCGACCTTGGTGGCGTCCACCACGACGTGGTTGTTGGTCAGGATGTAGCCGTCCGGCGAGACGAGGAACCCGGATCCTCCGGACTGCTCGCGCCGCTCTTCCGGCGTGCGTCTCCGCTGCTGGTCCGGCGGGACGAAGAACCGGAAGAACGGATCGTCCCGGAGCATGCCGTGCGGATCGCCTTCCCCCGCCTTCTTCAGCGACGTGCTCGTGATCCCCACGACGGCAGGGATCGACTTCTCCACGATGTCCGCGAAGTCCGCGGCACGGGCGGCGACCGGCGCCGCGGCCGCGAGCCCGGCGGTCGGCACATCGCGCGCCGCCAGCACGACCTGGGGCGCGTTCAACCGCCCGCCCAGGACCATTCCGAACACGATGCTGATACCGACGACGGCAAGAAGGAGCGGGAACGTCCACTTCCGGTTCATGATCGCAACCTCCACCAGGAACGAATATCGCCAGGACCACACTCTCGCGACGTGCCGGGTGCTCGCCCCCGGCCGGAACGCGAAGATCGTTTCCTCGGGATCAGGCCGCGCCCCCAACGTCCGCGGGGCGCCAGCCGGCGATCGGCAACAAGTCGCCGAGAGCCGTCTTCAGCATGCCGACGTCCACCGGTTTTTCAAGGACCCGGTCCACACCGAGAAGGCGGGCCTGCTGGCGGACGCTGTCGTTGACGTAGGCCGAGATCAGGATACAGCGAGCCCGGCATTCCCGGCGCCGCAGTTCCGCGAGCAGCGTCAGACCATCCATCCCCGGCATCTTGTAGTCGAGGAGGAGGAGATCCACGTCCAGGAGCCGCGCCGACTGCTCCAGCACGCGGCACGGATCCTCCTCCGTCAGCGTCCGGTAGCCCACCCGGGCCAGGAGCCGTCGGTAGGTCGCGAGGACGGATGAGTCGTCGTCCACCACGAGAACCGTGTAGCGCGCAACTGAGAACGGGGTCATCGCACCGTAAGGAGAGGCAAATGCCGTGCCGCGGCCTCGACCTCGCCATCGCACGGAAAATGGCGCCGGGCTGCCGTTTTCAAAAACCGTTGGAACCCTCTCGCTGCCAATCTGGCGCACCCGGGCCACTTCATGGCGTCAGGCTTGCGGGGTCTCTTCCCCCTTCTCGGCGAGGCGGTACTCCTTGAGCTTCCGCTGGAGCGTCCGCAGGCCGATGCCAAGCATCTCCGCCGCCTGGGTCCGATTCCCGCCGGTTCTCTCCATGGCGTTCAGAATAGCGCGCCGCTCGATCTCCTCCATGGTGAGCCCGGCCTCGGTCGTCGTCCCACTCCCGGCGGATCCCGCGATCGTCGCGCCGGCCCCTGCCCCCTCCGGCGCGACGCCCGGCTCGTCGGCGTACCGGTGCAACTCCTCGGGGAGGTCGGCGAGCCCGATCTCCTCCCGGGGCGCGAGCACCACGAGGCTCTCCACGAGGTTGCGCAACTCGCGCACGTTGCCTTCCCACGGCGCCGCGTAAAGCGCCTTCATCGATTCGGGAGCGAACCGCATCCCTTCACGGTGGTTCTCGCGGGCGAACTGCAGGAGGAAGTGGTTCGCGAGCAGCGGGATGTCCTCGCGCCGCTCGCGGATCGGAGGAATCCGGAGCGTCACCACCTTGAGCCTGTAGTAGAGGTCGCTGCGAAAACGGCCATGCTCCACCGCGGCCTCGAGATCCGCGTTGGTGGCGGCGACCAGCCGGATGTCGACCTTGATCGTCGTGGTCCCGCCGACACGCATGAACTCGCGCTGCTCGAGCACGCGGAGAAGCTTCACCTGCATCTCGAGCGGCAGATCGCCGATCTCGTCGAGGAACAGAGTTCCCTTGTCGGCCAGCTCGAACTTCCCGACCTTCCGCCCCACCGCCCCGGTGAACGATCCCTTCTCGTGCCCGAACAGCTCGGACTCGAGGATTTCCGAGGGGATCGCCGCACAGTTGATCGGCAGGAACCTCGCGTCGCGGCGCGGCGAGTTGTCGTGGAGCGCATTCGCCACCAGCTCCTTGCCGGTCCCCGACTCCCCCACGATCAGGACGTTCGAGCGCGTCGGCGCCACGAGGTCCATCTGGCGAAAGAGCGCCTCCATCGCCTTGGAGCGGCCGATCAGCCGGCCGAACTTTTCGCCGAGGCGGCTCTCGAGCTCGATGACCCGCTGCTTCAGCAGCCTCGGCTCGATGATGTTCGCGACGCGCAGCTTCAACTGGTCGAGGTCGTCGACGGGCTTCGTCAGGAAGTGGTCGGCGCCGAGCTTCATCGCCTCCACCGCCAACTCGATCGACGCGTGGCCGGTGATCATCAGGACGCCCACGTCCGGGTTGATCTGCCGGGCTATCTTCAGCACGCCAAAGCCGTCGGTGCCGGGCAGCATGAGGTCGGTGACCACCAGGACGACGTCGTGGTGCTCGCGGAGGTAGTCGAAAGCCGGCGGCGCTTCCGGGAACGCGACGACTCTGTGCCCGAGGCGAGAAAGGTACTTGGCGTAGGCCCTGCGGTTCCCCTCGTCGTCCTCGATGATCACGATGTGGGCGGATTCGCTCATTCCGGCCCCATTCTAGTGCAGCACCGAGCGAAATTCCCGCTCAGCCGGCGATCATCAACTCGAATTCCGCCGGGCCGACGACCCGAACGCCCAGCTCCCGCGCCCGTTCGAGTTTCGACCCCGCTTCCTCCCCCGCAACGACGACGTCGGTCTTCCGGCTCACGCTTCCCGAGACCGTTCCACCGAGGCGCTCGACGAGCTCCTTCGCCTCCTGCCGGGTCCTTCCCGGGAGCGTGCCGGTGAGCACGACGGTTTTTCCGGCGAAAGGGGACGCGGTGGGCGTCGTACGCTCCTTCGCCGCCGCGCGCAGGTTCACGCCGGCCTCCGCGAGACGGCGGACCAGCTCGCGGTTGACGTCCTGCTCGAAGAAGAGCCGGACGGACGCCGCCGTCTTCGGGCCGATCTCCTCGACCGCCAGGAGCGCCTCTTCCGTCGCGCGCAGGAGCGCGTCGATGGAACCGAACGCGGCGGCGAGGTCCCGGGCGGCGCGCTCCCCCACCTGCCGGATTCCAAGAGCGAAGAGGACGCGGTGCAGCGGGCGCGACTTCGAGGCCTCGATCTCCTCGAGAACGTTCGCCGCGGACTTCGGTCCCATCCTCGCGAGGGCGGCCAACTCGCCGGCCTCGATGCCGTAGAGGTCCGCGGCGTCGCGGATCCTGTCCTTCGCCAGCAGCTGGTCCACGAGCGCGTCCCCCAGCCCCTGGATGTCCATCCCCGCGCGGGACGCGAAGTGGAGCAGCGCCTCGCGCCGCTTGGCGGGGCAGGTCGCGCCGGTGCAGCGGCTCGCGACCTCCCCTTCCTCGCGGACCACCGCCGAGCCGCAGACGGGACAGCGCGCCGGCATCGCGAACGGCACGGCGCCCTGCGGCCGCTTGGGGAAGACCACCGAGACGACCCGAGGGATGACCTCCCCCGCCTTCTCGATGAACACCGTGTCCCCCACACGGACGTCCTTCCTCCGAACCTCGTCCTCGTTGTGGAGCGTCGCGCGGGAGACCGTGGTCCCGGCGAGCAGCACCGGTTCCAACTCGGCCACCGGCGTCAGCGCACCGGTGCGCCCCACCTGGACGACGATGTCTCGAACCCGGGTCGTCGCCTGCTCCGCAGGGTACTTGTACGCAACGGCCCAGCGGGGGAATTTCGACGTGGCGCCCGCACGCGCCTGCAGGTCCATGTCGTCCACCTTGACCACCGCGCCGTCGATCTCGTAGTCCAGAGCGTGGCGCCGTTCCTCGAGCCGGGCGATGGCCGCAAGAACCGCTTGGAGCCCCTCGCACCGCTCGTTGGCCGGGTTGGTGCGCAGCCCGAGGTCCCTGAGGAGCGCGAGCCGCCCGAGATGCGACGCGGGCGGCGGCTCCCCCTCGATCTCCGCCAGGACGTAGAAGAAGCAGTCGAGCCTGCGCGATGCGGTGATCCGCGGATCCAGGAGGCGCACCGAACCCGCGGCGGCGTTGCGCGGGTTCGCGAACGGCGCCTCCCCGGCATCGGCGCGCTGCCGGTTCAGCTCGTCGAACGCGGCTCTCGGCAGGTAGACTTCCCCCCGCGCCTCGAGGCGCGGGACCGGTCGCGCCAACCTGAGGGGGACCGAGCGGATCGTCCTCACGTTGGAGGTGACGTCCTCTCCGACCCCACCGTCACCGCGGGTCACGCCCTGCTCCAACACGCCGTCCCGCCACGTCACCGCGATGGACAGCCCGTCGACCTTCGGCTCGACGACATAGCGGGAGGGGCGCTCGCCGCCGAGGGAACGCGCCAGCCGCTCCTCCCACTCCACCGCCTCCGTCGCGGAGTAGGCGTTGTCGAGGGACAGGAGCGGCGTCCGATGCCGAAACGCCGCGAACGCCTCGGAGGGCTCGCCGCCCACCCGCCGCGTCGGCGAGTCGGGCGTCGCGAGATCGGGGAATTCCGCCTCGATCTCCCGCAGTTCGCGCTCGAGGGCATCGTATTCCGCGTCCGAGATTTCCGGATCGTCGTCGACGTAGTACCGCTTGCGATGGTGGGAGATCCGTCGGCGCAACGCCTCGGCCCTCGCGGCGGCGGCTTCTCGCCGGTCCCGCTTCCCGGGCGCGGCGCTCACGGCCCCGCCCCGGCCGGGGTTGCCGGCGCCGGGCCGTCGGCGTGGCGCCGTGGCATCCGGATCCTGAAAATCGTCCCTCGCTCGCGCCCCGCCGCCGCTTCGAGCGTCCCGCCGTGGCGCTCGACGATCTGCCGGGCGATCGGAAGGCCGAGACCGGTGCCGCCGCCCCGATTCGAGTAGAAGACCTGGAAGATCTTCTCGCGGTCCTGGGGCGGGATCCCGGGCCCGTCGTCTTCCACCTCGACCACCGCATCGCCTGCCGCCCCGGCTCGGGAGCGGAGCGTCACGGTCCCTCCGGAACGCAGAATCTGGCGAGCGTTGACGAGAAGGTTCATCAGAGCCTGCTTGAACTGCGTGACGTCCATCTCGACCGTTGGGAGCAGCGGCTCGAGGTCCAGCGCCAGATCCACGGCGCTCTGCCGGAAGTCCGCCTGGAGGAATTTCGCAACCTCCTGCAGCACCGCATTGAGGTCCCTCGCCTCGAATCGCGGCTCCGCTGGCCTCGCGTAGGCCAGAAAGTTGTTCACGAGCCGCTCGAGTCGCTTGATCTCGCTCTTCGTGGAGGTCAGCAACTCCCCCCAATCGGCTTCCTCGAGGCTCGGTGAGGCCTGCAGCTCTTCCTCGAGCATCTGGAGGTTCATGTTCATGGCGTTCAGCGGGTTCCGGATCTCGTGGGCGAGTCCCGAGGCGAGCAGCCCGACGTACGAGCGGCGCTCGGCCGCGAGCCGCGATTGCTCGAGAAGGCGATTCTTTCGTATGAGGTGGAGGACGTAGAAAAAGGCGATGACCAGCACGCCGATTCCGAACGCCGCCGCCACCGCGACCTTGAGCTGGAGCGACCGCCTCAGGTCGTCGAGCTCCTTGCGCGACGTCTCCTGCGACACCGCCACGCGGACCTCGCCGTCCGGCCGCGCCCCGCGCCCGAGCTGGACGGCGAGTATCTGGTCCGGCACGCCGGGCGGCGCCGCGCCGCCGTCCTCTTCCGAGGGGAACCCCTCGGGAACCTCCGCGCGGGCGTCCCGCCCCACGGCCAGAAGCCTCGTCCCGAATCGGTCGCGGACCTCGACCTGCCTCAAGAACGGTCTGCCCAGAAGCCGCTCCTCGATGATCGGCAGCAGAACCGCCTGCTTGAGGCGGATCAGGTGAAAGTCGATCCCGTTCTTGTCCCGCCCGAGGGCCGCGACCGCCTCGGCGATCCTGAACGCCTCCTGGCGCGCGATCACCGCCCTGTGCGCCAGCACCATGCGGCTCAGATCGCGGAACGCGAGGAGTCCGGCAACGCCGGCGAGCGCCACGAGGCAGAGCGCGAAAAGAAGGAACGCGCGAGCGGTCTCGCCGCCGGCGGCGCCGCCGAGCCTTTCCTGGAGCTTGCCGAGCTTCGCTCTCACGCCTCGATTCCCCACCCCGAGCCCCCCTGCGGGCCACGGGAGCGCCCCGCCCCCGATCCGGCGCTTGCGGATCCTCTTGCTGCAAAATCACCGCGGCCGCCGCTTCTGTCCCCCTCCCGGCCCTTGAAGCCCGCCCCGGAACGGCGTATTTCACTCCCGGAGCCTGCAGATAAAGTACTATAGTGAAGGCAGTTCTCGAAGCTCGAACATCGGACTCTCCGCGGGAGGGCGCCAGGGGGATGGGCGGCGGAGAGGCGGACGGGAGGAGGGCGGAACAGATGGAAGCACAGGCCGAGGCGAACCTCAAGGGTAGTATCCGGCTGGGTAACTACCTCCGCAGGCTGCGCGCCGGGTACGGCTACTCGCTCCGCCGCGTCGAAGAGCGGGCGCGCGCCGAAGGCGGCGAAATCGACAACTCGCAACTCAGCCGTTACGAGAAGGGGATCTGTTATCCGTCGTTCGACAAGCTCCGCGTGCTGGCGAGCGTCTTCAACGTCTCGATCCAAGCGTTCTCGGACGTCGTGGATCTCGAGGAGTACGAAGACCTCAAACCCGAGTTCGGCGACCCGCGCGAGATGATCGTCACCGGCACCGACGCGTTGCGCGCCGGGGAGATGGGGCGCGCGTTCGCCCACTTCGAACGCGCCCTCGAGTTGCTCGAAGGAGAGCCGACGGGGGACGGCTGGGCGGAGCAGGTGGCGCAGGCCCGGATCAACCTCGCGGCCGCGCTCATCCGCCTCGGCAAGCTTTCTCTGGCGGAACAGGAACTCCGGAACGCGCTCCGGGCCGCCGACGCCTTGAGCGGCACGCTGCAGGCCCGCGCGTTGCTGAATCTCTCGAGTGTGCATTCGGACCAGGGAGACCTATTCCTCGCCGAGATGGAAGCCGACCGCGCTTACGGGATCGCCTCGCTAGCCTCGCTCGACCTGGTCGCGGCCCGCGCGCGGCACGTCCTCGCGGGAGTCCTCGCACAGCGCAAGCACGAGAACGAGGCGATCGAGCGGTACCGCGAGGCTTCGGAACTTTACTCGCGCTGTGGCGAGACCTACGAGGTCATCCGCGTGAGGATCGGCATCGGCCTGTGCTACGTGAATCTCGGAAAGGTCCGCGAGGGAATCCGGCTGCTCCGCGCCGCCATGGACGAGGCTTGCGGGGGAGGCCATCGGTATCTCGAAGCCTACGCGCTGAGTTGCCTCGGTGAGGCGTACTACCGCCAGAAGGACTTTCTGCGGTCGCACAGCTGCCTGCGGCAGTCCGATGCCCTCGCCGGAACGGGCGAGCGGAGATATCACGACCTGCTGTTTCTCAATGCGTTCTACGAGTGGAGAATCGCGGGTGGGCAGGGGAATCCCACGCGGGAGAAAATCGCCTTCGGCCGCATGAAAGCGCTGAGGGCCTGCGTCGAGCGGCGGTTCCCCGAAGTCGCAACGTTCGATGCCTATGTGGAAAGGGGGCGCAACCATGCGTAACCGGCGCCTGTTCCCGATCCTCGTGCTCTTGATGTCGGCGGTCGCGGCCTCGCTGGCGTTCGCGATCGACCGGCCGGTTCCCGTCGGCTTCAACCCGGCTCTCGACGGCAAGCCGGTCTACGCCACGAATGCCGCGAGCGGCGAGGTATGGACGGCTTGGTCCTATCGCTCCCACGGTGAGTTCGACATCGCCATTTCGTACCGCGCCGCCTCGGGGACCTGGAGCGAGCCGGTATTTCTCGGGCGGCTCGACCGCCTCGACCAGATTTCTCCGGCGCTCGTTTCGGACGCCGCTGGCCACCTGTACATCGTGTACTCCGTGCGGCAAAC
Organism: Terriglobia bacterium; assembly: GCA_963790465.1. Classification (GTDB taxonomy): domain Bacteria; phylum Acidobacteriota; class Polarisedimenticolia; order Polarisedimenticolales; family JAIQFR01; genus JAIQFR01. The sequence continues at coordinate 67,445 of CAWBOP010000003.1, read as the reverse complement.
CTCGCAGATCTTTCTCTCGGTGCTTCCCTGCGGCGAGGGGGCGTGGTCGACCCCGATGCCGGTGACCCCCCGCGAAGACCGGTACTTCTCCCCCGCTCTCACCGTGGTGGCCGATCGTCTCGTCGTCGGCTTCCGCGCGTTCGATGGGAAGATCGCTTTTCGCGACCTGCCGCTGTACGTCCCGGTGAACGACTCGCTCGGGATCTACGACAACCCGGACGGCACGGACCCGCTTGGCATGGGGGACAACGAGAGCGAGCCGCCGGCGCAGAACGGCGGGTTCGGGCTGCCTGGTGCGGGCAACACCGGCGGCGGAGGCAACGGCAAGAAGTAGGCTCGGTCGTCCCGCAGGCTTGGGTCCCTTTTCTATCGCCTGATTTTCGCTCTCCCGCCCTCAGCTTAATTAATTGAAACGTCTTGACAGGCTCGGACCTTCGACCTACTATCACGCAGTGGTCGAGAGTGGAGCAAAGTGGCCCGAAAGGTCACTGCTCCGTCCTTCTCGACGGGCGGCCAGGAGGCGAGAGGGGCTCCCGACGTGTCGGCTTCGACGCGCCGGCGCGACCTCCCGAAGCGTGGCACGCCGGTCCAGGGGGTCGAGCCGATGTTGCGAGGCAACTCCATTGCGAAGGTCGACGAGAAAGGGCGGCTCAAGCTGCCCTCGCAATTCCGTGCGGCGATCGAACCGAAGTTCGGCGCCGAGTTCTTCGTCACGAGCCTTCGCGGCGAGAGCGTGCGCATCTACCCGATGGAAATCTGGTCGCGGGTCGAGGAGAAGCTCTCGCGCGTTTCCTCTCTCGAGCCCGCCGTGATGCGTTTCAGGAACTCGGTGAACTTCTATGGCCAGTGCGCGCTCCTGGACGGCCAGGGACGGCTTCTCATCCATCCGCTCCTCAGAGAGAAGGCCGAGATTCACGGCGAGGTCGCCGTACTGGGACAGCAGGACTATCTCGAAGTGTGGAACCGATCGGCTTTCGAGGAGCGGCTCACGGACGACCCGCTCACGGACGCCGATTTGGCGACTTTGGCGAACCTGGGAATCTGAGCGGGAGGAGCGGCCGTTCCGATGCTGTCGAGCGCACGCCTCGAGGACAACGTGGAGCCGTTGCCGGAACCGCATCGCCCCGTGCTCGTCGCGGAGACGTTGTCGCTTCTCGCGCCGTCGCGCGGCGCCACCGTCGTGGATCTCACCCTGGGCCCGGGAGGCCACGCCGAGCAGCTTCTCGAGGCGGTCGGACCGGAGGGGCGGGTCTATGGAATCGACCGCGATCCCGACGCCGTCGCCTTCGCTTGCGCACGCCTCGCCCGCTTCGGCCCCCGTTTCACGGCGCTCGGCGGCGACCATCGGGACCTCCAGGCGCTGCTGCACGGCGCCGGCGTCTTCGTGGTGGACTCGATCCTCGCCGATCTGGGCATCTCGTCGCTTCAGCTCGACGATCCGCGCCGCGGCTTTTCTTTCCGGGTCGACGGCCCGCTCGACATGCGGATGGATCCCACGTCCGGCCCCTCCGCGGCGGACCTGATCGCGACGATGAGCGAGGCCGAGCTGAAGGGAATCCTCAGGACGTACGGCGAGGAGCGGCTCGCGGGGCCGATCGCCCGCGCCGTGGTGCGCGAGAGGGCTCGCGGACCGCTGCTCGGAACGCGCCAGCTGTCCGAGATCGTGGAGCGCGTCGCCGGGCCGGCGGCGCGCCGCTACCGGATCCACCCGGCGACGCGGACGTTCCAGGCGCTGCGCATCGCGGTCAACCGGGAGGTGGAGGGGCTGGAGAAGCTGGCGACCGACGCGGTCTCCCTGCTCCGGCGCGGAGGCCGTCTCGCCGTGATCTCGTTCCACTCTCTCGAGGACCGGGCGGTCAAGACCGCGCTTCGGTCTCTCGCCGACAGGTGCGTCTGCCCTCCCGGACTTCCGGTGTGCGGCTGCGGCCGCGAGAGCCTCGTCCGCATCCTCACGCAGCGCCCGGTCACTCCCTCTCGCGAGGATATCGAGTCCAATCCACGATCGAGAAGCGCGCGGCTCCGCGCGGCGGAGAGACTCTGATGCGGGTCGCCGTCCCGTCCGAGCCGCACCGCTGGCGGAACGTGCCGCTGGTGCGGGAGCGCGACCCACGGTGGTCGCGCTGGGTGTGGTTGCTGGTTCTCGGCGCCGTCGCCGTGGCGGCCCCGATCGCCGCCTACCTTGTCGAGAAGATGCAGTACGTCGAGGTGCGGTACGAGATCGAGGCGCAGCGCGGACGGCGCGAGCGCCTCGAGGAAGTCGAACGGCGCCTCCGGATCGAGCGAGCGACCCTGGAGGCGTTGCCGAGGGTGGAGGGGCGGGCACTGGACGACCTGGGTCTCGTTCACCCGACCCCGCGACAAGTCGTGGTCGTCCGGTCGTCGGTGCCGGGTCGCGGGAGCGCCGCGCCCCGCGCCCCCTGCGAGTACCGAGCCGCGCGCTGAGCCCGGGTTCGGCGCACGCGGCGGATCGAGAGTCTTGGTGGAGCCTTTGGCCCGCAATCGCGTCGCGCTATTCGCTCTGGCGGTAGCCGTTCTGGCGTCGGCCATCGCGGTTCGGCTCGTCGAACTGCAAGTGTTTCGCGCCGACGAGATGAAGGCGCAAGCGCGGCGGCAGCACGAGCAGATGGTGGAGATCGGCGGCGAACGCGGAGCCATCCTGGACCGCGGCGGGAAGGAGTTCGCCGTCAGCGTCGCGACCTCCTCTCTGTTCGCCCATCCCGCCCGGGTGCCGGATGCTCGGCGCGCCGCGCACTTGCTCGCCGGGGCGATCGACCTCAGCGAGGCGCGAATCCTCGAGCGGCTTCGCTCGGACGCGCCGTTCGTCTGGCTCAAGCGCCGCATGGACCCGAAGATGACCCGGGCGGTGCAATCGCTCGGGCTCCCGATCGGCAAGGGGCGGCCGTTCGGATTCGAAACCGAGGGAAAGCGCTTCTACCCGCAGGGTCCGCTCGCCGTTCACGTGGTGGGGAACGCGAACATCGATCAGCGGGGAGTCGAGGGGATCGAGCGGTTTCTCGACGGCCCCTTGCAGGGGGACGCCGCCAGCTACCTGGCGGTCCGCGACGGCCGCGGCGGCATGGTGCTGCAACTCGTCCAGCCGGCCTCCAAGCCGCCGCAGGACGTCGTGCTGACGCTCGACCTGAGCCTCCAGCACATCGTGGAGCGCGAGCTCGATCGCGCCTGGGTCGACAGCGGCTCGCTCTCCGCGGCGGCGATCCTGCTCGACCCGGCGACCGGCCAGGTGCTGGCGATGGCGAATCGTCCGACCGCCGACGCCAACCGATACGGCGAGGCCGCTCCCGAGGGGCGGCGCAACCGTGCGGTCGTGGACCAGTACGAACCGGGCTCGACGTTCAAGGTGATCACTGCGGCCACCGCTCTCGAGTCCGGAACGGTGACGCCCGAGCAGTCCTTCGATTGCCAGAACGGAAGCATCGTCGTCGCCGGCACGAGAATCGGGGATCACCATCCCTACGGTCTGCTCAGCGTGCGCGAGATCCTCGAGAAGTCGAGCAACGTGGGGATCATCAAGGTCGGCAGGACGATCCCGCACGAGGCGTTCTTCGAGTCGATCCGGAGGTTCGGTTTCGGGCACCGCACCGGCATCGAGTTGCCGGGCGAGCGCACGGGACAGGTCACGCCGCTCAAACGCTGGTCGGCACTCTCGCCCGCCTCGATGGCGATGGGCCAGGAGATCGCGGTGACCGCGATCCAGATCGCGTCGGCGATCGGCACCGTGGCGAACGGCGGCGTCCGGGTGCCACCGCAAGTCGTCCTCGGCATGCGCGACGCGTCCGGACATTTCGCCCCTTCCCCATCGCCCGCGCCGGAACGAGTGATCTCGGAGCGGATCGCGCATGCGCTCGCCGGAATCCTGGAGGGGGTCGTGGTGCGCGGCACCGGCACGAAGGCCGCGGTCCCGGGGTACCGGCTCGCGGGAAAAACCGGAACCGCCCAGAAGGTCGTGCCGGGCCAGGGATACTCGCACTCGCAATTCGTCGCCTCGTTCGTGGGCTTCGGCCCCGTGGAGGCGCCTCGTCTCGCGGGAATCGTCCTCCTCGACTCGCCGAGCGGTGGCGCCTATTACGGAGGACTCATCGCCGCGCCCGCGTTCGGCCGCATCATGGCCGATGCCCTCACGTACCTCCGCGTTCCGGCCGCGGAAGACCCGTTGCCGCAGGCCGGCGACAAGGCTGTCCCACCGGACCGGAAGGTCGCCCGCAAGAATGCGGCGGCCGCCGATGAGGCCGGGATGGCCGAGGCGGACCGGCCCGTGGTCGCGGGAATCGGTCAGGTTCCCGATCTTCGAGGGATGAGCCTGCGCGACGCGGTGACCGCGCTCTCGACGCGCGGCTATCGCGCCCGCTTGGCCGGAAGCGGCACGGTGCTCGAGCAGATCCCGCCACCGGGCTCGCCGCTCGCGGGAGGCGGGGTCTGCGCCCTCAGGCTCGGGCGCCCCGAAGCAACGGCGGCGGCGAAGACGGCGAACGAGCCGGACCGGAAGCCGCTGGTGGCCGCCGCGCGGTTCCCGTCGCGGAAAAGGGCGCGATGACACCCACCCCGCGCCGTCTCTCGGAATTGCTGCGCGGAGCGGGAGTGCAGCCTCTCGACACCGTCGCGGCCGACCCTGAGGTCGCCGGCGTCAGCCTCGACTCCCGCCGTGTGCTTCCCGGCAACCTGTTCTTCGCTCTGCCGGGGCTCAGGATCGACGGCACGGCCTTCGTGCCCGACGCGATCGGCCGCGGCGCCGTGGGAGTTCTGGCCGAATCGCCTCGCCCTTCGCCGCTCGACCCGGGAATCGCCTGGGTTCGTGTCGAGGGCGCCCGGCGCGCCGCCGGGCTCCTCGCGCGCGAGTGGTTCGGCCGGCCGGACGAGGCGCTGAAGCTCGTCGGGATCACCGGCACCAACGGCAAGACCACCGTGTCGTATCTCGTGGAATCGATCGCCGCTGCGGCCGGCCTCCGTCCGGGCCGCATCGGAACCGTCGGCTATGCCTTCGCGGGGCAGGAGCACCCCGCCCCCCGCACGACCCCCGAGGCGACGGACCTGTTCGCGCTTCTCGCCGCGATGCGCGAAGCCGCAGTGGACCTCGCCGCGATCGAGGTGTCTTCCCACGCGCTGGCGCTCGGGCGGGTCGAGGGGGCGCGGTTCGAGGTGGGGGCGTTTCTCAACCTCGGGCAGGACCATCTGGACTTCCACGGCGACGAGGCATCGTACTTCCAGGCCAAGGCGAGGCTGTTCGACCGCCTCGACGAGAATCGAACCGCCGTGCTTCCGGCCGACGATCCTCGCGGCGCCGAGATCGCCGCGCGGACGCGCGCGCGCGTCGTCACGTTCGGAAGATCCGAGCGGGCGGAGGTGCGCCTCTGCGACGAGTCCTGCGACCTCGCGGGATCCGAGGCGGTTCTCGAGACCGCCGGGATTCGCCTGCCGGTTCGCACGCCGATTCCCGGCCGGTTCAACCTGGACAACGTGGCGGCGGCCGCCGCCTGCGCGCTCGCCGCGGGAGTGCCCGCCGACGCCATCCCGGCCGGGGTCCGCGCGCTCGAGCGGATTCCGGGGCGGATGGAGCGCGTTGATGAGGGACAGCCGTTCGCCGTCCTCGTCGATTTCGCGCACACCGAGCAGGCGCTGAAGCGGGTGCTCGACGGCGTGCGCGAACTGGTTCGCGGGCGCACGCTGCTGGTGTTCGGGTGCGGCGGCGAGCGCGATCGAGGGAAGCGTCCCGACATGGGGCGCACCGCCGCGGAGTTGGCGGACCTCGTCTTCCTCACGTCCGACAACCCGCGTAGCGAGGACCCGCTGGCGATTCTGAGCGACATCGCATCCGGGATCGCGTCCGTGCCGGGGGGACCGGGGCGCTGCCGGACCCTCGCGGACCGGACCGCCGCGGTCACCGCCGCGGTGTCGTCCGCGCGGCCGGGGGACGCGGTGGTGATCGCGGGAAAGGGACACGAGACGACACAGAGCTTCGGGGATCACGTGGAGCACCTGGACGACCGCGAGATCGCGAGCAAGGCCCTGGCGGCGTCCGGCTGGAGTGGAGGGACCGCTCGTGCCCGCGTTTGACCTGGGGGAACTCGCCGCCGCCGCGGGAGGCATCTTGCTCCGCGGCGCGCGCCGAAACGCGCGTCGACTCGTACTCCATCGACACGCGAAGACTGCGTCCCGGTGGCGTGTTCTTCGCGCTGCCCGGAACGCGCGCGGACGGCCACGCCTACCTCGGCGCGGCCGCGAAGGCGGGGGCGGCGGCCGCGGTGATCCAGCACGACCCTCCCTCGGACGAGCCGGCTCCACCGGCGCTCGTGCGTGTGGACGACACCGCCGCCGCGCTCGCGCGTTGCGGCGCGGCCGCGAGGAGGCGCCCGGGGCTTCGAGTCGCCGCCGTCACCGGCAGCGCGGGCAAGACCACCACCAAGGAGCTTCTGGCGGCCGGGCTCGGGGCGACGCGCCGCGTGTACCGAACCCGGGAGAACCTGAACAACCACCTGGGGGTTCCGCTGAGCCTTCTCGAGTGTCCCGCCGACGCCGAGTGGGCGGTGATCGAGATGGGGATGAGCGCGCCGGGTGAGATCGCCGCGCTGACGCGCGCCGTCGATCCCGACGTCGGCCTCGTGACGAACATCCGGGCGGTCCACCTCGAGTTCTTCGATTCGCTGGACGGGATCGCGGCGGCCAAGGGGGAGATGTACGCCCTCCTCCGGCCCGAGGCGACGGCGGTCGTCAACGCCGACGAGGAGCGTTGTCGCATCCAGGCCGCTCGGCACGGCGGACCGAGGATCACGTTCGGACGCGATCCCGGCGCGGACGTCGCGATCGAGAGAGTCGACGACCGGTTCGTCCCCGGAGCGGGGCTCACGTTCAGGCACGGCAACCGCAGCCGGCCGCTCGTGCTCCGGATCGGCGGCGCGCACGCGGCTCTCGACGCGCTCGCGGCGCTCGCCGTGCTGGCGGCCGCCGGCGAGGACCTCGACCTCGCCGCCGCCGCCATGTCCGCCGTCGAGCCGGCGCCGGGCCGCGGGAAGATCCATCGTCTGCGGGACGGAGCGCTCCTCGTGGACGATTCCTACAACAGCAACCCGGCGGCGATCGAGTCGGTGCTGGGAACGATGCTCGGTACCCAGACCCGAGGGCGGAAGTTCCTCGTCCTGGGGGACATGCTGGAGCTCGGTCCGACCGAGAACGAACTCCATCGCAGGGCGGGCGAGCAAGCGGTCGAGGCGGGGGTGCAGGTGCTCATCGGCGTCGGCCCACGATCGAAATCGGCGGTGGAAGCGGCGCGCCGGGGGAGGATCGCCGAGGCGTGGCACGAGACGGACGCCGCCGCGGCCGCCCGCACGGTTCCCGGCCGGATCGGCCCCGCGGATCTGATTGTCGTGAAGGGGTCGCGCGGCGTTCACCTGGAGCAGGTGGTGGAGGCGATCCTTCGATCCCACGAGGAGAAGCCCTGATGCTGTTCCACCTCCTCTACCCGCTCCATGCGCACTTCGGGGCGTTCAATGTTTTTCGTTACCTCACGTTCCGGACCGCGATGGCCATGCTCACCGCGCTCTTGCTGTCCTTCGTGCTGGGACCCGGCCTGATCCGGCGCCTCCGGCAACTCCAGATCGGACAGGAGATCCGCGAGGAGGGGCCGAGTTCGCACCAGACGAAGCGGGGCACTCCCACGATGGGGGGCCTTCTGGTGATCACGTCGGTGGCGCTCCCGACGCTCCTCTGGGCCGACCTCCGGAACGTGTTCGTCGGGATCGCCGTGGTCTCGATGCTGTTGTGCGGCGCCATCGGATTCACGGACGACTACCTGAAGGTCGCCCGGAAGAGAAACCTCGGACTCACCGCACGAAGGAAGTTCTCGCTGCAGGTGGCGGTGGGGATCCTGCTGGGCCTCCTGCTCCTGTGGCTTTCGTGGCAAGGGACGTTCACGACGCGGCTGTCGTTCCCCTTCTTCAAGTGGATCCTCCCGGACCTCTCGTGGGGGTACGTGCTGTTCGCCGTGCTGGTTCTCGCGGGGTCGGCGAACGCGGTGAACCTGACCGACGGGCTCGACGGACTGGCCATCGGCTCGGTCCTGGTGGTCTCGGCGGCGTTCACCGTGCTCGCGTACGCGGCGGGCAACGCGATCGTCGCGGAGTATCTCGGCATCCCGAACGTCAAGGGGACCGGCGAACTCGCGGTGTTCTGCGGCTCCCTCGTGGGAGCGAGTCTCGGCTTCCTGTGGTTCAACTGCCATCCTGCCGAAGTGTTCATGGGCGACGTGGGCTCGATGGCGCTCGGCGGCGCGCTCGGGACGACGGCGCTCCTGATCAAGCAGGAGTTCCTGCTGGTGCTGGCCGGCGGCCTCTTCGTGGTGGAGGCGCTGTCGGTCATTCTGCAGGTCGGATCGTTCAAACTGCGGGGGGTCCGCATTTTCCGGATGGCCCCGCTGCACCACCACTTCGAGCTGGGGGGTTGGAGCGAGACCAAGGTGGTGATCCGTTTCTGGATCGTCGCCATCATGTTCGCGCTCCTCGCCCTGGCGACGTTGAAACTGAGATGAGCGGGGGGAGGGTCGCTCCGGTGCTGTCGCGGAGGGAGCCGAGGCTCGCCGGCCTTCGAGTCCTGGTCGTGGGTCTCGGCCGGAGCGGGCTGGCCGCGGCGCGACTGCTCGTCTCGAAGGGGGCGCGAGTCGTCGTGGCGGACCGCAGGGGCGAGGCCGAGATCGGACAGGCGGCCGAGGCGGCGACCGGGCTCGGCGTCGAGTTGATCACCTCGGGCCATCCGCCCGACCTGGCGCGGAGCGCCGACCTGATCGTGGTCAGCCCGGGCGTCCGGGCCGACGAGCCGCTGCTCCTTGCGGCGCGCGAGCGCTCCGTGCCGGTGTGGGGCGAGGTGGAGCTCGCCAGCCGGTACTGCCAGGGCCGGATCGTCGCGGTGACCGGCTCCAACGGGAAGAGCACGACGACTTCCATGATCGGAGCCATCCTTCGCGACGCTGGAATCCCCGGCGGCACGGGGGGGAATCTCGGCACTCCGTTCGCGGAACTCCTGGCCCTCGACGAACCGGGGGCGGTGCACGCCCTGGAGCTTTCCTCTTTCCAGCTCGAGACGATAGACACCTTCCGTCCCGATGTCGCGGCGATGCTCAACCTGAGTCCGGACCACCTCGATCGCTATCCCGATTACGACGCGTACGCCGCCGCGAAGGGGCGCGTCCTCGAGGCCCAGAACGCCGCGGGGCACGCGATCCTGAACGAGGACGACGCAGCCAGCGCGCGATGCCTCGCGTCGGTGCGGGGCCGCCTCCACCGGTTCTCGACCCGGACGGAAATCGAGGACGGCGCCTTCCTGAGGCGCGGGATGCTGATCCTGAGGCTCGAGGGGCGGGAGGAAGAGGTGTTGCCCTCGTCCGAGCTCGCGGTGCCCGGCGAGCACAACACCGCCAACGCGCTGGCGGCGGCGCTCGCATGCCGCCTCGAGGGATGCAAGAGAGAGACGATAGCCCGCTCGCTTCGCGCCTTTCGCGCCCTACCCCACCGGCTCGAGCTCGTGGGGACCCTGGACGGCGTCGCCTTCTACGACGACTCCAAGGCGACGAATCTGGACGCCGCGGAGCGCGCGCTCGCCGCCTTCCCACCCGGCCGGGTGCTGCTGATCCTGGGGGGGAAGGACAAGGGGGCCGACTGGCCGTCCCTCGCCGCGCGGGTCCGCGAGCATGCCCGGTGCCTCCTGCTCGTGGGGCAGGCCGCCCCGACGGTGAAGGCCGCGCTCGCGGGAACGGTCCCGCTCGTGGACTGCGGCACCATCGCGAAGGCGGTACGCGCGGGATTCGAGCGCGGGCGACCGGGGGACGTGGTGCTGCTTGCGCCCGGCTGCGCGTCGTTCGATCAGTACCGGAACTTCGAGGAGCGCGGCGACGACTTTCGCCGCGCGGTCGAAACGCTGCTGCCGGAAGGAGGGCGGAATGCCTAGGCGCTCGGCGCCCGACCGGTGGCTGTGCGTCATCATCGGCCTTCTCGTGTTCTCGGGGCTCTTCATGGTCGCGAGCGCGTCGCACTACCTCGCGATGAGCCTCGGCCAGACCCCGCTCCACTACCTGATTCGCCACGTGGTCTACCTGGCGATCGGCGTGCTCGCCCTCGTGGCGGCCGCGCGGATCCCCTACTCCCGGCTCGACGATCGGCGGCTCGTGGCCGCTCTGGTGCTCGTCACGCTGGCGGCTCTGATCGCGGTGCTGGCGATGCCGGCGGCGGGCGGCGCGCGGCGCTGGTTCCCGCTCGGGATCGCCAGCGTGCAGCCGTCCGAGATCGCGAAGCTCGCGATCGTCTTGTTCATGGCGCACCTGCTCTCCCGGAAGGAACAGGTGGTGAACGACCGCAGGATCGTCCTGGCTCCGTGCCTCGCGGTCGCCTGCGTCATGTCCGGCCTGATCGCCATCGAACCCGACCTCGGCTCGGCCTTGATGCTCGCGACACTCGTCGCGGTGATGCTCTTCGTCGCGGGACTGCGCTGGGCGACCGTCGGCGCCGTCGCCGGGCTCGGGGGGGTAGCGATCGTCGTCGCGGTCCTGTCCAGGCCTTACCGGATGGAGCGGATCAGGACGTTCCTGAACCCCGAGGCGGACCTCCAGGGCTCGGGTTTCCAGCTCTGGCAATCGCTCATCGCGCTGGGGAACGGCGGAGCGATCGGCGTCGGCCTCGGACAGGGGCAGCAGAAGGCGTTCTATCTCCCCGCGGCCCACACCGATTTCATTTTCAGCGTCGTCGGCGAGGAACTGGGGCTCGCGGGCACGAGCCTTCTGCTCGCAGGATTCGTGATCCTGTTCTGGCGCGGGATGCGCGCGGCGCGCAGGGCACCGGACCGCTTCGGCTTCTACCTGGCGCTCGGCGTGACGACTCTCCTGTCGCTGCAGGCGCTGATCCACATGGCGGTCTGCCTCGGACTGTTTCCGACGAAGGGGCTGCCGCTGCCGTTCATCAGTTACGGGGGCTCCTCCCTGGTGGCGAGCATGGCGGCGGCCGGACTGCTGCTGAACGTGTCCCAGCACTCGAGCTGAGCGGGGTGGGGGTGAAGAAGGGGGCGAAAAGGATCGTCGTGGCGGGGGGCGGGACGGGAGGCCACGTCTTCCCCGCCCTCGCGGTGGCGGACGAAATGAAGCGGAGGCACCCGGCGGTGGCCATCGAGTTCGTCGGCGGGACACGCGGTCTCGAGACGCGACTCGTACCCGCCGCCGGCTACCGGCTGCGGACGATGGCGATGCTGGGAATCAAGGGAGCGAGCCTGCCGGCGCGCGCGGCGGCGGCGGCGGCGGCGGCCCTGGCGACAGCGCGGTGCCTGGCCTGGATGCTCCGTGACAGGCCGGATCTGGTGATCGGGGTGGGTGGGTACGCATCGGGACCCGCGGTGCTGGCCGCGAGGCTCCTTCGCGTGAGAACGATGGTGATGGAACAGAACCACTTTCCGGGAGCGGTCAATCGCTGGCTCGCGCCGCGCGTGGACGCGGTGTGTGTTCCCTCGGAGGCCGCCCGCGTACGACTCGGCGGCCGGGGGTTCGTCACGGGAAACCCGGTGCGGCGGGAGTTCGCCGCGATCGGAGCTCCGCCGCCCGGCAACAGGCTTTCGCTGCTGGTGTTCGGCGGGAGCCGGGGCGCCCGCTCGATCAACCGCGCCACGGCCGGCGCGCTCCCCCGCCTCGCCCGCATCGACCCGGCGCCGCGGATCGTTCACCAGACCGGAGCGGAGGACGAACGTTTCGTCGCCGACGCGTACGAGGCCTATTCCGGCCCCCACGAGGTGCGGGCCTTCCTGGACGACATGCCGGCCCGGTTCGCGGCGGCCGACCTGGTCGTCTGCCGCGCCGGCGCCACGACCCTCTCGGAACTCGCGGCCGCGGGACGTCCGGCTGTGCTCGTCCCCTACCCTTTCGCGGCGGACGACCATCAGCGGCTCAATGCCGAAGCGGTGCGGGACGCCGGCGCCGCCCTGTTGATCCTCGACCGGGATCTCGACGGCGACCGTCTCGCGGAGGCGATCGTTCCCCTCGCCTCGGATCCAGGACGGCGGCGGGGGATGGGAGAGGCCGCGCGGCGCCTCTCCCGGCCCGACGCGGCGGAGCGGATCGCCGACGTCGCCGAGGCGCTTCTCGGCGTCGGCGCGCCCCTGGGCGATCGGCCCGGCGGAAAAGAGACGCCCGATGTTCCGTAAGGCGCGGCGGCTCCACTTCGTCGGGATCGGCGGCTCGGGGATGAGCGGCATCGCCGAGGTGCTCGTCAACCTCGGGTACCCCGTCTCCGGATCGGATCTCGCGACCAGCCCGGCCACGCGTCGCCTCAAGAAGCTGGGGGCGGCGGTGCATCGGGGCCACCGCGCGTCCCACATCCGGGACGCCGACGTCGTCGTCGTCTCGTCCGCGGTCCGCCCGGACAACCCCGAGGTGGTCGAGGCGCGCCGCCGCAAAATTCCGGTGATCCCGCGGGCCGAGATGCTCGCCGAGATCATGCGGATGAAATACGGCGTCGCCGTGGCGGGCTCCCACGGCAAGACCAGCACCACCGCCATGATCGCCGCGGTCCTGGCGAAGGGCGGGCTCGATCCCACGGTGGTCATCGGCGGCCGGATCGGCACGCTCAAGTCCGGCGCGAAGCTCGGCCAGGGCGACATCATGGTGGCCGAGGCCGACGAGTCGGACGGCTCGTTTCTCAAGATGAAGCCGACGATCGCCGTGGTCACCAACATCGACCGGGAGCACCTCGACCACTACGCCGATCTGCTCGCGATTCAAGACGCGTTCCTCCAGTTCGTCTCCCGCGTGCCCTTTTACGGCGCCGTGGTGGCGTGCCTCGACGACCCCAACGTGCGCGCGCTCCTCCCGCGCGTGGATCGCCGCTGGATCCCTTACGGCCTCTCGAGCGAGGCGGAGATCTCCGCGACCGACGTCGCCGTCTCCGGATTCGGCTCGACGTTCACCCCCCTTTGTCGGGGCGTGCGCCTCGGCGAGGTCAAGCTTCAGGTCCCCGGGCGCCACTCCGTCTACAACGCGCTCGCGGCCATCGCGGTCGGCCTCGAACTCGATGTTCCTTTCGCTTCCGCCGCGCGGGCGCTCTCGAGCTTCCGCGGAGTGGACCGCAGGTTTCAGCTCCGGGGAACGGCGCTCGGCGCCCTCGTCGTGGACGATTACGGGCACCACCCGACGGAGATCGCCGCCACGCTCGCCGCGGCGCGCGAGGGGTTCGGCGTGAGAACGGTCGTGGTGTTCCAGCCCCACCGCTTCACGCGGACGAAGGCGCTTCTCGAGGAATTCGGACGGGCGTTCTTCCTCGCGGACCGCGTGGTGGTGACCGAGATCTACGCGGCCGGGGAACCGCCGATCCCCGGCGTGGACGGCGCGGCGGTGGCCGATGCCCTCGTGAGGCACGGGCATCCGTCGGTGACCTTCGAACCCGACCTCGCGAGAATCCCGGCGCTCCTCCGCGAGACGATCCACGAGGGGGACATGGTCCTCACCCTCGGCGCGGGCAACGTGTGGAAGGTCGGCGAGGAGTTGATCCGGCTCGGCGCGAAGACGAAACCGAGCGGGAGGAAACGGTGACCCTCGAACAGGGCGGACCGATCGCGGAGCCCGACCGCCGCTACTGGCGGCGCCGGGTGAACCGCGAGGTCCGCAAGGCGCGCCGGACCCGGACGATCCTTCGCTGGACCGGCGTCGTCGCGGTGAACCTCGTGGTGGCGGCGCTGCTCGCTTACTCCGGCTGGCAGGCCGTGCTGCATCTCACCACGACGTCCGGCCTCGCCCTGACGACGATCGAGGTGGAGGGAGCGGCCCGGACTTCGCCCGGGGCGATCCGCGCGTCCCTCGCGCCGTTGCTCGGCAGGAACCTCCTCGCGCTGGACCTGGACGCGGTCGCCGCGCGAGCCGCCTCCGACCCGTGGGTCAGGGAAGCGGCGGTGAAACGAATCCTCCCCCACACGCTCCGTGTCGTCGTGGCGGAGCGCTCACCGGCGGCGCTGGCGGTGATCCGCGGCCTCGTCCACGTCGTGGACGAGCGCGGGTTCGTCATGGGTCCCGTCGGCCCCGGATTCTCGCTGGACCAGCCGGTGCTCACCGGACTCGACCGGCTTGACGGCACCGATCTCACCGACGCTCTGGCCCTGGGTGCGAGGGCGATCGCGACGATTCGCGCCGCGAGTGCGTCGTGGGAGACCGAGGTCTCGGAGCTCGATCTCTCCCAGGCCGGCCGGATCGCCGTCGTGCCCCGGAAGCCGGGACCTCGAATTCTTCTCGACGCGGAACGCGTCGATCGGAACCTGAACGACTACCTCGCCCTGCGGCCGGAGATCGAGAGGCGCTTGGGGCCGGCGGCCTGCGTCGACCTGCGCTGGAACCGCCGGATCTCGATCCTTCCGGCCTCGGACGTTTCCTCATCGGAGATCAACTGAATGGCCAGGAACGAACGCTACGTGGTGGGGCTGGACATCGGAACGACCCGGATCTCGTGCGTCGTCGCCGAGATGAAGGAACAGGGAACCGTGGAGGCGGTCGGCCTCGGGGAGGCGCCGTCCCGCGGTCTTCGAAAAGGGGTGGTGGTGCACCTCGACTCCACCGCCGAAGCGATCAAGGCGGCGGTGGAACAGGCGGAAGTCATGGCCGGTCTGAGCGTCGAGTGGGCCACCGTGGGGGTCGCCGGCGCCCACATCCGCAGCTTCAACAGCCGCGGCGTCGTGGCGGTCTCGGGCAAGGACCGCACCGTCTCCAAGGAAGACATGAAGCGGGTGCTCGACGCCGCGCGCGCCGTCAGTATCCCGCAGGACCGCGAGATCCTCCACGTGCTCCCGCAGGAGTTCGTGCTGGACAACCAGGGGGGGATCGCGTCGCCGGTCGGACTCACCGGAGCGCGCCTCGAAGCGAACGTCCACATCGTCACCGCGTCGACCATGTCGGTCCAGAACCTGGTCACCTGCGTGAACCGGGCGGGAATCGAGGTGCGCGACACGGTGCTCGAATCGCTCGCCGCGGCCGAGTCGGCGCTGAGCCAAGACGAGAAGGAGCTGGGGGTCGCCCTGATCGACGTGGGGGGAGGGACCACGGACCTGGCGCTGTTCGAGCGTGGCTCGATCTGGCACACCGCCGTGCTTCCCGTCGGGGGAGGGCACTTCACGAACGACCTGGCGGTCGGCCTTCGTGCGCCGATCCCGGAAGCGGAGCGGCTGAAGATCGAGCACGGCTGCGCGCTGGCGGCGATGGTGGAGGACAACGACGCGATCGAGGTCGCGTCCATCGGCGAGCGGAAGCCGCGGCTGCTGCAGCGGCAAGTGATGGCCGCGATCCTGGAGCCGCGCGCCGAGGAGATCTTCTCCCTACTCCGAGAGGAGATCGTGCGGGCGGGCTTCGAGAGGATGTTGAACGCGGGGCTGGTGCTCACCGGGGGAGGCAGCCTGTTGCCCGGCGTCGCCGAGGTCGCCGAGCAGGTGTTCGATCTTCCGGTTCGGCTCGGGCAGGTGGGGGGGGTCGAAGGGCTCGGGGAGCCCCCGTGCGGCCCGCAGTATCTCACGGCGGTCGGCCTCGCCCTCTACGGCGCGCGCCATCGCAACGGGAGGCTACGCTCCTCGCTGCCTCTTTCCGGCGGTTTTCTGGGAAAGATGGGGGGCCGGATGAAGGCCTGGGTCCGGGCGACGTTCTGACGATGACGATAACGCGGGACGCACACCGCATGAAGAACATGGGGGAGAAGACCAAAGATGATCACGATGGACGATGAGAACCGCCGGAGCAGGCCGCTTCAACTGACGTTCGACGACTCCCACGCGGCGGTCGCGAACATCAAGGTCATCGGCGTGGGCGGCGGCGGCGGCAACGCGGTCAACCGGATGATCGCCGCCAGCGTCGCGGGAGTCGGTTTCATCGCGGCCAACACCGATTGCCAGGCTCTCAAGAACAACCGCTCGTCGGTGAAGCTCCAGCTGGGCTCGAAGCTGACGAAGGGGCTCGGCGCCGGCTCGAACCCGGAGGTCGGGCGCAGCGCCGCGCTCGAGGACACCGACAAGGTGCTGGAGCTGCTCGGCGGGGCGGACATGGTGTTCGTGACCGCGGGGCTCGGCGGCGGCACCGGCACGGGCGCCTCGCCGATCATCGCGAACCTGGCGCGGGAAATGGGAGCGCTCGTGGTGGCGGTGGTCACCAAGCCGTTCGACTTCGAGGGACGGCGGCGAAAAGCGCAGGCCGAGGAGGGGCTCGCCGCGCTGCGGCAGGTGGTGGACACGGTGATCACCATCCCCAACGACAAGCTGCTCCACACCGTCGAGAAGGGAACCCCGCTGGCCGAGGCGTTTCTGATGGCGGACGACATTCTCCGCCAGGCCGTTCAGGGAATCTCCGACCTGATCACCGTCCCCGGGGAGATCAACCTGGACTTCGCGGACGTGAAGACTATCATGTCGGGGATGGGGATGGCGTTGATGGGGACCGGCGTCGCGGAGGGAGAACACCGGGCGGTGGAGGCGGCGCAACGCGCTATTTCCTCCCCGCTCCTCGAGGACGCCTCCATTCACGGTGCCCGCGGGGTGCTCATCAACATCACCGGCGGCGAGGACATGACGCTCCACGAGGTGTCCGAGGCGGCCGGCATCATCCACGAGGCGGCCGACCCCGACGCCAACATCATTTTCGGGACGGTGATCGACCGCGGGATGAAGGGAAGCGTCAAGGTGACGGTGATCGCCACCGGTTTCGTCCGGGACGAGCACCGGGCGCTCGCCGCCCTGTCCGGAATCCCCCGCACGCCTGCCCGCTCCGGCGCGACCGCCGCGGAAGTTCAGGCGGCGCCGGTGCGACACCCGGATCGTTTCCTCCGCCACGGGAACTCGGAGAGGTTGGAGTTCGACACGACCGACGAGGGGTGGACCCCGAACCTGAGCATCACGAAGGACGATCTGGATGTCCCAGCGTTTCTGCGGAAACAGATGGATTGACCCGAAATGGTCGCACGCACGACGCCGATCGGAGCCTGCGCCAGGATCCTGGTGGTGGACGACGATCCCGAGACGGCGCGGCTCCTGTGTACCTGGTTTCGCGGTCTGCCTTACGACATTCTCGATGCGCCGGACGGCGAGGAGGGGCTCGCGGTTGCGCGGCGCGAGCAACCCGACATCATCCTTCTCGATCTCAGGATGCCGGGACTCGACGGCCACCAGGTCGCCCGCGCGCTCAAGTCGGACGTCGCCACCCACGGCATTCCGATCATTCTGCTGTCGGCGTCCAGGAGCGTCGAGGACAAGGTCGAGGCGTTCGGGGCGGGGGTGGACGACTACGTGGTCAAGCCGTTCGCGTTCGAGGAAGTGGACGTGCGCATTCGCGCCATGCTCGGAAAACGCGAACAGTACGTGACCCTCGAGAACGCCAACCGCGAGTTGACGGCGAGGTGCGACCAGCTGCACGAACAGCTGGCCGTGGACGACAAGACCGGTCTGTACACCTTCCGGCATTTCCAGCGCCGGCTCATCGAGGAGTGGCTCCGCGCGCAGCGGTACGGGACGCCGCTCTCGCTCGTGATGTTCGACCTGGACGATTTCAAGCGGCTGAACGACACCGTGGGCCATGCGGCCGGCGACGTCGGGCTGCAGCAGTTCGCCACCCTCGTCGCCGGCGGCGCCCGCGCGACCGATCTCGCGGCGCGCTGGGGGGGCGAGGAGTTCGTCATGGTCCTGCCGCACACCTGGGGCGCCATGGCCGCGCGCGTCGCCGAACGCATTCGCGTCGCGGTGCGTGAGTTCGTTTTCCTGTCCGAGGAGAGCCCGATGCGGCTCACGGTCTCCGCGGGAGTCGCCACCTTCCCGTCCCACGCCGGCATCTCGGGGGTCGACGAGTTGGTGGACGCCGCGGACCGCGCTCTCTATCGAGCGAAAGCGCAGGGGAAGGACCAGGTCGTCGTGGACGCCGGCGAGGCCTCCTCGATCAACTGACTTCGCAGCGATCGCCGGCGAGAGCCTCCCCTCGCGCTCCTTTCAATGTTTCCGCAGCTCCTCCCACCCTTCGAACACCTCGCGAATCGCCGCCTCGACGGCGCCGGTGACTCGGCGGTGGAAGGCCGCCGCCTTCGCGGGGTCGAGGACCGGGGCGCCCTCCCCGTCCTTCTCGGGCCGCTCGAGAATGATGCTGGCGGGGAACGGGCGCGCCTTCACTCCGTCGCGCACGGGACAACGCCGGATCGCGGCGGCGCGCCCCGCGTCCACGAGGCCCGGGGAGATCGAGAGCACCATCGCGGTCTCCTCGACGCCGGCGTGCCCCGAAACGATCTCGCCGTAAATCTCCCCGGTTGCGTCCCGGATCAGTTCCCACCACTCCACCGCCATCGAGAACACCCGTTTCTCCGCCCACAGCCGGGCGACCACCTGTGCCACCTCCCGGCTTTGCCCGCCGTGGCCGTTCAGGAGAACGATCCGGCGAAAGCCGGCGTCCGCGAGCCCCGCGGCGGCCTCGTAGAGGTACGCGGCGAACGTGGCGGACGACACCGTCGTCGATCCCGGGTACGGAAGGAGCGCGTGGGTGACGCCGTACGGCACGGCGGGAGCCACGAGCGCTGGGAGGCCCGGCGCGAGCTCGGCGGCGAGCGCCGCCGGGATGAGGATGTCGGTTCCCAGCGGGCCCCCCCCGTGAGCCTCGACGGTACCGATCGGGACGATCACCGCGTCGACCTGAGAAGGGACGCGGTCCCGAAAAGCCTCCCACGTGAGATCGGTCATCGACCAGATCATCGCAACCTCCTACCGGCTCTCCGGCCGGCGATCCGCCCGCACCGCGGCCCACACCCCCGCTCCGAGGCCCGCAAGGGCGAACCATGCGATCACGTCTCCGATCCTCCCGTACACCGACCGTCCGGGGACGATCGGCACGTCGTCCACCTCGGTGGCGGCAACCTCGAGCCCGGTCCGCCCGCGATACCGCCCGAGTGGATCCACGAATCCCGAGATCCCGGTGTTCGCCACGCGCACGAACGCGCACCGGTTCTCGATCGCCCGCAGCCGAACCGTATCCGCCTGGAAGCGCTGGAAATAGGTCCGGCCGAACCAGGCGTCATTGGTCATCACCGCGACGAAATCGGACCCGGCGTTCCGGAGCCGTCGAGCCAGGTCGAAGTAAAACTCCTCGTAGCAGATCAGCGTGCCGACCCGCGCCGGGCCGGCGGGAAGCGGGTTGATTTTCGGGCCGCGCGTGAACCCCCCCGAGAGCCACCGCATCTCGCCGTCGCGCCCCGCCAGGACCGGACCGAGCAAAGGCTCGAACGGAATCCCCTCGACGAACGGCACGAGGTAGATCTTCGCGCTCCACTCCGGGTCGATCTTTCCGTCGGGATGCACCAGCAGCGCGGCGTTGAAGAACTCCCGATGCTGCGGATCGCGAACCCTGAAGTACTCCACCCCCGCCACGTATGTGGCGCGCGTCTCGGCGGCGAGCGCCTGCAATTCCGGCATCGCCAGGGTCCGGGGCCGGTCGAGCCAGTGCCGCAACTCCCACGGGCTCGCGGTCTCGGGCCAGATCACGATCTCGGCGCCGCCCCTCGAAGCCTCGCGGCTCAGGGACGCCAGGATCTCCCACTGCTCGGCCTGCGTCTTCAAGCCGTGCTTGAGGTCGAGGGGGATGTTCGGCTGGACGATGCCGACTCGAACCGTCCGGCTCGGCTGCGGCGGGTGGGTCCACGCCCAGGTGTCGTAGAGGAGCACCGCGGCGACGATCCCGGAAAGGACCAGCGCGGCCCGGCGCCCCGCCGGCCGCCCCCGGCCGCGCCAGGCTTCGTAGAGCAGCGCGTTCGAGGCGAGCATGAACGCGCCGACCCCGTAAGGCCCGGTGAGATCCGAGAACTGGACCAGAAAAGGGTAGCCGGCGAGCGTGTGCGCCATGTGGTCCGCGGTCATGCGAACGTCGGTGAAGTTCCGCTCCCATTCGAGAGAAATCCACGCGAGCGGCAGCGTCAACGCCCACGGCCATCCCGCGGAGTGGCGCAACCACGAGGCCAGCGTCAGTGCCAGCATGGCGTACGCCGCGAACACGATCGTCAGGGCGACGTAGAGGACCGCGCCGAACCACGAGTACTCCAGCATCGCCCGCATGAATGCCAGGATCAGGAGGTACGCCACCATGCCGAAGAGAAACGTGGCGCGCAGCCGCTCCCTGCGAGGCCGGCCTCGATTCTCATCCAGCCACAAGAGCATGGGGATGAACGCGACGAAATTCGGGAGCGGCAGAGGAACGAGGTAGTAACAAGCCGCCAGCGCCACCCCGGAGATGACCGGCAGTCTCCAGTGGCTGGCCGTCCAGGCGTCCACGATGCGCTCCCGCTCACGGCGCCACGCGAAATCGCGCGGGCACGAATCCGGCGGACCACCGTGCACTTCCGCGCGGCGGCTGTCAACCTGCGCCGCCTCGCGCGCCCCGGAAATTGCCCGGCGGCGGTGGTATCATGCGTCGCGATGGATCCCTCCGGCAGGGAAACCGAGATCAAGCTCCCGTTCGCGTCGGCCGCCGAGGCCCAGACGCGCCTCCTGGCCGTCGGCGCGCGTAAGACGCGGGACCGGGAGTTCGAGGACAACGTCCTTCACGACTTTCCCGGCGATCCGCTGCGCGCCTCGGGGCGCCTGCTGAGGCTCCGGCGTGCGGGGGGACGTTCGGTTCTCACGTTCAAGGCACCGGTGCCGGGCGAGCACCGGCACAAGGTCCGCGTCGAACACGAGATGCCGATCGAGCACCCGGAGACGATGGAACGGATTCTCGAGGGGCTCGGCTTCGTGCCGCGATACCGCTACCAGAAGTACCGGACGGCCTATTCCCTGGAAGGGCTCGACATCGCGCTCGACGAGACGCCGCTCGGTTGCTTCGTTGAGCTCGAGGGAGAACCGGCCGCGATCGACAAGGTCGCCGCCCTGCTTGGTTTCCCGATGTCGCGTTACATTCTGTCGACCTACCGGCAGCTTCAGGAAGAGCGCGCCGCCTCTCTCGGCGTCGCGCCCGGAGACCTCGTGTTCGAGGAGAGGGGCGGACGGCCTTGAAGGCAATGGTTCTGGCCGCCGGCCTCGGCGAACGGATGCTTCCGCTGACGCTCACCGCCCCCAAGCCGGCCCTGCCCGTGCTCGGCCGCCCGCTGATTCTCGAGATCCTCAGGTCTCTCGCGTTCCAGGGGTGGACCTCGGTCGCGGTCAACCTCCATCACCTTCCCCGACGACTCGAAGAGGTGCTCGCCGAGGCGCCGGGTGTCGGCGTGCGACACCTCCACCTTTCTCCCGAGCCGCGAATCCTGGGGACGGCCGGCGGATTGCGGCACGCGGCCCGGTTCCTTCGCGGGGCGGGGACGATACTCGTGCGGAACGCCGACTTTCTCTCCGACGTGGATCTCTCGGGGGCCGCGGCGGCGCACCGGGCGAGCGGCTGCCCCGCGACTCTGGTCCTCGCGCCGGAGCGCGCGGGATACTCCGTGGTCGAAGTGGATGATACCGGCCGGGTACTGTCCCTCGCCGGCGAGCCTGAGGCCGATCCGGCGCGAGTCGCCGGACGCCGGCTCTTCACGGGGCTCCACTTCATCGAGAAAGAGATCCTCGACTCGATTCCTGGGTCGGGAGCAAGCGACATCGTCAAGGACGTTTACCGGTGCCTTGCCGCCGAGGGGAGGCTCGCTTCGTTCGATCACACCGGTCACTGGTTCGACTTCGGCTCCCCGATCGACTTCCTCGAGAACTCCCTGCATCTGCTCGATTTACCGCCTGACGTCCGCTCCGGAATCCTCGAGACGGATCCCGTGAAGACCTTGGGTGGCGCCATCGTCGCCGTCGGGGCGGGGGCGGATCTCCATGCCGGCGTCGAGGTTCACGGTCGGCTGGTGGTCGGCTTCGCCGCGGCCGTGGGGGAAGGTTCGAGGCTCGAGGACTCGGTGATTCTGCCTGAGGCGTGGATCGGCCCCGGTTGCCGCCTCCGCAGGGTGATCGTCGGACCCGGCGCCGAGCTGCCCGCCGGCTTCGAGGCGGAGGATGCCGTTGTCTGCGGCGACACGGACCCGCCAGCGGAACTGCCGCCGGATACGAAGCGCCGTGAGGGGCTGCTCGTCCGGCCTGTCGGAAGGACGCGGCGGTGAGCGAGCCGTTGCGCCCCGAAATCGCCACGCTGGTCGGATCGCTATTCCCCGGAGCACGTGTGGAGCCGATCGCGGGCGACGCCTCGACCCGCCGATTCCACAGGATTCATCTCCCGGAGGGTTCATCCTGGATCGTGATGGACTACGGGGCCCCTTTCGAGGGGGAGACGGACGACATCCGGATGACCGGGATTTTCGAGGCGGCCGGCCTCCCGGTCGCGAGGATCCGGCACGTGGCTCCCGCGGCCGGCTGTCTGGTGCTCGGGGACCTCGGGCACCGGACCCTCGAGGCGGCTCTCCGTCAGGGTGCGGCGGACGGTGGAGAATCGCGGGATCGGCTTTACTCCCGCGCCGTGACTCTCTCGCTGGCCGTGGCGACCCGCGGGACGGAGGCGCTTTCCCGCTCCCTGCGGGCCTCGGAGCCTGCTCTCGACGCCGGCCGCTTCCGGTTCGAAATGGATTTCTTCCTGGAGCATTACGCGCTTGGCCTCGAGGCACTGAGATCCCTGCCACCCGGTCTGGCACCGGCGCTTCACGGACTGGCCGAAAGTGCAGCAGCTTGCGCCTGCCCCGTGCTGTGCCACCGCGATTACCACAGCCGCAACCTGATGGTCCGGACGGACGGTTCGCTGGCGATGGTGGACATCCAGGATGCCCGCCGGGGGCCGCTCGGCTACGATCTCGCGTCCCTGGTTTACGACGCCTACGTCGAGCTGGGTGACGAGCTGGTGGGGCGTCTCGTCGAGGAATTCCGAAGCGGTCTGCCCGATCCGCCGTCGCACGACGAGTTCCACGACCGGCTCGCGGTGATCGCGGCGCAGCGAATGATCAAGGCGCTCGGCACGTTCGGATTCCAGGCGCACGTCCTGGGGCGCCGCCACTATCTCGACGGGGTGCCGAGGACACTCGCCCGCCTGGCCGGACTTCTTCCGAGCTTTCCCGCGACCGCGCCTGTTGCCGAGCAGCTCCGAGCGGCCGGTCTGCTTCCCTTCTGACGATTCAGTGGCGCTCTTGAACGCGACTCTCCGCTGGACTGGCGGTCAGCGGCCGGTCAGCGGAGCCGGATCCCCTCGAAGATCAGGGCAGGCGTCACGACTCCGTTCCAGAACTGACGGGCGCGCCCCACGGATCCGGTGCATCGCGCGACCAGATCCAGAGGGCGCACGGTCACCTCGAGCCGGTCGGAATCCGCGGACCGGTGCCCATCGCCGAGCCAGACCCCATCGAGGTCGAACACCCAGCGATCGGCTTCCAGGCGGTGGACCCGGAGGCCGTCCGCCAGGAACCCCTTCGCGGGCATCCGATCGTCCTTCTCCGCCACCACCAGCGTGGTAAAACCAGGGGTCGGAACGTCCCGGAAAGAGGGACGCCTGTAGTGGCCCCGCGTTCCGAGCACCCCCACCACCCGCGACCCGTCGGCGAGTGCCCGCGCTCGCGCGGCAAAGCCTGCGTCGTCGAAAGTCCCACCCGACATTCCGTCGGCGAACATCGGATCGTCCCGAAGGCACCACGCACGCCCGACTTCCGCTCCTCCCGTTCGGGGGGAACCGTGAGCCGCCTGAGCCAGCGCAGCGACCAGGCATGCCGCGGCATCACCGGTCACCACGAGGTCGCCGGCTCGGGGTTTCTCGACGCGCGCGGCGCCTCGGCGGCCCGGTCCGATCGAGGCTGTCCACCCATCCACCGATAGGTTCTTCAGCGTTCTTCCGACGAGAATCTTCGGCCTCTCGTGACCGGGAGCCGGATGAGATCGCCGGAGAATCGCCATCGCCCAGACCCGTCTACGTGAACGCGAGGCCTCGAGCCCGCCATCTGCGACGAGCGTCTCGATCGTGAGCCCCGCCTCGATCCAGGACGGTCCCTGGACTTCCCCGGCCCAACCCGACCCGCCGCGGGACGATGCCCGGTCGAGCCAAGCGATCAGGCTGGCCTCGTCAGGCAGAACCGACCCCGGGTCGCGGTCCAGCATCGCCGTACCCGGCCCGGTCGCCCAGAGATCCCGCTCCGGTGAATTGACGGCTGGACCACGGAGTGCCAGCGCCATGGCGCGATCGAGTGCGTCCGCCCCCCCGCCGGAGGACGCCGAAAACGAAAACGTATCGTCTCGATGGTCGAGACGAACGGCCAGCCCCTGATCGTGCGCGAGGTGCGTACGGGGCCGCGAGCCGGAAAACTCGATGCTCGCTCGAACCCGCAGCGCGAGCCGGTGATAAATCTCGACTCGCGATCGTTTTGCGATCCTCTTTGCTCTTCTCAGGAGCGTCAACGCACGGCCAAGAAGATCATCGAGGTCGGCCCTGCGGATCGAGGGACATTGTGCAGTTCGCATGTCTCGACACACGGCGTGACCGTGTTCCGGCCTTCGGCCGTCCATCCCCGAAAATAAAGTATTTTCAATTGTTTTCATCGAATGACCGTGGTCAGGCCAATCCGAAATGTCGGCGCGCCGACGCTTGTGACCAGGGGCTGACCATCGCGTATGCATGAGCCGATGCACGTATCGAACGCGAGATCCGTCGCCACTCGCTCGATCGAGGCCAAGGCTTGAAGGGTGGTCACCAGGAGGAGAAAGGGTGCGAGCGGTGCATCGAGTCGCCCGTCGCAAACGAGATCGGCATCGCGCACGCGGAAGACGGCTTCTCCCGACGAAGGGTCGGTGCTGGCCGCCTCCATTCGCCGGATGTAGATGCCGCGCTGGATTCCGTTCAGAACCTCACTCGCGTCGAGGGTCCCGGCCTTCAGGAACGTGCAACTCATTCTCGGAAGGACGGTCTCCCGGAACGAGGACCGTCGGCCGTGACCCGCGGGCGCCGCGCCGAGAGCTCGCGCCGAGCGCAGGTCGTGGATGAGCCCCGCGACCCGGCCGCGTCGAACGAGCGTGATCACCCTTGCCTTCTCCCCCTCGTCATCGTAGCGTGCGGGAGAACGTCCTCGGCCGGGGTCGTCCACGATCCCCACCCAGTCAGGCGCCACCCTTCCCTGTGCGGCGGCCAGGACCGAGGCGCCTCGCCAAACGGTGTCCGCCTCGAGCGCGTGACCGACGATCTCGTGGATCAGCATGCCTCCAACCCCGGGGGCGAAGACCACCGGGAGCGGACCGGCCGGTACCCGGCGCGCTCCAATCCGCGCGGCGGCTCTGGCAGCCACTTCGACGCCGAATTCTTCGAGTCCTCCGACCGGGCCGGGCGGTAGCGCCCTCTCGACGACGGCCGAGCCGACACCGCCGCGCCCACCGATCCTGGCCTCGAGGAGGACGCGAGCACCACGGCGGATGTCCGATACCACCTGCCGGCCGGGACGGGCGACACGGATCCTCTGCTCGAAGGCGACCCAGCGCGCGGCTGCCGAGGCGCGCGGAGTTCCCGCGGCACGAAGCGCGGCTGCGATCAGCGCCTCGAGGTGGGGCCGCGACCCTCCCCCGTCGCGCCCCTGGACGACCTCCGCTCGACGAGTCCCTCCGCCGGCCGCCGGGAATCCGCCGGTTCGAATCAGCTTCGCGAGCCGGACGGGATCCTCGGGTCGCGGGTCCGCCAGGGAGAGCTCCCGGTCGCCGGCGGGTCCGCCTCGTACCGATAGACCGCTCGAGAAGGTACGTGCCGCCTCGATCACGCCGCCGGGGCCGACCTCGAGCCTGAAATCCTCCCGCTCTTCGTGGAACAGGAACGGGTAGCCTTCATGGCCTTCCAGCAGGTTGGCGGCCGCGACGAGCGCCTCGTCCCAGGCCCGGTCCATTTCGGCAGGATGAAAGGGCACGAACGCACCGTCGAAAGGCTTGAAAGCCGGTTGCCCCGGCCCTATGTTGTCCCGGGTGCCTGTAGTAGTCCACGGTCTGGGGGCGAATTGTCTTCCGGCCAGGCGGTCCGGCCGCAGGGACAGGCCGGATGGCTCTCATGGAAGAGACCCGGAGTTACCCGATGGCAGATTATACGATACTCCTCATCGACTACGAGCCCCGAAGTATCGAGAGCGCTCGGGCCCCCCTCGTCGCGGTGGGGTACAAGGTCGAGATCGCGAACGACGGCCTGGCAGGGCTCGAGGCTTTCGAACGTATCAGGCCCGACCTGGTCATCGTCGAGGCGATGCTCCCGAAGAAGAACGGGTTTGAAGTCTGTCAGACGATCAAGAAGTCGTCCCACGGGCAGCGCGTCCCGGTCCTCATCACCACGGCCGTCTACAAGGGGCGCAAGTACAGGACCCAGGCGCTTCACGTCTACGGTTGCGACGAATACCTCGAGAAGCCGATCGCCGCCGGACAGCTGGTCGAGACCTGTCGCCGCTTCCTGAAAGACGACAAGAGCGGCGCCGGCGTCCCGTTGTCGCCCGTCAAGACCGCAACAGGACCGGTTGCGTCGGCGGCGCCAGATTTCCCGGTTGCCCCGGCTCCGAAGGCAGGAGGGCCGGTGACGACCCCGTTGAAGCCGACGGGGCCCCGGGCCTCGTCCGCTCCCAGTGCTTCCTTCGCCGCCTCGATCATCTCGGACTTGACCGAAGAAGAAATCATGGCGCGGCTCGACGCGATCTTGCCGGACGAAACGCGCAAGATGCCCATCTGGGGAGGTACCGCGGTCCCGGAGTTGGAGCCGCTGCCGTCGGCACAGGTCGAGTTCCACGAAGCGGAGCCGGCGGCCGCTGCCGACGCGCCGCTCGAAGCTTCGACTCTCGAAGCCGCCGCCTGCGCGGAGCCCACGAGCGAGTCCGACGCAAATGGAACGGCGCCAGAAAGCGCCCCGACCCCCTTCCCAGCGGATGGCACGACCGAGGACAGGGATCCGCAAATCGTCCGCTTCGACGCGTCCCGGTCTCGCAAGCGCGCCCGCCCGCGGCGATCGGCTTCGAACGGTGGGGCGACCTCGACCGCCGTTTCCACGTCCTCGACCGTCGCGATCCAGGAATCCCCTCCGGAACAGCCCGATCGCCGGAATGTCCATCTTCCAGCCGTTGCATCCCAGGTTGAAATCCCGAGCGAAGTGGAGACCGGACGGGTACCCGCTGTCGCCGAAACGACACGCATCCCGTTCGACACACCCAAAAGATCAGGCGCTCCCCAGTGGATCTGGGCCGCAGCGGTGAGCGTGATCGCGGCGGGAGCCCTCTATCTCTTTTTCGGCTCCTCGGGAAAGAGTACGAGCACCAGCCGAGCCCCTTCTCCACAAAAAGCTTCCGTATCGTCGGCCATTCCTGAGGCCACCGGCGTCGAGACGGCGCCGCGCGCACGAGGTACGATCTCGGATACTGCCGCCCGGCCGTCCGCCGCTGGACCTCGGCGGGACATCACCCGATCCACCCAGACCGTGCCGTCGAGAAAATCCGCCACGACGAAGGTGGCAGCCATGCCACCCAAACCTGTTCCGCCTCCGACCGTCGCGTCGAAACCGAGCCCGGTGCCGGTCCAGGTGGCGACCCGACCCGCCGAGCCGTCCGTCAAGGTTGCCGAGGCGAGTTCGACGGCCGCTGGTCATCCGCTGGGAACTCCGAATCCTGGCCCCCTGGCAGTGGAGAACAAGGTAGAGACTCCGGCACCGAGTGTGCCCGCCGTCGCTCCCTCCACGGCCGTTCAACCGCCGGCCGCTGCCGATGCCGCGCCCTCGAAACTGCCAACGACGGCCTCCGCCGAGGCCCAGGCCGCGGCTCTCCCGCCCCCGACCGGACGCGCCGAAGAACAGAAACCCGGAAGAGTCGTTTCCCGCGGAGAGCTGGCGAACTACGATGAGCTGGACTCCCCTCCCGCTTCTCTCCACCGGGCTCTTCCCGCCTACACCTCGCGCGCGAGAGAGCTGCGCCAGCAGGGGTCGATTTTTCTCAACGTCCTGGTCGACGAGAACGGCAAGGTCAAGGACGTTCAGGTCATTCAGGGGATCCCCGACTCGGACCTGAACACCGCCGCGGAGAACGCCGCTCGAGCGTGGCGCTACGCGCCGCCGACCCAAGGAGGGCGTCCCGGTCAAGGTGTGGAAGTTCGAGAAGATCAACTTCGCGCTCTGATCCTGGCCGCTCCCACAGCTTTACAGTCTCATCCGGCGCGGATAGCATCACGTCCGCGCGACGGCTCGCGTGAGCCGGACGGCGCCCGAGAGGAACTCCGCCACGATCCGAAGGCCTTTGCTGCGCCGGGCGGCCGGGTTCGCGGCCGCGACCCTGCTGTTCTCGGCGGGGTGCGGTAGCCGTCCGGCCGCGCTTCCCGTCTCCCGGTCCCCGGCATCCCCCGCCCGGATCGTCTCGATGAGTCCGGCGCTCACCGAGATTCTCTTCGCGCTCGGCCTGGGAGAACGGATTGTCGGCGTGACGACCTTCTGCGACTGGCCTCCCGAGGCGAGGCGCGTCGCCAAGATCGGCGGTTATGTGGACCCGTCGGTCGAAGCGATCGTCGCGCTCGCCCCGGACCTCGTCTTCGTTTCGCCGGCAGCCGGGAACCGGGACGCCGGCCTCGCGATCCGTAGGCTTGGCATTCCGCTCGAACTCGTTCGCTGCGAGACCCTCGAGGAAGCGTACGCCGCGATCGAGAAGACCGGCCGGTTGTGCGGCGTGGAGTCTCGGGGGCGCGAGCTGGCGGGTTCGATCCGCCGGCGAATCGAGGCAACCGCCGCCCGGGCACATGAACTGGCGCCCGTGACGACCCTGTTCTGCGTGCAACTCGAACCCCTGATCGCCGCGGGCGCGGGAACTCTCCCCTCCCAGCTCCTGGAGCTTGCGGGAGGGCGAAACGTCGTGCGGGAGGAGCGGTACCCACGAATCGGGATCGAGTCGGTGATCGAGGCCGCCCCCGACGTGATCGTCGTCGCACGCATGGACGTTCCAGGCCCTTCGGATCCGGCGCGCGTGCTCGACTACTGGAAACGCTGGCCCGCCATCCCGGCGGTGAGAAACGGCCGCGTCCAGGTCGTGGACGCGACCACCGCGCTCCGTGCCGGCCCTCGCGTCGCCGAGGCGATCGAGCTGCTGTTCGGGCTCATTCATACCGGGCCGATTGGCCCCGGTGAGAAGCGGCCGTGAGCGGGCCCCACGATAGGCGCGCCGTCCTGGTTCGAGGGGCGCTGCTCGTGGTGGGGCTCGGCGCCACGTTGGTGCTGGCGCTCGGCGTCGGCGCGAGCCCCGCCGGCTGGGCCGGGATCGTGGACGTCCTGCTCGGCCGCGCCGACGGTCCGACCCGCACGATCCTGCTCGACGTCCGCCTTCCCCGGATACTGCTCGCCGCCGTCGTCGGCGCCGCGCTCTCGGGAGCCGGGGCGGCGTTTCAGGCGATCCTCAGGAACCCGCTCGCCGACCCGTACATCCTCGGGGTTTCAGGGGGCGCGGCACTCGGCGCGGCGCTCTTCACCGCGGCCTCGGGCGGCGACCCGCTGGGCGGACCGCTCGCTCGGCCGCTCGCGGCTTTCGCCGGCGCTCTCGTGACGCTCCTCGTCCTCTTCCGCCTGGCGCGTCTCCGGGGAAGGACCGGCTCCATGGCGCTCCTTCTCGTGGGGGTGGTGCTCAACGCCTTCGATTCCGCCGTGATCCTGTTCTTGCTGACCGTCGGCGACACGAGCCGCTTTCAGGGAGTCATGTCGTTCCTCGTCGGCTCGGTCGGCTCGCTTCCCTGGACCGTCGTGCTCGGCGCGGGAGGGCTGGTCCTGGCCGGACTGGCCGTCCTCCTGACGCTCTCCCACCGCCTCAACCTCCTGGCGTTCGGCGAGGAAACGGCGGGACACCTCGGCGTGGACGTCGAGCGCACGACGTGGATGGTCGTCCTTGCGGCTTCGCTGGTCACGGCGGCCGCGGTCGCGTTCACCGGCCTCATCGGCTTCGTCGGGCTGATCGTCCCGCACGCGCTCCGGACCGTGTTCGGGGCCGACCACCGGCGGCTGCTCCCCGCTTCGGCACTGGGAGGAGCCGCGTTCCTCGTCCTCGCGGACGCCGGTGCCCGCACGCTGGTCGCCCCGATCGAATTGCCGGTGGGTGTCCTCACCGCGCTGATCGGTTGCCCGCTCTTCCTCGTGCTGTTCCTCCGCCGGCTCCGGGAGGCGTGAGAAGATGGCGACCGCCCTCCGCTTCGACGCCGTGTGCTTCGCCTATCGCGAAGCCGCGGTGTTCGACCGGCTGTCCCTCGACCTGGCCCACGGCGAGATGGCCG
Source organism: Terriglobia bacterium (assembly GCA_963790465.1). GTDB lineage: Bacteria > Acidobacteriota > Polarisedimenticolia > Polarisedimenticolales > JAIQFR01 > JAIQFR01. The sequence continues at coordinate 37,250 of CAWBOP010000003.1, read as the reverse complement.
CCGTGCTCGGCCCCAACGGTACCGGCAAGACGACGCTGATCCGGCTCGCAGCCGGCGGCCTGCGGCCGGACGCGGGCTCGATCTTCATCCATGGGCGCGATCTCGGGTCGGTGGCCGCGGGCGAGCGGGCGCGTTCCGTCGCCGTTGTTCCCCAGGAATCGAGGCCGGCGTTCGATTTCACCGTGCGCGAGGTGGTGCGGATGGGGCGCGCGCCGCACCTCGGCCTCCTCGGCCTCGAGCGCCGGCGCGATCTCGACGTGGTGGACGAGGCGATGCGCCGCACGGACGTGGCCGGTCTCGCCGCCCGTTCGTTCCTCGGCCTGTCGGGAGGCGAGCGGCAGCGGGTCGTGCTCGCGCGCGCCCTGGCGCAGGAACCTCGGATCCTCCTGCTCGACGAGCCGACGGCGTTCCTCGACCTGAAGCACCGCCTGCTCCTCTACGACCTTCTTTCCCGCCTGAACCGCGAGACCGGCCTCACGCTGCTGATCGCAAGCCACGACCTCGACCTCGCGGCGCGCTTCGCGGACCGGATCGTCCTGCTCCACGCCGGCGCGGTCGCGGCCGACGGCCCACCCGCCGCCGTTCTGACCCCCGATCACCTGCGCCGCGTTTACGGTGTGCGCGCCGACGTCCGCATCGAGCCCTCCACCGGCCGCCCCCTGGTGATCCCCCTGGCGCCGGTGGACGAGGCCTGACGGCTCGACGGCAATTCCGACGAGAGAGGATGAAAAGCGAGGATTGCGCCTTGCAAATCAGCCCGGAGCTGGGGGAGAGCCTTACCAAGTTGACGAGCCTCGAAAAGATCATGACGCATCGGGGAAGGCCGGATTTCCGCCGGATATGGCATTGACATGAGATAATTGTCACCGTAACATTTTGACGTAGCATCGGGGGATCGGAAATGCCCTTCCATCACGTCCTGTCATATTAAGGAGTCTCGGGTATGAGAAGTCTCGGAACCTGCGGTAGATTCGCGATCGCTCTGGCCGCTCTGGCTCTCGCCGCCGGGCCGCTCCTGGCCGACGGCGGCCCCCTCCACCAGGTGAAGCAGGTGCCGCCCGTCATCATGGGCACCTCCGGCGGGAGCGCCACCGACATCGGCAGCGCTTATTGCTGCGGCGGGACTCTCGGATCGCTGGTCCGGTATGACGGCACCCTGTCGATCCTGAGCAACAACCACGTCCTGGCCCGGTCCGGCCTGGCCGTGGTGGGAGAAGCCGACATCCAGCCGGGTCTCATCGACCTTGCGTGCGTGGCCGCGACTGCCAATGTCGTGGGAACTTTCCCGGGCAACAAGGTGCCCCTGGGCACGGCCAACGTGGACGCGGCCATCTCGACGGCCAACGCCAACGTGGACGCCACGGGCAACATCATGGACATCGGCGTCCCCTGTTCCGAGATCCAGACCCCCGTGGTGGGCCTGAATGTGGTCAAGAGCGGGCGGACCACCGGCCTGACGTACGGCAAGGTCCAGGCCACCAACCTCAGCGTGAGCATCAAGTACCAGAAGGGGTGCAATACCGGGACGAAGTTCACCGTCACCTTCACGAACCAGGTCTCCGTCGTGGCGGTGGCCCCCAGCACGCTTTTCAGCACCGGCGGAGACTCGGGCTCCCTGATCGTCTCCAACGACGGGACCCCCAACCCGACGTCCCTTCTGTTCGCCGGCAGCAGCACGGCCACCATCGGCAATCCCATCGGGAGCGTGGTGAGCGCCTTCCAGGCGGGCGGCCACACCTTCACCTTCGTGGGTAACGTCTGCGGCGCGCTGGCTTCCTCCGCCACCACTTTGGTGTCGCCCGATCAGCAGCGCCCGTCCGAGAACGAGCTGGATTTCGCGCTGACCGTCAAGGAGCGGCATGAGACCGATCTGTTCGCCCGCCCGGGCGTGATCGGCGTGGGCGTGGGCGCCGTGGACGACGACTCCACCGAGGCGGCCATCGTCATCTACGTGAACGCCCCGCAGGGATCCCACCCCCACGGCTTCCCCTCCGAGCTGGACGGCGTGAAGCTGCGGGTCATCCCCACCGAGCCCTTCGTGGCTTTCTGACGGATCGGACAGCGGTCGTTCCGCGCGGCGGGTCCCCTGATCAGGGGGCCCGCCGCTTTTTTTCGGGGGTTCTTCGCGAAGGAACTCTCCTTCCTTTCCCCCCTCCGGGGCCCCCGTTCTCCCCTTCGACCCCCGACGGCTCGGAAGCAGGGTGAAATTTCCGCCGTGCACCTTGATTTACTCACGATCTTGAGTAAAATTACTCGTTATCATGAGTAAACGGGAACCCGCCCCCTTCTCGCGCGATCACGCGCGGGCGCTGCGCGACCGGCTCGAGGAGCCCCGACGCTTCTTGCAGGTCGTCGCGGGCCCTCGCCAAGTGGGCAAGACGACGCTGGTGCGTCAGGCGCTCGAGCCCTGGGGAGAGCGCGCCCTGTTCGCCTCGGCCGACGAGCCGACGCTGAGGGACCGCGCGTGGATCGCCGCGCAGTGGGAGGCGGCCCGGGCCCTCGCTCGCGAGAACGAAAAAGCCGGGGCCGTCCTCGCGCTGGACGAGATCCAGAAGATCCCCGCATGGCCCGAGACCGTGAAGCGGCTCTGGGACGAGGATGCGACCGCGCGTTTTTCCCCGCGTGTGGTGATCCTCGGTTCGGCGCCGCTCCTCATGCAACGCGGTCTCTCCGAGAGTCTCGCCGGGCGCTTCGAACTGCTCCCGGTCTCTCACTGGTCCCTCGACGAGATGCGCCGCGCGTTCGGGTTCACGCTCGAGCAGTACCTCTTCTTCGGAGGTTACCCCGGCGCGGCGAGTCTCGCCGGTGACCCTCCGCGTTGGGCCCGCTACATCAGGGACTCGCTCATCGAGACCACGATCGCGCGCGACGTGCTACTTCTCTCCCGCGTCGACAAACCCGCGCTCCTCCGCCAGCTCTTCGAGCTCGGGTGTCGTTACTCCGGGCAGGTCCTCTCCTACACCAAGATGCTCGGACAACTCCAGGACGCGGGCAACGCGACGACGCTGGCGCATTACCTGGACCTGCTCGCGGGGGCCGGGATGCTCACGGGCCTCCAGAAATACGCCGGCTCCGTGGTCCGGCAGCGCGGCTCGATCCCGAAGCTCCAGGTACTGAACACCGCACTGATGACCGCCCTGAGCGGTCGGTCGCCCGAGGACACGCGGCAAGACGCCGACTACCGGGGACGGCTCGTGGAATCCGCCGTGGGCGCCCACCTCGCCAACGCCGCGGCGTCGGGGGACTGCCGGCTCTACTACTGGCGGGAGCACAACCGAGAGGCGGACTTCGTGGTGAAGGCGGGCCGCCAGGTTCTTGCCATCGAAGTCAAGAGCGGACGCCGTCGTGAGGGCCTGTCGGGGATCGCCGCTTTTCAGTCGCGCTTTCGTGGCGCGCGCGCCCTGCTCGTCGGCGGCGACGGGATCCCCCTCGAGAAATTTCTTTCGAAGCCGGTGGAGCACTGGTGGGCCCCTTGATGGAGAATCCTGCTTCGCCGACTGTCCGCGCTCCGCGGAACGCGGGGATCCCGTGGTGATCACGCGGCACGGCAAGGCCGTAACCGCGGTGGTCGCAGCCGAAGACCTCGAACGTCTCGAGCGGCTTCGCGCTAGCAAGACGATGCATCGGGAAGGGCCTCGGCAAGACGGTCGAACTCGTTTCGATCTCCATCGGAAGCGAAGGCAGGTCGAGCCAAGTCTATTCCGATCGAAGCCATCTCCAGGCTGATCCAGTTGGTTAAGTGGCTGTTAAATATCGAGTTATATTCTGACTTGCATTTTGAGCAGCCTTCGCTCAAAATGCACCGCATGACTACGCGAATCGAAAGATCCGACCTGCTGGCGCGGATCGAACAGCGATTCCGCTCCAACCCAATCGTCCTGCTCCTCGGCCCGAGACAGTGCGGGAAGACGACCATTGCAAAGCTGTTCGCCGAGCGGCACGGCGCGACCTATTTCGACCTCGAGGATCCTCGCGACTACGACCGGCTCGCGCAGCCGATGACGACTCTGGAACCCCTTCGCGACTGCGTGATCCTGGATGAGGCGCAATTGCGGCCGGAGCTCTTCTCGTCCCTGCGCGTGCTCGCGGACCGGACTCCTTTGCCGGCGCGTTTTCTCCTCCTCGGCAGCGCGTCTCCGGACCTGATCCGTGGCGTCTCGGAAACGCTCGCCGGACGGGTGGCGCGTGTTCCCATGGCGGGCTTCGACCTCACCGAGGTCGGCCGCGAGACCCTCCGAAAGCTCTGGTGGCGTGGAGGATTTCCGCGATCGTTTCTCGCCGATTCGGACTCCGAGAGCCGACAGTGGCGAGACGATTTCGTCCAGACCTTCCTCGAACGCGACCTCCGGCGGTTCGGCGTGCAAGTGGCGCCGGTGGCCTTGCGCCGGTTCTGGAACATGGTGGCGCACTACCATGGGCAGATCTGGAACGCCTCGGAGATAGGGCGCTCGCTGGGCGAGGCGCACACGACCGTGAAACGGCATCTCGACATCCTCACCGGAGCGCTGGTGATGCGCCAGCTTCCGCCCTGGTTCGAGAACGTCGGCAAGCGTCAGGTGAAGTCGCCGAAGGTGTATCTGCGCGACAGCGGGCTGCTTCACTCGTTGCTGGGCATCGCGTCGTTCGCGTCGCTCGAGACTCATCCGAAGCTGGGCGCTTCGTGGGAAGGCTTCGCCATGGAGGAAGTGTTGCGGTGGACGGGCGACCGCGAAGCCTTCTTCTGGTCGACGCAATCGGACGCGGAGCTGGACCTGCTGGTCTTTTGCCATGGAAAGCGACTCGGCTTCGAGTTCAAGTACGCGGACGTGCCGACCGTCACGAAGTCGCTGCAGATCGCTCGACACGACCTGAAACTGGAGCGTGCGTTCGTGGTGTGTCCCGGGGAGCGATCGTATCCGCTCAACGACTGGGCGGAAGTTCTGGGAATCGGGCAGGTCCGAGCGAAGCTCATGGAACTCACGTCCGTGAACGGAAGATCGGGCGAGAGTCAGTAGGGGCGACCGAGCTAGCTACGTCAGACGCTGTCAAGCAGCCCCGGCCTCGAGGACCGGGCGTGCCGTTCGACCCGGGCACCGGCACTGCCGTGGACGTTCTGGTGTGGACTCGAAGCTCCTTCGACCGCCGCCTGCACCTTCCCGCCTCGCTTCCAGCGACGGTCGTTCGAGAGGGTCGGCTCCTCCATGCCGCATGATCCCGAGCGCATCGCGGAGGTTCGTTCCTGGTTCGCGAAGGCGAGCGAGGATCTCCGCGCCGAAGTCCGGCCCTGAAGGTTCCGCGACCCCCCGCCGTCTTGACACCGCCGCTCCCGAAACGGTAACGTCCCCGATCGTCATCGGCTCGAGAAGTCCGGTCGGGAAGTGCAGGGTGCACGGTCCCTAGGGAAGCGGGTGCGATTCCCGCGCGGCCCCCGCCACTGTAACCGGGGACGCTTCGGGCAAGACGCCACTGGGCGCGAAGGATCGTCGGGTCGACGGTCGCTCGCCTGGGAAGGCGCTCGAAGCGGTGGATCCGGAAGCCAGGAGACCTGCCGGACAAGACGCTGGCCCGTCGGGGCACGGTGGGCGGTTCGAACCCCCCGTGCGACCGGTTCCAACGGGACGGCGTCGAGTCGAACGGGAGGTTCGAATGTCGAGGCGGTCGCTCCGTTTCCTGGCTCTCCTTCTGCTCGTTCTGCTCGTTCTGCCCTCCTCGACGGTGCGTGCCGCCGACCCGCCCCCGTACTCCGAGCGCGTGGTCGTGACGGCGACCCTCGCGCCGGAGGAGGAATCGGAGGTCGGCTCGGCCACCACCGTCATCACCCGCGCGCGAATCGAGGAAACCGGCGCCACGAGCGTGCTCGAGGCGCTCCGTCTCGTGCCGGGCCTCGACGTGGTGCGCGCGGGCTCGGAGGGGGCGGTCACGTCGGTGTTCTTGCGCGGCGGAAGCTCGGCCCACGCTCTGGTCCTCGTGGATGGGATCCGCGTGAACTCCCCTTACTTCGGAGGGTACGACTTTTCCTCGACGAGCACGGCCAACGTCGAGCGGATCGAGGTCGTCCGCGGCCCGTTTTCGGCGCTGTACGGCTCCGACGCTCTGGGCGGCGTGATCCAGATCTTCACGCGTCCCCCGGGCTCGAAAGCGGGGGTGAGCGGGAGCCTCGAGGCCGGCAACGCGGGAAGCCGGGGCGCCTCGGTGTTCGCGAGCGCGGGGGTTCGGGACGCCGGGATCGCGGTTTCCGCGGGGGATGCGCGCACCGGCGGCGACCGCGCGAACTCCGCCTGGCGCGGAAGAAGCGGCTCGGTGCGCGTGGATCTGCGAGCGAGCGACAGCTTCGCCGCCTCGCTCGAGGCCGAAATCCGTTCCGCGGAGAGCGGAGTGCCTGGAGCCGTCGGTGCGGAAACGCCACGCGCGAGCGGAGGGATCCGGGAGCAGCGGATCGCCGTTCCCGTCACGTTGAAGCACGACGCGGGGCGAGAGACCTCGTTGCTCGTCGCGACGACACGCGCGGAGCCCACGTTCCGGAATCCGGACGACCCGTTCTTCAGCTCGTCGGACAGCGACGCGCGCACCGTGCAACTTCGCGCCACCGAGACCTGGCGCTCCTCCGGACGGACCCTCGTCGCCTTCGCGTCCTGGGACGCCTGGGAGGTGTCCTCGAGAACTTCGTACGGGCCCGCGCTCGACCGGGACCGGAGCCGTATCTGGGCGGCGGGCGCCCAGGAATCGCTGCGTCTCGGTCGCCGGTGGTCGGCGACCGGCGGCATCCGCTACGACCGCCACAGCGCGTTCGGCGGGGAGTTGAGCCCGAGGGGGACGCTCTCGCGGCTGTCGGCCGGCTCCCGGTGGAAGTTCCGCGTCTCGGCCGGTCGTGCGTTCCGCGCGCCGTCGATCGGCGAGCTCTACTATCCGTACTCGGGGAACCCCGAGCTTCGGCCCGAGCGCTCGACCACGTTCGAGCTCGGTCTCGAGCGGTACGTGAAGGGGGGCGGGCGCGTCGAGATCTCCGCCTTCCGGAGCGACTACAAGGACCTCATCCTGTACGACTTCCCGTCTTCCAGGAACGAGAACGTCGGCCGGGCGCTGGCGCGCGGGATCGAGGTCGCGGCGCGGTGGCCCGCATCCCGCCGGCTTGCCTTCGACGCCGGTTACACTCTGCTGGGAACCGAGGACAGGATGACCGGCCGCGACCTCCCCCGCCGGCCGCGGCACCGGGCGTACGTCGCCGCGACCGCCCACCCGTTGGATCGCCTGCTGCTGACGCTGATGACCACGTTCGTGGGGTCGCGATCCGACGTGGACGGGGTGACCTTCGAACCGGTCAGGAGTCCCGCCTATCTCCGGCTCGACCTCTTCGCGCGGCGGGAGTTCGCGCGGTACTCTCCCTACGTCCGCATGGACAACCTGGCCGGCCGGCGCTACGCCGAGGCGGACGGTTACCCCGCTGCCGGACGCCGGCTGGCGTTCGGTCTCGATGTGCGGATGTGACGGAGGACGACTCGATGCCGCGGATCACAAGGATTTATTCTCGCGCGGGAGATGGTGGGACGACCCGGCTCGGCGGCGGGCAGGAGGTTAAGAAGGACGCGATCCGCGTCCGGGCCTACGGCACGGTGGACGAACTCAACTCCGTCATCGGCGCGGCTCTCTCGTCCGGCCTCGATCCGGCCCTCGCCACCGAGCTTCGCAGAATCCAGAACGAGCTGTTCCATCTCGGCGCCGATCTTTCGATCCTCGAGGAGGACAAGAACCGGATTCCAGGCCCGCGGATCGCGCCGCGCCACGTCGAGGCGCTCGAGCAGCTTCTCGACCGGATGACCGAGGAACTCGGTCCCCTCGAGAATTTCGTCCTGCCGGGAGGCTCCCCCGGCGCCGCCCAGCTCCAGGTCGCGCGGACCGTTTGCCGGCGCGCCGAGCGCCTCGTGGTCGCGCTCGCGCGCGACGAGGCGGTCGGCCCCTCGACGCTCCCGTACCTGAACCGGCTCTCGGACACCTTGTTCGCGATGGCCCGGCTCGAGAACCGGCGGAAGGGCGTGGCCGAGACGCTCTGGGACTCCCAGGCCTGACGCCAACCGCGATGTGTCAGGCTTCGTGGGCGTGAAGAACGTGGACGGGGGCGTCGGCGGGCTGGCCGACACCGACCGCGAAGCGCAGGCAGGAGATCAACACTTCCCGCATCTGGGACCGCTCGACGATCAGGTCGACCATCCCGTGCTCGACCAGGAACTCGCTGCGCTGAAATCCCACGGGGAGCTTCTGCCGGATGGTCTGCTCGATGACCCGGGGGCCGGCGAAGCCGATGAGCGCCTTCGGCTCCGCGATGTTGAGGTCTCCCAGCATCGCGTACGAGGCGGTCACGCCTCCCGTGGTCGGATCGGTCAGGATCGAGAAGAACGGCAGCCTCGCTTCGTCGAGCCGGGCGAGGGCGGCGGAAATCTTGGCCATCTGCATCAGCGAAAGAGCCCCCTCCTGCATCCTGGCGCCGCCGGAACAGGAGACGATCACGAGGGAACTCTTCTCGGCGAGGCACCGCTCGACGCACCGGGTGACCTTTTCCCCGACCACGCTCCCCATGGATCCGCCCATGAAGCCGTACTCCATCACGGCGATCACGACCGGGTACCCGCCGATCGTGCCGTGGGAGGAGATGAGCGCGTCCTTCAGCCCGGTTCGCTTCTGGTAGTCCACCAATCGCTCGTGGTACGGCTTGCTGTCCACGAAACCGAGGGCGTCCACCGGGGCAATCTCGGAATCGAACTCCTCGTAGAGCCCCTCGTCGAAGAGCGCGTCGAGGCGCTCCCGACCGCTGATCCGGAAGTGGTAGTTGCACTTCGGGCAGACGTTGGCGTTCCGGGCGACCTCTCTCTTGTAAATGATCTCCTTGCAGTTTTCGCACTTGACCCAGAGGCCTTCCGGCATCTGCAGCCGGCGTTCCTCGGGGGGCGCCTGCTTGGGAGTCTTCTCTTTTTTGAACCAGGCCATCTGGGGTTGCCGTCGCTCCTTCGTCCGTTATGGGTGGCGCTACCACCCTACCAGGGGTTCTCACGGACCGTCAAGCGGCGCGGGAGAGGGGGTCCGGGGGACGAAGACCCTGTATCTCCCGGCGCGTCCCACCTCCTCGATGATTGTCAGGGCGCCTGCCGGCAGCCTCGGTAGATCGACCTGATCGATCACCAGGACCGGGCGATCGGACCGCGACGCCCTTTCCGCAACCATGTCCGCCCCTATCCACTCGGGAGCCCTGTCCAGGTAGAAGCAGAGGCTCGGAACCTGTTTTTCGACCGTGACCAGTGGGCGCCCCGACGAGAGAACCGCCACCTCGCGACACAGCGTCGCCGCGCTCCGCTCCCGCCCAAGCGTCGGGAACGCGGTCGCGGAACAGACCGCGCTGAACAGGAGTCCCGCGACGGCCACCGCGGCGTGAACTTCACGGGGGCGCCCCCGAACGAGCCCGGCCACGGCGCCCACCGTGCCGGCCGCGAGGATCACCGCGCCCGCCGCGATCGCGCCGCGGAACTCGGGACGAAGACCGGCGATCGCAGCCAGGCCGAGCGCGGCGGTGCCGAAGGCGAGGGTCCCGGCCGCGAGGAGCTGCCCCCGGCGGCGGCCGCGCGGATCGGCTATCTCCTGCCCGATCTCCCACGCCACGACGACAGCCGCGAGCGGCGCGAGCGGCAGAACGTAGCTGGGAAGCTTCCCGCGACCGATGGAGAAGAACACGAGCCCTGCGAGCCATCCCGCCGCGGCGAACGCCGCCGTGCGAGCGGCCGGATCGCGCCTCCGCCCGAGAGCGCGCACCGAGCCGATGACCAGGGTGGCTGCCCACGGGAAGAATCCCACGGCAGCGACCGCGAGGTAGTACCACGGCGCGGCGGCGTGGTGGGCCCCCTCCGCGAAGTAGCGCTCGAGCACCTCGCGCCTGAGTGATTCCTGGACGGTGCCGGCGCCGAGCCTTTGCACGAACGCGAGACCCCAGGGAAGCACGGCGGCGCACCAGGCGGCGGCCCCAAGAAGGCAGGCGCGCCAGCCGGGGAGCACGTCCACCGAGACCGCGGTGCGGCCGGCCAGCAACACCAGCAACGGCAAGACCACACCCACCGGCCCCTTCGCGAGAAACGCGAGACCGAGCATCGCGCCGACCGCAACGGGCAGTGCCCCCCGCCGCTCGACCCGCCCTGCCAGCTCGAGAGCGAAGACCGCGCCGACGTGAAGAGACAGCAGGGCGTCGATCGTCCCGACCTTGCCGAGCACGACGACCAGCGGGAACGACGCGAACGCGGCCGCCGCCCAGATCGCCCCCTCGGGACCGTATCGCCGCCGGACCGCCCAGCCCGTCACGAGCAGCAGCAGGAGCGTCGAGGCGATCGAAGGGAGGCGGGCGGCGATCTCCCGCGGCCCGATCAGACGGAAGAGCGCGGCCTGGATCCAGTGGAGTAGCGGCGGCTTCGTCAACCGCGGTAGTCCCTGGAAGGTCGGCACGACCGGATCGGCGCTGCGGACCATCTCGACCGAGGTCCGCGCGAACCGAGCCTCGTCGGGGTCGAGGAGCGGCACGCTCGCCGCCCCCCTGAGCAACGCCGCCGCCAGGACCACGAACACCGCCGGTAACGCGAGCCGACGCACCAACCGTCTTCCTCCGCGCCGGGACCGAGCGACACCCGGCGCCCGCCGCTATTATGGGCGGATGGGCGGCGATCCGATCCGCTGGCTTTTCGGATTGCAGCAGTTCGGGATCAAGCTCGGACTCCTGGGGATCCGCACGCTTCTCGACCGCCTCGGCCACCCCGAGGCGGCGTTCCCGTCGGCGCTCGTCGGCGGCACCAACGGCAAGGGGTCGGTCGCCGCGATGATGGCGTCGGTGCTCGAGGCGTCCGGCCTTCGCGTGGGCCTCTACACGTCGCCGCACCTCGTTCGACCAGGCGAGCGGGTGCGGATCGCCGGCCGGGACCTGACGGACCGGGAGCTCGGCCGTCATCTCGAGTCGGTGCGGTCGGCGATCGATCGCGCGCTCGCCGAAGGCGCGCTCGCGGCGCACCCGTCGTTCTTCGAGGTCATGACCGCCGCGGCGCTCGTGGCGTTCCGGGAAGCGGGGATCGACGCGGCCGTTCTCGAAGTCGGGCTCGGAGGGCGCCTCGACGCCACCAACGCGGTGGAGGCTGCGCTGTCCGTCATCGTCACCGTCGATCTCGATCACACCGACCGGCTGGGCGGCACCCTCGCGAAGATCGCCGCCGAGAAGGGCGGGATCGTGAAGAGGGGCCGTCCCCTCGTCACCGGCGTCCTGCAGGAGGAGGCGCTCGTCGTCCTCCGGAGCATCTGCCGCGACGCGGGTTCTCCCTGCATCGAGGCCGCGAAGATCGCCTGTGTCGTGGACGGACCCGGCGACGCCTTCGCGATCGAAACCCCGGCCGAGCGATACGACGGTTTGTCGCTCCCGCTCCCCGGGCTGCATCAGATCGAGAACGCGCGCGTCGCCGTCGTGGCTCTCGAACGTTTCACCGGGGTACTCGGCCGACCCCTTCCGCCCGGTGCGGTCCGGAGCGGCTTTCGCGCGGTCCGCTGGCCCGGGCGCCTGCAGTGGGTCGAGGGGTCCCCGCCGATCCTGCTCGACGGCGCCCACAACCCCGCGGGAGCGGCCGCCCTGGCTGCACACCTTCGCGGCCGCGGCGGCGAACCGCCGGTGTTGTTGTTCGGCACGATGGCGAACAAGGACGCCCGCGGAATTCTCGAGCCGCTTGCCGCCCTGGCACGGGCCGTCGTCCTCACGCGACCACCCGTCGAGCGCGCGGCCGAGCCAGGAGAGATCGCCCTCCTGGCCGCCACGCCGACCTCCGCGCTGGTCGAAACGGTCCCCGACCCCGCGGCCGCCCTTGCCCGCGCACGTTCGCTCGTGCCGCCTGGCGGCTATCTCCTCGTCGCCGGCTCGCTCTATCTGGTCGGCGCCGTTCTCGGTCTTCTCGAGAACACCGAATCTCCCGGCCCGGTAGCAATGTAAAAAGGGGACTGTCCCCGTTTCTCGATTTCCACCGGTCGATTCGCCAGTCAATTTTACTCCGCGGTCTAACGCCCGCGGCAACATCCCGTCCGGACGGCAGAGGACTGCCGTCCGGACGGGATGTTTCTATTGCGGAGTCCGGACTTCAGACCCCTTGTTCGGGATGCAGCGGCGGCCGGATGTGACGAGACTTCGGGGACGAGACGCTACAATGCGGGCATGAACAACACGCCGCCGGTCACCGAACCCTGTCCGTTGCGCCTCGATCCCGATCGGGCGATGGCCGGCCTCGACTGGGTCGAGGTGTTCGGTGGCGAGGGGAAGGTGGAGGTCGAGATCGGGATCGGCAAGGGGAGGTTCCTGCTCGCGGTCGCCGAGACCCGGCCGGAGGTTCACTATCTGGGGGTCGAGTGGGCAAACGAGTTTCTCAGGATCGCGGAGGCGCGCGCGATGAAACGCGGCCTCGAGAACATCCGGTTCGTCAGGGTGGACGCCCGCGAGCTGGTCGCCCGCTCGATCCAGCCTGCCTCGGTAGACACTTACTTCGTGTTCTACCCCGACCCGTGGCCGAAGAAACGGCACCACAAGCGCCGCTTCTTCCAGCGCTCGACCGCCGACCACCTCGCTCGTACCCTGAAGCCGGCCGGGGGCCTGCACGTCGCGACCGACCATGACGACTACTGGTCGGTGCTCGAACCGCTGCTGGACACGCACCCGGCGTTCTGGCGACTCCCCGAGTTCGGCGGAGAGGACTTTCCGCTTCCGTCCGACGCCCCGCTGACCAACTTCGAAGCGAAGTACGAGGTCCAAGGTCGCGGTCGACACCGCGGATCCTGGCGGCGGCGCCGCCACCTCGATGCGGAGCCGGCAGGGTAACCGGTGCTCGAGGGAGTGAACACAGGCGCAGCCAGGTTGAATTCGACAGGGCTGGGATGTACACTTCGACTTCGCCGCCCGCACCGCAAGACTGCCAAGCACCGTGAGATCAGGGGGATAGAGCGTGCGGATTTGGCGGCAAGGCACCGGGACCGACACCTAGGGGAGTAGCTCAATTGGCAGAGCACCGGTCTCCAAAACCGGGGGTTGCAGGTTCGATTCCTGTCTCCCCTGCCATCCCGGAGCCGCGAGCGACGCGGTAGGCTGTTGCAGGGCACCCGCCCGCGGCGCGCCGGAAGGCGCACCGCCGGAGGATCGTGGCATCGCTCCAAAGATCTTCCTCACCGGGGATCCGGGCTGCGGCAAGAGCACGGCTCTCCGCCGCGTCGTCGAACGCCTTCGCGGTACCGTGCCGATGACCGGGTTCATCACCGAGGAGATTCGCGAAGGGCGGCACCGATCGGGCTTTCGCGGAGTCACCCTCGACGGCCAGGAGTTCGTTCTGGCGCGCGCCGGCAAGAGCGGGCCGTTTCAGGTCGGCCCGTACGCCGTGGTCACCGAGGAGCTCGACCGGGTCGGAGTCCCGGCGCTCGTTCCGCCGTCGGGCGGCTATCTCGTCATCCTCGACGAGGTGGGGAAGATGGAGTCGTTCTCCTCGGCGTTTCGCGACGCCGTCGAGAACCTGCTCGCCTCGGATGTCCCGCTTCTGGCGACGGTCGCCTCGCACGGAGTGGGATTTCCCAAGAAGATCCGTCACGACTCTCGGATCGACCTCGTGAAGATGGGCCGGGACAGCCGCGGCGCGGTGGTCGGCGACCTGCTGAGAAAGCTCGGCGATGCGGGGGTCGGACCGGGAACCGGTGGGCCGAGAATCTCCGCACGTCCGGGCCGGGCGGCCGGGAGGGGGAGATGAGCGGTCGCGACCACGCGCCGATCGAGGCGATCCCGCTGGCTGCCGCGGTGCTCGATGCTTCCGGGGCGGTGACCGTCGCGAATGCCGGGTTCGCGCGACTCGCCGGCCGGGACGCCCCCTCGCTCGCGGGCATTTCGTTTTTCGGGGATCTGGCGCACGGGGTGGAGGGTCGCGAGCACGGAGCGGCTCTTCTGAGCGCCCCGCGCCCGTTCTCTATCGATCTCACGACCCCCGCGTTCGGCACAAGACCGGGCACGTTCCGGATCCGGATTCGCTCGTTCGAGGACGACGGAGTTCGATGCGCTCTGGTGGTCGTGGAGGACGTGTCCGAGGCCGAACGGCTCCGGGCCGAGCACGCGGCTTGCGCGGGGGCCTTCGAGATCGTCTCCCACGTGCGCCACGAGATCAACAACTCCCTCATGGGAATGTTCGGACACCTCGAGATGCTCATGTCGCAGCCCGGACTCCCCGCGGGAGTGGGGAAACGCGCCGAGATCCTGATAGCGGAGACGGCAAGGATCAGCGACCGGATCGCGGAGCTGGGATCGGTCCGCAAGATCTGAAGGAATACGTTGCGCGAAGCGCGAAGCAGCCGTAGAGGAAACGCCCTGGCCGAAACCCTGACCCGAGGAGGCACGAAGCATGACGTGTATCGCAGAAATTCGTGAACGTAGCCCGCTCCGGGTGCTCGATCGCTCCATCCACGGCGGACCCGGAAGAGGAGACCTCGGCGTCGTTTGCGCCGGCGCCGGCGCGGGCAAGACCGCTTTCCTCGTGGGCGTCGCCCTCGACGTCCTCCTCCGCGGCTGCCGGGCCCTCCACGTGGCCCTCGACCATCCGGTGGACCGCGTCCGCAACTACTACGACGAGATCTTCGCCGAGTTGTCCCGCGCCGAGGAGCTCGAGAAGCCCTCCGAGGCCCGGCTCCTCGTCGAGCGGAATCGGAGGATCCACACCTACCCGAAGGCGACTTTCACCGTGGACGGCCTCGCGCGGTCCCTCTCGTTCCTCAAGGCACACACGGACGTGCACCCGGACCTGATTGTCGTGGATGGCTACGACTGGAACCACGGGGCCGAGTGGGAGATCGCCGCGCTGAAAGATCTCGCCAAGGCGGAAGACGCGGTGCTCTGGATGTCGGCCACCCTCGAGCGGGCCGGCCCCGTGCCGCACGAGACCGGTTTTCCCGAACCGGTGGGCCGCTACGCGGGGATGATCGACGTGCTGCTGCGACTGAAGGGGGCGGACGGCACCGTGCACCTTTCGGTGCTCAAGGGACACGGGGAGGCGGCACCCGGCAGCCCCGGCCTCGACCTCGACCCGACTTCGCTACTTCTTGTGAAGAGATGAGCGGGAGCCGGGCTAGACCTTGACGTCCAGCTGGGTGCCGATACCCACCATCCTGAGAAGGCGCGCCGCGGTGTCGCTCTCGGAGTCGAGCGCCTTCTTGAGGGCCGAGACGCGGGCTACCCGGCCGACATTTTCGTTCCGGGAAACCAGAACCGACGAAACGGCCTGACTGGGCAAGGCATCGATGCTGCCTGGCATTTCCGTGCCTCCGGACGGATCCTGGTGGACTCGTCCCCGATCTTCTCATCGGCACCGGTCGGCCGGGCTTGAGGCACGACCCGGAATATTTCAGGATGGAGGAGAATCGCCGCCCGGCGTGACCTACCAGCGCGCCGATTCGATCCGGCGCAGCAGCTCCCGCACCAGCCCCCCGTCGGCACGATAGGGAATCGCCGGGAGCGCGACCTCTCCGATCGGTTCCACGTCGACCTGCAAGCCGGTCGAGAGACGGTCGTGGGCGTGGGCGAGCAGCGGGCAGAGGTGAACGACGTCCTCGAGGCAATAGCGGACCAGTGTATCGAGGGCACGCGGGTGCCCGGCGAGATGCCGCTCCCACAGGAGCACCGCGAGGTATCCGTCCACCCCCTGGATCTCCTCCGCGCGAACGAGCCCGAGCGCGCGCTCCACCCCCTTCTGCCCTCCCTTGAGGCCGAGCCGGTGCAGCGGGTACCGGAGGTCGATGTGGTGGAAACGGCGGAAGTCGATCCCGGGGAAGGAGGACTGGAGTATCGGAAGATCGAAGCAGGAACCGTTGTACGTGATCAGCAGATCGAACGGTTCCAGCGCTTCCGGAAGCCGGTCGAGGTCCCGGCCCCGTATCAGCGCCTCGACCCGCTCGCCGTCCGACAGACCGACACAGGTCACGCCGTCCCGGCCGGGATCGAGCCCCGTGGTCTCGATGTCGAGGAATGCGGTGCGGCGGGGGAAAGCAGTCGCGAGACGCCACATCTCGCGGCGCGGCATGTCCCTCGCGGCGCGCTCCCGGTCGAGCCTCGACGCGATGAGGTCCTTCCACGCCCCGTCGGGGTGGCCGCGCAGAAACGCATCCCAGTCGGTGTAGCCGCGCTCCCAGAGGCCGCGCTCGCGGCGCTCCCCGACGCCGGGGACATGGACGAACGTTCGAGTCAGCAATTCCCGTTACTCGAGCCCGTAGATCCAGCCTTCCCTGTGAATGCGGTCCCCTTCGCCGGGGGACAGCTCTTCCGGCGTCTTCTCGGTCTCTCCCGCCACGACGGCGAGCGCGGCGCATCGCGCGGCGATCACCGCGTCGAGAGCATCGCGCCGGGCGAGGCAACGGCGCAGGAACGGCTGCGCGATCTCGACCGGAAGCCGGTCGGCGCGGGAGAGGGCGTCCACGATCGCCTGCGGCCGGTCTCCCGGCTCCGCTCCCGCGACCGCCAGCCGGCGAATCGCGGCCTCGGGGTACACCTCGATCAGGAGCCGTCCCTTCGCGCTCTCGAACGGGCGGAGCGCATATCGCGACCGCTCCTCGGCGATCATCCGGATCCCCTGGTAGGTCATCGGCCCGAGGTCCGGGTTCGTGCGGTGGAGCGGCGAGAACGCGCCGGCCCTCTCGTCGGTGAGCCGCTTGATCTCCCCGTGCGCGTCCCGGAATTCCTGGAGCGCAATCAGGTAAAGCGGCCGCGACATCCGCTCGAGCTTTCTGGCGAGCGCCCACCACCCTTCCTCGGGGAACGCTCCGCCGAGGATCGCCTCCGCGAACGGGATCGGAAGGCCGAAGGGGAAGTCGAGGCCGATGGCCTCGGTGCGGAGAAGCGCGGCGTCCGGATTCCGGAGTTGCGACTCGAGACCGGCCCGGCCCGTCGCCTCGAGACGCACGACGGCCAGCCGCTCTTCCTGCATTTCCAGCAGCGCGAGCCAGGTCCCGTCCTTCGGATCTCGCATGTCGCCGCTGAAGTCCGCTCCGCCGAAGAGCCGCGCGCCGGGGGCAGGCCCCCTCCACACCGGAACGTCCCGAATCTCGGGAGCGCTCTCTCTCGCCGCCGCCGCGGGATCCCCGTCGTCCCCCTGTCCCCCTTCGTCGTCGCCGCGTCGCTCGACGCTCTCGACGTGAGCCTCCGCGGGAAGGCGGGAAGCGGCGTCGGCCAGCCCCTCGGCCTCGGCCGGCAGAGGGCGCCAACCTGCCGCGACCGCCGCGTCGAACACGCGTCGGAACAGGGCGACCTCGCGCGCGGGCCAACCCGGATCGCAGCAGAGGAACACGCGCCCTGGCGCCTCTCCGATGTCGAGGGGGGTATCGAACCGGTGCGCGGTCTCGAGATCCACCCAGATCGAGCCGGACGCGTCGGCGCGTCGAAGCCCGATCACGCGGGAGATCCCGACGAACCGCTCGGAACGTTTCGCGTGCCTCTGACTGGCGGGGTGGTACACCGCGAGCAGATCCCCGAGCCGGAGCCTCGACGCCATGGAGTCGAACGCGAGCAGATGACAGGGCATCCCGTCGTGCCAGAGATTCGGGTAGCGGGCCCTCGAGTCGTTCCACTCCAGGGCACGGATCATCCATCGCGAGCGGCGCCGGATGTCATCTGTCGGCATGGGTTTCCCCCGCTACGTCGAGTCCTGGTTGTCGAGTCGGTAAGCTTTAAGTGTACGCTACGGGAGGAACCCGCGGTAGGCCGAGAACCCGGAAAACCGATTCCCGCCGCGCGAAACCGGGATCAGTCCGCCTCGTTCATGATCGCGCGGCGGGTTTCCTCGGAGAGCACGGCCCGGGCCGCGTAGCACGGGTGGGTGATCCGGATCCGGACGACCGTGCCGCCGATCTCGAGAAACACGCGGGCGCGTCAACGGTTCGTCCCCCTTCGTGCGCCTTCCGTTCGGCCGTCACTCGTCTTCCGCCTGCCGTCGAGTCCGCGGCCTGGCCAACCCCAGCTTGCTTGCCGCGGCGAACGCCGCCATCTCGCGGACCTCCGGAACGTCCGCGTATTTCTCGTCGAGGACCGCCACGGCCTCCTTGAGCGGGAGCCCCGACCGGATCAACGTCCGGAACGCCTCCAGCAGGACGCGGATCGTCGCCGCGGAGAACCCGTTCCGCTCGAGCCCTATTTTGTTGATCCCGCGGATCTCCGAGGGGAACCCGTCGGCGAGGGAGTACGGCAGGATGTCCTTCGCAACCTTGTTGAAGCCGCCGATGAAGGCGAACCGGCCGATGCGGACGAACTGCACGATCCCGGTCTTCGCTCCGACGATGGCGTGATCTTCGATCGTGACGTGTCCCGCCATCTTCGAATCGCTGCTGACGATGACGCGGTCGCCGAGCCTGCAGTCGTGCGCCACGTGGCTGTACGAAAGGAACAGACCGTGGTTCCCGATGACCGTCGCCTCCCCCTCGAGGGACGAGGCGTTGACGGTGACGTACTCCCGGAACACGTTGCCGTCGCCGATGCGGGAGTAGCTCACCCATTCCTTTCGGTACTTCAGGTCCTGGGAAATCTTGCCGAGACAGGCGAACGGGTAGACCTCATTGCCGTCCCCCAGCGTCGTGTGGCCGTCGATCACCACGTGCGAGTGGAGCAGGGTGTTCGCGCCGAGCCGGACGTGAGGGCCGATGGAGCAGTACGGCCCGATCCGGGTCCCCTCGCCGATCTCGGCCCCGTCCTCGACAATTGCGGTCCGGTGAATGTCCGTCTGCATCGCGTCAACCCCCTGCGGTTCGCTGCGAGAGCGAGCCGCCCGCGGCCCCTACCTCAACATCTCCCGCAAGTAGCTGTACTCCAGCGCGGTCGTCAGGGCGCGCTGGCGGTTCACCGAGCCGCTGCCGTGCCCCCCCTCGATGTTCTCGAAGTAGAGGACCGGGTGGCCCATGTCGATCATCTTCGCGACCATCTTGCGCGCGTGGGCGGGGTGGACGCGATCGTCGCGCGTGGTCGTCCAGAAAAATACTTTCGGGTACTTCGCGTCCTTCCCGACGAGATGGTACGGCGACCAGGTCTTGATGTACGCCCAGTCCGACGGCTTGTCGGGGTCGCCGTACTCGTCCATCCAGCTCGCTCCGGCGAGGAGCTTCGAGTAGCGGCGCATGTCGGTCAGCGGGACCTGGGCAACCACCGCGCGGAACAGATCGGGACGCAGCGTGAAGGCGGTCGCGACCAGGAGACCGCCGTTCGAGCCCCCCATGATGCCGAGACGGCGGGGGGAGGTGATCTTGCGCGCGACGAGGTCCTCGGCGATCGCGACGAAGTCCTCGTGGGTCTTGATCCGGTTCTCCTTCGTTGCGGCGAGGTGCCAGCGCGGGCCGAATTCGCCGCCGCCGCGGAGGTTGGCGAGAACGAAGACGCCGCCGCGCAAGAGCCAGGCGGTCCCCCGGATGGCGCTGTAGCTCGGCACCTCGGCCGCCTCGAAGCCGCCGTAGGCGTACAGCAGCGTGGGGGCGTTGCCGTCGGCCTTGAACCCCTTCGGGGTGACGACGAAGTAGGGGATCTTGGTGCCGTCCTTCGACGCCGCCTCGTGCTGCTCCGTACCCATCCCCTCGGTGTCGAAGAAGGCCGGCAGCGACTTCACCTTCTCGATCTTGCCTCCCTGGACCATGAAGAGTGAGGACGGGGTCAGGAAATCCTGGTAGTTGAAGAAGTAGAGATCGGAGTCGTCGCTCGTGGCCGCGATGCTGACGGTCCCCTGCCCCGGCAGCGGAACCGCTTCGCGAGTCCAAGCACCGCCCGAGAACGCGAGGCGGAAGAGCTTGCCGCGCACGTTGTCGAGCACGCTCATCAGGAGAAGGTCGCGCGTGCTGGCGACCCCGTCCAGGGAGGAACGCTCCGTGGGCTCGAACAGCACCGTGAAGACATTACGGTCCTGCAGGAGATCGTCGAGGCGGGTGGCGAGCAGGGAGCCCTGACGGTAAGCGGCGCCCCCCGCCTTCCAGTCCGTGCGCAGGGAGAACAGGACGTGGTCGCGGAAGATCCCCCGCAAGGAGGCGTCCTCGGGGAGCGCCAGGCGCACGAGGCGGTTGTCGAGGACGAGGTAGTTCCTCTCGGTGAACGCCGTGACCGCGACGCCGACGATGTCGTACCGCCCTTCGGCCGTGAAGATGCTGCCCGCGCCCGCGCCGACGTCCTCCTTCCGCCCCTCGAACACGGTGCGGGCCTCGGAGAGCGGCGTGCCGCGCTTCCACAGCTTGACGATGCGCGGGTAGCCGGACGAGGTCAGCGAGCCGTCGCCGAAATCGGTCGCGACCCAGAGCGTGTCGGCGTCCCTGAAGCTCGCGCCGCTCTTGGCCTCCGGGAGGGAGAAGCCGTCTTTCACAAACGCCTTCGTCTCCGTGTCGAATTCGCGCTGCGCGACGGCGTCGCCGCCGCCGCGGGACAGGCTGACCATGCAGCGGCGGCGGTCCGGCGGCAGGCAGGCCGCCCCCTTGAACACCCAGGACTCGTTCTCGGCCTTCGAGAGCGCGTCGAGGTCGAGCACGGTTTCCCACGCGGGCTCCGGGGTCCGGTACGAGGCGATCGGCGTCCGTCGCCAGATCCCCCGCTCGTGCGTCTTGTCCTGCCAGAAGTTGTAGACGAAGCGCCCCTCGAGATCGGGGTACGGGATGCGATCCTCGGAATCGTAGATCTCGAGGCTCTTCGCGAAGATCGACTTGTACTCCGGCACCGCCAGGAGTTCTTTCTGCGACTTCGCGTTCTGCTCCTTGACCCAGGCGATCGCCTTGGCGCCGTCCACCTCCTCGAGCCAGAGGTACGGATCGTCCTCCTCCGCGAGCGCGGCGGCGGGGAGGAACAGGAACAGGACGAACAGGGCGGCGGCTTTTCCCATAACGTTCCTCCGGCCCCGGGCGGGGGACCGCGTTTGCGGATTCAGGGGCGGGCCGACGGCGATCGCGAGAACCGGCGGGCGCAACTTGCGATTCATGGCGTCTCCATTGCGACCCATGGAGGATATGCCAAATCTTCTCGCATTGCGTGACGCGGAGGGCGTTCGATCCTGGAAACCTCGACGGTTGCGCGTGAGGGGCCTCGCCCGGCGGGCGGATCCGTGGGATCATTCCGGCGGACCGCGGCACAGGCGAGTCTGGCACGAACGGCCGCGGAGAGGAGGTTCCCTTGGGTATCGCTCGCACCGTCGCCGCCACGCTGGCGATGGCATCCGTCGCCGTGCTGGCCACGTCCTGCGCGGGACCACCGGCCGTGAAGCGCGGCTCGGCCCTTCCTTTCGTCGAGGACGACTACGTTCGCGCGCTCGGCGAGGCGAGGGCCAAGAAGCTCCCGATCTTCGCCGACGCCTGGGCCCCCTGGTGACACAGCTGCCAGTCGATGCGCGCGTACGTGTTCACCGATCGCGCGCTCGAGAGGCAAGCCGGACGGTTCGTCTGGCTGTCCGTTGACACCGAAAAGGCCCGGAACGCCGCGTTCCTCGAGAAGTACCCGATCGAGGCCTACCCCACGCTGCTGGTGATCGATCCCGAGAGCGAGCAGGCGGTGCTGCGCTGGATCGGTAGCGCCACGGTCCCGCAGCTCGACAAGCTCCTCGACGACGGCGAGCGGGCGATGCTGAACCAGGGGAGCGGCGCCGACGCCCTCCTGGCCGCCGCCGACCGGCTGCTGGGCGCGGGCAGGAAGACCGACGCCGCCGCCGCGTACAAGGACGCGATAGCCAAGGCGCCCGCCGGCTGGCACGGCCGGGACCGGGCGGTGGAATCCCTGCTCGGCCTCCTCTCGGTGCCCGGGTCGTTCAAGGAGTGCGTCGAGACGGCGCGAGCCGATCTCTTGACGGAAAGAACTCCGCACCTCGCCAACGTCGCGATGGCCGGCCTCGACTGCGCCTTGTCGCTCGAGGGGCCGGATAAGGCGCCGGCGGTCGCCGAGTTCGAGGCGGCGGTCCGTTCCACCCTGGGCGAGCCTCGTATCGACATGCCCGCGGACGACCGCTCCGGCCTCTTCGCGTCGCTCCACGGCGCGCGACAGGAGGCGGGCGACGAGGCGGGGGCCAAGAAGGTCGCCGCCGAGTGGCTTGCCTTCCTCGACGGCGAGGCCGCCCGCGCCCCGAACGCGGAGGCGCGGGCCGTGTTCGATTCGGGGAGGCTCAACGCCGCGATCGCCGCGGGAGATCCCACGCGCGCGATCCCCGGGCTCCAGCAATCCGAGAAGGATCTCCCGACCGACTACAACCCACCGGCACGTCTCGCCATCGCCTTCAGCGAGGCGGGCCGCTACGACGACGCCCTCGCCGCGGCCGGCCGCGCCATGAAGCTCGTCTACGGCCCCCGCAAGCTGCGGGTGTACGTGACGACGGCCGACATCCTCGACAAGAAGGGGGATAAGGAAGCCGCGAAGGCGACACTGAAAGAAGCGCTGATCTACGCAGAGACTCTGCCGAAGGCGCAGATCTCCCCCCGCACGATCGACTCTCTCAAGACAAAGCTCGCAAAGATGACAGCCCCCGCTGCCTGATCCGACAGCAAACCGATCAAGAAATCAATCCAAAGCCCCGCGCTCGATCCGCTCCGGTCCGCCGGAGTGCATCGAGCGTGGGGGCGGGGGTACGGGGGCAGTGCCCCCGGATGCCCGTTTCGGGCTTTCCCTCTTACGGGCGGTGCAACTCGTGCCGCGCGCCGCAGACAGCGCTCGCCCGCGGCCGAGGCGTGCCGTCGGAGCGGGTCCCCGCGCTCCCCTCGCGGCCACCCACGTCGGCGCCCACCAGGTAGTACTCGTTCCCTACGGCCGCCCCATCCATGTACGTCGCTGAACGTTGAGATGAAAGATGGACCGTTTGGCTGGCTCGCAGGAACAGCCACATAAAGACTGCGATTTCCAAAAAATACTTCTTGACAACAAGATATCTTTACGATATCATTTTGATGTCGACGCTTAAGTAGAAGGAGACACGTCATGAGCGACAATGAAAAGACCCGATCCGTCCTGTCCGGCTATCCAATGCTTTTCCTGGGGATCCTGCTGATCGCCGCGGCGATCGCCTGTCTCGTGACGGGTATCCGGACCGAGAACCCCACCTGGATCGCCCCCATGATCGCCGGCGTCCTGGGAGCGCTCTTTTCGCTGGCCGGGCTGTTCATCGTCAACCCGAACGACGCCAAGGTGCTCGTTCTGTTCGGCACCTACAAGGGAACGGTCAAGAACAACGGGTTCTTCTGGGCGAACCCGTTCTACCTCAAGAGGAAGATCACGCTTCGCGCACGTAACCTGAACGGGCAGAAGCTGAAGGTGAACGACAAGACGGGCAACCCGATCGAGATCGCGGCCGTGGTCGTGTGGCAGGTCCAGGACACGTTCCGGGCCTGCTTCGACGTGGACCGGTACGAGGACTACGTCGTGGTGCAGAGCGAGGCGGCGGTGCGGCACCTGGCGGGAACGTACCCTTACGACACCTTCGAGAATCAC
Organism: Terriglobia bacterium; assembly: GCA_963790465.1. GTDB lineage: Bacteria > Acidobacteriota > Polarisedimenticolia > Polarisedimenticolales > JAIQFR01 > JAIQFR01. The sequence goes on along the minus strand of CAWBOP010000003.1, from coordinate 13,786 downwards.
GACCTCGACACGCTCACCCTTCGCGCGGGGGCGGAGCAGGTGAGCGCGAAGCTGGAGCAGGAACTCAGCGAGCGGCTCCTGCGGGCCGGCATCCGCGTCGTGGAGGCGCGAATCTCGCACCTCGCGTACGCGCCCGAGATCGCCGAGGCGATGCTGCGCCGCCAGCAGGCCACCGCGGTCGTCGCCGCGCGGTTTCAGATCGTGAACGGCGCGGTGAGCATGGTGGAGCTGGCGCTCGCCAAACTGTCCGAGAGGAACATCGTCCACCTCGACGAGGAGCGGAAGGCCGCGATGGTCAGCAACCTGCTGGTCGTGCTGTGCAGCGAGTCGGCCGCGACGCCCGTGGTCAACGCGGGCACGCTGTACCCCTGAGCGGACGTCATGGCGGAACGGAAGAATTTCCTCTTGCGAATCAGTCCCTCCCTCTGGGAGGAGCTGAACCGCTGGGCGGCGCAGGAGTTCCGCAGCGTCAACGGCCAGATCGAGTTCCTGCTCCAGAGGGCCGTGGACGAGCGGGGGAAGAGCGCCGCCAGGAAGAAGACGGAAGGCGGCGAAGTCGAACCGTGAAGCCGGGAGGGCGCCCATGCCTCGCAACGTCGAAGACCTGACCCTCGTCGAGCAGCTCCTCCTTCTCGCGCTTCGCGACGAGAAGGGAACCGTGGCCTTCAGGGCCTCCCAGTACGGTCTCGCGCTGGGGGGCGCGATCCTCGTCGATCTGCTGCTCGGCGGGCGGCTTCGAATCGGGGAGGACAAGAAGCATCGGGTGGAGGCCGTCGGCGCCACGAGGCGGATCGGCGACCCGATCCTCGACGAATGCCTCGAGGCGATCTCCACCTCTCCCCGCCGGCGCACGGCCGAAACCTGGGTGGCGCGGTTCGCGCAGATGCGGAGGCTCAAGCACCGGGTCGCCGAAGGGCTGTGCCGGAAAGGGGTCCTCAGCGAATCCGAGGATTCGGTCCTCCTCATCTTCACCCGCAAGGTCTACCCGACCTTCGATTCCGCGCCGGAACGGCGCCTGGTCGAGCAGATGCGCGAGGCGATCTTCGGCAACGGCGACGCGATCGAGCCCCGCGTGGCCGCCGTGGTGGGCCTCGCCCACGCGACGAGCCTGCTCGGGATCCACTTTCCCAGAAAAGAGCTGAGGGCGCGGAAGGCCCGCCTCGCGCAAATGGCTCAAGGGGGGCTGATCGGCGGCTCCCGGGATGCCCCCTTGCGGGCGGCGATCGCCGCCGTCATCGCGGCGGTCCGGAAGACCGTCGTCGTCCACGCCGTGGTCCACGGCGTGCCCTGAGCGGGGGAGGGATCTGTGATACACCTCCCGGTTCATGACGACACCGCCGCTGCTCGGTGAGTTCCTGTCCGTCGTCGCGGCCCTGGGCTGGGCGGCCGCGGTGGTCCTCTTCAAGAAGAGCGGCGAGGAAACGCCGGCCATCGCGCTGAACCTCTTCAAAAACGTCGTGGCTTTCATCCTGCTCGTTCTCACGCTGCTCGTGGCGGGGGTTCCGTTCTTCCCCGACCGGCCGCTCACGGACTGGGGCTTGCTGGCCGTCTCGGGGTGGCTCGCCATCTCGGTGGCCGACACGCTGTTCTTCCTGGCGCTCGAGCGGCTCGGCGCCGGGCTCGTGGCGATCGTGGACACGTTGTACTCCCCCGCGGTGATCGCCCTGTCGGTCGGCTTCCTCGGCGAGCGTCTCGGAACGCGAGTGTTCGTCGGCGCGGGCCTCGTCGTCGGCGCGATTCTGGTCGGCGCCGCCGACCGCCCTGCCCTCGGGCGGACACGCCGGGACATCGTCGAGGGAACGATCCTGGGAGTCGTCTGCATGCTCTGCCTGGCCGGCGGGATCGTCATGGTCAAGGACTTCCTCGGCACCGCGTCCGTGCTCTGGACCGCCACGGTCAGGATGTTCTTCGGCATCGTGGGGCTCCTGCCCTTCATGATCGTCCCGAAATGGCGACGGGACGCGGGAGCGATCTTCCGCCCCCGCCGCGTCTGGATCTTCGCGCTCCCCGCCTCGGTGCTCGGCCCTTATGTGAGCACGATCGCCTGGCTGGGCGGCTTCAAGTTCGCGCTCGCGTCGGTGGCGGCGGTGCTGAACCAGATGTCCACGATCTTCATCTTCGTGCTGGCCGCAATTTTCCTGAAAGAGCCCCTGACGCCGCGGCGGACGGTCGCCCTCGCGATGGCCGTGTCCGGGGCCGTGCTCGCCACGCTACGGTAGGTCGGGCAGGCCGGCGAGCGGAGCCGGGCGAACCGCGGAATCCCTCGCTCGGCGCGATTCCGCTCCGGTCTTCACCATCTTCGCGAGCACCTGCTCGATCCCTTGTCCGGTTGCGTCCCCGCAGAGCCGGATTCCGTTTCACCAGGCAAGCTTTCCGATCCTGAGGCCCACCTGGAGGCCGAGGATGGGTCAGCGCTTTTCCCCCATCCGCCCGCGCCGCCTCTTGCAGCTTCTGGATCACCTCGTCGTAGTACGGTCGGTCCTTGAGGCTCGCGTACTCGCCGGGGAAACAGACCGTCGTGAGGTCGGCGCTCGACGGGGAGAAATTGCTCAAGGTCACCGAGCAGCGAAGCCCGTTCGCGAGGCGCGTGTTGTCGATCATCGGAAAGTCGAACCAACCGATGTCGAAGGTCGCCCGGGTGTCGACCTGATCCTGCGCGTTGTCCGGGGCCTTGACCTCGAGCCTTACCGTGACCTGCCGCTGGTCGGTGTTCGAGCGGAGCACCCGGAGACCGACGTCGCAGACCTTGTCGCCGATCGCGACGTGCTCGCCGTCCAGGGCAAGCCCGCCCGGAGTGCTCCGGACCTGGTCGAGGTCCACCGAGCGCCGGAAGCTCTTGCCGTGCCCTTCCAGCGCGAACAGCTGCTTGGCGGTGATCTCCTTCGCGACCCGGTTCACCCGGTCGAGATACTCGTCGCGCGCGGGGTTTCGGACCTTGTCGAGGCGGCGCGACAGGTCGAGAAAGAGCGGCTTCAGATTCAGCGATTCGTGAAAGTTGTAGGCGAGCAGCTCGAGGTTGAGCACCTTCACATCCAGCTCCCCTTCCTTCGGCTGGAGGAAGTTCTGGATGATCGACACGAACATGTCCTTGCGGAGGCTGCTCTCCGCCTCCTCGCGCCGGCTCATCAGTTCGGAGTAGAGGCGCGCGTTCGTGTCGAGGGTCTGGCGGCGGTTCAGCGTGTCCGAGCCCATGAAGCCGACGCCGGCCAGCGCGACCCCGACGAGCAGACCGCCCAGCGGCTGGACGAGGATGGCCACCTTGTCCCAGAAATCCTTCGGCCCCGCGGCCATCACGCGCTCCCGGCCGCTACTTCCGGCGCACCGAGGTCTTCCCGTCCTTGGTCTCGAGGACGAGATCGGCCTGGACCGGATCGTCGTAGGAGGCGATCTCGAGGCTGGCGGTCTGCTGCTTGAGCTTGACCGTCAACGTGCACTTCCCCGTCTCCGCGAGCACGAGATGATACGACCCGGTCTTGTCGGTCTTGACCGCGGGGTACGCCTTGCCCCCGCACTTGGCCTCGATCGTCGCCCCGTCGCCGACCGGAGCGGTCCCGTCGAGGATCTTGCCGTACACCTCCCCGGCGAGCGCCAGGGACGACCCGGCGGCGATCAAGAGCAGAACGAGCGCGATCTTCTTCATGGCAGCCACTCCGTTCGCGGCCGGCGCCGGCCGGCGCGGACCGCGATGCGACGAACAGATTCACGAGATTACCCCAAATCCGGCCGAACCCCAAGAAGGAGGCGGGATCGCGCGTCGACCCCCGCCTCCCAGCGTCCCGATCGCACAGCCGCCATGCCGCGCGCGAATTCGCTTGACGAACCAGGGCGGTGTACAGGCCCCCCCGGAAACGGCTAGGATGCTCCTCCGGGAACCCAACCCGCGGAGGACTCCATGACGAGAGCCAGGGGCAAGGCCCATCGAAGTGCCGCGACGACGACGCTCGACCGAGACACCCTGCGGAAGCTGGACGCCTACTGGCGCGCGGCCAACTACCTTTCCGTGGGCCAGATCTATCTCTACGACAACCCGCTCCTCGAGAAACCGCTCGCGCTCCGGCACATCAAGCCCCGGCTCCTCGGTCACTGGGGAACGACCCCGGGCCTGAACTTCGTCTACGTCCACCTCAACCGGTTGATCAGCGAGCGCGACCTCGACGTGCATCTACATCACCGGCCCCGGCCACGGCGGCCCCGGCCTCGTGGCGAACGCCTACCTCGAGGGGACCTACAGCGAGGTCTACCCGAACATCTCGCAGGACGAGGACGGGATGAAGCGGCTGTTCAAGCAGTTCTCCTTCCCCGGCGGGATCCCGAGCCACGTCGCTCCCGAGACTCCGGGGTCGATCCACGAGGGGGGGGAGCTCGGGTACGCGCTCTCGCACGCCTTCGGCGCGGCGTTCGACAACCCCGACTTGATCGTGGCGTGCGTCGTCGGGGACGGCGAGGCGGAGACCGGGCCGCTGGCCACGAGCTGGCACTCGAACAAGTTCCTGAATCCGGCGCGCGACGGCGCGGTGCTGCCGATCCTGCACCTCAACGGCTACAAGATCGCGGGGCTGACCGTCCTCGTCCAGGATCCCGCACGGCGAGCTCGAGGCGCTCTTCCGCGGGTACGGCTACGAGCCGTACTTCGTCGAGGGGGACGACCCCGAGACGATGCACGCAGACGATGGCGGCGACGCTCGACGCCGTCGTGGACGAGATCCAGAGGATCCAGCGCGAGGCGCGGACGAAGGGGGTCGGCGAGCGGCCGCGCTGGCCGATGATCGTCCTGCGCACGCCGAAGGGGTGGACCGGCCCGAAGGTGGTGGACGGCAAGCGGATCGAGGGGACGTTCCGCGCCCACCAGGTCCCGCTGGGCGAGCTCGCGCAGAAGCCGGAGCACATCAAGCTTCTCGAGAAGTGGATGAAGAGCTACCGGCCGGAGGAACTGTTCGACCGCGACGGGAAGCTGGAGCCGGAGATCGCCGCGCTCGCGCCCTCGGGGAAGCGGCGGATGAGCGCTAACCCGCACGCCAACGGCGGCCTCCTGCTGCGCGACCTGAGGATGCCCGACTTCCGCGAGTACGCGGTGAAGGTGCGCGAAGCCGGGCCAGGTCGAACGCGGAGGCGACGCGGGTCCAGGGGCGGTTTCTGCGCGACGTCATGAAGCTCAACGCCGACCAGCGGAACTTCCGCGATCTTCGGCCCCGACGAGACGGCGTCGAACCGGTGGGGCGACCTCTTCGAGGTGACCGACCGCTGCTTCGTCGGCGAGATCACGCGCGACGACGAGCACCTGGCCCCCGACGGGCGGGTGATGGAGATGCTCAGCGAGCACCAGTGCCAGGGGTGGCTCGAGGGGTATCTCCTGACGGGCCGGCACGGATTCTTCAACTGCTACGAGGCGTTCATCCACATCGTGGACTCGATGTTCAACCAGCACGCCAAGTGGCTCAAGGTCACGCGGCACATCCCGTGGCGGCGGCCGATCGCCTCGCTCAACTACCTGCTCAGCTCCCACGTCTGGCGGCAGGACCACAACGGATTCAGCCACCAGGACCCCGGCTTCATCGACCACGTGGTCAACAAGAAGGCGGAGATCATCCGCGTCTACCTGCCGCCCGACGCCAACACGCTCCTGTCCGTGACCGACCACTGCCTGCGAGCCGCAACTACGTCAACGTGATCGTGGCCGGCAAGCAGTCCTGCGCCGCAGTGGCTGGACATGGACGTCCGCGATCAAGCACTGCACCGCCGGGCATCGGGATCTGGGAGTGGGCCAGCAACGACCGGGGCGGCGAGCCCGACGTCGTCATGGCCTGCTGCGGCGACGTGCCGACGCTCGAGACGCTCGCCGCGGTCGATATCCTGCGGACGAACTTCCCCGAGCTCAAGATCCGCGTGATCAACGTCGTGGACCTGATGAAGCTGCAGCCGTCGAGCGAGCATCCGCACGGCCTGACCGACCGGGACTTCGACGAGCTGTTCACCACGGACAAGCCGATCATCTTCGCCTTCCACGGCTATCCCTGGCTGATCCACCGGCTCACCTATCGCCGGACCAACCACGAGAACCTGCACGTCCGCGGCTACAAGGAGGAAGGGACGCACGACGACGCCGTTCGACATGGCGGTGATGAACGACCTCGACCGGTTCCACCTGGTCGGCGACGTCATCGACCGGGTGCCGCAGCTGGGGGCGACGGCGGCGTACGTCAAGCAGGCGATCCGCGACAAGCTGATCGAGCACAAGCAGTACATCGGCGGAGCACGGCGAGGACATGCCCGTGGTCCGCGACTGGAAGTGGCACGGGAAGTAGGGGCCGGCATCCCCCGGGGGCGGGCGGATGGATCGCCCGGAGGACGGCCCTATCTTCCGGCCGCTCCGCCGCTCATCGCGTCGCGCACGACGGCGTAGACGTCGGTGTTGTCGATCGGGCGGGCGAGGCGCCAGGCCTGCGGCCCCTGGCTCCAGATCGGGACGTCGCAACCGGTGTGGGCGCTCGACGCCCACACGCTCTCGACGGCCTCGCCGGGCGCGGGCCAGCGGCCGTACGGTCCGTCGAACGCGTAGCCGCCGGTCTCGTGGTCCGGCGCGACGATCACGAGCGTCGCGCGCGCGCGGCGGGGGTCGGTCGCCAGCCAGTCGAGCACGACGCCGACCGCCTCGTCGAACGCCAGCAGCTCGGCGATCTGCCGGCCGGGTCGTTGGCGTGATTGGCGAAATCGATCTGCGATCCCTCGACCAGCAGAAAGAACCCGTTCGGCGCGTGGCCGAGGACGGCGAGCGCCGCGGCGGCCATCTCGGTAGGCGCGGCTCCGTCGTATCCGGTGGGCGCTGGTTCTCGGGGGTCAAAGCCCCGGGGGCGAACAGTCCCAGGATCCGGGTCGCTCCCGCCGCGACGGCGGCGGAAAGTCCGGAGCGCGTCGAGACGAACGGATAGCCGAGAGCCATCGCCCTCCCGATGTAGTCGCCGCTCGTTCCGCACGGGTCGGGCCAGGGGGAATTGAAGGTGGCCGCGCCGCCGCCGAGCATCACGTCCACGCGGGCCTGGTCGACGTACTGCCGCGCGACCTCGGTTTCGCACTCGCGCCAGCGGACGTGCGACCCGAACGCCGCGGGGGTGGCATGCGTGATCGTCGAGGTCGCGACCAGCCCCGTCCTCTTCCCGAGCTCGCGCGCGATCTCGAGCAGCGATCGCGGGAGCGTCCCGTCGCGCCGCACGCAGAGAACGCCGTTGTCGAACTTCTCCCCGCAAGCCCAGGCCGAGGCGGCGGCCGCCGAGTCCGTGATGACGCTGTTCGCCGACCCATTCCTCTCGTAGCCGACGAACGCGAGCTTCTCCAGGTCGAGCGGATCGCCGCCCGGCCCGCTCCTGAAGATCCGCGCCGCGGTGACATCGGAGAGCCCCATCCCGTCCGGCACCATGAAGATCACGTTCGTCGCCCCGGGCGAGAGATGACCTGGCGGCTCGCCCGGCACCTGCGGGCGCACCGGCACGCGCTCCGCACCTCCCGCCGCCGTCACCGCCACCGCCGCCACCGCCGCCACCGCCGCGACGAAGCCGCCGATCATCGCCATGGTCGTCCATTTCCGCATCGCGACTCCCTCCCGCACCCCCGAAATCTACGGCGAAATGGGGAGATCCTCACTTTTCTTCGAAGGGGTTTGATCGAACCCGGTGATCGCCGTCTATTCGACTCGCAATGTTTGGGACAGGCCCAGCTCTTGAATTATCTGCCGCAGCTCGGCTTCTAGGCTTCGGGCGACGTCGGCCCGAACGGTCACCGAGAAATCGACGTTGACCGTGAGGTCGGAGCCCGTGCGGAGCTTCGGGAGGATCTTGGTTCCGAGCCGATTCCATACTTCCGGAGGGACCGTGCCTACGAGACGCAGATTCCTCGTCTCGGCGCTCGGACCGGGCTCGGGGCCAGGGATTGGGCAGGGCTCGGGCGGCGGTCCGGGTTCGGGTCGTGGCTCGGGCCCTGGCTCCGGGCCAGGCTTTGGAGACGCCCCGGTTCTGATCGCTCTGGCCCTGTCCTTCCTCAACAGGAAGACGCCGGGCTCGAAGGCTACCTCGTCCGCGGAGAGATACTCCTCGAACCACACCCGCTCGCAACTGCCATCGGGCTTGAGTCCGGATGCAAGGCCGAAGTCACCGTGCCCAACGAACTCGACGATCTTGTTTCGCAGGACCGCGTCGGGATCGACGAGGCGCGTGAGCGAGCCGTTGAGGAAGCTCTGTCGCAGGCTCGCGAGAGGCCACGCGCCGGACTCCTTGAGCGAGGGCGGCCAGTTGCGTTCGATGTAGCCGGCACCCACGGACTCATTGAGGAGTGCCTCCGACTTGAGCGCTGCTGATGACCCGGCCGCACAGGGTCTCGCCGCTCGAGGAGTGGCCCGCCCCGAGGTCGATCACCTTGAGCCCGTCCGTTCTCCTGGCTGTCGGCCACGACGGCGAATCGGTAGTCGCCCCAGACTTCCTCCTTGGCAGTCTCTTCCGCGTCCTTGACCTTGGCTTGGAGATCGACGCGATCGCTGCGGTCGAACTCGCCGCCGAGGGTTCCCTCTGCGACCTCTCGCGCCACCCGCCTCCACGCGAGCGCCAGCTCGACCTTGTCCCGCAGGTCCCGGCCGGGCTTCTTGAGGCACCAGACGAGCGCACCCGGGTAGAGACGCGGCGACTTGCCTCGGTTCCGTGTCCACTCGGCGAGCTGCTGCGCGCAGCGGACCCGTCCCGCTCCAGTCGACCTCGGGATCCGCCACGACGAAGGGTGAGCCGGGGCGTGTCGGGAATCTCCGCACCGTCACGGGGAAACGGCACGACCGGGACGCTCGCCCCCCGGCGGAACTCGTCTTCCACGATCTTCCGCAAGGCAGGCTTTACCTCGGTCTCATCGTCCAGAGACGCGCGCCGGTCGCTTACCACCTTCTTCATCGTCGGCTGGTAGCCGATCCGGAAGCCGTCGGATCCCACTTTGCGTAGGAAGTAGCACCGGTCCTCGAGTGCGAAGGCGGCGTTGTCGATCGACGTCGTGTCCACCTCAGGCTCGCCGAGGGCGAAACGCAGCTCGGGCAAGTGCGCCACCTTGTCGCTCTGCCCGCCGGACGACTCGAAGAGGATGGCGGTGCCGACGCGCCGATGAATGTCGCGTAGCGGTCCCTTGCTGTCTGCATCGAGCGCCTTCGCGTGCGCCTGCTCGCCCGCGATGTCGGTGTCGATCGCGGCGACGAGGCGCGACTCGCCGAGCTGGCCCAGCACCACGCTCCGGAAGCCGGGCTCGGAGAGCGGCGCCGAGCCGAGGGTGATGAGCGGCTCGGTGCGCGCCTTGCGGAACGCGTCCTGCGCGGCGATCGAGATCCACTGGGCCAGCATCGCCAGCGTGCCGCGCGTCTGCTGGTACTGCGGCAGGGCCTGCCACTTGCGCTGAAACACCGAGAGCGTCGCGGGATGAAACGGGTAGCACGCCTCGAAGCGCCCGCTCAGGAACTCGCGGGCCTTCGCCTCGGTGGTCGCGGTGTCTACCGCGGTCCATTCCGGAGGAAGCTGGGCGCGCCGCTCGAAGCACCAGTCGCCGAAGGCGCGGCAGATGTTCTTCCGGACCCTCTCGCTGCCAAGATCCTGGAACAGGCGGCGGCGCACGACCTCGCTGATCTCGGTCTCGTCGTTGGCGATAAGGTCCTTGGCGACACGCCGGACGACCTTCGAGATCCTGTCCTGCCACTCCTGATCCCAATCCGTCATCTCGACCTGGCTGCGCGGAAGGCTGATCACCGTCGCGCCGTGCGTGGTGCCGGTGGTGGCGACGGTCAGGTTCTGGATGAAGGCGTGGAACGACTCCGCCATCCCGCGGTGGCGGTTCAGAAAGTTCAGAACCTCGTCGAAAAGCAGCAGCACCGGCGCACCTGCCGCCTGAAACACGGCCGCGATCGCCTCGGTCCCGGGCGGTGTCGTTTTGGCCGCAGAACCGAGCGCCTCAACGCCCTTGTCGCCCGCGAGCTGGCGAGCGACGTCGATCCAAGGCGTTCTCGCGCCCTTCGCTGGGGATCCCAGGCGTTGCCCACGAACACTGCCACCCGTGCCTTCGGGCACGGTGCGAGATGCCCGCTTCGCGGACCAGCTCCGGCACGCCCGGATAGTCGGCCGCAGCGTCACCGTTCTTCGCCAGGTGGTAGAGCGCGGTCAGCGTGTGCGTCTTGCCACCGCCGAACTGCGTGATCAGCGTGAGGACCGGCGCCGTGTTGTCCGTCTTGCCCGAGAGCCGGCGCAGGACCATGCCGGTGTGCTCGCGCAGCGCACGCGTGAAGCAGGTGCGGGCGAAGAACTGCGCTCGGCTCGCGATAGTCTTCCGGGGCCGTGCCGGCCACGACCTGTTCGAGAGCGATGGCGAACTCGTCCGGGTTGAACGAGCGGCCTTCGCGGACTTCCTTGCGTGGGGTCGCGACCTTGTACCAGGGTTCCATTCCGGTCCTCCTACGGCTGCGCCAACGTCCACTGCTCTGGAGGCCACACCGCGAGTGGGCTCCCTGGCCTGCAGAAGAGCAGCCGAACGCGCTCACCAGTCGGCGAAAGCTGCGGCAGCGTCGATACGGCCGCGGAGGTCGAGACCTGCGGTTAATGAGGCGCTGGTCGACCCTCGCGTGGTAGCTCGACGTCGCGAACATCCGGCTTTCCAGCTGACCCTTGGCGTCGCGTGGAGCTTCCGGGTCGACCACGGCGAGCATGCTCGGGCAGGACCGCGGCGCCCACGAGCGACTCGATGGCGGCAAGAAACCACGCCTCGTACTCGCGGTGCGCCATGACCACGGCGCAAGGCAGGCCGGCCGCGGCCTCCGACGCCCACCGCTCGAGCGTTGGAGCCAGCTCGCGTGGGGCAGTCGTCATCGCCATCGAACAGCACGAGAATCGCGCCGCAGCCGGGCTGACGCCGTGCCAGTTCCACGGCCCGTCGAAGCGGATCCTCACGGCACGAGTTCCGGTCGCCTCCGGCGAATGGGAGTCTCCGACCTCGGACATCGAACGCCTCGGCCGCCGCCGCGAGACGCCGGAGCAGCACGGGAACGGCCTCGACCTCTCCATGCCCCTCGACGATCGGCTGAATCATGCGTCCGACCTCCTCGAAGAGAGTGGGCTTGCGGACGCCGCGTGACGTCCTCGAAGAGCGGCTCAGGTCGAAGCCCGTTGGAGCGCAGCAGCTCGCCCGCTCCCATGACGTGGTCGCGCAGCACTTCCTTGGTCGCCGCAGAGAGGTCGCCCACGCGCGTCGCGCCGTGCCCCCAGTCGACGATGCGCAGATGCTCACCGCGGATCCACTTCTCGTCGAGAACGTCGGGGCTGTGGGTCGTCACGACGACCTGCATGTGCTTCGCGGCGTGACGAATGAGATCGAGCACCGCGCCGACCGCGCCAGGATGAATCGTCGCTTCCGGTTCCTCGATCGCGATCAGCGATGGGGCCGGGCGCTGGAAGACCGCGGCGAGGAGTCCGAGCGCCCGCAAGGTTCCGTCGGACATGTTGAACGCCTCGAAACGGAGAGTTCTCGAATCGCCCTCTTCGGACTTCTCGCCGACCTTCCATTCCCCACCGTCGCTCTCCGGGTCACCCCACTCCTGCGTGAACTCGAGGGAGAGCTTGTTGCCGTGCTTCCTGACGCGTACGGCACGGGTGTTCGGCACGATCGTCGCGAGGATTTCGCCGATTCGGGCCAACTGATCCGCCGACTTCCGTCCGATCTCCTGAAGCACGCTCGCAGCGTTGCCGCCGTCCTTGCGCAGGCTCGTCCCGCCATCCGGGTCCTGCATTTCCCTAAGTTTCGGCGGTTCGATGGAGTAGACCCGGAATCTGGCGAGCGCCGAGACGACCGGCGCAAACCTCGCGTCGCCACCCACGAGAGGAAGCGAAAGCGCGGTCGTGTCCAAGGCCGGCTCGAGCCCCTTCAGACTGGATCGAAAGGACGCTTTCTCTCGGTCGAACCAGAATCGCGAGCCGTTCGAGTGCTCGACGAGACACTGTTCCCGAACAACCTCGAAACCGTAATCGGGAAGCGCGCGGACCTCGAACGCGTACCGTCCACCCGTCGCGACGTGGTTGATCGGCCCGAACACGACACCGAGTCCGAGATTGGGTGGGTATCCACCCTTTCCGGACGTGCGATTCCGAACCGCCGTGATCCCCCCGCGCCGATCAAAGACGGCCTGCAGGGGTACGGCCATCGAGTCCGCGAGGAAGGAGAACGCGTCGACCAGATTGCTCTTGCCGGACCCGTTTCGACCGACGAGGAACGTCGGATTGTCGAACGTCAATCCGCTCGCTCGGAACGCTGCGAAAGCGCTTCAGGATCAGGCTGCGCACCATCGGCTTCACCATCTCGACATGTTCACCTCGGGACCGCCAGCAGCATAGCGTCGATCAATCGCTTCTCTTCGCTCCCCTTCGGGTAGAGCGCGGAGAAGGCGTTGGCGAGGCGCAGGAAGTCGGGGCCGCGCTCCTGCTCGGCCTTGAGCAGCGCGCGCAGCGCGTTGGTGCGGCCGCCGGCCTGGAGGAGCATCGCCGCGTGGACGCGGTCGAGGGTCGTGGCCTCGCGGGCGGCGGCCAGGCTCTCGTCCGAGACCTCGACGCCTCCGAGTGTGCCGCGGCTCGGCCCCGCCCGCGGACCTTCGGGGCCGCTGGCTCCATGTCGGGGAAGAGCATCCCCTGGAGCGGGTTGGTCCGACGTCGCCTCCTGCTCGAGCCGCGCGGCCACGGCCTGCGCACCGTCCTCGCCGAAGAGCTGCTTCGCGCGCTCGGCGATCGGCAGCAGGCGCACGACGCCCTTCTTCGTCTCGATCACGCGGCCTTCCCACTTGGGAAGCTCGATGCCGAGCGGCTGCGCGAAGCGGCGCACGACGTCGAAGACGAGCGTGAAGCCCTTGGCCTTGCCGCGGGAGGAGCCCTCTTCGTCGTCGTCCTCGTCGGACGGCTCCTCGTCCTCGCCCTCGTCGCTCGCGGCGTCCGCCGGCTCGCCGTTCGTGCTCTGGAGCGTCCAGAGGAAGAGCGCCGTGAGCCGCGCGTCCTCCTCGACGGCGCCGGCCGCGCCGTTGCGGGCCTTGGCCTCGGCGGTGCCGAGCACCTGCGCGAGGGCGCTGCGGCCCACGACCTCCCAGACCTTCTCCAGGTACTCGGCGAGCGCGACCTCGCGCCCGTCGGCGGTCTCGACCTTCGCGTAGCGGCTGAAGATCTCGAGCGCCGGCCCGATGCAGGCGAAGACGAGGTCGGCGCCGCGGACGCCTTCGCCCTGCAGGCGCTCCATCCAGTCGCCGACGCGAGTGCGGCAGCTCGCGCAGAACGTCGGCCCAGTCGCCCACCGCCGCGTCGTCGGGGCGCGGGCGGCAGACGAGGTGGACGCTGGTGGCGAGGGCGGCGGACTCGCGGGCGCGCAGGCGCGATCGCCATCTCCGTCGCGATCGGCCAGGAGCCGGTGATCGTCCAGCCACCGCGGATCATGCCGGAGAGGAGCGCCTCCCAGCCCTCGGTGGTCTTGTGGGCGAAGACGACGGCAGCCGATGCCGTCCTCGCGCAGCACGCGGCGCCCTTCGGCGAAGGCCTTCGCCATCGTCTCCTCGAACCACGCCCGGTCCTTCGGTCGGCCGTCGTCGTGCTTTCGTCTCGTCCTGCACTGCCTCGCGTCTTGGGCGTAAGCGGGTTCGCCGGATCGAAGGGATCGCGCAGCAGCGGATGGCCGGCAGCGCGCGCTTGAGCCAGACGAAGAAGAAGTCCGACAGGTCCGCAGTACGGGATCGCGTCGTAGCCTGGATAATTCGCGA
>CAWBOP010000002.1:0-44902 GCA_963790465.1 Terriglobia bacterium | reverse complement strand
ACGCCACCGTCAACCCCGACTTCGGGCAGGTGGAGGCCGATCCGGCCGTGCTGAACCTGACCGGATTCGAGACCTTCTTCCCGGAGCAGCGGCCGTTCTTCGTGGCCGGCCGTGGCGTGTTCCGGTTCGACGTCAACTGCAACAACGTGAACTGCAGCAGCGAGGGGTTGTTCTACAGCCGGCGCATCGGCCGGGCGCCCGAGTTGGCGGGCACCTACGGCGACACGACCTCGCCGGCGTTCACGAGCATCGTGGGCGCGGCGAAGATGACGGGGCGCCTTGCCGGCGGGCTCCGGATGGGCCTGCTGGAGGCGGTCACGGCGAAGGAGACGGGGGTGAACGGCGTCACGATCGAGCCGGCGACCAACTACTCGATCCTGCGGCTCCAGCAGGACTACCGCGGCGGCGAGGGGACCGTGGGAGCGATGGTGACCGCGGTGAATCGGAGCCTCGACGCCTGGAGCACGCCGTACCTGCACCAGAGCGCCTACGCCGGGGCGGTGGATTTCCGGCACCGGTTCCTCGATAAGACCTACGAAATCTCCGGCTCCCTCGACTGGAGCCACGTGACCGGCAGCGCGCAGGCCATCGCCGCCACCCAGCAGGACGCGGTGCACTATTACCAGCGCCCCGACGCCGGTCTCCCGCTCGACACGACTCGCACCTTCCTGAACGGCAACGCGCAAGAGCTGCTCTTCGGCAAGGTGGCGGGGATGCACCTGAACTTCCAGACCTCCTACCAGCGCCGCTCCGCCGGCTTCGAGATCAACGATCTCGGCTACCTCCAGCGGGCCGGGCAGCAGAACTGGGAGACCTGGGTCGGCTTCTTCGATCGCAAGGTGCGGCCGCTCTACCAGTCGTTCCAGTGGAACTGGAACTGGATCCAGATGTTCACGAGCGGCGGGCTGCCCACCGAGCGCGCCGTCAACTCCAACGTGCACGTGACGCTGCGGAACAACTGGGGCGTGAACTTCGGCAGCACCTGGGGCCAGCTCGGCGCCACCTACTGCGACGCCTGCGCGCGGGGCGGACCGGCGGTGCGCCAGGATCCGTACCTGAACGGCTGGGCCAACATCGGTGGGGACGACCGGAAGAAGGTGGTGCCGTACTTCAACGCGAGCTTCTTCCGCGGCGGCGCGGGGCACAAGGAGCAGGTGGAGTTCTCCCCCGAGCTCGACGTCAAGGTCAATACGCGGGCGACGGGGTCGCTCAACTTCGACTGGTCGCGCAACATCGTGGACTACCAGTGGTATGGGAACTACACCGTCGCGGGCGCGAACCACTACACCTTCGCGCACCTGTCGCAGCGCACCATCGGCGTGACCGCGCGCTTCGACTATACGCTGACGCGCGACATGTCACTCCAGGTGTATGCCCAGCCGTTCGTCTCCAAGGGCACCTTCTCGAACGTCCGGGAGCTGTCGGCGACGCCGCGCGCGGCCCGGTACGACGACCGCTACCAGCCGTACACCGACACGTCGGTCACCAACAACCCGGGCGGCTTCAACTACAAGCAGTTCCGCTCCAACGTCGTCTTCCGCTGGGAGTACCGGCCCGGCTCCACCCTCTTCCTCGTCTGGACGCAGGGGCGACAGGGCTCGGTCGGCGCGGAGGGCACCAGCTCCTACGCCGGCGACTTCCGCGACCTGCTGAGCCTCCGCCCGAACAACACCTTCCTGGTGAAGGTCTCCTACTGGCTCAATCCCTGAGGCCGCGCCCGGCTTGACAGGGTGCGTCACACGGCGCACATGATCCGGATCACAGGCGGCTGGCGGGCTGAAACGGCGCCGGCCCCGCGAGTGTAAGAACCATGACGCGATGGTGGCGGGTCTCTCGATACCGGAGCTACTCATGCAACGCGTTCCGTGGATGGTCGGCTCTCTTCTCGCCCTGATGGGCGGCGCGCTGTCGGCGCAGGTGCCGGCCGCGCCCTCGGCTGGCGACCCGCCCGCCCGCGCGGCCCGCATCAGCTACGTGCTCGGGAACGTCTCCTTCCAGCCGTCGGGTGATTCGCTCTGGAGCGTGGCGACGGTGAACTACCCGGTCACCGACGGCGATCGGGTCTACGCCGATCGCGGCGGCCGCGCCGAGCTTCAGGTCGGCCCGGTGACGGTGCGCCTGTCCGAGGGCACCGACCTCACGATGACGGACCTCAGCGATTCGCTCGTGCAGCTCGGCCTGACCCAGGGCACCCTGCGCGTCACCATCTACCGGATGGATGCGGGCGACTCGGTGGAAGTGGACACGCCGCGCGGCGCGATGGCCCTGCTGGCGCCCGGCGATTACCGCTTCGACGCCCCGCCGGAGGGCGACGCGATGGTCGTCGCCGTCGAGCGCGGCACGCCTCCAATGGACGGCGGGAGGGGTCGCGCAGCTGGTGCAGGGGGGGCAGGCGATCAAGGTCACCGGCATCAATCCCATCCAGGTGGCGAGCGTGCCGCTCCCGGGGGGGACGAGTTCGACCGGTGGAGCGCCGATCGCGACCACCGGGCGAGCGCCTCGCCGTCGGCGCAGTACGTGAGCCGCGACATCCCGGGCTACGAGGACCTCGACGACTACGGCACGTGGCAGCCGGACCCGCAGTACGGCCCGGTCTGGTATCCGACCGCGATTCCGGCCGGCTGGGTGCCCTACCGCTTCGGCCACTGGGTCTGGATCGAGCCGTGGGGCTGGACCTGGGTCGAGCACGAGCGGTGGGGCTACGCGCCCTTCCACCTGGCGATGGCGCTGTGCGGCCCCGGCGACGACGTGCTCATCCCGTCGCCGTACTGGGTTTCGTACCCGGACCAGGTGACGCTGGCCGGGGCGAACCCGGTGTTCCTCCCGACCCGCGAGGAGGACGGTTTCCGCCTCCAGGCCAGGACCCTGGCCGCTTCGATCACGCCGAACACGAAGGCGCTGATCCTCAACTATCCCTGCAACCCCACCGGAGCGACCTACTCCCGCGAGGACCTCGAGGCGATCGCCGACGTCTGCGTGCGCGAGGACATCTGGGTCGTTTCGGACGAGATCTACGAGCGGCTCACGTACGACGGCGCGAGGTTCCAGTCCATCGCGTCGGTCGGCGAGAAGATTCGCAAGCGCTCCGTGGTGGTCAACGGCTTCTCGAAGGCGTACTCGATGACCGGCTGGCGGCTGGGGTACGCCGCGGGCCCCCGGGAGCTGATCCAGGCCTGCTCGAAGATCCAGTCCCACAATACGTCGAACGCCACTTCCTTCGTGCAGAAGGCGGGGATCGAGGCGCTGCGGTCCTGCTCCATGGAAGTCGACCGGATGAAACAGGAGTTCGAGCGCCGGCGGAACGCCATCGTCTACCGGCTCCGCTCGATCCCGGGCGTCTCCTGCATGGAGCCGAAGGGGGCGTTCTACGCCTTCCCGAACGTCGCCCGCTATCTCGACAGGGAGTTCGGCGGCGCCGCGATGCGGAACACGTACGGCCTCGCGTACTACCTCCTCAAGGAGGCGCAGGTCGCCGTGGTGCCGGGGCAGGCGTTCGGCTCCGACGAGCACGTCCGGTTCTCCTTTGCCCTCTCCATGGACCGGATCGAGGAGGGGATGAAGCGGGTCGAGCGGGCGCTCTCCCGCCTCGAGGAGCCGAAGCGCCTTAGGCCGCGCTCGCTCAACAACGTGATCACGAAGGTCCGGAGCGCGGTGCCGACGCAGGCGCTGGCGGTGGTGGGGGCCAGGAACGCCGTGCTGGCCGAGGCCGAGGCGCACCTCTCGCCGGACGGCTACTTCGAGTGGAACGCGTCGGTCGCCGGCATCGTGGTGCAACTCCGCTCGAACTCGCCGCACCTGGCGGACTTCTACCAGGAGAACTTCTACCCGGCCGCCCTCGAGGGCGATCACGAGCCGCACGCCGTCGTCTACGCGGTCAAGGACATTCCCGGCCGCGAGCCGCAGGCGATGGTGAGCCTCGAGACGGGGACCGGCTTCGTCCTGAACACGGCGTACTACGGCCAGCTCCGCTCCGTCGCCCTGGCCCTCGCCGCCGACGGCGCGGCTCGGACGTCCGGGGCGCTTCTCACGCACGCCGCCGCGCTGGATCGCGACGGGCGGGGCGCCCTGGTCTGGGGCGAACCGGGCTCGGGCCGGACCGCCGTTCTGGCGGCCGCCCTCGCCGAGGAAGGGGTCCGGCTGGTGGGAAGCGAGGACGTTTTCGTGCGTCCCTCCCCCGACGGCCCGATGGTGGACCTCCCGGAGCGGAAACTCTACCTCAAGGCGAAGTGGATGAAGCACCTCCCGGAGATCGAGAAATTCCTCGATCGGACGAAGCTCGAGAACCTCGCCGTGAGCCGCGACCAGTGCCACGAGGACCATCCCGACGGCGAGTGCCCGCTGGACCGGGGGGGGGCGGTCTGCGTCGCGGCGTCGGGCAAGGGGAGGATTCTCCTCGACCCGGCCTGGCTCGGCGGCGGCAAGAGGCACGTCCGGCGGACCGCGCTCAAGGCGTGCGTGCTCCTCGCGAAGGACGCGGTGCTCCCGGCGGTGCAGGAGCTGTCGCCGAGGGATGCGGCGCGCCGGCTCGCGGAGGGGAACCTTCCGGGCGGGCGCGGGGCGTCGGCGCCGTTCCTGAACCCGCACCTCGCCGGGACCGACACGGCCCGCTCCGAGGCGATGCAGGTCCAGTACGAGCGGCTGTTCGGCGTGAGCCGGTGCGTCGTGGTCAACGCGTCGGTCGGCTCGGCGGCCACGGTCGCGAAGCGCCTTCTCGAGCTGCTTCGCTAGTCCGCTCTCTCCCGGTTCCGATTCCCTGACGCCGAGGCGCCCGCCGGGCGCGTGTGTTCCCCTCGTGCCGCCGCGAGCCGTTTCACGCTGCTCGAAAAAGGTGTTGACAGCGCAGGATAACTAAATATAACTTAGTTATCAGAGGCGAGCGTGAGAGCGACTCGAAGAGGACGACGACCCGGTCCGGACCGAAAACCGAGCGAGGATCGCCGGTCGATCCTCGTCGGCGTGAAGGTTTCCCCGAGGGAATACGGAGCGTTCCGGACCGCCGCCGGCAGCCTCGCGGTGGCGACCTGGATGCGCGGCCGCGCGCTCGAGGCGCTCGAGGTGCGGAGCGCGCGGGAGAAGGCGGACGTCTTCCTCACGCAGGCGAAGGCGTTCCGCGATCGCGCCGACGAGGTGCTCGGCGAGATGGACCGGGAATTCGGCGCTCGGATCACGGCGGTGGACCAGCTTCTCGCGAGGGTCTCGGGCGGATCGCGCGCGCCGGCCACGGATCGGCGCGCCGGAGAACCTCGCGACCCGCAAGTCGGGACACGGAGAAGGAAGTGATCCGGCAGGGTGCCGGTGAGCACGGGGAGGAGGGAGCGATGTCGGATACGGTACCGGCCGAATGGCCCCTGCAATCGCTGCTGAAGAGAGCCGAGCGATCTCGCGTCGAGGCCGAGCGCTGGTTCCGCTTCGTCAAGCGGTTCGACGAGTCGCAGCGCACCGGGCGCCATCTCGACGCCGCCCGGCGGGATCTCGCCCAGGCGGCGGCGAAGCAGGAGCGGTTCAAAGTCTGAGACGCTTTCCGCCTGCCGAGATCGCGGACTGCGCCAAGGGCTCCGCGAAGAGGCGGAGTACGTTCCCTGGCGTCGTTAAGTGCCGTTTCCGGAGGGCGGCCGGATGAAGCGGTGGACCGGCGAGTTCTTGCGCTCGTAATCGGGCACGACTCGGCCGGACAACGACCACGCCTCGAGCGCCAGCGGCCACATCATCTCGATGCGCTCCTCGGCGGTCGTGCCGTCGAGCAGGTCGCATGGTTCCTCTCCTAGCCGATATTTGCGCACCGGCCAGTCGGCTCGGGAGAGCACCGGGGTTCTCGCAGGTTCGTTTCCTGAGGCCATGCGACGAGTATACGCCACCGGGCCATCGGGCGGGTAGCGCGCTGGGTCGCGGAGGCGCCACGTGCCATGCGTTGCCTGCTGTGCGTCAGGTTCGTATACTCTTTCCGATAGCTTGAGAAAGTCGGAAAGGGGAACCATGAGAGCCGAGCGTCAGCTCACGGCCTACTTGGTCGGCCGCACGAAAAAGGAAGGCGACTGGTACGTGTCTTCCTGCGTCGGCTTGCCGATCGTGTCCCAGGGCGAAACCGAAGCCGAGGCGATGGCGAGTCTCATCGAGGCCGCCCATCTGTTCATCGACACATGCCTCAAACGGGGAACGCTCGACCGGGTGCTGTTGAAGTACGGCTGGCAACCTGAGTTCGTTCCGCCGAAACGGATCCCCGAAGGCTCCTACGCCTTGCCTTTCCCGATCTCGCCCGTCGTCGCGAAGCGCGCGCTCGAATGTCGAGGCTGACGCCCCAGCCTCGCGAGAAGGTCATTCGGGCCATCACGAAAGCCTACGGTTGCGAGCGCATCCGCGAGGGGGCGCGACACGAGGTGTTCGGTCGCGACGACCTGCTCGAGGTCGTGGCCGTTCCCCGCCACCGCGAGATCTCGCCAGGGGTCCTTCGGAACCTCTGCAAGATTTTGGGGGTCTCCACCGACGAGTTTCTTCAGAAACTCCGCAACTGCTGATCCTGGGCAACGAGCCGCAAGCGCCCGCAGCCCCGCCCGGCGGCGGTTACAGGGTGGTCACGTTCGAGCGAACGACGCGCAAAACTCCCGCTCCCGGAATCGCCGCATCTCGTTGACTGGCTCATGGTGCCGAAGCCCGGACTCGAACCGGGACGGGCTAGGCCCACTAGATCCTGAATCTAGCGCGTCTACCAAATTCCGCCACTTCGGCGTACCGTGCGGCGCTAAACTAGCAACCCCGGGGCGTCCGTGTCAAGAAGGGCGCGCGTGTGAAGCGCGTCGCGGCGGCGCGCGTGCCGGGAGAAACGAGGCTGCATGCCGCACCGGAACGCGCCGGCCGCGGATCGAGAGTCTGCGGAACGGGCGCTGCTCGAACGTCTTCGCGGAGCGGGCTACCGGCCCGAGTCGCTTCGCGACCTGCTCGAAACCCTTCACGTGCCTCGCAAGGACCGGCCGGTGTTCCGGCGGGTCCTGCGGGACCTGCTGGCCTCGGGGCTGGCGGTTCTCGTCGAGGGGAGGAAACTCGCGGCCGCGGAGGAGCGGGTCGCGCGCGGCCGGATTCACGTTCACCCGCGCGGGTTCGGGTTCGTCCGCACGGAGGGGCCGGGGCGCGACGTGTTCGTTCCGCCCCGCCGGCTCGGCGGCGCGCGCCACGGCGACTCCGTGGAGATCCGGATCCTGGGAACGGACAGCGAGGGACGCCCCGAAGGCGAGGTCACCGGCGTGGTGGACCGGCGGGGACGAAGGGTCCAGGGGCTGTTCCGCGCGCGCGATCGCGGAGGGCAAGTCCAGCCGTTCGACCCCTCGGCGCCCCCCGCGATATCGATCCCGGGATCGTTCAGGATGGGGGCGGAGGACGGTGACGCGGTCGACGTGGTCGTGTTGCGATCGGGCGGCGCGGGCGAGCCACCCGAGGGAAAGGTCGTCGAGGTGTTCGGCCGCTTCGGCGACCCGGGGGTCGACACGATGGTGGTCGCGCGGCGGCACGAGCTGCGGACCGAGTTCCCGGAAGAGGTGCTCGAGGCGGCGCGGCGCCTGCCGGACGCGGTCCCCGCCGCGGAGGCGGCGCGGCGAGAGCGGTTCGACGACCCGGCGCCGGTGACGATCGACGGGGAGACGGCGAGGGACTTCGACGACGCCATTGCTGTCGTGCCGCTCCCCGGCGGCGGCTTCCGGCTGTTCGTGCACATCGCCGACGTCGCGTTCTTCGTCCATCCGCAGGAGACGCTCGATGTCGAAGCGCGGGAGCGGGGGACCAGCGTGTACTTCCCCGATCGCGTATTCCCGATGTTTCCGGAGAAGCTCTCGAACGACCTCTGCTCGTTGCGCCCCGGCGAGGACCGGCTCGTCCAGTCGGCGGTGCTCGACCTCGACACCGGGGGAGAGGTGCGCTCCGTGCGCTTCGCGGACGGGGTGATCCGGTCGGCGGCGCGGCTCACCTACACGCAGGTCGCGGCGCTCCTCGACGGGGAGGACCCGTCGCCGCGGATCCCGAAGCGCGTCGCCGCCATGCTGCGGACGGCGGACCTCTTGCGGGATCTTCTCGAGAAACGGCGGGCGGCGAGGGGGAGCATCGATTTCGACCTTCCCGAGCCGCGCATCCTCCTCGACGTCGAGGGGGCGATGACCGGCATCCTGGTCGAGCCGAGGAACCGGGCGCACCGGATGATCGAGGAGTTCATGCTCGCGGCGAACGAGGCGGTGGCGGGCCGTCTCGACGGCGCGGGGGCGCCCTGCCTCTACCGGATTCACGAGCCGCCGGATCCCGCGAAGGTCGAGGCGCTCGCGGAGTTCGCCCTGACGTTCGGCCTGGTCCTCGCGGCGGACCCCGAGTCGGTGAAGCCGCGCGACGTGCGACGGCTCGTCGAGGCCGCGGAGGGGAGGCCGGAGTCGGCGCTCGTGAGCCAGGTGGCGCTGCGCTCGATGAAGCAGGCGCGGTACAGCCCCGAGAACACCGGCCACTTCGGCCTGGCCGCGCCGGTGTATTCGCACTTCACCTCGCCGATTCGCCGCTACCCGGACCTCGTTCTGCACCGGATGCTGAGGACGTTCCGCCGAGGTGCGGCGCCGTCGCCCGACCCCGAGGCCGAAGGGCTCGGAGACCTGGCGGAAGCCTGCTCGCGTCTCGAGCGGGAGGCCGAGGCGGCGGAGCGCGAGCTACTCGAGTGGAAGAAGATCGCGTTCATGAAAGGAAAGGAAGGGCTGGCGTTCGACGGCATCGTGACCGGGGTGGCGCGGTTCGGTCTGTTCGTCAGGCTCAGCGAAACGCTGGCGGAGGGGCTCGTTCACGTCGAGCGGCTCGGCGACGAGCGGTTCGAGTTCGTCGAAAAGCGGATGGAGCTTCGCGGCGAGCGCACCGGGGCGGCGTACCGGCTCGGCGATCCGCTCCGCGTCGTGGTGGAACGGGTGGATCCGGTGCTCCGGAGAGTGGATCTCTCGCCTTCCCCCGAGAGTCGCGCCGTCGCGGAGCGCGCCGGGGCCAACACTCGCGCGCCGATCCGGAAGGGGGGGCGCGCGCGGCCGGGACAGAGGGCCGGGCGCACCGCTCGCGGAGGGGGCGGGAGGCGGCGTTGAGCGGCGAGACCCCCTGGTACCGTCTTCTCGACCACACCGGGGACATCGCGATCCTCGTCCGCGCGGCGACGCACCACGCGCTTTACGACGCGGCGACCCGGGCGCTGTTCGATGTGATTCTCGACGTCCGGACGGTCGAGCCGAGGGAGCGGGTGGAGGTTCTCGTCGATGCCGCGGTGGACGCCGAGGACCTTCTCGTGCGGTATCTTTCCGAGTTGCTCTTCCTCCACGATGGTCGGGGATGGCTCTTTTGCGGTGCCGAGGTGCGGGATCTTCGTCCCGATGGACTGGCGGCCGAGGTGCTGGGGGAGCCGTTCGACCCGCTCCGCCACTCGATCCAGCGGCAGGTCAAGGCGGTCACCTACCACAATTTGATGCTGTCCCAGGACCGACAAGGCTGGTCGGCTCGGCTCGTGCTGGACCTTTGACCGGGTCGCGGGGTCGACCGGCCCGGCGAAGTGAAACTCGGCGGCAGGTCCGGATAGGAGGCCGCACGTGAGCGCCGTCGCGCGCGTCGAGCGTCTCGACGACTACCGCTGGCGCATCCCGCGCGCGGGCGCCATGCGTGTCGACGGCATCGTCTACGCGAGCGACCGCCTGATGAAGGACCTCGTGGGCGACCCCGCGCTCGAGCAGGTCGCCAACGTCGCCTGCCTCCCCGGCATCGTCGGCGCCTCCCTTGCGATGCCCGACGCGCATTGGGGGTACGGGTTCGCGATCGGAGGGGTCGCGGCGTTTGACGCCGAGGAAGGGATCGTGTCCCCCGGCGGCGTGGGGTACGACATCAACTGCGGCGTCCGTCTCCTCGGTTCCCACCTCGACCGGGACCAGGTCCGGCCGAACATCGAGACTCTCGTGGCGGCGTTGTTCGACGCGATACCGACCGGGGTGGGCTCGCACCGGCGCGAGGAGCTCCTCACGCCGAGGGAGGAGCGCGATCTCCTCGTGCGTGGCGCGGCGTGGGCGGTGGAGCGCGGGTACGGCGGCGGCCTCCGATCTCGAGGCGATCGAGGGGGGCGGCGTGTTGCCCGGGGCGGACCCCGCCGCGGTCTCCGAGCGCGCGCTCGAGCGCGGCCGGTCGCAGGTCGGCACTCTCGGGAGCGGGAACCACTTCGTCGAGGTCGGGTTCGTGGACGAGGTCTACGACGATGCCGCCGCGGCGGCGTTCGGTCTCAGGCGGGACGGGGTGACGGTCATGATTCACTCCGGCTCGCGCGGCTTGGGCTACCAGGTCTGCGACGACGCCGTGAAGGAGATGGTGAAGGCGGCCGCGAAGCACGGGATCGACCTGCCCGACCGGCAACTGTGCTGCGCGCCGCTTCGTTCGCCCGAGGCGAAGGCCTACCTCGCGGCGATGGCCTGCGCCGCCAATTACGCCTTCGCGAACCGGCAGCGGATGGTGAGCGGCGTGCGCGAGGCGTTCGAGCGGGCGCTCGGAATGGGGCCGCGCGATCACGGTCTGCGGACGGTCTACGACGTCTGTCACAACGTCGCCAAGTTCGAGACCCACGAGGTGGACGGGAAGCCGCACAAGGTCTGCGTGCACCGGAAGGGGGCCACGCGGGCGTTCCCTCCGGGGCACCCGGACGTTCCGTCTCGCTACCGCCACATCGGGCAGCCGGTGCTGATCCCCGGGGACATGGGACGCTACTCCTACGTCCTCGCCGGGGCAGCGGGCTGATGCGCGCAGACGTTCGGGAGCAGCTGCCACGGCGCAGGGCGCGTCATGAGCCGTACGGCCGCGAAGCGCGCGGCGCGGGGGCGCTCGCTCCTGAGCGAGCTGGCGGCGCGTGGGGTCTCGATCCGTTCCGCCGGCATGGCAACGATCGCGGAGGAGATGCCGGAGGCGTACAAGGACGTCGCCGACGTGGTGGACGTCGTGCACGGGGCCGGGCTGTCGAGGAAGGTTGCGCGGATCGTCCCGATGGGCGCGATCAAAGGCTGACCGCCGCGGGCCGGGGCCATGTTCCGCGAGAAACAAAATGGGGCGGCCCCGGCGGGCCGCCCCGGACGTCATGCGCTGGGGACGTGTCCGTCCTCGGAACGCTACGCTGCCGCCTTGACGTGACAGGCCTTGCATTCCTTGCCGGGGGCCTTCTTGCCGGCGGCTATCGCCTTCTCGTGGCAGCCCCTGCACGACTTGTGAGCCGCGTCCGACAGCTTCGCCACCGCGCCCTTGGCTTCCTTGCCGTGGCACGCGCCGCACGACTTCGCGGTCTCGTCCGCCTTCATCCCGTGGTGGCACTCTTCGCACTTGGCGTACGTGGAGTGAGCCTGGTGCGAGAAGGTGATGGTCCCTATCTTCGAGTCGAACTTGATCGTCGCCTTGTCGGCCGGGACGTCCGCCGCCATCACGCACATGCTGACCAGGAACAATCCGGCAACCAGAAACGCCAGTCTCCTCACGTTCGAGCCTCCTTTTCGTGCCGCCGGATGCCCTGCGCGCCTCCGGCCTTCCATGGATTCAACCGCCCGCGATCTCGACGCGGCGAGAGTACCCCGACCCCAGCGGGAAAAGTTCTCACAAAGGGCGGCGACGTAACACCGAAGATGAAAGATACCACAGTCCGGCACCCTACCCGACACGCGGCGAAGTGTTCTCCATCACCGCGCCACCGGGTGTCCAGTCGAGAGGATGCGAACCTCGTGCCCGGGCCTCGAGCCAATGCGGCCAATCGGGAGCCGCGTTGTCTGTTTGTGAGGATGCCTTCGCCTCGGAGACCCGGTGGGTCGTCTCCCTCGGCACCCGAGCCACCGTCTGATGGTGGTACGATGGGGCCCGCCGCGAAGAGCGGCGGGGGAGACTCCATCATGAAACAGACGGCCCGGGACATCATGATCAAGGACGTGATCTGCGTGCCGGAGGAGATGGACCTTCGGGACCTCGCCCGCCTCTTCCTCGAAAAGGGGATCACCGGCGCCCCGGTCGTGGACCGCGAAGGGAACATCCAGGGGGTCATCTCGCAGACCGATCTCCTGTACTACCAGCTCGCCCGCGGCGACGAACTGACCCTCGAATCGGACTTCTACCAGAGCGTGAAGGTCGAGGGTCGTCACCTGCCGGCGGGCTTTCAGGTGGAGGATACCAATAGCCAGCGCGTCGTCGACGTCATGACCCCGGTAGTGCACTCCGTCGTGGAGCTGGCCGACGTGGACGCCGTTGCCCGCCTGATGACGCGAAAGCACATCCACCGGGTGATCGTCCGAAACGGCCGCAAGGTCGCGGGCATCATCACGGCCCTCGATGTGCTGCGGGTTTACGCTCGGGCCGTTTCCGGGCGTGCTTCGGGCCGCGGCCTCGCCCAGGCCCCCGCGTCGGCGCGAGGAGCGCCGCGGAAAAAAGCGACGGCTAAACGCCGGCGCTGAGGCGTCTCGACACCCTTGATCGGAGACCAGACGAGCTCGCCGGAAGGCCGCGGCGCCGCCACGGACCGCCGGAGGGCAGAGCATAAGGACGGCAGCCATGATCATCCGTGACAGCGATGCTCTCGACTACCACAGTTCGGGGCGCCCGGGGAAGGTCGAAGTGGTCCCCTCGAAGCCCTGCCTGACGCAGCGGGACCTCTCCCTGGCGTACACGCCGGGAGTCGCGATTCCCTGCCTCAGGATCCGGGACGACCCGAAGGAGGCGTTCAAGTACACGGCGAAGGGGAATCTCGTCGCGGTGATCAGCAACGGCACGGCGGTGCTGGGGCTCGGCGACATCGGGGCGCTCGCCGGCAAGCCGGTCATGGAGGGGAAGGGGGTTCTCTTCAAGAGGTTCGCCGACGTCGACGTGTTCGACATCGAGCTGGACACCCACGACGCGGACGAGATCATCAAGTGCGTCAAGCTCCTCGAGCCGACCTTCGGCGGGATCAACCTCGAGGACATCAAGGCGCCGGAGTGCTTTCACATCGAGGAGACGCTGAAACGGGAGATGAAGATCCCCGTGTTCCACGACGACCAGCACGGGACGGCGATCATCAGCGGCGCCGCGCTCGTGAACGCCCTCGAGATCGTCGGGAAGGACATCAAGAAGGTTCGCGTGGTGTTCTCGGGCGCCGGCGCGGCCGGGATCGCCTGCGCGAACATGTACGTCGCCCTCGGCGTCGACCCGGACAACATCCTGATGGTGGACAGCAAGGGGGTGCTGCACCACGGCCGGGAGAAGATGAATCCGTACAAGGAGAAGTACCGGCGGAAGACCGACTGCAGGACCCTCGCCGACGCCATGAAGGACGCGGACGCCTTCTGCGGCGTGTCGGTCAAGGGCATGGTCACCCAGGACATGGTCCGCTCGATGGAGAAGAACCCGATCATCTTCGCCATGGCGAACCCCGACCCGGAGATCACGTACCCCGAAGCCAAGGCCGCTCGCTCGGACCTGATCATGGCGACCGGCCGGTCGGACTACCCGAACCAGGTCAACAACGTGCTCGGGTTCCCGTTCATCTTCCGCGGCGCGCTCGACGTGAGGGCGCGCGCGATCAACGACGAGATGAAGATCGCCGCGGCCGGCGCCCTCGCGAGACTCGCGAAGGAGGACGTGCCGGACGACGTTCTCAAGGCGTACGGCGGCGAGCGGTTCTCGTTTGGCCGCGATTACATCATCCCGAAGCCGTTCGACCCGCGGGTCCTCACCTGGGAAGCGCCGGCCGTCGCGAAGGCCGCGGTCGCCACCGGCGTGGCCGACGTGCCCATCGAGGACTGGGACGAGTACGTCGCCGTGCTCGAGCGCCGGATCCTGGGGAAGGGGCGCGAGGTGATGCGCGTGGTCCGCCAGAAGGCGATGCGCAGCAAGGCGAAGCGGATCGTCTTCCCGGAGGGAGGCGAGGAGAAGGTTCTCCGCGCGTGCCAGCAGATCGTGGACGACAAGATCGCCGAGCCGATCCTGCTGGGGGACGACGGCGCAGATCAGGGCGCAGGTGAAGCAACTCGGTCTCGACCTCACGGGGGTCGAGATCGTGAACCACCTCAAGTCGCCCAAGGCCGGGGCGTACGCGAAGCGGCTGTTCGAGTTTCGCCAGCGCGCGGGGGTGACGCCGTTCGAGGCGGACCGGCTCCTGAAGGATCCGCACTACTTCGGCGTCATGATGGTCCACATGAACGACGCCGACGGCCTGGTCTGCGGGCTCAACCGCTCGTATCCCGAGACGATCCGGCCGGCCCTCCAGATGATCCGGCTCAAGGAAGGCGTCACCCGGGTCTCCGGGATGTACTGCATGGTGCTCAAGGACAAGGTGCTGTTCTTCGCGGACGCCACCGTGAACATCGACCCCACCGCGGAGGAGCTGGCCGAGATCGCCATCATGGCCGCGACGATCGCGAAGGAGGACTTCGGCATCGAGCCGCGAGTCGCGATGCTCTCGTTCAGCAACTTCGGATCGGTCAAGCACCCGTACACGGACAAGATGCGCCGGGCGACGGAGATCGCCAAGGGGATCAAGCCCGATCTGGTCATCGACGGTGAGATGGCCGGGGACACCGCCCTGGTCCCCGAGATCTGCGAAACGACGTTCCCGCACTCGCGGATCGCCGGCGATGCCAACGTACTGATCTTCCCGGGGCTCACCTCGGGTAACGTCGCGTACAAACTGGTGCAGCATCTTGCGGGCGCCGAGGTGATCGGCCCGATTCTCATGGGCCTGAACCGTCCCGTGAACGTCCTGAATCACTACTCCTCCGTGACCGAGATCGTCAACATCGCCGCGATCACCGCGGTCATGGCCCGAAGGGCCGACCCGTCCGGGGTCTCGGCGCAGAACCGGTCGGAATCCGTCGTTCGCTGACGCCGCGCTTCTCGCGGATGTTTTGCGGCGGGTCGCGCAGGCGGCCCGCCGCCGCGTTTCCCGGCCCTTCGCCGGCCCGCTCCAAGATTTCTTTTCGTCCGAAATCGCGGAATCGGTGGACTTCCGGTTCTCCCCGGGGCTCGGTTAGGATGGCGCTCGACTTGCAAAATCGGCACGCCCCATGGATGAGCCGATCCCGAAGCGTCCGGCCGGAGCGAGGCGCGAGGATGAATCGTTTCTTCACGCTGGTCTTCCTCGCGGCCCTCGCCGGGACTTCCGCGGCCGCTGCGGAGGAGCCGTGCCTCGAGTGCCACCCGGGGGGCGTGCTCGAGAAGTCCGTGCACGGCAAGGCGGGGATCGGCTGCACCGACTGCCACCCGTCCCTCGCGGGGGTGACCGACTTCCCGCACGGGAAGGTGGCGGCGGCGGACTGCGCGAGCTGCCACGCCGAGATCGCGAAGATGTACGACGGGAGCCTGCACGGGCAGGAGGTTAGGAGAGGGGCGAAGCTCGCTCCCCGGTGCTGGACCTGCCACGGCGGCCACGACGTGGCGCCCGTGAAGTCCACCGACGCGAAGGTGGCGAGGGCCCGGATCCCGTTCCTGTGCGGGAGCTGCCACAAGGAGGGGACGCCGGTCACCCGGACCTACGACATCCCGCAGGACAAGATCCTCGAGCATTACTCCGAGAGCATGCATGGCGAGGGGCTCTTGAAGCGCGGGCTCACCGTGGTCGCGGTGTGCATCGATTGCCACACCTCCCACAACGTGCTGGCGCACACCGATCCCCGTTCGAGCATCAACCGCAAGAACGTCGCCAGGACCTGCGAACAGTGTCACTCTCTGATCGAGCAGGTCCACCGGAAGGTGATTCGCGGGGAGCTGTGGCAGAAGGCGCCGAACGAGGTTCCCGCCTGCGTCGATTGCCACCAGCCCCACCGTGTCCGGAAAATCTTCTACGACCAGGGGATCGCGGACGCGCAGTGCCTCCTGTGCCACGCCGATCCGAAACGGGCCACCACGCGGGAGGGGAAGGTCGTCTCCCTCTATGTGAACCCGGAAGAGGTCCACGACTCGATTCACCGGAACACGCGCTGCGCGCAGTGCCACACCGGGACCGACGCGACCGCGAAAGGCCGTCCCTGCGCGACCTTGCGCACGAAGGTGGACTGTTCGATCTGTCACGCCGAGGTGTCGAAGATCTACGCCGACAGCACCCACGGCCGGCTCGTGGAGCGAGGCGATCCCGACGCGCCGCTTTGCCGCGATTGCCACGGCATGCACGGCGTCAGGAGCCGCAAGGACCCCCGGTCCAACACGTTTCCCACCCACGTGCCGGCGCTGTGCGGCCAGTGCCATCGAGAGGGGAAGAAGGCGGCGGTCCGCTACAAGGGGATCGAGCGCCAGGTCGTCGAACACTACGTCGAGTCGATCCACGGAAGGGGGCTGCTGGGCTCCGGCCTCGTCACCACCGCGAAGTGCACCGACTGCCACACCGCGCACCACGCGCTCCCGCACGGCGAGCCGGATTCGAGCGTCAACCCCAAGAACCTCCCGGCTACTTGCGGAAAGTGCCACACGGGGATCTACGAGATCTTCGAGAAGAGCATTCACTCGCCGGCGGTCTCGAGGTCCGGCAAGCCGTTGCCGACCTGTTACGACTGCCACAGCTCCCACGAGATCGTCCGGCACGACACCGCAGGAGTTCAAGCTCGCGATCCTCGGCCAGTGCGGGAAGTGCCACAAGGAGGTCACCGAGAGCTATTTCGAGACCTACCACGGCAAGGCGTCGAAGCTGGGAGGGATCGGCACGGCGAGGTGCTACGACTGCCACGGCTCCCACGACATCCTGCCCCCGACGGAGGTGGCGTCGCACCTCTCGCGGCAGAACATCGTCGCGACCTGCGCGAAGTGCCATCCTGGGTCGCACCGGCAGATTCGCCGGCTATCTGACCCACGCGACGCACCACGACCGGCACAAGTACCCGTGGCTCTACTGGTCGTTCTGGTTCATGACCACGCTCCTGATCGGAACGCTCACGGTGTTCGGCATCCACACGATCCTCTGGCTCCCGCGGTCGTGGCAGCTGATGAAACATCGCAAGAGCCTCGAGGCCGGAGAGCACGGCAAGGAGTTCCGCCGGTTCCCGCGGCTCTACCGGGTGCTCCACATGATGGTCATCATGAGCTTCCTGGGGCTCGCGGTGACCGGGATGTGCCTCAAGTTTTCCTACCTCCCCTGGGCGCGGTGGATCGCGGCGGGGCTGGGCGGGCTCGAGGCGGCCGGCTTCATTCACCGGGTGTGCGCCGTGGTCACGTTCGCCTATTTCGGCATCCACCTCTGGGATGTCGGCCGGAAGAAGCGAGCTTCGGGGCGGTCCTGGCTGAGGTTCGTCTTCCACCGCGACTCGATGATCCCGAACGCCGGCGATCTGGCGGACTTCGTGGCCACGTTCAAGTGGTTCGTCGGCCTCGGAGCGCGCCCCGCGTACGGGCGCTGGACGTACTGGGAGAAATTCGACTACCTGGCCGTGTTCTGGGGGGTCGGCATCATCGGCGCCACCGGACTGACGCTGTGGTTCCCGGAAGCGTTCACGTACGTGCTGCCCGGGTGGTTCATCAACGTGGCGACGATCATCCATTCCGACGAGGCGCTCCTCGCCACCGGGTTCATCTTCACGATTCACTTCTTCAACACGCACTTCCGGCCCGACCGCTTCCCGATGGACACGGTGATCTTCACGGGACGCGTGACGCTGGAGGAGCTGAAGGAGGACCGGCCGCGCGAGTACGAGGAGCTGGTGAAGAGCGGCGAACTCGAGAAGAACTTGGTGGATCCGCTCCCGTCTTACGTCGTGCGCGGTTTCAAGATCTTCGGGGGCGTGGCGATGTTCCTCGGCCTCGGGCTGGTCCTGTTGATCGTCTGGGCGGAGGTCTTCGGGTACCGCTGAGGCGGTGCGCCATTCGCGCACGCATCGGCGCGGTCGCCGCGCGATCGGCGCCCGCCCGCGCGGCACGAGTGGCTTTTGGGGGCGCGTCGTCGATGAATTCATCACCCTCGCGGCGAGGCGGGTGGCTCGTGAACTGCCGAATCGGCGACGTGAGCCGGAGGTGGCTCGACGGGAAGATCTCCGGTAAGCTTCTCCGTCATCACCACCCCGGCGGGTACCCGGGAGATCGAGGCCGGGCGCATCGAGGAAGTGCGCATCGCCGCCGCTCTCGGGCGGTACGACCTGGGGCCGTCGTCCGGTGGGGCGGAGGGGAAGGAGCATGGCAAGGGACCCGAGACGGGACGCTGACGGCATCGGGCGTGCCGTCGCGGTCCTGGTGGCCTTGGGGATCGTGCTGGGACTGGGATTCAACGCTCTCGGCCGGGCGGGGAAGCCCCCGAGAGGGCTCGCCTGGATCGCGGCGCCCATGGTTCTCGAGACTCTCGAGGAGTCCGGGAAGCGGGGAATGGGTTCGCCGCCGCCGGTGAGCGACGACCCGCTTGCGGTTTCGGGAGGGGGCGCCGCCGACGGCGCGGCCGGCCTGCCGGCTATTCCCGATCTCGGCCGGCCGATCCAGATCCAGCTGACCGCGGTCAAGCAGTTCTTCGACGCCCGCGGCGCGCTGTTCGTGGATGCGCGCGAGAAGGCGGAGTACGCCGCGGGGCACGTTCCCGGCGCCGTCAACCTTCCCTTCGACGAGTCGGTCACGGATCCGGGCGGGCTCGAGAAACTCGACACAGGCGGAAGGCCGATCATCACCTACTGTGGCGGCGGAACCTGCGAGGTCGCGATCCAGCTGGCCGCGACGTTGATCCAGTACGGCCACTCCAAGGTGCTGGTTTTCATCGGCGGCTACCCGGAGTGGCAAGGGGCGGGGTATCCCGTCGCCAAGGGGGGCGCTGCCGCGGGAGGAAATCGCTGATGGAGCGGCTCC
Source organism: Terriglobia bacterium (assembly GCA_963790465.1). Lineage (GTDB taxonomy): Bacteria > Acidobacteriota > Polarisedimenticolia > Polarisedimenticolales > JAIQFR01 > JAIQFR01. Next base: position 26,122 of record CAWBOP010000002.1, on the reverse strand, counting down.
GCAGCCTGGTTTCGGACCCGCGCACCGTGCGCGCCCTTCAGATCGCGGTCGGGCTGATCTTCGCGGTCTCCTCGCTCAGCAAGATCGGCGACCTTCCCGCGTTCGCGCGTCAGGTGCACAACTTCCGGATCGCTCCGATCTGGAGCGAGAACCTGATCGCCATGACGCTTCCCTGGATCGAGTTCGCCGTCGCGCTGGCGCTCGTGCTCGGCGTCCGCGCGCGGGCCGGCGCGCTGATCGCCGCGGTTCTGATGGCGGGATTCACGGTCGGCGTCGCGCTGGCGATGGCGAGGGGACTCGACTTCGAGTGCGGGTGCTTCGGCACCGCCGACCGCACGAGAGTCGGAGCGGTGAAACTGGTCGAGAACCTGGCGATGCTGGGAATGTCGATCGGCGCGTGGCGCCGCCCCTTCGGGGCGTAACGCGGCGCCGGGATTCTATCCCGCGGTCGTTCCGAGCTTGTTGGCGGCGCGTGCGGCCCGGGACTTGGAACGAGCGGCGGCGTTGGCGTGGATGACCCCCAGCCTCGCCGTCCGGTCGATCATCGACAGCGTCGCCGGCAGCAACTCCTTGGAGGCCTTTTCATCGCCGGACGCGACGGCCTTCCGGAACTTCTTCACCTGCGTGCGCAGGCGGGAAATGTGCCGGTGGTTGCGGACTCGCCGCTCTTCATCCTGCCGGTTCTTCTTGATAGCCGACTTGTGGGACGCCATGCGGGGTCTTCAGCTCCTTCGCTTCTCGCGGGGACCCGGGGTTCGTCTTCTTCCCCGCCTGTCCCTCCATCACGAGGCGCAAACGCGGATTCTAGAGAACCCGGGCTCGATCGTCAAGGGAGGCCTCGAATCACCGCCCCGGCGCGCCCAGGCTCGCCAGCTTGTCCCTCGCGATGCGAGCTTCGTCGCTGCCGGGATAGGTGGTCGCGACGTAGCGGAGTTGCACGATCGCCTGGGAGATCTGGTTCTGTTCGAGAAAGGCCAGTCCTTTCTTGAGGTTGGCTGCCGGCGCCCGGTCGCTCTGGGAGTATTTTTCGAGCATCCGGTCGAGTGCCTGCACCGCCTCGGCAAGCTTCCCCTGGCTGAACAGGCACTCGCCAACCCAGTACATCGCGTTGTCGGCGAGGTCGCTCTCGGGATACCGCGTCGCGTACTCCTCGAAGCCGGAGATCGCCAGGGCGAAGTTGCCCTTCGAGAAGTCCGCGTACGCGTTGTTGTAAAGCGCCTCCGGGTCCGGGACCGCTTCCGTCGGAGCTGCCCCCGCCTCCCCCGGCGGGCCGGTCGCGGAAGCCGGTGGCGAGCCGGCGGCGGCGGCGCGTCGAGCCATCTCCCGGTTCGCCTGGAGGTCGGCCGAAAGACGGTCCGCGCGCCGGTTCGTCTCCTTGACACGTTCGTCGACCGCCGTCTGTTGCCGTGCGATCTCGTCCAGACGGACCCTCAGATCGGCGAACTCGGAGCGTTTCACCGAGTCCTGTCCGGACACCTTCTCCTCGACCGCGGCCAGGTGCTCGCGGGCCTCCGCCTGTTCCTTCCGAAGCTTCAGCATGTCCTGCCTGACATCGGCCATGTCCTTCTGAAGCCGGGCGACGTCGTCGGGCATGACGCAAGCGGCGGTGGCCAGCGTCGCGAACGTGGCGAAAAGGATCCGCGCGAGGCGTCGAACAGGTCCGCGCATGACGTGCTCCTCGAGGGCCCGGCGGCGGGAATTCCCGCGCGCGGTGTCAGGACTCGATGACGAACTCCGCCCTGCGGTTACTCGACCAGGCCGCCGCGTCGTGGCCGGCGTCCTTGGGACGCTCCTTGCCGTAGGAGACCGTCCTGAGGCGCGAGGTGTCGACTCCGAGGCTGCCCAGGTAGTCCCGCACCGCTGCGGCCCGGCGCTGCCCGAGCGCCAGGTTGTATTCGACGGTCCCGCGCTCGTCGCAGTGTCCCTCGATTCGGACCACGCGGACCGCATTCGACTTGAGCCACTCGGCGTTCGCCTGCAGGACGGCCCTCGTCGCATCGGAGAGGTCCGACATGTCGTAGTCGAAGTAAACCGTCTCGAGAACCTTCTTCCGGTTCAACTCGTCCACGGACGCCGACGTCTCGAGCTCGGCGGACGCGACCGGCTGCGTGGGGAACGATTCGGTTATCTCTTTCTTGGGCTCCGACGCTGCGGTGGCCGCCGGAGCGGTCTCCCGCGCGGCCGGCGAAGGGGTGGCCGCCGGTCCGATCGGCTTGGACTGCCGGCAACTGCCCGCCGCGAGCAGGGGGAGCATGAGGAGGACCGCACCCATCAGAGCCAGGCGGGAACGCATGTAAATTCTCCTTCGCAGAAGATCGTGCGCGACGGAGCGAGGTTAACAGAAGGTCTCTCCGCTGCGCAAGGAAACGGGATCTCCCTCGTCGGCGCGCGGTGAAACTAGCGGGACCAGTCGGGAGTGAACGACGCCTCGCCTCGCGTGAGCTGGCGGACGTCGCTCCCGTCCGCAGCCATCGTGTGGATCTGCCAGCGGCCCGAGCGGTTGGAGGCGAACACCAGATGCCGGCCATCGGGGGCCCACCGCGGGTCCTCGTTGCTTCCCTCCCCGTGGGTCAGGCGGGTCAGAGTGCCGGTCACGAGGCTCGAGATCACGATGTCGAACCGCCCCTCGATGCGGGTGACGTACGCCAGCCGGTCCCCCTGCGGCGACCATGCCGGAGAGTCGTTGAAGTCCCCCTCCGTCGACACGCGTCGCGCGTTGAGCCCCTCCGCGTCCATGATGTACACCTGCGGGTGGCCGGAGCGGTCCGAGGTGAACGCGATCTCGCGGCCGTTCGGAGAGAACACCGGAGAGGTCTCGATCCCGGCGGTCTGCGTGAGGCGCGTGTTGCGTCCCGAGGCGAGTTCGACGACGTAGAGTTCCGAGTTACCGTCGACGTCGGAGTTGTAGACGATCTTGCGACCGTCGGGGGACCACGCCGGGGCGGAGTTCAAGTCGCCGCCCACGGTGGCGACCCGGCTGGTCTTCCCGTCGTTGTCGGTGACGTAGATCGAAGGGCGGCCGCTCCTCCACGAGACGAACGCGATGCGGTCTCCGTTCGGGGACCAGGCCGGGGACAGATTCAGCGTCGCCGTGGTGGTCAGCCGCCGGATCCTGAGCCCGTCGTAGTCCATCAGATAGATTTCCTTGCCTTCGCCGTGCTTCGAGCAATACGCGATCCGGGAGAGCGCGACCCCGGGCCGGCCGGTGAAGTGGCGGACCAGGTCGTCGGCGACCTGATGCGCGATCCGGCGCGCGAGATCGGTCCCGCCCCCGTAACGGCGGGCAAACACCTGCGTCCGGCTCGGGTTGTCGAAGAGCCTCGCCTCGAGATCGATCCGACCGCCCTGCACCGTCAGGCGCCCGAATACGACCGTGTCGGCCCCGATGGAGCGCCAGTCGTCGTAAGGCACCTCGTCCGATTGGGCCGCGGGCACGAGCCGGTAGAGGGAGGGGTCCACGACATCGAAGAATCCGGCAAAGCGGAGGTCGTCGCGCAGGGTCTCGACGATCTCCTGAGCCGGTCCGGCTCCGGAGGCCGCTGCGTCGGCGGCGGGCACCGCGATCTTGATCGGCGTGAATCCCTCACCCGTCACGACCCCGGTGATCCGAGGCTGCGAGGGTTGCTGTGCCCGCGCCACGGAAACGTCGGCGGCGAGGACCGCCGTCAGGAGAGCGAGGGTCGCGGCGATCGATTCACGCATTGCAAATCCTCGGGGCGCGGGCCGCTCATGGGTTGCCGGGGGTCCAGCGGAACTCGAAGCGGGCGGCGAAGGGAGGTTGGCCCCAGCCGGACGGCAGCGGGGGAAGCGGGGAAGCGTCCGCGACCGCACGAAGGGCGGAACGATCGAGCGACAGGACCCCGCTGGAAGATTCGACGACGATGTTCCGGAGGGTCCCATCGCGGTCGACGTCGAAGACGACGGTCACGGCGAGGGGGTCGCGAACGCCTTCGAGCACCGGCTTGATCCACCGGCTCGCCAGTGCGGCGACGACGCTCGCCTTGTACCAGGCGAACCGGGCGTCGTCGAGGTTCGACGCGAAAATACCGGTGCCTCCCGCCGCGCCGACGCCGGGGGATGTGCCGCCCGGAGGGCCCGCCGGCGCGGGTAGGCCCGATGGGGTAGCGGGGGCCGTCGGCGCCGGTGGCAACACGTTCCGGGTGTCCCGCTCCTTCTTGTCCTTCTTCCCTTTGGCCTTCTTCCGGTCCTCCGGCTTTGGCGGAAGCTTCAGGGCGTCGAGACGGGCTCCGGTGGACGACGGAGTGGCCGGAGCGGGTGCCGCGAAGGCGCCGGTTCCCTGCGACGCAGCGGGGGAGGGGAGCGGCGCCGCGAGCCCGACGACCCACGCATCGTGGATCGGCGGCTTCCGGGGGTGCAGCGCGGGGAGGATGGCCAGCGCGGCGGTGGCGCCGAGGTGCACCGCGAGGGAGCCCACGAAAAACGGAACGAGTGGGTTCCGGTGAGATCCGAACCTGAGGACCAGGGACGGGCCGCGCGCTGTCACGGCCGCTTGTTCCCGGGGCTCTCGAGGGGGATCGTCACGAGGGCGACGCGGGTCACCCCCGCCTTGCGAATCCGATCCATGACGAGCAGCACTTCGCCGTACGGCAGCAGTTTGTCCGCGCGCAGGAATACCGTCTCGGCGGGGCTCGTGGCGGCCAGCGTCTTCATCTGCTGGGCCAGGAGCTCGGGATGCACGGGGCGATCGTTGACCCGGATCCTCCCGTCGCGGTCGAGGGAGACGACGACTCGAGCGTCGTCCAGGTCGGCGGCGGTTTCGGTGGCGGGGAGGTCGAGCTTGATCCCGCGCTCGAGCATCGGAGCGGCCACCATGGAGATGATCAGCAGCACGAGCATCACGTCCACGAGCGGCGTGACGTTGATCTCGGCAAGCGCACGCCGGCCGCCCGCCCGGCCGCCTCCGCCGGACACCGAGGCGCCCACGGGCCTCAGGCCCTCCGCCCTTGCACGCGGTGGATGAAATCGGCGATGAACTCGTCGGTCTTGGCGTCCATGCCGCGCAACCGGCTCATGAAGTGGTTGTACGCGATCACCGCGGGGATCGCCGCGGCGAGTCCCGCGGCCGTCGTGACCAGCGCCTCGGTGATCCCGGGAGCGTACGCCACCAGCGAGGCGGCTCCGGCGGTCCCGATGCCGTGGAACGCCTTCATGATGCCCCACACCGTCCCGAACAGGCCGATGAACGGAGTGGCGCTCGCGGTCGTCGCCAGGAACCCGAGGCTTCGCTCGAGACGAGCGGTCTGCACGAGGGCGCTCTTCCTCAGCATCCGGTCGAGGGCCTCGAGCTCGTCCCCCACGTGGGCGCCGCCGGGAGGCGGGTTGAGGCTGATCTCCCGGAAGCCGGCGCGGAACACCGCGGCGATCGGGCTTTCTCGCAACGTCGTCGTCGCGTCCTGGATCGCGGCGAGACCGCCTCCCTTGCCGAACCGCTCGAGGAAGGACTCCGTTTCCTTCTCGGCCCTGCGGAAGAGGCGGAACCGTTCCGCGATGATCCCCCACGAGACCACGGAAAACACCGAGAGCACCAGGAGGACGAATCGCCCCATGGCGCCGGAGTCCCGGACGAGCGCCCAGATCTCAACGTCGCCGGCGGTCGCGGCGGGAACCATGAGCATTCGCACCCTTCCCCCGGGGCCGTCGTGCCCGGGTCTCGCGAGCCATTCTCCGAGCGTCATGCTAACCGAGGGGGGTGGGGCCGTCAAAACGGTTTCGCTTGGCGGGGTGTGTTAGCATCGGCATCCCGCGCCCGTCGGCCTCCGAGAGTCGGGTGACCAGAGCCGATGCTCAAGACCCTCCGCATCCGAAACGTCGCGATCATCGAGGACCTCACCGTCGAGTTCGGCCCCGGGCTCAACGTGCTCACCGGGGAGACCGGCGCCGGCAAGTCGATCCTCGTCGACGCGCTCGCTCTCGCCGCGGGCGATCGCGCCGACGTGTCGCGAGTCCGAACGGACGCCGACCGGGCGATCGTCGAGGCGGTGTTCGGTGTCGAGGCGGGTTCTCCCCTCCGCGCGTTGCTCGGGGAACGCGGCCTCGACGACGGGGGGGACGAGGTCGTCGTCAGGAGAGAGGTGTCCGCGTCCGGGGGGCGGGCGTTCGTCAACGGCTCCCCCGCGACGCTCGGCGCGCTCCGGGAGCTCGGGAGCCTGCTCGTCGAATTGCACGGCCAGCACGAGCACCAGGACCTGCTTGAACCCGAGCGGCACCTTTCCCTTCTCGACCAGTTCGGGGGGCACCTCGCCGAGGCCGCGGCCGTCGACGCGGCGCACGCCGCCCTGCTCGCCGAGCGCGAGCGGCTGGAACGGCTTCGCGAGACGTACGACGAGGCGCGGGGGAGGAGGGCCGATCTCGAGCGGCAGGTTCGGGAGATCGACGAGGCCGCGCCGCAGCCCGGCGAGTCGGACGCGCTCGATCGCGAGCGGAAGGTCCTGCAGCACGCCGGGACGCTCGCCCGTCTCGTGGACGAAATGGTCGAGCTCCTCTACGAGGGGGAGCCGTCCGCCTCCTCGCTCGCTTCGGCCGCCGCCCGGAGGGGCCTCGAGGCCGCCGGGGTGGACCCCTCGCTCGAGGAGATCGCCGGCGGGATCGCTGCCGCGCAGCTCGAGCTCCAGGACGCCGGCGCGTCGCTGAGGGACTATCGCGAGAGGAGAAGCTTCGACCCGGCGCGGCTCGAGGCGATCGAGTCGAGGCGAGCGCTCCTCGAGCGGCTCCGCCTCGCCTTCGGCGCGGACGAAGCTTCGATTCTGGCCCACCGCGCGTCCTGCGCGCGCGAACTCGCGACGCTCGGGAACCTCGACGGGGAGATCCACGAGGCGGAGGGCCGGACCGCGGCCGGGGAGCGGCGGTACGCCGAGGCCGCGGCGGTGCTCTCCCGCGCTCGACGCGCCGCGGCGGATCGCCTGGGCTCGGCGGTCGGAGCGGAGCTGAGGCACCTGGCACTCGGCCGCGCCGTTCTCGGCGTTCGTCTGTCCGCGTCGCGCGGCCCGGTCGTGGCGGGGGTCGACGGGCGGGAGATCGCGCTGGGCCGCCGCGGGGCGGAGCGCGCCGAGTTCCTGCTCGCGGCCAACCCGGGCGAGGAGGCGCGGCCGCTGTCGCGCGTCGCCTCGGGAGGCGAGCTTTCGAGGGTGATGTTGGCGCTGCACCTCGTACTCGAGGGGGCGGCGGAGGATCGCGTGCTGGTGTTCGACGAGGTGGACGCCGGCGTCGCGGGTGCGGTAGCCGACGCCGTGGGCGGTAGGCTAGCGCGCCTCGGCAGAAGGAACCAGGTCCTCTGCGTGACCCACTTGCCGCAAGTGGCCGCCCACGCGGATCGTCACTACCATGTCGCGAAGCGGGTGGCCGCGGGGCGCACCCGGGCCGATACGAGGTTTCTCGACGGCGACGCGCGCGTGGACGAATTGGCCCGTATGCTCGGGGGGCGGGAGGTGAGCACCGCTTCCCGGCGAAACGCCGAGGATCTCCTGGCGGCGGCCGGGACGGAGCGGGGGCGGCCGAAGCCCCGGAGCGAGACGTGAAACGAATCGCGGTCTACCCCGGCACGTTCGATCCGGTCACCCGCGGCCACCTCGACCTGGTGGAGCGGGGGCGCCTCAGTTTCGATCGTCTCGTCATGGCGATCCTGAGTAACGAGGAGAAGCAGCCGATGTTCAGCCTCGAGGAGAGGATCGGCTTCCTGCGAGACGCGACGTCGCAGTGGCCCGACGTCGAGGTGGCGACGTTCGAGGGGCTACTGGTCGATTACGCTCAGCGGATCGGCGCCTCGGTCATTCTGAGGGGGTTGCGAGCGGTCTCGGACTTCGAGTACGAGATGCAGATGGCGATGATGAACCGACGCCTCGCTCCCGAGGTCGAGACCGTGTTCCTCATGCCGAACGAGGCGTACTCGTACCTCTCCTCCCGGCTCGTCCGCGAGGTGGCGCGCCTTGGCGGCCGCGTCGACGGGCTCGTCCCGGAAGAGGTCGCCGCGGCGCTGGCCCGCCGGATGTCGGCGGAACATTGAACGACGCGCGTCGGGGGGCGGCTATCGGCCCGCCGCCCCGTCGCCTGCGTTACGGCACCGAAGAGCTCGACCTTCCCTCCGGGCCGTTCGTTCTGGAGGCCCCAGCGCCACCGAGCGCAGCCGCGACGCCGCTCGACGAGCGGGCGATCCGGGACTTGCTCGAGCGCCCCATCGCGTCGCCCGGCCTTCCCGAGCTCTTCCGCGGCGCGAGGCGCGTGCTGGTGGTGGTCTCCGATGCGACTCGATCGACCGGCGCGGTCCGATTCCTGCCTCCTCTCGTCGAGACGATCGAGTCGGCCGCCCGGGCCGAGATCCGGTTCGTCGTCGCGAGCGGCATCCATCGGCGGCCGGCGGCCGGAGAGGCCGAGGCGATCCTCGGGCCCCGGATCGCCGGGCGGCACGACGTCGTCTTCCACGACCCCGACGACCGGACGCGGCTCGCCGAGCTGGGATCAACCCGGGCCGGGAGCCCGGTGGTGGTTCACGCGGCGGTGCGGGAGCACGACCGGATCGTGCTCACGGGAGCGGTGGGCTTTCACTATTACGCGGGGTTCTCCGGCGGGAGGAAGGCGCTGGTGCCCGGGCTCGCGGCGCGCTCGACGGTTGCCGCGAACCACCTGCGCGCGCTCCGCGCGGACGGAACGCGCCACCCCCTGGCTCGCGCCGGCCGGCTCTCCGGCAACCCCGTGCACCGCGACATGGTCGAGGGCGCGGCGCTTGCCGGCCCGCACCTCGTGGTCAACTCGATCGTCGCGGAGGACGGCGGGATCGAGCGGCTGTTCGTCGGCCACTGGCGGAAGGCCCACGAGGCGGCATGCCGCCACGTCTACGCGACCCGGACCGTGAGGATCGAGCCGCGCGATCTCGTCGTGGCTTCCGCGGGAGGCGAGCCGTCCGACATCAATCTCATCCAGGCGCACAAGACGTTCGAGGCCGGGGTCGGGGCGCTCAGGCCGGACGGAGTGTTCATCCTGGTCGCCCGGTGCGGGGAGGGGGCGGGGAACGCGGATTTCCTCCCGTTCTTCTCGCACGGAAGCGAGGAGGCGATGGTGCGCTCGCTCCGCGAGGACTTCAAGGTGTACGGGCAGACGGCGCTGTCCTGGTTCCGCAAGGCGAGCGCCTGCCGGCTGATCCTCGTCTCCGATCTACCCGCCGAGACCGTCCGGCGGATCGGAGCGGAGCCGGCCGCCGATCTCGAGGGGGCGTTTCGGACCGCGCGGGAGAGCTTGCGAGAGGGAGCGCGCGGATGGGTGCTCACGCACGGGAGCCGGTGGCTCCTCGAGCCGAAGGCGCTCGACGGGCCGGCGGCCAGGAAAGGCTCGGCGAGCTTGACCCTTTTCGCGAGCGGCCCCTATACTCGCAGCCGATGAGAAAGGCGCTGGTTCTCGCGGCCCTGGCGTTCCTGGGCGCTGCCGGCGCGGCGGCGTCCGAGCCCAGGGTCCGGCTGGTCGATTTCGACGACATCGTGACGCCGGTGACGGCCGAGCGGGTCGTCTCGGCCATCGCTCAATCGGACCGCGACGCCGAAGACCTGGTCGTCATCCGTCTCGACACGCCGGGCGGACTCGTCACGTCCCTCGAGAAGATCGTCCAGGCGGAGCTGCGAGCGAAGACGCCGGTCGTGGCCTGGGTGGGGCCCGCCGGGGCGAAGGCGGCGTCGGCGGGATTCCTGATCCTGATCGCCGCCGACGTCGCGGCCATGGCTCCGGGAACGCACACCGGGGCGGCCGCGGTGATCTCGTCGCTCTTCGGCGCGAACCCCGAGAGCGACGTGGGGCTCAAGAAAGCCTCGAGCGACGTCGCGGCACGGGCGCGGACGCTCGCCGAGCACCGCGGGCGCAATGTCGGCGCCTGCGAGAAGGCGGTGCTGTCGGCCGACGCGTACACCGACGGTCAGGCGCTCAAGGACACGGTGATCGATCTCATCGCGTCGGACCTCGACGATCTCCTGCGCCAGCTTGACGGCCGGGAGATCCGGCGGTTCGACGGGACGAAGATCGTGCTGAAAACCGCGGGGGCCAAGATCCTCCGGCAGGAATCGACGGCGCGCGAGGAGATCCTCGGCGTCCTGGCCAATCCGCTCGTGGCCTACCTGCTGCTGCTGGTCGGGCTCGGAGGGCTCTACGTCGAACTGAGCCACCCGGGGCTCGTCTTCCCGGCGGCGGTGGGGGTGCTGTGCCTGCTGCTGTTCGCGTTCTCGTCGCAGGTGCTTCCGGTGTCCGCGATCGGCATCCTCCTGATCCTCCTGGCGATCGTGCTGTTCGTCCTCGAGGTCAAGGTCGCTTCGTACGGCATGCTGACGGTGGGGGGGGTGCTCTGCCTCGTGATCGGCTCGCTCATGCTGTTTCCAGGTCCGATCCCGGAGTTGCGCCTCCACCTCGCGGTGGTGCTGCCCGCGAGCCTGACCCTGGCCGCGGCGTGCGCGATCGCCGTCCGCCTGGCGGTTCGCTCTCAGCTCTCGCCGGTCGCCACCGGTGTCGAGGGGCTCCTGGGTGAGACCGGGACCGCGATCGAGGAACTCGATCCCGAGGGGAAGGTGTTCGTGCACGGCGAGATCTGGGCCGCGGTCTCCGCGACCGGACGGATCGGAAAAGATGCCCGGGTGCGCGTGGTGCGAGTGGAGGCGATGGGCCTGACCGTGGAGCCGGCGGCAACTCGGACAGCGGAAGGGGGCTGACATGCTCGGCCCGGTGCGTGACCGGAGGCGCACGTGAATCGCGACGACGGAAGCGAGCCCGAGCCCGGAGCGTCTCCGGTCGAGGCGTCCGGCGCCGATCCGGATCTGCTGGCGGCTCTGCTCGAAGTGCATCGCCACCTCGACCTGTCCGATCAGATCCAGGCGATCGTCGAGCGGACCGCGGCGTGGACCGCGGCGGATGCCTGTTTCGGCCTGGCGCCGGACGACGACCGGCAGGTTCTGGTGCCCGTCGCCTCCCGTTGCTCGCAGGGAACGTGGGATCTCACGGGGGCCCGCCTATCGCTTGCCGCAGTACGCCGCTGGGTCGAGGAGGGGGAGCCCGCGGGGTGCGCCGCGGCGATGCTCGCCTCGTCCGTCCCGGCGTCGAGCGTCATGCTGCCGCTGCGCGGCGAGGGGAGGGACGCCGAGGGAGTCGTCGTGCTGGTCGGGATGAGGAGGGCCGGCGCCGATCTCGATCGCGCTCGCCGGTTCGTCGTTCTAGCGCGCAAGGCGATCGAGAACGCGATCCAGGTCAGGGCGGTCCGGGAACTCGTCATCAAGGACGACACCACGGAGTGCTTCAACCGGAGGTATTTCGAGGAGTTCCTCGCCGAGGAGCTTTCGCGAGCGAGCCGGTTCCACGCGCCGCTCTCGCTGATTTTCTTCGACATGGACGGGCTCAAGCAGGTCAACAGCCTGCTCGGGCATGCCATGGGAAGCCGCGTGCTCCACGAGGTCTCCGTCCGCGTGCGGGGGAAGGTGCGGAAGTTCGACAAGCTGTTCCGGTTCGGAGGCGACGAGTTTTGCATCGTCCTGCCGGAGACCGAGTGGCACGGCGCGCTCGAGGTGGCGGAGAGGGTTCGCATGGCGATCGCGGGCAAGCTGTTCCTCGGCGAACAGCTCGGCGATCGGGGGGGCGTGAAGATGACCGCGTCGTTCGGCCTCGCCTCGTTCCCCCTGCACGCCCGCACCAAGGGGGAACTCCTGGAGCGCGCCGACTGGGCCATGCAACGGATCAAGGCCGGGATGAAGAACGCCATCGCCGTGGCCGAGATCGCCGAGGAAGGGCATGGATCCTGAAATCCGGACCGACGAGGCCCCCGGCCGGGAGGTCCGCATCCAGGGGATTGCGCTGTTCGTCGCGGGCGGCGCGCTCCTCGCGCTGCTCTTCGGAGCTTTCTGGGCGGGGCGCTGGTTCGAGCGACAGCTGTCCCCGCCGACCCGGGGGGTGGCGCGGGATCCGGTGGGGAACGTGGCCGGCGAGGAGCCTCGCGCCGACCACCTCACGTTCTTCGACACGCTCGCGGGAGACGGAAAGGCGGCGGAGCCTCAGCGCGAGGCTCGTCCGAGAGCGGCCCCCCCCGAGGTTCTCTCCAAGGCGGCCGAGGCGCCGGCCCCGCGGGGTGGAGGCGGCCCCTTTTTCGTCCAGGTGTTTGCAGGACGGGATCGGCGCGCCGCCGACGAACTCGTCCGCTCCCTCTCGACACGGGGGTACGCCGTCGGCGTCGGGAGCGAGAAGGAAGGGGCGCTCCTCAAGGTGCGCGTCGGGGGGTATGCGACGCGGGCCGAGGCGCAGTCCGCCGCCGACAAGCTCGAGCGGGAAGGCCAGAAGGGCGCGTGGGTGACCCGTCAGGACTGAGCCGGACGGCGGTGCCGAGGCGGCGCTCACGGTGCGACCGCTGTGTTATGTTGACGGCGGCGCTTGCGCCTTCGAGCGCAAGTCCTAGATTTTGCAGGTGTACCGAGGAGGAACCGTGAAGATTCCGGATCTCCAGGATCTCGCCGACCGGATCGAGGCGCTCGCGGAGAAGGTGGACGCGCTCCGGAGGTTTCTTTGATGTCGAGGGGAAGCAGGGCGAGCTGAAGCAGCTGGAGCACCAGCTGACGCTGCCGGAAGTGTGGGGAGCCGCCGATCGGGCGCGCGTGCTCCAGCAGAGGCGGTCGCGGCTGCTCGCGGGGATCGAGACCGTGCGCGTTCTCGCCAGCCTTCTGGACGACGCCAGGACGCTCGTTGAACTCGCGCGGGAAGGCGAGGACGTCGGCGGCGATCTCGGGACCGCCGTCGCCGCGCTGGCCGAGCGCACCGAGGAAGTCGAGCTCGCGACGCTGCTGACCGGGGAGTACGACGCGTCCGACGCCATCCTCGAGGTTCATCCCGGCGCGGGGGGAACCGAATCGCAGGACTGGGCCGAGATGCTGCTCAGGATGTACACCCGGTGGGCGGAACGGCGAGGTTTCAAAGTGGAGACGCTCGACTACCAGAGCGGCGACGAGGCGGGGATCAAGAGCGTCACGCTCGGCATCCGGGGAGCCAACGTGTACGGCTACCTCAGGACCGAGCGGGGCGTTCACCGGCTCGTGCGCATTTCGCCGTTCGACGCCCAGGCGAGGCGGCACACGTCGTTCGCTTCGGTGGACGTCATCCCGGAAGCGGAAGGGGCCACGGAGATCGTCATCGACGACAAGGAACTCAGGATCGACACGTACCGGTCCTCGGGGGCGGGCGGGCAGCACGTCAACGTCACGGATTCCGCCGTGCGGATCACCCATCTGCCGAGCGGGATCGTGGTGACCTGCCAGAACGAGCGGTCGCAGCACCGGAACCGCGACGTCGCCATGACGATTCTCAGGGCGAAGCTTCTCGACCGCGCTCGCAAGGACGCCGATGAGAAGATGTCCCAGGAAGTGGGAGAGAAGAAGAAAATCGAGTGGGGGAGCCAGATCCGGTCGTACGTCCTCGCGCCGTACCGGCTCGTGAAGGACCACCGGACCGGCGTCGAGGTCGGGGACGCCGATCGCGTCCTCGGCGGAGATCTGGACGGTTTCATTCGCGCCGCGCTGGCGGTTGCGCGTCAACCGGAAGAGTCCCGCGCGGGACGGCCGGCCTGAGCACCGGCAGCGGCGTTCCTCGGGCAGGATGGAGCGGCGGAACGTGACGAAGGATTCCAGGGGGAGTGGCGGCCTGGAGCTGGACGGGCGGGAGCGCGAGATCCTGCGGTCGGTGATCCGGGCGCACAGCCTGTCCGGGGAACCGGTGGGATCGAGGACCGTGTCGCTGGGGCGAGGTCTCGACCTGTCTCCGGCGACGATTCGCAACATCATGTCCGACCTCGAGGAGAAGGGGTTGCTCTCCCAGCCGCATCCGTCGGCGGGAAGAATTCCGACGGACCGGGCCTACCGGCTGTACGTGGACCGCCTGATGGGTCCCGCGAAGATGGCCCCCGGGCAGGCTCAGGCGATCGACGAAGCGATGCTTCGGAGCCGCGGAGAGATCCCCGAGCTCCTCGGCGAGGCGAGCCGCCAGCTGTCCCGTTTCTCGAATCACGTCGGTGTGGTGCTGGCGCCCGAATTGCGGCGGATCGTCGTCGAGCATCTCGAGTTCGTCCGCCTCGAGCGCCAGCGCGTCGTCGCGATCCTCGTGGACCGGGCCGGGGTCGTGCACAACCGGATTCTGGATGTCGAGGAGCCGCTCGAGCAGGAAGAGCTGGACCAGATCGGGAGGCAACTCTCGGAGCAGTTCAGCGGCTTCACGCTGACGAAAATGAGGGAATCCATTCTCCACAGGATGTCGGAGCTTTCGGCCCAGTGCGACCGCCTTCTCTCCGCGAGCCTCGAGCTCGGCCGCCGTGCCGTGGAAGTGGAGGCGGCCGGCGACGTGTTCGTGGAGGGGGCGTCGAATCTCCTGGGGTCGCCGGAGTTCGCGGACGTGCAGCGGATGCGGGCGTTGTTTCGGACGCTGGAGGAGAAGAGCCGATTGGTGGAGCTGCTGAACCGGATCCTCGAGGGGGACGGGATGCAGGTGGTGATCGGCCGGGAAAACCCGGTCTCGGACCTCGCGGACCTCTCGGTGGTCGCTTCGACGTACGGAGCCGGGGACCGCGTGATGGGGAGCATCGGGATCGTCGGACCGACCCGGATGGAATACGCGCGTGCGATCGCTCTGGTGGAGCATCTGGCGCAGGTCCTGACCCGGCTGCTGTCGAGCAGCGGAGAATAGGACCCGCAGGGGCCTGGACATGACGCTACAATCGAAGAACCGGTCGCCTTCCGAGCCACCGGCCGATCCCGACGAGGTCGAGATCCTGGAGGTGGAGGGGATGCCGGGGAACGAACCCGTGCCCGCCGGAGATGAGGTGGAGATCGTCTTCGAGGACAAGCCCGAGCCCGCGCCGGTGCCGGCCGGCGGCGACGTCGCGGGGCGCGAGCGGCTCCTGAGGCTCCAGGCGGACTTCGACAATTTCAAGAAGCGCATCGAGCGGGAGCAGGAAGATTTCCGGCGCATGGCGACGCTGCGATTCGTCACCGCGTTGCTTCCGGTGCTCGACAACTTCGAGCGGGCGCTGGCCTCCGCGGGGGCGGGGGGACGGCGGAGCGCTGCTGAGCGGCGTGGAGCTGATCCATCGCCAGATGCTCGAAGCGCTTCGCAAGGAGGGGCTCCGGCCGGTGGAGGCGATCGGCCAGCCGTTCGACCCGACCGTGCACGAGGCCGTTGCCACCGACGCCGCGCCGGGACGGCCGCCGAACAGCGTTGTCGAGGAGTTCCAGCGGGGGTACTTCCTTCACGAGAGGCTTCTGCGTCCCGCGCTGGTGAGAGTCAGCGTGAGCGCCGCCGCGAGGGAGGAAGACGCGGCCACCGGGGAGGTGGGTTGATGGGAAAGGTCATCGGGATCGACCTCGGCACGACCAACTGCTGCGTCGCGGTGATGGAAGGCGGAAAGCCGCGCGTCATCGCGAGCCGCGAGGGAGGGCGCACCACCCCGTCGGTGGTCGCTTTCACCTCTCGGGGCGAGAGGCTCGTGGGGCAGATCGCCAAGCGGCAGTCGCTCACCAATCCGCAGAACACCATCTACGCGGTGAAGCGGCTGATCGGGCGGAAGTACGAGTCTCTGGAGGTGGCGAGGGCGAAGCAACTCGTGCCGTACGAGATCGTGCCCGCCTCGAACGGCGACGCCTGGATCCGGGTACGGGATCGCGACTACTCGCCGCCGGAGCTCTCGGCGTTTCTTCTCGCGCGGCTGCGGGAGATGGCGGAGGAGTACCTGGGAGGCGAAGTGAGCGAGGCGGTGATCACCGTCCCCGCGTACTTCGACGATTCGCAGCGGCAGGCGACCAAGGACGCCGGACGGATCGCCGGGCTCACGGTGCTCCGGATCATCAACGAGCCGACCGCGGCGGCGCTCGCGTACGGGATGGACGAGGGGACCGCGCCGCGCCGGATCGCGGTGTACGACCTCGGCGGCGGCACGTTCGACATTTCCATCCTCCAGCTGGGCGAGGGGGTGTTCGAGGTCAAGTCGACCTCCGGCGACACGTTCCTGGGGGGGGAGGACTTCGACCAGAGAATCGTCGACTGGCTCCTCGACGTCGCGCGGTCGGAGACCGGTGTCGACCTTCGCACCGACCGGCTGGCGCTGCAGCGGCTCAAGGAGGCCGCCGAGAAGGCGAAGTGCGAGTTGTCGCGCGAGGAGAAGGCCGAGATCAACCTTCCGTTCATCAGCGCCGACGAGGGGGGCGCGCGGCACCTGCACACCGTGCTGACGCGCGAGCGGTTCGAAGAACTGGTGGAGGACCTGATCGAGAGGACCCGGAAGCCGTGCGAGGAGGCGCTGCGGATGGCGGGCCTCCGTCCGGAGGACGTGGAGGAGGTTCTCCTCGTCGGAGGGCAGACCCGGACCCCGCGGGTGGTACAGGCGGTCCGGGAGATCTTCGGGCGGGAGCCGAATCGGGACATCAATCCGGACGAGGTGGTCGGGATGGGCGCCGCCATCCAGGCCGGGATCCTGAAGGGGGACGTCAAGGACATGGTGCTCCTCGACGTGACCCCGCTCTCCCTTGGCATCGAGACGCGTGGGGGCATGTTCACCAAGATCATCGAGCGGAATTCGACGATTCCGACCCGGAAGTCGAGGATCTTCACGACGGTCTCGGACAACCAGTCGAAGGTCGAGGTCCACGTGCTGCAGGGGGAGCGGGAGATCGCGGCGCACAACAAGTCGCTCGGGCGATTCGAGTTCGTCGGCATCCCCTCGGCGCCCAAAGGGGTGCCGCAGATCGAGGTGACCTTCGACATCGACTCGAACGGGATCGTCAACGTGCAGGCGCGGGACCTGACGACCAGCCGCGAGCAGAAGATCATCGTGACGCCGTCCGGCGGTCTCAACGAGGAGGAGATCCACCGGATCATCGAGGACGCCGCCCGGCACGCCGAGGAGGACCGGCGGAGGGCGGAGCTGATCCGCGTGAAGGGTCGTCTCGAGGGGCTCGTCGACAGCAACCAGAAGACCTTCGCCGAGTTCGGCTCGATGCTGAGCGCCGAACAGCAGGGGATCGTGCGCCGGATCGTGGAGGGGGCGCGAAAGTCTCTCGAGGGGGGGAGCGCCGCCGAGTGCACGAAATCGCTGGAGAAGATCGCCGAGGTCGGCCGGATCCTCTCGGAGGTGATCCTCTACGACCCGGCCGGGCGCGGTTCCGCCAAGGAGCCGGACGGGACCGATCCGGTAGAGGAGCTCTGATGGCGTGGTGCGGACGGAGCGACGGGGCGTACCCGGTTCCGGCGCCCGCCGCTTGACTTCTCCTCGTCCGCCGTCTTGACAACACCGCCGCCGGACGCCGGCGGCCGGAAGGAGTGGCGTGTCCGATCGCGACTACTACGAGATCCTCGGGGTGCCACGCAGCGCGGACGCCGCCGACGTCAAGAAGGCCTACCGGCGCCTCGCGGTGAAATTCCACCCGGACAAGAACCCCGGCGACAAGGACGCCGAGACGAAATTCAAGGAGGCCGCCGAGGCGTACTCGGTGCTGTCGGACCCCGAGAAGCGCGCGCGTTACGATCAATTCGGCCGCGCGGGGCTGGGGGCCCAGGGCGGCTTCCACGGGTTCGACCAGGAGATCTTCTCCGACTTCGCCGACATCCTCGGGGACTTCTTCGGGTTCGGCGGGCTGTTCGGCGGACGGGGGCGGCGGCCGGCGCGCCGGCCGGGGGACGATCTCCGCTACGATCTCGATCTCGATTTCGAGGAGGCGGTGCGCGGACTGGAGACCAAGATCCAGGTGCCGCGGACCGAGAAATGCTCCGACTGCTCGGGCCGCGGCGCCAAGAGCGCCGACGGGATCAAGACCTGCCCTCAGTGCGGCGGACGCGGACAGGTGGCGTTCCAGCAGGGGTTCTTCACCCTCACCCGGCCTTGCGGCCGCTGCCGCGGGGTCGGCCGTATCATCACCGCCCCTTGCGGCGCCTGCCAGGGGAACGGCCGGATCCGGCGCGAGCGCACGCTCACGGTCCGGATCCCCGCCGGTGTCGACGAGGGGATGCACCTCCGTCTCACGGGCGAGGGAGAGGCGAGCCCGGACGACGGTCCGCCGGGGGACCTCTACGTGGCGATTCACGTCGGGTCGCACGCGTTCTTCCGCCGCGACGGGATTCACCTGCACTGCGAGGTGCCGGTCGGCTTCGCGCAGGCGGCGCTCGGCGCGAAGATCCGGATCCAGACCCTCGACGGAGACGAGGAGTTCGAGGTGCCGGCGGGCACGCAGCCCGGGTCGGTGCTGCGGCTTCAGGGGAGGGGGATCTCCCAGCCGGGGGGGGGCGGTCGCGGCGATCAGTACGTCACCGTCGTCGTGAGGACCCCGACGCGTCTCACCGCCGAGCAGCGAGAGCTGTTCGAGCGCCTCGCCGGCCTCGAGGGAGAGGAGGCGTCCGGGCGGGGCCTCTTCGACCGAGTTAAAGACATATTCAACTGATGCGCGGCGACACGCGTGACGAAGCTCCCTGGATCGCTCTGAGCCTCGAGATTCCCGCGGACCTCGAGGACGAATTCGTTGCGGAAATCGGCGCTCCGAGTCTCGGTGTCGAGGCGGCTCCGTGCGGCCCGGGGCGATTGCGCCTCTTGGTGTATCTTCCCGCCGGTCTCGATCCGTGGGAGAAGCTCGACGCCGCCGAGGAGGCGCTCCGCGGCCGCGGGCTCGATCCCGCCGCCTGCCGGTTGGCCGTCGAGCCGGTGAAGGACGGCCACTGGGTCGAGCGCTATCAGGCGTCGCTCCGACCGCTCCCTCTCGGGGAACGGTTCGTCGCGGTCCCGGACGGGCGCGCCGGGCCGGAAGGAGAGCGGGAGTCGATCCGGCTGGTGCCCGGCCGAGCGTTCGGCACCGGCGAGCACGCGACGACGCGCCTGTGCGCGGCGGCGCTGGAAAGATTCGTTCGACCGGGGAGCCGGTGGCTGGATCTCGGAACGGGGAGCGGCATCCTCGCGATCGTGGCCGCGCGGTGCGGCGCCGTTTCCGTCGACGCCCTCGACGACGACCCGGAAGCGGTCGAGGTCGCCCGCGAGGTCGTGGAAGCCAACGAGGCGACCGGCTCGGTTCGGGTCCGGGAGGGCTCGGCGGATGCCATGGCGGGAGCGCGCCTCGACGGCTGCGTCGCCAACATCGCCACCCCGTATTTCCTGAGCCGGGCCTCCGAGGTTGCCGCGGTGCTCGCTCCGGGCGGGTGGCTGCTCTGCTCGGGGCTCCTCGGGGACGACGCGGCGGAAGTGACGAGTTCTCTCGGCCGCGCCGGGCTCGGGGCGATCGAACGGCTGGACGAGGGGGCGTGGTGTCTCCTGGTGGCGAGGAAGGAGTCGGCCAACTGATGGAACGTGGGCGCCGGGTGCACTGCCCGAACGTTGCGGGGGAGGGGGCGGAGCTCGTCCTCGACCTCGAAGAGACGCACCACGCGATCCGCGTGCTGCGGCTGCGCCCGGGAGATCCGGTGTCGGTCTTCGACGGCCGGGGCCGCGAGTGGGAGGCGGTTCTGGTCTCGTCGGATCGCGGTGGTGCGGCTGTGCGAACGGGCGCGGAGCTGACGGAGCGCATCGACCCCACGTTGCCGGTGACGCTGTTCCAGGGGCTGTGCCGCCCCGAGCGGATGGAATGGGCGATCCAGAAGGGGACGGAGGTGGGCCTTCACGCGATCCGGCCGTTCGCGGCCCGGAGATCGGAGGTCGAGGCTCCTTCCGCGGAACGGCTGCGGCGATATCGCCGGGTGGCTCTCGAGGCCGCCAAGCAGAGCGGCCGCCGATTCGTTCCGGACGTCGCCGAGCCGTTGCCCGGGCTGCCTCTGCCTCCGAGCGGCATCTTGGCGCTTCTTCTCGACGGCGGGCCGGAAGCGCGGCCGATGGTCGAGCGGCTCGCGCGGCAGCGGCCCCTGAGCGTGTGGATCGCGGTCGGCCCCGAGGGGGGGTTCGAACCGGGCGAGGCGGCGGCCCTCGATGCAGGGGGTTGGCGGCTCACGGGACTCGGGCCGCGCACGCTGCGTACCGAGACCGCGGGAGTGGTCGCCGCCGCGCTGGTGCTCAATGCGTGGGACGATTTTGGGGCCGCCCGGCCGATCGGTTGAAACCTGTCTCCGGGCTTCCCTATAATCCAGCGGTTGTCGCCTGTCCTCGGGGCCGGGCCTATCCCGCCACGGAGGGTTCATGTCCTTGACCCCCAGCAAGCTCATCTGGATGAACGGGAAGCTCGTGCCGTGGGACGACGCCCGCATTCACGTCCTGTCGCACGTCGTGCACTACGGCTCCTCGGTGTTCGAAGGGATCCGGTGCTACGACACGAAGCGCGGTCCGGCCGTCTTCCGGCTCCGCGAACATGTCCGGCGGTTGTTCGACTCCGCCCGGATCTACCGCATGCCGATCCCCTACTCGGTGGATCAGGCGGTCGCGGCCTGCCTCGAGACCGTGAAGGCCAACGGCTTTCGCGCGTGCTACATCCGGCCGGTGGCGTTTCGCGGCTACGGCGACGTCGGCCTGAACCCGATGGGATGCCCCGTGGACCTGGTCGTCGCGGCGTGGGCCTGGGGGGCGTACCTCGGCGCGGAGGCGCTCGAACGGGGAGTCGATGTTCAGGTTTCCTCCTGGACCCGCCTCGCGCCCAACACGCTGCCCGTCATGGCCAAGGCGGGGGCGAACTACGCCAACTCGCAGCTCATCAAGATGGAGGCGCTCACCAACGGGTACGCCGAGGGGATCGCCCTCGACAGCCAGGGGTTCGTGAGCGAAGGCTCGGGCGAGAACCTCTTTATCGTGCGCGATGGACGGATCGCGACCCCTCCGCTCGACGCCTCGATCCTTCCCGGCATCACCCGGGCCAGCGTCATCGTGCTCGCGCGCGAGCAGGGGCTCGAGGTGGTCGAGCAGCGGGTTCCGCGAGAGGCGCTCTACCTCGCCGACGAACTCTTCTTCACCGGGACCGCCGTGGAGATCACCCCGGTGCGCAGCGTCGACCGGATCGAGGTCGGAGCGGGGCGCCCCGGTCCGGTCACGCGTGGGCTCGACGCGGCGTTCCGCGCGATCCTCTCGGGCGAGGTGGAGGACCGGCACGGCTGGCTCACGCCGGTCTGACCCCCCTCGGCGGCGCGGCGGCGCCGATTTGACTCCCGCCGAAGCGGCTCCTAGATTCAACCGCGGTCGAGGGGAGTTCCGTGCCCCGGACGGCCTGCGTTGCAGGAAGGAGTCGGCGTGCACATCAATGATCTTCTGAAGACCGCCACCGACATGCAGGCGTCCGACCTGCACCTCAAGGTCGGCAGCCATCCCGATCGTCCGGGTGGACGGCCGGCTCATTCCGCTGGCGGACCAGAAGCGCCTGATGCAGGAAGACACGATCGCCATGGCGTTCAGCATCATGAGCGCGCGGCAGAAGCAGAGATTCAAGGACAATTTCGAGATCGACATGGCGTACTCGGTCCCCGGCCTCGGGCGGTTCCGTTGCAGCGTCTTCCAGCAGCGCGGGACCGTCGGGCTGGTTCTCCGCGTCATCCCGGTCAAGATCCTCACGATCCGCGATCTCCTGCTCCCGAAGGTCCTGGAGCAGATCGGCGCGGAGCGGCGCGGGCTCGTCCTCGTCACCGGCACGACCGGGTCCGGCAAGTCCACGACACTCGCGGCGCTGATCGACTACATCAACTCGACGCGCACCGAGCACATCATGACGATCGAGGACCCGATCGAGTTCCTTCATCGCGACAAGAAGAGCCTGGTCAACCAGCGCGAGGTGGAGGTCGATACCAGGTCCTTCGCCACCGCGCTCCGCTCGGCGCTGCGCCAGGATCCGGACGTGGTGCTCGTGGGCGAGATGCGCGACTACGAGACCATCGAGACCGCCCTCACGGCCGCCGAGACCGGCCACCTGGTGCTCTCGACCCTGCACACGCTCGATGCCACCGAGACGGTGAACCGGATCGTCTCGGTGTTCCCGCCCCATCAACAGAAACAGATCCGGCTCCAGCTCGCCGCCGTGCTCAAGGCCGTCGTCTCGATGCGCCTCGTGCCGCGCGCCGACGGGAGGGGGCGGGTGCCCGCGGTGGAAGTGCTGCGCACCACCGCTTACATCCGGGACTGCATCGAGAACAAGGAGAAGACGAAGCTCATCCACGACGCGATCGCCGCGGGGACCTCTCAGTACGGGATGCAGACCTTCGACCAGTCGCTGTACCGGCGGTACAAGGAGGATCTGATCTCGCTGGACGAGGCGCTTCGCCAGGCGTCGAATCCGGACGAGTTCAAGCTCAAGGTCGCAGGGATCCAGTCCACCTCCGACGTGTCCCAGGAGGAGATGGAGCGGACGCTCCATTCGCGGGGTGGGGCCGGCACGGGCCCGCCCGACTCGCCGTTCGAGTACTCGAGGAGTTAACCCGGATTAATCATGAAGAACCTGCTGCGACCGCGTATCTGCCCGCCCTGCTCGGCGTTCTCGGGCCTCGGACCCTCCACGTACGGTACAGTACGCGTCGGGTCGTCGGCCCTCCGAGCGCCAAGCATGACGGGCATCTCCGCGGTCTCGCTACGGTTCTTCATGAATAATCCGGGTTAAGATTCCCGGGGATGTCCGACGGAAGCCCCGCGAAGCCCGCGCTCGATCGGGCGCTCGATCTCGTGTCGCGCCGGCCCCTGACCCGGGCCGAGTTGCTGCGAAAACTCGCCTTCGAGGGGTACCCGGCCGGCGACCGCGAGGAAGCAGTCGCCCGCCTCGCCGCTTCCGGCCTGCTCGACGACGCGCGCCTCGCGTCCCACTTCCTGCTCACTCGGTCCGAGCGGCTGGGCCACGGCCGCGAGCGCCTGCTCGCGGAGCTCGTTCGCCGCGGCGTGGAGCGCGAGGTGGCGGAACGGGCCTGGGCGGAGGCGGTGGGGGCGGGAGACCTCGACCCCGGCGCGGGCCTTGCCCGCGAGGTGGAGCGGCGCGCGATCGCCCAGGGGGGCCGCCTCGACGAGAAGCGGTATGCGCGCGTGTATAATGCGCTGCTCCGCGCCGGTTTCGAGCCCGAAAAGGTCGAGGCCGCGCTGGAGCGGTACCGCGCCGGCCTCGAGGACTGACCCTCGACCCGCCCGGTCCGGCACCGGCCAGCGCCATCGCCGCCGCCCCATGAGGATCGATCATCATGACTTCAGCCGAAACCCGACGAGCCTTTCTGGACTTCTTCGCCGCCCGCGGTCACCGGATCGTGCCCAGCTCGCCCCTGGTGCTTCCCGCCGATCCGACGCTGCTGTTCGCGAACGCCGGGATGAACCAGTTCAAGGACCTGTTCACCGGGAGGGAGAAGCGGGACTACAACCGCGCCACCTCGTCGCAGAAATGCCTGCGGGTGTCCGGCAAGCACAACGATCTCGAGCAGGTCGGCCGGACGCCGCGGCACCACACGTTCTTCGAGATGCTCGGCAACTTCTCGTTCGGCGACTACTTCAAGGCGGACGCCGTATCGTTCGCGTGGGAGCTGATCACCCGCGTCTACGGCCTTCCCGAGGAGCGGCTCTGGGTCACGGTGTTCGGCGGCTCCGAGGCGGTGCCCGCCGACGAGGAGGCGCTCGCCCTGTGGCGGAACCGTGTCGGAGTGCGGGAGGATCGGATCCTGCGTCTGGGCGAGAAGGACAACTTCTGGCGGATGGGGGACACGGGCCCCTGCGGCCCGTGCAGCGAGATCCACTTCGACCTCGGCGAGGACCTGACGTCCGTCGCGGGCCCGTCCAACCCGGCGACCGACGAGCGCCGTTACGTCGAGATCTGGAACCTCGTTTTCATGCAATTCGAACAGCATGCCGACGGCCGCTATACCCCGCTTCCCGCCCCGAGCATCGACACCGGGATGGGACTCGAACGGATCGCGGCGGTGCTCCAGGGGAAGCGCAGCAACTACGACACCGACCTGTTTCTTGCCGGTGCTCGCCGCCGCCGCCGCGCGGGCGGGGACCGCGGTACGGCGCCGGGCCCGAGACGGACTTCTCCCTGCGCGTGATCGCGGATCACGTTCGCGCGCTCTGCTTCCTCGTTGCCGACGGTGTGGTGCCGGCCAACGACAAGCGCGGGTACGTGCTCCGCAGGATCCTGCGGCGCGCGATACGCCACGGACTCGAGCTCGGCGTGCGAGAGCCCTTCCTGCACGAGATCGTTCCCGCGGTTCTGGACGCCCTCGGCGGCGTGTACCCGGAACTCCTCGCGGCGTCTCCCGCGGTTCTCGAGGTGGCCCGGCGGGAAGAGGAGCGGTTCGCCGAGACCATCGCGGCCGGGATCGACCTTCTCGAGGGCTCGATCGTCGGCCTCGGTGAAGGGGAGAAGACGTTGCCTGGCGCCGAATTGTTCCGGCTGTACGACACCTTCGGTCTTCCGCTCGACTTGGCGCAGGACAT
This sequence comes from Terriglobia bacterium, assembly GCA_963790465.1. GTDB lineage: Bacteria > Acidobacteriota > Polarisedimenticolia > Polarisedimenticolales > JAIQFR01 > JAIQFR01. The sequence goes on along the minus strand of CAWBOP010000002.1, from coordinate 1,773 downwards.
CGCCGAAGAACGCGGCGTCGTGCTGGACATGGGAGGCTTCGAGCGCGAGATGGTGCAGCAGCGCGCGCGGGCGCAGGCGTCGTGGAAGGGGCACCGGAAAGAAGAATCGGCGCATCTGTGGGGCGCGCTGGCGGGGATGGCCCGCACCCGGTTCCTCGGGTACGAGAGCACCCGGGCGGAGGGGGTCGCGGTGGTCGCGGTCCGCGGCGCCGACGGCTCGGACGGGCCGCTCGGCGAGGGGGCGGAAGGGGAGGTTCTGCTCGAGGCGACGCCGTTCTACGCGGAGTCCGGCGGCCAGGTCGGCGACAGCGGCTGGCTGGTCTCTCCGTCGGGACGCGCGCGTGTTCAGGACACCTACCGTCCGGCGGAAGGAAGGGTCGCCCACCGGGTCCGGGTCGAGGCGGGGCGGATCTCGGCGGGCGACGCGGTCCGGGCGGAAGTGGACGAAGCGCGCCGCGACGCGATCCGGCGCAACCACACCGCCACTCACCTCCTGCACGCGGCACTTCGAGAAGTGGTCGGCACCCACGTCAAGCAGGCTGGATCCCTGGTCGCCCCCGACCGGCTGCGCTTCGACTTCTCGCACTTCGCCCCCCTGACCGACCGGGCGACTCGCGGACCTCGAGGCCCTGGTCAACCGGAAGGTCCTCGACGACCTTCCGGTCGGCTCCGACGACATGGCGCTCGACGACGCACTTCGCACCGGAGCGATGGCGCTGTTCGGCGAGAAGTACGGCGAAAGGGTCCGCGTGGTGCGCGTCGGCGATTTCTCGACGGAACTTTGCGGTGGAACGCACTGCCTCCGATCCGGCCAGATCGGGCTCGTCAAACTCGTCCAGGAGCGCGGCATCGCGTCCGGCACCCGCAGGATCGAGGCGGTCACCGGCTGCTGGCGACCTGGCTCGGCCACTCCGACCCGTCCCACACCTACTGGTACGTCGAGGCCGTCCCAGAACTCCTGGCCTTGGCCGCCCACCGCACCACCACCCTCACGATGGAGTGAAATCACCATGACCTACCTCACCAGCGCACTGCAGGCGTTCTTCACCGACTACGTCCACATCCAGCGCAACCTCACCCCCAACACGATCGCCTCCTACCGCGACACCTGGCGCCCTCCTGATCAAACACATCTGCACGACCACCCCGACCACCGCAGACCACGATCCCGGCTCGAAGACATCGACCGCGACCACCGTCACCGGCTTCCTCGACCACCTCCACCCCGCGAGCGGGCCAACACGCCCGCCACCCGCAACGCCCGCCTCGGCGGGATCCGCGTCCCTCCTCGCACACAACCCTGCCCGACCACCCCGAGGCCGCCGAAACCATCCGCCGCGTCCTGACCATCCCACCCGCCAAGACCACGAAACCCCTGGATCAGCTACCTCAACCCGCAAGAGACTGAGGCGCGCTGCTCACAGCACCCGATGTCGCGACCTGGACCGGCCGACGAGACCACGATGATGCTCGCCCCTGGCCACTCAACACCGGCCTGCGGATCAGCGAACTCATCGACCTGACCACCAACAACATCCACACCCAGAGCAGCCCCTACGTCGAATGCCAGGGCAAGGGCCGCAAGCATCGCATCACCCCGATCAGCACCACAACCCGAAACCAGATCCGCACCTACCTACAGGAACGCAACCGCCTGCCAGGCAACGCGTTCTTCCCCGGACCCCACGGAAACGCCCTCTCCCGCGACGCCATCGAGCACCGCCTCGCGACCCATGTCCGCACCGCCGCGAAGACCTGCCCCTCAGTGGACAG
>CAWBOP010000001.1:0-83391 GCA_963790465.1 Terriglobia bacterium | reverse complement strand
CGAGGAGCGCCACGCCGAGAACCCCGATCCCCAGTGCGATGGGCCGTCGTTCCGCGGGCCCGGCGCCGATTCCGAGCGCGAGGTCCGGCCGCCACTTCAGCAGCGTGACGAGAATCGCGCCGGTCAGCGCCGCCTCGAGCAGGCCGATCGCGACATGGGTCACGAGCATCACGGGCAGGATGCCCCGCAGCGGGTACAAGCCGGACAGGCTCAGCCAGGCCGCTACCAGCGCCGCCCCGCAGACGGTGGCGGCGAAGGCGCCCAGAACCGCTCCGGCCGCGACACCGCGAGGTCCGCGGATCCGGCGGCTCGCCAGGTGGGCGACCGCGTATCCCACGACACACCCCGCCAGTCCCATGTCGATGAAGTTGGCGCCGAACGCCGTGATGCCGCCGTCCTGGAAGAGCAAAGCCTGCACCCCGAGAACGGTCGCCATGGCCAGCATCGCGCGCCACGGCCCGAGCAGCACCGCCGCCAGCATGCCCCCGACCAGGTGACCGCTCGTGCCCGGCGCGACGGGGACATTCACCATCTGCGCCGCGAACAGGAACGCCGCGACCGAGCCGAGGATCCCCGCCGGCATCGGCGCGGCGTCGCGACGCTCGGCGCGCAGGGCGAGCGCGATGCTTCCTCCGGCGACGACCCACGCCGAGGCCGCGACACCGGGGCTGAGGAAACCGTCGGGAATGTGCATCGGATCCTCCGACCCTCAGTGCGCCCCGGCCTTTGGCGCATCGCCGGCACGCGGGGTCGTGGCGTCAGCCACGACGTAGACGTATCGGAGCGTGCCGGTTCCGAGGTTGAAGACGTCGTGCTCGGTTTGCGGCGGACAGTAGGCGGCCATCCCCCCTTCCAGCGGAACCGTGGCCCGGCCGGTGAAGAAGCGCATCTCCCCTCGGCCTTCGAGCACGATCACGATCTCCTCGTTCCCCTTCGTGCCGTGCCGGCCGACGGACTTGCCCGGCGCGAGACGCATCGACTTGATCGCGGGTTTCCGCGGCTGCGGGTCCTCGGCGCGAACCGCAGCCACACCGAGTCCCAGGAAGACCCCGACCACCGCGAGAACCTTGGGTCGAGTCACCGCCTCCCCCTTCTCGGCTCGGGACCTCACACGATCGCCGAGCTCATCACCAGTTGACCGTGCTTGACGCCCTTGAGGCCGATCAGATGTTCCGAGATGTGACGGAGGTCCGCGGGCTTCCCGCGCAGGGCCATCACCTCGAGGCACAGGTCGTGGTCCAGATGGACGTGCAACGTCGCGAGAACCTGATGGTGGTGATCGTGTCCCGCGTCCACGAGCCGGTCGGCGAGCTCGCGCTTACCGTGGTCGTAGACGAGCGTGAGGCTCGCGATGGCATCCTTCTTCCCCCACTCCCACTGCTCCTCGACGAGGCGTTTCCGGATCAGGTCGCGAATCGCCTCGGAGCGATTCCCTTTCCCGGCCCGGGCCACGAGCGCATCGAACTGCTCGATGAGGTCGTTTTCGATAGCGAGGCTGATCCGTTCGAGTTCCATCGTTTCTCCGGTAGTACATTCGTGGCTGTTTTCATACCACACGAGCAAGGTTCTGGTCAACTTTACCCCGCCAAGGGGCCGGTCAACAGGCGTGGCGTGACGCCGGAGGCAGGGCTCGAACCCGCACTCCCCTGCTTAACCCGGATCCTTCATGAAGAACCGACTGCGACCGCCTCCGGATTCCGCAACAGTCACAATCCCCACCCGACGCGGGTTTCCGGGGGGCACTCCTTGGACCCTTGGCAACGACTCCTTCTCGTCGCCGAACCCTTTCCGAATTGCACTCGCCGCAAGACCGGCGTATAAACGCTCGGCCAAGGAAGTCCGGAGGAGGTCGCCGCCACCTTGCCGAGGTTTAGGGGGCCGCTTCGGCTCGGCCACTCGATCGGGTGGATGATGGCGATGGTCCCGCTCTCTCTCGTTCCCGTTCTCACGCCGCACGGCCGCCTCACCTTGCACGAGGCGAGCGACGGCCCGGGTTTGGATGCTGGCCTCGCCGAACGTTCCAGCGCACCCGTGACGATCGCCGCGACGCCTGAGTTGAACGAACTCATGGATACGATGATCGAATCGATGGACACGGGGGCCGGACTCGGGACCTCCGGGGCGCGGCGCGGTGAAGAGGCAAGCTACTTCGAGAACGCCCGGCGCTTCAGCTCGAAGGTACGTGCCAGCGACCGGCAGCGCGAAGGGTTCGTGGGCCCCGCGTCCACTGCAACCGCCAGTCAACCTGGAGTTTGTCCGCCTGTTCAGGGAAATCGCAATCGGTGCGTGGATTAGCCAGGCCAATCTCCGCACTATATGCGGATTGTTCTTGCCGATGCGGAGAATACGGACCATAATCTGCGCGTAATATGCGGAGGTTAGGACATGTATCTCTGGGAGAGGCCGGAATGGCCTTCACTTACCTGGAGCGAGAAGAGCTTGTCGAAGCTGCTCGCGGGGGTCTCGCGCGAGCAAGGTCGCCTGCTGGGAAGGATGGAGGCGCTAGGTTTCGACCTGCGTGACGAAGCCCATCTTCACACCCTGACCGAGGACGTGGTCAAGTCGAGCGAAATCGAGGGCGAAGAACTGGATCGTGACCAGGTCCGATCATCCATTGCCAGGCGGCTCGGCATGGACGTTGGCGGGCTCGTCCCCGCCGACCGGCACGTTGAAGGCGTCGTTGAGATGATGCTCGATGCGACCGGCAACTACGACAAACCGCTGACCGAAGAGCGCCTGTTCGCGTGGCACGCATCGCTCTTTCCGACAGGTCGTAGCGGGATGCGCAAGATCATGGTCGGAGGCTGGCGCGATGATCGCGAGGGCCCCATGCAAGTGGTCTCCGGCGCGGTCGGCCGCGAGAAGGTCCACTACGAAGCTCCACCCGCCGCGCGACTGCCCGACGAGATGGCGAAGTTCGTGAACTGGTTCGAGCAGCCCAACGACGTCGACCCGCTTCTCAAAGCCGGGCTCGCACATTTGTGGTTCGTGACGATCCATCCGTTTGACGACGGCAATGGACGGATTGCTCGCGCGATCACCGACATGGCGCTCTCGCGCTCGGAATCAAGCCGCCGACGCTTCTACAGCATGTCGGCGCAGGTCCGCCGCGAACGCAAGGACTACTACGCGACGCTTGAATGGACGCAGAATAGCGGCGTTGATGTCACGCGATGGCAGACGTGGTTCTTGAACTGCCTCTTGCGCGCGATCGAAGGCGCTCACGACACACTCGGCTCCGTTCTTCGGAAGGCGCACTTCTGGGAACGCTTCGCCATGGAGCCGCTCCATGAACGCCAGATCAAAGTCCTCAACAGGATGTTGGACGGCATGGAGGGCAAGCTCACGACATCCAAATGGGCAAAGCTGACCCAGTGTTCACAGGACACCGCATACCGCGACATACTCGATCTGGTCGAACGCGGCGCGTTGAAGAAGGACCCCGGTGGCGGGCGTAGCACCAGCTACTCGCTTGCCTTGGGCAGTTCAGACCGAGGTTGATCGACCCATTGCTTCCGCGTTGTGCCGGAGCCGGGACTCGCCGCCGCCAGCGAGCGAAGCGAGCCTCGATGACGCGCGCCCGAAGGGCGCGACAAACGGCACCGAGCCCTGCGCGTCGGTGAAACCGACCGCGCCGAGAGTAGCAACCGTGTCGGATCAACCGCCGATGTTGCTGCCTGAGGCAGGGCTCGAACCCGGACTCCCCCTGCGGGAAGGGGATTTTGAGAGGTTCGGAAAAGGGCGGCGAATCAAGGTTTTCCTAATTCGTTGCCCTTTCCCGTTTACGAGGAGTACGAGGAGTGGCGTACAGTCCGAGGGTTATGGTAACCCAGATGGACACCTGTTCCGTCTCACGGCTGGCAGTGCTCACACGCGTGGGATTCGCGACCGAACCTTTGCGCTACAGCCTCCGCTTTCGCACGCGTGCCCTGCGGTTCGACCCATGCCATCGTCTGCGCGTTCGGATCGCGATTCTGAAAGAACGAACAACTGTCCTTGTGGACTGTCGCCTACGTCGATGTGGGCGTTTCCGTGCTGAGACGCATGTTCGAGAAACGCCTGCGGACCTACCGTGCCGTTGGCTATGCCCGCGGCGAGGCCCCGCTCGGATACTCGGAACCCGCTGAGGAGCCGACCTTCGAGTACGATGAGAAAGCACTGCGCCACGTCGACAGCTTCGATTGAATAAACCGGTGCGCCAACGCCCCGCACGCAAGAAGCCGCGAGGAGCGGCGCCTCGAGCCCGAAGCCAGAAGTGGCTGCCGAGCGGAGTGCGGTTGGACCGCCTCGTTGAAGAGGCGATGGTTGACGCGTACGGCGATTCCGAGCAGCCCACCGCGGGCTGGGGCGTCTCAGTGAGCCAGACCGATCGCCGCACGATGTGACGGCTGCCGTCGCAGACCAGTCTGGACTGCGGGCTTGCATCGCTCCTCGATCTGTGTAGAATATTGTGTGGAGACGCACACATGGCCACGAATCTGTCCATCGACCCGAAGCTCCTCGAGAAGGCGCTCGAGGTCAGCGGCGAAAGAACGAAGAAGGCTGCGGTCACCCGGGCACTCACCGAGTTCATTGCCCGAAGAGAGCAAAGGCGCCTTCGCGAGCTGTTCGGCAAGTTCCGGTGGAACCCCGACTTCGACTACAAGGCGGAGCGCTCGCGGCCGTGAACGTCCTCGTGGACACGAGCGTCTGGTCGCTGGCACTCCGGCGGGCGCCGGCACCGCGTTCGCCCGAGGTCGTTCTTCTCGACAAGTGCCTGGAGCGCGGTGATGTGATCGTGACCACGGGAATCGTTCTTCAGGAATTGCTCCAGGGATTCCAGGGACCGACCCAGGCACAACGAATCGTGAAGCAGTTCTCCCTCCTACCCGTCATCGCGCCCGAGGTCGAGGACCACATCGAGGCCGCGGCCCTGCGGAACCACTGCCGGAGAAGCGGAGTGCAGGTCGGCACGATCGACGCTCTATTGGCCCGGCTATGCATCCGGCATGGGCTGAATCTGTTGACGGCGGACAAGGATTTCGAAGCCATGGCCCGCCACTGCTCCCTGTCCCTCCTGCGTCCCTGACGGATCCTGTTCCGTCTCGTATCGAGCGAGGCCTTCCTATGCCTTGGTGCCGGAACCGGGACTCGCCGCCGCCAGCGAGCGAAGCGAGCCTCGATGACGCGCGCCCGAAGGGCGCGACAAACGGCACCGAGCCCTGCGCGTCGGTGAAACCGACCGCGCCGAGAGTCGCAACCGTGTCGGATCAACCGCCGATGTTGCTGCCTGAGGCAGGGCTCGAACCCGGACTCCCCTGCGGGAAGCCTGGCTTCCGCAGCGGCCTCCCCGGATCTGCGTCCTCCGCACGCCGGCCGCGAAATCGACACTGGCGACTGCCATCATGACCGGGCAAGCGGTCCGAAGTACTCGTCGAGCCACAGAAGGAGCGTGCGCGTGTCCCGATCCTCGTTGAGAACGTAGGGTCGCATCTCCTGCTCGAATCGAACGCGCAGGATCTCGGGATCGAGAGCGCCCCGCCTGGCCAGAAACTCCACGTCGGCTGTCGGGCGCGGGAGGTCCCAGAGCGCGCCGAGGACGAAGCCTCCGAGGCAGTGCAGTTCGACCGGCGCGGAGAGCGCTCCGTCGACCTCGAGGAGGAAACTCCACCAGGGTTCCGGGAGCGGCGTGCGATCCGTCGAGTCACGGGCCATAGGAAAGGTGCTCCGCCACCAGGTCGGTCAGGATATTCCAATGGGTGGCCGCTTCGGACCTCTTCCCGCGGATCCAGTCGCGCATCCGTTCGGAGGTTCGCGATTGTCCCAGGGTGTCCTCCCGAGCCAGTCGGCAGGGCTCCAGAGATTCCTGAAGCCGACGGAGTTCGTCCATGCGATGCGCGTAGGCTCCTCCCTTCTCGGCAACGTCCTGGGCGAGCGCGGCGACGAATCCCAGCCGGTTTTGCAGGTTCAAGGACCGTGCGCGATCGACCAGAGACGCCGGATCGGCCACTCCAAATCCAAGCAGTAGCCACGGAAGAGCTTCGGCCAGCCTTGGCTCGAGATCGTCAAGGTTCAGCGCCCGGAGGAGAACCTCCATTGGGTTGCGCCCGGCCGTAGGTCGTCTCCGATGCGCGTAGCCGGGATAACCCAACCTCGCCAGGCTCTGCTCGACCCACTCGTTCGTCGTCGGCTTCGACACTTCCTCGAGGCCGGGCAACGGGAGCGAGGTCGGTGGAAGGCTCAGCAGGCGCGCGACGTGACGAGCGAGCGCAACGGGCACCCGGCGCCGACCCTTCTCGAGAAGCGACACGTAGGCCTGGGTGACCTCCAGGCGCTCGGCAAGCCGCGCCTGCGTCCATCCCGCCAGGCGTCTTGCTTCTTTCAGCTCAGTGCCCGTCATGGCAGAAGAAATATATAACAATAGTTGTTATATTTCAAGCAAGCGGCCGGTTCATCCAAATGGTGCCGGAGCCGGGACTCGAACCCGGACTCCCCTGCGGGAAGGGGATTTTAAGTCCCCTGCGTCTACCATTCCGCCACTCCGGCTCAGTGGGATCTTACTCCGAGAGATCAATGCCGCCGAAATCGCGAAGGGCGGCAGAGTCGACGGCCTCGGGCAAACTGCTCACGCTCTCGCGATCACCCCGATCAGCACCAGTGCCCGTTCCACCGCCCACGACAGGTATCCCGCCGCGAGAAGGCCCACGGCTACGGGCACGAGACGGCGCGTTGCGGCACGCCATGCGCGCGGCCTGCGACGGGCTAGGCGGCGACGGCAGGCGGCGCCGATCCGGGCGGTTCGGGCCGGGGGGAGGTCGTGGACGGTGAGTGCGGCGAGGCCCTCGAGGAGATCGTCGCGTTCGGTGCTCATCGGTCCACCTCCTTACCGTGCGCCGCAAGCGAGACGGCGAGGGCGTCGCGGGCGCGCTGGAGGCGCTTGCGCGCGGCCTCCTGGGTCAGCCCGCAGATCCGGGCGGCCTCGTGGGGCGCCATGCCCTCGAGGCCGACGAGGAGCAGGATCTCGCGAAGCGGCGCGGGGAGCGCCGCGAGGGCGCGCTCGAGGGCGCGGCCGGCCTCGCCAGAGGCGAACGCGTCGAACGGGTCCGGGCCGGCGGCAGGGGGGAGGTTCACGGCGGTCAGCTCCGCGGTACGGGCGGCGTCGAGCTTTCGCGAGCGGAGCCAGTCCACGTAGAGGTTCCGCGCGACGCGGAAGAGCCAGGCCGCAAGGTTCGTCCCCTCAGGAAATTCCGGCGCATGGGCGACGAGGCGGAGGAAGGTCTCCTGCAGGAGGTCCTCCGCGACGTCTCGCCGCCCGGTGAGGCGCGACAGGAACGAGTAGAGACGGGGGCGCCACGCGTCGAAGACGCGGTCGAACGCCAGCTCGTCCCCGGCCGCGAGGCCTGCGAGAAGGGCGCGCTCCCTCGAAAGGCCTTCCACATCCATCAAGACGAAAAGCCCCCTTCGGCGTGACAGGACGGGACCCGGTCACGCCGGCCGCTTTCGAACGTCCTCCACTGTAGAGCAACCCTGGAGGGCAAGACGATGGGATGGCTCGCGCTGATTCACGTGGTCGTGGTGGTGGTGCTCGCCGGGTTCACCCTCGGCGCGGCGGTCTCGTTCGCCCTGCGGCCGGGAGAGCGGAAGCTCGCGGCCCTGCGCCCGGTGTCGCTGGCTCTCGTCTTCGCGGTGCTGTCGAGCACTTTCGCCGGAATCGCGCTGACCGCGAAGGGGCTGGCCGGCGCGGGACCGTTCGGCGCCGACGGCGCACGGCTGCTGCTCGCCGGCCTCGCCGAGGCGATGGTGCTCGGTATCCTGGGCTTCACGGCGCTCGCGCTGTCGTGGGCGCTCGTCGCCGTTGGACTTCGCCGGCAGGAATGAGCGGCGCCGCCGGCTTCCCCTCCGCAATCCAGGCGAGTATTCTCGACGAGAAGAAGGGATCGCCGGGAGGACGGGGAGGACACCGCGGTCATGATCAAGTTCCTGCTCTGGTGCATCCTGCTCGTGGTTTGCTGGCCGCTCGCGCTGCTGGCGCTGGTCCTCTATCCCATCGCCTGGCTGCTGCTTCTCCCCTTCCGGCTCCTGGGGATCGCGGTGGACGCGGTGTTCGACCTCCTCCGCGCGGTCCTCACGCTCCCCTCGCGGATCCTGCGGGGGCCGAGGGGGTAGACGGAGGGGTCTTCCTCGCGGACGCGGGGGTCCGGCCCCGGCCTACCGAGTCGGTTGCGAACGGGGACAGGAGCGCGGCGACCGGCTCACGGGCACGCGGCGCCGGTTCGCGGTGTCCTGTTCGACGACGACCCGAGGTTGCCGCCGCACGCGTTCTTCGCGCGAACGCGGTAGTAGTGACGCATGGCCAGGGTCTTGGCGCCGGTGGCGGTCGTGACGGTGATCCGCGTGGCGACGCAGGCCGCCGAGGCGAAGCCGTTGGTGGTCGCGTTCCGGAGCAGGTCACGGCACATGACCGTTCCTCCCGGGCTCGCGGGTGCGCTCCATCAGAGGGTCGCCTTGTTCCCTACGGTCGGGAACGTCAAACCGGCCGTCTCCCCGGGCACTGACCAGGCGGTCGGATCGGATTGTGGTCGCCTGCGTCTACCCTTCCGCCATTCCGGCGCGGCGGGGCCGCACTCTCGAAGGGTACCGGCTCGGCGACCACTCTCCGTTCGGTTCGGCCCAGCGGCCGCGCCGGCTCAGGATGTCTTCGCCGCCCCGCCGTGGCGAATCTCCCGCAGCAGCAGCGCGATCACGAACAGCAGTATGATCGCGGCGAATTCCAGGAGCCGGCCCGGCGCGTAGCCTCGCACCACCGTGTAGCCCGCGAAGTTGGCCACCTTCTCGAGGACAGCGAGGCCGGCAAAGATGAACGCCACGACGAACAACACGCGGCAGACTAAACTGTTGAGCTTGTTCATGTTCGTAACCTCCTAGCTTCGCCGGATGAGCTTGCCGTTCAAGATCTCGCCGGTCGAGACCCGGAACGCGATCACTCGGACTTCGCCCTGCGGGTCCTGGAACCACATCTGGACCAGCTCGGGGTACTGCGACACGCTGGATACGGCGACGAGATTCCCCCACGCGGCCGGGATCGCGTTCGGCTGCGCGAACATTTCCGGCGAGGCCTGTGCGGCCCGGTTCGCCGGCGCGTTCAGCTTCGTGCAGGCGGATGCCAGCACGAGCGTCAGCGTCACGATCAGTAGCACTCCGACGGTTCTACGGGACATTCTGGTACCTCCTTCGGATCGTTCGTTGCGGGGCGCGGTGCGCGGCGCATCGTCACGTCAGGCCGGTTCCCTCCCCTCGCGGGACATGCAAACTACCTGTTGCGTACCACATCGAGGAAGCCCCAGTCAACCATTCCGAGGGGAACGCGCGGTTTCGCGTCGTCAGGCGTCCAGCGCTGCGTGTTTTTCCCGGTTCCGGCCGACGAGTCGGTCGACGTAACGCGACCGAAGTTGCCGGTTGGCGAGCGCCTGCTTGATCGGCGGCAGCTTCAGGATCACGCCGAGGATCGCCGGCCATCGCCCGGTGGCTGCGCGAGCGCCTGGTTGTCGAAGATCAGTCCTGCAGCTTGCCGCGCTCGATCGCCATCAGCACGGTCCGGTGGAGCCGATGTCGACGGGCGTGATGACCCGCTCGCGGCCGCGGGCTCCAGCGCAGAGCGCTCCCGTGGGGCAGACGCGGCACGCAGACGCCGCAGCCGAGGCAGAGCTCCTCGTCGAGCTCCGCCTTGCGCTTGCGCGGCGCGCGATCGGGTCGTTGGCCGACACCAGCGTCATCGCCTCGACGGGGCAGGCGTCGACGCACTTGCCGCAGCCGGTGCAGGTCGCTCGCGTCGACGTCGCGGCAGGTAGTTGGTGGTGTGGACCGGGTGCAGGCTGGCCGAACCGGCGCGGCGGCGATCATCGCCTCGCAGCAGCAGCCGCAGCAGTTGCAGATGAAGCTGACCCGCCGCTGCACGTTCTCGCCGAACTGGACCAGGTTCCGTGCTCGTAGGCCTGCGGCGAGGAGGTCCATGCCCTTCCGCCGCGTCGACCGCGCCGGGCGTAGCCGTGCCGGATCAGCGACGTCCGCCGATCGCCGTTGAAGGTCATGCAGATGTCCATCGGCGCGTCGCAGGCCCGGCCGAGGTGCTCCATCTTGTGCCGGCAGTAGCACATGCCCGACGCCGATGTGCGTGGCGGTCTCGATCACCTCGCTCGCCCGCTCGTAGTCCAGGACGTGCAGGCGCGACTCGTCGGGCGGTCGAGCGCACGGCTCCTTGCACGAAGACGCGGCCGAGCTGGGTCTCGCCCTCGGTGAACAGGGCCTTGATGAAGTCCTCCTCGACGTTGATGTACTGGTAGAACAGCTCGGCGAGCGCCTTCTGGTCGAGGTCGTCCCGCACGCGCATCATCGAGAACTCGAAGAAGCCGGCCATCGGCGGCGGCAGGATGTAGAGCGTCGCGCCGTCGCTCTCGATGTCGAGCGAGGATCGCGCGCGCCGCCAGCGTCGTCGAGGACCGTCGCGCCTCGGCCTCGCGGCATCTTCCAGATCGCGCGGCGGCGGCGGCCGCGGTGAACGGCTTGATCGGCAGGAGCGACACCAGCCCCGCCTCCCGCTCCGTGAACAGCATGGCGAGAATCCGGTACAGCAGCTCGGACGGCGGCGCGCCCTGGGGAACGCGGTTCAGGCGTTCCACCAGTCGATGGTAGCCGGATCGAGCCGTGTGGTGAGCCATCGCGCGCCTCCACCGCGAGCCGAAGCGAAATCGACAATATCAAAGCTATCTTTACGTGAAAACCCACCCCGCGCCCCGGAGTTTTCGCGGAAAACGGAATCGATCGCCGTTTCCCGTTGACGCCCCGTTTCAGTGCCCTCTAGAGTGGGTTCCAGTCGGCCGGGGGACCGAGTCCCCCCTGGAGGATCTGTCATGGACGATACCGCCGGTTCGGTTGCCCTGTTCTCCGGGCTCATCCTGCTCTGGCTGTTCGTTGCGGTTGTCGGCTACGTCTACATGTCGGCCTGCCTGATGACCATCGGAAAGAAGACCGGCCAGAGCGAGCTGTGGATGGCATGGGTCCCGATCATCAATCTCTACTTCATGACCCGGATCGCGGGGAAGCCCTGGTGGTGGCTTCTTCTCTGTTTCATCCCCTGCGTGAACATCGTGGTGATGGTGCTGCTGTGGATGGCGGTAGCCGAGGCCCGGGGCAAGCCGTCGTGGTGGGGGATCCTGACCCTCGTCCCTTGCGTGAACCTGATCGTGCCGGCTTACCTTGCGTTTTCGGATTGAGGTTGGCGGGGGTTTGCGGCTGGCTCGGCTGCGATCCAAGAAGTAGGCGGGGCACGGGATAGGCGGCCTTGCCGCACTCGCTGCAGAAGTTTGATGCGCGGGCTAACGCCCGCGCCACCCTCCTCCTGGAGGGCAGAGGACTGCCCTCCAGGAGGATGGTTCTATTACCAGAGTCCGGAGCCGATCCCGGAACCTCGGTGGGCGAGTTCTTCGGCGCCGCCCTTCACTATTGCGCGCAACCGAAGCCGGGTCCGCCAATAGAACTTTTCGCTCGGACGGCAGTCCGCTGCCGTTCGAGCGGAAAGTTACGCGGGCGTTCGCCCGCGTTGTAAATTTCACCGGCACACGACCGGTCTTCGAGTCTATTCGTCGCCTTCCAACGATCTTCCCAAGCTCGAACGCCCGGTCTCGCCACTCTCGCTACAAAGTTTGATGCGCAACGCCCGCGCCACCCTCCTCCTGGAGGCAGAGGACTGCCCTCCGGGAGGAGGGTTCTATTTCCAGAGTCCGGAGCCGATCCCGAAACCTCGGTGGGCGAGTTCTTCGGCGCCGCCCTTCACTATTGCGCGCAACCGAAGCCGGGTCCGCCAAGTAAATTTCACCGGCCCACCGACCGGTTGCCTTCGAGTCTATTCGTCGCCTTCCAACGATCTCCCCCGAAGCTCGAACGCTCGGCCTCACGCAAACGAGGAGCCGGCCCGCCAGGCGACGATCACGCGGACGGTCCACCAGGCGAGCATCAGCAGCAGCGTGGCGGCGATCGCCCATCCCCAGACGCGATCCCAGCGCTTCACCCATCGGGGCCGCGCGCCGAACGCCCCCGCGACGCGAGGCGGGAGCGCGAGCAGGATCAGCGCGAGGGTGGGAGCCCCGAACGGATGCGCGACCCACGACTCCGCCCACCTGCCGTGAAGCAGGAGGACCACCGCGCGGGTCACGCCGCACGACGCGCAGGGCATCCCGGTCGTGATCCGGAACCAGCAGATCGCCGGGAGGCGCCAGCCGCCGAATGCGAGCGCCGTCCCGCCCTGCCGGACCACCGGTTCGAGCGCGAGGCCGGCGGCGAGGCCGGCCAGGATCCCGCCCGCGACGAGCGCGTTCGTCCTCCGGCTCGCCGGCTTCGGCGGCCCGGCGTCCGGGGCCGGAATCGTCTTGGTGGGAGGGGCTTCCATGACGGGCCATGATAGCGCCCCGCCGATGATGTAGTCTTTCGCCTTCGACCGAACCGGGGCGCGCCTTCGCCCCGGGTGGAGGCCAGCATGGCGACCGACGCCCCAATCGCCCCGAAGAACCCCCTGCGCGAGATCGTCCAGCCGTTCATCGACGTGGTCCGGGCGCCGCGGGCGCTGTGGGGAGTCAACTTCTCCTATCTCCTCGAGGGGATGTGCTACTTCGGCATCGTCGGCTACCTGGCGATGTACTTCAATCAGTACGTCGGCCTCTCGGACGTTTCCGCCGGGGTCATGGTGGGGGTGCTCACCTGGGGCATCACGTTCTCGATGTTTCTGTTCGGCGGCCTCGCCGACAAGTGGGGGGTCAGGGTCGCGCTCCTCGCGTCCCTCGTGCTCATGCTCGTCGGGCGCATGCTCCTCGCGGGAGGACCGTCGATCTTCACCGCCCGGCGGGCTGTTCTCCTCGGTCCACTTCGTGGCGCTCCTCGGCATCCTGCTCATCGTTCTCGGCTACGGGATGTACCAGCCCGCGGCTTACGCCGCCGTCCGGCTCTTCACCACCCCAAAGACCGCGGGCATGGCGTACGCGATGCTCTACGCCCTGATGAACCTCGGCGGGTGGCTGCCGTCGTTCTTCTCGCCGATCCGCAAGGCCGTCGGGATCTCGGGGGCGATCTGGGTGTACTCGGCGATCACCGCCGGCGGTCTCGTCATCACCTACCTGATCCTCTCGAAGCGCGTCGTCGACGGCGCAATCGCCGCGGCGCGCACCGCGTCGGGGAAGGAGGCGGCCGTCGCCGCCGAGAAGAAGAACGCGCCCAAGGAGCCGTTCTCGGTCGTGCGCTGGCTCAAGAACCACCCGATGGCCGACCCGAAGTTCGCCTTCTTCATCTTCTGCCTGATCCCGGTGCAGACGCTCTTCGCGCACAACTGGCTGACGCTCCCGATGTACGTCGAGAGGGCGTACCGCGGCTCGTGGATGGGAGACCACTTCGAGGTCGCGACCAATTTCAACCCGCTGATGATCTTCATCCTGGTACCGATCGTCGCGGCGATCTCGCAGAAGCGGAAGGTCTACAACATGATGATCGCCGGCACCGCGGTGATGGCGGCGCCCACCTTCCTCCTCGCGATCGCACCGACGTTCTGGACGCTCCTCGGCTACCTCGTGCTCATGACCGTCGGCGAGGCGATGTGGCAGCCGCGGTTCCTCCAGTATGCCGCCGAGATCGCCCCCGAGGGGCGCACCGGCGCGTACATGGGAGTGGCGCAGTTCCCCTGGTTCCTGACCAAGATGATCACGAGCTTCTACTCCGGCTGGTTCCTGACGCACTACTGCCCGCCCGAGGGAGCGCAGAACACCGAGAAGATGTGGCTGATCTATGGCTTCATCGCCATGTCGTCGACGGTGATGCTCGTTCTCGCCCGCAACTGGCTCGGCAAGGATTTCAAGACGAAGTCGGCGTAGGTACTGCGGGGCACGGGAAAGTCGACCTCGCCACACTCGCTGCAAATATTGAAACGCGGGCAACGCCCGCGTCGACCCTCCTCTCGGAGGGCAGCGGACTGCCCTCCGAGAGGAGGGTTCTACTTCCAGAGTACGGACCCGATCCCGGAACTTCGGCGGGCGAGTTCCTCGATAACTCCCTTCCCCATCGCGTGCACAACCGAAGCCGGGTCCGCCAAATAGAACTTTCTGCTCGGACGGCAGTCCGCTGCCGTTCGAGCGGAAAGTTACGCGGGCGTTCGCCCGCGTTGTAATCAATCACTGGCATCGCGACCGGTCGCCGCAAAACCTGCCCGTAGCGTTCCCACTGTCTTTCACAAGCTCGAACGCCCAACCTCGCTACTCTCGCTGCAAATATTGAAACGCGGGCAACGCCCGCGTCGACCCTCCTCTCGGAGGGCAGCGGACTGCCCTCCGAGAGGAGGGTTCTACTTACCAGAGTCCGGACCCGATCCCGGAACTTCGGCGGGCGAGTTCCTCAATAATTCCCTACCCCATCGCGTGCACAACCAAAGCCGGGTCCGCCAAGTAGAACTTTCCGCTCGGACGGCAGTCCGCTGCCGTTCGAGCGGAAAGTTACGCGGGCGTTCGCCCGCGTTGTAATCAATCACTGGCATCGCGACCGGTCGCCGTGGAACCTGCCCGCAGCGTTCCCCCTCTCTTTCGCAAGCTCGAACGCCCAATCTCGCCTCACTCGCTGCAAATATTGAAACGCGGGCAACGCCCGCGTCGACCCTCCTCTCGGAGGGCAGAGGACTGCCCTCCGAGAGGAGGGTTCTACTTCCAGAGTCCGGACCCGATCCCGGAACTTCGGCGGGCGAGTTCCTCAATAATTCCCTACCCCATCGCGTGCACAACCAAAGCCGGGTCCGCCAAGTAGAACTTTCCGCTCGGACGGCAGTCCGCTGCCGTTCGAGCGGAAAGTTACGCGGGCGTTCGCCCGCGTTGTAATCAATCACTGGCATCGCGACCGGTCGCCGTGGAACCTCCCCGCCGCCCCTTCCTCAAAGCTCCAGATCGACGATCACCGGCAAGTGGTCGCTCGCGACGCGGGCGGCACCCAGGCGGGAACGGTGCGCGGCCAGGACGCGGAGCGGGCCGCGGACGTAGATCCGGTCGAGGCCGCCGGTGGGCGAGAACGAGGGGAAGGTGCGGATCGCGGCGCGGCGACCGGACTTCCGCTGGGTCGCGCAGCGGAATCCGAGGATCTCGGTGAAGATCGGCGCCAGGAGGTAACGCCAGTCGTTGAAGTCGCCGCCGACGAGGCACGGCCGGGCGTGCGAGAGCGACGCCAGCTCGGCCGATCGCGCGAGCACCCCCACTTGCCGAAGGCGTTCCCGCGCCGACAGGCCGAGGTGGACGTTGAAGACGTCCAGCTCCAGCGGGCGTCCCTGCGGCCGCTCCACGCGGATCGTCGCGTGCTGGCAGCCGCGAGGCTTTCGTTCGCCGACGGTGAGGTCGATGTTCCGTTGCCTCAGGATCGGGAACCGGGAGAGCGTGGCGTTGCCGTACTGGCCGCGCGGGAGCCGGACGTTGTGGCCCACCGCGAGGTGGGCGTAGTCCAGGGCGTCCTTGATCTCGAGCGCGAGGTGGAGCCGGCGCGAGCGGGGCACTCCCTCGTCCACCTCCTGCAGCAGCACGATGTCGGGGGCGTGATAGGCCAGGATCCCGACGATCCGGTCCGGCCGGAACCGCCGGTCCACGCCGATCGCCCGGTGGATGTTGTACGACAGCACCCTCAGGAGCACGGGGCCGGCCGCTTCATGTTTTGAGCCCTCTGCGTGTACTATGGGACGAGTCGGACATCGAGGCAAGGAACGGCATGGTGGCAGGACCGATCCCGATCGTGATCCTCGGCGGCAGCGACCGCCGCCCTTCGCGTATGCCCGCCGAAGGGCGCGACAAGCACCCGCTGTCCGGCTTCAAGGGGGTGGATCTCCGGATCGGCGGGAAGCCGGTCATCGAGATCGTCCTCGACCGGCTCGAGGCGTGCGGCGCGTTCGGACCGATCTTCGTCGCCGGGCCGGCGTCGGTTTACGCGACGATCGAATCTCGCGCGATCCTGATCGACACGAACGACACGTTCGGACGGAACATCGGGAAAGCGGTCACCGAGGTGAGCGCGAGGCACTCCGGAACCGCGATCGCGTTCACGACCTGCGACATTCTTCCCGACGTCGAGGTCCTGACCGCGGCGATGGCGGAGTGGAATCTCGGCAAGCCGTTCGACCTGTGGTATCCGATGATCCGCGTGCCGCGGGACCGCGCGCTCCTCGGCGCCTCCGCGTGGAAGCCGGTCTATCGCGCGGTCCCGGAGCGCGGGCAGCCGGAAGTGGAGTTGCTCCCCGGTCATCTTCTCGTGGCCGAGCCGGAAGCGATCCGGCTCCGGTTCGTCGATCGCTTGCTCGACGCGGGGTACAGGACGCGCAACCGCTCGGTCCTCTACCGGCTCGTGGTCCTCGTGGGCGGGCTCGCCGGCGGGATCCTCGTGCAGGATCTTCTCCACGTGCTGGGCGGCCGCCTGCCCACCTTGACTCGGGACACGATCGGGGCGGGGATCGCCACGGGCGTCAAACTGCGCAAGGGGCGCGCGACGATCGCCGATCTCGAGGGAGCGCTCCGCAGAATCTTCGTCAAGCGGCGGCACCGGGACCGTTACCCCGACCGCCGCGTGGCGCTCCCCCTTCTCGAGGGGCTCTCGCTGGCGCTCGACATCGACACGGAGGAAGAGGCGCGAGAGAAGGACGAAACGTCGCGCCAGACCGCCTGAAGTTCGGAATCGGAGGCGGTAGAATGGCGGCGTGAATCCTCTCGCGTCGCACTGGACCCTCGAGCCCGGCATCGACTATCTCAACCACGGGGCGTTCGGCGCCTGCCCGGCGCCGGTCCTCGAGTTCCAGAACGAGATCCGCCGCCGGATCGAGCGGGAGCCGTTCCGGTTCCTCGCCCGCGATCTCGAGACGCTGTTCGATCGAGCGAGAGAGGATCTCGGCCGGTTCGCCGGCGCGTCCGCCGACGACCTCGCGTTCGTTCCGAACGCCACCGCGGGGGTCAACACGGTGCTCCGCTCCTTGCGCCTGTCCCCCG
The DNA here is from genome assembly GCA_963790465.1 of Terriglobia bacterium. Classification (GTDB taxonomy): domain Bacteria; phylum Acidobacteriota; class Polarisedimenticolia; order Polarisedimenticolales; family JAIQFR01; genus JAIQFR01. The sequence continues at coordinate 66,376 of CAWBOP010000001.1, read as the reverse complement.
GCGACGAGTTGCTCACGACCGACCACGTTTACAACGCCTGCTTGAACGCGCTCGACTTCACCGCCGCCCGCACCGGCGCCCGGGTCGTCACGGCCGCCGTCCCCTTCCCGCTCGATGGCGAGGATGCCGTCGTCGAGGGGGTGCTCTCGCGCGTCACGTCTCGGACCCGGTTCGCGCTCCTCGACCACGTGACGAGCGCGACCGCGGTGGTCTTCCCCGTAGGACGGCTCACGGCGGAGTTGCGGACGAGGGGGATCGAGACGCTGGTGGACGGCGCGCACGCCCCGGGGATGTTGCCGCTCGAGATCGACGCCCTCGGCGCGGGGTACTACACGGGGAACGCGCACAAGTGGCTGTGCGCGCCGAAGGGGGCGGGGTTCCTGCACGTGCGCCGCGACCTGCAGGAAGGCTTCCACCCGCTCTCGATCAGTCACGGGCACTGCGGGTCGCGCTCCGGCCGCTCCCGCTTCCGCCTCGAGTTCGACTGGACCGGCACCCACGACCCGTCGCCGTGGCTCGCGATCCCGGAGGCGATCCGCTTCCTCGGCAGCCTCCTCCCCGGCGGCTGGCCCGAGGTCATGGAGCGGAACCGCGCGCTCTGCCTGCGGGCCCGGGATCTCGTCGCGGGCGCCCTCGGTGCCGTCCCGGCCTGCCCCGACGCGATGACCGGCTCGATGGCCTCGTTCCCGCTTCCCGTCCCCCCCGCAGGCTCCGAGACCGGCTCGCTCGACGCCGACGGCGCGATCGATCTCCTGTTCCGGCGTTGCCGGATCGAGACCGCGATCTTCCCCTGGCCGTGCGCGAGCGGACGGCTGCTCCGGATCTCCGCCCAGCTCTACAACGACGAGGCCCAGTTCGTTCGCCTCGCGGAGGCCGCACGCGAGTGGCTCGGCGGTTGAGCCGGAATCCTTTCCGACCGCGGGAGACGCGGCTACAGGTCGCCGGCGAACCTCGTCCCGGCCCAGGCCGCGAGCACCTCGCCGAAGTAGATCCGGTGGTAGTCCTTCGCCGGATAGAGATCCCGGATCTCCGGATCGAGGAAGCGCGCCGGGTCCACGTCGACGGTCGAGAGCACCCGGCACTCCAGGGAAAGCTCGGATCCGTTGACGCGCGGGACCGCCACGCGCTCGCCGGGGACTTTCTCGAGCTTGCAGGCTTCCCACTTGTCGAGGTCGCGCCCCGAGCGGGTCCCGCACAGGTCCAGTGCTTCCCGCAGCGGCTCGGGGAGGAAATTCAGGGTGAACTCCGGGTGCGCGTTCAGGAGCGAGAACGTGTGGCGGGTCGGACGGACGAAGACGGTGACGACCGGCCGCCGCCACAGCGTGCCGAGGCCGCCCCACGAGACCGTCATCGGGTTCGGGCGGTCCTTGCCGGCGACGAGCAGCGCCCACTCGAGGTCGAGCAATTCGAACGGCCGGAGGGTCAGGCTGGTGGGATCCACCTTGCGCACGTGTTCCTCCTCGCGAGATCCGAGCCTACTCCCGGGGGTATGATAACCGTGTCTCGAGGCGTGAGGAGGACTGCCATGCGAATCGGATTCGGAAGACTCCTGGGACCGGCGGCGCTCGCCGCCCTCGTTCTGCTTTCGGGCGCCTGCGTCGTCGCGTTGCAGGAGGAGCCGACGGGGCGGGTTCGCCTCCCGCCGCCCCCCCCGCCGATCGTCGACGAGGACTACGGCGCTTTCTACGACGCCCTCGATCCGTACGGCGAATGGTCGTGGATCGACCCCTACGGCTGGGTCTTCAACCCCGCGCGCGTCGCTCCCGGCTGGCGCCCGTATACGATCGGGCGATGGATCGACACCGACGACGGCTGGTTCTGGGAATCCGACGAGCCCTGGGGATGGGCCACCTATCACTACGGCCGCTGGACGTTCGATCCGGGACGCGGCTGGGTCTGGATTCCCGGCCGGGAGTGGGCGCCGGCCTGGGTGGCGTGGCGCCACGGCGACGGCTGGATCGGATGGGCTCCGCTGCCGCCGCGAGCGGTCTGGCGGGCCGGCATCGGACTCGACCTCGGCCGCGTGGACATCGAGGTGGACCTCTTGCCGTTCTGGTGGGGGTTCGTCGAGGAGCGCTCGTTTCTCGAGCCGCGCATCGGCGTGAGGATCCTTCCTCCCGCCCGCAACGTCACGCTGGTGCGCGTCACGCGCAACGTGACGAACTATACGATCGTTCAGAACCGCGTGGTCGTGCGCGGCGTCGACCGGGACGCCGTCGAGCGCGCGGGCGGCCGGAAGATCGCCCCGTACCGGATCGTGGACGACGACGACCGCTCCCGCGGGCGCGCCCCGCGCGTCGTGGGGAACGAGCTTCGCGTGTTCCGTCCCGCGATCAAGGAGGCTCCGCCCTCGCGCGCGCCGCGGAACGCGGCGCCGCCGGCCCCCGTCCGCGACGATCGCGAGCGGCCGGGCCGCGCGGTCGTCTCCCGGCCTTCGCAGGAGGAGCCGGCGCCGGTCCCGCGGCCTCCGAAGGCAGCGCCGCAACCGCCCGCACCGGACCCGCGCGCCGAGCGGCCCGCGCCCCCCAAAGCGGTTCCGCAACCGCCCGCACCGGTCCCGCGCGCCGAGCGACCGGCGCCTCCGAAGGCAGCGCCGCAACCGCCGGCGCCGGTGCCCGCCGAGATGCTGCGGAGGCAGCAGGCCGAGTTGCGCGAATTCGAGCGCCGGCAGGCCGCCGAGCGGAATCGTCTCGAGCAACTTCACCGGAAGGAAACGCGCGGCGCTCCCGGTGGCGTTCCCCCCGGCGAGTTGCGGAAGCGCCAGGACGAGGAACGCCGCGCGCTCGAGGAGGACGCCGCGCGGGAGAAGAGCGTGATCGAGAAGAAGCAGGAGCGCGAGCGCGAGGGGAAGCCCGCGGCCAACGATGACAAGGCGAAGAAACGGCCGGCCGGCCGGAAAAAGACGGGGGACGAGCGCAAGGGCGACTGACGCCATCGCCGCCGGCGTCGGGCGCTCGAGCCCGCGCCGGGCCGCTACCTGGCGCCTCTTTCGATCGGTCCTGGCAGGGGATACGACCGCAGCACGGCCCGGACCGGGCTTCCGTCGAATCCCGCCAGCCGGAGAGGAAGGGCGATGAGTTCGTAAACCCCTTCCGGCACGCCCTCGAGGAGCAGTCCCTCGAGGATCGCCACGCCGCTCTCGAGGCACGCGAGGTGAGCCGGGTGCGCCGTCGATTCGAACGGATCCACGCTCGGCGTGTCGATCCCGACCAGCTTCGCGCCTCGGGCGGCTAGAAACCGGATCAACTCCGGGGAGAGCGCCGCAAAGTCCTCGCGGAAAACTTCGGGGTCCGGGTGGGTCCCGGTCGCGAACAGCACGCGCGGCGCCCGAGGGGGACCCGGGAGCGCCTCCGGAGGAACGAGGCCGCCTCGGGAAACGTTCACGCGGATCAACTCGCACGGACCGAGGTAGATCCCGAGGTCCACCTCGTCGATCGAGGGGGCGCCTAGGCCGAAGTGGCTCGGAGCGTCGGCGTGGGCGCCGAGGTGGGCCGGCGCGCTGAACGAGGACACGGTCGCGTCATCCCCCGCTTCGAGACGCGCCACGACCTCGCGAACGAGCGGCGTGTCTCCCGGCCAGACCGCGAGGGACGGGGTGAGCCGCGGAGAGATGTCGTAGAGCACGGCGGCCGCCGGGTCAGCGAGGACCGTCGCCGTCACCGACGACGATTCTGAAGCCGACGTATTCCGAGGCGGGCCCCGTCGTTTCGCCGCGAGGCTCCGAGGGACGGTCGGCGCTCGGTCCGGCCGCGACCCCCTGCCCTTCCTCTCCGACAGCCCATTCGGCGGCGTTGCCGTCGAGGTCGAACACTATCGGGTTGCCGGTCCCGGCGACGCTCCCGGCGGGAAGCAGCAGCGCTCCCCTGAGGGCGAGGCCACTCGCGAGCCGACGCAGCCTCGAAGCGTCCTCGGGGTTCGGCGCGTAACCCGCCCAGCGGTCGAGGGTGTTCCCGTCGCGCCCCGCGGCCTTCGATAGGCGCTCCGCCTCGGCCGCGGTCGGCAGGCGGAACGGACGGCGGGTCCGGAACGCGAGCCAGCCTGCGTATGCCTTCGCCTTCTCGAACGGGACGCCGGTGATCGGAAGATCGTCCTCGCCGTGCAACAGCTCGTACGCCGGGTCGAACGCCGCGTACTGCGCGCGGGTCACCTCGAAGCGGCCGACCTCGAGCCCCTCGAACTCGATGGTCTCGGGGACCCTCACTCCCGCCTCGATCCGCCCGAGGCTTCCGCCTTCCCGAGCGGCGCCCGACCGAGCGAGCAGGGAGGCGAACGGGCTCCCCTTCTTCACCGACTCGCGGTCCTCGCGCGCCGCGCCGAAAAGATGCCGGTCGAACCAGGCCTGCTCCTCCTCGACCTTCCGCCGCTGGTCGACGATCTTCCGGAGACCGTGCGGCTCTCCTGGGAAGAGCACGAGCCTGGCCTCGGTCCGGGTCGACTGCTGAAGGGCGCGGAAGAGGGACCACGATTGCGATGGGGGCACGCTCCGGTCGGCGGTTCCCGTGAACGCCAGCGTCGGGGTCGTCACCGAGGGGAGCCGGAAGAACGGCGATTTCTCCAGGTACACCTTCGGGTTCTCGAGAGGCGAGGCGCCGAAGTAGTAGTTGTCGAACGACGCTCCGAAATCCACGTTCCCCCAGTCGCTGAACCACTCGACGTCCGCGGCGCCGATGGACGCCGCCTTGTACCGGCGGGTCCTCGTGATCAACTCGACGCTCAGGATGCCGCCGTTGCTCCAGCCGGTCGTCGCGAGACGCTCCGGGTCCGCGAGGCCGCGCGCGATCAGCGCGTCCACTCCTTTCTCGATGTCGGGGATCTCGAGTTCGTAGTACTTCCCCCCGATCGACTCGACCCAGTCGAGGCCGTACCCGATGCTCCCGTGGTAGTTCACCTGGAGAACGAAGGCCCCCTTCTGCCGCCAGAGCACCGAAGGGGAGGCCCAGGAGACCGCCCAGGAGTCGCGGTCGACGCCGGTCGGACCGCCGTGGATGTCGAGGACGAGCGGTCGGCGCTCCCCCTCCTTCCAGTCGAGCGGGAAGTGGAGCAGCCCCTCGACCGTCTCGCCGTTCGCGCCGACCCACTGCACGACGTCCACCCGCCCGGCCGGTTTTCCGTCGAACGAAGAGTTGAGCGTCGCGGCCTTCCTGGGCTCGACGATCTTCGCCCCCTCGAGCCGAGCCACGAAAAGCTGCGGAGGAGTGGCGGCCGCGGAGCGAACGAGCGCGAGCGCGCGCCCGTCCCGGGAGAGGGCCCACGCATCGAGGCCCACTGCGGCGTCCCCCTCGACGTCCGTCCGCTTCCAGGTCGCGCCGGCACGGACGAATCGGGCCGGCCGGAGCCGGACGCCATCGGCCAGCAGGGCGATGCAGCCGTCCGGCGTGGGAACGTAGTCGCCGCCGAGCCCGCGCGGCGTGCCGAGGTCGAGCTTGATCGTCTGGCCGGTCGCGAGCTCGTGGAAGTGGAGCTCGGAAACCGAGGCCGTCCGGTAGACGGGATGCCGGCTGTACTCGTTCACGAGGTAGAACCCGGAGCCGTCCTGAGCCCACCGCACGCCGTGCGGACGGATCTTTCCGTCCTCGAACAGCATGCGCCCCTCGAGCGTCGCGAGGTCGAGGAGGAAGGTCAGCGGCGGGATCTTCTGGTCGTACTCGTACGACAGGCTGCGCTGCGAGGTGACCAGCGCCTTCTTTCCGTCGGGAGAGACCTCGACGGAGTCGATCCAGTCGGTGTTGCGGGTCAACCGCTTCGGCGAGCCGTCCTCGATCGCCGTCTCGTAGAGGCGAACGGGGGGCGTTCGCTCCGCGTCGTCGACGACCACGGCGGCGTCCTTCGCCTCCTTGCGCTCCTTCTCCCACAGCGACATCGACTCGGGTGCGACGTACACGATCGTCTTCGCGTCCTTCCAACCGAACGCCTTGACGTCGCGGTCGAGTCGCGTGACCGGGTACGCCTCGCCGCCCGAAGCCGGGATCGCCCAGATCTGCGTCTTCGGCTCGCCGTCGTCGTCTTTCCTGGCACCCGGGATCGCGCGGTCCGAGAGGAACGCGACCGTCGCGGCGTCGGGGGAGAACGACGGGGAAGAGACCGTGTCGAGTCCGCGCGTCAGCCGAACCGACTCCGCCGACCCGGTCCGGGTCAGCCAGAGGTTCGAGACGCGCTTCTCCTCGCCCCCCGCGGTCTCCACGGTGGAGCGCACCCAGACGGCGAGACGCCCGTCCCGTGAAAGGACGAGCTCCCCCACCGACTCGGCCTTGACGACGTCGTCCACGGTCCAGCGGGCGGGCGGCACGGCGGCTTGGGCGGCGAAGGCCGGTGCGAGAAGGAAGAGGAAGAGAAGGGAGGCGGGCCAGACCGGCGCGCGACGTTTCATGGCTATCTCCGGTTCGGTACCACCGGACAGACTCTAATGGAGCGTGTCCCGGACAAGCAAGCATCGCGTTGCCGGCATTCTCCCGCTATTTCGCCCGGGCCGGTCGCCGGCGTCCCCTCGCTCGGGCTCACGGGGTAGGGCGCCGGGCGGGAAGTAGCCGCCTGCGCGGTCGGCGGAGTTTCGGACCCGCCACCCTTCCCGCAACCCGCCGCGAGCGCGGGCAGCAGACAGACGCACGCGACCACCGCGGTCGTGCGATTCATCGCGGTGCCGGGGGCGGAACGAGAACGAGGTCGGGCACGAGGGATATGTAAATCCGGCGGCGGCGCGAAGCAAGCGGCCGTCTTGCCGCCCCCCTCCCGGGCCGCGTAGCATCAGGGACATGAAAACCACGAACATGATCGCCGTGCCGGTCCTCCTGTGGCTTCTCACTCTCCCGCCGGCCGCGGCGGAGCCGGTGCCCGCGGCCGTTTCACGGGCCGGCCTGGACGCCGCCGCCGCCGGGCGGTTCGCCACGCTCGCCCTCGAGTGCGTCCACCGCGAGTATCCGAACAAGATCGCCCACGTGCTGAACGGCGATCCGGACGTGAAGCCGCCCCGCGAGCTGACTCCGGCATTCTGCGGCTGCTTCGACTGGCACTCCGCCGTGCACGGGCACTGGCTCCTGGCGCGTCTCGCGCGAAGTTTTCCGGACGCCCCTTTCGCCGCGCCGGCCCGCGCGGCGCTCGCTCGCAGCCTCACGCGGGAGAACGTCGCCGCGGAGGTCAGGTACATCGAGGGGAAGGGGCGCGGGACCTTCGAGCGCCCGTACGGGCTCGCGTGGCTCCTGCAGCTCGCGGCGGAGCTGCGGGAGTGGGACGACGCCGACGCCAGGAAGGGGTCGGCGAACCTCGCCCCGCTGGAGCGCGCGGCGTGGAGCCGGCTCGCGAGCTGGCTGCCGAAGCTCTCCCGGCCGATCCGGGTGGGCGAGCACGATCAGACCGCGTTCGCTCTCGGCCTCGTCCTCGACTGGGCGCGGGGGGCCGCGGATCGTGAGGCCGCAACGCTCGTCGAGAGCCGGATCCGCGACTACTACCTCGAGGACCACGACTGCCCGATCGGCTACGAGCCGTCGGGACAGGATTTCCTCTCGCCGTGCCTCGCGGAGGCGGACCTGATCCGGCGCGTGCTCCCCCCTCGCGAGTACTCGGACTGGCTGCGCGGCTTCCTGCCGCGGATCCCCACGGTCGCGTCCTCTCGCTGGCTCGAACCCGGCCTGGTCACCGATCCGACCGACGGCAAGCTGGCGCACCTCGACGGTCTCAACCTGAGCCGCGCCTTCATGCTCGAGGGGATCGCCGCTTCGTTGCCCACCGGAGACCGCAGGATCGCGGCGCTCAAGGCCGCCGCCGCCGTACACCGGGAGGCGGGACTCCGCTCCGTCACCGGCGAGCACTACGAGGGCGGACACTGGCTCGGCACGTTCGCGACCTACCTGACCACCGGACGCGGATTGCCTCCGGCGCGACCGTAGTCGTCCCCGATCTCTTGCCCGCCGCACGGGAACGGGGTAGCGACTTTCCCTGATTTTCGGAGGAGACGTGATGTCGAGCCCGCCACGGCTGCTGGTGATCGACCCCTCGGTCGCCTGGCCCGAGGACGAGGGGGCCGCCGAGGCGGCGCGAGGCTGGCCGGGAGAGGTTCGCCTGCTCCGTCCCGCCCTGAGGCCGGGCGACGGCCCGCGCCCGGGGGACCGCTACGACGCCGCCGGGATCGTCCTGCTTGGATCGCGCGCGTCGGCCGGCGACGACCTGCCGTGGCTCCACCACCTCGAAGGCTGGCTTTCCCCGATCCTGCGGGGCGAGACGCAGGTCCCGCTTCTCGGAATCTGCTTCGGTCACCAGCTCGTCGCGAAGCTCGCCGGTGGCACCATCGGCTTCGTCCACGAGGACCGGCACGCGGAACTGGGCGTGCGGGAGTCGACGTTCGACGGGAGCCGCCTGCTGCCGGGGCATCGGAGCATCCGCGTCGTCGCCTCGCACCGCGAGGAGGTCAAGGACCTCCCGCCCGGCTACAGGATCGTCGCGACCCGGAGAGGCGTGATCGCCGACGCGCTCGAGCACGAGCGTCTTCCGGTGTTCACCGTGCAGTTCCACCCCGAGGCGCGGGAGGAGTTCCTGAGGAAACGCGGCGCGGACCCCTCGCTCCTCGACGCCGGGGCGATCGAGGACAACGCGCGCCTGATGGCGACGTTCCACCAGATCGCCCTCGCGCCGGGGTAACTCGGGTCGCGTCCTTGATTCGCCGGAGCCGCGCGGCATAAGCTTCCACGCATGGTCGACAACAATCCCGGACGCCCCACGACTGTCCTCGTCTTCTTCTTCCTCGTTGCGGTGCTCGCCTGCGCCGCGGCCGCCGCGGCCGACGAGAACCGCGCGGCCGACAACTCGGTCGAGCTCGGTTTCGAAGAGCGCTTCCGCAGCGAGAACTGGGACAACCTCGCGGACTTCAGCGACGCGACGGCGGACACGAGGCACCAGTTCCGCTTCCGCACGAAGATCTGGAGCCGCTTCGTCTTCGGTTCGAAGGCGGAGTTGATGGTGGCCCTGAACAACGAGAGCCGGAAGATCTTCACGCCGGACGCTCCATACCGGTGGGACGAGGTGATCGTCGAGAACCTGTACCTCGACGTGAAACCGGGCGGGAGCTGGTCGGCGCGAATCGGCCGGCAGAACCTGATGCGAGGCGAGGGGATGGTGCTGTTCGACGGCGGGGCGCTCGACGGCTCGCGAACGGCCTACTTCAACGCGCTGGACGTGGGATACGCATTCGGGAAGTCGAAGATCGAGTTCATCGCGCTGTCGGACCCGCAACACGACATCTACCTTCCGCGTTTCAACGAAAAAACGGCGAAGCCGCTGACCGAGTGGGACGAGCGCGCGCTGGGGGCGTACTACACGGGGAAGGACGTTCCGGACACGGGGATCGAGGCCTATTACTTTTTCAAGACCGAGACGGGGGACACCCGCGCCGCGGACCCTCCCGCCCGCCAGCCCGACCGGCGGCTGCACACGCTCGGCGGCCGGGTCGCGCGGGAGATCGGCAAGGGATGGGCAGCGAACGGCGAGGTCGCGCTGCAGTGGGGAACGCAGGATCCAGAGGCCGCGATCCGTGCGTGGGCGTTCACCGGGCAGATCCGGAAGAGCTTCCCGGTCGCCGCGAAACCCTCCGTGTCGCTCGGCTGGATCGGGCTGTCCGGAGACGACCCCTCCTCGACCGGGAAGAACGAGGGATGGGATCCGCTATTCTCCCGCTGGCCGAAGTGGAGCGATCTCTACATCTACTCCCTCGCCGGCGAGCGCGGCGTCGCGTACTGGACCAATCTCGGAATGTGGCAGGCCGAAGCGCTGGTGACCCCCTGGAAGCCGCTCGCCCTTCGCGCCACCTACTACAAGCTGAGCGCCTTCCACCCGTTCCCCGGCGACCCCACGGTGTTCGGCGCCGGGAAGGACCGCGGCGATCTGCTCCAGTTCCGCGCCGACGCCACGGCGGGGGCCCACTTCCGAGGGCACGTCGTGTACGAGCGCCTCGCGCCGGGGGACTTCTACACCGGAAGCAATTCCGCCTGGTTCTTCCGCGTCGAGGCGATGTACACCTACAAGCACACCCTCGCGCTGTAGCGCTCTTCGGTTACAGAAACGCGAGGAAGACGAAGGTCATCAGGGCGACCGCGAGCGCCATGAGGAGCGCGATCACCGCGGTGGAGCGGATGACCTTGCCCTCCATGCCGATCTTGTCGATCACCGCGGCGGCGTTCTGCAGCTTCGCCGGGCTGATCACCGAGGCCAGCCCGCCGCCGATGCCGCTGACCGCGGCGACGAGCAGGCTGATCTCGAGAAGGCGGCCGGGGCTCGCCGCGGAGAAGACCTGTTTCATCGTCTCGAAGTGGAGCCGGGTCAGCATCGCGATGCTGCTCGTCTCGCTCCCGCTGATGAACCCTCCCAGCAGCCCGAGAAACGTCGCCACGCCGGAGTAGGCCTGGTGGAACGTGCCGGCGCAGGCGTCGGCGACCACCTTGACCATGTTGATCCCCCCCTCGGGGTTCGGCACCCATGGCGCTCCCGGCGCGGCGGCGGCCTTGCCGCTGTGGTTCAGGACGAAAGCGATGGCGAAGAAGATCGCGCTGGCGAACGCCGGACGGGGGGCCCGGCGGAGCGTCTTCCTGCCCGCCGCGAGGAGTTTGCCGGCTCCCATCCGGTAGAACGGGATCGCGACGAGCGTGGCCAGGAGCACCCAAGTGTACGCCTGCCAGAGCACGCGCATCCGCTCCGGCCTGCCCGGCACGATCTCGAGCGGCATCGCGAGCCGGTTGAACAGCACGTCGTAGAGCCCGATCTTCCCGAAGTTGGTCAGCACGCTGAACACGACGAGCAGGAGCCACGGCAGGACCGCGAGCGCCAGCCCCATCCCCCGTTCGGCCTCGAGGTCGTTCGGTCCGAGGCGAGAGCGGTCGATCAGCCGCCCCCCTCGCAGACGAAGGTAGGCGAGCATCGACGAGCACCACCGCGATCCCGGCAACGACGCCGGTGAGCGTCGGCAGCCCCGCGACGTTCATCCCGATCGCCACGAAGCCCGCGGTCAACCCGGTCAGGAGCGCGACGTGCCAGCCCCGGCGGATCTCCCGGCAGCCGCCCACGAGCCAGAGCATCGAGAGCGCGATCAGCGTGGTGACCACCGGCATGTACCGCGCGAAGTAAAGACCGACCTCCGCCGGCGTGAACTCCCGCCCGGTGACCCCCTTGACCACGTCGGCGAACACCACGACCGGGACGCCGAGCAGCGCGTACGTGCACAACGCGTCGTAGCCGATGGCCGGCAGCGCGATCGCGACGAAGGCGCTGTAACCGAGCGAGAGCATGATCGGCGGCAGGATCGAGACCGGCGTGGCGCCCAGCGCCGCCAGCAACGTCCCCACGCCGACGTTGATCAGCATCACCTGCACCGCCCGGTCCTCCGCCGCGAGCGTCTTCATGAACGCGACGAGCCGCCGGATCGCCCCCGCCTCCTCCATCACGTTGATCTGGAAGATGGAGGTGACCACCATCAGGCTCACCGGAAAGCTCGCGACGGCGCCCGCCAGCGAGGCGAGCAGGATCACCTGCCACGACGTGCCGAAGAAGAACGCCGCCAGCGCGGCGGTGTAGATCCAGCCGAGGGTCCCGGCCACGTCGGCCGGTCGGCGTCCCCAGATCATGAGAACGAAGATGACGGCGACGGGCGAGACGGCGAGCAGGACGCGCATGGGATTCCCCGCGAGAAACTGCGTCCGGAAAACAGCCGCACACCTTAGCACGGTTCTCACGGCGCCCGACGCGAGGCGGGTCGCGAGCCTTCGACGACACCGCTCGCTCCGGCGCGCTCTCGATTCTTTCTTGACTTCTCCCCGCAGGCTGGTGTGAAATTCCGCCAAACAGGGCGATAATTAGAGACTATCGGCCGCAGCGACACCTGCGGAAAGTGCCACCGCCTCTGGACGTCGCGGCCGGATCCGGTCTACCGTGTCGCAAGGGGCGTCGCATGAGCGCGAGGTCAACATGGACAAGGACCGAAGCGGGCTTCTCCGGGATCTCGGCTACTCCGAAAAAGCGATCCGGTTCATCGCCGAGGACCGCAACTACGGCCGCCTCCCGGTGTTCTCGACGGAGTCGTCCCATCAGGGGCAGTGCGGGGACATGCTTCGTCTTTACCTCCGCGTGGACGGCGGCGTCATCCGTGAGGCGAGCTTCGAGCATGTCGGGTGCACGGGACTTCAGGCGAGCGCCGCCGGGCTCACGACGATGATTCTCGGAATGTCCCTCGACGAGGCGGAGAAGCTGGACGTCGGGGAGATCGTCGGGTTCCTCGGGAAGATCCCGGACGCCAAGCTCGATTGCGCCCAGCTGGCGCGCGACACCCTTCGCAAGGCGATCCGCGGCCTCAAGGAACCTGCCGGCCCGCCTGCCTGAGCTCCGCCCCCGGTCGCTCCCCGGCTGGCCTTCGTGCGCGGTGCCGTTACAATGTTTGCATGCGAATCTACATGTCGCGTTGGGTCTGTCTCGATGTCGAGTCGAACCTGCGGCGCGTGCCGGAGGAGGCGGTCGCCGCCGCCGCGGCCGGCGCCGGCCTGTGCGTGTTCCCCGAAGGCTTCCTGCACGGTTACCGGCGCGAAGTCGCCCCCTCTCGCGCGCGGGAGCTCTTCGGCTCCGTCTCGAGCGCGCATCCTTCCGTCGCGTTCTGCTTCGGCTCGTTCTCCGAGGAGCGGCGCAACCGGATGACGCTCTGGCGCGCCGGCGCGGAGATCGCCCGCTACGACAAGGTGCACCTGTTCGGCCCGTTCAACGAGCCGGCGATCTGGGAGCCGGGGGACCGGTACGTCGCGGTCCGGCTGGACGGGTGGACGTTCGGCCTGATCAACTGCAACGACGTGCGGTTCCCCGAGCAGGCGCGCGCGCTGCGCCTCGAGGCCGGTGTGGATGCGCTCCTGGCGATCGCCTGGTGGCCCTGGCGGCGCGACCACGTCTGGCGGACGCTGCTGCGCGCCCGGGCGATCGAGAACGGGGTGTTCGTCGCCGGCTGCTGCGTGACCGCTTCCGAGTATCCCGGCGAGCGGTTCGCGGGGGCCGGAAACCACGTCTTCGACCCCCTGGGAGACCCGGTCCGCACCGCCGACGACCGGGTCTACGACCTGAACCGCTCGCGCCTCGGCGAACTCGTCGTGGACCCGCTCGCGACCCACGTCTCGATCGAGCGCATCGAGATCTTTCCCTGACCCGCGGCGAGCGGACTCTTTCGCCGTTTTTCGCATGATTCTCGAACCCGGCTGGCGTAGTCTATTCCCATGAATTCAACAGCAATCTTCGAATCGATCCTCGCGGCGCGCTTCGGCGGCGCACGAGGACAGGCCGCGGCCGCGCTGGTCATCGCGCTCGCCGCGTTCGGCTGCCGGACCGCTCCGGCGCCGCCCCGGACCGAGGATCCCGCTGCCGGAGCCGCCCGCCTCGCGCTGGAGGCCGTCGTCGTCGACACCCACATCGACCTCCCGGAGCGGCTGCAGGGCAAGATGGAGGACATCTGCGGCGCGACTCCGGACGGCAACTTCGACTTCCCGCGGGCGAAGGCGGGCGGCCTCGGGGCCGCCTTCATGGCGATCTACATCGACGCGGAGATCGCGGATCCGGCGAAAGCGCGCGAGCGAGCCGACCGGCTGATCGATCTGGTGGAGGGGATCGTCGCCCGGTGCCCCGACCGGTTCGCGATCGCGCGCTCGCCCCAAGAGATCCGGAAGATCGTGGAGAGCGGGAGGATCGCGCTGCCGATGGGGCTCGAGAACGGCTCCCCGCTCGGCGACGACCTCGCCAATCTCGAACGCTACCGGCGACGCGGGATCCGCTACGTCACCCTGACCCACTCCGAGAACAACGGCATCGCCGATTCGTCGTTCGCGTCGGGCAGGAAGTGGCACGGGCTGAGCCCGTTCGGGAAGAAAGTCGTCGCGGAGATGAACCGCCTCGGGATCATGGTGGATGTCTCCCACCTCTCGGACGAGGCGCTTCGCGACACGCTGGACGTCTCCACGGCGCCGGTGATCGCCTCCCACTCGTCGTGCCGCGCGTTCACCCCGGGCTTCGAGCGGAATCTGACCGACGACCAGATCCGGAAGATCGCGGAGAAGGGGGGCGTGGTCCAGATCAACTTCGGCTCCATGTTCCTGCGCGGCGACGCCCAAAAGCAGTCGTCCGAGGCCTGGAGCGCGATCGGAAAATACCTCGAGGAGCGGAAGCTCTCCTGGGAAAGCGACGAGGCGAAGCGCTACCGAGCGAGCTACTGGAAGGAGCACCCGAGGATCTACGGGAACGTCTCCGACGTGGTCGCCCACGTCGATCACGTCGTCAAGATCGCCGGTGTCGATCATGTCGGCCTCGGATCGGACTTCGAGGGGGTGGGCGCCGGCCTCCCCGCCGGCCTCAAGGACGTGTCCGGCTACCCCAACCTGATCCGCGCCCTCCTCGAGAAAGGGTACTCGGAGAACGACGTCCGGAAGATCTGCGGCGAGAACCTCCTTCGCGTCTGGGCGGAGGTGGAGCGGGCGGCTGACGGGACACGGTGAGCGGCACGACTCACGCCTTCGCCGGCCCTGGGTCGCGCCCTCGCGGCGAACGGATCCGATGGCAGGGCACTTCGTCAGGCACTTCGACAGGCTCAGTGCGGGCCGTAGTGCCGCGGCTTCCGCATCAGCGGGATCAGCAGCAGCATGGACGCGAACATCGCCGCCATCAGCAGGTAGACGTCGTTGTAGGACATCATCGCCGCCTGCTGCTGGACCCGGCCGAACACCGCCGCCGCGGCCTGCCTGGAGGCGGTCACGGGGTCCGAGCCCTGCTGGACGAAGGCGCCGGCGATCCCCTGAAGTTGCTCGCGCGCCGCCAGACCGTAAGGGTCCACGTGCCCGCCGAGCACGTGGGTGTGCACCTGCGCGTTGCGGGCCAGCAAGGTAGTGGACGTGGCGATGCCGATCGAGCCTCCGATGTTTCGCATCAGGTTGAAGATGCTGGTGGCGTTCCCCATCCGCTCGCGAGGGATCGGGTCGTTCGTGATCGTGGTGAGCGGGATGAACAGCAGCCCCAGCGCCCCTCCCTGGATGATCAGCGCGAGAAAGAAGTTCCAGTACCCGACGTCCAGCGACATCCTCGACAGCAGGAGGAGAGACGCCGAGACGGCGACCACGCCCGTGGCCAGCAGTCTTCTTGGCTCCACCTTCGTCATCATCAGGCCGATAAGAGGCATCATCACGAACGAGGTCGCCCCGCGCGGCAGGGTCGCGAGGCCCGCCTCTCGGCGACGCGGCGGGCGATCTCCTTCCCTCCGCTGCCGTGCTCGCGGGCGATGGTGATGACGCTTTTCATGGCCGCTCGGAACGGGGACAGTCCCTATCTTCGAGGCGAAAATAGGGACTGTCCCCGTTTTTTCAGCGCGTGAGCACCGTCGGCACCACGGACATGCCGGGGCGCATCCGGCGAAGCTGGCTCTCCTTGAAGTTCGCGACGACCCAGACTCGCTCCAGAGGAACCAGCGCGAGCAGCGGCTGCCCGGCCTGGACCACCTGCCCCGCCTGCACGCTCTTCCGGCTGACGATCCCGGCGACCGGCGCGCGGATCTCCACGTAGCCGAGATCGAGGTGGGCCTGGTCGAGCGTTGCCTGGTTCTTCCCCGCGATCGCCTCGGCCGCGTCGGCGCGGGCGCGGGCGACCTCCACCAGCTGCTCTCCGGTTCCGGCGGCGCGAAGCTGCGCATCCGCGAGCGGCTCGAGCGCCTTGCGTGGGGAGAAGTAGTTGACGTCAGGCACCCCGACTTGCCGTTCCGGCGCCGGCTGCCTAGATTTCACCGCAAGACAGGGCGGCTCGTGGGTTCGGTCGAGAGGAGGTTCGGTCGTGGCATTCAAGAACCGGGTGATCGTGCGTTGCGCGGACGGCCGCGTATTGAAGGGGTTCACCTTCGACTTCGTCCCCGACAAGGAAGGGTTCCATCTGGTGGACTCGGAGGACGAGCGCAAGGTGACCGCCATCAAGGTCGGCGACCTGAAGGCGGTCTTCTTCGTGAAGAGCTTCACGGGGAACAAGGACCGGAAACCGGGCGCGGTTCCGAACTGGGGGCGCTCCGGCGGGCACCGGCTCAAGGTGACGTTCCGCGACGGCGAAGTCGTGTACGGCACCGCCACCGCCTACACTCCCGGGCGCAAGCGCTTCTTCATGGTGCCGGCCGACGAGGGGGACAACAACGAACGGGCGTACATTTTCACCGACGCGACGCGCGCGGTGGAAGTGATTCCTCCGGCCTCGGCCGGACAGGCGGTCGCAGGCCAGGGAGCGCGCTGACGGGCGAAGGGAAACTGACGGTAAGTCCTTCGTGAAGGGTCCCGGTCAACGGCGGCCCGGTTTCCCGCGGCGCACCGCGACGATCACCTCGTCCAGCCGGGACAGAAAACGCGAGCGGTCGGCGGCGGCAAAGGGGGGCGGTCCGCCGGAGATTTCGCCGATCTGCCGAAGGTAATCCGACAGCTCCCGACTCGCCAGGGCGTCTCCGATCGAGGCCTCGGTGAAGAGGTGGCCGTTCGGGGCGACCACCCGCGCCCCTCTCTTGAGGCAACGGTCGGCCAGGGGAATGTCGGCGGTGACCGCGATGTCGTCTTCCTCGATGTGCTCCGCGATCCAGTCGTCGGCGGCGCCGAACCCCTGCTTCACCCGGACCCACTCGACGCGCCCCGACTCCGGCACGCGGAGCGGGACGTGGGAGACCACGCGCACGTCGAGGGCGTAGCGACCGGCCACCTTGTAGACCTCGCTCTTCACGGGGCATCCGTCGCCGTCCACGTAGATGACGAGCACGCTGGGCTCCACGCGGATCCCCGTGTCCGCGATGGTCACGCTCACGCGCCCCGCCCTTTTGTCCCACGCCGGGATGAAGTACGAGAACGACAGGACGAACGATCCGGTGACCGCGATCCAGTGTCTCACGGCCGGGGTCCTCCGGCCGCTTCCGCGATCGCGCGTCCCCACCAGGAGTTCCTCCCGCGAACGTCGGCGCCGGTACCCTCGCCGCGTCGGACGCGATCCGATTTCGGTCTTGTATTCGATAATCACACATTTATGCTAATTTTATATATGGCAAGGCTAATTATGTTGACATATATAGTAACGTGTTGTATCTTGTACCCGTGGCGCCGATCATTGCGCCCGGGAGGAACCCGATGCCGACGCTGCGCGACTTCCTCGAGATCCCGTACGACAAGCTGGAGGAGATGAACCTGGAGGCGAGAGCCGAGCGTCTCGCCCGGAAGGACCCCGGCAAGATCCGCGAGGCGCGCCTCAAGTACCTGACGGACGAGAAGCGGATCAAGGCGGTGACCGTCTGCTTCACCGACCTCGAGGGTCGCTTCCACATGCTCGACTACGACAAGAAGTTCCTCCTCCGCGTCCGCCGACAACCTGACCTTCGACGGCTCCTCCATCCGGGGCTTCTCGCGGCAGGCGGAGTCGGACCTGCGCCTCGGCATCGACTGGCCGGCGTTCTACTGGCTTCCCGCCGACGTGTTCGGGCCGGGGAAGGTGCTGGTGTTCGGCGAGGTTCAGAACCAGGACGGGACCGCCTACTCCGCGGACCTGCGCGCGCGGCTCAAGACGTACTGCGAGGGGCTGCGGAAGAAAGGGACCCTCGCCCACGTCGCGAACGAGATCGAGGGGTTCATCTTCAAGGGGAGAGACGCCGAGCGTCGCTACCGCGAGACCGGGGTCTTCGAGTTCATCTCGACGGGCGGCTACTACCACTCGCTGCCGGGCGACACGCTGCGCAAGTTCATCGACACCTCCGCCGAGGTGCAGCGCGCCCTCGGCTTCGGCAACGAGAAGGACCACCCCGAGGTGGCCCCGTCGCAGTTCGAGATGAACTACAGCTACACCGAGGCGATCGTCGCGGCCGACCAGGTGCAGCTCTACAAGCTGATCGCGCGCCAGGTCGCCGCGCAGATGGACCTGACCGCCTGCTTCCTGCCGAAGCCGGTGGCCGGCGTCAACGGCAACGGCATGCACACCAACATGTCGCTCGCGAAGGACGGGAAGAACCTCTTCCACGACCGCAAGGGGCAGGACGGCCTCTCGGAGATCGCCTGGAGCTTCATCAACCGGATCCTGGCGAACGCCAACGACATCTGCCTGATCCTGAACTCGAGCGTCAACTCCTACCGCCGCCTCGACCCGCACTTCGAGGCGCCGAACCAGATCAAGGTCTCGGCGAGCGACCGCGGCTCGATGATCCGCATCCCGATCGGCAACGAGAAGTACGGCCCGCATCGAGGTGCGCTCGATCGCGCCCGACGCGAACCCGTACCTCGCGATCTACTCGCTGCTCCACACCGGCCTCGAGGGGCCGCTCGTCGACGACGAGAGCGACGGCAAGCGCCCGCGCACGCGCTTCCTGCCCGACAACATCTACGACGCCATCCGCCTGTTCAAGGCCAGCAAGTTCGCGCAGGAGATGCTCGGGCGAGGACGTGCACGAGAAGTTCGCCGAGCTGAAGCTCGCCTCGGCCGAGCGCTGCCCGAAGGCGCTCGGCGCGCGCGTCAAGCGCAGCGAGATCCAGTTCCACCACGAGGTCACGAACCAGTACCTCTGGTCGCAGTTCTGAGGACGGAGCGCCGAAGCCGGCAAGGTACTCCCCCCGCTCCGCGTTCGGTCTGGACACCGGGATGCGGCCGGAATCAATTATCCCTGCCGCTCGTGCCGGACGGCGTCGGATTCGGCCGCGGATAGGCCGGATCCATGGCTGCCTTCCTGGGTTCTCACTCGCCGAAGCGGCGGACGCGCGCGTGGCAGTACGGCGTGGAGCCCTTTCGCTCGTAATGCTGCTGGTGGTACTCCTCCGCCCGCCAGAACTTCTCCGCCGGCTCGACGCGCGTCGCCACGGCGTAGCCGCGCCGCTTAAGCTCGGCGATCAGCCCTTCCGCGGCGCCGCGCTGCGCGTCGTTCGCGACGAACATCGCGGAGGCGTACTGCTCGCCGATGTCCGGCCCCTGGCGCCCGGACTGGGTCGGATCGTGGATCTCGAAGAACAGCCTCGCCAGCTCCTCGTAACGTGTCTTCCCGGGGTCGAACACGACTCGGACGGCTTCGAGGTGCCCGGTGCGCCCCGCGCAGACCTGCTCGTAGGTCGGCGCCGCGACCCGGCCGCCCATGTAACCGGACTCGACGAGGATCACCCCCGGCGCCTGCCGCAGCCAGTACTCCACCCCCCAGAAGCAGCCGCCCGCGAAGAACGCTTCTTCCTCGCGCTTCTGCGGTGTCGTGGCGATCACGCGCTCCTGGTCCGGGGTCGGCTTTCTTGTCGTCACGGGTGCTCCTCGGTCTCGATTCAGGATCTACTGTGGATCTACAGGCTCCACTGCGCAAATCGATGGTGAGGGGGCGGCCGCGTGGAAACGCCCCGCCGGCCCGTGGAACCCCCCGGCCGGTCCGGGCGTATCAGATACGGTTGGGGGGAGCAGGCGCGTCCCTGCCTGAAGCCACGGAGGACGTCATGGGCAAGCTGGTGAGAATTCTTCTCGTCCTCGCGCTGCTGTGCGGAGCGGCGGCGGGGGCGTACGCCTGGATTCGGGGGCGGGACGCGGGAAACGGCGGGATCAAGCTCGTGGACGTGACGAAGGGATCGATCACCGACAAGGCTGTCGCCGTCGGACAGATCGAGCCCCGCCTCGAGTTCCACGTCAAGTCCAAGGTTTCCGGGATCGTGAAGCGGTGCAGCGCCGAGGTCGGCCAGCCGGTCGCCCCGGGCGATCCGCTGTTCGAGATCATCCCCGACCCGACCCCCGCCGAGCTGATCGACAGCGATCGCAGGGTCGAGGCCGCCCAGGCGTCCTTCACCCGCGCCAAGGCGGACTTCGGCCGGGCGCAGGAGCTCTCCCGGACAGGGGTGATTTCCAGCGGCGACTTCGATGCCCGCCGCGAGGCGTACGACCAGGCCCGGATCGCCCTCGCCCAGGCGACGGACAACCTGGAACTGACCCGGAAGGGGCGGGTCACGGGGGGCGGCGCGGAGATGGAAACGGTGGTGAGGGCGCCCGCCGGCGGGACGCTCCTCGAGCGGCTCGTCAATCCGGGCGATCCGGTGGTGCCGCTCACCTCGTACCAGGCCGGCACCGAGCTTGCGACCATCGCGGACATGGGCGACCTCGTGTTCAAGGGGACGGTGGACGAGATCGACGTGGGGAAGCTGAAGGTCGGCCTCCCGGTCCGGTTCCGGATCGGGGCGCTCCCCGAGGCGACCGTGACGGGACGGTTGAGCCGCATCGCCCCCCAGGCGAAGGAAAAGGACAACGCGAAGCTGTTCGAGGTCGAGATCGAGCTCGACCGCTCCCCGGGGACCGTTCTTCGCGCCGGTTACTCGGCGAACGCCGACGTCGTGATCCGGGAGAAGAAAGACGTGATCCTGGTCCCCGAGCGTCTCGTGACCTTCGAGGACGGAGGCAAGAAGGCCTCCGTCGAGCTGCCGGGACTCGGGCCGAAGGACGGGCCGAAGAAGACCGCGATCAAGACCGGGCTCTCGGACGGTCTCAACGTCGAGGTGCTCGACGGGTTGAAAGACGGAGACAAGGTCGTGCAGCGGCCTCCGCGCGAGATCAAGGGATGACCCCGGCGCCATGAGCTTCCTCGCCTCCATCCGCCAGCTCTCCCGCGATGTGAGGAGCCAGAAGCTCCGGACGTTCTTCACCGCGTTCGGCATCGTGTGGGGCACGGTCGCGGTCAGCCTCCTTCTCGCCTTCGGGCGGGGGATGCACCAACAGATGGTCAAGAACGCCGCGGGGCTCGGCGAGAACATCGTGATCGCCTGGCCTTCGCTCACATCGAAGGCGTACGAGGGTCTCGGCAAGGGGCGCAAGATCCGGCTCGACGACGAGGACATGGCGCTCCTGCGCTTGAAGGCCGACGGGCTCCTCGGCATCTCCGGCGAGTACCAGGCAACGCTCAAGGCGGTGTACGGCACGAAGACGCTGGCGGTGGACGTCTCCGGGGTCGTGCCGGTCTTCGCCGATCTCAGGAACCTGATCCCCCAGGCCGGCGGGCGCTTCGTCAACGACCTCGACGAAAGGGACAAGCGTCGGTCGATCTTCCTCGGCGACGAGCTCGCGAAGGACATCTTCGGCACCGTGGATCCGGTTGGAAAGACGGTGCAGGTGGGCGGCTCGCCGTTCCTGGTCGTGGGGGTGCTCCAGAAGAAGCCGCAGGACTCGAGCTACTCCGGGCGGGACACCGGGAAGGCCTTCGTGCCGGCCTCGACCCTCGAGGCCCTGACCGGGCAGCGCTACGTCAACAACTTCATCTTCAAGGCGACCACGAACGCCGGCACCGAGCCGCTCAAGAAGGACGTGCTCCGCATCCTCTCCGCGAGGCATCGTTTCGACCCCGAGGACAAGGAAGCGCTGTCGATGTGGGACACCACCGAGATGTTCCAGTTTCTCGACACGTTCATGCTCGCCTTCCGCCTCTTCCTCGGCATCGTGGGCTCGCTCACGCTCGTCGTGGGGGGCATTGGCGTCTCGAACATCATGAACGTCGTCGTCGAGGAGCGGACGCGAGAGATCGGGGTCAAGATGGCGCTCGGCGCGAGGCCGTCGTCGATCCTGGCGCAGTTCCTGCTCGAGACGCTGTTCCTCACGATCGGCGGGGGGGCGCTCGGGCTCGCGATCGCCGCGGGGATCTGCTCGATGTTTCCGGAGGCGTTCACCGAGTTCGTCGGCCGCCCGGTCCTCTCGCCGGGAGTCACCGCGATCACCGCGGGGCTCCTCGGGGCGGTGGCGCTCGTCGCGGGGTACTTCCCCGCCCGCGACGCGTCGCGTCTCGACCCCGTCGTCGCGATGAAGATGTGAAGGGGAGAACGATGGCGCGCCCCCAGATCGGACTCGTCCTGCAGCTGTTCGCGCGCTCCTCCCGTATCCAGAGGAAGCGCGCGATGCTGACGATCATGGCGATCGCCTGGGGATCTCTCGCGCTCCTGCTCCTTCTCGCCTTCGGCGAGGGGCTCAAGCGGCAACTGGTGAAGGCGCGCGCCGGCATGGGGAACAACCTCGCGGTGGTCTGGCCGGGAGAGACCGCGAAACCCTGGCAGGGGCTCCCACCGGGCCGCTCCATCCGGGCGCGCCTCGAGGACGTGGACCTCGTCCGGGAGCGGGTGCCCGGGCTCGAGGCCTGCGTGGGGGAGATGACGAACTGGCGCGCGAGTCTCACGAACGGAACGAAGACCGTGAACTCCCGCTTGATCGGCACCCACTGGGAATACGGCGAGATGCGCAATCACATCGCGCAGGCCGGGGGACGCTTCCTCGACGTGACCGACGAGATCGAGAGGCGCCGCGTCGTCTTCCTGGGCAACGACCTCGCCAGGGACCTGTACGGCAAGGAAGACCCGGTCGGCCGGCAACTGCTCCTGGACCGCACCCCCTACACCGTCGTCGGGGTGCTCCAGAAGAAGCTCCAGATGGGGATGTACGGGGGGCCGGACGCCGCCCACGCCGTGATACCGATCACGACCTTCAAGGCGCAGTACGGTTACGAATACCTCACGATCGTGCTGCTCGAGTCGAAGCGGGCCGAGGAGATGGCCTCGGTGATCCAGGACTTCCGAAAGGTGATGGGCAAGCGAATCGGCTTCGATCCCGAGGACGAGCGCGCGTTCGGCATCTGGGACACGGCGAGCGGGGCGAACGTCATCCGCAATATCACGGTGGGAATCCAGGCGTTCCTGGCGATCATCGGAGTGCTGACGTTGTTGATCGGCGGCGTGGGGGTCGCGAACATCATGTACGCGACCGTGAAGGAGAGGACCCGGGAGATCGGCGTGCGCATGGCGCTCGGTGCAAGGCCATCGTGGATCACCGGTCCGATCCTCCTCGAGTCCCTCACCTACACGCTCGTAGGCGGGCTCTTCGGGATGCTCGCCGCGATCGTCGTCGTGACGCTTCTTGGGATGATCGACCTCGAAGGGAACGAGGCCCTGCAGTTCCTCGGAAAGCCGACGCTCTCGGTCCCGATCGGGATCGCGACGTCGGCGATCCTCGGGCTCGTGGGGCTTCTCGCCGGCTATTTTCCGGCGCGGCGCGCGGCGGCGATCGATCCGGCCGAGACGCTGCGGTACGAGTGACGAGGCGGCCATGAACGTCTTCAGGAAACGAAACGGCGGCGACGACGAGTCGAACGGGGCGGTCATCCGCATGGACGGGATCACGAAGGTCTACGACACCGGCAAGGTGCGGGTCGAGGCGCTTCGCGGCATCGACCTCGACGTCGGCGCCTCGGAGTTCGTCGCGATCGTCGGGCCGTCGGGGTCCGGCAAGTCGACCCTCATGAACCTGGTCGGCTGCCTCGACACCCCATCGGGCGGGACGTACGAGCTGCTCGGAGAAGAGGTCGCGGGGCTCGACCGCAACCAGCTCGCCGCGGTGCGGAACCGCCGGGTCGGCTTCGTCTTCCAGAACTTCAACCTGCTCCCGCAGATCAGCGCCTGGGAGAACGTCGAGCTACCGCTCCTCTTCGGCGGCGTGCCGAAGAGGGAGCGCCGCGAGCGCGTCGACGGGCTCCTGGCGCGCGTGGGGCTTCAGGACCGGATGGAGCACAAGCCGACGGAACTCTCGGGGGGCCAGATGCAGCGCGTCGCGATCGCGCGCGCCCTCGCGATGGATCCGGCGATCCTTCTCGCCGACGAGCCGACCGGGAACCTCGACTCGTCGTCGGGCGGGGACATCATGAGCCTCTTCGAGGCGCTCTGGAAGCAGGGCCGCACGGTGATCGTGATCACCCACGACGCGGCGCTCTCGAGGCGCGCGAGCCGCGTCGTCGAGGTCCGCGACGGACTCGTGACGAACGACACGGGGAAGCCCGCGGCGGCCTGACCTGCTCCGCGCGCTACGGTGATTCGCGCCGTGATTTCTCATGTCACGCTTCAGCCCAGCCCCCACACGAACAGCTTGTACACCGGCGGCGGATCCAGGAGCTGGATCCCCATGCCGCGCGGCCGTCCCGGCTCGAGCCTTTCGCGCACCCACACGCCGGTCCCGCGCATCCTGGCGATGCATCCGTAGATCTCCATTTCGAGGTCGAGGATCGTCCCGGGGGGCTCCGGCTTCGTCGTCGCCACGAACATGCCGCCGGCCGAGAGATCCCGCGTGTTCGCGAGAACCATGGCGCCGGGCGACCCGTAGCGGATCGTGTGCGAGCGGCGCTTGCGCGGCGGCGGCCGTCTCGAGTCGGGCCCGCCGATCCGGTCCCACGGACCGAACCCGTCGCGTGGACGGCGCCCGTGATCGGCGCACCAGTGGAGTACGAAATCGAGCCCTTTGGCCTCCGCCTCCTCGGCCGTGTCGCCGACGAACTTGAGCATGCCGCGGCCTAACGGCAACGTCCACGGCGACTGCGGATAGGTCACGATGCGCGAACGCCACCGAGATCCGCTCGGCGCGACGATCACGCCGAGGAGTTCCACCCCCCTCGGAGCATCCACCGCCACCGCCCAGCCGTGCTGCTCGGGCCCGGTGGACCGCAGCTCGCCCGGGCACCCCTCCGGAGGGGGGTGCTGAGTGCAGCAGCTGGAGCAGAAATCCTCGTTCATGCCGTGGACCCGATTGCAGGAGGCGTGCCCGGCAATGGCGGAACCTCGTCCGCGTGCCGCGGGCCGAGAATGCGATTTGGTCGCTGCGATTACAGGATTGAACGCGCGGCGGGAGGGCCCGCGTTCTCTCACGCCGTCGTGCTTGTCCGTCTCATCTCGATCACGAGCCGGACAAGGGCGCGGTCGCCTGCGTTCGCGCACCGACGTTCGCAGGCGGAGAGGTCCTCGAGCGTCCTGCAGAACCCGCCGCACGCGTCGGTGCCGTAGAGCACCGGCACCCGATCGCCCGTAGTGACCTGCGGCAGCAGGTGCCGGAGGCGCCTCGCCAGCACGGAGACGCTGCTGCCGCAGCGGTGCTCGAACACGAGCAGGTTCGACTCCGGAATCCTGGCATGCCCCTGAAAGCCGAGGAGGCGCAACTCCGGATCGATGAGGAACTGCCGCTCGTCGGACCACGCGCGGCGGCACGCCCCGCAGGTGAGGAACGCCTTGACTCGTGAAGGGCTTCCCGGACCGTGGCTCATACCGCTCTCCGGATCCCGTGGGGGAACAAGGTAGCACGCACGACGTACCGGGAATCCACTCCCGCAGATCCCGGATTCGAGGCCCGCGATCGATCCCAGGTTCCCCGACAATCCGACGGGTCGCGTAACGACCCTCTCCTCAGAAAGCGGTACTCTCAAGGTCAGAGCTTCACAAACTCCACCCGCCTGTTGTTGGCCCTTCCTTCCATGTTGTTGTTGCTATCGATCGGCTTACTGTCACCGAACCCACCGGTTTTCAGCCGTGACGGTTCGATCCCCTTCCCCTCAAGCCAGTTTTTTACCGCCTCAGCCCTCCGCTCGGAAAGGGGCTGATTCATCTCCTTGCCCCCTTGGTTGTCGGTGTGCCCCTCGATGGAGAACTTCAGCTCCTGATCCTCATTCAGCAGGCCGAGAATCATCTTCAGGGTCGGCAGGGATTCCGCCTTTAACGTGGCTTTGCCGGTATCGAACAAAATGCCGTGAGTTATGATCTTCCCGTCGGTATCAAGGGCTGACTTGACGCCCTTTCCCCCAGCCGCCAGGCGGAAGTTGGTGAAAAGAAGTTTTTCCGTCGGGAAATTGTTGGGGGTCAGCATCTGCAGGCCGATCTGTTTAAGAGGTCGCTTGATGCCGTCCGGATCATTGATCACCCGCTGATTGTCGATATACGCCTTGACGAAGGTACCGTTAACGCTGACGGCGACATGGTGTACCTTGCTATCGTTAAGCTGTACGGTTGTTTTGGTGTTGGCCGAGCTGTTATCCTTCCCCGAGATGAAAATGGTGTTCGGTCCGTACCACTTGAATACGTCAACTTTCTTGTCGACCGGCACCAGCAGGACCCTGTATATGAGGTCGTAAACGGAACCTTCCTTGACCGCTGCCAGCACCGCGTCGAACTCGATCGTGAATTTTTCGGGGAAGTCACCCTTTTGGTCCAGTCGGATGTATTGTGTTGCCGACGGCTGTCCTTTACCTCCTGGAACTGAGCGAAGAAAGCGCTTTCCTTGGTACTCCACCACATCCACGGTGTTGTTTGCGCCCGGTTTCGGTCCCTCCAGAGTCCACTTTCGCGGGAATTCACCCACGTCGGTGTCGCTGAAGTCGTCGAAGAAGATCATCTTGTCACCGGGGATGAAGTCGAACTTGGTGTAGACCTTTTCCGCTTCCTCGATGGAGAGGTTGTCGCCGGAGGAAGTTGCTACGTTCGTCTTGGCATCCTGCCGGTCAGACCCCTTCTGCACGGGTTGCTCTGATCCGGATGATTGCTTCGAAGCTGTGCCCTTAACCCCCTTGACGGCATCCCGAACACCCCCCTGGGTCGCATCGTAGGCGCTGTTGCTGGCGTCGTTCACGCCCCGGTTGCCCACTCTTTTTCCAACGTCCTCCCCGGCGTCCAGCCAGCCAGCCTGGCACAGACCGGCGCCGGCGATCAGCATAATCCCCCCCAGCAGTATCCGTGTTTTCATGTATCCCCCCTTCTTCAATTGAATTACGTTCTCTCTTGACCCGGATTATTCATGAAGAACCGTTAGCGAGACCGCGGAGATGCCCGTCATGCTCGGTGCTCGGAGAGCCGACGACCCGACGCGTACTGTACCGTACCTGGAGGGTCCGAGGCCCGAGAACGCCGAGCAGGGCGCGCAGATACGCGGTCGCAGTAGGTTCTTCATGAAGAATGCGGGTTAAGGACGTTCCAGTTCAAAGTCAATGGATATTTCGTTTTCTTCGCCATTCTGTTTTGTGGGTAACACTATCTTTTTGTTACCTGACAGTTTCTTGTCGAACACGGTACCTGTAAGGTCTTCAAACCTCGCTTCCAACGGTTCGGTAAATGTCGTGGTTTGGGATGTGCGTTTATCGACAAGATCACAGGTCCCTTCGGCTGTCGTAGAGTGGGTGGTCTGTTTTTTCCCTTCAGCCGATGCGGCCTTGATCACTATCGTATAGGTGCCGTTCTTTTCAAAACGGAGGTTGATGGTCGCATCCTTGTTGTCAGATACGCCTTTAATGTAGGTGCTGGTGTCAAGGCCGGTCGCGACACTGTTCGACTGCACTTCATCTTTATAATTCCAAGGTCCCTTCCGTCCTGATTTACAAATGTGGCAGCCGTCGACATCCTCTTTCACGTACGTTTCAGTCATGGTATATTCCAGTGTCCCCCAAGTGTCCGGGTTGCCGATGCGCTTGAATTTCCAGAGCTGTTTCCCTTCCGCGGTGATTGTCTCGGATTTCTTCCCTTTCTGATCTTCGCCGTTGCAGTAACTGTAGAAGGTATCTTCATTATGCTGCTTGCGTCGGGTCACAACCGTCACATCCACCCTGCCTTTATAGGGGCAGACTTCGTTAAACCAATAATATTTTGATGCCTTTTCCACAAACGCTTTGACCAGTTGTTCGACAAGGGGTGTGGCTGCATCGAGGGCTGCTTCGTAAGAGCCATACAGGTCACCTTCCTCAAAAAACGGTGCCGGTCCTTTCTGGGTTCTTGCCCACGCAACTGCAAAAAGACGATACCCGACAACAGGGTTGAATGAGGTGGATATCGAAATGAGGTATTTTGCATCCGAATGTTTTCCCAGGTTGTTCGTTGTTTCAACCATCACCTCATCGGATACAGTCCCGAACAGTTGCTGAGTCCTCAAGAAACCGGTGACCGCACGAATGTCATCATTCGTATTGACGTACAGGCATGGAAACGCTTTGAGCAACTGTTTTTGGAGCTTGGCGCTCACTGTTTGTGCCAAACCAATCGAACCGCTGTTGTTGTCTTTTGGCATGCCTTGAATGAACACTGTATCATTCTGATATGCGTCGGCAGATCCGGCAGTCGCGGCCAATAGAATGATGAGAACAATCAGGTATTTCATTTGGTCAAGATCCTGCAGTTCGGCAGCAGCTTTGCCAGTTGCCCCTGTTCCGCCGCACTGATCTTTGTTTTTCCGATGCCAAGCTCGGTAAGATTGGTAAGCCCCTCGACCGTCGGCAGCAGGGTGGTGATCGGGTTGATATCCACATGGAGTACCGCCAGCTGCTTCATTTTGCCGGCTGCGGCGGGGAGTCCGGCAATGTTGTTGTTGAAGAGGGAGAGCCGGGTCAGGCCGGTAAAGGCCCCCACCGATTCAGGCACGGCAGTTAGGAAACCGCGGAAGTTGAAGATGTAGAGTTCGGTGAGCGGCAGTTTCTTTGCTTTGCCCAGAATGTACGGCAGGTCAACCGGCGCCCCGTTGGCGCCGCCGGTCAGCACCAGGGTCTTGATGCCGGTGAATTTGTCCAGCAACTCGATGAGTGCCGGGGCCTCTTGCCGGGAAAGGTCGATGACCAGAGCAGTGAATTCCTGATAGATGGCCGGGTTTTTGATGGAGTGATCGCGGTCTTCCTCATACTCTTCCGCAACTTTCTGTCGCACCGGCTCCGCCATATCAATCTTGGCTCCCTTGCCTTTATCTGCGATCTCCTGGACCTTTTGCCACACCTCCTCCCGGGTCATCACCGCCTTGTCTTCGTCCTCATCCGGCCGGGCTTCACTGCGGGCCTGTGATTCGGCGGCATCCCGCTGCGACTGAAGCTTCAGCAGCTGCTGCATCAGTTCGTCGATACGTGCGTTCGCTTCCTTGGTGGCTGCCGGACTGTTCCAGTCGGTGTTCTTGCGGATGCTGCGCAGTTCCTGCTTGATTTCCGCCGGATTATCGGGCAGCGGGGCGCCATAGGCAGTCTGCAGCGTGACAGCCAGCACCATGGCGACCATGCGCAAAATAGGGTTCACGGCATACGTGCCACTGCACCTGCGAAGGTGACGCACTTAATTATTCTCATCGCAGGCCATTTCCGGATGCACGTTACCGGTCAAGTCGTAGGTATACGTTTTACCCAGCGCGTCGGCATACTTCTGAACGGCTTCCAGCCCCGACAGTCCGCGCGCCGCATCAGGAAGTTCCATGCCGACCTGGTTTTTCTGCAGATCACTCGAGATTTGATCGAGCTGGAGATAACGGGACTGGGCGTCCTGCACCGCAGCCTGGTATTCCTTGATGACTTCCAATTGCCGCGGTCCCATATGAGCACAGTAGGCCTCCTTGGCGGCGTAGATCTTTTTGCTCTGCTGATAGAGTGATTCGCAGGACGCTTTCTGCCCGGCTGATTTTTCAAGTTCTCGCTGATTCCGGTCCATCTCCTCCTGCGTCTGCGTGCCGTCTACTTCACTCTGACTTTCGCTGTCCATGACGTCATCTTTTACCCCGTGTTTGTAGCCATCATCCTTGGGCCGCGACCATTTTTCGCCCAGCATCTCAGCCATCCGCTTCTCCTCGCGGTAAATATTTTCTTTCAGGACCTTGCCACCCTTGTCCTGGGCAACGTCCTCCAGCTTGGTGGCAAATGTTCCCTCGATGCTCGTATACAGCTGCTTCGAAAGTTCGGCCTGTTCCTTCGCAAGCATTCCGGCATCCTTGACCTTGCGCTCGTCCGCTTTGATCTCACCCTTCGATTTGGTCAGGTCGTCCACCTGCTTTTCGCCGGCCATCGATTTGGCAAAAGCCACATTGGCCATGACATTTCCGGAATCATTGGCTTGTTTTTGTTTTTTCAGATCATCATCCATGGAGACCCCGTACTTCTCCGCCATCATCTGTTCGGCCATCTTCCTTTTTTCCGCCTTCGACATCTTCTTCATCTCGGCCTGACTTTTTCCCTGAAAACCGGGCATATCCACCGCGTTTTCCATCATCTTCCTGCTGTTGGTCTCCTGAAACTGTTTCAGCGCCCGCCGCCGTTTGCCGATCTCGTCGGTCAGTTCTGCCGCTACCTTCGACATTTTTGTCTGGAATTGTTCTCTCGGTTCAGGCTTCGCGGGACAGCCGTCAGTGGGAACTGCGGGTAGAGCATTCAAAAAATAGAGCGGCGACGCCCCAGGCGTCTCGGCGTGTGCCGCTGTAGCCCAGCAGACGATAATCGCTGCGATACAGAGTTTATTCATAGAGTCCCTCCTGAAAAAACTGTAAGTATCGTAACAATGCAGAACTCGGTGCAATTGTACGGCAAGTCATTTAGCGGTCAATGCCGCGCTGATACCGGCCCAGTCCGAGGTATGCAGCGCCTGCCAGACTCGATAGGGACTAATGTCTCCATGTTCGGTCAACCCCGGTTTATCGTGATTCAGGTTGCCGGTGTATTTGAACCGAAGCGTGATCAACTGAAACGCGGACCTCGGCAGGGCAGGGTTGAACCAGGCTGGGTTGGTTCGTACCAGCGGTCGGCCCTCATCGCTGCCGACCGGCGCCAGCGTCGGCTCCATGGGATCCCAGCTGTACTGGCGCGCCTGCATCTTCCGCTCAGAGGCCGACATGCCGGCCAATGCCGCCTGGTGATTCTTTACCAACTCGGGGGTCACCGTATCGATAGCCGGTGAATCTTCCGCAATTTTCTGCCAACTCTTGAGCCAGGCTTTTACATACTCCTCACGGGTGACCGGCACCCATGGCGGTATCGTGCCGCGGCTAAGAACAATGACTTCGTCTCCATTATCCATCCGGTAGACCGGGAACCCATTCAACTCTCCAACCTGGAGGGGTTCGTAAAACGTTTTCGCAGGAAACACGGACGCGCCGTAGACGTCGAGCCCCCGTTCAGGATCGTTGACGGAGAGTAATATTTCATCAGTGGTACAGCAGATATGAATCGGTTTTTTGGTTTTCTCCTGTAGATAGTAGAAATGGAACCTGAGGTATCCGAAACCCGGAATCGGGACGTTATTGGTTTTCGGCTGTGAATCATTGGGCCGCAGATACCCGATGATTTCTACACCGCGCGGCGGATTGAACACCGGTTGCTTGGCCAGAAGATTGCGCAGTTGTTCGAGGTTGCTTTTGAATGCGGCTGCTTCCGTCTTGCTCAGTTTAATGTGTGAGGCAACCGGAGCGGAAAACTTGCCGGGATGTTCATGCAGAAAATCAAATTCACCGCCAAAAGCGGGCAGGGTCACGATAAATAACAACAGAACCGCCCAGGCAAGGCCAGACATTGAAATCCTTCCAGCCTTGATGAGCCCCTGTTTTTCACTCAATGCAATCTTCATGATCTTCATCAACATTCCTTTGGAACAAGACTTGACAGGTAAAATGAATATCCAATGCCGGGAACCAGCCTTGGTGAGCCAGGCATATCAAACGTTGAGGTCCGGGTACTGCCCCAGGTTGGCGGCCTGCACCACCGCTACACGCGTCGAGCTGCCTGAAATCATGGATAGGCACTTTCAGCGCCGCAACCCAACTGGAAGGCGGTCCTGGGGCGTTTCCCAGGCGGGTGACAACTTCCCGACCGCGTGAAACGACGCGAGCTTACGCCCGTCCCCCGCTCGAGGCAAGCTCGCGGACGATCGGGCCCCCGGTCGGGCGGCACCGTGGGCCGCGGGGATGCCTCTGCTGGGGCTGAGCGAAGTGCAAGCGGGCACACTCAGCCGCGCGGCGCTCGCGCGCCCTCGGGTCGCCGTCTTCGAACGGTCAGTGGGCTGTCCGGCACCCCCGCCTCAGGCCGCCGGGGGGCCCGCTCCTCGAACGGATCCCGTCTTCCGGTCCTGGCGAGGCGTCTGACGCGTTAACCCGAGATCTTCCCGAGGAGCCGGAGAAGACCGTCGAGCGTCGTCAGGGGATGCGGCGGGCAGCCGGGCACGTAGAGGTCCACCGGCACCAAGGCCTCCGCCCCGTCCGAAGCCTCCGGGTGGCCGGCGTAAGGACCTCCCGAGATCGCGCAGGCGCCCACGGCGATCACAAGACGCGGGGCCGGGACCGCGTCGTAGGTGTGCTTCAGCGCTTCCCTCATGTTCGCCGTGACCGGACCGGTGACGAGGATGCCGTCCGCGTGACGCGGGGAAGCGACGAACTGAATGCCGAAGCGCGACAGATCGAAGACGACCGTGTTCAGCACGTTCACCTCGACCTCGCAGCCGTTGCACCCCCCGGCGCTGACCTGGCGGAGCTTCAGGGACCTCCCGAACAGGCGGAGCGCTTCGCGGTCGAGGGCCCGCGCCAGGCGCAACGCGCCGCCTTCGAAGTGAAGGTCCGCCCTGGATCGCACGGCCATCCGAGAGTCGCCGGAGAAGTGAAGAGCCCCCGAGGGGCACGCGCGCTCGCACTCCGCGCAGAAAAGACACCGGCCGAGGTCGAGCTTCGAGCCGTGGTCTCCGACGACGATGGCGCCGGTCGGGCAGTGCTCGGCGCAGGAACGGCAGCCGTCGGGACACCTCGCGGTATCCAGGATCGGGAGGCCTCGATACCGCGGCGGCAACGCGGGGAGGGCCTTCTTCGGATAGCGGATCGTCCGGTGGCCCTGCCGCAGTCTCTCGATGAAGGCTTTCAGCACGGTCTTCTCGGTCTCACAGGTCGTGGCCGCAGTAGGACAGATTGAAACTCTTGTTGCAGAGCGGGAAGTCGGAGATCGGCTGCTGCCGCATCGCGATGGCCAGACCGGGCCAGTTGTGGAAGGAAGGGTCCACGATCTTGTACCGGGCGAACCGCCCGTGCGGGTCGGTGATCGCGACGTGGCAGATCTCGCCGCGCCATCCCTCGACCAGCGAGACGGCGACGGACTCGGGCCGCAGGGCCCCGGGCTCCACCCGGAAGGAGCCCTCCGGAAGACACTCCAGCTGCTCCCGGACGAGCCGCGCCGATTCCTGCGTCTCCAGAAGGCGCAGCTGCGCCCGGGCAAAGACGTCGCCCGTGGGCCAGGTTTCGACCTTCACTCCGGAGCGACGATACGCACCGGTGGGGAAGTCGTGCCGCACGTCCTGCTCGATGCCGCAGGCTCGAGCCGGAGGACCCACCAGCCCCAGATCGCGACAGATCTCGGCCGTGAGGATCCCGGTCTCCTCGAAGCGCGCGCGGACCGTGGAGGTGTTCATGAGAAGCCTCATGGAGCCTTCGAGGTCCCGCATCGCCGCCTTCAGCCGAGCGAGGACGTCGTCGACGTGGGGAGCCGCGTCGAAGACGACGCCGCCGGGCCGGATCCATCCCCTGCCGAGGCGGCTGCCGCAGACGAGCGCCGTCAGATTCAGGAGGTCGCCACGGAGCCTCCCGCAGAACGACGCCGTCGGAAGGTACCCGACGTCTCCCGAGAGCGCGCCGAGATCTCCGACGTGGTTGGCGAGGCGCTCGAGCTCCAGCGCGACGGCGCGAAGGGACTCGGCCCTCTCGGGAGGGGTGCAATCCGAGAGGGCTTCGACGGCGTTCACGTACGCGAGCGCGTGCCCCACCGTCGTGTCGCCCGCCACCGTCTCCATGTAGTGGATCGTGCGCCGGTCAGGACCGCCGAGAAGCGCGCGTTCGACACCGCGATGCGGGTAGCCCAGGGAGATCTCGAGATGAAGGACCTTCTCGCCGTGGCACTGGAACCGGAAATGGCCGGGCTCGATGATGCCGGCGTGGACCGGACCCACGGCGACCTCGTGGACCTCGTCGCCTGTCACCGCGAAGAACGGCGTGGCCGCGCGAAGGATCGGCTCGCCTTCCCGCCTCCCCCATGCATCGCGCCCAGGACGCCAGGACGCGTGGTACCGGAGAGGCTTCCACCAGGGGTGCCCTTCCGGGCGCACCCCCCACTGCTCCGCGATCTCGCGCTCGAAGTTCGCCAGCTGCGGGCACGCCTCCGCCAGGGAGGGGAAGGTGTCGCCCACGACCGTGGACAGGAGGGCGAGGTGCCGTGAGGGTCTCGCCACGACGGCAAGAAGCGACAGATCGCGCTCGCCGCGCGGCGTGCCACACAGAGCGGCGACCCTCCCTCCGGCCGCCACCTCGTCGAGCACGGCGCCCCGGAATTCGTCGACGCCCGTTTCCGGCAGGTCGCGAAGCGGCGCGGCCACCGCGTTGTCGAGGACCAGCGGCGCGATGCGCATGGAGTCACGGCCTCCCGAGGATGCCGGCCGCCTGGCGGAGCACCGACTGAAGCGGCCCGGGGACGTACAGTCCCAGCACCAGGGCCGCGAGCGCCAGCGCGGCGGGTGGGAGCACCGCGAGGAGCGGCTCGCGCCGCGAGGAAGCCTCGACCTCGGATCGCGGCGCTCCTTGGGCCATGGCGAGCATGGTGCGGGCCATCACCGCGAAGATCCATCCCAGAAGCGCGAGGAACGCCGCGGCAAGCAGGCCGCGCCCCGCGTCGATGGCGGCCCGGGCGATCAGGAACTCGCTCAGAAAGAGCGAGAACGGTGGCGTGCCGGTGATCGCGAACAGGCCCGCCACCCACAGCCAGCCGGAGACCGGAAGGACGCGCACGACGCCGCGGACGTCGGCGACGGCTTTTGTGCGGTAGACGCTCAGGATGTTCCCCGCCAGGAGGAAGAGCATCGCCTTCGTGACGGAGTGGGCGACGGCGTGGAACATCGCTCCGTAGGTTCCGGCGCCGCCGATCCCGACACCGAGCGCGAGGATCCCCATGTGCTCGACACTCGAGTAGGCCAGCATCCGCTTGTAGTCCGCCTGCATCGTCAGGAACGCCGCCGCCACCACCATCGAGAGGAGACCGAAGGCGGTCAGCAGCGAGCCCGCGAACTCCGCGAGCCCGGCCGCCGCGCAGACCTGCACGCCACGAAGGATGCCCAGGAAAGCGCAGTTGAGCAGCGCCCCGGAAAGGAGCGCGGACACGGCGGACGGCGATTCGCTGTGAGCGTCGGGCAGCCAGGTGTGGAGCGGGGCCAGCCCCATCTTGGTCCCGTATCCGACCAGCAGGAGGATGAACGCGAGCCGGACCCAGCCGGTGTCAAGAGTGCCGGCCGACGCCACGAGGTCCGGAAGGAGGAGCGGCGTCGAGCCCCCGTCGGGTCGCGTCGCGGCGATTGCGAGGCAGAAGTTGCCGAGCAGCGCCAGCCCGATGCCGACCGAGCAGATCATCAGGTACTTCCAGGTGGCCTCGAGGGAGCGGTGGTGGCGGTGGAAGTAGATGAGCGGCGCGCTCACGAGCGTCGTGGCCTCGATCCCGACCCAGGTCAGCCCGAAGTGCTGGCTCAGGGTCACGACGGTCATCGCCGCGAGAAACAGCAGGAGGCAGCCGACGAAGACCGCCTCCGGCGCGTTCGAGAACAGGAACTCCTCCTTGAAGTCCTCCCGCTTGCCTCTCGCTTCGCGTCCCAGGTACCCGGCGGCGTAGAGCGCGACCACCAGGAACAGCAGGCTCGTGATCGTCAGGAAGAGATGCCCCGCCGCGTCCAGCGCCAGCATCCCGTGCCACATCGGCGCCGGGGGACGGACCCAGGCCGCGAGGACGATTCCGGCGTGGAGGGTCGCCGCCGTCACGAGCAGGATCCGGCGCAGCGGCGCGACGGTCGGCGCGAACGCGACGAGCCCCGAGACGACCGGAACGAGCAGAAGCCAGAGGATCATGCCACTCAGTCCCTGAGCGTCTCGAGACGCGTGGTGTCGATCGAATCGAATTCGCGGCTGATGTGGAAGATCGCGATTCCCATGACGAACACGGCCACGAAGACGTCGAGGAGCACCCCCATCTCGACGAGGAGAGGCGCCTCGTAGGCCGCGCCGACGCCGAAGGCGTAGATGCCGTTCTCGAAAACGAGGTAGCCGAGAACCTGGCTGAGCGCCTTCTTGCGACTGACGATGAGAAAGAGGCCGACGAGAATCGTCGAGAGCGCCACCGGAACGAGCAGGGACGAGACGGGCTCGCCCGGCAGGCGCAGGCGCGAGCCGATCCAGAAGGAAGCGACGAGCGTGAGGACGCCGATCATCAGCGAGCTCGTGTATCCGACGAAGGGCTCCACCTCCCGCCGCACCTTGGCATTCCGCAGAGCACGAAAGAGCAGCCAGGGAAACACGACCCCCTTGAGCCCCACGGCAGCCGAGGTCAAGAGCATCAGACGCGCGGGGACGCCTCCCGGGTGAGCCGCGACCGGAACGAGGCCCAGGACCACGCCCTGGACGGCGACGGTCCGTATCGAAGACCCAAGGCGGCTCGAGCCGAGGAGCTTCAGGCTCGTGCAGACAGCCAGCACCATGAGCGTGTCGAGCCAGGGGTTCACGGCCTACCTCATCGCGAGGACGAGGGCGAGCGCCGACGCCGCGGCCGCCCCGACGAGGAACTGAGGAACACGGAAAAGCCGCAACCTGGCGAGGCCGGACTCGAGCACGCCGACGAGTACCGCCAGCGACAGCATGCCCGCCACGAACGTCGCCAGGCTCGCCGAGAGGCTGTCGGCGCGCGCGGGCACCGCCAGGCCGATCAGAGAGTCCGCCGAACACCCATAGCTTGAGCGCCGCGGCGTATTCGAGCAGCGCCAGGTCCGGCCCCGAATGATCGAGGATCATCGCCTCGTGGATCATCGTGAGCTCGAGATGGGTGGTCGGGTCGTCCACGGGGATCCGCGCGTTCTCGGTGAGGAACACGGCGAGCAACGAGACGATGACGAGGAGCAGGGCCGGGGTCGATGCCTTCCACGCTCCCGATCCCGCGGCCGCCGTGATCCCGGTCAGCGACAGCTCGCCGGTCGTGCGGATCACGGCGGCGAGCCCGAGGAGCACGGCCGGCTCGGCCAGCGCGCCGAAGGCCGCCTCGCGGCTCGCGCCCATCCCCTCGAAGCTCGATCCGGTGTCGAGCGCCGCCAGGATCAAGGCGAAGCGGCCCAGCGCCAGGAGGTACACCAGTACAGAGGAAGTCCCCCTCGAACGACAGGAGCGCGGGAATCCCTCCGGCCGGCAGCAAAGTCAGGGCACCCAGCGTCGTCGCGAGGCCCACGGGAGCCGCCGCTCGAAACACCCAGGTGGTGGTCCGGCTGAACACGGCCCCCTTCCGGAGGAGCCGCGCCAGGTCTCTGTACGGTTGCAGGAGCGGGGGTCCCGAACGACCGGCAAACCACCCCTTGACGCGCTGGATGATCCCCGGGAGGAGCGGCGCGACGACGATGGCCAGAACGGGGTGCAGAACGGACACGCCCCTCATCGGTTCCACCCCAGCTCCCAGAAGAGGAGCGCAACGAGAGTCAGTGCCACGTACAGGACGTAGAGCTGGAGGCGGCCGTGCTGGATCCCGCGCACGCGCGCCGCCGCGCGCTGGACAGCCGCGAAGAGAGGCGCGTAGAGCTGCTGGCGCGCGGTGTCGGGCGTTTCCGTGTGGAACGAAGCCGCACGGGGGAAGAGACCCGGCGGCAGCGCGCCGCGGCCGCGCGTCCGCAGCACCGGCTGGAAGAGACTCGTCAGCGGATCGACGAAGGAAGAGGCCGTGTACTGCATCCTTGGCGTCGAAGCGGCGTAGCCGCAATCCCAGGTCGCCGCGTCGCGCACTTCACCGCCGGCCAGTCGCCGCTTCCGGAACAGCCCAAGCAGGAGGGTGGCCGCGAGGACGAACGCCGCACAGACGGCGAACCCCGCGAGCCACGTCCCCGCTTCATCCAGGGTCCCGCGGGCAGCCGACTGCCGATCCGCCCTGCAGCATCCCCACGCTCGCACCGAGCCGCGGCACGATCCATGGCGAGAGAAAGCCGATCGCGGGACAGGCCGCGGCGAGAAGCGCGAGGGGAGCTTTCATGCGCATGCCCGGGTCCGCCGCTCCAGCGGGAAGAGGCGCGCGCGGAGTCCCCAGGAAGACGATCCCGAACGCCTTCGCGAAGCAGGCGGCCGCCAGCCCCCCGATCAGCGCCAAGGCGGCGACGACGATCAGCAGGGGTGCGGCACCCCCTGCCGGCAGCGTCGCCACCCCCTTCATCGCCCCGATCAGGATGAGGAACTCGCTCACGAACCCGTTGAAGGGGGGGAGCCCGGAGATCGCGGCGGCCCCGACGAGGAACGTCACGCCCGTCCAGGGAGCGACGCGCATCAGCCCGCCGAGCCGTTCGATGTTCCGTGTCCCGGTCGCCGTGAGCACCGCACCGGCCCCGAGGAACAGGAGGCCCTTGAAGATCGCGTGATTCACCACGTGGAGCAGGGCGCCCGCGAAACCGAGAGCGGCCAGCGACGGTGATCCCCAGGCGACTCCGAGCACGCCGACGCCCAGTCCCATCGTGATGATCCCGATGTTCTCCACGCTGTGGTAGGCGAGCAGCCGCTTGAGGTCGTGCTGCGCCAGCGCGAAGATCACACCCCCCAACCCCGAGACCGCCCCGACGCCGATCAGCACCCAGCCCCACCAAGGGGCGGCGGGGCCGAGGAACCCGAGCGTCCTGACGATCCCGTAGATGCCCGTCTTGATCATCACCCCCGACATCAGCGCCGACACGTGACTCGGAGCCGCCGGATGCGCCTCGGGAAGCCACACGTGGAGCGGCATGAGGCCCGCCTTCACGCCGAAGCCGACCAGCGCCAGCGCGAAGAACAATCCCGTGCGGGCGCCGCCGTCGCCGGCCACGGCCTCGAAAGCGCAAAAATCCAGAGAGCCGGCGCGGTGGCCGAGCAGGGCGAACAGTGCGATCAGGAACGCCGTCCCGAGGTGGCTCGCCACGAGATACGTCCAGCCGGCCTGCCGCGCCTGCTCCTCCTCGTCGTGGAGCGTCACGAGGAAGAACGACGAGACCGCCATGACCTCCCAGCTCACGAGGAAGAGCACGGCGTTGCCCGCGACGAAGACGACGGCGATGGACGCCAGCAGCACGTTGAAGAAGAACCAGGCACGACCCGAGCACCGCGCCCTGTCGTTCGCAGCCAGGTACCCGTGGCCGTAGATCGCGCACAGCGCGCCCAGGAGGAACGTCGGGACGAGGAATATCCCGCCGAGAGCGTCGAGCGTGAGCGCGAACGATCCCCCCGGAACCGACCACGCCGCGACGAAGCTCTCCCGCCCCGCCCCGAGGACGACGCATCGGCCCGCGGCGAAGAGGCCCAGCAGCGATCCCGAGACCGCTCCCGCGACGCCGACGGCGGCCGCGACCCGCGGCGCGCGCGCCGCGAGCAGGGCAGCCATCCCGCTCACGGCGAGAACGGCAAGGGCCAGTATGAGAACCGACACACGACCTCCCCCGACGGCGGGCTACACCGTAGACCTACCCGGCCGTCTCGTCCAGATCTTCTCCGGCGGGAAGCGTCCACGGTTCAACGGGCGGCTCGAGCGCCGGGAAGCGTGCGCGTTATCGGTACTCCCCGCTCCAGAGGGCCTTCAGGAACTCACGGTAAGGTAGAATGACGATGACCGACGAGCGGAGTTCAGGCCGGCTGCGCGTGCGAACGCACGCCGAGCGCGCGCGCCACTTTCAGCACGGTGGCGAAGCTCGTGTTGCCGTTCTCGCCAAGCGCCTTTGAAGGAGGCGTCATGAGGATCCTCGCCGTTTTTTCCCTGGTTCCGGCGGTCGCCTCGTGTGTCTGGGCCATGATCGCTGCATACCGCATGGGGGCGTGGCTCTCCCACCACGGCGTCAAGGTGAACTGGTTCTGGTACCGGGTGCTGATGCCGTGGTACGTCCACCGCTACAAGACGATGACGGTCGAAAGCCAGGGAAGGCCCGGCCCTCTCTTCGTGCAGTTTATCGTCACGATCAACCTGGCGCTCGTGTTCGGAGTGGCCGGGATCATCGCGACGGTGGCCGGGAAGAGGTAGAACGCGGTCTCGGACGGACGTCGCGCGCGTCTCTTCCTCCAAGCCACCGCCATCCCTCGGCCCCCGCGAAGAGGAAGAGGATCCAGTTCACGGGTTCGCCGTAGCGGGACGTGAACACCACGAAGTAGTAGACGATCGGATAGGTCGCGAGCGGGATGAGCAGCGCCGCGCGCCGCGGCGCGTCGAGGACCGGCACCACTCGCCACGCGCCGAGGATCGCGAGAAGCGTCAGCAGCGCCGCGCCGATCGCCGTCCAGCCCATGGACGGGCTTCCCCACCAGAAATGGAAGACGCGAAGCGCGGTCAGCCGCGCGTACGCGGCCGGGTGGCTGCGGATCCAGTCGAGCGCCTCGCGCCCAGCCTGCCGCATGTAGGCCACCTCCCCCATCTGCCGGACGAGCCTGGCCTCGTCCGGGTTGGCGCGAGGATGCCGAAGGCGGGACCCTTCGAGCGGGCCGGTCACGTCGACGTCGGCGGTGGCTCCCTCGTGATTCCCCATCCGCAGCTCGAGCCCGAAGTTGCTCCGGACGAAAAAGACCTCGCCGAAGGTCTCGTGGTTGCGCCAGGCCCAGGGGACGCACGCGAGCGCCGCGCCGAGCACCATCGCCCCCGAGCGCAGCCACGCCCGGCGATCGCGAAGCCACCACGCTTCGAAGACGAGGCAGCCCGCGAAGACGGCGAGGAGCGACGGCGTCACGTGGAACGCCGCGCCCCACGCGACGCCCAGGAGCGCGGATCCCCGCACCTCGGTCCGGCGCTCCGCCCAGCGGCGCGATCCGGCGACGAGAAGGATCGCCATCGCGAGCGCGGCGAGTGGCTCCACCTGATGGAACGGCTGGGGCACCAGCGCTCCGGCGAGACCGCCGACGACCCCCGCGTGCGCGCCGACCCCCAGCCTCAGCCCCGCCCACGGAAGGAGCGCGAAGACCGCCGAGCTGACCAGGATGCGGAGCATCCACGCGGCGTAGCCCGCCGTCATCGTCAGCCCGAACGCGCGGTAGATCAGACCGAGCAGCGCCGGGTACACCGGCGGCACGTGAGCGGTGGGCCCCGTTGGCAGCGCGTACGGATCCGCGAACGTTCCGGTGCGGGCGAGCGAGGCGGCGATCGACTCGATTTCCCACGCGGTGCTCGGGACGACCGCCTGTGACGGAAGGAAAGGCAGCACGACCGAGCGCGACGCGACCGCCACCACGAAGACGACCAGGAAGGCGCGCTTCGGCGAGCGGGCGATCCACTCGACGACCGATTGCAGCGGGTTCGAGCTCTCGGCCATGGCCACTCCGGACCGCCCCCCCCCTCACACCCCGAGATAGCGCGTGACGAGGCTGCGGGCGAGCGCCGTGTCGTTCGTCCCCTTCACGATCGTCCTCCCGTCATGAAACAGGGTCAGCTCGTACGGCGGGATCCTGAACCGCAGGACGAACTCGCCGGAGAGCACCTCGCCCAGCGAACGCAGCCGCTCGGCGATTTCGCCGAACGCCGGGGAGGCGCCGGAGCGCGAGCGGACCAGCACGGCGTTCCGCCCGCGGAGAGCTTCCGCGGGAATGGAGGGGGCGTCCAGGAACTCGAAGCGGCCCTCGGCGCAGCAGGGACAGCCCGCCAGGGCGTCCCGCGCCGGAAGCTCCACGCGGCGAATGTGCAGGCTCCACACGTCCGCGGTGACGAGGACCGGCGGGTCGGGTACTTCCCGGGTCACGAGCCAGCGAAGCGCCTGCGCGACCTCGAGCGAGGCGACGAGGTGGGCGATCGGCCCGAGGATCCCCACCGTGTCGCACGTGGGCGCGGCGCCGGGCGCGGGAAGCTCGTTCTGGAGGCAGCGAAGGCACGGCGTGCGCCCCGGCACGATGAGCGTGCTCAGCCCCGCGCTGCCGACGCACGCGCCGTAAACCCACGGGATCCCCCGCCGCACGCAGGCGTCGTTCAGCAGCAGACGCCCCTCGAAGTTGTCGAACCCGTCCACCACGAGATCGACGCCGTCCGCGAGATCGAGGATGTTCCCCGAATGGATGTCCGCGACGATCGGCTCGACCGTCACATCCGAGTTGATCTCGGCGATGCGGCGGGCGGCCGCCACCGCTTTGGGAACCCCCTCGCGAACGTCCCCCTCGTCGAACAGCGCCTGCCTCTGGAGGTTCGTGATCTCGACGAGGTCGCGGTCCACGATGCGCAGGAAGCCGATGCCGGAGCGCGCGAGGAGGCTGGCCGACTCGGCGCCGAGCCCGCCGCACCCCGCGAGAAGGACTCGGGCCGCGCGAAGGCGAGCCTGCCCTTCGGCTCCGATGGGCGGGAAGAGCACCTGTCGCGAGTAACGGTCTTCGGGGCTCGCTGCCATCGTCCATCCTTGGAAACAAGAGGACAGACTACTCGTTATTGTGGACCAGCGGTACTTCGAGTACTACCCCCGCAGCCGTACGCACTTGTCGTTGGCGAGTGACAGTGTTTTTTGACTATAGGGAAAAATCACCGCTGTGATATTTGACTTGTAGCGAATATCACGGTACCTTGTCTCCATGGCACGCCTCCGCCGGTATCTGACGGATCAGGTCGAGCGGGACCTCCGCCGGAAGATGGTGTTCGTGGCGGGTCCTCGGCAGGTCGGCAAGACGACGCTGGCGAGGACGTTGCGGGGCGCCGCGGCAGGTTACCTCAACTGGGATGTCGCCGAGCACCGCGAGCGGATCCTCAATCGGGAGCTTCCGGCGGGATCGCTGTGGATCTTCGACGAGATCCACAAGTACCGGCCGTGGCGGGGCTATCTCAAAGGCCTCTTCGACAACCGGCGCGCAGCGCAGCGCATTCTCGTCACGGGGAGCGCGCGTCTCGACCTCTACCGCCACGGCGGGGACTCGCTCCAGGGACGCTACCACCTCCTGCGGCTCCATCCGCTTTCCGCGCGGGAGATCGGCATCGAGACCGCGGCCGACTTCCGACAGCTGCTGACGCTCGGCGGATTCCCGGAGCCGTTCTTCGGCGGATCCGAGCTCGAAGCCCGGCGCTGGTCTCGCGAGTTCCGGAACCTGCTCATTCGCGAAGAAATCGTCAGCCTCGAGCGCGTGCAAGACCTGGGCACCCTGGAGCTGCTCGTGCTCCGCCTGCCGGCTCTCGTCGGGTCACCGCTCTCAATCAATGGATTGCGGGAGGACTTGCAGGTCAGTCACAAGACCGTGGCGAGTTGGATCAGCATCCTGGAGCGCCTGTACGCCCTCTTCCGGCTCCCTCCGTTCGGCGCCCCTCGGATTCGCGCGGTCAAGAAAGAGCAGAAGCACTACCATTTCGACTGGTCCGTCGTACCGGAGGCCCCCCTGCGCTTCGAGAACCTCGTCGGGTCGCATTTGTTGAAGTGGGTGCACTACGAGCAGGATGCGCGAGGGCGCGACCTCGACCTCCGCTATTTCCGCGACACCGACGGCCGAGAGGTGGACTTCGTCGTGGTGGAAGGCAAGAACCCGGTGCTCTTCGTCGAGTGCAAGTGGGGCGATCAGGAGATCGACCGGGGCCTGCGCTACCTCAAGGCGCGTTTCCCAGGTTGCGATGCGTGGCAAGTCACCGCCGAGGGGCGGAAAGACTATCAGAGCGGCGAGGGAATCCGCGTCGCCCCCGTCCTCGAGTTGCTCGGGACGCTCGTCTGAGAGGCAGGCCTTCTCGTCGCGCTGGGGCTACTTGCCAATCGGATTTCCCAACAGCGCCGGCGCCTTGTCGCCCGGCGCCATCGATCTCGATCGCAAAGCGGCGGTGCGCCTCAGCGGCGCCGAGCGATCGAGCGCAAGCGAGCAGGAACGAAGAGCGCCCGCAGGGCGCCACCGAGAAACAGGCGGACAGACTACTCGTTTTCGGGGACCAGGTGAACGGCCGAGGGAATCGCGACCACACCGACACGAACACCGGGCCGCAGGTCCAGCTCCCGCGCCGACCGGCGGGTCACCCTGGCGGTCAGGCCGAGGCCGCAGTCCAGGCTCACCTTGAGCGTGGGCCCCTGATCCAGAATCGCGGTGACGGTCCCCTCGATCCGGTTGGGAGCGGAGCCCGGGTCTCGTGTGAGGACGACGTCCTCGGGACGGACGCAGAGCAGCACCTTCGTGCCGGGCTCAAGATCCGAAGCCGCCCGGAGCAGTTGCCCCGAGATCCGGACGGCCGCCATGCCGGCCTCCCGCGAGACGACCTCGCCGGAGAGGATGTTCTCCGTCCGCAGGAAGTCCGCCACGGCGCGCCCTTCCGGCCGGTAGAACACCTCCTCGGGGCTGCCGGCCTGGAGAAGCTTTCCGCCTGCGAGGATCGCGATCCGGTCCGCGATGGCGAACGCCTCGGACTGCTCGTGGGTCACGTAGACGCAGGTCATTTTCCTGTCCCGGATGTTCTGCCGCAACTCCTCGAGGATGCGATCGCGAATCGGCGCGTCGAGCGACGCCAGCGGCTCGTCCAGGAAGAGGATCTCGGGTTCGACGACCCATGCGCGCGCGAGAGCGGTTCGCTGGGCTTCCCCCCCCGAGAGGGTCGCCGCGCGGCGGTCCGCCAGGTGGTCGACGTGGAACAGGCGCAACGCCGCGTCCACCCGCCGGCGCAGAGTCTCGCCCCGCTCCCCCCGCACGCGCAGTCCGTAGCCGACGTTCTCGAGAACCGTCCCGGAGAACAGCAGCGGAGCCTGGAACACCATCGCCATGAGGCGGCGCGTCGCGAGGGGGGCCGGCCACGAGACCGGCTCGCCGCGCCAAAGAATTGTCCCACGCTCCGGCCGCTGCAGGAAGCTCATCACCCTCAGCAGCGTGCTCTTGCCCGCGCCGGTCGGGCCGAGGACGGCCAGGATCTCCCCCTCGCCGATGTCGAGCGCGGGAAGATCCAGGAGCGTCTTGCTCCCCGCCCGGACCACGACCTCCTCGACGCCGAGGAGGCTCATCCTCTCGCCCTTTGCTGGACCGAGGTGAACAACCAGTTGATGAGCATGGCGAGCACCAGCAGGATCGCGGCAAGCGCCACCGCCAGAGCGAAATTCCCCTGACGCGTCTCGAGGACGATGGACGTGGTCATGACGCGCGTCTGGCCGCGGATGTTCCCTCCGACCATCATGACGGCACCGACCTCGGAGATAATCGAGCCGAATCCGGCCGCGAGCGCGGCCACGAGCGACAGTCTCGCCTCCTGCACGAGCTTCCAGTAGTACTGCGGCGTCGAGGCGCCGAGCGAGAGAATCTGCCAGTGCACGCGCGAGTCGAGCGCCTGCACCGCCGCAAGGGTGATCCCGACCACCAGGGGGGTCGCGATGATCACCTGGGCGACGATCATGGCCCACGGGGTGTAGAG
Source organism: Terriglobia bacterium (assembly GCA_963790465.1). Classification (GTDB taxonomy): domain Bacteria; phylum Acidobacteriota; class Polarisedimenticolia; order Polarisedimenticolales; family JAIQFR01; genus JAIQFR01. The sequence goes on along the minus strand of CAWBOP010000001.1, from coordinate 21,507 downwards.
CAGCTCGAGCCTCCCTAACAGCCCCGATCGAGCGAGCAGGAGGAAGACAGCGAGCCCTACCACGACCGGCGGAAGGCCCATACCGGTGTTGACGACGGTCACGAGGAAGCGGCGTCCCGGGAACTCGCGCAGACCCAGGAAGATCCCTGCCGGCACCCCCAGTGCCATGGCGATGACGATCGCCGCTCCGGAGACCAGAAGCGAGAGCACGAGGATCCCCGCGAGCTCCTGCCTCGTCTCGATGAGGGTCCGGATCGCGTGTTCGAAACCGCTCACTTGGCGTCGGGGAAGAACAGCGGCTGGCCGTACTTCTCGCGGCCGAACTCACCGATCCTCTTCTGGGTCTCCGGACTCACGAGCCACTCCGCGAAGCGCCGCGCCGCCGCCACATGGACCGCCGGGTGCTTCTCGGGGTTCACGACGATCACCCGGTAGGAGTTCAGGAGGTCCTTCCCCCCCTCGGAGAGGACCTGCAAGGCCAACGTGGACTTCAAGGCGAGATACGTTCCACGGTCGATCAACGTGTACGCCTGCTTCTCGGAAGCGATCCGGGCCGTTTCTCCCATCCCCTGCCCCGTGGAGAGGTACCAGGCCTTCCCCGCGGGCTCGACCCCCGACTTCTTCCAGAGGTCGAGCTCCTTCTTGTGCGTGCCGGACTGGTCCCCGCGCGAGGCGAACGGGGCGCCGGCCGCGGCGATCTTCTTGAACGCCTCGATCGCTTCCGTTCCTTTCACCTTCGCGGGGTCGGCGGCGGGTCCGCCGACGACGAAGTCGTTGTGCATGACGTCGAGCCGGAGGGAGCCGAAGCCGTCGGTCATGAAAGCGTCCTCCGCCGCCTTCGAGTGCACGAGGAGCACGTCCGCGTCCCCCCTTCGGCCCATGGCGATCGCCTCGCCGGAGCCGACGGCGATGGTCTTGACCTGGATGCCGGACTGCGCCGTGAAGGCGGGAAGGAGCACGTCGAGGAGCCCCGAGTCCTGGGTGCTCGTCGTGGTCGCCAGGATCAGAGTCTCCTCGGCCGCGGCGGCCGGGGAGAAGAGGACGATCAGAGCGAGGCAAGCGATCGCGGTTCGAGACACGGAGCCGACCCCCTACCCTCCTCCGATCAGGTGAATGACTTCGACCACGTCGCCGTCCTGGAGGGTCGTGGACGACAGCTGGTCTTTTTTTACCAGTTGCTTGTTGACGAAAACGACCTTGAGCGGGAACGTGAACGTCTTCTCCTTGATGAGCGCCTCGACCGTCAGCCCCTCGCGGCAGGAGTGGGGCTCCCCGTTCACGGTCAGAGTCATCGTCACTTCGTCACGCCGTGCGCCTTCAACAGATCCACGAGCCCCTCGACCTGGTCGATGCCGAGGGCGCGGACCTTGGCCAGCGTGGGGATCCCGTCCCGGGTCCAGCCGCGCCGCTTGTAGACCGCGTCGAGCAGCTGCTCGTACCGGTCTTCCCGGTACTTCCGCAGCGTGGCCCTCTTCTCGTCCGTCGTCATGGAGGCCGGATCGACGCCGACGTCTTCCTTGAGCTGCTTGTCGTAACGGTCCTGCCGCGACAGGTACTCCTCGGCCGTGACCGGCCCCTGGGAGCGGTACGGGATCGCGTCGTGCCGGCGGCGGCCGAATCCCATCTTGAGGTTGAAGATGCGCTGAAAGTTGTAGACGCGCTCGCTCTGCACGATCAGGTCGTCGGGGGTGACCTCCTTGCCCGTCATCCCCGCCACGAAGTCGCAGTACCCCCGCACGTGCCGCGGAACCTTGGCCGGAGCGCCCGACTCGGCGTTGTCCTCGGGCTCCACGTCGTTCCACAGGAGCTTGCAGAGCCCGTTGAGGCCGAACCAGGTGCGCCACATCGGGAAATAGTGCAGCGCCTCCGCCTTGTCCTCGAACGTCGGGATCTGCTTGTTCACCATGTCCATGAAGATCAGCCAGGCCTCGTCGTGCTGCGGCCCCTTGAGAGCGATCCCGTAGCCGCCCTGCTGCGCGAGCGACTCCTTGGTGACGTACTCCGAGTACTCGAGCCCCTTGGCCTCCATGCCGATGTCCTGGACGAACGCCGGGTCGGCGCCGAACCGCTCGGCGAAGATCTTCTTCATCCGGCGGATCCCTTGCCCGGCGATCCGGCCGAACCCCTCCCCGAGCGCCATCTGGTGCAGCACCTCGAGCGTCCCGTCGACGCTGCCGAACCCGAGCTCGATGCCGCCCGTGCGCTCCCGGTTCAGGACGCCTGCTTCGAAGCACTCCATGACGAACGCCATGAGGGTGCCGAAGGAGATCGTGTCGATGCCGTACTGATCGCAGTAGTAGTTGATCTCCACGATCGCCCAGGGCTCGAAGATCCCCAGGTTGCTGCCGCACCCCGACGCGGTCTCGTACTCGGGGCCGTCCACCGTCACCCGCTGCCCTTTGTCCGGGCCGGTGCGCAGCAGGTGGCCGTCCACCGCCTTGGCGCACGCCATGTCGCACCCGAGCGCGCAGCCGTCGTCGACCCCCTGGGTGAAGATCGACTTGAACTTGTCCGAGGCGATCCGGTGCACGTCCGGGTGGGCGCCGAACCGGTAGTTCATGACCGGAAGGAGGTCGTAGTCGTTCATGATCTCGACGAGGTGCGCGGTGCCGACCTCCCGCATGCGGCACTGGCTCTTGTCGAGGACGAGCACCTCGCGGGTCAGCTCCGCCCCCGCGCGACGGATCCGGTCCCCGTCCGCCGGGTGGTTGGGGTCGTCCACGAAGCGAATCGCGCCGGTGGGGCAGACGTTGGCGCACGCCATGCAGCCCACGCACTCGGGAGGCTGCTTGCCGTACGGCATGCTCACCTTGCGGGTCTCGCCGCGCCCCTCGAACGCGAGGATCCGGTGCAAGACCCCCTCGTGACAGACGCGCACGCAGAGTCCGCACAGGATGCAGGCGTGCTCGTTCTCGTTGCGCCGAGGGTGGACGAAGCGCGACGCCGCGACCCCCACCTCCCCCGCCATCTCCCGCACGACCTTCACGTTGGGCCAGCGCGAGAGCATCATCTCGAGGACGAGCCGCCGGACTCGCAGGGCTCGCTCGCTCCGCGTGAACACCTCCATCGGCCTGTCCACCGGGTAATTGCAGGCGGTGACGATGCGCTTCTTGCGCCCGTCGTCCACCTCGACGCTGCAAACCCGGCACGCGCCGTACGGCTCCAGCATCGTGCTGTCGCAGAGCGCGGGGATCGGCACCCCGACCTGGCGCGCGGCGACCAGGATCGCGGTTCCCGGGGCGACCTCGGTCTTCTTGCCGTCGATGGTGACCTGGATCATGTCGGATCCCTCTCCTCGGGTCTCGCTCACTGGACCGCGACCGCGCCGAACTTGCAGACGTCCATGCAGGTCCCGCACTGGATGCACTTCACCTCGTCGATGAGGTGGAGCTTCCTCGTTTCGCCGGCGATGGCGCCGGTGGGGCAGACCTTCACGCAAGCGCCGCAGCCGTTGCACTCGTAGGTGATCGAGTACCGGATCAGCTCCTTGCACACCCCGGCGGGGCAGCGCTTGTCGCGGATGTGGGCCTCGTACTCGTCCCGGAAATACCTCAGGGTAGAGAGAACGGGGTTGGCCGCGGTCTGCCCGAGGCCGCACAGCGAGCCGTCGGCGAGCACGGCGCCCAAGTCCTCGAGAAGGGCCGGATCGGTGTCCCGGCCTTCCCCTCGCGTGATGCGCGTGAGAATCTCCCTCAGGTTGACCAGCCCCTCGCGGCACGGCGTGCACTTGCCGCACGACTCGTCGCACAGGAAGTCGACGAAGTAGCGCGCCACGTCCACCATGCACGTCCGGTCGTCCATGACGATCAGGCCGCCCGAGCCCATCATCGACCCGGCCTCGACCAGGGTGTCGAAGTCCACCGGGAGGTCCAGCTTGGACTCGGGCAGGCAGCCGCCCGACGGGCCACCGGTCTGCACCGCCTTGAACTTGCGCCCCTCGGGGATCCCGCCGCCGATGTCGAACACGATCTCGCGGAGCGTGATCCCCATGGGGACCTCGACGAGCCCCGAGTTGTTCACGGTCCCGACCAGCGAGAACACCTTCGTGCCGGAGCTTCCGCCCCAGGGCGACTTCGACACGTCGCCGGTTCCGATGGAGGCGAACCACTCGGGGCCGCGGACGACGATCTGCGGGACGTTGGCCCAGGTCTCCACGTTGTTGAGCACGGTCGGCATGTCGCGGTAGCCGTGCTCCACGGTGTGGACGTACTTGGCCCGCGGCTCGCCGGCACGCCCCTCCATGGAGGCCATGAGCGCGGTGGACTCGCCGCACACGAACGCCCCGGCCCCCTGGTGGATCGTGAGGTCGAACTCCATGTCGGTGCCGAGGATCCCGGCGCCGAGGAACCCCCACTCGCGAGCCTGGGCGATCGCCTTCCTCAGCCGCTTCAGCGCCAGCGGGTACTCGAGACGGATGTAGACGAACCCTTCCAGGGCGCCGACCGCCCGGGCCCCGATCAGCATCCCCTCGATCACGGCGTGCGGGTCGGCCTCGACGATGCTGCGGTCCATGAACGCGCCCGGGTCCCCCTCGTCCGCGTTGCAGACCACGTACGGGCGGACCTCGCGCGCGCGCGCCGCCTCGAGGCACGACTTCCACTTGATTCCCGTCGGGAAGCCGCCGCCGCCGCGCCCGCGCAGCCCGGAGCGGACGATGCGCCGGACGATCTCGTCCCCGGATGTCCCCTCGGCGAGAATATTCCGCAGCCCCTGGTACGCCCCGGCTCGCAGCGCGTCCTCGATGTTCTCGGGGTCGATCCGGCCGCGGTTCCTGAGGGCGATGGCGTGCTGCTTGGCGAAGAACTCGATGTCCTTCTCGAAGGGGACCGGCATCGCCTTGCCGTCCTTGCGGTACAGGAACTTCTCGAGCGGCTTCCCGTTCACGAAGTGGGACTCGATCAGGTCCGGCACCGCCTCGACCTCGAGCCGCTCGTAGAACACCCCCTCGGGCTGCACGACGCAGATCGGCCCGTGGGCGCAGAAGCCGTTGCAGCCGGTCGCCACGACCTTGAGCTCGGCATCGAGACCGCGGCGCTCGATCTCCTGCCGGAACGCGTCGCGGATCGGGAGCGACTTCGCCGACACGCAGCCGGTCCCCGCGCAGACCATCAGCATCGCCTTGTACCCGGCCGCGGCCTGTTGCGCCTTGCGCGCGAGGGCATCCAGGTTCAGGAGGGTCGCCCTAGGCATCGGTCTTCTCCTTGACCCCGGCGGGTGTCTTCTTCTTCCCGGCCGCCGCGGGCGGCTTGCCGTGCTTCTTGAGCAGCCGGACCACCTTCGAGGAATCGACTCCGCCCAGGAGCTCCTCGCCGATGGTCACCACCGGCGCGAGGCCGCAGCAGCCGAGGCACCGCACGCCGTCGAGGCTGAACTTCAGATCCGCGGTGCTCTTCCCCGGTTGGATCTCGAGCTCGCGGCTGAAGGCGTCCAGCACGCGCGCCGAGCCCTGGACGTGGCACGCCGTCCCCGTGCACACCTGGATCGCGACCTCCCCGCGCGGCTCGAGGGAGAACGCCTTGAAGAAGGTCGCGATGTGGAACAGACGCCCCATGTCGGCCCGGGTGCGCTCGGAGATCCGGTCGAGCGCGGCCTTCGGGAGATGGCGGAAGCGTCCCTGCACGTCTTGCAGCATCTCGACGGCGAACTCCGCGTTCCCCCCCCACTTCTCGATGATGGCGTCGACCTCGTGAAGGTCGTGAGGTATCGCAGTTGGCATGGACGATGTCTCCTTCGCCTCGGACATTCAGGGCGCTTCGACGGACAACGACCACTGCGGACGGTTGGCGACCGACTTGGCCACGATCGCCTTGAGCTTCTTGTCCATCAGGACGGAGCCGAGCCCCCCGCGCCCCGCCTGCTTGAGGCGAGGCTCGCGCCGCTTCCAGTCGTAGAACGAGACGTTCAGGCAGCCGATCAGGGTGTTCACGGCCCCCTGTCCCGCCGACACCACCGAGAGGCTCTGCATCTCCTCCGGGCTGCGGGCGTACATGGCGTGGAGCTGCCTCGCCACGTCGTAGCTGTTCAGCGCCTCGTGGGGCGCCGTCTCGATCGTGACCCGCCGCTCGTCCCCGTCGATGACCAGGATGGCGAACTCGGAAGCCTTGCCGCGCACCTCGAGGGCGTCGAACCCCGCGAACTTCAGGAGCGGCCCGAAGTGGCCGCCCACGTTGGAGTCCATGACGGATCCGGTGATCGGCGAAATCCCGGTGACGAGACACTTGCCCGAGCCGGAGAAGTAAGGGGTTCCCCCCAGCGGACCGGCGGAGAAGTAGAGGCCGTTCCCCGGGTCGTCCCAGGCGATCGGGCCGTGAATGGAATGCCACATGAGATAGAGGTCGAACCCCTTGCCGCCCGTGAAGAAGTCCTTCATGTAAGGGGTGACCGGCTTCGCCTCGATCCGGTTCTCCGACAGATCGACGTGCAGCGTCCGGCCGGCGTACCCCCGCTCCACGCGCCCCGGCGGGTAGTCGAACGACGCCAGGACCCGGTGGGCCGCCCTCATCTCGGTCAGTTCCATCGTGGCCATGCGGTCTCCCTCCGCCCTCTCCCAAGAGGGGCGGCTATCACGTCGTCGAAACGGGGGCGGGGCAAGTGGGCTATTCGCATGTCGCCGTCCCGGAAGATGTGCCGATGGATGCGGCAGTATGCCACAAAGCGTTGGCGGCCGCCGACTCGCGGTGGCGCGAATCCGTACGCGAAGGGTCCTGATTTTGTGACCCGTTTCCGATGGAGTAAGCTGTCCTCTTTCGATCGTCCGTCATCGAGGATCACCATGTTCTGGACCCGCTTCAAGAACGAAAGCATCTGCGACTACACCGACGACGCGAACGTCTTGGGGGCCGAGAGGGCGATCGCGGCCCTCGAGCGCGGGCTCGACGCGTACTACCCCGCGGTCATCGGCGGCCTCAAGGTCGAGACCGAGAAGACGATCGTCTCGATCTGCCCGGCGCTCCCCGACCGGGTCGTGGGCCGCGCTGCGAGCTGCACGCGGGGACACGTGGACCAGGCTATCGAGGAAGCGAAGAAGGCGTTCGCCGCCTGGGCGCGAACGGACCCCGAGGTGCGGGCGGAGGCGCTCGTCAAGCTCGCCGCATTGATCCGCCGCGACCGGTTCGAGTGCCTCGCGCTCCTGTCGTACGAGATCGGCAAGGACTGGTACGAGGCCGACGCGGAGATCGCCGAGGCGATCGATTTCTGCGAGTACTACGCGCGCCTCGCGGTCAAGCACTTCCAGTACCAGCCGCTGACCCGCCTGAGCACCGAGGACAACTGCTACTCCTACATCCCGCTGGGTGTCGGGGCGGTGATCTCCCCGTGGAACTTCCCGCTGGCGATCCTCGCGGGGATGACCGTGGCCGCGGTGGTGAGCGGCAACGCGGTGCTGGTCAAGCCGTCGTCGGACACGCCGGTGCTCGCCGCGAAGCTCGTGGATCTCGCCCACGAGGCTGGGTTCCCGCCGGGGGTGATCAACCTGGTTCCCGGCTCCGGCCGCGAGATCGGCGACTATCTCGTGACACACCCGGACATCCGCTTCGTCTCGTTCACCGGCTCGGCCGACGTCGGGCTGCGGATCAACGAGCTGATCGCGAAGCCGGACAAGCGCCGGAAGTGGATGACCCGCTACGTCTCCGAGATGGGGGGGAAGAACGCCATCGTCGTGGACGATACGGCGGACCTGGACGCGGCATCGTCGGCCGTGGTCCGGTCGGCGTTCGGCTTCCAGGGGCAGAAGTGCTCGGCCTGCTCGCGGCTCGTGGTGGACGGGCGGGTCAAGGACCGGCTCGTCGAGATGATCCTCGAGAAGACCCGGAAGCTTCCCGCGGCGAACCCGTGGGAGGGGCCGTGCGTGTTCACCGGACCGGTCGCGAACCAGAGCGCCCACGCGAGCATCCTGAAGGCGATCGAGACCGGAAAGGGGGAGGCGCGGCTGCTGCTGGGCGGCCAGGTTCTCGACCGCCCCGGCTACTTCATCGCGCCGACCGTGTTCGACGGCGTGGTCTCGCGCTCGTTCCTGGGACAGGAGGAGGTCTTCGGGCCCGTGCTCGGAATCCTCGAGGTCGAGAGCTTCGAGGAAGCGCTTCGAGTCGCCAACGACACGCGGTACGGTCTGACCGGCGCGGTCTTCTCGGGCAGCATCGACCGGATCGACCAGGCCAAGCGGGAGTTCCACTGCGGGAACCTGTACCTGAACCGGGGCTGCACCGGCGCCCTCGTGGGGGTGCACCCGTTCGGCGGGTTCAACCTGTCGGGCACCGACTCGAAGGCGGGCGGCCCCGACTACCTCTTGAATTTCACGCAGGGGAAGACCACGTCGGAACGCGTCATGGTTTCGCGGCTGCCGGGGATCGGGGTGTAGCTCCGGGTGAGGAATCCGGGATGAAGTCTCTGTTCCCTGACCCTCCGCGAACACTGCGGGGAGATCGCGCCTGGCGCGTCGGCGCGCGCACCGTGCACATCGCCGCGATGGGGCTGCTTCTGGGAGGAGCGGCCTATCGCGTCCCGGTTCGCGACCTGACGGTTCCGATCGTGCTGACCGTCGCGAGCGGTCTCGTTCTGCTCGGCATCGATCTCTTCAAGAGCTGCGTCGTCCTGTATCAGGGATGCGGCGTCGCGACGCTGATCAAGCTGGCGCTCCTCGGCCTGGGGGAATTCTTTCCTTCCGCGCGCATCGAGTGGTACCTGGCGGCCACGGCCGTCGCCTCCATCGGGTCGCACATGCCGGGATCCTGGCGCCACTACTCCCTCGTGGACCGCAAGGTGCTCACGGTCCCGAACGGCAGCTGACGCCCGGAGTCGTCCGGGATCGTCGCGAACCGGGCATCGGAGTGCCCGGCCAGGTCGCCGGCCCGGGGCGGGACGCGCTAGTATTCAGTGTCGGCTCGAGGGAATCGCCCGTGATCACGCACCGAGAAGCCTTGCGGCAGGTCCTGAGCCTCGTGGCGCCGCTGGCGCCGCGCCGGGTTTCCCTCGCCGAGGCCCTCGCTCTCGCCGCGGCCGAGCCGATCCTCGCGACCGAGCCCCTTCCGCCGTTCACGAACTCGGGGATGGACGGTTTCGCGGTGCGCGCGGCCGACTGCGCCGCCGCCTCTCCAGGCCATCCCGTCCGTCTTCGCGTGCTCGGCGACGTGTCGGCGGGACAGGTCGCATCCGGCGCGGTCGAGCCGGGCACCGCGTTTCGCATCATGACCGGAGCGCCTGTTCCGGATGGCGCGGACGCGGTGGTTCCCGTCGAGATGACCTCCTCGGAAGGGGAACAGGTGGGCGTGACCCACCCCGTTCGCCCCGGCGCGAACATCCGTCTCGCGGGCGAGGACCTTCCCGCCGGGGCGCCCGTGGTGGAAGCGGGTGTGGCGCTCCGTCCGGCGGACATCGGCCTGCTCGCCGCCATCGGATGTGTCGAGGTCCCGGTCTTCCCCCGAGCAAGGATCGCCGTCCTCACCACCGGAGACGAGCTCGTCGATGCCTCGGCGCGGCCCGGTCCCGGGCAGATCCGCGACGCGAACATCCACGCCGTCCGGGCGCAGGCCGCCGCCCTGGGCGCCATCGCGCTGCCGTTTCCGCGCGTGCCGGACCGCCGCGAGGCGGTGGAGCGCGCGATTCTCGATGCGGCGGCGGCGGCGGACGTGGTCGCGACCACCGGCGGCATCTCGGTGGGCGACTACGACTTCGTCAAGGACGTTCTCGAGAATCTCGGCGCGGAGCGGATCTTCTGGCGCGTCGCGCAGAAGCCGGGTGGGCCGCTCGGCTTCTGGACCTTGCGGGGGAAGCCGGTCTTCGGCATCCCGGGCAACCCGGTGGCCGTGATGGTGTTGATGGAGGAGTACGTGCGGCCCGCTCTCCGCAAGATGATGGGCTTCCGGCACCTGTTCCGGCCCGAGAGGGAGGGGGTCCTGGACGGCGAGTGGCGCAAGAGCAAGCCGGACGGACGTGCGCACTTCCTGAGGGTCGTGGCCCGGGAGGACGGCGGCCAGCTTCGCGCGGCGCTCACGGGCCCGCAAGGGTCGGGCATCCTCTCCTCGATGACGCGGGCCAACGCGCTGGCGCTGATCCCCGAAGACGCGGTCTCCGTGCCGCAAGGCAGCCGCGTGCTGCTGCACCTCATCGAGGAGCCCGAGGACCACTGATGCCGGGACTCGTCGACGGAAGCGGCCGGACGATCCGTCACCTGAGGATCTCCATCACGGATCGCTGTCAGCTCCGCTGCCGCTACTGCCTTCCCGAGGAAGGGATCCGGCTTCTCGATCACGCGGACATCCTGCGCTACGAAGAGATCCTCGCCGTCATGCGCGTGGCGCTCCGGGAGGGGATCGCGAGCGCGCGCCTCACGGGAGGGGAGCCTCTGCTCAGGCGCGGCGTCGTGTCGCTGGTCCGCGACCTCGCCCGTCTCGAGGGGCTCGAGGACCTTTCTCTCACGACCAACGGTATCGCTCTGCCCGAGCTGGCGAAGCCGCTGCGCGAGGCGGGGCTCGGCCGCATCAATATCGGGATTTCGAGCCTCGACAGGGCGGTGTTCCGGGAGCTCACGCGGGGCGGCGATCTGGCCGAGGCGCTGCGCGGGCTCGAGGCGGCGGTCGCCGCGGGGTTCCGCCCGGTCAAGGTCAACGTGGTGGCCCTGCGCGGCATCAACGATGACATCGCCCCCTTTCTCGATCTCACGCGCGCCTACCCGGTGGAGGTGCGGTTCATCGAGTACATGCCGATCGGCCCGGTTTCGTCCGAGCGCTACTTCGTGCCGGTCGCGGAGATTCGCGAGAAGCTCGCGACCCACGGTCCCTTCGAGGACGCCGGGCGCTCCGCGGGGTACGGCCCCGCCGAATGCGGGCAGCGGATCCCGGGCGCCCCGGGAAGCTTCGCGACAATTTCCTCCGTGGACGGCCACCCTTGCGGCCGCTGCAACCGGCTGCGGCTGACCTCCGACGGCTACCTCCGACCCTGCCTGTTCTCGGGGCGCGAGGTGGACCTGAAGCCCGCGCTCCGGCCCCGGAGCGACCCCGAGAGGCTGCGCGCGCTCCTCCGCGAGGCCGTCGCGGAGAAGCCGGTTTCCATGCCCGACGCCGCGAGCGACCGCGGACGCGGGATGTCCCAGATCGGAGGATGAGCATGGCTCGCCGCCTCTCTCACCTCGATTCGACGGGGAAGGCTCGGATGGTGGACGTCGGGGGGAAGGCCGCCACGCCCCGCGAGGCGATCGCTCGCGCCCGTGTCGTCGTCTCCCCCGGGATCCTCCGCCTGGTGCGCCAAGGCGCGATCAAGAAAGGAGACGTGCTGACCGTCGCCGAGATCGCCGGCGTCCAGGCGGCGAAGCGCACGGCGGAGCTGATCCCGCTCTGTCACCCGCTCCCCCTCTCGTTCGCTGGCGTCACGCTTTCTCTCGACCAGGCCGGGCACGCCATCGAGATCGAGGCCACCTGCCGCACCCGCGCCGCCACGGGGGTCGAGATGGAGGCCCTGACGGCCGCGTCGATCGCGGCGCTCACCGTGTACGACATGTGCAAGTCCGCCGGGCGCGGCATCCGGATCACGGACCTGCGGCTCGTCCGCAAGAGCGGCGGCTCGAGCGGAACCTACGAGGAGAAGTGACGTGAGCGCGGTCGTCCTGTCGGTGAACGTCTCGGAGGAGAAGGGATCGCGCAAGCGCCCGGTCGGCCGCGCCGGCCTTGTGCTCGGATTCGGCGTCGCGGGGGACGCCCACGGCGGCGACTGGCACCGGCAGGTCAGCCTGCTCGCGCGCGAGAGCATCGACAAGATCGCCGCCCTCGGCCTCGAGCTGGCGCCCGGTGATTTCGCCGAGAACATCACGACGCGAGGGATCGACCTCGTGGGTCTGCCCGTCGGGTCGGTCCTTCGCGTCGGGACGGAAGCCGAGCTGGAAGTGACCCAGATCGGCAAGGAGTGCCACCAGGGTTGCGACATACGGCGGCAGGTGGGCGACTGCGTCATGCCGCGCGAGGGGATCTTCGCCCGCGTCCTCAAGACCGGAGCGATCGCGGCGGGCGACCCGATCGAGCTGGTCCGGCGAGGAGTCGGACCATGAAGGCGGCGGTTCTCACCGTGAGCGACGGCTGCGCGCGCGGCGAGCGCACGGACGAGACCGGACCTTACATCCGGGAGCGCCTGACGGCCGCCGGCTGGGAAGTCGTCGCGCTCGAGATCGTTCCCGACGAGCCCGCGCGGATCGTCGAGGTCCTGAAGCGCTGGGCCGACGAGACGGCCGTCGACGTCGCGTTGACGACGGGCGGGACCGGCTTCTCGCCCCGGGACCATACGCCGGAGGCGACCCTCGCCGCAATCGAGCGACGCGCGTCGGGCCTCTCCGAGGCGCTGCGCGCCGACGGAATGAAGAAGACCCCGCACGCCTGCCTCTCCCGGGGGGAGGCGGGGCTGCGCGGGCGGACCCTGATCGTGAACCTGCCCGGCAGCCTGAAGGCGGTGCGGGACGGGATGGACTTCCTGCTTCCGATTCTTCCCCACGCCCTCGAGATGATCGCGGGCGGAGGGCACGAGAGAGGGAGATGAGCCGATGGACCGATTCGAGAACGTCACCGTGGTCAAGAAGGCGAACGTCTACTACGACGGGAAGGTGACGAGCCGGACCGTTCTCTTCGCGGACGGCACGAGGAAGACGCTGGGCATCATGATGCCGGGCGATTACGAGTTCGGAACCGCCGAGAAGGAGATCATGGAGGTCCTCGGTGGCTCGATGGACGTGCGGCTCCCGGGGAGCTCCGAGTGGACGACGTTTGGCGCCGGGCAGGCGTTCGACGTGCCGGCCCAGTCGAAGTTCGAGCTTCGCGTGCGCGGCGTGGCCGACTACTGCTGCTCGTACGTGAAGTAGCTCGCCTGGGACCTGTTGAGGGCCCAACGGACCGAGGAGATCGCTCGCTCACGCGAATGTCAGGCGGAGTGCGGTTGCTGCCATGGTCAAGTTGCCTGAGCCGTCCAAGCCGTCCGAGCCGGGCGTCCGCGCCGAGGCGGCCGGGCCACCGGCCCGGGACCGAGCCGGATTCGCGCGGATTCCTTGCGGCTGCCGGACGGCGATCATTTCCGCGCTCGTCCTTCTGACCGTTGCCGGTTTCTGGCCGTCGATCGGCAACGGCTTCGTCAACTATGACGACGACGAGTACGTGACCGAGAACCCGCACGTCCAGGCAGGGCTGACCCTCAACGGGATGCGCTGGGCCCTGACCGCCACCGAGGCCGCGAACTGGCACCCGCTGACCTGGGTCTCCCATATGGCGGACCGGTCCCTGTTCGGTGCCGACCCGCGGGGACATCATCTCTCGAGCCTGATCTGGCACCTGGCCAACGTGGTCTTGCTCTTCCTCGTCCTCTTCCGGATGACCGGCGCCACGGGGCGTAGCGCCGCCGTGGCTTCGCTGTTCGCCCTCCACCCGCTCCACGTCGAGTCGGTCGCCTGGATCTCGGAGCGCAAGGACGTCTTGAGCACGTTCTTCTGGATCCTGACGCTCTGGGCGTATGCCCGGTATGCGAACCGTCCCGGCCCGCGGCGCTACCTCCTGGTCGTGGCGTTCCTGGCCCTCGGACTCGCGTGCAAGCCGATGCTCGTCAGCGTGCCGCTCGTGCTCCTTCTCCTCGACTTCTGGCCTCTCGACCGGCTGCATCCACCGTACTGGCCGGTGGTGCGGGAGAAGATCCCGCTGGTGATCCTCGCGGCGGCCTCCTCCGTCATCACCCTCGTGGCCCAGCATCGAGGCGGAGCCCTCGGCTCCTTCGAGCGGCTTCCCCTCTCCATGAGACTCGAGAACGCGGTGGTGTCCTACGCCGGCTACCTCTGGAAGACGATCAGGCCGGTCGGCCTCTCGATCGTCTACCCGCACCCCGGACCCGGGCGCCCCGGTTGGCAGGTGGCGGGCGCCATGGCCCTCCTGGCGGCGATCTCCTACGGAGCGATCCGTGCGAGGCGGCGGCGTCCCTACCTCCTCGTGGGCTGGCTGTGGTTTCTGGTGACGCTGGTCCCGGTGATCGGCCTCGTCCAGGTAGGTGAGCAGGCCATGGCCGACCGCTACACCTACGTTCCTCTCGTCGGCCCGTTCGTCGCGGTGGTCTGGGGTGCCGCGGACCTCGTGAGGCGCGTCGGCGGCACCGAGCGGCAGCGGCGGGCCTCCACCGCCGCGGTCGCCGCCGCGTCGGCCGCCGTCCTCGGGATCCTCCTGGCGCTCACGCGGGTCCAGGCGGGTTACCTGGCGCGACTCGGAGACGCTCTTCCGCCACGCCCTCGAGGTCACCACCGGCAACGCCACGGCGCACCTCAAACTCGCCTCCGCCCTGGCCTCGGACGGAAGGATCGAGGAAGCGGTCCCCCACCTCGAGGAAGCGGTGCGGATCCAACCGCGCCTCGAGGAGGCCCACTACAATCTCGGGCTGGCCCTCGCGCTCCTGGACCGGGCGAATGAGGCCAACGAGCACTTCGCGCAGGCGCTCCACTTCGAGCCGAGGTTGCCCGAGTCGCACAACACCCTCGGGACCTTCCTGGCAAAACAGGGGAAGATCGACGAGGCGATCGCGCACTTCGACAAGGCGATCGCCATGCGCCCCGATTTCGCCGAGGCCTACTACAACCTGGGAACGGCGCGGGCGGCGCGGAAACAATGGGGCGAATCCATCCGTCAGTTCGAGCGAGCGATCGCGATCCGGACGGTGTATCCGGAGGCGCGCTACAACCTGGGCGCGGCGCTTTACTGCATCGGAGACTACGCGCGGGCCTGGCGGGAGGTCCGGCTCGCGGGCGAGCAGGGGTACGCCGTGCCGCAAAGCATGATCCAGATGCTTCGCGAGAAGGCGCCGGAGCCAGCCGTCCCGTGACGCCCCGTCAATTCCGCCGCCTCAGCACGATCACGTCGTTGGACCCGGGGGAAGCCTGCCGCGCGGCTTCCGCGCCCCAGACGTATCGTGAGGGGCCGGCCGGCCGCATCGCAACCCAACCCGCGACGTCGTACTGGCTGAAAAAATAAGAGTTGATCCATTCGAAGATCCGCATGTCCGACGATGGGCGCGTCAGCCACGACGTCTGCACGCGCACCAGCACCACGAAGAGCGGCCGCGCCGCCTCGATCTCGCGCATCACCTGGTCCTGGAGCCACCCCGCGTACGGGTTCGGCTCCATCATCGCGTACGCGTACACGTAACGGGTCGCCGACCTCCGGTGGGCGTAGAAGTAGATTTGCGGCTCCGACCCCAGGATCGCGATGCGGTCTTCGGGCGACGAGTTGGCCGCGATGTACCGCGCGATCTCCACGGACTCCGGGAACGGGTTCGCCCCGTAATTCTCCCGGGAGACCCGCGTCACATCCCAGGAGAAGAGCGGCGCCCGCTGCGCGGCGACGGCGATCGCCATGGCCGCGACGGCAGCAAGAGCCCACGCGGCCCGTGCGCGGCTCAACTTCCGGCCCGTCGGGCCTCCCGCGGGGAAGGCGGCGACTCCGGCTCCGGCGAGCAGCCCCACCGCCGGCAGCATCACGATGAAGTAGTGCTCGCGAAAGAAGAACCCCGGGCACACGGCGACGAAGGAGAACACCGTCAAACCGGCGAGGAAAGCCTTCGAGTCGTCGTCTCGACCGCGGAGGAAGAAGACGACCCCTCCGGCGAAGGCCGCCACCCAGATCGGCGCGTTCCAGCCCACCGCCTCCGCGCCGTACTCCAGGAGTATCGGCACGGCGGCGGAGAGGGGCACCACGGAGACGTAAGCGCGCGCGTAGGTCACCGTCCAGAACCAGAAGTTGTCGAAGACCCCCGTCGCCGCGAGGTAGAGGCAGAGAAGAGCGTAGGGGATCGCGGCGCCCAGCGAGAACACCGCTCCCCTCCCGGCCGCGGTCCGCCAGCCCTTCGCGCGAGACCGCCAGAGGACGAAGAGCAGCCCGAACATCATCAGCGCCGCCGCCTGCTGTTTCATCAGGAACGCGATGCCGAAGGCGAGCCCGGCGCCCGCCAGCCCCAGCCGCTCGCGGCGCCCGGGCCAGAGGATTCCGAAGCAGCCCGCGAGGGCGGGGAGTACGACGAAGTGGGTCGCGTGCCCCGCGAGTCCGAGAAAGGTAGGGCTCGCGGAGAGGAGCGCGAACGAGGCCGCCGCCACCGCTCCGGCCAGCGGATCGAACAGCCTGCGGCCGAGAGCGAACAGGAGGAGCGCCGAGCAAGCGGTCCACAGCGTCAGCCCGAGGTGAATGCCTCGCGACGTCTGCCCGAACAGCATCATGATCAGGGCGTACGCGTAGTACGTCCCGGGCAGCTTCATGTTGTGCGCTTCCCCGTAGGGCACGGAACCTTCGAGGATGAGCTGCCCGGCGTACGCGTATTCCCCCTCGTCCCGCTCCAGCGGGACGTCGAGGAGCCGCAAGCGCACCGCGATGGCGAGGAGCAGCCCGGCGGCAAGGAGGACGTAGGGGAGCGCGGACACGAACCGCCGTCGTCCCGCTCCGGGCGCGGAATCTCTCTCCCTCTTCCCGGCTGGACGAAGTCCCTCTACCACGGCGAGATTAGAAGCCGCCGAAAAGAGGTTGTCAACGCGGTCTCGTGGGCGCCGAGTCAACCCCGCGACCGGCCTCCTTGAGGCCCGTATTGCCGCCACGACCGGCTCGTCCCGTTCTCGTGCAAGGGCCGGGCGTTCTGCCCGTCGTGCGGCGGCCGGCGCATGGCCGACACGGCCGCCCACCTCGTGGACGCCGTCTTCCCGGAGGAGCCCGTCCGCCAGTGGGTGCTGACGGTGCCCGTCGCATTACGGTACCGGATGGCGTTCGACGCCGGGTTGACCGCGGAAGTGCTCCGAGCATTCGCGCGCGCGGTGTTCGCCTCGCTACGCCGCAGGGCGCGCGAACGCCGGAAGATCCGTTACGCCCACGCGGGCGCCGTGACGTTCATCCAGCGATTTGGCGATGCTCTGAACCTGAACGTGCATTTTCACCTGCTCGCGCTGGACGGCGTGTTCGACGCCGACGATCCGGAGTCGATACGGTTCGTGCCGCTCGATCCACCCGACGACGCGGAAGTCCTGCGCGTCGCGCTGACCTTCGCGCGCCGGCTGGCGCGCCACTTGGAGCGGCGCGGCCTGGGCGCCGAAGCCGACCCCGACGATGCGGACTCGCTCATGCGCGACCAGCCCCTGATGGCCGAGTTATACGGCGCATCCGTACGCGGGCGCGTGGCGACCGGTCCTCGCGCAGGGCAACGGGTGCGCCGGCTGGGAGACCGGATCGACATCGAGCACCTACTGAATGTCGGCTCCCCCGGCTGCGCGAGCGTCGGTGGCATCAGCCTGCACGCCGCGGTCGCCGTTCCCGCGCGGGACCGACGCAGGCTCGAGCGCCTGTGTCGCTACGCCGGGCCAGTCCATGCGCGTTCTGGCCGCGATCCAATCGCCCGACGCCATCCGCGCCATACTCGAATGCCTCGGCCTGCCGGCGCGCCCGCCACCCGTGGCGCCCGCGGCGCTCGGCGGTCTTCTGCCCGCCGACCTCTAGATCGTCGGTCAGCACTGCACCTTCCACGACCCTGGTGGGATCGGTGTGCGCGCGCTCGACCGCGGTCGGCGAGGCTCGGTGGCGAACAGTTTGAATTCACCCGGGCACCGGGCACGCGCACAGCGTATATTGAGTCAGGGTGGTGGTACGTGGGCGGGGACAGGCAGGTTGACAGAACGCTTCATTAACGGACGTCGGGCCGAAAGCGCAGCTTGAACTTCCTATCCGTACGACCCGACCACCTTCCGCCACAGCTCTAGCACCCCCAGATCCGCAGCCCAGTGTTCGATGTACCGCACGTCGAGCTCGGCGCCCTTGACCGCGAGCACCCCAGCCACATCTCGGAGTTGTCGCTCAGAGCCGGACATCGCGGCCCACTCCAGCTTGGTCAAGATAGTATCCTCAGGCGTCGCTACGAAGGCGTCGACGCCGAGCAGGCGCACCGGGAGCCGGCGGCGGAACTCCTCGACGCTGAACGGTCGCGACTTCCGCACGATGAGGTCAACCTTCCAGCCCGTCGCCAGATCGATCACGTTGAACATGCTGCGGCGGCGGAGCGCATCGAGCGCAGCCTCCTCGCTCACGTAGTACGCCTGCGGCGACAGGCCAGCGACGAACGCCTTGAGTGCGGCGCCACTGGGAGCGATGACCACGTCGATGTCCTGTGTGGCCCGCGGGACGCCGTGATGAACGCTCGCGAACGAGCCTGCCACCATGTGCGGGATCTGCGCACCATCCAGGGCCGCCACGAGCCGCGCCAAGAAGTTCGCTCCGTCACTCACGGCGCGACAATCGCCTCCCCCGGCCAGATCGCCCGCACCAAGTCTTCGCCCAGCAACAGGCGGAACAGGGCGCGGCGCGCCCGTTCGTCGTCGTAGTCTGGGTGGCGCATCCGGATGCCCTCGAGCGTGATCGTGCGAACGTCGTCGCTCATCTGGGCAGCGATGCGCACGCGCGCCTCGGGGCCCATGCGGCGGTACGCCTCCATCTGCGCCTCGTGCGCGGCGGCGTCGGTGTCGAGAGGTCTCACGGCGTCGAAACTATCACCGCCTCTACGCGCGGCGCAAGCTGCGGCGGGCCGACCGCTCGACGAGTTGCACGACGACTCGACCAGCATCAAGGTCACTGGGCAGTACCGGACGTCGGGCCGAAAACGCAGCTTGAACTTCCTGTCCGTCCGAGAAGGCGAGAAGCAGCCCGGCGGCAAGGAGGACGTAGGGGAGCGCGGACACAAGCCGCCGCCGCCCCGCTCCGCGCGCGGCGTCCCTCTCCCTTTTCTTGGCTGGACGACGTCCCTCTAGCACGGCGAGATTAGAAGCCGCCGAAAAGAGGCTGTCAACGCGAAGCCCGGCAGACCCGATCGAGAATCGCAACGCCGTAACGCTCGACGATCTTGTGCCCGACCCCCTTCACGCGGAGCAAGGCCTGCTCGTCCTCCGGCCGGGAGCGCGCGATCCCCTCCAGCGTCCGGTTGGTCAGAACGTGGAACGTAGGAACCTTCTGACGGCGGGCCTCGGTCAGGCGCCACGCGCGCAGCGCCTCGACCAGGGCGGGATCGGCGGCGGCCTGCTCCTCGGGCGGCGCAATCGTCTCCGGTGTCGCCGCTCTCCCGTTCTTGACGCCGGCCGGTGATTTCACTCGCCGGTCGCGGCGCGAAGGCGGCTCCGCCTCGACCGCCACTCTCACGCCCGAGAGATCGGCCGCATCGCGCCCGGAAGCCGAGAGGAACAGCCTTCGGAACTCGATGACCTTCCCGTCCTTCCGGAACGAATCCGCGCGCTCGGACAGGTGGCCCGAGCGCACGAGGGCGCCGACCAGTTGCTCGAAGCGGTTGCGCTCGAGCCCCTCGCCGAACAACTCCCGGTGCAGCCGGCCGCCGGCTTGACCGTCGGTTCGGCGCAGAGCCTCGAGCACCCGGCCGAGCGCCTCACGCTCGCCTGCCGAGGGGGCTCGAAAGCTCAGCGCCCGGCAGTCGCGAGGGGCGCAGACATCGCACTGCCCGCAGCGCCGGCCGTCGTCCTCCTGGTCGCCGAAGTGAGAGACGAGATGCACCATGCGACAGCCGCGACTCGCGGCGTAGCGCGCGATCCGCTCGAGCTGCTCGAGCTTGTGACCGCGCCGGACCAGGTACGGCCGCTCCCAGTCCGGACGCTCGCGCGCCACGTTCTCCTCGGCGTCGATCCGCGCCCCACCGTGAATCCACAGCTTCTCGAGCGCGTTGTCCAGCCGGTCCGGGTCGAGCGGCACGCGAGCGAGCAGCGCCTCGCGCGGCTGCGGCTCGTCGCTCAGGGCGTTCCACACCTCGGCCAGCACCGACACCTCGGGGTAGTCGCGCTCGAAGAAGAACTCGTGGGTCTTTCGATCGGACCAGGAGAACAGCAGCACCGCCCGGGACCGGGCGCCGTCGCGCCCGGCCCGGCCGATCTCCTGGTAGTACCCCTCCACGCTCGCCGGCAGGGCCATGTGGATCACGGTGCGGATGTCCGGCTTGTCCACGCCCATGCCGAAGGCGATCGTCGCAACGATCGCCTCGAGCCGGCCCGCCTGAAACGCCGCCTGGACCTCGTCGCGCTGCGATGCGGTCATCCCGGCGTGATAGGCGGCCGCTGGAAACAGCCCGGCAAGCCGCCGGGCGAGATCCTCGGTTTGCCGCCGCGTCGGCGCATAGACGATCGCCGGACGGTTGGCCGGATCGCCGAGCAGGCGTTCGGCCACGTCGACGCGCGCCGACGGCTTCATCTCGGCCAGCTCGATCGCGATGTTCTCGCGGCGGAAGCCGTGGATGAATCTCAGGGCGCCGGTCATCGAGAGCTGCTCGCAGATGTCGCGCTGCACGAGCGGAGTGGCCGTCGCGGTCAGCGCGATCACCGGCGCGGGCCGGAGCAGCGGGATGCGCTCTCCGAGCATGCGGTAGTCCGGACGAAAGTCGTGGCCCCAGTGGGAAATGCAGTGCGCCTCGTCCACGGCGACCAGCGCCGGCGTGCGGCGCGAGAGCATTTCCGGGAAGCCCGGCACGCTCAGCCGCTCGGGAGCGATGAACAGGAAGTCCAGTCCACCGGCGAGGTACGCCCGGCAAGCCTCTCGCGATTCGGCGCGCGGGCGGCCCGAGTGGATCCGCTCGGCGCGGAGGCCTTGCGCGCGGAGCTTCGCCACCTGGTCCTCCATCAGCGAGATCAGCGGGCTGACCCCCAGGGTCGTGCCGGCCCGGGCGATGCCCGGCAGCTGATAGCACAGCGACTTGCCCGCGCCGGTGGGCATCACCAGCAGGACGTCGTTCCCCTCGGTCACCGCGCGGCAGACCGCTTCCTGGTGCGGACGGAAGCGTTCGAAACCGAAGACCGCGCGCAGGAGATCGGCGAGCCGTTCGGGAGACGTCGGCTCGCGCCCGGACGGCGCGCCGGCGCCCGCGCGGGACTCGCCACGGTCGCTCGAAACAGGACGCCCTGGCAACGTGATCGTCATCGTGAAATCGCGGGAAGACGTATCGAACGGGACCCGCTCATGGTCGCGGTTCGCGCGCGCCGAGTCAACCCCGTGATCGGCCTCCTCGATGCCCGTGTTGCCGCCACGCAACGGGCCTGCCCGCGCTGCCCGAAGCGCGCATGGCAACGTCCGCCGGCGGACAGGGACCTGCCCGCATGCGGGCGCACGCGGACACGCTTGCAATGAAATCCGCGGAAATGGCGGCGGCACGAAACTGGCCCCTCTCGGCGGGTGTGTGCGAACCACGAGTACCGACCGACCCCCTGAATCGCTACGTCCCCAGGGAGGTGGCCCGCACCGTCCTGTATCGCGCCGTCGCCGGCGCCGTGGAGACCTTCCTCGCGATCGCACGCGAGCGAGATCGCGTCGTGCCGCGTTTCGTGGAGAGGGAGTTCCGGGCCTACCTCGAATGCGGCATCCTGGCGCACGGCTTCCTCCGCGTGCACTGCGACGCCTGCCGCCACGACCGGCTCGTCCCGTTCTCGTGCAAGGGCCGGGCGTTCTGCCCGTCGTGCGGCGGCCGGCGCATGGCCGACACGGCCGCCCACCTCGT